>NZ_JAHXRW010000040.1 GCF_019429625.1 Celeribacter sp. PS-C1
CTTCAAAGGCCGTCATTTCCGGGGTGAAATCGTGCTTTGGGCTGTGCGTTGGTACTGCCGCTATGGGGTTAGCTATCGTGACCTGGAAGAGATGATGGCCGAACGGGGTCATCGGGTTGACCACTCTACGATCTATCGCTGGGTTCAACATTATTCCCCCGAGATCGAAAGGCGCATGCGTTGGCAATGGCGGCACCCTCGATCGAATAGCTGGCGAGTGGATGAGACCTATATCAAGGTTCGCGGGAAATGGGCTTATCTCTACCGGGCTGTCGACAAATTCGGGGACACGATCGATTTCTATCTTTCGTCGACGCGCAATACGAAAGCTGCGAAGCGCTTTCTTGGCAAGGCGTTGAAGGGCTTGAAAAGTTGGGAGCAACCGCGCGTGATCAACACCGACAAGGCGCCGACCTATGGCGCTGCGCTGGCTGAACTCAAGCAAGAGGGTAAGTGCGCAAGCGACGTTCAGCACCGTCAGGTCAAGTATCTGAACAACGTCGTTGAGGCTGATCACGGCAAGCTCAAGCAGCTGATCAAACCGGTGCGTGGGTTCAAGACGATGAAGACTGCCTATGCCACGATCAAAGGTTTCGAGGTGATGCGGGCGCTACGAAAAGGTCAGGGACGGGCGTACAATTTGACCCGCGATCCCATTGGTGAGAAGCGCATGATTGAGCGGGCCTTCGGCGTTGGGCCGTGTGTCATGGCTGAAACAATGGCCTGGCTGGAGAAACAGCTCGCAGCATAAATGTGTCTGTCCGAGGCGTAAGTGCGACTTGTG
>NZ_JAHXRW010000005.1 GCF_019429625.1 Celeribacter sp. PS-C1
TCAAACACGTGCTAAAGTCCCCGATCGGCGGTAGCACAACATAGTGTCGCGGGATGGAGCAGCCCGGTAGCTCGTCAGGCTCATAACCTGAAGGTCGTAGGTTCAAATCCTACTCCCGCAACCAAAATTAACAAAATATATCAGACACCTACATACCGCCTTCGGGCGGATCTCTGCGCGGCTAAACGCCTCATGGAAGCGTTGACGAGCCTGCTGCCGTGGCGACGACCCTCTTTCCCGAGGCGGAAATGCAAAGCGCGCGAAGAAAAGGGGAGAGATCACAATGCAAAAGCGAATAGTCGCCAGTTGTGAACTTCCGTTGAAATCGTAACGTCGCCAGACATCTGGCAATCATCGGAATATAGAAGGCGACGTTCCAATATGTCGCTGGTTTTTCGTTAGCCTGACGCTCCAGTTGGGCCACTGTTGTCTGGTTCCGAGACCATGCGGGCGCCAACTTGAACTCAAGCCGGCGCCCGCAAACACTCTAAGAAGGAAGCCGCACGCGGTGCTACGACTGAAAGGGTCAGTGCGACATCCCAATAAAGCTGCGCAGTTCCGGGGTTTGAGGGTTGGTGAACACCTCCTCAGGCGCGCCCATCTCGTGGATGCGGCCTTGGTGCATGAACACCAGACGCGAACAGACATCGCGGGCAAAAGCCATCTCATGGGTGACCATGATCAACGTCATGCCCTCTGAGGCGAGTTCGCGCACCACTTCGAGCACTTCGCCCACAAGTTCCGGGTCGAGAGCGGAGGTTACTTCATCGCATAGGAGCGCAATCGGTTCCATCGCCAACGCACGGGCAATGGCCACACGCTGTTGCTGTCCACCCGAAAGCTGATCGGGATAGTTGTCAAACTTGTCGCCAAGCCCCACCCGGTCAAGCATCTTGCGCGCCATGGCTTCGGCATCTGACTTCGAGGTCTTCTTGACCACCTGCTGCGCGAGCATCACGTTCTCACCGGCGGTTTTATGCGGAAAGAGGTTAAATTGCTGAAAGATCATGCCGACCTTTTGGCGCAGGTTCCGCAGGTGCATCTCGTCGTTGACCAATTGTTGCCCATCAACAGAGACAGCTCCCTTGTTGATCTCTTCCAAGCCGTTGATGCAACGTAGAAGCGTCGATTTGCCGGAGCCGGATTTGCCGATCAGGGCGATGACTTCGCCTTTTTTGATGTGCAGATCGATGCCCTTTAGCACCTCGGTCTCGCCATAGCTTTTGTGCAGGGCGTCGATATCAATGAGCGGCATTGAGTTTCCTTTCGAGTTTCCGTGCGCTCAGCGACAACGGGTAACACAGAGCGAAATAAATCAGGGCCACAAGGCCATAAACGGTGAAGGGCTGGAAGGTGGCGTTGGCCAGAACCGTGCCCGCCTTGGTGACTTCGACGAAGCCGATGATCGAGGTCAGCGCCGTACCTTTCACCACCTGAACCGAAAAGCCTACGGTCGGCGGGACCGACAGTTTGAGCGCTTGTGGCAGGATGATGTGGCGCATCTGTTCGACATAGGTCATGCCGAGCGAGGCAGAAGCTTCCCATTGGCCTTTCGGAATGGCGGTCACGCAGCCGCGCCAAATCTCGACGAGAAAGGCGGCGGTCCAAAGGATCAGCGCGACGCTGGCGGCGAGGAAGGGCGAGACGTTAATGCCCATGAGACCAAGCCCGAAGAAGGCGAGGAAGAGCTGCATGAGCAAGGGCGTGCCCTGAAACACCTCGGTGTACACTTTGACGACTTGCTGGAGCCATTTGCGCTTGCCGATCCGTGCAAAGAGCAGGATCAGCCCGAGGATGCCACCGCCAATGAAGGAGATGATCGACAGGAGAACCGTCCAGCCGGTGGCGAAGATCAGGTTCGTCAAAATGTCCCAAAATCCGATCTGACTCATCGTGAGGCCCTCCGTTTCGTGGCGAAGATCGAATGACCCACCTGGATAAGGATAAAGCGCAAGAGGATCGCAAGGCCGAGGTAGATCGCGGTGGAGACGAAATAGGCCTCAAACGCGCGGAAGGTGCGGGACTGGGTGAAGTTGGCTGCGAAAGTCAGGTCTTCGACGGCGATCTGGCTGACGACGGCGGAGCCGAGCATCACGATCACGACCTGAGAGGCGAGCGCCGGCCAGATCTTTTGTAACGCAGGCACCAGAACGATGTGGCGAAAGGTCTGGATCGGCGACATCGCGAGCGATGCCCCGGCCTCGAACTGGCCTTTCGGCGTGGCCTCGATCCCGGCACGAATGATCTCCGCACTATAAGCGCCGAGGTTGATCACCATAGCGAGCATGGCGGCCTGCACTTCGGTCAGGCGCAGCCCCAGAGCGGGCAGACCGAAGAAGATGAAGAAGAGCTGAATGAGGAATGGCGTGTTGCGGATCAGTTCGACGTAAACGGCGACGATGATGCCGAGCCATTTCGGCCCCAAAGACCTTGCCCAGGCACAAAACGTGCCCACGGCAATGCCGACAACACCGCCCACGGCGATGAGTTTGATGGTCATCCATATGCCTGCCAGAAAGACAGGCCAATAGGTGCCAATCCACTCGAAGTTGAATTGGTAATTCATATGAAGTGTCCCGATGATGGAAAAAGATCGCCCCGCGCGAGGCGGGGCGGGATCCGGATCAGAGCTCTGCGGGCAGGTCGAGGCCCAGCCACTGCTGGCTGATCGCGTTCAGCTCACCATCGGCTTTGGCGGCGGCGATGATTTCATTGAGCTTCGCCATCAACTCCGGCTCACCTTCGTTGAAGCCGATGTAGCAGGGCGAATTCTTCACGAGGAATTTCATTTCCGGGCGTTTCGGCGGGTTGCGTTCGATGATCGCGGCGGCGACGACGTTGCCGGTGGCGATGGCTTCGACTTGGCCGGAGAGGAAGGCGGAAATCGTGCCATTGTTGTCTTCATAGCGCTTGAGCGTCGCGTCTTCCGGCGCGATCTCGGTCAGTTCGAGGTCCTCGATGGAGCCACGGGTCACGCCGACAACCTTGCCGGACAGATCGCCAGCCTCGGAAATCTCAACATCGGAGGGCGCGAAGACACCATTGTAGAACGGCGCATAGGCGTCGGAAAAGTCGATCACGGCGTCACGCTCGGCATTTTTGCCCATGGAGGAGATGACGATGTCGACCTTGTTGGTTTGCAGATAAGGAATGCGGTTCGCGGAGGTCACGGGCACCAGCTCAACCTCAACGCCAAGTTTTTCGCCGATCAGATTGGCCATGTCGATGTCGTAGCCCTGCGGTTTCATATCGGCGCCGACGGAGCCGAAGGGCGGAAAGTCTTGCGGCACAGCCACGCGGATTTTGCCCGCAGCCGTGATGTCGGCCAGAGCATCCGCGAAGACGGCGGTGGCGGAGAGAGAAAAGGCAGCGGCGAGAGCGCCGGCTTTCAGAAAATTGCGTTTCGTGATCATAGTTATTCCCCTGATAGTTAAAAGTTGAAGCGCAGTTTAACCCCGACCGTTCGGCGCCTCATCGAGACGGAGGGTATTCTTGAGAAGTTCGATCGCGTCTGGCGATGTGTCGATCATGATCCCGGCTTCGACATCTTCGAGATGTTCAAAGGACAGGCGGGCGGCGGTTTTCATATCGCCGCGGGCGATGGCTTCGAAAATCTCGACGTGATCCTTGTGCGAGGCCAGCGCATTGTGTTCGGATTGGTAGCGCAGAGAGATGAGATTGGTCCGGGCCGCCAATGTGCGCATGGTTTCGACCAATGTTGCATTGCCCGATTGTTTGACGATGCGGACGTGGAAATCGCCCATGAGATAGGTGAGGCGCGTCTTGTCGCTCGCGTCCACCGCTTTGCGTTCTTCGTCGATATGGGCTTGCAGGTCGGCGATTTGCGCCGCTGTGAAAGGCGCTGAATTGATAAGGAAGCCGTATTCGAGAATGCGGCGGGTCGCGTAGACCTCAGCGGCCTCTTCCGCAGAAGGTTCGACAACAAACCAGCCTTTGCGCGGTTTCACCATGACGATATTGCGCGCCTCAAGCCGCGTCAGCGCCTCACGGACGAGGGTGCGTGATACGCCAAAGGCTTCGGCGAGTTGATTTTCCGACAGGCGATGGCCTGGTTTGATCCGGCCTTCGACCACGGCCGAAAGCAATGTCGCTTCAATCCCTTTCGGCATCTCTTGTCGCTCACTCTTGCATGTCAATCTTGTATGCAAGAGAGATGGCGAAGCGATTTCTAGCAAGTTTTGCCTCGAAAAATGCGGCAATGAGAGGTCAAAACTTCATTTCGACTATTTTTTGAACGCCCACTTGGCAAGAAAGACGCCAAAGCTACCACTATGAGAATGGGGCGGGTCCCTTTCAGAAGATTCCCTTCCCCCTGAAACTAAGGTTCGGCTTGGAGGTCGATTTCCGCCCCAATCCTACGTCAACGGGACACACCACCTTGCCTTCTGCAACCGTTCCTCACATGACCTCTGAAGCTCATGGAGGTCGCGGCTCCGCGGCATCCGGCGCGTTTTGTTCCGTTGTGACATCGCGTCTCAACGCTCTCCCGGTCCCTCGTAGAAGCACCGTGAAAGCAAATGGAGAGAACTTAAAAGTGTGGTTGAAAGGGCAATGGACGCAGGCGTCCCAAACGAGCGTTTCTGTATGATGCGGTATATCCCGTAGGAATCACGGGTCTGTGGTTGACGCTTAGAGCGGTGAAAGTCCCGTGAGCGCACAGACGATTCTAACCAGATTTCGGTGTTTCAAATATTTTGAAACCTTAGAAATGTAGCGCGGGTGAAGCGCTCAAGAGTAGACAATTATCAAGATCGGTTGCGTCTGTATGGACGATGCCAAATCAACCAAGCAGTTGGAGAACCAAGGCTTTTATGAAACCGTAGGCTCGGTTCAATGGCGCTGAAACGGAGGTCCCCAGCCACGTATCGGATACAATCCTCTCCCCATGTCCTGCATCGACCAGCAATTTTAAACAATGGCCCAAATATTGCCATTTTTTTGCGTTCCTCTGACACAATCCCGTTGAGGTGCGCTGTCATGTTCGAAGCCTACAAACTCGCAATGAAAAGGTTCGCCAGAGCTGATGATGGTTCGGCGACTGTTGAGGCGGTCTTAATCCTGCCGCTCTTTTTGGCCATTATGGCACTCCTCTTTGATGCATCGTCTATGTTTCATGGGGAGGCAAAAGCTCTGCGCGTGCTTCAGGACGCGAACCGGAACATGTCCATCGGTAGATTGGAAACGGATGGCGAAGTTGAAGCCTACATAGCTGCCAGGCTGACGGCATTGAACATCACGACCTTGTCGGTAGACACCACTTCGAACAACGATGTTGTCCTGACTTCAATCATCATTCCAGCGCGCCAATTTCAGCTCTTCGGCTACTTCGAGGCGCTCCTGAACGCGAACATCGAGATCACTGGGGCCCACATCCGAGAGAGCTGGGACCCATCAACCTTTACGTCTGTGGTATCCACATCATGACACGTATGAGCCCAAAAAACTTCCTTCGGGACCAGAGCGGTTCGGCCACGATCGAAACCGTTCTGTGGCTGCCATTTTTCGCATTTTTCATCACGTTCTTTGTCGACGTGGCGATGATCTTCCAAGGGCAGGCGCGTGCGCTCAAGGTCATTCAAGAGGCGAACAGGGAACTCTCAATCGGCGCGTATACTTCGATTTCAGACTTCGAAGCGCGGGTCATGGCTGACCTGACGGCGATGGGAATGGCTCCTGATAGCCTTGATACATCTATCGTCGCCGGTGTCGTTACGACACGAGCGCTCATTCCTACGGATGCGCTCGCAGTGGTGGGGCTCTTTACACCCTTAACCTCTTTCCAGGTCGGTGTCGGCTCGGAAATGATGATTGAAAACTGGGAGGTATGACGATGCGCCTGTCCCACAACTCTAAATTTCTGAGCAACACGGATGGGTCGATCACGATCCTCGGTCTCTTCTTTCTTGTCGCCTGTATTGCCGTTGCCGGACTCGGCCTGGATGTGATGCATGCTATGTCGACGCGGACACATCTTCAGGTCGCTGGCGATTCCGCGGCTCATGCCGCTCTGATCTCGCGACAAAATTTTTCGGAAGCCGAGTCAAAGGCGATCGGGGTTTCGGTTGCGAAGATGGCGCTCCCCACTGGAAAATATGGAAATTCCATTCAAACCAGCGATATCCAGTTTGGCCGATGGGATGCCGAAAAGAAAAGCTTTACCGCGTCAGCCGGCGAGGACGACGCCGTGCTCGTGGATGTTCAGCAGGCCGCAGCACGCAACAATGCGCTGGGCATGTATTTTCTGCGTTTCGCCGGCATCTGGTCGATGGACGTGTCTTGGCAGTCTGTCTTTGAAACCTATGTGCCCACCTGCATGCGCGAAGGATTTGTGGCAGATCTCAAAGTCGATGTGACAACCGGCAACACCTATACGCCCGGCTTTTGCATTCATGCGAATACCTATGTCGAACTCAACAATGACAATACGTTTCACGACGGGGTCATCGTGTCGATGCCCGACAAAAATGACATTGTCCTGCCGTCTGATGGGACGTCGTCGAACACCGGCCTCTCAAAGGCGTTGCGCGATGGTGCGTATGAGTTGAATGTGATGCGCCGGATCGAGGAATTTATCGCGGGGCTTCAGGATAAGAATTCCGACTACTACCGCAGCTACATCACCAATTCCGAGGTCTTGGACATCAGCTGTGTGCTGAGTGGCAAGGGGTGCCTGGGGGCGGATGAACCCGGATTGACTCAGATTGAAATGGCTTGGGAGGAGGGGCGTATCCATAACGTCACCTGCACGAAGCCGTCTGATTTTCTTCAGGTCAAGTCGAGCACCAACACACCATTCCGCAATGGCATTCTGATCACCAATTGTCAGGTCAAGCTTAACGACTATCAGGCGTTTGAGAATATGGTGCTCGTATCGACCAATACCAACACCCAAGCGGACGGATATGCTGTAACCGCAGCTTCAAATTTCCGGCTGGGACGCGATGACAATTGCGCGGCGGGCAACGACGCGCAGATCTTGACCTACGGAGCGGTCAAAATCGCACAGAGCTTCGAGTCCTACGGCGGCCAGATCATTGCAGGGGAAAACATTGTGTTCACAGCAGACGCGGTCGGGATTTCGGGTATTTCGCTGATTGCCGGCGGGGAGATTCGTGGAACGACCGATTCCGTTATTGGCTTCTGCGGCGGTGCGCAAATGGACAATAGCTTCCTTCCTGAATATTTCCGGATGGCATTCTGATCGACCGAGAGGGACAGAAGCGATGCAATGGAGCGCGCCGCGACGCGCTCCATAAGTCTAGCGACATATAGGAACCATACCTCACCGGCGCGGCTCTGTTTGGTTCCGGCTTCCTGTCTTTTCGGATCGCGCGAAACTGTCCCATTGACGACAACGGCAAGCAGGCGATTTTCACATTTTCCGTCGTTTTGAAACGCGGATTTCTGGACGCGGCAGTCCAACGACAGGCGACTCATTGAAGCCGTGGCGTAGCGCTTGCCGCCTGACTGCGACCCGAAGTTTTATCGAATGTTTCCGGTATGTTGCCGGGCGGCCTAGGTCGAGGACCTCTAAATGTGCAAAATGTGATATGATGGGAGTGTGTTCTCGGGAGGAGAAGTGACATGACCAATTGGCATATTGAAGGCGACTATATGGAAACCTGCAACTGCGATTTCCTGTGTCCGTGCATCACATCGAACCTTACAGCGACACCGACCGAAGGGGAGTGCAAGGCGGCGATCGCGATGAAGATCACCAAGGGGGATAAGGATGGTATTTCGCTCGACGGCACTTCGGTTATCGTGGTTCTCCACTCACCGGGCGCAATGATAGACGGCAATTTGAAAGTTGGCGTCATCATCGACGAAGCCGCGAGTGACGCTCAAGCGAAAGCGATTTCGGAAATCGTCTCAGGTGCCGAAGGCGGCCCGTTGGAAGCCCTTGGGCCGTTGATCGGTGAAGTGGCGGGTATCGAACGACGTGCCATCAGCTTTGAAGGAGACGGGACCAAATATGCGGTGAGCGCCGGAGAGCTGATTGAGCAGGAAATCGAAGCTGCCCTCAGTGGTCTGCCGGATGGCGGGCCGATCATCATTGAAAATGTCGTCCATCCGGTGAGTTCGAGATTGGCGTTGGCTCATGCGAAGAAGAGCAAATTTGATGCCTTCGGTATCGAATGGGACAATAGCAGCGGTACCAAAAACGGGCACTTCGCGCCCTTCGAATGGACCGCTTGAGGCTTCGATCTTTCCTTTGATCTCATCCATAGAGGGGTGGGCGCATGACATTGCTAGAAATCACACTTCGACGCGACCAGATGATCGTGATTATTGCTCTGTCGATGATCGTAGTGCTTGCTGCACTCTACACGGTGTTTGGCATCGGCATGCCAATGTCGTCTCTCAAAATGACGGGCATGTCGATCAGCATGCCTGACATGATGATGCGGCCTGCGGACTGGAGTGTGGGTTATGCGGCGCTTGTTTTCTTCATGTGGTGGATCATGATGATCGCCATGATGGTCCCGAGCGCCGCCCCAACGATCCTTCTTTACGCCAGCTTGGTGCGAAAGAATAAAAACGAGGCTGCGCCATATGCCTCTGTGGCGTTCTTTCTGTCTGGGTATTTGGCAGTTTGGGGTGCTTTTAGTCTCATTGCGACCCTCTCGCAGTGGGGCTTGTCCCGTCTCGGTGTCCTGAGCGGTATGATGGAACTCGTGAATGTCGCGGTCGCATCCAGCGTGTTGATCGCCGCAGGGACTTATCAGTTCACGCCGCTCAAAAAAGCGTGCCTGCACCATTGTCAGAACCCTTTGGTTTTTCTGATGCATCACTGGAAACCTGGGGCTGTCGGGGCATATCGGATGGGGGCGGAAAACGGGCAGTATTGCCTTGGCTGCTGTTGGTTCTTGATGGCCCTGCTTTTCGTCGGCGGCGTCATGAATCTCTTTTGGATCGCAGGGATCGCACTCTATGTCGGGATCGAAAAACTGTCCTCCGAATGGAAATGGCTCCCCCCTCTCACCGGAGGTGTTCTGATCGCAGCAGGGGTCAGTGTCCTGCTCTAACATGGTGATGCCTAGGGGCGCGCTCCAAAGAAACGAGGAGCCAGAGAACATGGAAAACTTTGCCAGCCGTTATCAATCCGTGCTTGTTCCAACCATCTTCGTGCCTTGGGCAAAAGAGCTTATCCGGCGGGTCGATATGAAGGGGGGCGAGCGCGTCCTCGATCTCGGATGCGGCACCGGCGTTGTCTCGCGACAGATCGCCGAGGCTGGCCTTGTCCCAAGCGCCCTGACGGGTGTGGATCACAACCCGGATATGCTGGGCGTTGCGCGTGCCCTGTTCTCGGATGACGGGATCAAAGCACAATGGATCGAGGCCGATGCAGCTGCCCTGCCTTTCGATGATGATGCTTTTGACGTGGCTTTTTGCCAACAGGCCTTACAGTTCTTCCCGGACCGTCCTGCGGCTCTCAAAGAGTTGCGACGCGTTATGAAACCGGGCGGCAGGGTCGTGTTCTGCGTTCAGAAAGGTCTTGATCTCAACCCCATGCTGCGTGCGCAGGCGTCCGCGCTCGACGCCTATGTCGGAGAGGGAGCAGGCGCGGCGGTGCGCGCCATTTGCAGCTTGCCGGACGAAGAGGTTTTGCGACATCTTTTCGAAGGCGCTGGCTTTCGGGCCATAGATGTTGATGAAGTCACACTGGAATTACATCACCCGGATGCTCGCGCCTTTGCGGCGGGGGCAATGGGTGGCATGCATACCGGAGATAAACTTTCCGGATTGGCCGATAGCAAAATCGATCTCGCAATCGACGCATTTTTGACAGGGCTCGGCAAACTCTTTGATGGCACGGCCATGCGTTTTCCGCACGTGTCGAATGTCGTTGTCGCCGAAGCTTGAGACCGAGAGCTGTACTGCTTCTTGCGTCCTCTGAAGACCTCACGGTTCTAGCGCTGGGCGCTGCGGTGTCGACACAATTCATAGAATTCTTGTTATTGCGTAATTTTATGTCAAAATAGGCCGGTGAAGAGAACTATATATCAAGCTGGATGAGGAGCTCCGGTGGCGCATGTTTGGTTAAAGCGGGCGGGCAGACTGTGTTTGGCCCTTACGCCGCTCGCGTTTGGTCTTGTATTTATACGTGAGCTGTTCCCTGTTTTCGGGCTCAGTCCGAATGTGATGAGTTTGCTTGGCGCGATCCTGATGATCCACCTAGCTGTGCTTTCGCTCGCATTGCTGGTGAAAGGCAGACAGGAGACGCAGCGCTTACATGTGATTTTTCTCGTCTTCCTGTTTCTGATGGCTTTGGCCGTCCCTTTCTCCTTTATGAAAGACGCTTTTGGGACACGGGACGTCGGCAGTTTGCTGATGACCATCAATGAGAATGAACTTGGTGCCATGGTGTCCGTCGGCTTCGATGGCTTCCAAACCTTAATTCTTCAGCATGTTTTGCGTGCCGGGGCACTGGTTTTCGGGGCTTGGCTTTTTGTCCGCTACATATGGCACGGGGTGCCGACGCTTGTGGCCTGCACGACCTTGTTGCTGGGCGTGAGCCCGATCCCGCACTATTTCTTCCGAAGCATCGTCCCCGATCCGGCGCACGCTCTGATCAGAACCGATGATGTGGCCAGTGGGCCCATCATTCTCGAGCGCCCTCTCAAAAAGAAAAACCTGATCATCGTCTATTTGGAGAGCATCGAGCGCAGCTATCGGGACATGGACGCGACTGCGGAGGCGTTTAAAAGCCTCGCCGCGTTGGAAGAGCAGGGGATTTCGTTCCGAAATATCGGGCAAGCCTATGGCACGGGATTCACGGCCGGTGGGTTGGTTGCGACGCAATGCGGTGTGCCGCTTCTGCCGCGGGGCGCGATCAGTATCGCAAAGAAAATCCACGATAAGACCGATGTCATTCCCGACGCGACGGATTTCCTGAGCGACCTGACCTGTCTCGGGGATGTTCTCAGCGCGGAAGGCTATAATGCGAGCTACATCAATGGCTCAGACCTCGCCATTTTCTCCAAGGGGGATTTTTTCCGAAGCCATGGCTACCAGCGCGTCATGGGCCTCACCTCATACGAAGGATGGGAAAATGAGACGCGCAGGAATGTCTGGGGCATGGATGACGATTTGCTGTTTGAGAGGGTGCACCAGGAACTGGACTATCTCGCAGGACAAGACGCCCCCTTCCTGCTGTCTACCCTGACAATCGCGACACACGGGCCCGATGCTTTTCTGGACCAAACGTGCCGCGACGTGCCGGAAGGTGAGAGTCGCATTCCCGAAGCCATTGCCTGCACCGCAGCTCATGTCGAGGCCTTGCTGGCCAAGATTGACGATCTCGGCATCGCGCAAGACACACTTGTTCTCCTGACGTCGGACCACCTCTCATTTCGAAATACTTTGGCCGATCAACTCCGGTTGGTCGAAGAAAGACGGAATTTTTCGGTCGTACTCGGTGCGGGGCAACGCGAAGTCATGCGCTCGGGGAGCATGTTCGACATCTATCCCACACTTCTCGAACTCCTAGGATACCGTATCGAAAACGGTCGGGCGGCGCTTGGCCAGTCTTTGGTGTCTGAAGACCTCACCTTTGCCGAGTTGGAAGGTTTAGACGTGCTGAACCGCGCGATCAAGAACAACAGCGACCTTCAAAGGACCATCTGGTCCATGCATTGAACGGGCCATTGTGATGCCTGAAAGCCCCATATTTGCGGGTAATTTCCCTGTTTCGAGATGAAAATTCAGGGAAAGCGAAAAAAGTGTGGATTGCATTCACGCAACCGTTACTCTCAATATAGGATGTAAAATTGGCGACAAAGCCAGTGTGGGGACACAGGGGGAGGGCATGAAGAAATTTCTTTTGGTCGTCGGACTTCTCGGACTCGTGGCGTGTGAAAACGGCGCTTTCAATGACGGGTCTGGTTCAGTGATGGATACCGCAAACAGAAGCTATTATCGCGATGACGATAAACTGGTTGCGGCAAAGGTTCAGTTCAAAGAGGGCAACTTCGGTCGCTCTTACACGCTTTTCGACAAGGCGTTGGATGTGACCCCGAATGATCCCGAGGCCCTTTTGGGCTATGCCGCATCAGCGGACATGTTGGGCCGGTTCGACAAAGCAGATGTCGCCTATCGCAAGCTGCGCCCGATCATCGGCAATACATTGCAGTACCATAATAACTATGGCTACTCGAACCTTTTGCGCGGCAATCTGACCGTTGCGCGGCAACATTTCCTGATTGCCTATGAGATGGACCCGTCGAACGAATTCGCGGCCAATAATCTCGAGCTGTTGCGCAATTCGATCAACTATCCGCGCAGGGCCCCTGGCGATCTCAACGGCATTTAAGAGACACGCGTGTGTCTGGCCTTGAGCTTCTAGAATATATCTCAGCACTCTCTATCATGGGAGTGCTGACCTATATTTGTATTCATGATTTCAGACACTTGATCATAGAGAATTGGGCGATCGTCGCCTTGCTCGGGCTTTATGTTCTGTGGTCCGGCCTTTCGGGGTTTCCGTCTGTGGCGACTGATGTCTTCATGGCGGTGCTGTTTTTTCTCTTGGCGCTCGTGATGTGGATTTTTCGGGCTATGGGGGCGGGGGACGTCAAACTCTACTTTGTTCTTGGGCTGTTGATGGGCATGGAATGGGCCATCGTTTTCATCGTGATGCTGCTCGTCTTTTCGGTTCTGTTTTGGATCGGACTGAAGTTGAGCACGCGATACAAAGACACGAGCAATTATATCATTTCACGGTTTCGCTTTTTTAAAGCGGAGGGCGTGTTGCCCTATGGCGTGGTGATGACTTTGTCTGCAGCTCCGGCCATCTTAGGGCGGTTTTTCAGTTAATCTTGAGAAAATTTGCATTCTGAGAGAGGATTGCTGCGGGAGTAAGAGGGGGAATGTGGCGATGAGACGTTTTTGGAGAGACAGACGTGGCTTTGTATTGGTGTTGTCTCTGTTGGCGTTGCCGATTTTCATCGGCTACGGATTGATCCTAATCGACATCGGGCGCGGCAATAATATCCATGCGGATTTGTCTGCGGCAGCAGATGCCGTCGCGCTGGCCGGCGCAGGTGAGCTTGATGGCGGTGTCGATGCCATTGACCGCGCAAAGACGGCCATGGCCGCGCTGACAAACACGGTCAGCATGATCGGGAAAAGCGGCCCTGATATGGAGATCAGGCTCGATTACAAAGATGAAGCTGGCAATGAATTCACGGTGGTCTTTTTGGAAGACATACCCGTGCGCGACGAAGACCCGATAGATTTCGACGAAGCGACAAGCGATCCGACAAAAGCGAAATTCGTCTGGGTCAGGGCCAAGTCAAAGGACATGATCTCGGCCTTTTTGAACCCGATCACGAACCGTAGCGAGCGCATCTCGATCAGTGCCGTGGCGGTGGCCCAGGCCAAATCGGCCACGTGCAATATCCCCCCTCTCTATATGTGCAACCCGTTCGAATATGATTCATCGGGCACCTATGTGGGGGAGCAACTGCAAACGAGGTTCGCCGATGGCGATCTGCATGGTCGCATCGTAAAGCTGCACCCGAAAGGCTCGTCGACTGCGGCGCCCGGCAATTTCGGGTTCTTGTCAATTGATGGCAGTTCAAGCGCGGACGCCATTCGCGACTTCTTTGCCGGATCCACTGTGCCGAAATGCTTTGCGTCAGATAAGGTCCAGACGAAACCCGGCGGCGCAAGTTCGATCTCGCAGGGCGTCAATACGCGTTTCGACATGTATGAAGGTCCGTTCAGCAACTGGAACAATGACACCGCGTCCTTTGTCATTGCTCCGGCTGAAAACGTGCGCAAAGGCATCCGGCCTAAGGTGAACGGCACCAATATCAACGATTGTGTGCGACCGAACCCGTCTACGGCCTCTCCCAATGGTACTCCTGGCGACGATCATATCAACGATTTGGTCGCCGGCTGGGACGCCAACGGCACCGATGATTTCGTTTATGGCCTGCCGGACAACGATACGATGTCTGCGCCTGGTTCATTGGTCCCCGGTGCTGCGATTGGCACGGGGGACTGGCCGATCGAGGACTATCTGATGGAGAATTACGGGTTCACAGCAGCTCAGGCGGCGACCCTGAAGACCTCTATTCCGAATGCCTTCAGTGAAAAGGTGTCCGCTGTCGGCGCCTCTCATGCATCTCGTTACGAAGTTTACCGTTGGGAATTGGACGCGGGTGTCGTTGATGTGTCTGAGCGCCATCCGGGCGACAGCGCAACGGGCGGCGATGAAAGCGAGAGCGGCGCGCCTTATTGCGGGATCGAGGACAAGCCAAAGGCGATCGCTCCGATCAGTGCGCCTGATCGGCGTCTGATGGTTGCTGCCATCGTGGATTGTGGAGAGCAGGCTGCGGAAGGTGGCGGCACCAACACCTATGAGGTCAACAGCTATGCGAGCATCTTCTTGGTCCGTCCGATGACGGAAACTGCGCCTGGCGTGGATGCCACCATTGATATCGAGATCGTCGATATCACGGGCTATGGGGGCAATGGCACGCTTGATAACTTTATCCGTAAAGAGGCTGTTCTGGTGCGGTGATCCGTCGAATCAATGGCCCTGATCGACCGAAATCTGCCTCTGGGAATGGGAAGGTTAACGAATCGTAAAGTCGCCTCTTTTCTCAGGGCAAAACAGAAAATGTTGCAAAAATGGCAACACATTCACTGCTTTGAGAATATTGTTGCGTTAAATGCGGCTTAATAGGTGCGAAAATACGCCAAAAATTTGACAGAAGAATCTTCGCGTCTCATGCTGATCACATGGAGTTGATGAAACTTCCATTCGTGGGGGGAACCACGAACATTTTGATGCACGTATTTCAGAAGGCTCGCTCGTTGCGCTTCTGACCCTGTGTTTGTGTCTAATGTGTCGGAGGTTAAAAAGTGGAGAAGACTAAATGTTCGACTTAATCACTAAACTTGTTGTGCGTCTCAAGACCGAAAAAGACGGCCTTGCGTTGACGGAATACCTGATCCTGCTCGGCTTACTGACTGCCGTGGTGATCGGCGCCGTGATCGCATTTGGCGACAGCCTCGGGATCGCCTGGCAAGGTTGGGCAGACTGGATCAAGGGTCTCGAAGACAACGCGCCTTCTGGCTCGATCTGATGATCAAGAAGGCGTCCTCTGCTGCGACGCCTGACAGGAAATTGTGTGTACCGCTCAGGCGGTGCGCACGCCCAACAGGAAAAATATTCACGACGCTCTGAAGTCGTGAAACGGCCAGCCAAGGAATGACAAGGATTTCAGCTGGTGCCCTGAGGTGGGGGAGGTAAGAGATGCGGTTTACGACAGCGGCCAGCTTTCTTATTGCGGCGATCCTGGCGATCGGCGCAGTTTTTGGCGCTCAAAGATGGCTAAGCTCGGAGCGCTTGCAGATTCAATCTGACGTTCAGCGTGAGATGCAGGCCCAGCAGGAAGTCAAAGCTGCGCAGGCGACCATCGTCGTCGCGGATAAGGCCATTTCCTTTGGGGAGCAGATTGAGCCCAATATTCTGCGTGAGATCGAATGGAGCAGCGATGTGTTCCCGGAGGGCGCATTTGCCAAGATTTCCGACGTCGTCGTCGGTCAAAATGTTGATCAACAACGGTTCGCGCTGACGCAAATTGCGTTCGGTGAACCAGTCCTCGCCTCTAAAATCACGATTCCGGGCCAGCGCGCGAAACTTTCGACGGCTTTGTCGCCGGGACTGAAAGCAGTCTCGATCCGGGTCAATGATGTGCTTGGGGTGGCGGGCTTCGTTTTGCCGGGAGACCGGGTCGATGTGATGATCACACGTGGCAGAGGTGGCTCGGCTTTCGTCGATGTGTTGCTCCAGGGCGTGCGAGTGATTGCCATTGACCAAACTGCGGATGATAGCCGTGACAAGCCCAGCGTCGTGCGCACAGTGACCTTTGAGGTCAGCACCTCTGAAGCTCAGAAACTCGTGCTCGGGTCCAATGTCGGGACTCTGTCTCTTGCGCTGCGCAATGCAGGTTCGGGGGAGATTGAACGCATTGAGCGCGTGACGGCGGCTGATCTGAATGATGATGATGTGGCTGACGACTTGATTGAAGCCGCATTGAACACGCAGACCTCCGCGGAAACGGAGCGGTTGAACCGACTAGAAGAACAGCTACAGGCACTTTCCGAATTGCGCGCTCAGCAGGATGCAGCTCTCTCGGCGCAATCAGAGGCTGTTCCAGTCTCGGCGACAATCCCTTTTGAGACACGGACGAGTGTCGGCGTCATCCGCGATGGATCAAGAAAAGAATATAAGGTTCTGCGCGGGGCTTCATCTCAAGGTGAAGCGGGCAGCGCGGCGAATGTCGACATGATACAGGCTGTTGACACGCGCGCTGAAGCTGGAACTGAATAACACAGGGTGTTCCCGAAAAGGGGGCACCAAAAGAATGCACGAGGCAGGCAGGACATGACAAACAACATCTTCAAGAAAGTTTCAGGGCTTGGGCGGCATCTCTTGCTGGCTGCCTTCTTGATGTTTCAGGCGACATCAGTGGTCGCTGAAACACGATCTATCGCCATCGGTGACGGGGTCTTCAGTTCAATTGAACTGGCGTCCGGGCGCACTTTGAATGTCCAGACGGATCGGCCATTCAAAGACATTCTGATCGGCAACACCGACGTTCTCGATGTTTTCCCACTCACGGAAACCTCGCTCTATATTCAGAGTAAGCGCAACGGCGTCACGAACATCTCTCTCTATGATGAACAGAAGAACTTGCTGGAGGTCATCGACGTCCGGGTGCGCTCCGACTATTCCGATCTTGCGATGTCGATCCGGGATGCGGTTCCGTCCGCCAATGTGAATGTGGCCAACGTGAACAACCGGGTGCGGTTGTCCGGTGAGGTCAAGAACAACGTCGATGCCGAACGTGTCTTGCAAATCGCCAGCCAATACACCGATGAGCCGGTGATCAACGCGATGCGTGTGAAGGGCGAACAGCAGGTCGAACTTGATGTGCGGATCATCGAGGTTGAGCGCAATTCCGGCACCAAACTCGGCGTCGATATGTATGGCTCGAACGCTTCGGGCAACACCGCCTTCAACACGGATACGGGCGCGATCCCGTCGGACGCCCCGTTCGGCGTCACCATCGGCAGCCTTCTCGAAGTGTCCGGGATGCAGGTCGATCTGCTCATCAACGCGCTCGAAAGCAAAGGTCTGGCGCGGCGTTTGGCCAACCCGAAACTTGTAACAACCAGCGGGACGGAAGCAAACTTCGTGGCTGGTGGTGAGGTTCCGATTGCCGTGGCGAGTCGGGACGATGTCGAGGGCACCGTGACCGTTTCGACGGACTACCGCGCCTTTGGTGTGCGTCTCAATTTCCGGCCGGAAGTGCTCGACAACGAGCTGATCCGCCTGCGCATCAAACCTGAGGTCAGCGATATTGATGAATCGATCGACGTGAACGGGGAGCCGGGTTTCATCACCCGCCGCGCCGAGACCACCGTGTCCCTGCGCTCCGGCCAGAGTTTTGCGATCGCAGGTCTGCTGCAAGCCAACAATGCGCGCAGCGTCGATCAGGTGCCGTGGCTGGGCCAAGTGCCAATTCTGGGCGCGCTTTTCAAATCGACGAGCTACCAGAAACGTGAATCCGATCTGGTGATCCTTGTGACGCCGCGCATCGTGCGCCCTGCGCGTCCGGGCGAGCCGATGGCGACTCCGCTGGACGGCACGCGTTCCTCGAACGATGTTGAATTGTTTCTGATGGGCCTTCTCGAAGTCGATAAGAAAACGATCCGTGGATACCGGGATGGGGCCGGCGTCAACGGGGTTTATGGCCATATCATTGAGCTGGAGTTTGAAGATGGCGTCATCACGAAAAAATAAGCGGGTTCTGCTCGGACTGGTGTTGATGACCGCCCTGTCTGGCTGCGCTGCGGAATACATGAACAATTGGGATCGTGTTTCGACGCGTGCCGGGAACGCGATGGACGCGAACACTGCAATTATGGAAGTGGTGCCCAGCAACGCGGACAACACGTCAACAAATGTCGGCAGTTGAGCCTCGCATCTGTGAGACGTGTGGTGTGCGGATGGATTGGAGAGGCGTGAGGCCGGCTGGACGTTAGGGATAGGGGGCTGACTGACATGTTGAGGAGGGTGCGACAACGTTTTTGGCGGAATGAAGAGGGTGCCATTCTGGTCGAAACGCTTGTTGCAATGCCGGTTCTTGCGCTGATTACCTTTGGTATTCTCGAATTCGGCAACCTGATGTGGCAGCGTCAACAGCTTCAGATCGGTGTGCGCGATGCTGCGCGCTATTGGTCAAAGTGCCGCCACACCGTGAGTCCCACTGCATTCGACAACTGTGATGCAACGATCGCGCGCAATATTGCCTTTCATGGACGTCCTGACGGATCCGGACCGTTTCGTGTGCCAGGCTGGGATGAGGCTTCCGAATTGACGCTTTGGCCCGCAGAAGATGGGTTGAACCCCACGCCGGGACTTGGGGATTACGTCCAGGTCGAGGGGCGTTTCGAATATCAGGGATCGCCGTTTTTTAATGCCGTTTTTTGCCCGCGGCGCGACGATATCTGCGTTCCGATCGAGATCGGTTACTGGGCGACAATGCGGTACTACGGATGGTGAGCGTCAGGGGACATATAAAGCGGTTTTGGCAGGACCGCCGAGGGATCTCCCTCGTAGAAGGCCTTTTGGCCATGCCCATCGTGCTGATCGTGCTCGCCGCGATGTTCGAGTTCGGCGCCCTGATGTTTCAGTGGAATATGACGGTCAAAGCGACCCAAATCGGGGCGCGACTTGCGGCCGTTTCGACGCCCTTGGTGGGGGACGTGGCATACGATGCGACGATGAGCGGCGACTTCGGCACAATCATCGAAGGTGAGCCGGTTCCCCCGGGGACCCCGTCGATCTCCTGCGGCGCGGACGGACCTGCATGCGATCCGCCTGCGGCCATGATGCGGTTGTTTACCGGGGGCGATGGGATTTGTGGTGAGGTTTCGGAAAACTCAGTGATCGGGATGTGCGACGTCGCCCCGTTTCTGGGCATCGAGAACGTGAAGGTGACCTATCAAAGGTCGGGCCTCGGCTATGTCGGACGCCCCTTTGGCCAAATTTCGACGGTCACCGTCGAGGTTGTCGATCAGACATTCGACTTTTTCCTGCTCGATAGTCTGATCCCGGCCTTGGGCAATATTCCCATTCCGGCGCATCCGGCAGCGATAACGAGTGAAGATCTAAACGACTGCAAAGACAGTTGCTGAGGCAGAAGGGTGACTATGCAAGAAGGATCTAAAGCAAAGATTTTGATGTTCAACGGCGAAGGTTTGGATCAGAACGATGTTCTGGCACCGCTGAAAAGCCGTTCCACAGGCAAGGTCGAGATGGTGCGGCAGGAGGACCTGCAAAAGGTGCTGTCTCAGTCGACCTACGATCTGTTTTTGATGCATGTAGAAAGTTTGGGACATGAAGAGATCCAAGTCCTGACCAATGTCAGAGGCACGACACCCGATCTGCCGGTGCTGATCGTCTCGACCGAACTCTCTGCGGATCAGACCCGACTTTTGCTCAAGCACAATGTGCAGGACTGGCTCGCGAAGCCCGTATCCGCCGATGCGCTTGACAGCGCCATTATTGGCGCGTTCCGTGTGAAGCGCATTCAGGACAACAGCGTGCATGCGGTGTTGTCGGTTGTAGGCGGCGCCGGTGCGACGACCGTCGCTGTCAGCCTTGCGGACCTGTTCGTGTCGGAAAACAAGAAAAACTCCAATGTCGCTCTGTTCGATCTGGATTTCTCGACAGGGAACTGTTCCTACGCTCTGGATATGGTCAACGAATTCAACCTTGGCTCGGTCGTCAGTGCGCCGCAGCGGGTCGACGACGAATTCATCCGCCTTGTTCAGCAAAAGCATCGTCGAGGGTTCTATCTCTACTCGTTCAAAAAGCCGGGATTGAATACTGAGATCAGCAGCTATGAGCTTGTTCTGAGGATGTTGGATGCTGTGTTGTTGGAACACACGCACACCATTCTGGATATTCCGTATTACGAAACCGAGTGGCGTGACGATGTCCTGTCCGCAGTGAACACCTGCACATTGGTGACAGAACTTAACCTGCCCGCGCTCAAACATACGCTCGATATGGTCAAACATGTGCGGAAGCTGCGGGGCGAAACATTCCCGCTGAATGTAATCATCAACAAGAAAAGCGGCCAACTCTTTGGCAGTCGCATCAGCAAGAAGCGGTTGCAATCCCTGCTCGAAGGCGTGCCCTACTACTTCCTTCCGGAAGAGAAAGACATCCTTGGCGAAGCGCTTGATCGGGGCATCCTTCCGGTGGAAATCCGCGCGCGCAACGGCTTCTCACGGCGGCTGTCGAAAATTTTCGAAAAGCTGCAGATGGCGCCCAAGGTGACGTCATGACGAGGCTGCGCCCGGATCGTCGAAGATTTCTTGCGGCGGCGGTTGCCAGCGTCTTGGTCCCGTCAGTCTCCTGGGCCGAGAACGTGAAACGCGTCCCGCGCGATCATGGCCCCCAGACCATGGAAATCGTCGAGTATCCCAACGACTTCAAGCCGGGCACAATTGTGATCTCCAACGCGGATCAAACGCTTCATCGGCTTTTGGGAGGAGGCAAGGCAGAGCGCTACAAAATCTCTGTCGGACGCGATGGATTTCTCTGGACAGGGGCGACGGTCGTAGGGCGCAAGGCGACTTGGCCGGGCTGGACGCCGCCGGGCGCAATGCGCAAACGCGATCCCTCTTTGCCGGAATATGTCCCGCCGGGACCCTATAATCCGCTCGGCGCGCGGGCACTCTATCTGTTCTCAGGCGGCCGGGACACGCTCTACCGGATTCATGGCACTAACAATGCCGGAACCATTGGGAATTATGAAACTTCGGGATGCTTTCGGATGACGAACGCCGATGTGATGAGCCTTTATGAAAAGGTCTCACCCGGCACGCTGGTCGTTGTGAAATAGGGGGGACACGCATGTTAGGCCGCTTCTACACAAAGAAAAATGTCGAGACGCCAGAGGGCGCAGAGACGCCTTCGACGTTGCAGGAGAAACCTTCCGTCGAGAAACCTTCGGCGCATGCGAAACCGGCGCAGACGGAGTTGCGTGATTTCGTCAACGAACGTGTTGAATTGCACCGTTTCCTGATCGACAAGATCAACCTTTCGATCCTCGACACGATGGAAGAGGACGAGTTGCACGATGAATTGCGCCCTCTGGTGCGCGACTATGCAAAGGCCAACAGCTTTCCCCTCAGCGGCAGCGAGCTTGAAGGGCTGATCAACGACATCGCCGACGAGATGCTCGGTCTGGGGCCGCTCGAGCCGCTTTTGGACGATGACAGCATCGCCGATATTCTTGTCGTCGGTTCCGGCAGCGTCTTCATTGAACGCGGCGGGGTTTTGGAAAAAACGAATGTGCGCTTCAAGGATGAAGACCACCTGATGCGCATCATCAACAAGGTGGTCGCCTCCGTCGGGCGTCGCGTTGACGAAAGCTCTCCGCTGGTGGATGCCCGTCTGCAGGACGGCTCACGTGTCAACGTCGCGATCCGGCCTGTCGCCGTGGACGGGCCGCAAGTCTCGATCCGGAAATTTGCCAAGCGTCCCTATTCTCTCGACAAACTCGTCGAGAACAAAGCCCTGTCCCAAGGCATGGCTGATCTCTTGGCGGCCTGTGCCGAGGCCAAGATCTCAATGATCATTTCGGGCGGCACGGGGTCGGGGAAAACGACAATGCTCAACGCCTTGTCTTCCTACATTCCGTTTCAGGAACGTCTGGTCACGATTGAGGACGCGGCAGAGCTTCAGCTTCAGCAGCCCCATGTCGTGCGTCTCGAAACTCGCCCGCCGACGGTCGATGGCCGGCATGAGATCATGCAGCGCGATCTCGTCAAAAACGCCCTGCGGATGCGCCCTGACCGCATCATCGTCGGCGAGGTGCGTGGCGGCGAGGCGTTTGACATGCTTCAGGCGATGAACACCGGCCACGAGGGGTCGATGTCGACGGTGCACGCCAACAGCCCTCGCGACGGGATCAGCCGGATCGAGCAAATGGTAGGTATGGCGGGGATGCCGATGTCACAAACAGCCATCCGCTCTCAGATTTCGTCGGCGGTTCAATTGATCGTCCAACTGTCGCGTTTGCGCGACGGCACGCGGCGCGTGACTTCGATTTCCGAGATTACAGGGATGGAAGGCGACATCATCCAGCTTCAGGAACTCGCCAAATTCAAACGTCTTGGCGTGACCGACGACGGCATGATTTTGGGAGAATTCCGTCCCACGGGCATTCGCCCAACCTTTTACGAAGAGTTGGAGACGATGGGCCTCAATCTTCCGAGCGAAACCTTTGATCCATCCAAGGCGACACCTGCATGAACGACAGATTGATCTTTCTCTATGGACTGATTTTTATCGCGGCGCTGCTATTGGTCGAAACCGTGTTGCGTATCTTGATGCGCCGTCTTTCGTCCCGCAAAGAGGTTGCCAACCGTTTGGAGGCTGTCAAACAGCGCGTGGACGGCCCGGATGCGTTTCAGGAACTTCTCAAACGCCGCGGGTTGGGCGAGGGAACGGACCTCAGTTCCTTCTCCGCAATCCATCGGAAATTCATCGGCCAGACAGGGCTCGAAATCTCGAATGTCCGGCAGATTTCCTATCTGATCCTCTTTGCGCTTTTTGGGCTGTTCGCTTCGGGGTTGTTCTTGGGGCTCAGTGGCATTCCTCAAGTCATCTTTTCGCTGGTTTTCGCCGTGGCGCTGGGCGTGCTTATTCTCTGGGTGAAGCGCGCGAGCCGTATCCGTCTCTTCACACGTCAACTTCCAGAGGCGATCGATGTGATCGTCCGTAGCCTCAATGCAGGGCATCCTCTGAACGCCGCGATCGCATTGGTGTCGAGAGAAATGCCGGATCCGATCGGGTCGGAATTTGGCATTCTGCATGATCAGATGACCTATGGTGCGGATCTCGAATTGGGCATGATGGCACTTTATGATCGCGTGGGCGCGCCGGAGATTCAGCTTTTGACGGTAACGGTGAGCGTTCAGCGGGGAACGGGCGGCAATCTTTCGGAAATTCTGGAAAACCTCTCCAGCAT
Source organism: Celeribacter sp. PS-C1 (assembly GCF_019429625.1). Taxonomy (GTDB): domain Bacteria; phylum Pseudomonadota; class Alphaproteobacteria; order Rhodobacterales; family Rhodobacteraceae; genus Celeribacter. The sequence continues at coordinate 23,097 of NZ_JAHXRW010000005.1, forward strand.
GATCCGTGCCCGATTGATGATTAAGCGGAAAATCCTCGCGATTTCGGCAGAGGGCCGCATCACCGCTTGGATCATGCTCGGCTTCCCCTTCGGTCTTTACTACATGATCCGAGCCTTGGTGCCCGAGTATTTCGATCCGGTTTGGGAATCCGGCTACGGCACACTTGTCGTCACCGGATGTCTCATCATGATTTTCTTCGGAATGATCATCATACGCCGTTTGGTGAACTTTGATTTCTGAACGGATTGGGAGCTCGACATGCTAACGGAAACGACAGTCCTCATTCTGATTTTTGTGGCAGTCTTGCTCTGCGTGTTTGTGCTCGCGGACTTTATTCTCGGTCGTCGCGATGTTTCCAAGCGTATGGAGCGCGCGAGTAAAGGCCGACAAGAACGTGAAGACCAGATCGACAAGAATCTCGGCTCAGGCAATGAGAGCATCCGCTACTATCTTGATGTCGTGAAAAATGAGCCGGCCAATTCCTTGCGGATGCGGCTTGTGCAGGCGGGATATTTTTCTCCCAGGGCGCTGCGGACTTTCAACATCATCCGCATCCTTGTGAGCCTGAGCGTGATCACCGCGTCTTTCATCGCCTTTTCGATCCTCTTCGTCGGCGCGGGGTCTTTTGCACATATGTTCATCGCGCTCGCTCTCGGCGGGATCGTTTTTGTGCTTTGCTCTTATGTGCTCGAACAGAAGGCCAAGAAGCGTCAGCGAGAGTTCGGAAAGCTCTTTCCTGATTTTATGGATCTGCTGCTTGTGTGTGTCGATTCCGGGCTCGGGATCAATTCTGCAATCGATCGCGTGACGCGCGAGTTTCTGGTCACTACGCCGGATTTCGGCGTGCAGTTGTCCATCGTAAACCTCGAAACGCGAGCGGGTCGGCCCCTTGATCAAGCCCTGATGAATTTTGCGAAACGCATCAATGTGGATGAGGCCCGCACGCTTGCTGTTTTGTTCAAGCAGTCGCAAGAACTCGGCGCGTCGATCAGCCATACCCTACGGGTGTTCAGTTCTGAGATGCGCGAACAGCGGCTGATCCGAGCGGAGGAAAAGGCCAATGCTTTGCCCGTGAAGATGCTCATGCCGATGGCGCTTTTCATGTTTCCGGTCAACCTCGTCATCGTGCTTGTGCCGATCTTGATGACGATCATGAAAATGATGGTTGGCTTGTCGCCGCGTTAACCAGACAGGCATGAGGACTTCACCAGAGAAAGACATGACATGACCAAATTTCATTATCCAGAGCCGCCCAAAACCGTAGAGGAGACGGGGCTTAGCATGAGTTTTCTCATCAATCTGGTCGCGAAGGTCATGTATGAGCGGGGAACGCTGACGCCGCTTTTGATTGCCGAAGAGATCAAACTGTCCAAATTGATCTGTCGCCTGCTGATTAAGGAGATGACGCGTCTTCTGCTGGTGGAGGCGCAGGGGCTTGAGAGTGCGGATATCAAATCCGACATTCGCTACAGTCTGACGGATGCAGGTCGCAAAGTGGCAATCGAAGCCATGCTGGCCTCGCAATATGTGGGACCTGCGCCGGTGACGCTTGAAGCGTTCACCGCGCAAATTAAGGAACAGTCCATCCACACCGAAGAAATCCATCGCGACGATTTGGTGGAAGCGTCAAAGCATTTGGTCTTGCCGAAAGGGATGATGGCACAACTCGGTCCGGCCGCCAATTCCGGGCGCTCTGTCCTTTTGTATGGCGAGCCTGGGAACGGAAAGACATCGCTCGCGCAAGCGTTGGGCGATGCGTTCAGCGATACGGTCTACTTCCCCTACGCCATGCTGGTCGGCAATCAGATCATCAAATTTTTCGATGAAACATTGCATGAGGTGGTGGAGCAGGATCCCGAGATGCCACCACTCGATGCGCGTTGGGTGCCCTGTCGCCGCCCTGTCGTGATCGCGGGGGGCGAGTTGACGCTGCCGATGTTGGACCTTTCTTTCGACGTCACCTCACGATTTTACGAAGCGCCCATGCATTTTAAAGCGCTCTGCGGTGTGTTCGTGCTGGATGACTTCGGACGTCAGGTTTCCACTCCACAGGAGTTTCTGAACCGCTGGATCGTCCCGCTTGAAAAGGGGTTTGATATTCTCTCGCTGCACACCGGGCGCAAGTTCATGGTGCCCTTCGATCAGTTGGTGGTTTTCTCTTCAAACATGTTCCCCGAAGAACTTGGGGACGGGGCCTCTCTGCGGCGCATCTATTTCAAGATTTACGTACCCTGTCCGACCCGCGAGGATTTTCTGAAAATCTTCGAGGATGCGTGCCGCGACCTTGCTTTTGACTGGAAGCCGGATGTGGTGGGCGACTTCTTCACCAAGGAATATGAAGAGAAACAGCACATCACATCCGGCGCGCACCCGCGCTTTTTGCTGCAACATATTGATGCCTATTGCCGATATGAGGACGTGCCGCGCGAAGTGACACCGGAATACCTTGAGATCGCGAGCCGCAATGTCACGGCGAGCAAGAGAAGGGCCGGTTCTGAATAAAAGTGGCGTGAGACGCTGTCCTGTAGTGAAGGTCAGTGAAAGGCGTCGACGTCAGTTCGTCCGTGTCGGAAATGCGGGGGAAGCGTCCGAAATTTATCTCACCGAAAGCAAAGAAACCAAATCATTTCGCATATTTTCGCCGTTCCACAATCGGCCCTTTTAAAACTACCAGTCGAAGAAACATCTGCGTGGTGCCATAGCGAGCGAAATAGAGAGATTGGACACAATGAAGCACCTTAGAGAGCTAAATTGTCTGGACTTGCGCTCTCTTTCGCGACCTCAATGAAAATGGAGACACGCGTGCATTTCGTCACTTCAAAATTGTGAAAGGGATAAGCTCAATGAAACTCGTTTTCGGCCTCGTGTTGAGTGCCTTTGTTGCCGCGTCAGCACATGCGGCTGATTTTACTGTTCGAAGTGGCGGTCCATCGGAAAAAGAGCTTTATGCCCGTTCGACAGATGGCGCACCGGAAGGTACAGCGTTTTTCCGCCCTGTTTTGAGCGGCGTTCTCTATCGCTCTGGTTTCTCCGGCGGCGACAAAGACCGCACCGGACTGTCGTCGTCTCAGAAGACTACGCTGTGCCAGGATGGGTTCTCGACAGCTTTCTATGCAGACTTCGGCAAGAACACATCTTATGGCGAGACTTCTTGCAGCACCGGCTCGTTGGACTATCAGTCCGCGCGTTCGTCGCGGCCGGCAAATGTCATGAAAGCGATCCACGACACGATCGTCACGCCGGAAAAAGGTCCGGTTTTGGTGCATTGTATGTGGGGCGTCCACGCCTCTGGCGCGCTGTCCGCAATGGCGCTTGTTCAGTTCTGTGGTTGGAGCGAAGACCGGGCGAAAGACTACTGGAACACCGCACGCAACGACGCGCCCTGTTCGGGCGGCTGTGACGCGTGGATTGATGCGAAGTTTGAAAACTTCTCGTTTGATCCAACGCTCGCGATTTCCGAAGAACAACGCGCAGCTATTTGTCCGAAATAAGAGAGACGCCCGATTATGACACACGCCAAGGCCCTTCTGAGTTCAACCTTTCTGCTGCTTTCCTCCATGACCGCTCAGGCCTCGGACGCCGTGATCGGTGCCGAGATGACCTTCACGAGCCCAAACGGCCTTATGGAACGATGCGTGCGGATCGCATCGCTTCCCGGCGCGAAGTATTCAAAGGACGATCTGAAAGAAGAAGAGGCCTTTTGTGAGATCGACCTCTATCACACGAATGTTGCGCTTTGTCCGAAAACCTGGAGCACGAGCCCCGGCATGATGGTCTATGACATCAGCGAAGGGCCCTACGCGGGCGCGCGCGACCGTTTCCACCGAGATGCCTGCCGGGAGGGCAAGTCGGCGAGCGCTCAGGCCAAGGATGCGCTCGCGAAATTCAAAGTGACGATGAATGCCGAGGGCACCAGCGGCACATTTTCGACCGCGCCGCTGCTCTATTACCATCTGTCGCGCTATTTCGACATGACGGTGAAGGTCCCGGTGGCGGTTTGGCGCAGTATGGATGCCGCGGAACAGTCCAAAGAAGTGGCGCGCCCGGGGCTGTCGCTTTCTGGGAACACGGGTCGGATGAACCACGAAGGGTGGCGGCATCTCGTGAACGCGGAGCAAAATCCGTCGACCTATTCGCCAACGGATGAGCTCTTTACCTCTGACCGGACACAAATTTACGGCGTGCTTCTCACCAGCCCCGGTCATCGCTATGGGTCAGAGGTCAACGGCACACGGAAATCCGGCTGGGGCAAAGGTCAGAATTTTGACTTTCAAGAAACCCCCGCCTTTTTGGCGCTGCGCTCAATGCTTCCACTGGAACAGGCGATTGCTCATGGTCTGAGCGAGGCCAGAAAAGATAGCCAGATCAATCGCGATTTGGGGTCTGACGTCTCTGCGCATCAGGTTGCCTATTGGATGCGCGAAGTGTCTGAAATTGTTCTGTTGGACTTTATTTTCAGCCAACAGGACCGGATCGGGAATATTGATTTCACGCCCTATTACTATTGGGTGGAAGAGGGTGAGCTGAAACATAAGAAAGCCAACCATCACGAGCCCGCTGATGGCACTGTTCCATCCGAGGCGATCCTGATCCGTCGCACGAACCTCAACGACAACGACGCTGCCGGGCGTGTGGCCTATGCCAACTTCGCGAAATCGACCCAGATGCTGGAGAAAATCCGACATTTCGATGCGGACATTTATCGACGTCTGATCGCGTTGAATGCTGATCTCACGGCGCAGGGCGAGATCTATCAGTGGCTGGCGTCCAGTCTTGGTATGACGGAGCGGCAGGTGAGCCAAGTCGTCAAGAATACTGCGCTTGCGACCGATATTTTGCGCAACAGCTGCGAGCGCGGCGAGCTGATCTTTGATCTTCACCCGAAGCGTTTCTTTGAAACCGGTCAGGTTGTCGCCGAACAGGTTTCTTGTGATGGTGCGTAAACTTCTGGCGATCGTCTCCCTGATCCTATGCGCGAGTGCTGGGGCGGCGGACGGTCTGAAAGTTGTGGTGATCTCTGACTTGAATGGTAGCTATGGCTCCGTTGATTATTCCTCATCGGTCACACGCGCTGTGAGCCGGATCGTTGAAATGAAACCCGACCTTGTGATCTCCACCGGGGATATGGTGGCGGGGCAACGCAAGCCGCATCTGAGTGAACGCGAAGTCCGCGCCATGTGGGCGGGCTTTCATCAGGCGGTGACGGATCCGCTGACGGCTGCGCAGATTCCTTTGGCGGTGACGCCCGGCAATCATGATGGATCGGCGTACGGCGGGTTTGAGCTTGAGCGGGCGATCTACGGCGAGACCTGGATCGCGCATCAACCGGATTTGGACTTTGTCAAAGGGTCCAACTACCCGTTTTCTTATGCGTTCGATCTTGGAGGGGTGCGCTTTGCTTCCGTGGATGTCACGACGGTCGGCCCTCTCTCTGGGGAGCAAATGGGTTGGGTCAGTGACATCATGTCGGGCACGCCGGAGCGTCGCGTTGTCTTCAGCCACTTGCCCCTGTGGCCCTTTGCTGTTGGGCGCGAAACAGAGATCATCGGCGATCCGGTTTTCGAAGCCCTGCTGTCAAAGCTGGATGTGGATCTGCACCTTTCCGGCCACCATCATGCCTTCTATCCGGGCGCGGTTGGCGATCTCGGAGTGATTTCTCAGGCCTGTCTGGGCAGCGGAAAAAGAGCCCTCATCGGCGCCGAGAGCGAACGCTTTCAGGCGATTACTCTTCTTGAGTTCTCCGAGGACGGCCACATCGAGGTCAGTGCTTTTAAGGCGCCGGATTATTCAGAACGCGTCGAGATTTCGGGCCTTCCGCACACGTTGGAAACATCGCATCGTAGAATTGAGCGGCTGGACCATGTGTCTCTGCCGCATGTGACTTGGAAACAGGACTAGGCCGTTTGCGTGCCTGATAGAGAGAATGCAAACCATGAACCGTAAAGCCAACACATGGCGCTTTCAGAGCATATACTTCTTTGCTTTTCTGGGGGTGTTGGGGGCCCTTGTGGTCGTCGCACCGGCACTGGCCCAGAGCCCGGATGGCCCGCTTGTTATTCCTTCGGAGATCGACGTGCGCGCCCGCGGTTGGAGCCAGTTGACGAATTGGAAAGAGGTGCTTGAGTTCGCGCTTGCCGTTGTGGAGACGACAGTGTTCACGGCGCTTCTCGCCTTTCACCCGGCCAATCGCGATGTCCCGTCAAAGGTGTTGGGCGGAGAGCTTCAAAAGGGCATGTTTCTCTTTGCTCTGATCGGGATGCTGACCGGCTTTCTTGTCATGCACCACGGCTATCTGATCGGCTTCGTGATCTTTGGCATTGGGGGGCTGTTCCGCTTTCGGATGGAATCCAGCACGATTGCGGACACGGGCCAACTGGTCGTGACATCCTTGGCCGGCCTTGCGGTGGGGCTGGACCTCCCGGTCATGGCGATGATCGGGACTATTGCGGCGTGGTTTTTGCTTCAGATTTTTGGCAAGACAAAGTTGTTCGGACTGGAAGTAAAATTCGAGGAAAAGAAAAACTCTCTCGGTTTGCTGCGTGACCTGCCAAAGATGCTTGAGGAGAAGGGGTTCTCGGTTGTCACTGTGACTAAGGCAAAGTTCAAGCCAACGGTGCGCTACACGCTATCTTCGCGCAAACCCGGTGCCCAAAACCTTCTGATTGAAGAAATGACAGAGATGCAGGCCACCGGCAAAAGCGGCGTTGTCGATTGGCACGTCGATTAACGAAGTCATGGCGTGTGTTCAGAGCTATATCCGATGTGCGTTGTTGTTTTTGGTCGGCGGCATCGCGTCTCCGGTTGCGTCCGAGGACGTGGGCGACCCCGTCGCGCTGGAATTTCTCGGAAGCTGGAAGATTTATGCGCATCACGAGGATTTCGAAGAACCCTCGGGCCTCGTCTTTGATCCTGAGACGGAGGAATTTCTCGTCATCAGCGACAACACCGATCGCTTCTATAGCCTCTCAGCGAGCGGAGAGAGGGTGAAGGATATCGGTGTAATCGATCATCTCGAAGATCCGGAAGGCGTGACTTTGGATGTGCAACGTGGACGGTTGCTTGTGCTCTCCGAGGATCAGGCCGCCATCTATGTGATCCCGCGCGACACGCCCGAAAATGTCGAAAAATACGCGCTGAAAAAGGTGATTGAGAACGCATCGGACGAGGTGCGGGATTTGCTGGAGGGACGTTTCTCGCCGGAAGGCATTACCATTGACGCGACCACTGGGGCCGTGCTCCTTGTCAATGAGCGCAGCCCCCGCGTGCTCGTTGAACTGTCTCCTGACCTCACTGACATTCTATCGGTCGAGCCGCTCTCGGCGGAGAATGGATTTGTTGTGGAGAGGGTGAAAGAGCATCATCTGGATGTTTCTGGACTCGATTACGACGCGGGCCGGAACGCGCTCTGGATCGTAAGTGACACGGGTGAGAGCGCGTTTTTCTGGAGGCGCGGGCAGGGGCCTGCTCAGCGCTTCGAGCTTCTTTGGAAGGATGATGGAGGGGCGCTGAGGCGGATCGAGAACGCCGAAGGGATTGCGCTCAACCCCGCGGGTGACAGGCTTTTCATCATCAACGACAACGACAAAAAATCGCGTCTGTTTGTCTATGCTGTCCACTAGGGCAGCAATTCATAAACGTCCAAAGGCGAAAGAGCGTAATTATTCGCGGCACACAGCGTGATTCTCGGACCTCTTCGGGGCTGTGGAATGCGGTGACGCGACGTGATGCATCTCAGATGCTTGAGATGACTTGTGCCATTGGGCGCCCCAGAAACCACCTACAGTTTTGTTTTAGCTGTCTGTTTTCGAGCTTCGCTCTGACAGGTGGAAATATTTTTTTCTAAAATATTATTTGCATACTAAGTTTTTTCTTATATGAAAAATAATATCAAAAAGAATAATCCCCGCAGCAAATGTGGGGGCCAGAAAACCCACTCAGGAGAGGTTGAAGACCCATGAATAAATTTACTTTGCCCGCCGCTTTGCTTGCCGTTACCGCCGTCGCGGGGACGGCCGCTCAGGCAGACAAGCTTGATGACGTGATCTCGTCCGGCAAGCTGCGCTGCGCCGTCGTTCTGGACTTTCCGCCGATGGGGATGCGCGACGAAAACAACGAGCCGATCGGTTTTGACGTGGATTACTGTAACGATCTGGCTGCCGCTCTCGGTGTCGAGGCCGAGATCGTAGAGACTCCTTTCCCGGAACGTATCCCTGCGCTGATGTCCGGTCGTGTCGATGTGGGTGTCGCCTCCACCTCCGACACGTTGGAGCGCGCCAAGACCGTGGGCTTCACCGTGCCTTACTTCGCCTTTGAAATGGCGGTGACGGCGAATGATGAAACCGGCATCGACTCCTTCGAAGCCATGAAAGGCCACACCGTGGGCGCCGTCGCGGGCACCTATGAGGCCATCGCGTTGGAAGAATTCGTCAACGAATGGGGCGAAGGTTCCACCTTCCGTCCGTATCAGACGCAGGCTGACGTGTTCCTCGCGCTGAGCCAAGGCCAGCTTGACGCAACCGTGTCGACCTCGACCGTGGCGCAGGCCAATGTGAAGTCCGGCAATTTCGAGGGCATCTCTGTCGTTGGCACAGCCCCCTTTGACATCGACTATGTCGGTCTCTTCGCGAAACGCGACGAATACGGCTTCCTGAACTACCTCGATCTCTTCGTGAACCAACAGGTCCGCACCGGGCGTTACGAAGAGCTCTATGAAAAATGGATCGGTGGCGATGTCCCGTCGCTCTCCGTGCCGGGCGTCTATCGCTAAGCTCTGACGGCTCTCCATCGCGGCGCGGGGTTTCCCGTGCCGCGTCTCTATTGCTCTCCAGGGAAATAGAACTCACATGTTCGATTATACGTTCCAGTGGAAGCAGGCTCTGGCGCGACTGCCAAAGATGCTGGACGGCGCGGTGGTGACGATGGAGGTCGCGGTTCTGTCGATGCTCCTCGGCATCGCGCTCGCCATCCTCCTGACCCTGTTTCGCCAATCCGGCTCCAGACCGCTCAAAGCCATCGCGACCACCTGGGTCGAGATCGCCCGCAACACGCCCGCGCTGTTTCAGATTTACATGGCGCATTTCGGGATCGCGAGCTTCGGCATCCATTTCTCGCCCTTCACCTCGCTTCTGATCGGCATCACCTTCAACAATGCGGGCTATCTGGCCGAAAACTTTCGCGGCGCGCTCAAGGCGATCCCGGACACGCAAACCCGTGCCGGGCGTTCACTTGGCATGACGCCGGTGCAGTCTTTCCGCTATATCGTCATGCCGCAGATGTTGCGGATTTCCTTTCTGCCGATGACGAACCAGATGGTCTGGGCGATCCTGATGACCTCACTGGGTGTCACAGTTGGCATGAATATGGATCTTTACGGCGTGACGCAGGATCTGAACGCGCTGACCTTCCGCACGTTCGAGCTTTTCGCCATTGCCGGTGTGATTTTCTACGTCATCACCAAAATCATCACCCTCGGCGCGCGTCTGATCGCGATGCGCCTGTTCCGGTATTGAGGAGACAGACATGTTTGACACAGCTCTCTCCGCCAATGACCTGATCTTCCTCGCCAAGGGCGCGGGCATCACCATCGTCGTGACCGCCATTTCTGTGGCGATCGGCACGGTGCTGGGCATCCTCTTCGGGGTCATCCGCGTGCAACTGGGTGCGGTGCTTTCCGCGCCTCTGACCTTTGTCCTCGACATCTTCCGCTCCGTGCCGCTGTTGATCCAACTTGTGCTGGCGAATGCTTTCGTCGGTATGGTGCTTCAGCTACAGGTCTCCGGCTTTTTCGTCGCCTGTCTGGTGCTCTCGCTCTACACCTCGGCCTATTGTGCCGAGATCGTGCGCGGCGGCATCGATGCGGTGCCCGCGACCACGCGCCGGGCGGCGCGGTCCTTGGGCATGTCTTGGGGGCAGGATATGCGCTATATCGTCCTGCCGCTGGCAACGCGTGTAGCCTTGCCCTCTTGGATCGGTCTTGCGCTGGGCGTCATGAAGGACTCAGCACTCGTCTATGTGGTTCAGGTCACCGAGCTTTTGAAATCCACACAAATCCTCATCACGCGCCTGCAAGAACCGATGTTCCTGCTTCTGATCTGCGGCGCGTTCTACTTTATCATCAGCTTCCCGCTTGCCCGTTTCGGGGGCTATCTCGAAAAAAGGTGGTCCAATGATTGAGATCCAGAATGTCCGCAAATCCTTTGGCGATCTTGAGGTTCTCAAAGGCATCGATTTGAACGTCAATAAGGGCGAGGTGGTCACCGTGATCGGTGGCTCCGGCTCAGGGAAATCTACGCTGCTGACCTGTATCAACGGGTTAGAGCCGATCAACGCGGGGAAGATTTTGGTCGACGGCACCGAGGTGCACGCCAAAAGCACTGACCTCAACAAGTTGCGGCAAAAGATTGGTATCGTGTTTCAACAGTGGAACGCGTTCCCGCATCTGACCGTGTTGGAGAACGTCACGCTGGCGCCACGCAAGGTCTTGGGGATGGATAAGGCAAAAGCCGAAGCCATCGCCGAGAAGCAGCTCAAACACGTGGGGCTTGGCGACAAGCTCAAGACCTATCCGACGCGCCTCTCGGGTGGCCAGCAACAGCGTATGGCGATAGCCCGCGCGCTGGCGATGTCGCCGGATTATATGCTGTTCGACGAGGTGACCTCGGCGCTCGATCCGCAGCTGGTGGGCGAGGTTCTGGAGACGCTTCAGATGTTGGCAGAAGAAGGCATGACCATGATCCTCGTCACCCATGAAATGAGCTTTGCCCGCGACGTATCCGACCGGGTTGCGTTCTTTCATCAAGGTGTCATGGCGGAGATCGGTGTGCCGGAGCAACTGTTCGGCGATCCGCAACATGTGGAGACGCAAAAGTTTCTCGCCAGCGTGCGGTGAGAGGTCTTTCACACGACGAAAGGCGCGGGAGAAGAACTCCCGCGCCTTTTTCTATGGGCTGTCGCCTGCGTTAAAGCGCGGCGAGGCCCTTGGCTTCGAAGAGGTCAAGCTGCGCAAGCTCGGCTTCGCTGAGTGTGATCCCTTGGCTTCGAGACTCTTTGCGCGCCTTGAACCGCCGTTGCGATGGAAGCCGCGCGCCCTGTCCCGCTATCGCGGTCAAAAGCCGCTCGCCCTCGGCCAAAGGATCGCGTCCGCTGCGCGCGGAGAAGGTCGTCGGATCAAGCGCAAGTATCAGCGCCCCGTGACGGGGCAAGAGATGCGTGCCGCCGGAGAACTCGAGCGCCTCTTTGCTCATGAACTCACCCAAAAGCGCGCCCGCGAGCAATTCGACCATTGTGGCAATCGCCGAACCTTTGTGCCCGCCAAAGGGCAACATCGCCCCCGCAAGGGCCGCATCCGGGTCGGTCGTGGGGTTGCCGTCGCGGTCGATGGCCCAGCCTTCAGGGATCGGCGTACCCGCCCGGCGGTGCAGTTCGATCTCGCCCCGTGCGGCCACCGAAGTGGCAAAGTCGAAGACATAGGGGTGGCTGTCAGGGCGCGGCCAGCCAAAGGCAAAGGGGTTGGTGCCTAGCAAAGGTTCGGTGCCACCAGTGGGGGCGACCGAGGCGTAGCTTGGGCACATGGAGAGCGCGGCGAGGCCCTCTTCGGCCAGTGCCTCGACATCGTGCCAGAGCGCCGAGAAATGCAAACAATCGCGGATCACCAAAGCGGCCAGCCCGGTCTCTTTCGCCCGCGCCACAAGCATTTCTTTGGCGGCAAAGAACGCCGGGTTCGAGAACCCTGCATTGGCGTCCACTTCGATCACGGCTTTGCCTGTGTCGACGATTTCCGGGATGGCATCGGGTTTGACCATGCCTTCCTTGATCACACGCATGCAGCCTTCGATCCGGTAAATCCCGTGCGATTTGCAATGATCGCGCTCACCCGCGACGATCACATCGGTGACGGCCTCGGCGTTTTGCGGAGTGAGGCCGCAGGACAGGAAAATCGACTGAACACGTTGGTGCAGCTCTTCAACGGATATCGGGGCGGGTGTGCTCATCTTGTCGTCCTTCGGTGGGGCTGGCGCCCTGATTATTGGGTGATGTCGGTGTAGGTGCAGGCCCAGAAAATTCGTGTCTCGACATCGTCGAGCGCCCGCAACCCATGTTTCAAGGTGCTGTCGAAATAGGCGCAATCGCCGGGTTCCAAGATCACCGGCTGATAATGTTCGACGACCAATTCGACGCGGCCCGTCAGCACATAGAGCGTCTCTTCGCCGGTATGGGCCTCAAGCTCGTCTGCCTTGAGCGCGTTGCGCTGTTCGACGGTGGTCACCAGCGGGATGATTTTTTTGTCCACGAGCGCGTTACATAGAACCTCATATTCGAAGTTCTTCGAACGCACGATCTGGCCTTGGCCTGCCTTTGTCACGGTGAGGCGCGTGGTCTGCATCGCTTCGGTGTTTTCCGAGAACAGGCGTTCCATGCCGATGTCATAGGCCCGCGCGATCCGGACAAGATTTTCATAACTCGGCGAGACGCGCCCGTTTTCGATCTTGTGAATCGTCGACAGGGCCACCCCGGATTTCTGCGCGGCGGCGTCCAAGGTCAGACCAGCGGCCTGACGCACGGCTTTCATGCGGGTGCCAAGCTCGCTCCGGAGGTTTTGCCGTTCCGCTTCCCAATCCTCACCGGGGTTTTGATCCGTGGCGCTGTCCATCGTCATCGTATTTTTCTTTTCTTACCATATTTGATTGTTTAAGCATATATCTGCGTCACTCACAATGATAGCAATCCCAGCCCGGCAAACGGAATACCCATGTTGTGACTTGGGCGGTTTCCATTGCTGGGAGCGCCACAGGAGGACATGAGATGCCAGATCTGATCGTTGAGGCCAAAGTCAAAGCGCCCGTGCTTTTGTGTGAAGAGGGGCTGAGTGTTTGGGGCGGGGTCGATCCGGCCACGGGCGAGATCATCGACGCTCATCACCCGCAGCATGGCCAAACGCTGGCGGGACAGATCGTCATGATGCCGACGAGTCGCGGCTCTTGTACAGGCAGCGGGGTGTTGCTTGGGCTTGCTTTTGCGGGACAGGCGCCGCGGGCGCTGATCTTTCGCGAAAACGAAGACATTCTGACCCTTGGCGCGCTGGTCGCGACCAAGCTGTTCGACCGTCCCATCGCCGTTCTGCGCCTCTCGGATGAGGACTATGATCAGCTGGCGCAAGAAGAGGCGGCGGAGATTACCGCAACCCATCTCATCGCGGGGGATAAGACATGGCCTTTGTCGCGCATGGCGGCGGCGGTCGAGCTGACCGAGACCGATCGTGCGTTTCTCGCCGGTACGTTTGGGGAGGCCGCGCAGCTGGCGATGGAGATTATCGTGACCATGGCCATCGCGCAGGGCGCCACGCGTCTGACCGATGTGAGCCGGGTCCATATCGACGGTTGCATCTACGCCAGCCCCGCCTTTTTGACCTTTGCGCGCGCCATGGCTGACAAAGGCGGACGGGTGCGGGTGCCGACCACAATGAATGCAATCTCCGTTGATCATGCAAATTGGCGCAATCAGGGTGTGGCCGAAGATTTCGGTCTGCCCGCCAGCCAATTGGCCGACGCCTATGTCGAGATGGGCGCAAAGCCCAGTTTCACTTGCGCGCCCTATCTTTTGGCGGACAGGCCTACAGAGGGCGAAGACATCGCCTGGGCCGAAAGCAATGCGGTGATCTACGCCAACAGCGTGTTGGGCGCGCGCACCGTGAAACACGCGGATTTCATGGATCTGTGCATCGCACTGACCGGGCGCGCGGCACAGGCCGGGGTCTATCTCGATCAAAACCGTGCCCCGCGCCGGATCGTGACGGTGAGTGTGCCTGAGGGGATCGACGATGCCTTCTGGCCGATGCTCGGTTGGCTATTGGGACAGGCGGCGCCGGATCGCATTCCGCTTTTGCGCGGGCTGGAAGACACCACGCCCAGCGAGGATGATCTCAAGGCTCTTTGCGCCGCCTATGGCACCACTTCTGCTTCGCCGATGCTGCACATCGCCGGGATCACGCCGGAGGCGGAGATGCCGCCCGCGCCAAACGCCGATGAGGCCATCCTCGGGCCGGAGGATTTCGTCCAGCTTTGGGGCGAGTTCAACGCTGGTGGGGAAAAGGTCGAACTTGTCGCGCTGGGCAGTCCACATTTTTCGATCGCCGAATGCGAGGCCTTTGCCGATCTTATGGAGGGGGCAAAGGTACATCCTGAGGTGGTGACGATCATCACACTGGGGCGTCAGAGCCTCTCGGCGATTACGGAAAGTGGCGTCAAGGCGCGTCTTGAAAACTCTGGGGTCAAGATCGTGCCGGATCTCTGTTGGTGCTCGATCTCTGAACCGGTGTTTCCCCCTTCGGCCCAAGTCTTGATGACCAATTCCGGCAAATACGCCCATTACGCGCCAGGCCTGTCGCGCCGTTCCGTGCGTTTCGGCTCACTCGCGCAATGCGCCGAAACCGCGCGGTCGGGGCGGGCACCGGCCGCCCCGCCGCCTTGGGTTTCCAACTGAGCGCGGGGGGTTACCCTTTGATCTTCGGCCAAGTGTCGGACAGGCGATAACCGCCCGGCCACGGGTCTGTTGGGTCAAGCATATGCTGCGCCGTGCCGGTGATCCATGCGCGCCCGCTGATCTCTGGGCGGATCGCCTCCGTGTCGCCCAATGCCACGGTGCCGAGGATGCGGCCGTGAAATTCAGAGCCGATGATCGACACGCCGGTCAGACGGTCCTCCGGCCCCATCTCTTGGCGTGCGTGTAAAAGCGCCATTCGGGCCGAAACGGCGGTCCCGGTGGGAGAGCGGTCGAGTTTGCCGGGTTGGATCGCCACCACCGATTGCGCGCGCAGCTCTGCACCATTCCGCTCAATCGGTCCGGCAAAGAGGCAAAAGGAATGATGCGTCCAATCCGGGTTGGTCGGATGTTCAAAGCGATACTGCGCGTTCGCGGCATTTGTGATGCGAATGCCCAGTTCGGCAATCTCGCGCGCGTTTTCTGCCCGCAGATCGACCCCAAGAGCAACGGGGTCAACGACCACGAAACTGTCGCCGCCAAAAGCCGTGTCCACGGTGATCTCGCCCAGCCCCGGCACCTCCAGCGGCACGCCAAGGCGGCTTGCGAAGGAGGGCAGGTTCTCGACGTAAATCCGTTCGGCCTTGCCATTGGCACAATCCGC
This sequence comes from Celeribacter sp. PS-C1, assembly GCF_019429625.1. Lineage (GTDB taxonomy): Bacteria > Pseudomonadota > Alphaproteobacteria > Rhodobacterales > Rhodobacteraceae > Celeribacter. Next base: position 38,237 of record NZ_JAHXRW010000005.1, read on the forward strand.
CCGCACCCGCACCAGCCCGCCGGGGGCCTCAAGCACCATCTCGGTGACGGGCTCTGTCATCGCAATGATGCCACTGTCGAGCAGCACGGTGGAGACGCAGATCGAGTTCGACCCTGACATGGGTGGGGTGTCTTCGGGCTCCATGATGATCCACGCCGCCTGCGCCTCCGGATGCTTTGGCGGCACCAGTAGGTTGACGTGTCGGAATACACCGCCGCGCGGTTCGTTCAACATGAAATTGCGCAGGGTCTCGTCTTGCGCGATCCACTTGCGTTGCTCCCAAACCGTCTCGCCGGGCGGAGGCGCGACACCTCCGACGATTACATCGCCAACTTCGCCCTCGGCATGGCAGGAAACAACATGGATGACTTTCGTGCTGCGCATGGGCGCTCTCCTTGGCTGTGTGGAGTATAGAAAAGGCGGGCCACTCGCAGTGCCCGCCTTTGGTCGTCAGAATGATGTCAGAGGATCAAACCCATGCATCATACCACGCACGGAACAGCGCGTATTGGCTATCCACATGGGCTTTTTGTGCGGGCGAAAGCATGTCGGTTTCGTTGAAGTGCAGCTCATATTCCGCATCCCCGGTCAGAACCATCAGGCGCTTGTAAAAGAGCACAAGCTCCGGGCCCTCGTCGAAGGAGGACAGCACCATGAGCGCGTCTTCCAGTTCTTTGGCTTTCTTGCGGGCTTCGATGTCTCCGGTCGCGGCTTTCTTGCTCAGGGCGACGAGTTGCAGCACCTCTTTCGGAAGCGCGTTGCCGATGCCGGTGATGGCGCCGGTTGCGCCGCAGTTGATGAAGCCGTGGCACACCTGGGTGTCGACGCCGACCATGAGGGTCAGATCGTCATTGCCGGAGGTGATGGTTTCAGCCGCGTAGGTCAAATCCTTGGCGCCACCGAATTCTTTGAAGCCGATGAGGTTCGGGTAGGCGGCGTTCAGTTCAAAGAACAGATCGGCGCGGGTTGCGAAGCCGTAATAGGGGCTGTTGTAGATCACGGCAGGGATGTCTTTGGCCGCTTCAAGGATCGCGGCGAAATGCGCCTTTTGGGCGGCGACAGAGGACCCGCGGGACAGAACGCGCGGGATCACCATCAGACCTTTGGCGCCGACTTTCGCGGCGTGGGCGGCGTGGGCGACGGCAGATTTCGTGTTCACGGCGCCGGTGCCGACGATGACGGGCACGCCGGCCTCGACAAGGGCCTCGACACCTTTCATGCGCTGCTCATCGGTCAAAAGCGGCCAGTCACCCATAGAGCCACAATACACCACGGCGGACATGCCTGCCGCGATCAACTCCTGACCTTTGCGGGCCAGGGCCGCGTAGTCGGGCTCGCGGGCCTCGGTGCAGGGGGTCATCAGCGCGGGAATGCAGCCGGTAAAGATCGTGTCGCTCATCTGCGGTCCTTTCAAAGTGTGCCTTGCAGTCTCGGGCGCGGGAGGTGTCCGACGTTTCTGCTTTGTCGATATTTGAAATATCATTTGGACAATTATTTGTCGACAAATAAAATTTAAAAATGAAATTGGACTTATAAGTGGTTTAAAAGCAATGTGTTGTTTGGATTGTGAAGAGCTAGAAAGCAAAAAGAGCGGCCCGAACGGGCCGCTCTTTCGAAAGGAATAGAGACTCGCTTTTAGAGCGAGAGAGAGGCGTTCGGCCGTGTGTCGGCGGAAATATAGGACTGGATTTGCGACACAATCTGATCTGCATGGACGCGCGCCAGTTCATCAGCGAGGGCGATATCGCGGGCGACGATGGCGGCGATGATGTGCTCATGTTCAGTGACATATTGCTGCGGCAGCTTGTCGTTGAAGGAGGAATAATACAGACGCAAGATGCGGCGCCCTTCGTCCAGAAGCCGAGTGAACAACTCAATGTAATAACGGTTGCCCCCGGCCTTTGCGATGGCGACATGGAAGTCGCGATTGGAGGCAATCATCCCAAGCACATCCTGCTCTGCCACGGTTCGGGCAAAGGCATCCTGAAAGGCCTGAATCTCGGCAACATGCTCCGGGCGATGGTTCTGTGCCGCCAGCCGCGTGGTGACGCGATACATCAAAGTGAGCGCGTCAAAGAAATCGCCCAAATTCAGAAAGTCGATGTTCGATACGATCGTGGCGCGGTTGGTCAGTGTCGTGATCAACCCTTCGGCCGCAAGCCGGACCAGCGCCTCCCGGATCGGCGTGCGTGACAGAGAAAACCGTTCGGACAGCTGCACTTCGTCGATGGGGCTGCCGGGGGTGAGTTTCAGCTCAATGATCTCGTTGCGCAGGGTCTCATAGACATGCGTGACCCCGGATCCGCGCTTTAGCGGAGGCTGATCGGCTTTCTTTTCTTTGGTTTTTGTCATGCGATAGATGTCCTCTGCTGAGCGAGAAATATGTTTGCATAAAGGGGGAATACGGCGCCATACCCTTTTTAAAATTTTTATTGTCGACAAGGCAAATGCAGGGTGTTAGCGTTACGGCTCGTAAGATCAGGCCGTGAGATCAGGGAAGGGCTCTCTTCATGCAGGTTTGTGTTATCGGAGCGGGAATCATCGGCTCGAGTGTCGCGCTCGATCTGGCGCGTGATGGCCATGAGGTGACGCTGCTCGACCGCGACTCTGTGGCTGCCGGCGCCTCGCAGGGCAACGCGGGGGCCTTTGCCTTTGCCGATGTGATTCCGCTGGCGACACCGGGGATCATGAAGAAGGCGCCGAAATGGCTGCTTGACCCGCTTGGGCCGCTCTCGGTGCCGCCCGCCTACGCATTGAAGATCACACCCTGGCTCATCCGCTATTGGCGCGCGAGCTGGCGGGACCGCTATGCCGCAGCGCTCAAGGCGCAATCTGAAATGATGCGCCTGTCGCAAGACGCGCTCGATACGCTGGTTGCTGATTTCAACCTCTCCGAACTGATGCGGCCTGAAGGGCAGATGCAGCTCTACGAAGGAGAGGCCGCGTTTCAGGCCAGCCAAACGGGCTGGGACGAGCGTCGCAAGGCCGGTGTGAAATTTGAATTCCTGACAGGCACCGAGGCGATTGCCGAAATTCAGTCTGGTATTGATCCGCGCTTTACCCATGCGGGCTTTACGCCCGAGTGGAAAAACGTCACCGATCCGGCGGTCTGGACCCGACGCATCGCCGAAGAGGCGCAGCGTCTGGGCGCGCGTTTTATTCGGCGCGAGGTCACCCGAATTGAGCCGACTGACCAAGGCGCGATTGTGCATTCGTCTGACGGGGAGGAGCGGTTCGATAAGGTGGTTCTGGCCGCTGGTGCCTATGGCAATCCGCTTCTCAAATCTCTTGGCCTCAAGCTGCCGCTCGAAACGGAGCGCGGCTATAACACCACGCTGCCTGCGGGCGCGTTTGACCTGAAAACCCATCTGACATTCTCCGATCATGGCTTTGTTGTCACGAAAATCGGCGAAGGCGTACGGGTCGGTGGCGCGGTCGAACTGGGCGGGATGACACTCGCCCCGCGCATGGCCCGTGCCGAGGCGCTTTTGACCAAGGCCAAGCGGTTCCTGCCGACACTCGACACAGACGGCGGCAAGCAATGGATGGGGTTCCGCCCCTCCATGCCGGACAGCCTCCCTGTCATCGGCGCGCACCCTGAGACTTCTTCCGTGGTGTTCGCCTTTGGCCATGGCCATCTCGGGCTCACGCAATCTGCGGGAACCGCCCGGCTGGTCTCTGATCTGATCGGTGGTCGCACACCGCCCCTCGATCTCACTCCGTTTCGTCCCACCAGATTTGCCGGATATCGCGCATGAGCAATCACACCTTCACCTGTATCGACGGCCACACCTGTGGCAACCCTGTGCGTCTCGTGGCCGGCGGTGGTCCGCGTCTCGAGGGCGCGAATATGATCGAAAAGCGCGCGCATTTTCTGCGCGAGTTCGACTGGATCCGCACCGGGTTGATGTTCGAGCCGCGCGGGCATGACATGATGTCCGGTTCGATCCTCTATCCGCCGACGCGCGAAGATTGCGATGTTGCCGTGCTGTTCATCGAAACCTCCGGCTGTCTGCCGATGTGCGGTCACGGCACCATCGGCACAGTGACCATGGCGATTGAGAACGGGTTGGTGACGCCGAAAGTGCCGGGCAGGCTCATGCTCGATACGCCCGCCGGTCCCGTGTCCATCGACTACCGCCAAGAGGGCCGTTTCGTCGAAGAGGTGCGCCTCACCAATGTGCCCGCCTTCCTCTATGCCGAGGGGCTGACCGCCGAGATTGACGCGCTGGGTGAGGTCACGGTGGATGTGTCTTATGGCGGTAATTTCTACGCCATCGTCGAGCCGCAGGCCTGTTTCAACGACATGGCTGATTTTACGGCGGGGGAATTGATCGAGATGAGCCGGGCGCTGCGCCGCGCGCTCAATGAAAAATACGATTTCGTGCATCCCGAAAAGCCGGAGATCAACGGCTTGTCGCATATCATGTGGACCGGCAAGCCGACCGTCGAGGGCGCGACGGCCCGCAACGCCGTGTTCTATGGCGACAAGGCCATCGACCGTTCGCCTTGTGGCACCGGCACCTCGGCGCGTATGGCGCAATGGGCCGCCAAAGGCCGGCTCAAAGTGGGCGATGAGTTCATTCACGAAAGCATTATCGGCAGCCTTTTCAAGGGCCGGGTCGAAGCCGCCGTCAAAGTCGGTGCCGAGGACGACGAGCGCGATGCCATCATTCCCTCGATCGGCGGGTGGGCGCGTCAGACCGGCTTTAACACCATCTTCATCGACGACCGCGACCCCTATGCTCACGGGTTTACCGTGGTGTGAGGTGTCGTGCGCGGCGTCGACTGTTCTGAGATTCTGAAAGGATACGACATGACATTCACCCCGCATGGGAAACATTTGATTGTAGGCGATTGGGTTGCAGGCGAGGACGCGTTTACCTCCACGCCGACGACCGGTGAGGGCCAGCGTTTTTCTAAAGGCACGCCCGCGCTGATCAATCAGGCCGTGCAAGCCGCCGAAGATGCGTTTTGGACCTATGGCTATACGACGCGCGAAGAACGCGCGGTGTTTCTCGAAACCATCGCCGCCGAGATCGAGGCCCGCGCCGATCTGATCACGCCCACCGCAATGGCCGAAAGTGGCCTGCCCGAAGCGCGCCTTGTGGGCGAGCGCGGGCGGACGACGGGGCAGCTCAAACTCTTCGCCGATCACATCCGCAAGGGCGACTATCTGGACCGCCGTTATGACGAGGCGCTGCCCGACCGCGCGCCTCTGCCGCGTCCCGATCTGCGGCTGATGCAACGTCCCATCGGGCCGGTCGCGGTTTTCGGTGCGTCGAACTTTCCGCTGGCCTTCTCGGTCGCGGGCGGGGATACGGCCTCTGCTTTGGCAGCGGGCTGTCCGGTTGTTGTGAAGGGCCACGAAGCCCACCCGGCCACCTCTGAGATCGTTGCCGATGCCTTCAAAGCCGCGATTGAGAAATGCGGTTTGCCTGCGGGCGTCTTCTCCATGGTGCATGGTGGCACGCATGAGGTCGGCGCGGCTTTGGTCCAGCATCCGTTGATCAATGCCGTGGGCTTCACCGGTTCATTGGCCGGTGGTCGCGCGCTCTTTGATCTGTGCGCCAAACGCGTCAACCCCATCCCGTTCTTTGGCGAGCTTGGCTCCGTGAACCCGATGTTCCTTTTGCCGGAGGCGCTCTCTGCGCGCGGCGAGGCGCTTGGGCAAGGTTGGGCCGGATCGCTGGCGATGGGTGCAGGGCAGTTCTGCACCAATCCGGGGATTGTTGTGGTTGTCGAAGGTGACGAAGAGCAGGCCTTTACCAAAGCCGCACTTGAGGCGCTCACCGCCACCGGGTCGCAGGTTATGCTCACTGAGGGCATCGCTAACGCCTATGTCAAAGGCGGCGATAAGATCAAAACTCAGCCCGGAGTGCAGGAGCTTTTGACCCAGATGTGCGATCGCCGCGAGGCGAAGCCATTCCTGTTCAAAGTGAAGGCAGAGGATTGGCTGGCGAATGAGGTGCTGTCTGAAGAGGTCTTCGGACCTTTGGGTCTCATCGTCACCGTCAAGGACGCGGCGCAGATGATCGAGGTGGCGAAATCCTTCGAGGGTCAGCTCACCGCAACGCTGCATATGGATGATGCCGACATGGCGCTCGCGGGCCAACTTATGCCCATTCTCGAACGCAAGGCGGGTCGGGTGATGGCCAATGGGTTCCCGACCGGCGTCGAGGTTTGCAATAGCATGGTGCACGGCGGGCCTTACCCGGCCTCGACAAATTTCGGAGCGACCTCGGTGGGGACGATGGCCATTCGTCGTTTCCTGCGTCCGGTCTGCTACCAGAATATTCCGGCGGCGGTTCTGCCGCAGGACCTTGTCTAACCTAGATTTCGCCGAACATATGAGCGCTGGCCAGCCCACGGTGTGAACTGGCCAGCGCTTGTTTTTTATCAGCCTTGCGGCAGAGCGTAGGCGATCAGGTAATCGCCGCGATCCGGCGACTGACGGGCACCGCCAGCGGAGATCACGATGTACTGACGCCCGTCTTCCTGCGACACGTAGGAGATCGGCGTGCCTTGCGAGCCAACCGGCAGGCGGACTTTCCAGACCTCTTTGCCGGTCGCGCTGTCAAAGGCACGCAGCCAGTAGTCTTGCGTGGCAGCAAAGAACACCAGACCGCCTTGCGTCGACAGTGACCCACCGATGGTCGGCATACCCACAGGCATCGGAAGGCGCATCTTCATGCCGAAGAGAACCGTGTCCTGAACCGTGCCAAGCGGCGCTTCCCAGGCGACGGACTGCGTGTCGAGATTGACAGCGGTCAGCGTGCCGAACGGCGGCTCCTGACAAGGAATGCCCAGCGGCGAGAGGAAGCGGTTTTTGTTGACGGAGTAGGGCGTGCCTTTGAGCGGAACGCCACCCATCACGGTGTTGACGGCTTCGGAGCCATTGGAAGCCGCAGCATCCGGGTCCTGTTCCATCATATGCACCCAGAGGCCCAGACGCATGTCGTTGATGAAGATGGTGTTCGCGGTCGGATCATAGGACAGACCGCCCCAGTTCATCCCGCCAAGCGAGCCCGGGAAAGACAGTGAATAATCGGTGTCCGGCGCGGTGTAGAGACCCTCGTAGCGATAGCCTTTGAAAATCACACGACACATCAGCTGATCGAACGGGGTTGCGCCCCACATGTCTTTCTCGGTCAGATGCGGCGCACCGATTTGCGGCATGCCAACGGAGAGCGGCTGTTTCAGGGCGTATTTCTCGCCCGGAATGGTCGCTGGTTTGACGTCGATCTCTTCGACCTCGGTCAGGGGCTGACCGGTCGCACGATCAAGCACAAAGATCTGCCCGGCTTTGGTGCCAAAGATCAGCGCAGGCGTGCCTTTGAAGTCGATCAGCGTCGGCTGCATCGGCACGTCAAAGTCCCACAGATCGTGGTGCACGGTCTGATAGACCCATTTCTCGTCGCCGGTGGTGGCATCGAGGGCAAGGATGGAGGCGCCGTATTTCTCGTCTTCCGGCGTGCGTTCCACACCCCAGAGGTCGATGGCGGCGTTGCCGACCGGCATGAACACGGTGTTGCTCTCCGCGTCATAGGTCATCGGCGCCCAGACGTTCGGCGTGGAACGCGTATAGGCGGTGCCGTCGGCAGGCGCATTGCGATCTTCGGGATTGCCCGGATCGAAGGCCCATTTCATCTCGCCGGTGATGGCGTCAAAGCCACGCATCACACCGCCCGGCATATCGAGCGCCACGTTGTCGGCGACACGTCCGCCCACAACCATGGTGGAGCCCGCCAGAAGTGGCGGTGAGGTCAGCGAGTAGAGCGGCGCTTGCGCGTCCCCCAGACCCTGTTTCAGGTCGATCATGCCCGCGTCACCAAAGCCTTCGCAAAGCGCGCCGGTTTCGGCATCCAAAGCCACGAGCACCGCGTCGATGGTGTTCATGTAGATGCGTTTCTCACAGGCGGCCCCTTCCGGCAGGTTGAACGGGGTCACAGGCGTTGCGCCTTCGACGGTCGGCTGTTCGAGCGGAATAGACGTGTCGAGATAGGCCAGACCGCGACAACGCACCCAGGTGCGGGTGTCCGTCGGGAAATCATGACGCCAGTTCTCTTCGCCAGTCGTCGCGTTCACGGAGAGCACGATGTTGTTGGGCGTACAGAAATAGAGGTCTTCACCGACTTGCAGCGGTGTGCCTTGGTCCTCGGAGCCGCCACCATTGGGGGAGTCCGGAATGTCGCCAGTGCGGAAGGTCCAAGCGACCTCAAGCTCGTCGACGTTGTCGGGCGTGATCTGATCCAGCGCCGCAAAACGCGTGGCGTCGGGCGTGGAGCCATAGCTGCTCCAGTCCGTCGGCGCGCCTTCGGCAACGGGCGTTTCACCCGAAGCGATCTCGAAATTATGCTGACCATGCGGCTGGAACATGCCCCAGACCATGCCCAGAACGACAACCAAAGACACCGCGGCAATGCCGAGGAACGGTCCCGTCATCGGCGCACGACCGGCGCGTTTGAGCGTCAGCGGGTGAAGCGCCATCATGAGCATGAAGATGATCAAGAAGGTAAAGATCCGGGCGTGCAGAGGCCAGAAATCGAGGCCTGCTTCCCAGAACGCCCAGACCACGGTCAGGGCAAAGGCGATGGCGTAGATGATCGTGCCGCTCGGCGAGCCGCGCATGATCTGAACGCCGGAGGCCACAAGCGCGAGCCCCATAAGCAAATAATACCAACTGCCGCCACGCGCGATCAACATCACGCCGCCAACAGCCAGCCCGAGACCCACCAGCGCCAATACTGCGCCAAGCAGGACGAGCAGCCATGTCCATGACTGCTTCGAGGAGGTTTCTTCGGTCATTTTCTATCCTAATTGACAGTGTTTTCACTGTCATTTGAGCCGTGTGGACCGACCGCCCCTCCTCCCAAAGCAATCGTAACATAGCACAAATGAACACCGCGCTCTTCTCACGCGTGGCAATGTGCCTCAATACAAAGAATTCAACACTGCCCTGCGCTAACACGCACAGAGATTCACATTCTGTTGTGCGAATATGTTTCTTTGTGGTGCTCAGCGCCGCGGCTCTGAAGCCCTAGAAAATCTCGAACAGCCCTGCCGCGCCCTGACCGCCACCGATGCACATGGAAACGACGCCATAGCGTGCCCCGCGACGCTTGCCCTCCAAGAGGATATGCCCCGCCATCCGCGCGCCTGACATGCCGTAGGGATGCCCGATAGAGATCGCGCCGCCGTTGACGTTGAGCAACTCGTCAGGAATGCTGAGGCGATCGCGGCAATAAAGAAGCTGCGCCGCGAAGGCTTCGTTGATTTCCCAAAGGCCGATGTCGTCAATCGACAGACTCGCGCGGTCGAGCAGGCGCGGAATGGCAAACACCGGACCGATGCCCATTTCCTCCGGCGCAACGCCCGCAACGGCAAATCCGCGAAAGGCGCCAAGTGGCTCTAATCCACGCTTTTCGGCCTCTTTACCGGACATGACGATACAGGCCGAGGCCCCATCGGAGAGCTGGCTTGCGTTGCCGGCGGTGACGCATTTGTCAGGCCCCAAAACGGGTGTGAGGCTGGAGAGTCCCTCAAGCGTGGTGCCGGGGCGATTGCATTCATCCTGCTCCAGTCTCACCGCCTCCTCATGGCTTTCGCCTGTGGCCTTGTCGGTCACAATCTTAGTGGCCTCCACCGGAACGATTTCGTCAGAAAATAGACCCTGATCCTGCGCAACAGCGGTTTTTTGCTGTGACGCCAACGCATAGGCATCCTGCGCGTCGCGAGACACGCCGTAGCGCTCGGCGACCACTTCTGCGGTCTCGATCATCGACATGTAATAGCTGTCGGGAACGCCGGGGGACTTGTAACGATAGCCGTTCCAGTGATTGTTCTGCACCAGAGAAATAGAGTCTAATCCACCGGAAAGTGCCACATCCACGCCCTCGGCCATGACCATATGAGCGGCCGAAGCGATGGCGTTGAGGCCCGAGGCGCATTGCCGGTCCAGCGTGACGCCTGCGACTGTGTCGGGCAGACCGGAGGCGATCGCGATGTGACGCGCGACGTTGATGCCGGTGGAGCCTTGGGTCAGGGCTGATCCGAACACGGCCTCTTCGATTTCTCCACCTTCGAGACCCGCGCGCGCCACAGCGGCCCGCACCGCATGGGCAGCCAAAGCGGGGCCTTCGAGGTTGTTGAACGCGCCGCGATAGGCTTTGCCGATGGGGGTGCGGGCGGTGGAAACGATGACTGCGTCACGCATGAGTTTGGTCCTTAGAGAGTTTCGACGCCGCACCAGTCGGCGATAAAGAGTGCGGTGGATTGGGTGATGCGGCGGATGCTTTCAAGCTCGACACGTTCGTTGAACCCGTGAATTGCCTCGGCGCGGGGCCCATAGACCAGCGCGGGCGTTTCGGCATAAAGCCCGAAGAACCGCGCATCGGTCGTCGCCGTGATCGCCATGCGGTCCAGTGCCTCGCCCGTGGTGGCCAGATGCGCCTGATCCAGCGCGCTGATGGCGGCTTTGGCGGTGGAGGATGTGTCTTCGGAGAGAGCATACCCCTCGGCCATGAAGCCGTGATAGACCACCTCTGGCAGGGCGTTCTTGAGAAAGGCGTTTTGGCGCGCCGCGTCTAAAATAACCTCTTCGATCTCGGCCTTCGCGGCTTCGATATCCTGCCCCGGAAAGATCGCCATACGCACGTCGATCACCGACCAAGCGGGGACAGAACTGGTCCAGTCGCCACCTTGAATCTTGCCGATGTTCAGGTTCAGCGCATGGTCGTGATGGGCGAAATCCTTGTGCCGTTGGTCAGCGGCGTTCCAGCGATGCTCCATCTCATGGAGTGCGGCAATGAGCGGGATCGCGGCCTCAATGGCATTGGCGCCCGAGCCCGCATAGGCGACATGGGTCGGCAATCCTTTGAGATGCACCTGAAACCAGATCACGCCGATCTGGGCGGTGACGAGTTTCTCCTCGAAGGGTTCGGGGATCAGCGCCGCATCGGCTTGATATCCGCGCGCAAGACAGGCCAGCGCCCCATTGCCGGTGCATTCCTCCTCGACGACGGATTGAAAGAATACGTCGGCCGCAGGCGCAAGGTTCAAGTGGCGCAGCGCATCCAAGGCGAAGAGGTTGGAGGCCAGTCCCGCCTTCATGTCGCCTGCGCCCCGACCATAAAGCCAGCCGTCGGCGAGATGCGGTTCAAAAGGCGCGCGGTCCCACATGTCCAAGGGGCCAGCGGGCACCACGTCGATGTGACCATTGAGAATAAGCGAGCGACCCTTTTGCGTCTGGCTCTTGTGGGTGCCGACGACGTTTTGCGCGTCCTCATAGGGGGTGAGCACCGGCGAGAATCCCGGCAGATGGCTAATTTCATCGACGTTGATCTGCCATTGATCGACGGCCAAGCCGCGATCTTTTAGCTCCGCGGCCATGAAGGTCTGCGCGCTTTGCTCAGCCCCGCGGGTCGACGGGTGCGCGGTCAACTCAGAGAGGAATTCGATCTCGCGATCAAACAGCGTATCGACCGCAGAGAGGATGCGGGTTTGAAGCTCTTGGTCCATGACGTGCCTCAGAAGGTTGGAATGTCGGTGTCGGGCAGGATCAGCTTGGCGCCGGTGGCGGCGATGACTTCGGTCACGCTCACACCCTCGGCCAATTCGCGCAGGGCAAAACCCTCGGGGGTCACGTCGATCACGGCCATGTCGGTGAAAATCCGATCTACGGCGCGCTCCGCAGTTAGTGGCAGGGAGCAGCGTTCCAACAGTTTGGGATTGCCCTTGCGATCCGTGTGCGTGGTCATCACTACAACGCGCCGGGCCTTTTGCGCCAACTCGATGGCGCCGCCTGCGCCGGGGGAAAATTTGCCCGGAATTTTCCAATTCGCCAGATCGCCGTTTTGCGCGACCTCAAAAGCGCCCAGCATGGTCAGATCAAGCCGCCCGGAGCGCACCAGCGCGAAAGACACCACACTGTCGAAATAGGCCGAACCGGAGACGGGAGAGACATAGGCCCCGCCCGCGTCGATGAGATTGCGGTCGGCTTTCTCATAAGGCAGCGTCGGGCCGATCCCGGTCATGCCGTTTTCGGTGTGCAAACAGACGGGCAGGTCGGCGGGCAGGTGGTTGATCACCTTGGTCGGCAGGCCGATGCCGAGATTGACCACCATGCCGGGGGTGATGTCACGCGCGGCGCGGGCGACCATGCGGGTGCGCGGGTCGATGGGTTTCACCTCTGGAAGTTTAACGTCTGACAACGCCGTAATCCTCGCTGATCTCAGGGAGTTCGACCACCTGGTCGACGAAGGCGCCGGGGGTTTCGACCTCTTCGGGGGACAGATCACCCAGAGGCAAAAGCCGCTCGGCCTCCGCGATCACTATGGTTGCGGCCATGGCCATCGGCGGGTTGAAATTGCGCGCGGTGGCGGCATAGGCGAGGTTGCCGAAAGGATCGGCGCGGTCCGCATGGATGAGTGCGACATCGGCGCGAAGCGCGGGCTCGACCAAAAGCGGCTTGCCGTTCATCTCGACGACTTGTTTGCCCAGAGCCAGCTCTGTGCCGATGCCAATGTCGGTCAAGATCGCGGGGATGCCCGCACCGCCTGCACGGATGCGTTCGGCCAGAATGCCCTGTGCGCAAAACTCGACCTCAAGACGAGCGTCATTCATCATCGCGATCGCATTCGCGTTCAGGCCCAGATGGGTGACGATCAGCTTTTTCACCTGACCGCTGGCCAGCAAATGGTCGATCCCCATCCCCGCCTCGTTGGCGTCGTTTTTCACCAAGGTCAGGTCTTTCTGACCCTGACGCTGCAATTCGCGGATCAGAGAAAAGGGCGTGCCGGGCACACCGAAGCCGCCGACCAAGACGGTCGCCCCATCGGGAATGCGCGCGACGGCCGCCTCCAGAGAAGTGGATTTGTCAGGCAGTTTCATGATCAAGCACCGGAAGATCGTGGTTGGCTGCAAAAGCGTCTAGACTGTCGATCAGGATGGTCATTAACTCGTCGATCTGCGCCTCTGTGATGATCAAAGGCGGGCAGACGAGGAAATGATCGCCTTCCGAGCCGCCACGGGTGCGTCGTGCATAGATGATCAGGCCACGCTCATAAGCCAGTTCCACCAGTTCCAGATAGGCATTCCACTCTTTCGGCAGCGGCACCATGTCGTCGCGGTCTTGTGTCAACTCAAAGGCCAGCAAAAGCCCCTTGCCGCGGACGTGACCGATGAAGGGATAGCGCTCCATCAGCGCCTCAAGACGCGCTTTCAACACATCGCCCATCTTGGCGGCGTTTTCGATGATGCCTTGGTCCTGCATCTCCTCGAGCACGGCAAGACCGGCGGCACAGGCCAGCGGGTTGCCGGAATAGGTGTAGCCATGCAGGAAGCCGCCCTGCGCCTCGACGACCTCGACGATGTCACCCTTGGCGACCATGGCGCCCAGAGGTGCGTAGCCTGCAGCCAGACCTTTGGACATCGACACGATGTCCGGGATCACGCCGTAATGCTCGGAGGCCACGAATTTCCCGGTGCGCCCGGCGCCGGTCATGACCTCGTCGAAAATCAGAAGGATGCCGAATTCGTCGCAAATCTCGCGGATGCGTTTGAAATAGCTGTCGGGCGCCACAAGCGCGCCGGTGGAGGCGCCGCCGACAGGCTCCATGATAAAGGCCGCAACACTTTCGGGGCCTTCCTCGATGATCTTGTCACGCAGAAGCTCGGCGTATTTCAGGCCGCGTTCGTCCTCGGTGAGATTGTCGCGGTCGAGATAGGTGCGGGGTGCTGCGATCTTTGGCATGTCGCGCAGCATCGGATCGAAGGGGCGCGCCAGCGGATCATAGCCTGTGAGCGCCAGCGTGCCCAAGGTCGAGCCGTGATAGGAGGGAAAGCGCGAGATGACTTTCCAGCGTTCCGGTTCGCCTTTGGCCAGCGCATATTGCCGCGCCAGTTTGATACAGGACTCGACCGCTTCGGAGCCGCCCGAGACAAAAAACACGCGGTCCAGCCCCTCCGGCATCATCTCGGCAATTTTTGTCGCGAGATCTTCGGAGGCATGCGTCCGGAAGTGCAAACGGTAGCCAAAGGTCGAGCGGTCCATCTGGGCTTTCATTTTGGCCAGAACACGTGGGTTCGAATGGCCGATGTTCGACACCATCGCGCCGGACGAGCCGTCGATGTAGCGTTTGCCGGCTTCGTCGTAGAAATAAATCCCCTCGCCCCGATCCAGATAAGGACGCGGCAGCTTGGTGAGGGAAAACATGTGACTCCGATCCTGGGTCATTTTACTTGGCGCCTTCAGCATATTGAGAGAGATGTTTGCGGAGGAATTCGCGGGTCCGTTCCTCGGTCGGGTTCTGGAACACCACGGAGGGCGGGCCTTCCTCGACCACGACACCTTTGTCCATGAAGATCACGCGATCACAGACGGAGGCCGCGAAATCCATTTCGTGGGTGACGATGATCATGGTCATGTGCTCTTCGGCGAGGCGTTTCATGACGAGGTTCACCTCTTCGACCAGTTCCGGGTCGAGTGCCGAGGTGGCTTCATCAAAGAGCATGAGTTTCGGTTTCATGGCCAACGCACGGGCGATGGCGACTCGCTGTTTCTGGCCGCCAGAAAGCTGTGAGGGGAAATAGTCGATCCGTTCCAACATGCCGACGTGCTTGAGTTGTTCCTCGGCCAAGGCGTTTGCCTCGGCGTCGGAGATGCCTTTGAGCATTTTCGGCGCCATGGTGACGTTGTCGCGCACAGAGAGATGCGGGAAGAGGTTGAAATGTTGGAACACCATCCCGACCTGTTGGCGCATCGCGTTGATGTGCTTTTCATATTGGCGGTAGGGCAGATCTTTGTTGATCTGCACGCCGTCGAGCCAGACCTCGCCGCCTGTGAGCGGATCAAGATCGTTGATCGCGCGCAGAAGCGTCGATTTGCCTGACCCGGACGGGCCGATGATGGCGACAATCTCGCCCCGGTCGACGGAGAGCGAAATGTCCTTGAGCACTTCCAATTCGCCGTAGGATTTCTGGGCGTGACGGATGTCTACGAATTTGTTGGCTTCGGTCATGTCAGATCCTTGAAGCTTAGCGGGAGAGCGCGGTTTTGCGTTCGATCTTGCGCAAGACGGCTTCCATCCCGAGGTTGACGATATAGTAGAAAAGGGCGGCGACGGCGTAGAATTCAAACGGCCGATATGTGCGCCCGATGGCGAGTTGCGAGGAGAGGGTCAGCTCGGAAACGCCGATCACCGAGACCAGAGCGGAATCCTTGAGCAGTGCGATCATGTTGTTGCCAATGGGCGGGATCACATCGCGCACGGCCTGCGGGATGACCACCTTGCGGAGCGCCTGACCGCGCGAACAGCCAAGGGTGCGGGCGGCTTCCATTTGACCTTTGTCGACGGCCAGAATGGCGGTCTGGATCAGTTCGGAATTGTAGACCGCGAAATGCAGGCCCAGCCCGATCACCCCGGCGACAAAGGCCGGAAGGTCGATGCCGAGTTCCACAAGCCCGAAATAGATCAGGAACAGCTGCAACAGAAGCGGTGTGCCCATGAAGAGCCAGGCGAAGAAGCGCACCGGGAGACGCAGGATCCACGGCGCGTAAAGCGCGGTGACCGCGAACAGGATGCCACCGAAAAAGCTCAGTATCGCGGAGCAGACGGTGATGGCGATGGTCCAGAGGACGCCGATCAAAATCGTGTCGAGGTAGCCGGGGACAACGCTGAAATCAAGACCCATGGGATGCGCCTTTCGATGTCTGAATTGGGATGAGGCGGATCATGGCAGGCGCGCCTTTCGGTCGAGAAATGCGATGCCTTTGCCGGTCACGGTGATGATGATCATGTAGAGAATGCCCGCGATGAAAAACATCTCGAAGGGTTTGTAGGTCGAGCCGATATAGCGCTGGGCCGTGTAAGTTAGTTCGACGACAGAGATCGCGGCGACAAGTGCCGTGCCTTTGATCTGCGCGTTGATGTTGACGCCAAGCGGGCGGATCATCAGGCGCATCGCCTGCGGCAGGGTCACCTTTCGAAATGCCTGTGCGCGGGACAGGCCCAAGGTGCGCGCAGCCTCGGTCTGACCATGGTCGACGGAGACAATCGCGCCGCGCATGGTTTCGGTCATATAGGCGCCGATATTGACGCCAAGTCCGATCACACCGGCCTCGAAGGCATCGAGTTGAATGCCGATCTGGGGGCCGCCGAAATAGAGGATGAACAGTTGGATCAGCGCGGGCGTGCCGCGAAAGACGCTGACATAGGCCGCGCCGAGAAACCGAAGCAGGGCAAAGCGCGACAGGCGCGCTGCGGCGCCAAGCGCGCCACAGGCCAGCCCCAGCAGGATGGTGAGCACCGACAATTCGATGGTCACGACGGCGGCCTCTAGGAAATAGGGATAGACCCTAAGGATGAGCTCAAAATCCATGGGGGTGGGGCTTTCTCACGGGAGGATCGAAAGGGGCTGACCCGCCGGAAGGGGCCGGACGGATCAGCCACAGAAGTGATCAGCGGATGTCTTCGCCGATCCACTCTTCTGCAATGGTGGTGTAGGTGCCGTCTTCCATCATGGCGTCGAGCGCCTCTTGCATGGCAGCTTTCAGTTCCGGGTTGTTCTTGCGAATTGCGATGCCAGCGCCGAAGGGTTCGGTCTCCGGATCGTTGAACATTTCATATTCGTAGCCGTTCTCTTTGAGCGCGAGAATGGCGGCGATGGAGTCGTTCACGATGGCGTCCACGCGGCCGTTTTCCAGTTCGAGCAGCAGTTCCGGCAGACCTTTGTAGGTGCGGACTTTATAGCCTTTGTCCTTGGCCCATTCTTCATGGGTTTCACCCAGGGTCACGCCAACGCGCACATCTTCGAGATCGGCGAGCGAGGAAATGCCGCTGCCCGGTTTGGTAAAGATCGCGCGGCCTGTGGTGTAGTAGGGGCCCACGAAATCGACGACTTCGGCGCGCTCGTCCGTGATGGTCATGGAGCCGACGATGGCGTCGTATTTGTTGGCCAGAAGCCCGCCGATGATGCCGTCCCATGCGGTGGTGACGATCTCGGTCTCAAGGCCGATGCGGTTGTTGATCTCTGTGCCGATGGCCGGGTCAAAGCCCACGACCTCATTCGTGTCGCTCACAAAGTTGAACGGCGGGTAGGCGCCGGACATGGCGATCCGCATCACGCCTTTTTCTTTTAGTGTTTCAAGCTCTTCTGCCGCCAGAGGGGCGGTGATGCTCAGCCCGGCGAGGGCAAAGCTGCCCGCCATTACGGCCGATTTGATGAAGGTTCTGCGCTTGGTCATGTCACTCTCCTGATGGTCCATCTGTCTTTTGAAGCGGCTTTAAGCCGTCTGATTTCTTCGGCGTCGAAGGCCGCCTTGGCGAAAAAGCTTGCATGTGGCCCATCATCACGCAAATAAATAATACAAATGTTCAACATTGGTGAAATCTATGGTTAAGCCTTACGAACAGAGATTCCCCTGGCATCTCGACTGGAATTTGCTTCGCACCTTCATGGTGGTGGTCGAACAACGCGGGATTTCGCGGGCAGCGGATTACCTCGGGTTGAAGCAGCCCACGATCTCGTCGGCGCTCAAAAGGCTTGAGGACACGACCGGGCATCAGTTGATCGTCAGAAAACCGAATGAATTCAACGTGACACGTGCCGGGCGCTTGCTCTACGGCGAGTGTTCGTCGATCTTTGGCGCAGTCTCGCAACTGCCGTCTTTGCTCGAGGATGGGACGGAAGAATTGCGCGGGCATATCTCCATTGTCACCGCGTCGCATGTGATCAGTGAGCATTTCGATGACGCGCTGCACGCCTTCACAGAGGCGCACCCCAAGGTCAGTTTTTCCTTCACCGTCGCCGACAGTGAAGAGATCGTGTCGCGGGTGAACCAGAACCGGGCGTCCTTGGGGATCTGCCTTTTGCATAAAATACCGGCAGGGTTGAAGGCGCAGGTGCTCTACCGAGAGTATTTCGGCCTCTATTGCGGGCCGCGGCATCGGTTGTTTGATCGTGAAACGATTCCCCTCGCCGAACTGGAAGGCGAGCGTTCCGTGTCGTTTCAGACCGAAACCGATGGTGGCCCGCTGGAGCCCGTGGCGCGGTTGAGGGCGCGGGCCAAGATCGCTTCGGGATGGAGTGGCGTGTCGGCCAGCCTGCACGAATTGCGCCGGATGATCATCACCAATGTCGGCATAGGGTCTTTGCCCATGCATGTGGCAAAGCGTGACGTCGATCTGGGGCGTTTGCGGCAATTGCCGCCCTATGACGATCTGCCCTTGGTCAACATTTACATTTTGACCAACCCGCGCCGGAAACTCTCGGTGGCGGAGCATGCGTTTCTTGAGGCCTGTGACGCTGCCATTGCGGGGGCTAGTCTGGAAGAGCGCACCTATCGCTGACCAGCTGCGGAGCTCACCCGCGCGCAGAGATCGAAGAGATAAAGCGCAAAGCCTTCCTCAGCTCTCCGAACGCGGGGCGCATTTGGGACGTCAGGCGATGTGCTGTCATTTCGTCAGGATCAACTTGCCCGCGCGGGTGATGCGCAGGGTGTAAAGCTGGCCGTCCAGATTGATCTGGCGCGTGCTGCCATCGGCAATCAGGCTACGGGCATCGACGGGGGGAAGTTGACCGGCATCTGCGGTCATCGAAGTTACATGTGCGTTCATATCGGAGGCCTTTAAGGTCTTGTCGTTTTCATCGGTCATATTGACCCGCCTGCCTTGCGGGTGGGCGGTGCGTTTATCGCGCGGTTAAAATCACCAAGACTGGCTGGACGTTTTTCGTCTCTGCTTGCCTAGGATGTCGCGCTGTCCACGCGACTCGCCGAAGTGCTTCGGTCCTGTTGACTGGATATTAAACCTTAGTTTTTCTGTCAACTTTATCTGGACATGAAATTTTAAAAGATGTCGTGGAACGTTGCGTTCACAATGGGACATGCGGCAAATTTTAATATTGACGAAGTTGTCATTTCTAATGTTTGAAGAAAGAGCGCCGAGGTGCATATGAGGGTGGCAGCCATGTTTTGTGCCGTAACGATTTCAGGAGAAGCACCGAAATGACACCGCGAAAAACAGTCGGAACACCGCTCGGATGGCTCGTCATGGCGTTGTTTCCCATGACACTTTGGGCAGAAACGCCCATGGCCGTCGAGGTGATCAAGGCCCAATCGCATCCCATCGAACAGGAATTGCGGCTGGTCGGGTCGGTCGAGGCCTCCGACAGTTTTCCAGCGTCATTTCGGCGCGGTGGGCAGATCGACGTGTTCAACGCCGAGATCGGCATGCATTTCAACGCGGGTGACGTGATCGCCCGAATTGATCCGACAAATATTGTCGCCGAACTCGATGCGGCCAGAGCCAACCTTGACGCGGCGGAGGCGGCCTTGGTTCAGGCGGATCAGGCCCGCACGCGCGCCCAGAACCTTTTGGATCGCGGCGTCGGCACGCAGGCGCAATATGACGAAGCGCAGCAAAGCTATCTGGCCGCCAAGGCCACGCGGGATCAGGCCGTAGCGCTTTTGGAAACTGCGGAACAGGCCAATGACGACACAGTCCTGCGCGCCGCGCGCGATGTCATCGTCACGGATCGTTTCGTCGATCTGGGGGAGGTGGTCTCCGCCGGCAAAGCCGTGGTGCAACTGGCCCCGGAAGGCGAATTGCAGGCCGTCTTTCTCGCCCCCGACGCGGCGGGCCTGTCGCGTATGCGTGGGCGCGAGGTCGAGTTGGACCCGAACGGCCCGCTGCCACCGTTCAAAGCCTCGGTCACCGAGGTTCTGCCTGTTTTAACCAACACCGGGACGGTTGAAATTCGCGCGGATATTCCTGTGGATCAGACAGGTGACATTCCTATCGGCACGTCGATCTCCGGTCGTGCCGCCGTTATGACTGACACCCGGATCGTTTTGCCCTGGACTGCACTCAGTGCCAATGCCGAGGGGCCTGCCGTCTGGCTGGTCGACCCCGAGAGTTTCACAGTCTCCCTGACGTCGGTGACGATTTCGGGTTACGACGACACACATGTCGAATTGTCCGAGGGTTTGAGCGATGGCGATCTCGTCGTCGGCGCGGGGTCGCATCTTTTGTTTGACGGGCGCAAAGTCCGAGGCGTGGAGGCGACAGAATGAAACGGATCGTTTTGGGCCTTTGCCTCTGTCTGACTTCCCCGATGTTTGCTGCGGGCTCCGGTCAGACCTCCGAGATCGTGGTCGAAGGCTTGCGGCCTGTGGTCTCCGAGTTTATCTCTTCGAATCCCTCCGTCGAGCGTCAGTTCTCCGGGGTGATCTGGGGCGAGGACGTGGCGGCCTTGGCGTTTCAGACCAGCGGACGCATGGCCGCGATGAATGTCGAAGCGGGCGACCGGATCAAGGCGGGGCAGGGTCTTGCAACCCTCGATCAGATCACGCTGGCGCAGGATGTTGCCATTGCGGAGGCAGCCGTGTCTTCCGCCGAGGCGCAGGCAGAATTTGCTCAAACGCAATATGACCGTGTGGCCGCTCTCGTGGCCCGCAATGTTGCCACCACGGCCCAGATCGAGGCGGCGCGCGCCGCCAGAGATGCCGCAGTGGCTCAGGCGGACAGCGCGCGTGCCGATCTGGTTCGCGCGCGTGAGGCGGCGGGCTACGGTCAGCTGATCGCACCCCGCGATGGCATCGTGTTGAACACCTATGTCGAGCCGGGCACGATGGTGAGTCCGGGTGTGAGCGTGATGGAGATCGCCGATCCGACGGGGCGTGAGGCGATCATCGATGTGGCGGAAAGCTTTGCCTCGATCATCCCGAAGAATGCGCGTTTCACGGTCTATCACCGCGCCGAAGGTGTGGCACCGGTCGAGGCGGAGTTGAGTGTGGTCGAACCTGTTGCTGAGACCAGCCTCGACACGCGGCGGCTGCGTCTGATCCTGACCGATCCGCCGGAGGACTACCGCATCGGCACTCTGATCACCGCGAGCTACAACAGCGACAGAGCACCCGTGATGACCCTGCCGCAAACGGCGATTGGCGGAACGGCTGAGGCACCGGGCGTTTGGCGCGTAACGACAGAGGGCGACACGCGGGTCGCACATTTCACGCCTGTCACGCTGGGCGCCGAGGTCGGGGATCGCATCGTGATCGTCGAAGGCCTCGCAGAAGGCAACGAGATCATCACCCACGGGGTTCACGGATTGGAAGACGGCCAAGAGGTCGGGGAGCGTTTGCAATGAAGGGGTTCAACCTGTCCGATTGGGCGCTGGGGCATCGCTCCTTTATCTGGTTCCTGATGATCGTTGCGGTGGTGGCCGGCGCTCTGAGTTATATGCGTTTGGGGCGTGAGGAAGACCCGTCCTTTACCGTCCGCACCATGATCGTATCCGCCAGTTTTCCGGGTGCCACCGCCGAGGAAACCGTGACGCAGGTCACTGACCGGATTGAGCGCAAGCTGCAGGAGTTGCCCACGCTTGATGGCACGCGCTCCGTGACCTATCCGGGCATCGCGATGGTCTATGTCGACCTGCGCGATGATGTGCCCAACAGCGAGATTACGCCCTCCTGGACCCGTGTGCGTCAGATGATGTCGGATATTCGCGCTGAGTTTCCATCGGAATTTCAGGGCTTTTCCTTCAATGATGATTTTGGCGATGTGTTCGGCACGATCTACGCCTTCACCTCAGACGGTTTCCGCCCGGAAGAGGTGAAAGACTATGTCGAGGACATTCGCGATGTGGTGCAAAGCCTCGATGATGCGGGCAAGGTTGAACTGTTCGGCACCCGTGATCAGGTCATTCACCTCGAATTCTCCGCGCGTCGTCTGGCGGCTTTTGGCCTCGACGCGGGGGCGGTTCTGTCGTCCCTCTCGGCGCAAAACGCGATTGTGCCCTCGGGGATGATTTCCACCGAAGATGAGAACATCTTGCTACGTGTCACTGGCCAGTTCGATACGGTCGAGGCTCTGGCCCAGGCGCCTTTGCGCTCGGGCGATATTTTCTTCACGCTTTCGGATGTCGGCGAGATTTCCGAGGGCTATGACGACCCGCCGAGCGAGCTGTTCCGCTTTAATGGCCAGCCCGCCATCGGGCTCAAGATCGGCATGTTGGACGGCGGCAATATCCTCGATTTCGGCGAGGAACTTGACCGCACGATGATGGAGCAGGCTGCGCTTTTGCCGATGGGGATCGAGATGCATCACGTCGCCGATCAGCCGAAGGTGGTGGACAACTCGGTGGGCCATTTCGTCAAGGCTTTGATCGAGGCGGTGGTGATCGTTTTGGCGGTGAGTTTTGTGTCGCTGGGCATGCGCGCGGGCTTTGTCGTCAGCCTGACGATCCCGCTCGTACTGGCGCTGACTTTCGTCTTCATGGAGATGTTGGGCATCACGTTGCAGCGGATTTCCTTGGGCGCCTTGATCATCGCGCTGGGCCTTTTGGTCGATGACGCGATGATCGCGATTGAGACGATGATTTCGCGGCTCGAGCTTGGCGAGGGGCGGCGCAAGGCGGCGTCTTATGCCTGGACCTCGATTGCCTGGCCGATGCTGACCGGCACGTTGATCACCACGGCGGGGTTCATTCCCATCGGGCTCAACAGCTCTCAGGCGGGCGAATACACCCGCACGCTGTTCTATGTGATCGCGATTTCTCTGGTGCTGAGCTGGATCGTTGCGGTGCTCTTTGCGCCCGTTTTGGGCGCCACTTTCCTACCGAAGAAATGGAAACATTACGATGGCGAGGCGGGGTGGCTGCGGCGTCGGTTCCACGTCATGTTGCGGCTGGCGATGCGCTATAAATTCCTCACCGTGCTTTTGACATTCGTCGTGTTCGGCCTCTCGGTTGTGGGGATGACCAAGGTCGAACAACAGTTCTTCCCAAGCTCGGATCGCCCCGAAGTCGTGGTCGATGTGACCCTGCGCCAGAACGCAAGCATCTACGCGACAGACAGCACCATCGCCAGCTTTGAGGCGTGGCTGAAGGATCAGGACGAGGTGAGCTTTTGGACCTCCTATGCCGGAACAGGCGCGCCGCGTGTTGTGTTGACGCTCGAATCTCTCACGCCCGGTCCCAACATCGGCCAGCTTTTGATCATGACCTCCGACTTGGAGGCGCGGGATCGGTTGATCGCGAAAATCCGTGCCTATTCCGAGGCACTGCCGTCGGCGGAATTCTATCCAAAGACCTTTGAAATGGGGCCACCCGTCGGCAAGCCCGTACAGTATCGCGTCTCCGGACCTGACTATGCCGATCTGCGTGATCATGCGCGGGAATTTGCGGCGGCGATTGCGGCGGATGATCGGCTGACGGCGATTGCCCTCGATTGGAATGAACCGACGCGTGTTGTGCGGGTCGATCTTGATCAGGCGCGTCTGCGGCAGTTGGGGCTTACACAATCCGATGTGGCGGGGGTTCTCTCGTCGCTGTTCGAGGGTTCGACGGTGACCCAGATCCGTCAAAACCGCGATTTGATCGACGTTCAAATTCGCGGCGCGGAAAGTGATCGCAAGACTCTGAGCGCGCTTGAAAACCTGCAATTCGCCAATACGCAAGGCGTGGCCATTCCATTGTCCTCCATCGCGACGCTGGATTGGGTCACCGAACAGCCACTGATCCGCCAAGAAGACCGTGCGCCGGTGATCACCGTCAAGGCGGCGATTGCCAATGACGACCTGCCGGCCACGATCGTCGATGATCTCGCGCCCATCGTGGCGGCGTTCGCCGAGACATTGCCGCGCGGTTATACGGTCGAGGTTGGCGGCACCGTGGAGAGCAGCGCCGACAGTCAGGCGCCGATCATGGCGGTGATGCCGATCATGCTGCTGATCATTCTGACGCTGACGATGATTCAGGTGCAGAGCTTCCGCCTGATGTTCGTCGTCATGGCTGTCGCCCCATTGGGGCTGATTGGTGTGGTTGCCTCACTGTTGACGGCTGGGGCACCAATGGGCTTTGTGGCGCTACTCGGGGTTTTGGCCCTCTTCGGCATCCTGATCCGCAATTCGATCATTCTCATTCAGGCGATCGAAGATTTGCGGCGCGAGGGTAAATCGCGCTGGGCGGCGGTGTTTGAGGCCTCCGACAGCCGCGCACGCCCGATCCTTTTGACGGCCGCCGCGGCTTCGCTGGCGCTGATCCCGATCTCGCGTCAGGTGTTCTGGGGGCCGATGGCCTATGCCATGATGGGCGGCATCATCGCGGGGACGTTGATAACATTGCTGTTCGCGCCCGCACTTTATTGCATCGTGTTCGGCGTCAAACCTGAAGCGGAGTCCGGAGTGGAGACATGAACGATATGCCCGAGCAACAGAAAGAAGATCACCGGACGCGGGTCGGTTACGCGCGGCGGCAGAAGACGCTGGAGCGGCTGATCGAGGCGGCTATTCTGGTCTTTGCCGAGCGCGGGCTGAATGGCACGGTGATCGACCATGTGGTGAGCCGCGCGGGCGTCTCACGCGGGACGTTTTACAACTATTTCGACACGATCGAGGACGTGCTTGAGGCAGCGCGGATCGCTTTGGGGCGTGAGGTGGTGCTTTTGGTCAAGGACACTGCCGATCTGAGCCAGCCACCCGCGGAGCGTATCGCGCATGGTATCCACGTCTTTATCGAGATCGCCCGACGCAACACGCTTTTCCTCGAATTCACCGCGCGTCTGGGGCGGCGCAGTTTCAGTTTTGCCTCTGTGCTCTGCGAAACCGGACCGCGATTTATCTCTGACGGGATTGAGTGCGGTGCCTTTCAGGACGTACCGGAGAGCCTGATTTTCGACATGCTCGAAGTCGGCACCATCGCGATCCTCCGGCGGATCATGGCTGGCGATGAGGTGGATGTGGAGGCCTTCGTGGCGGCGATGCTGCGTGTTTTGGGGCTCGACTTTGAGACCTCTCTGGCGGTGGCAAACACATCGGTGCCGGACAGCCTACCAGAGATTCCTGAGGACAGTCTTTTGGCGCGGGGCAATGCGGCTTGGCTCAGCTCGCACTAAACGCTTAGTGCGCGTGCTGCTGCATCAGCCCCATCGCCTGCGCCAGTGCGGTTGCGGCGCGCACCCCGTCGATCAGCACCAGCCCGGTTTGCGCGGAGAGCACCGCGTGATGCGCCGACATGCCCGCACAGCCGAGGATGATCGCGGACGCGCCCTCTTCGGCCATGCTTCGGATGTTTTCTGCCAACCGGTCCAGCACCTCGGGGCGGCCCTCTTCGACGTCGAGCACCGGAATGCCGCTGGCTTTGACGCCGAGGCACGGCTCGCTGAAGCCTTGTTGTTGGATGTTCCCCTCGATCACCGGAACGGAGACGTCGAGCGTGGTTACCACGCCAAAGTTTTGCCCCATCAAAAGCGCCATGTGATAGGCCGACTGGCCTATCCCGATCACCGGGCAATGCGCCTCGGCGCGCATCTCACTCAGGCCAGTGTCGTCGAAACAGGCGATGACGATGACATCGACGCGCTCGGCGCGCGCTTTCGGTAAAAGCGCCATTTGCCCGGCCAGAGCCGCCGCGCCATCTTCGGGACCCTGAATGGCGGGCGGACCGTCATGGTTGGTCCAGCCGAGGATGTCCGCCTCGGGCAGGGTCGCGCGGGCCGTTGCCACGACGCTCTCGGTCATGGCCTCGGTGGAATTGGGATTGAGAAAGAGAATTTTCACGGCTTGCCTCAGACACCTTTGCCCGCATCCGACCCGAACCGGGCGCGGCGTTTACCCAAAACCCAGACGGTCAACAAGAACGCCCCGATGATCAGCAGCGAGAACAGCGTTGTCATCGTGCCCAAAGCATAGATCACGGGCGTGGTCACATTGGTCGTCATGCCGAAAATCTCCAGAGGCAGCGTGTTGTAGGAGCCTGCGGTCAACAGGGTGCGCGCGAATTCGTCATAGGACAGCGTAAAGCCAAAGAGGCCTACCCCGATGAGCGAGGGCGCGATGATCGGCAAGACCACATAACGCACGGTTTGCCAAGGGGAGGCGCCTTGGTCGCGGGCGGCTTCTTCAAAGGATTTGTCGAAGCGGTTGAACACGGCGAACATGATTAGGAGACCAAAGGGCAGGGTCCAAGTGAGTTGGGAGCCAAAACCCGAGGTGGCCCAGTGAATTTTCAAGCCGAATTGGTTGAAGATCAGGCCGACGCCCAGAGAGATCAGGATGGAGGGGATCACCAGTGAGGCGATGATCAGGTAGAACAGAATGCCCGAGCCTGCGAAGCGTTTGCGGAAGGCAAAGCCACCCATGACAGACACCACAACGGTCGTCACCATCACCATAAGGCCAAGCGCGAAGGAGCGGCGGAAACTGCCCCAGATGTCGCCCACGGCTTGCTCTTGGAACAACTCACGGAACCAGTTGAGCGAGGTGCCCTGCATCGGGAAGGTCAGGCCCCCGCCGGGGCCTTGGAAAGACAGGATGCCGATGGTCAGCGTCGGGCCGTAGAGGAACAGGATGAACAGCCCGAAGAAGGCGGTGAGCACGTAGAAGGATTTGGATTTCTTTTCCATAGCTCAAAGCTCCTTTCGGATATCGACAAAGCGCAACAGGATGCCGATCACGATCAATACGGTGATCAAAAGGATCACGGCTGTGGCGGCGGCGGAGGGGTATTGCAGCAGGGAAATGTCGTTCGAGATTAACCGCCCGACATTGGCCTTTTGCGACCCGGACATAAACCGCACGGTGATGAAATCGCCCATCACTAGGGTCAGCACAAAGATCGTGCCGATCATGATGCCGGGCTTTGTGAGGGGCAAAATTACGTGGATTAGGGTCTGAAATCCGCTGGCGCCATTGTCGCGGGCGGCTTCGATCAGAGAGTGATCAATTCGCGTCATCGTGTTGAAAATCGGCACAACCATGAAAAGCGTGTAGAGGTGCACGAAGGCGAGGATCACGGAGAAATCGGAATAGAGCAACCATTCCAAAGGCTGGTCGATCACGCCCCAGCTTTGCAGCATGGAGTTCGCGATGCCGTTGCGCCCGAGGAAGGGGATCCAGGAAATCATCCGGATGATGTTCGAGGTCCAGAACGGGATGGTGCACAAGAGAAACAGCGCGATCTGCGTTGTCTGGTTCTGGATGTGAAAGGCCAGATAATAGGCGACCGTAAAGCCGATCAGGAGCGTCAGCGCCCATGTGATCGCGGCATATTTGAAGGTCGCGAAGAACACTTTGTAGGTTACTGGAGAGCCGAAGAGGAATTCGTAATTCTCAAGCGTAAACGCCGGGATGATCGAAAACTCGGTGGCCTGCCAGAAACTCACCACGACAATGGTGATGATCGGCAGGATCAGGAACCCGATCAGGATCAGGGTCAAAGGCGAGGCCTGAAGCCAGCCCTGGATGTGACGGTTCTTGAGCATCGCTTGCTTTCTTTCGTCTTGAAATATCCCGGGGAGGAGACGTGCAGGCGTTACGCCTGCACGGTGGAGGGGGCAGCGCCCCCTCTTTGTATTAGGACGCGATGAACTCGTTCCATTTGCGAACCATGTATTGGTTCTCGTCCATGACGGCGTTCCAGCACGCCACGGAGCCCATGCGGTCGTAGAAGGAGCCGCCATCTCGGGTCTCGCCGGCTTGGGCCAGCACGTCGCCGGTCGGCGAGGTGATGACGTCGGTCGCGGGCTTGCCTTCGAACCAGTAACCCCACTCGTTCTCGGTCATGAAGTTCTTCGAGGTTTCCGGAACTGCGGAGTAGTAGCCTTGACGCATCAGGTAGCCGCCGACCCAACCGGAGAGATACCAGTTGATGTATTCGTAGGCCGCATCGAGCTCCATGCCGGAGAGCGAAGAGGACAGGCCGATGCCGCCGCCCCAGGAGCGATAGCCCTCTTTCAACGGCTGGTAGACGCACTCGATGCCGCGCGATTTCACCGCGGTGATCGCCGGCGACCACATGGATTGGATTACGACTTCGCCCGAAGCCATCAGGTTCACGGATTCATCAAAGGTCTTCCAGAAGGCGCGGAACTGGCCGTTCTTCTTGGCCTCGGTAAAGATCGCCATGGTTTTGTCGATCTCTTCGCGGGTCATGTTGCCCTTGTCGCCATATTGGATTTCGCCCATGGCTTCGCAGACCATCGCCATGTCCATGATGCCGATCGAGGAAATGTCGAGGATCGAGGCTTTGCCTTTGAACTCCGGGTTCAGAAGCTCGGCCCAGGTCTCGATCGGACGGCCGATCAGGTCGGGGCGAATGCCCAGCGTGTCGGCGTTGTAGATCGTCGGGATGAGGGTCATCCAGCCGGTTTCTTCGGTGGCGAAGGAGGTGCCGCCCGGGCCGTCGACGAAGCCCACGGAATGCGGGGCGGTGCCCTGTGCGATGGTGCTCTCGGGGGTCAGTTTGCCGTCGCGGAAAATGCCGACAATCTTGTCGTAGTTGGCGATTTTCGAGGTGTCCATGGCCTGAAGGTTGCCGGTCGGCCAGACTTTCTTACAGATCCAGTATTCGATGTCGGCGATGTCAAAGCTGTCGGGCTGGGTCGCGGCGCGCTGGGTCACGGAGTCGGAATCCAGTGCGGTCATCTCGAGCGTGAAGCCCAGATCTTCTTTTACCTTGTTGGCCACATCGTTGAGGTTCGACACGCCGGTGCCGAACTGGCGCAGTGTGATGTCCTTGATTTCCTGAGCCCAGACCATCGGCGCGGGGAGCGCAGAGGCGGCAACGGCAGCGGCACCGCCTTTGAGCACGGCACGCCGAGAGTAACGCATTTTAGACATGTAAGTTCATCCCTTGTTGGAGTGGTTTTTATCAGGCTTGGAGGCGGTGCAGCCGCCCCTCGTCCCAAGCGAGGCTCACGGCGTCGCCCGGATTCTTTGGATTGGAAAAGAAGGTGCTCTCGGGCACGAGGGCCAGAACCTCTTCGCCTGCTTCCGTCATCGAGGTCATCGCCACATGAGCGCCCTGATATTCGACGGAGGTGACGGTGGCGGGCAGACCTGTGTCGCCCAGAAGCACCTCATCGGCGCGCAGCGCGACTTTGGCGCCATCCAGAGAGATCACATTGTGACCGCCCATGAACCGCGCGACGAATTCGGTTTTCGGCGTGTTCCACACATCGCGTGCGGGACCGGCCTGTTCGATGACGGAGTTGTTCATCACCACGATCTCATCGGCGAGCGCGAGGGCTTCGTCCTGACCGTGGGTCACATGTAGGAAGGTGATGCCCAACTCGCGCTGAATGCGCTTCAGCTCCGCGCGCACTTTGATGCGCAGAAACGGATCGAGCGCCGAGAGCGGTTCATCAAGCAACAAGACGCGGGGCTTCGTCACCAGAGCGCGGGCCAGGGCCACACGCTGTTGCTGGCCGCCGGAGAGTTGCGCCGGAAGACGGTCCGCGAAATCGGTCATATGCACCAGCTCAAGCATCTCGCCCGCGGCTTTGTGGCGCTCCGTCTTGTCGACACCTTTCATGCGCAAGGAAAACGCCACGTTGTCGCGCACGTTCAGGTGCGGGAAGAGCGCATAGCTCTGAAACATCATTGCCGTGCCGCGTTTTGCGGGCGGCAGGTGCGAAATGTCGAACCCGTCTAACAGGATCGAGCCATCGGTGACGCTCTCGTGTCCTGCAATCATTCTGAGCGTCGTGGACTTGCCACAGCCCGACGGGCCCAAGAGGCACACATAGGTGCCATTCTTAAAGACGTAATTGATCGCGTCCACGGCGGTGGTGTCGCCATAGCGCTTGGTCAGTGTCACGAGTTCCAAGTCTTTGCCAGAGCGCATATCTCACCTGTTCTTGCGTTTCGATGAATTCACGCTTGTCTGGTTTTTGCCTAAGTCGAAGAGTTTTTCGCATTCGCGGCGGGTCGGGGCATAAAATGCCTGCTGTTTGTGCGCTTCGTACATAAGAGTGCATTAATTATGCGCTAAAATCGTATACAAAGTCGTGAACAATATTATTTCCGCTCCGGACTTGAGAATCGGAAGAGGGGGCGGAAACTAGGACAATATTGAGTATGAAGGATAATACGACATGCAGGGTCAGGGTCATGATCTCGGGGAGCAGCGGGAAAGCGGAAGCGCACGGGTCGCACAGAGCCTTGCCATAGCCATCCATGAACATCGCCTATCGCCGGGTATGAAGCTGAGCGAGGACGAGGTGGGCGAGATTTACGGCGTAAGTCGTACTGTCGTTCGCGCCGCGCTTCAGGAACTGGCCCACGACCGTTTGGTCGAGTTGAAACGCAATCGCGGGGCCTTCGTCGCGCAACCCTCCGTCAAAGAAGCGCGCGAAGTCTTTGAGGCGCGGTCTTTGCTGGAGCCGCGCACCGCCAAATCCGCCGCAGAACGCGCCACGCCTGAAGATATCAAGATCCTGCAAAAACATATCGACGCCGAACATGCCGCGCTGCACGCCGGCGACACGGGCCGCGCGTTGCACCTCTCAGGCAAGTTCCACGTCGAAATCGCCCGCATCGCGGATCAGTTCACGGTGGCCGAATTCATCGCCCAATTGGTGTCTCGGTCCTCTCTGATCATCGCGCTCTATTGGCAGCGGCGCACGGCGCTTTGTGAAAGCCACGCCCATGATGCGTTAATCAAGGCGCTGGCCCGTCACGATGGCGCAGCGGCTGAGGAATTGATGCAGCATCACCTCTTGGACCTTCTGACCTCGCTCGATCTGCGAGATCAGCCGTCTGTGCCGAAATCCCTGAAAGAGGCGCTCAATTGATCCTGCGCAGCGCCAGTCCCGCAGAGGTGGCCACCATGCTCGACTGGGCGGCAGAAGAGGGCTGGAACCCGGGGCTGGAGGATGCCGAAGCCTTCGCGCGCGCCGATCAGGGCGGGTTCTTCGTGGCGGAAAAGAAAAGCGGCCTGGCCGCCGCGATTTCGGTTGTGAACCATTCGCCGGGTTTTGCCTTTTTGGGGCTTTATATCTGCAAGCCGAAATATCGCGGGCGCGGCATCGGGATTAAACTCTGGAGCCACGCGCTTGAGCATGCAGGCGCGCGCACCGTGGGTCTTGATGGCGTGGCAGAGCAACAGGCGAATTATGCCAAATCCGGTTTCGAGAAGACCGGTGCCACGCTTCGCTTCGAAGGCCCTGTGCCGGATGTGACCTGCGAGGGTCTTCGCGTGCTTGGCCCGCGAGAGGCGGCCGATCTCGGTCAGCTCGATCTCTTGGCCAATGGCTTCCTGCGTCCTCGGTTCCTGTCCTCGTGGCTCTTCGACACGGAGACCCGCCGCACCGTGGTGCTGGACGGGCCCGAAGGACCGGTCGGCTTTGCCACCGCGCGACTTTGTCGTGAAGGGTGCAAGATCGGACCTTTGATTGCGCCGAATGCGGAAACGGCTCTGGCGCTCATGTCCAAAGTGGCGAGTGCTCTGGGTCAGACCCGCGCAATTCTGGATGTGCCGGGCGTTCAGGACGCATTTTGCAATCGCCTCGTGGCGCTCGGCTGGCAGACCACCTTCGAGACTGCCCGCATGTATCGCGGCGCGCCGCCGCAGCCCGGCCACCCCGAAATGCTGTTCGGCGTGGCGACGCTGGAGCTTGGCTGACGGTTTTCGCTCTGTCATAAGGCGCGGGTGAACCAGCGTCAGGGAGGGGCGATGTTCGATCTTGTCATCTTCGATTGCGACGGCGTTTTGATCGACAGCGAGGTGATTTCCGCGCGCATGCTGATCGACGAATTGGCAGGCTTTGGCGTCGATATCGACACCGCCTATGTTGCGCGACATTTTCTTGGGCGCAGCTATCCCATTGTCTTACAGCAAATTCGCGATGAATTCGGCATCACCTTGCCGGACGGATTCGAGGCCGCCTACCGAGCGCGCCTGATTGCGGCATTCCAGCAAGAGTTGCGCCCCATCGAGGGCGTGCGCGACGTCATTTCCCGGCTCTCCGTGCCCTATGCTCTGGCGACCAGCTCAAGCCCGCCGAGACTGGCGGACTCGCTGCAAATCGTGGGCTTCAGCGATCTGTTCGAGGGGCGATGCACCACAGCGTCCGAGGTCTCTCGTGGCAAACCCGCGCCCGATCTTTTCCTTTTGGCCGCTGAGAAAAACCAAGTCGCCCCAAGCCGTTGCCTTGTCGTCGAGGACTCGCTTGCGGGGGTGCAGGCGGGGCTGGCGGCGGGCATGACCGTCTGGCGGTTCACCGGAGGAAACCACCTTCGCGGGCTCGATTTGACGGGGGAAAACGGCGCTGAACCGCATCGCGTGTTTGCATCGTTCGCGGATTTCTTCCATTCTGGGACGCATCTTTGCGGGGGAGCGTCGGGGTTATGACAAAGGGAAATGTGCAAGGCTTTGTCGAGGACGGCGATGTTTCGCCGCGCGATCTGGCGGCCCGTGCGGCGTGGTTGTCTTTCGTCGGCGGCATGACGCAAGACCAGATCGCGCAGGAGTTGGGGATTTCGCGTCAGCGCGCCCAGCGGCTCGTGGCGCGCGCCTCTGCCGAGGGCCTGATCCGGGTGCGGATCGACCATCCGATTGCGCGGTGTTTGGAACTTGAACGTGATCTCAAGGAACGGTTCGGTTTGGAGGCGGCCTGGGTCTCGCCGGGCATCGGGTCAGGCGCAGATCCTTTGATCGGGCTCGCGCCTTTCGTTGCACCTGTGTTGGAGCGGTTCTTTGAAGAGAGCCAACCCAAGACCTTCGCATTGGGCACCGGGCGGACGCTCAAGACTGTGGTCGAGCATCTGCGCACGGTAGATGGCGCGCATCACAAGCTGGTGTCGCTCATCGGCAATGTCGCGCCGGACGGCTCGGCGTCGTTTTATGAAGTCATCATGCGCTTTGCAGAAAAGACTCGCGCCAAACACTATCCAATGTCGGCTCCGGTTTCGGCCCGAGACGATGCGGAGTTGGCGCTGTATCAATCTCTGCCGCATGTGAAGGCCTCGCGTGCCTTGGCGAACTCTGCCGATCTGGCGATCGTTGGCATCGGTCAGATGGGCGATGATGCGCCGCTTTATGTGGACGGGTTTTTGACCGCCGACGAACTCAACGATTTGCGCGCGGCCGGCGGTGTCGGTGAGATTTGCGGTCATATCTATGATGGCGAAGGTCGCTATCTGGACCACCCGGTGAATCACCGTATGGTCGGGGTGCAGGTGCCGGTGAATGACATGCCGGTGTATTGCGTGGCGGCTGGGGAAACCAAGCTTCCGGCACTGCGCGCGGCGCTCTCAGGCGGGCTTTTGACCGGTGTTTTCACCGATGAGCGCACCGCCAGAGATCTGATTTCTCATTAAAAATTCCGATTTGGATTTCCCGCGCACTTTGTCAGTTGAAGGTGTTTCGCAAAGCATCTTGACAGATTTGCGCGCATAGGTGAGCATTAGTTCATGATATGGGCAAATGCTCAAATCTAATGGGAGGATATCATGAACACGACTTTCCGCGCCCTCATGGGGGCGTGCGCTCTTGCTGCATTGGCGACAGGGGCCACTTCCGAGACCATCACGGTTGCCACAGTGAACAACGGCGACATGATCCGCATGCAGGGTCTGATGGATGATTTTTACGCCAAACATCCCGACATCGAGGTTGAGTGGGTCACGTTGGAGGAGAACGTGCTGCGTCAACGGGTGACACAGGACGTGGCCACAAAGGGCGGCCAGTTCGACGTCATGACCATCGGGACCTACGAGGTGCCGATTTGGGGCGAGCGTGGCTGGCTTGTGTCGTTGAACGACCTGCCGGAGAGCTATGACATCGACGATCTCTTGCCCGCGATCCGCGACGGCCTGACCGTCGAGGGCGAACTTTACGCGGCACCGTTCTATGGCGAAAGCTCGATGGTGATGTATCGCACCGACCTGATGGAAAAAGCCGGTCTCGAGATGCCGGGCGCACCGACTTGGGACTTTATCAAAGAAGCCGCTGCCGCGATGACCGATAAGGACAATGAAGTCTACGGTATCTGCCTGCGCGGCAAGGCGGGCTGGGGTGAGAACATGGCGTTCCTCACCGCAATGTCGAACTCCTTTGGCGCCAAATGGTTCGACATGGACTGGAAGCCCCAGTTCGACAGCGAGGAATGGGCGACCACGCTCAACACTTATCTCGATTTGATGAACAACTTCGGTCCTCCGGGCGCATCGGGCAACGGGTTCAACGAGAACCTCGCGCTGTTCCAGACCGGCAAATGCGGCATGTGGATCGACGCCACCGTTGCGGCCTCTTTCGTGACCAACCCGAATGACAGCCAAGTGGCCGACAGCGTCGGTTTCGCGCAGGCGCCGGACAACGGCCTTGGCCCGCGCGGCAACTGGCTTTGGGCGTGGAACCTCGGCATTCCTGCCGGCACCCAGAAAGTCGATGCGGCGAAAGCCTTTGTCGAATGGGCCACCTCGAAAGACTACACCGCGCTCGTCGCTTCGAAAGAGGGTTGGGCCAATGTACCGCCGGGCACGCGTCAGTCGCTTTATGAGAACCCGGAGTATCAGAGCGTGCCTTTCGCGAAGATGACGCTGGAGTCCATCCTGTCCGCGGACCCGAAGAATCCGACCGTGGATGAGGTGCCTTACGTTGGCGTGCAATTCGTCGCGATCCCTGAATTCCAGGGCATTGGCACCGCCGTGGGCCAGCAATTCTCTGCGGCTCTGGCCGGTCAGATGAGCGCCGAACAGGCCTTGGACAACGCCCAGAAACTCACCGAGCGTGAGATGATGAAGGCCGGATACATTAAGTAAACCGTCCTCCTCGCGGGCCGGCTCCCCCAGTTCCGGCCCGCATTTTTTCCTCAGACCGTCGAGGCACCTGTCATGGCCACGAAACATTCTCGCATGAGCGCGCGGCTCATGATCTCGCCCGCTGTTCTTTTGCTTTTGGGCTGGATGCTGATCCCGCTGTCGATGACGCTCTATTTCTCCTTCCTGCGCTACAACCTGTTGATGCCGGGGATGGAGGAATTCACCGGGCTCACCAACTACCGCTTTTTCCTCACCGACCCTGCCTTCTTTGCGGCGCTTTGGAACACGATCGCGCTGGTGGTCGGTGTCTTGGTGGTCACTGTGATCGGCGGCATCCTTTTGGCGCTTTTGCTCGATCAGCCGTTTTTCGGTCAGGGCATTGTGCGCATTCTGGTCATTGCGCCTTTCTTCGTCATGCCGACCGTGTCGGCGCTGGTGTGGAAGAACATGTTCATGAACCCGGTGAACGGTCTCTTCGCCCATGCCGCCAAGGCGCTTGGGTTGCAGCCCTTTGACTTCCTGTCCTCGGCCCCTCTGGCCTCGATCATCGGCATCGTGAGCTGGCAATGGTTGCCCTTCGCGACCCTGATCCTGTTGACCGCTTTGCAGTCGCTCGATCAGGAACAACTCGAGGCGGCCGAGATGGACGGCGCGCCGTGGATCAAACGGTTCTGGTATATCATGCTGCCGCATCTGGCCCGCGCGATCACCGTGGTGATCCTGATCCAGACGATTTTCCTCTTGTCTGTTTTCGCTGAAATCCTCGTGACCACCAATGGCGGTCCGGGCACGGCGTCCACGAACCTCACCTACCTCATCTACATGCAGTCTCTGCTGCAGTTCGATGTGGGCGGTGGCTCCGCCGGTGGCGTCGTCGCCATCATCCTCGCCAATATCGTTGCGATCTTCCTCATGCGGATGATCGGCAAGAACCTCGACGCGTAAGGAGACGAATTCATGGCACGTTCTGTTTCGACCCAACGCAAACTGATCACCACGGTCTTCGCCTGGGCCATCGGCATCGCGATCTTTTTCCCGATCCTCTGGACCATCCTGACCTCGTTCAAGACCGAGGCCGCGGCCATTGCTGATCCGCCTGTATGGTTCAATTTCGATTGGACGGTGGAGAACTACGCCACGGTGCAGGAGCGCTCGAACTATTTCCGGCACTTCATGAATTCGATGATCATCTCCGGGGGCTCGACGCTTCTGGGTCTGATCATCGCGGTGCCCGCCGCGTGGTCGATGGCCTTTGTCCCCGCCAAGCGCACCAAGGACGTTTTGATGTGGATGCTCTCGACCAAGATGCTGCCACCCGTTGGCGTGTTGGTCCCGATATACCTCTTGTTCCGCGACCTTGGTCTTTTGGACACGCGCATCGGTCTGGTGATCGTTCTGACGCTCATCAACCTGCCGATCATCGTCTGGATGCTCTACACCTATTTCAAAGAAATTCCTGGAGAAATCCTGGAGGCCGCGCGGATGGATGGCGCCAGTTTGCGCTCTGAAATCATCCATGTGCTGACGCCGATGGCGATCCCGGGCATGGCTTCGACGGTGTTGTTGAACATCATTCTCGCGTGGAACGAGGCGTTCTGGACCCTCAACCTGACCGCCGCGAAAGCAGCGCCGCTGACAGCCTTCATCGCCAGCTATTCAAGCCCCGAAGGCCTGTTCTACGCGAAGCTGTCCGCCGCCTCCACCATGGCCATCGCGCCGATCCTGATCATGGGCTGGTTCAGCCAGAAACAACTCGTCCGGGGCCTGACCTTCGGCGCTGTGAAATAAGAAAAGGACCTTCGACATGGGACGCATCACACTTGATAAAGTGCGCAAGGCCTTCGGAGATATCGAAGTCATTCCGCCGCTGGATCTGACCATTGAGGATGGCGAATTCGTTGTCTTCGTTGGCCCGTCGGGCTGTGGGAAATCCACATTGTTGCGGCTGATCGCAGGGCTCGAAGATGTCTCCGGCGGCCAGATCCGTATCGACCGCGAAGACGCCACCAACCTGCCGCCCGCGAAACGCGGTCTGGCGATGGTGTTCCAATCTTACGCGCTCTATCCCCATATGTCCGTGCGCAAGAATATCGCTTTTCCGATGAAAATGGCGGGTCTGCCGCAGGACGAACAGGAGCGCCGGATTGAGGCAGCGGCCAAGGCGCTCAATCTCACCGACTACCTCGACCGCAAGCCGGGGCAACTTTCGGGCGGTCAGCGTCAGCGGGTCGCCATCGGGCGCGCGATCGTGCGCGAACCGGCGGCGTTTCTCTTCGATGAACCGCTCTCGAACCTCGACGCGGCACTGCGTGTCGGCATGCGGTTGGAAATCTCCGAGCTGCACAAACGCCTCGCCACGACGATGATCTACGTGACCCACGATCAGGTCGAGGCCATGACCATGGCCGACAAAATCGTCGTTCTGCGTGCGGGCAATATCGAACAGGTCGGCTCGCCGCTCGAACTCTATAATCGCCCCCGCAATGTCTTCGTTGCGGGCTTCATAGGCTCGCCGAAAATGAACCTGATCACAGGTGCTGAGGCGGCCAAACATAATGCGACCACCATCGGCATCCGCCCCGAACACCTTGCGATTTCGACAGAAGGCGGCGCGTGGAAGGGCGAGATTGGCGTGTCTGAACATTTGGGCTCCGACACCTTCTTTCACGTCACGGTCGAGGGTCAGGTTGAGCCTCTGACCGTGCGGGCCTCTGGTGAAGTGTCTCTGTCCTACGGCGACACCGTTTGGTTGACGCCGAATGAGGCCAATCTGCATCGCTTTGACGCAGAGGGGCTCAGGATCGCATGACGCGGCTTGCCGGGAAACTGTCGGGGAAAACTGCCCTGATCACGGGGGCGGCGCGCGGCATTGGGCTGGCCTTTGCAAAGGCCTATGTCGCCGAAGGGGCGCGCGTGGCCATCGCCGACATCGATATCGAGCGTGCGCGTCTGGCCGCGACCGAGATCGGCGAGGCGGCCATCGCCGTGGCATTGGATGTGACGGACCAAGCCAGCATTGATCGCGCAGTGCCAGAGACGGCGGAGCGTCTCGGCGGCATCGACATCCTGATCAACAACGCCGCGATCTTTACCGCAGCACCCATCGTCGAGATCACCCGCGATGACTTTGACCGTGCCTTCGCGATCAACGTCTCCGGTTCGCTCTTCATGATGCAGGCGGTGGCGAAACACATGATCGCGCGCGGGCAGGGCGGCAAGATCATCAACATGGCGTCTCAGGCCGGGCGGCGCGGCGAGCCTCTGGTGGCGGTCTATTGCGCGACGAAAGCGGCGGTCATCAGCCTCACGCAATCGGCGGGGCTGAACCTCATCTCTCACGGCATCAACGTGAACGCCATCGCGCCCGGTGTGGTGGAGGGCGAGCATTGGGATGGGGTAGATGCGTTCTTCGCCAAATATGAACACAAGCCCTTGGGTCAAAAGAAAAAAGAAGTGGGTGAGGCCGTGCCTTTCGGGCGCATGGGCCGGGCGGAGGACCTGACCGGCATGGCCGTGTTCCTCGCTTCGCCCGAGGCCGATTACATCGTGGCGCAGACGTATAACGTCGATGGCGGCCAGTGGATGAGTTGAGCGGATGAGATGAGAAGGACAAGAAGATGAAACTCTCGAATGCCACTTTGAAAACCCTGCCTGATGCGATCAAACGCCCGGAGTATGACCGAAGCGCGCTCACTCCGGGCATCATTCATATCGGTCTCGGCAATTTCCATCGCGCGCATCAATCCTGGTATCTGCACCGTCTGATGCAGATGGGGTTGGCTCACGATTGGGCCATCGTCGGCGCCGGTGTGCGTCCCTATGACGAGGAGATGCGCCAGAAATTTGAGGCGCAGGATTACCTGACCACACTCATCGAGCTGGACCCGGCGGGGTCTTCGGCGGAGGTCGTTGGCGCGATGATCGACTATGTGCCGGTCGAAGACGGCAACGGCGCGCTGATCGAACGCATGGCGCAGCCCGACATTCGCATCGTCGCGCTCACCGTCACCGAGGGCGGGTATTATATCGATCCGGCGACCAAAGGGTTTGACGCAAGGCACCCGGATATTGTCCATGACGCCGAAAACCCGTGGCGCCCGCGCACGGCCTTTGGTGCGATTGTGGCGGCGCTAAAGCTGCGCCGGGATCGCGGGGTCGGGCCTTTCACGGGGCAGTCCTGTGACAACCTTCAGGGCAATGGCGAGGTGCTCCGTCAAACGGTGGTGTCGCTCGCCAAGCTTTCCGATCCCGAACTGGCGGAGTGGATCGAGGCCGAGTGCAGCTTCCCCAACGCAATGGTCGATTGCATTGTGCCGGCGACAGGCCCGCAGGAGTTGGAGTTGGTGCAAGGCTTCGGCATCGAGGACGCCGTGCCCGTCACGCATGAGAATTTTCGGCAATGGGTGATCGAGGATAATTTCTGCGCGGGCCGTCCCGATTGGGATAAGGCGGGCGCGGTGTTTTCCGAGGATGTGCACTCTTACGAGACGATGAAAATCCGTATTCTCAACGGCGGACATCAGGTGATTGCGGCCGTCGGCGAATTGCTATCCGTTGCGACGATTTCCGGCTGTATGACGCATCCTCTGATCGGCGCTTTGTTCGAAAAAGTCGAGCGCGAGGAAATCATGCCCCATATCGCGCCGGTGCCGGAGTTCACGCCAGAGACCTATGTCACGCTGATCAAAGAACGGTTCTCCAATCCGAAGATCATCGACACGACGCGTCGCGTCGCCTTTGACGGCTCGTCGCGGCAACCGGGCTTTCTTGTGCCGTCGATCCACGCCTGTCTCGCAGGTGGGATTGCGCCGGAGGGGCTTGCGCTCAGCTCGGCGCTTTGGGCGCGCTATTGTTTGGGGTCACGCGAAGATGGGACCGAGATTGCGCCCAATGATCCGTTCTGGTCGGATCTGACGGCGCTGGCGGCAAAGGCCAAAATCGACCCGAAAGCTTGGCTTTCCATGCGTCAAATCTATGGCGACCTGGCGGAGGAGCCGCAGTTTGCAGAGGCTTTTGAGCGCTGGCTTTTGATGATCTATCGCGAGGGGGTGGAGGCCACGCTCAACTCTTATTTGACCTGAGCGCGCAGAAGCCGCACCAAGTTGGCCGCCACGAACAACAGTGCAGCAACGCAAACGATGGTCGGGCCTGTCGGCGTGTCAAAGGTAAAGGCGCTCTGGATGCCGCCCAGGACGGAGAGCACGCCGATCACCATCGCGATGGCGGCCATGCGCTCGGGCGTGCGCGAAAAGGTGCGCGCACTTGCGGCCGGGATCAACAGCATCGCGGCAATCAACAGCGTGCCGACCACTTTGATGGCGACCGCGACGACCAGAGCGAGCGCGAGCGACAGGATCATCTGTTCGCGCTTGGGCGAGATGCCGGAGGCATAGGCCAAATCGGGGTTCAGCGTCGCGGTCAAAAGCGCCGACCAGCGCCAATACAACAGTCCGACGACCAAAGCCGCACCGAGCCAAATCACCAAAAGATCGCTGCGCCCGACGGCGAGGATGTCGCCAAAGAGATAGGCCATGAGATCGACCCGAACGCCCGGCACGAAGGACACGGCGACGAGGCCGAAGGCCAGCGAACTGTGCGCCATGACGCCAAGGATCGTGTCCATCGCAAAGCCCCGGCCCGAGAGCGCAGAGACGGTGACGGCCATGATCAGAGC
Organism: Celeribacter sp. PS-C1; assembly: GCF_019429625.1. GTDB lineage: Bacteria > Pseudomonadota > Alphaproteobacteria > Rhodobacterales > Rhodobacteraceae > Celeribacter. Next base: position 78,458 of record NZ_JAHXRW010000005.1, read on the forward strand.
AACGCTCAGGACACCGGCGAAAATCGAGATGTTGAAGGCCAGCGCCAGAGCCACACCCAACAAGGCCGCATGCGCCGTGGCGTCGCCGAAATAGGCCATGCGCCGCCAGACGACGAAACAGCCCAGAGGGGCGGCGGCCAGAACGAGGCCCAGCCCGGCCAAGACCGCGCGGACGATGAAATCATCCAAAAGGCTCATGCGCTTTCCTTATGTGCTGTGTCGTGGTGCTTATGATCAGAGGTGTGATCATGCGTGTGGTCATGATCGCAAGCATCATGATCATGGTCGTGGCGATAAAGCGCCAGCGCGCCATGGGTGCCGGTGCCAAAGAGCGCGCGGTATTCCGGCGCGGAGGCCACATGTTCCGGCGCGCCGTGGCAACAGACATGACCATTGAGACAGATCACGCGATCCGAGGCCGCCATCACGACATGCAGCTCATGCGACACCATGAGCACCGCGCAGCCCTTTTCACGGCGTAGCCGTTCAATCTGACTGTAGAAATCGGCGGAGCCGGGTTGGTCGAGGCCTTGGGTGGCTTCGTCTAGGATCAACAGATCGGGATTGGTCAAAAGCGCGCGCGCCAGAAGCACGCGTTGAAATTGCCCACCCGAGAGAGAGGTCATCTGATGATGGCAAAGATGCCCTGCGCCCGCGTCATGAAGCGCGGCATGGGCGTCATCATCGCTGACACGTTTGGGCAGCGATAGGAACCGGCGCACGGTCAGCGGCAGGGTGGGATCGATATGCAGCTTTTGCGGGACATAGCCGATTTTGAGGCTCTTTTTGCGGGTGATCTTGCCGATCTTGGGCGAAAGCGCCCCGATGATCACACGCAAGAGTGTCGATTTGCCTGAGCCGTTAGGCCCGACAATGGTGACGATCTCTCCCGGCTCAATGTCGAGAGAGACCTGATCCAAAACCTGGCGCCCACCAAGGTGCAAGCTGATCGTGTCTACGGAAACGAGGCTCATTTTTTGTCCGCTGCCCCGTCATTCGCGAGGCAATTCGGACAGGTTCCCTCTGCCTCCAACACCGCGCGACTGATGCGAAAGCCCGTGGTGTCGGCGATCTGGTTCAACAGGCTGTGCGACGGGTCAGTTTCCGCCTCGGCCACCGCATCGCAGGTGGTGCAGATCAGAAACGCCGGCGTGTGAATGTCGCCCGGATGCGCGCAGGCGATAAAGGCGTTCAGCCGTTCGATCTTATGGGCAAAGCCGTTTTTCGTCAGAAAGTCGAGGGCGCGGTAGGCCACGGGCGGTTGGCTGCCAAACCCGTCTTCCGACAGGCGAGCCAGCACGTCATAGGCGCCCAAAGCGCGGTGTTCTTCGAGCAAAATCTCCAAGGCGCGTTTGCGCACAGGCGTCAGTTGCAGCCCGGCCTTCTGACACGTCCGATCCGCCTCGGCGACGGCATCGGCGACGCAATGGCTGTGATCGTGCTTTTGAAATCCGATCGGGTTCGGGTCCATGAGGGTGTGCTCCGTGAGGGCGCGAGGCGCGGGGGGAAGGTCTTTTGGAAGACTCGTAACAGGAGGGCTTGATATGTTATTACCTGTCATATATCAAGCCCGTCACGTAATAACATAACACACCAAATCCTGAGGCCAGAATGTCCCTACGCTCCTCCCTTTTCTTTGTTCCTGTTCTCGCGGGCGCACATTTCGCACAAGTCACCGCCGCGCAGGCCGAGGTCCCCAATGTGGTGGCCGACATGGCACCGATTCACTCTCTGGTCGTGCAGGTGATGGGCGATCTCGCTGAGCCCGCTGTGCTGATGCCGCAGGGTACTTCGCCGCACGGTTATGCGCTGCGTCCCTCCGATGCGCGCGCAGTACAGCAGGCGGACATCGTGTTCTGGACCGGGCCGAAGATCGAACCCTGGCTTGATGAGGTGATCGACGAGATCGGCGATCAGACGGTCTCTGTGCCGCTCGCAACGGTTGAGGGAGTGACCGTCTTGGACGTGCGCGAAGGCGCGACCTTTGAACGTCATATGCATGACGAAGACGAGCATTCGGAGGATGCGCATGATCATGACGATGAGGAGCATGCGGAAGACGATCATGACGAACACGCACATGAGGCGGAGGATCACGAAGATCATGAGGAACACGATCACGATGCGCACGCCGAGGACGCCCATGAGGATCATGACGATCACGACCATGCGGGCGTCGACGACCACGCCTGGCTCGACCCGATGAACGGTCGCGTCTGGCTTGGTGTCATTGCGGAAGAACTGGCAAAGCTCGACGCGGTGAACGCCGAGACCTACCGCGCCAATGCCAAAGCTGCCCAAGAGGCTCTGGATGTGAAAATCGCAGAGATTCAGGCCGAACTGGCGCCGCTCTTAGACATGAACTTCATTGTCTTCCATGACGCTTATAACTATTTCGAAAACCGTTTCGGCCTGTCGGCGGCGGGCTCAATCTCGATCAGCGACGCCACCACGCCGAGCCCGGCGCGCATTCGTGAAATTCAGAACAGGGTGAAAGAGATCGGCGTTACCTGTGTGTTCTCCGAGCCTCAGTTCAATGCGGGCCTTGTTAATACTGTGCTTGACGGCACCGAGGCAAAGTCCTCCGTCATCGATCCGCTGGGTGTCGATCTGACTCCGGGGGCGGGTTTCTACGGCGAGTTGATGGACTCTCTGGCGGGGGCTTTCACTGCCTGCGCCGAAGATTGAGCAGAATTGAGTATCGAGTAAAAAAGGGCGCGGGGCGAGGTCTCGCGCCCTTGTTTGTCGGGGGGGCGCACTTTACATCCAAGGCATGACACTTCGCATCCCCTTTCGCAACGCCCCGCCGCGGGTCAATGTTGTGCGTCTGAACGGCGCGATCATGACACGTCAGGGCGGTCTGAATGACCAAAGCCTTGCGCCCGCCATCGAACGCGCCTTTCGCAAAGGTAAACCTTCTGCCGTGGCGCTGTCGATCAATTCGCCGGGTGGCTCGCCGGTACAGTCGTCCTTGATTGCGGCTCGGATTTCGCGTCTGGCGGCGGAAAAAGAACTGCCTGTCTATGCCTTTGTCGAAGATGTCGCGGCTTCGGGCGGCTATTGGCTGGCCTGTGCCGCCGACAAGATTTTCGTCGATACAAGCTCCATCGTCGGCTCCATCGGGGTGATCTCTGCGGGCTTTGGCTTTGATCAATTGATCGCCAAACATGGGATCGAACGTCGGGTCTATACCTCTGGCAAATCGAAAAGCCAGATGGACCCGTTTCGCCCGGAAAACCCCGAAGATGTGGCGCGGATCAAAGGCCTTCAGGAAGAGATCCACGAGGCCTTCATCCAGCATGTTACCTCTTCACGCGCGGAACGGCTCTCGAAAGAGGTCGAGCTTTTCGATGGCGCATTCTGGACCGGGGCGAAGGGGGTCGAACTGGGCCTTGCGGATGGTCTCGGCCATCTCGTGCCGAAGATGAAAGAGATTTACGGTGACAAGGTGCGTTTGACCGTGTTTGGGCCGAAACGCCCCCTGCTGCGCCGCTTCAGCACCGAGCTGGCCTCCGGGCTGACCGCTCAGGTCGAAGAACAGGCGCTTTGGGCCAGGTTCGGGCTTTGACGTCATGATGTTCAAGGTCATCAGCGTTTTTCTGATCTTCATGATGGTCTTGGCCATCTTCGGGCGCCTGCGCTTTCCCGGTCAGCAAAAACTCAAAGACATGAAATGCCCCCGCTGCGGGCGTTACAAAATTGGCAAGGGCGCATGCGCCTGTGAAAAAGGCAAACCCTGATGGATTTCATTTACGCGATCGCTGGTTTGGTGCTTTTGCTCGTTGCGGGCGACATGTTGGTGCGCGGTGCGGTGAACCTGTCTCTGCGTCTCGGCATCCCTGCGCTGATCGTCTCGTTGACCGTTGTGGCCTTTGGCACCTCCGCGCCAGAACTTTTGGTCTCCGTGTCGGCAATTTTGGATGGCGTGCCAGGGCTGGCGCTGGGCAATGTGATCGGCTCGAACACCGCCAATGTGTTGCTGGTGCTGGGCATCCCTGCGCTGATTTCAACGCTACATGTGATCGACAATTCCACCCGTGCCTCCTACCTCCAGATGATCGGCGCAACGGTGGTGTTCATCTTGTTGGCGATGCGCGGGCAATTCGACTGGATTGCCGGGATCGTGCTTTTGGCCGCGCTGTTCTCGATGATCGGTCATGCGATCTATCAGGCGCGCTGTCACCGCGTGGCGCAGCGCGATGTTGAGGAAGAAGAGGTCGAAGGCGCCGATCCCGATATGCCTTGGCCCAAGATCATCGGCTTTCTCATTGCGGGTCTCATCGGCCTGCCTTTGGGCGCGGATATTCTGGTCGATGCCTCGACCAACATCGCGCGGGATTTTGGAGTGTCTGAGACCGTCATCGGCTTGACGCTTGTGGCACTTGGTACCTCGCTGCCCGAACTGGCGACCACCGTGATGGCGGCGCTCCGCAAACAAGCCGATGTGGCCTTTGGCAACGTCATCGGATCGAACATGTTCAACCTTCTGGGCATCATCGGTGTGTCGAGCTTTGTCGGCACGCTTCCGGTCGATGCTGAGTTGATGGGATTCGACATCTGGGTGATGTTGGCAGCCTCGGTTTTGCTTGGCCTTTTCGTCCTCAAACGCATCGACATCACCCGTGTTTGGGGTGTCGTCCTTTCCGCCCTATATGTCCTCTACGTTTTGGCTGTGCTGAACTGAGGAGAGGATTTTGAAGGACAAAAGAGCGCTTGTGACAGGGGCGGCGCATCGGCTTGGTCGGGCTATGGTTTTGGCCTTGGCGGAGGACGGGTTCGATGTCGCGGTGCATTGCAATCGTTCGACCGAGGCGGCGGGGGATCTCGTCTCTGAACTGCGCGCGATGGGGCGCAAGGCCTCCGTGCTGAAAGCCGATCTTTTGGACGAAGCACAGGTTGAGACACTTGTGCCGCGCGCGGTTGAGGCCTTGGGTGGGCCATTGACGCTATTGGTGAACAACGCCTCGATTTTCGAGCAAGACAGCCTGTCGGATGTGACCCGCACAAGCTGGGACCGGCATATGGAAAGCAATCTGCGCGCGCCTTTCGTGTTGCTACAGGCCTTCGCGTCGCAGGCGCTCGAACCGGTTGTCGACGCGCGAGGGCGCCCTTCGGCGCAGGCCCTTGTGATCAACATGATCGACCAGCGTGTGCGCAAACTGACGCCACAGTTCATGAGTTACACTTTGGCCAAATCCGCGCTCTGGACCCTGACCCAAACGGCGGCGCAGGCACTGGCCCCGAGGGTGCGGGTCAATGGCATCGGGCCGGGGCCGACACTCAAGGGGGCACGGCAGTCGGATGAGGAGTTTGCGGCGCAGCAAAATGCGACGCTTTTGCGGCGTGGGGCCGAGCCGGAAGACGTCTGTGAAGCACTGCGCTATCTGTTGGGTGCAAGCGCTGTGACCGGGCAATTGATCTGTCCTGATAGCGGGCAACACCTCGCTTGGGAAACGCCTGATGTGGATGTCGCAGAGTGACCCTACGGCAGGGTGCTGCGAAAAGTTTTGCACTGCGGGATCATTTGTTTCAATTCCGTTACTAAAATGTAAATCATTTCAATGATTTGCGCGTGCAGCAAAAAAATTTCATTTGAAATCAAAATCTTATAAAAGTGACTGTTTTTTGGGCAAACTCACGAAAGCGCATGGAAACAAGGGAAAATCATAGTTCGCCAAAACTTATAGGCAGGTTTATCCACAGGAATCGTGGATGAGTTTCCTCTTGCCCCCAGTGCGATAAGATTGCAGCCAGAGACGGGAATCAGAGACAGGCAGATGAGCGAAGAGACGACCCCAAAAGAAAGCGCTTTGGAGAGCAAGGACATCCCGCGCGGTCACAAGGTGATCGAGGCCTATGTCAAACAGCTCGACGGCTCGCCGGGCGTGTATCGCATGCTCGATTCCGAGCATAACGTGCTCTATGTCGGCAAGGCGAAGAACCTGAAAAAACGGGTCTCGAACTATGCCCGTCCGCATGGCCATTCGGCGCGGATCGCAAAGATGATTTCCGAGACCTCGCAAATGATGTTCCTGACCACGCGGACGGAAACAGAGGCGCTTCTCTTAGAGCAAAACCTGATCAAACAGCTCAAGCCGCGCTACAACGTGCTCCTGCGCGACGACAAGTCGTTTCCGAACATCCTCGTCACTCATGATCACGAATTTCCGCAGATCACCAAACACCGCGGCGCGCGCAAGCGCAAAGGGTCCTATTACGGTCCTTTCGCCTCCGCTTCTTCGGTCAATCGCACGCTCAATCAGCTGCAAAAGGTGTTTCTTTTGCGGAACTGTTCGGATGTGGATTTCGAGAGCCGCACGCGGCCCTGTTTGCAATATCAGATCAAACGCTGCACCGGGCCCTGCGTCGGAAAAATCTCGAAAGAGGATTACGCCGAACTGGTGAATGAGGCGGAGCGGTTTTTGCAAGGGCGGCACTCTGGGCTTCAGGAAAAGCTGGCCCACGACATGCAGGAGGCCTCCGACGCCATGGAGTTCGAAAAGGCGGCGGGGCTGCGCGACCGCATCCGGGCGCTGACCAATGTGCAGACCGCCCAAGGCATCAACCCGCGCACCGTGGGAGAGGGCGATGTGATCGGGCTCCATATGGAGGGCGGGCAGGCCTGTGTTCAGGTCTTCTTCATCCGCGCGCATCAGAACTGGGGCAACAAAGATTTCTACCCGAAGACCAACGGGGCGGAGGCCGAAGAGGTCTTGGCCGGCTTTATCGGTCAGTTCTACGAAAAACGCGATCCGCCGCGTCAGTTGATCCTGTCGCATGACATCGAAGAGCGTGATCTGATGGCTGAGGCGCTGTCGGAAAAGGCAGGCAAGAAGATCGAAATCCTCGTCCCTCAGCGTGGCGAAAAACAGGAGCTTGTCGCCTCGGCGCTGCGAAATGCGCGCGAAAGTCTGGGGCGCAAAATGTCCGAAGGTGCGACGCAGGAGAAACTGCTCGAAGGTCTCAAAGAGGCTTTCGACCTGCCGCGTATGCCTGCGCGGGTCGAGGTCTACGACAACTCCCACATTCAGGGCGCGCACGCGGTCGGCGCGATGATCGTCGCGGGGCCCGAAGGCTTCATGAAGAACCAATACCGCAAATACGACATTCGCGGTGACGACATCACGCCGGGCGATGACTTTGGCATGATGAAAGAGGTGCTGACGCGCCGATTCAAACGTCTTTTGAAAGATGACCCGGATCGCTCCAGAGGCCTCTGGCCCGATCTCTTGTTGATCGACGGGGGCGCGGGGCAGGTCTCGGCCGTGCATGAGATCATGGTCGAACAGGGCGTCACAGATGTGCCGATGATCGGCGTGGCCAAGGGCATCGACCGCGATCAGGGCAAGGAAGAATTCCACCGCATCGGCCACCGCGTCATGGCGCTTCGGCGCAACGATCCGGTGCTCTATTTCATCCAGCGCATGCGTGACGAAGCGCACCGTTTTGCCATCGGCACCCATCGGGCGAAGCGTTCGAAAGCCATGGGGCTCACGCGGCTCGACGAGGTGCCGGGTGTTGGCGCGACCCGCAAACGGGCGCTTTTGGCGCATTTCGGCTCGGCCAAGGCGGTGTCGGGCGCGAACCTTGCCGATCTCAAGGCGGTGGACGGAATTTCAGAGAAAGTTGCCCAGACCATCTACGACTTCTTCCATGAGAACGGGTGACGGGGTAAGGAGAGAGCCATGACATGGAACCTGCCCAATATCCTCACCGTCTTCCGGCTGCTTTGCGCGCCGGGGGTGGCGCTCGTTTTTCTGATCTTGCCGCGCCCAGTCGCCGATTGGGCTGCGCTGATCCTGTTTGCCTCTGCCTCGATCACCGATTTTCTCGACGGCTATCTGGCGCGCAAATGGGACCAGATGTCGAAATTCGGCGCCATGTTGGACCCGATTGCAGATAAGGCGATGGTGGTCACGGCCATCGCCGTTCTAACCATGTTGCATGGCGCGAATGCGCTGATCGTCATTCCTGCCGCTTTCATCTTGCTGCGCGAAACCTTTGTCTCCGGCCTGCGGGAATTCTTGGGCGACACTGCCGGGACTTTGAAGGTCACGAAACTCGCCAAATGGAAAACCACGGCGCAGATGGTCGCCATCGCGGTGCTTTTTGCTTATGGCGCGACGTCGATGGCGCTGCTCTTTACGCTGGGTTTGCTAATCTTCTGGATCGCCGGGATTTTGACCGTGATCACCGGCTGGGACTATCTGACCAAAGCCATGCCATATCTGAGAGATCACCATGAAGATTGAGGTGCTCTATTTCGCATGGGTGCGCGAGCGCATCGGGGAGCCGCGCGAGACGGTAGAGACCGAGGCAGCGACGGTGATGGATCTGATCAAAGAATTGCGTGCCCGTGAGCCGCGCTATGATCTGGCGTTTTCCGATCTTAAATCCCTGCGCGTGGCGCTGGATCAGGAATTGACCGAGTTCGACGCGTCCTTGGAAGGCGTGCGCGAGGTGGCGTTTTTTCCGCCCATGACAGGTGGCTAAGATGCAGATTTCCGTTCAGTCCGAAGATTTTGATCTCGCCCAAGTGCTAAAAGGCTTTGGCAAAGCGCCCAACACCGGCGCGACGGTCAGCTTCACGGGTCTGGTGCGCGACGACATGGGCACGCTGGAGCATATGGAAATCGAGCACTATCCCGGCATGTGCGAGGCGGCGATCACCAAAATCGCCGAGGAGGCCGCCACGCGGTGGTCACTCACAGATTGCCTTGTGATCCATCGCTATGGCCAACTCCGCCCCGGCGATCAGATCATGATGGTTGCCACTGCCGCCCGCCACCGGGTCGAGGCGTTTGAGGCGGCCGAATATCTGATGGATTACCTGAAATCCCGCGCGCCCTTTTGGAAAAAAGAAGTGACGCGCGACGGCGCCGATTGGGTCGCCGCGAAAGATGCCGATGAAGAGGCTTTGAACCGCTGGTGAGCCAGTAGATTTTGACCAAGACGAGAACATGACCATGACCAAACGTATCGCGCTTTCAAGCGACCACGCCGCCATCGAGCTGCGCCAAGCGATTGCCAAACATATCACCGAACTGGGCTATGAGGCCGTCGACATTGGCCCGACCACGCCGGAGAGCACGCATTACCCGAAACACGGCCAGGCGGCGGCGGAGCTTGTCGCCTCTGGCGACTGTGATCTGGGGATTATCCTGTGCGGCACCGGCCAAGGCATCATGATGGCCGCCAATAAGGTCAAAGGCATCCGTTGCGGTGTCTGTTCCGACAGCTTCTCCGCCCGCATGATTCGTCAGCACAACGATGCCAACATGCTGTCCATCGGCGCGCGTGTGGTGGGCGAGGGCCTCGCGCTCGACATCGTGGACGCCTATCTCTCTGCCGAGTTCGAAGGCGGTCGTCACGCCACGCGCGTGGACATGATCGAAGCGGAATAAGACACGCCCAAAAGAGAAAACGCGGGGGAATTACCCCGCGTTTTGCCGTTCAATAAAGGCGCGCAGCTCTTCGGCTTCTTGACGCGCCTCCCGCAGACCTTCCATCGCGGCCCGCAGCTCTGCGTCGGTTTGATTGGCTTGGTTGGTCAGCTCGGATTCGCGCTGCTGGTAATAGGAAATCGCCTGATCGCGCTGTTCCTCGGCCTCATGCAATTGCTGCGCCATATTGTCGAGATCGTTCATCTCGCCCTGACCCACCCGCACAAAGCGATGGATCAGCCAATGCGAAAACCAGCCCAGCAAAAAGGCGATAAAGAGCACGACCGCAGTCGCGATGATCAATTCGGTTCTGTTCATTCTTCGGTTTCCCCGTCGTCCTCAGGCGCGGCATCCGCACCCTCTGTCGTCGCAGCGTCTGCCTCAGGCGCCGCATTTTCCCCCTGCGGCTCCTCAGACGTTTCTTGTTGCGCCTCGTCTTGCGGTGTTGCCGTTTCAGGCTCTTCCGCGTTCAGCAATTTAAATTCGATCCGACGGTTCGCCTCGCGCCCCTCTTCGGTGTCATTGTCGGCGATCGGCTGGCTTTCGCCGTAGCCTTGAGCGGTAAAGCTCACGCCCGCCACACGGCGCATCAACAGGCCATCCAGAACTGAATTGGCGCGTTGGGTCGAGAGGTTAAGGTTCATCACCTCGCCACCTTGGCTGTCGCTGTGCGCACCGATTTCCATCTCGATATCTTCGCAATCTTCGAGCGCTGCGGCGATCTGGTCGAGAGTTTCATTGGCGGCGGCGTTCAACTCAATCGAGCCGGGGTCAAAGACGATCTTATTTGCAGCGATGCGCTGGTTGGCGCGGTCCACGCATTCTTGCGGGGTCGGCAGGTTGAGCACCGGATCAAGTTTGCGGACATAGGAGACGTCGATGGTGAATTGTTCGCCATCACCCAGCTTCGCGGACAAAAGGCTCGCGATCTCGGCGCGGGCGTTCTCGTTGCCCGTCTCGCCGCGCACGGTCACGAGGTCTTCGGTCATGGTCGCAGAGCCACGGTTCAGCTGGGCCAGCGCCTCGATGGAGGCCATGGCGCGCAGGGACCAGCCCTCGGGCAGGCTGTCGTCCACGCGCATTGCGGAATAGACCGATTGGCTGCCGAAGGCGGCTTTGGCCAAGGCTTCGGTTGCGGCTTGGCTCCGCTCGTCGGCGATGCGGCCGCGCAACTGGGTCTGGCCCTCGGGCGAGCGAATGACGATGAACTCCGGGCGGGTTTCTTCTTCGGTCTCGGTTTCCGTCTGCGGCAGGCTGCTGTGCAGGGTGAAGGTCGCGGGAAGATCGGCCTCCAGTTCGCCCACAACCCTGTCGAACAATGACGCTGAGGTGCCTTCGGCGGCGATCAGGCTGACGTCGCCGTCGGAATAGGTGATGCTGCCTTGGCCCAATTCCTGAAGCGCGCGCATGCCGGTTTCGACGGCCGAGGCCCATTGCGACGTCGGCGACCCGAGGCCGATGGTGCAGGTTGGGTTTTCGATGCCTGCGGCTTTCGCGGCGGCGAGAATTCGGGCATGACCCGACGGCGTTTCAGCGACACAGGCGTCAAAGCGGGGACCGGTCTCGTCGATGATGAAGCGCACGGTAAAGGGTGTAATCACGGGCCGGGGCGCCGCCACGTCGATCGCCACGGGAAGCGTGTCAGGTAGCGCGCGGATCAGGGCGCGCTCGAACGTGACCTTTTGGTCTTTACTGTCGGCCAGAGCCGTAAGCGTGATGCCGTCGGCTGCGATGGAGATTTTTGCACGCGGCAAAAGACCAATCGCGGTGCGGCCGAATTCCGTGGCATCGCCCCAGTTCTCAGGCACAGGATAATCCGCCTGTTCCAGTAGATCGGCGACGGAGCCGGTGCCGCTCGCGCGCTTTAGCGCCTCGATAAAACCTTCGCGATCCCAACCGCTGGGCACCAAGCCGATCAGGGAGATGCCGCTGTCGTTGCGCAACATTTCAATCGAGAAACGCGGCGCGGGGATGTCCTCTTGTTGCACAACGTTCATCACGTTGATCACACGGGACGGATCGACCACATGGCCCGCCGCACGTTGGGCGGCCAGTTGCGTCTGTTCGTCCGGTGCAGTGCCGGTGAGCACGATCTGCAACCCGTCGCCTTGCACATCCACCCAATCATAGCCGCGCATCACCAATTGGTTTTCCACGGCTTTGGTCGATGTGCCCTCGATCACGCGGGCCCCGATGGCGGCGCCTGCGAGGCTGAGGATGAGGCCCGCGATGAGGGCGGCGAAGACGGGTAGAAAATCTGAAATTCGCATCAGGGAACAAGACGCCTGTTTGTGACTTTGGCCTTTGTCTTAGGGGGTTCGGCGGATTGCTGCAATCAAAGGAAGATCGCGATGGCAAGAAACAGCGCAGCCAAAAGGCCCGTGTCGCGGTTCGCGCGGAACAGATAGAGGCAGCGATCCGGGTCCTCGGTGTCGAGCCGCGCCATCTGCCATGTCATGTGCAGACCCATCGCCCAAGGTGCGCCAAGCGCCACGACGAGCGCCAAAACCGAACGGTCGGCCAGCGCCTCGATGATGCCGGCGGCCATGAGCACCACAGTGATCACCAGAAAGCGTTTGAGCCAGCGCGGCGTCTCTTCGCCAAAGCGGCGCGCGGTGGATTTCACCCCGATGAGTGCATCGTCTTCCTTGTCCTGGTGCGCATAAATGGTGTCGTAAAAGATCGTCCAGGCAATGCCCGCGAGATAGAGAAACACGGGCGCGGTGGTGATTTCGCCTGCGACCGCAGCATAGGCCAACAGCGCGCCCCAGTTGAAGGCGATGCCCAAGAACACCTGCGGCCACCACGTGAATCTCTTTGCGAAAGGATAGATTGCGACGGGCAAGAGAGAGGCAATGCCGAGCATGATGGCGAGCTTGCCGAAGGTCAGAAGGATCACAAAAGCGATGAGGCTCTGCGCGATCATCCAAGTTGCGGCCTGTTTTACCGTGACCTGACCGGAGGGAATCGGACGGCTTTTGGTGCGCTCTACCTTGTCGTCGAAATCCCGGTCGGTGATGTCATTCCATGTGCAGCCCGCACCGCGCATGAGCCACGCGCCCAGAGCGCAGCCGACAATGATCCAGACCGTGCGCAGGCTCAGCGTGCCGACCTGAGCCGAGGCCAAAAGCGCCCCCCACCAGCATGGGATAAGCAACAACCACGTGCCCACGGGCCGATCCGCCCGCGACAGCCGCAGGTAGGGGCGTGTGGCAGGGGGCGCAATGCGGTCCACCCAATTGCCCTTCACCGCATCGGCCACTTGTCCGTTCATCTCTGGTGTTGGCTGCTCATCGGTCATATGTAATGTCCATGGTTGAAGCGAAAATCAGGCTCTATGTAGATCACCCGCTGGCTGTGGGGCAATCCATTCCTCTGGAACGGGATCAGGCGCATTATCTTTTTGGTGTGATGCGGCAAGGAGAGGGCGCATATGTCGCGCTCTTCAATTCCCGTGATGGCGAATTTCTGGCGGAAGTGACGCAGGCGGGTAAGCGTGGCGGTGAATTGACCTGTCGCGAGAAAACGCGCGAGTTGCAAATTCCGCCGGATCTTTGGCTTTTGTTTGCGCCGATCAAAAAGGCGCGCACCGATTTCATTGTCGAAAAAGCTGCCGAGATGGGGGCGAAACGCATCGTGCCCGTGGCGACGGATTTCACCAATTCCGAACGCATCCGGCAGGACCGGTTGCAGGCCCACGCCGTTGAGGCCGCCGAGCAATGCGGCGGGACTTACGTGCCGGAGGTGGCTGATCTGGTGAAACTTGATCGGCTCTTGTCCGATTGGGACGCGGAGCGACAGATTATGTTCTGTGACGAGACGCTTGTGGGTGCAGAGGAAGCGCTTGGCGATGTGAAAGGTGGTAAATGGGCCATCCTGATCGGGCCAGAGGGCGGGTTCTCGGAGGCCGAGCGCAAGCGCCTGCATACGCTGCCCTATGCCCATGCCGTCTCGCTTGGTCCCCGCATCTTGCGCGCGGACACGGCGGCGGTCGCGGCGCTGACCATCTGGCAGCAACAGCTCGGAGACTGGTGATGCGCCCCGAGGTGAAAGCCCTGCTCTGGCGCTGGCGCGAGGTTGTCGTTGCACTGGTGGTCGTGGCGCTCATGGGGCTTTGGGCCGCGTCCTCTTTCGGCGTCATGCGCTGGATCGCATTTGCGTTCACCGCGCTCTCCGTGATCTTCGGCATTGCGGCCATTCAGCGCGCCCGTTTCGACCGGGGAGGCGGCGGCTTTGGCGCTGTCGAAGTGGACGAAGGCGTCGTTTCATTCTTTTCACCCCTGACGGGCGGCCAAGTTGAGATTGAGGCGCTGACTGCCGTCACCTTGATCCCCACGGGCGAGGGCCATGCGCATTGGCAATTGGACGCCCCCGGGCAGCCGTCTCTGACCATCCCCGTCAACGCCCACGGGGCCGAGGCGCTCTTTGATGTCTTCGTCACGCTCGAGGGCCTTGAGACCGAAAAAATGCTGCGCCAGATCAAACAGACCCCGGATCACCCCGTCGTGATCTGGCGGAAACGCACAGCGGTTCTTCACTGAGCGCAAATCACAGAAGGCGCAGGCCGCATTGACTTCGCCGCCCGCATCGCACAACTGTACCCGAACGACTTTCAACTCTTTCGGAGCACCTTCCCCCATGTCTATTCCTCAATCCGGCGGCGGGCCGATCGAAAGCTATGACGATCTCGTGGGCTATTTTGCTGAGGGCTGTAAGCCCAAAGAACAGTGGAAAATCGGCACTGAGCACGAGAAATTCGGCTATTGCGAAGATGCTCTGAAACCGCTGCCCTACAAGGGCGAGCGTTCGATCAAAGCCATCCTCGAAGGCTTGCAGGACCGCTATGGCTGGAACCCGATTTTCGAGGGCGAGCACCTCATCGGGCTTGAGCTGAACGGGGCGAATATTTCTCTGGAGCCGGGTGGTCAGCTGGAATTGTCCGGCGCGCCGTTGGACAACATCCACCAGACCTGTGACGAGGTGAATGAACACCTCAAAGAAGTGCACACCATCGCCGACGAAGTGGGCGCGCGCTTCATCGGTCTCGGCATGGCGCCGACCTGGACCCATGACGAGATGCCCTTGATGCCCAAAGGCCGTTACAAGCTGATGGATTCCTACATGGAGACTGTGGGCGAGACCGGCAAAGACATGATGCGCCGCACCTGTACCGTGCAGGTGAACCTCGATTTCGCTTCCGAGGCCGACATGGTGCAGAAATTCCGCACCGCTCTGGCGTTGCAACCCGTCGCGACCGCTTTGTTCGCCAATTCGCCCTTCAAAGAGGGCAAGCTCAACGGTCACAAATCCTGGCGGTCGCGCATCTGGCGCCACCTCGACGCCTCGCGCACCGGCATGCTGCCGTTTGTGTTTGAGGACGGCATGAGCTTTGAGCGCTATGTCGAATATGCTCTCGATGTGCCGATGTATTTCGTCTACCGCGATGGCAAATATATCAACGCGCTGGGCCAGTCCTTCCGCGATTTTCTCAAAGGCGAACTGCCCGCGATGCCCGGCGAAAAGCCGACGATGTCGGATTGGGCGGATCACCTCACCACGTTGTTCCCCGAGGCGCGGATCAAGAAATACATGGAGATGCGCGGCGCCGATGGTGGCCCGTGGCGTCGTCTCTGTGCGCTTCCGGCCTTCTGGGTCGGCCTGATGTATGACCAGACCGCGCTCGATGCGACCTCCGATCTGATCAAAGGCTGGACGCCCGAGTTCCGCGAAGAGCTGCGCGTGGCGGCCTCCGTCGATGCGCTGAACGCCGAAGTCGGCGGTGTGAAAATGCTCGATCTCGCGCGCGAATGTGTGTCGATTGCCGAGGCCGGCCTCAAAGCCCGTGGTCGTGCGGGCGCGGGCGGCATGGTGCCCGACGAAACCCACTTCCTGAGTGCGCTCAAGGACAGCATCGAAACCGGCCAAGCGCCTGCGGACGAGTTGATCGCGCATTTCAACGGCGATTGGAACGGCGACGTCACACGCGTTTTCGGCGAATACAGCTACTGAGCGCTGCACCGCCCTTTTTGGCTTTGACGTAAGCCTTGCTCATTGTGCGTGCGATCCCTCAGGGATCGCACTTTCCAATTCTGGGTGCTTTATTCGGTGATCGGGTCCGGCCCAAACCGGTTTGCGCCCTCGGTGCCTTTGGTCAGGGCCCAGACCAACATGATCACCCAGCCGATGATCGGGATGAGGATCAGGAACGCCCACCAGCCGGAGCGGTTGATGTCGTGCAAGCGCCGCACCCAAACCGAGAGACCCGGCAGGAAGACGGCGAGCGAGAACAGGCCTGCCAACACGCCGACTGAGCTTGTGTCCGGGTCCGGCACGCCGAAAAAGATCGTGTCCGCGCCACCGAAAATGGCGTTGCCGATCAGCACGAACAGCGTCCACCACCAATACTCTGCGCGTCGCGCGCGCCCTTGAAAGGTGACATATTTCGAAAAACAGGTTTTGACGGCAGTTATGAAATTCATGATCTTTCCCCTAATAATTGAGGGGAAGTGTCCTCGACCCACGCGGCTTCCATCAAGGGGAAATTGGCGCATTTACCCCTTTTGACCGATTTTCGTCTCCGTGCCTGCCTTAAGGCGCGCAATGTTGTCACGGTGTTTGTAGAAAATCAGGCCGGTCAGGACGAGCACCAAGATTGCGCCGTGCAAGTGGTAGAAAAACGCTGCGTAGAGCGGCGCCAGAAGGGCGGCGATCAGGGCCGAGAGGCTTGAGTAGCGCGTGATCACCGCCACCAAAAGCCATGTGCCGCAGGCCAAAAGCCCGACCGGCCAAGACAGTGCCAACAGCGTGCCGAGGAAGGTTGCGACACCCTTGCCACCCTTGAAACGCAAAAATACCGGATAAAGATGCCCGAGCATTGCGAAAAGCCCGGCGATCCCGGCCAGTTGTTCGCCCAAGATGGCCCGAGCCAAGATCACAGCCAACGCGCCTTTGCCGCTGTCGCCCAAAAGCGTAAGGAAGGCCGCCAACTTGTTGCCGGTGCGCAAAACATTCGTCGCGCCGATGTTGCCCGACCCGATCTGGCGCAGATCGCCAAGTCCAAAAAGCCGTGCCATGACGATGCCAAATGGGATCGAGCCCAGAAGATAGGCCAGAAGCGCGGTGATGATCATCAAGAACAGCGTCATTGGCTTTTCCTTGGTTTAAATACTCAAAATCGGATGCTGCGGCGGGGGTCAGCCGTCGAAAACCCGCATCCCGTCGACCCAGGTGCCTTTGACAATGCCCTGCATCCGGGCGCCGTCAAAGGGGGTATTCTTGGATTTCGAACGGAGCTTGAAACGATCCAGCACAAAGGGCGCATCCGGGTCAAAGAGCACGAGATCCGCAGGCGCGCCCTCGGTCAAGCGACCGCTCGCAAGCCCAAGCCGTTTCGCAGGGTTCAACGCCATCGCGCGGAACAGTTCCGGCAGGGTCAATTGGCCAGCGTGGTAGAGGCGAAGCGCGGCGGGCAGCAACGTCTCAAGCCCCACGGCCCCGGAGGCGGCTTCTTCAAACGGCAGACGCTTGCTCTCTTCGTCCTGCGGTGTGTGCATCGAAGAGATCACGTCGATCAGACCGGAGGCCACGGCCTCGACCATCGCCAACCGGTCGTCTTCGGAGCGCAGCGGCGGTTTGACTTTGAAGAACGTCCTGTAGTCGCCCACGTCCAACTCGTTGAGCGTCAGGTGGTGGATCGACACACCCGCGGTGACGTCGAACCCGTTCTGCTTCGCCCGTTCTAGCGCCGGAAGCGCGCGGGCGGTGGTGATCTGGTCGAAGTGATAGCTGACGCCGGTCATCTCAATCAGCGTCAGATCGCGGTCGAGGCCCATGCGTTCCGCCATCGGCGACACGGCGGGCAGGCCACGAAGGGCTGCGAATTTTCCGGAGGTGGCGGCGGCACCTTTTGAAAGACCCGGCTCCTGCGGGTGGCCGATCACCAGCGCGCCACAGGATTTCGCGTAGGTCAGCGCGCGCTGCAACACTTTGGTGTTCTCGATGACATGATCGCAATCGGTAAAGGCCACGGCGCCCGCATCCCGCATAAACCCGATCTCGACCATCTCGCGGCCCTCGCGGCCTTTGGTGAGAGCGGAGAGGTGTTTGACTTTGATGATGGCGTCAGAGGCGGCGCGGCGCTGGACGAACTCCAACACTTCGGGCGTGTCAATTGCGCTCAGCGTATCGGGACGGGTGACGATTGTCGTGACCCCGCCCGCGGCGGCGGCGCGACCGGCGGAGGCAAAGCTTTCCTTGTG
This sequence comes from Celeribacter sp. PS-C1, assembly GCF_019429625.1. Classification (GTDB taxonomy): domain Bacteria; phylum Pseudomonadota; class Alphaproteobacteria; order Rhodobacterales; family Rhodobacteraceae; genus Celeribacter. The sequence goes on from NZ_JAHXRW010000005.1 coordinate 96,159, forward strand.
GCGTTCGCCGGGTTCGGAGACTTTGACGCCCAGATCGACGATCCCGGGCGCGAGACATTTGCCGCCGCAGTCCACAGTTTCGCCCATCGGCGGCGTACCTGCTCCGCTCTCCGCGATGACATCGCCCTCGACGCGCAGCCACCCCAAAGTGTCGGTCTGGGTTTCCGGGTCGATCAGGCGGGCATTGGTGAAAATGGTCATACAGAGCCTTTCTGAATATCGCGGATCAGCCCGTAGACGGTGCGGGCATCGGGGATGAGGGCAAACGCGGGCGCGCTGTCGAATTGTTCGCCGACAATCGGTTCTGCGCGGGTGTTGAAACTGATGGTGCCGGGCTCTTGGCCGTCAAATTCCACGCCCACAGAGGGGCGCAGATCGAGGGCCAAAAGGGTCTTGCCGGAGAACGGCATGTCGCTGGCGAAGAACGCGCGCCGGGAGCTGAGCGAATACCATGTGCGCCGTGCAATGAAGGGGCCGAGAAGCAAGGGGGCGAAGGCGACGGAGAGGCCGGTGATGAATTGGAAAAGGCCAAAGACCCAGAACCCGCCCGCGAGGAAAGCGTTCACCATCCAGAACAGGGCAAATCCCGCAAAGACCACGCCGAAAAACGCAAACGGCAGACCGGGGCCGCGCCATTGGATCTTTTGATCCGGCTGCCCTTGCCACAACACCCGTTCATTGGGGTGGAGAATGTCCGCCCAGCCTTCGGTCATCCGCCGATCCAGACGAAGATGGCGACGAAGATCGCAAGGAAGATGAGAACAAAGGTCGCGACCATGCCGGAGATGCGGGCCGAGGATTTAGGCGACTTGCCTTGGGGCAATTGGCCTTTGGCGCTGTCGCTCTCAATCCCGACGATGGGCGGCAGGTCGATGGGCATGCCATAGCGCCCGATGAGTTGAAACGGGGCCTCAGGGGAGAACCCGGTGTCTTCGGGTGCAATGCCGTCAGAGAAGATGAGCACCACACCACTGGAGAGAGCATCGAGTTTTTCAGCGTCGGCGCCGACGTCGAAACCGTTTGCTTCCGAGAGATAGCGAGACAGCCCGTAGGTCTCCAAGGTGTCAACGTCGAACCACTCGACGGATTCTTCGATGGGAGGGGTGGAGAGGCCCAAGGCTTCCGCAAAGGCCTGTGGCGCAACCTTGTCCAAAGTGTCTGCATGGCCGTCATAGTCAAAGACCCAAACAAGCCGCGCGCCGGAGTGAGGGATGTTGTAGGCGCCGTTCATACCATCACCCCATTCGCTTCTTCGCGCGATGCCTTCAGGTTGCGCGCGAGCAAATCCATTGCCGCCATCCGCACGGCGACGCCCATTTCGACCTGTTCTTGGATCACTGAGCGGTTGATGTCGTCTGCGATGGTGCCATCGATCTCGACACCGCGGTTCATGGGGCCGGGATGCATGACGATGGCATCGGGCTTGGCATGCGCCAGTTTGTCTGCATCCAACCCGTAGCGATAGAAATATTCCCGCTCGGAGGGGATGAAGCCGCCATCCATACGTTCTTTTTGCAGGCGGAGCATCATTACCACATCGACGTCTTTCAGGCCCTCGGCCATGTCGTCGTAAATCTCGCAGCCAAATTCGCGGAACTGCTGCGGCACCAAAGTGGGTGGCCCGACGAGGCGCACGCGGTTCTCCATTTTGCCCAAGAGCATGAGGTTCGAGCGCGCCACGCGAGAGTGCGCAATATCACCGCAAATCGCGATGTTGAGGCGGTGCAGCCGGCCTTTCGCGCGGCGGATCGTCAACGCATCGAGCAAAGCCTGCGTCGGGTGTTCATGCTTGCCGTCGCCTGCGTTCAGCACCGCGCAGTTAACCTTTTGCGCTAAAAGATCGACCGCGCCTGAATGCGGGTGGCGCACGACCAAAAGGTCGGGATGCATCGCGTTCAAGGTCAGCGCCGTATCAATCAGCGTTTCGCCCTTTTTGATCGAGCTGGCCTGCATCGCCATGTTCATCACATCGGCGCCCAAGCGCTTGCCCGCAAGTTCGAAAGACGACTGCGTACGCGTCGAGTTCTCGAAGAACATGTTGATCTGGGTGAGGCCTTTGAGGGCATCGGAATGTTTGTCGGCCTGACGGTTCAGGTCGACATAGCGTTCCGCCACATCAAGCACAGTGGTGATCTCATCGGGATGAAGCGGCTCGATCCCCAGAAGGTGTTTTTGCCGGAATGCCATGAGATATCCCCCTATGTGCTTTCCCCCGCTTATAGAAAAGCACGCGCTGGCGGGCAATGCGCCATTCTCGACTTTTACGCGATTTACCTCCTCGTCCGGGCCTTGTAGCTTGGCCGCCATGGAGACTCAGATCGACTATTGGGAGGCGCACGCTCTTTTGGAGTGGCAGATCGAACTTGGCGCGGCCGAGGCGATCTCCGAGACGCCTGTCAATCGCTACGAAATCCCGGAGAAAGCTCCCAAACCTGCGGCTGCGGCCCCGGGCGCCCCGCAGCCCTTCGTGCCGGAGAAAAAGGAAGATGCGTCTGAGATCGCGTTGAAACTGGCGCAATCGGCAGGCAGCCTGGAGGCGCTGCGCGAGGCGATTGAGGCGTTTGAACTTTGCGATCTCAAACATGGTGCGCGCAATCTGGTGTTCTCTGACGGCAATCCCAAAGCCCGCGTGATGATTGTCGGCGAGGCGCCGGGGCGGGACGAGGACATCGAGGGCAAGCCCTTTGTGGGGCGCGAGGGCCAGCTCTTGGACAAGATGTTCGCGGCCATTGGTCTGGACCGGACCTCGCCCGACGCGGAGCACGCGCTTTACATCACCAACCCGATCCCGTGGCGTCCTCCGGAAAACCGCGATCCTTCTCCCGCTGAGATCGCGATGCTGAAACCGTTTTTGATCCGCCATATCGAGCTCGCCGATCCGGATGTGATCGTGCTCATGGGCAACTGGGCCTGCACCGCGCTTCTGGGCCGTGCCGGGATCACGCGACTTCGGGGCAAGTGGCAAAAAGTGCTGGGCAAGCCTGCCATGCCGATGATGCATCCGACCTATCTTTTGCGCACGCCCTTGGCGAAACGCGAGGCTTGGGCCGATCTCCTGGACATTCAGGCCAAGCTGAAATCATAGGGCACTGCCCTTTATCGGAGGCATCATGAGCCATATCGACGACACTCTCGAATTCATCCCCGTGCGCATCGCAGTTCTGACCGTCTCGGATTCGCGCACGTTTGAGGATGACAAATCGGGCGATACGCTGGTCAAGATGATCGAAAAGGCCGGGCATGTGGTGGCGGATCGCAAGATTGTCACCGATGATCGTCCGCTCATTCGTGACACGCTTCAGGCGTGGATCGACGACAAGGGCGTCGATGTTGTGATCTCGACCGGTGGCACGGGGCTTACGGGGCGCGATGTGACTGTTGAGGCGCATCGCGATGTCTATGAAAAGGAAATCGACGCTTTCGGCACCGTCTTTACGATCGTCTCGATGCAAAAGATCGGCACCTCCGCTGTGCAATCGCGTGCCACGGGCGGCGTGGCGGGGGGGACTTATCTGTTCGCGCTGCCCGGTTCGACCGGTGCCTGCAAGGATGCGTGGAACGAGATACTGAAATTCCAACTCGATTACCGCCACAAGCCCTGCAATTTCGTCCAGATTTTCCCCCGGCTCGAAGAGCACAAACGTCGCAAGTGACAAACAATTCCGTGAGTTGACAAAAAACCGCGCCGGAAATCGGCGCGTGCATCGTATGCTTCTCAACCATGAGCGAGGTGTTGACGCCTCCAAGTAATTGTCGCCAGCACAAAAGGCCCGCCTCTATGCGATTTCTCCGCCGTTCCCTGATTGGGTTGTTCCTTACCTGCGCCACGCTCGCCCTTTTGGTGGGCGCTGGATATCGGGTCTACTCCGCCTATCAGGCCCGTCTGGCCGCCGAGAGCATGCCTCCGCAGGCGCGTGAGCGTCAATTCGCGGTCAATGTCACGGAGGTTGTGCCGCAGACATTGACTCCGATGCTGACCAGCTACGGTCAGATCGCCGCGCGCCAAAGCCTTGAACTGCGCGCGCCAGATGCCGGGCGGATTGTCGAACTGTCCGAGGCCTTTGAAGAGGGCGGGGCGGTCAAGGCGGGCGAAGTGATCCTGAAAATCGACACCGAAGACGCCGATGCCGCGCTGCGGGTGGCGCGGGCCGATCTGTTGGAGGCCGAGGCCGATCTGCGTGACGCCGAACGTGCACGAACGATTGCCGCCGACGATCTGGAGGCCGCCCGCGCGCAGCTCGATCTGCGCAAGGCCGCGCTTGATCGTCAGCAAAGCCTGTTCGACCGGGGCGTTGGCAGCGCCAGCTCCGTCGAGGAGGCCGCATTGTCCCATGCCGCCGCCGGTCAGTCCGTTTTGTCGAAACGTCAGGCGCTGGCCGATGCGGAGGCCGCCGTCGACAGTGCGAAAACCTCCGTGCTGCGGGCCGAGATCGACCGCGACAACATGCAACGCACGCTCGACGACATGACGGTCACGGCCGCTTTCGACGGGGTGCTGAGTGATGTGTCCGGCGCGCTGGGCACGCTTTTGAGCACCAACGAGCAATTTGCCACGCTGATCAATCCCGACGAGTTGGAGGTGGCGTTTCGCATTTCCACCGAACAATACGCCCGGCTGGTCACCGACCGCGCGCGCTTGCCACAGATGGATGTCACTGTGACGCTGGATGTGGCGGGGCTGGATCTTAAAGCCCAAGGCCGCGTCTTGCGCGAAAGTGCCGCCGTCGCGACGGGGCAAAGTGGGCGGACGCTTTATGCGCGGCTTGACGATGTGCTGGGCTTTCGGCCCGGTGATTTCGTGACCGTGGAGCTGGAAGAACCTGTGCTTGAACGCGTGGCCTTGGTGCCCGCATCGGCTGTGGGCGGCAACAACGCAGTGCTCGCGGTGACCGAACAAAGCCGTCTCGAAGAGGTGCCCGTCTCCGTGCTGCGCCGTCAGGGTGACGATGTGATCATCGGCACCGAGGGCTTGGTCGGACGTCAGGTCGTCGCCGAGCGCTCTCCCTTGTTGGGCGCGGGCATTCGGGTGCGCGTGAACGGTGGGCAGGGTGTGGCTCAGGGAGCCGCTGGCGCTGATATGATCGCGCTATCTGAGGACCGCCGCGCCGCACTTTTGGCCTTTGTCGCCAGCAATGACGACATGCCCGAAGAGATGCGTGTCCGTGTTCAGGAACAGCTTGCCGCAGACCAAGTGCCCGCCGATCTGGTCGAGCGTCTCGAACAGCGGATGGGGAGCTAAGCCATGTCTGTGCAGGAAGCGGGGTTGGGGAAGGCAAAAGGCATTCTCTCCTATTTCACGCGCCACCGGACGGCGGCGAACCTTGTGCTGGTGCTTTTGATCTGTGCCGGTCTGGCCGCGATCCCGCAGATGCGGTCGCAGTTTTTCCCGGATGTCGTGGTCGACAGCGTGCGCGTCTCTGTCGCTTGGGACGGTGCTGGGCCGGAGGATGTCGACAATGGCATCGTGCAGGTGCTCGAGCCCACGCTTTTGGCCGTCGAAGGCGTGTTGGAATCGAGCGCCACCTCGATTGAAGGGCGGGGCAATATCACGCTGGACTTCGAGCCGGGCTGGGATATGCAGCGCGCCGCCGACGATGTGAATGCGGCCATCGATACGGTGACCGAACTTCCCGATGGCGCCGATGAGGCCCAAGTGAGCTGGGGCGGTTGGACGGATCGCGTGACCGATGTGGCGATCACCGGCCCTGTGGGGCTGGATCAGCTGGCGCGGTTCTCTGATGAATTGGTGGCGCGGCTCTTTGCGCAGGGCGTGACGCGGACGACGATCTCCGGCGTCGCAGCCTCTGAAACCATCGTGCGCGTGCCGACGCTGAGCCTGATCGAACATGACGTCTCGATGGAAGAGATCGCCAATGCCATTGCTTCGGCCGCCGACACAAGCCCGGCGGGCAATGTCGGCAACGGCGGCGCGCGAGTGCGCACGGGCGTTGAGAAACGCGGGGCAGCAGATATTGCCAGTATCGTATTGCGCAGCAATGACGACGGCTCGCAACTGACCATCGGAGATGTGGCCACCATCGAAGTCAACGGCGTGGATCGCAACGAGGCGTTTTTCGTGGGCGACAATCCGGCGGTGTCGGTGCAGGTCGCGCGCTCCGACATGGGTGACGCGATTGGCATTCAGAGCATCGTCGAAGAGGTCGCCGCCGAGATGGAACTGACCTTGCCCGAAGGGGTGACGCTCGATCTTTACCGCACGCGGGCGGAGTCCATTCAAGGTCGGCTCGATCTGTTGCTGTCGAATGGTGCGATGGGTCTCGGGCTGGTTCTGATCCTGCTGTTTCTGTTCCTCAATGCACGCACGGCGATTTGGGTGGCGGCGGGGATTCCGGTCGCGATGCTCTCAGCCATTGCGATGATGTACGCCGCGGGTCTGACGATCAACATGATCTCGCTTTTCGCGCTGATCATTACCCTTGGCATCGTCGTGGATGACGCCATCGTGGTGGGGGAACATGCGGATTTCCGGGTGCGGCGTTTGGGCGAAGGTCCCGTCGAGGCCGCCGAGAATGCCGCGAAACGGATGTTTGCGCCGGTGTTTTCCTCGACCGTGACCACCGTGATTGCTTTCTTTGGCCTGACCGCCATTTCGGGGCGTTTCGGGGATATGATCTCCGACATTCCCTTTACCGTCATCGTGGTGCTGATCGCCTCACTGATCGAATGTTTCATCATTCTACCCAATCACCTGAGCCACTCCCTGACTGCGCAATCGCGGTCGCATTGGTACGACTGGCCGTCGCGTCAGGTGGACAAAGGCTTTCGGGTATTCCGCGAACGCGTGTTCCGTCCGCTGGTCACATGGTCCGTCAAGCTGCGCTATCCGGTGGTGGCGGGGGCTGTGTTGCTCTTGGCCTTCCAAATCTCCTTGCTGATCTCAGGCCAGGTGCAATGGCGGTTCTTCAACTCGCCCGAACAGCCCGTGATTACCGGCAACTTCGCCATGGCGCCCGCCGGTCTCAGGAGCGATTCCATCGCCATGGCGCAGGAGTTGCAGCGCGCGGCCGAGGCCGTGGGCCAGCGCTACGAAGACGAATATGGAACCAATCCTCTGGTCTATGTCATCACTCAGATCGGCTCGAATGCCGGGCGTGGCCTGTCGGGAACCAATGGCAAAGAGGATTACCAACTGGGCGGCATCACGGTCGAATTGATCGACGCCGACCTGCGCCCCTATTCCTCCGCCGCCTTTGTCAGCGATCTGCAAGAGGAAGTGGTGAACCATCCTATGGCGGAAACCGTGTCCTTCCGGCGCGGGCGGTTTGGCCCCGGCGGCGATGCGATTGACGTCGATCTCTATGGCGCCGATTCCGAAACGCTGAAGGCCGCCGCAGAAGAGCTTAAATCCCGCCTGTCGCAATTCCCCGAAGTCTCGGCGCTTGAAGACAATCTGTCTTACGACAAGGAAGAGCTAATCCTTGAACTGACGCCACAGGGTGAGGCGTTGGGCTTTACCATCGACGCGTTGGGCTCGGTTCTGGCGCATCGTCTGGGCGGTATCGAGGCGGCGACCTATCCCGAAGGCGTGCGCACCGCGAGCATTCAGGTCGAAGTGCCCGAAGACGAGCTGACCGCCGATTTCCTGAACCGCACCCAGATGCGCGCGGCCTCGGGTGCCTATGTGCCGCTCTCCGATATTGTGACCGTCGAGCGCAAGACCGGCTTTTCCACCGTGCGGCGCGAAAACGGGCTTCGGATTCTCACCGTCTCCGGCGATATGGACGAAGGCAATGCGGCGCGTTCGGCGGAACTTCAGGACGAAATTCGCAATGAAATTCTGCCCGATCTCGACGCGCAATTCGGCATCACGCACCGGATTTCCGGCCTCGCGGAGCAGGAGAACCGCTTTATCTCTGATGCTTTCCTTGGGCTGTCCGGCGTGCTTATTGGGATTTATCTGACGCTGGCGTGGATTTTCTCAAGCTGGACGCGGCCCGTCGTGGTGATGTCCGTAATCCCCTTTGGTCTCATCGGCGCGATCCATGGCCATGCGATCTGGGGCGTGCCTTTGTCGATGTTCTCCATTGTGGGGCTCATTGGGATGACCGGGATCATCATCAACGATTCCATCGTCTTGGTTTCGACCGTCGATGAATATGGCCGTGACCGAGGGCTAATTCCCTCGGTGATCGACGCCGCCGTCGACCGTTTGCGTCCGGTGATGCTGACCACGATGACTACGGTTTTGGGTCTGGCGCCGCTGCTCTATGAAAGCTCGGCAGATGCGCAATTCCTCAAGCCGACGGTGATCACGCTGGCTTATGGTTTGGGCTTCGGCATGGTGATCGTTCTAACGCTGGTGCCGGCGATCCTTGCGATGCAGCTTGATGTGGCGCGTCAGGTGGCGGCGCTCCGACGCGGTTTGTTCAATCCAAAGCGCACCGGCACGGTGGGCAAGGTGCTGATCGGGGCTGTCGCTTTTGCCGTTCTGTGGTTCGTGATGACCATCGGGCCGGTTGTGCTTCCCGGCGTGCTGCCGATGCTCTTTGGCTCCGGCAGTTTCATGTCCGCTTTGGGGCTGTTTTTGATCGGACTGATCGCCGCCTTTGCCTCGATCTACATGTTCGTGGCGGGCATGCGGGTGCGGAACGGGCAGAAAATCTGACCTGTCTCGTGTCTTTCATATTGTCTGGAGCTTAGCTTCCGGTGCAGCCCTGCGCCTCATAGGCGCGCCCGCCGCCAATGACGGAAATGGTCAGCGCGGAGCGGTCGATGAAGAACGGCTGGGCGTCTGTGGGCACGAGATCGCTTTGCACCTCAAGCGTGCTGCCTTTGCGCTGCATCTGGGCCTCGGACACCCAGACGGAGCGGTCCGGATGTTCGATCACGGCCACCACATCGGAGGGCAGAGACGGAAGATTCAAATGGGCCGTCAGTCGCATCCCGTCACTCAAAGGCGCGGCATCGCATTTGGCATTGGCCACGCGTGTCGGGCGATCCGCGAGTGCGGCCTTGATCTGATGGGTCATGCCACCCTTGCCCTCGGGCGTCAGGGTGGCGTTCAGCTGCGCCTGCATCGGCATGCAGATGTCGTTGCAGACACCGAGGTCCATCGTGCCCTTCAGACGAATGTCTCCATTGGCTTCGGGCACCAACTCGATCGGCAGGATCAATTCGTGCTCGTAGCCGAGATACCACATGCCATTGTCGGAGAAGAGTTCAGGTACCGGCCAGTGCAGTTCCATGTGGGACAGGTTGTCGGACCCCGCGAGATTGAAACTCGGGGGAATGCCACTTTCGCCGGGGCTACGCCAATAGGTGTGCCAACCGGGAGCAAGTTGGATGCGGATCGCGGCCATGCGGTGCCCGTTTTCCATCTGCCACCCCGGCAGGATGTCGATCCGCGCCATATCGGACGCCTCCTGCGCGGCGGCAGGGCCCGCCAAGGGGGCGGACAGAGCAAGGCAAAGAGCGGTGGCAAGGGGTGCAACTGGAGTTTTCATGCTTCCGATATAAGGACGGAGCACATCGTTACAAACTCACATTTGGACGATCTGACCGTGAAGAGGGGCATTCTGTTGCTCAAATGTCCTTCCTGCGCGGCAGTCTCTGTGCTGTTTCGCGTCATTTTGCGCAAACATCTGCGTGACGAAGTCTTGCACCTCCGGGCGCATTGCGGTGAGGTGGGGATATGGAACCCGTTTCTTCTGACCTGACAGGTAAACTCCTGATCGCGATGCCGGGCATCGGAGATCCGCGCTTTGAAAACGCGGTGGTTTTTATGTGCGCGCATTCCGATGAGGGCGCGATGGGGTTGATGATCAACAAGCGCTCCGAGGACATCGCCGTCGCTGATGTTCTGGATCAGTTGGAGATCCGACCCAGCCCCGATATGCGGCCCTTGCCGGTGCATTTCGGCGGACCGGTCGAAGTCGGGCGCGGGTTCGTGTTGCATTCGACGGATTATGACGCCGATCATGCCTCAATGGCCGTGAGTGGCGATTATGCCATGACCGCCTCGCGCGAAATTCTGCGCGATATGGCGCGCGGCGCGGGGCCTTTGGAACGGCTTTTGTGCCTTGGATACGCGGGTTGGGGGCCGGGCCAGCTTGAGGGCGAGATTGCCCAGAACGGCTGGCTGAGCTGTGACGCGGATCACGACATCATCTTTTCCACGCCCGATGCGCAGAAATGGGAAGCGGCGCTTTTGTCTTTGGGGGTCAGCCCCGCGCTTTTGTCCGGTGACGCCGGACGCGCTTGACGCCCCGTCCTCTTGCCAGGCCGTGACGCAGCGTTCGGGTTGGGACGCGCAGTGGGGTTCGTTAGTCTCATAGACAAAATTGCGGTGACTCATAGGTTTGCTAAACTGTCCCGCTCAGGAGGAGACCCACATGACTTATCGCGCGCCGGTTTCGGATTATCAGTTCATTCTCGATCACATCGTCGATTTCGCGTCCGTCTTGGAGAGCGAGAGTTTTGATGAATTGGATGCGGAGACCATCGCGGCCATTCTCTCCGAGGCCGGGAAACTCGCCAGCGATGTGGTCGCGCCGTTGGACCGTGGTGGTGATCTGACGCCTGCCGCGCTCTCCGAAGGGGTGGTGAGAACCTCGCCGGGCTTTGCCGAGGCCCATGGTCAGATTGCCGAGGGCGGTTGGGTCGGGATGTTGGCGGACCCTGAGAATGGCGGCATGGGCTTGCCCCTGACGGTGGCGACCGCCGTCAATGAGATGATGTCGGGCGGATGTTTGTCGCTGTCGCTTCAGCCCTTGATGACCCAAGGCCAGATCGAAGCGCTGGAACACCACGCCTCTGACGCGATCAAAGCGCTCTATATTCCGAAGCTCATCTCTGGCGAATGGACCGGAACGATGAACCTGACGGAATCGGGCGCCGGCTCGGATGTAGGCGCGTTGCGCACCAAGGCGGAGCGCAATGACGATGGCTCCTATTCTATCACCGGCCAGAAGATTTTCATCACCTGGGGCGACAATGATTTCTCCGAGAACGTCTGCCACCTCGTGCTGGCGCGGTTGCCCGATGGGGCGCCGGGCACGAAAGGAATTTCGCTTTTCATGGTGCCGAAAATCCTGCCGAACGATGATGGCTCTTTGGGCGAGGCGAACAGCCTGCATGTGGTGAGTCTCGAACATAAACTCGGCATCCACGGCTCGCCGACCTGCGTCTTGGCCTATGAGGGCGCCAAAGGCTGGCTCGTGGGCGAAGAACATCAAGGCATGAAATGCATGTTCACCATGATGAACAACGCGCGTCTGGGCGTCGGTGTTCAAGGCGTCGGCATCGCCGAGGCCGCGACGCAAAAGGCGTTGGCCTATTCGCAAGATCGTGTTCAGGGCAAATCGCCCTTGGGCAATGAGGGTGCGGGGATCATCGACCACGCCGATGTGCGCCGGATGCTGGCCACCATGCGGGCGGACACCTTTGTCGCGCGCTCGATTTCGCTGGCCTGCGGTGTGGCGCTCGATCTGGGGCGCTCTGACCCGGACCAGCAGGCGCGCGGCGCGTTCCTTATTCCGATCGCCAAGGCGTTTTCCACCGACATCGGGCACGAGGTCGCCCAGATCGGCGTGCAAGTGCATGGCGGCATGGGCTACATCGAAGAAGCCGGTGCGGCGCAATATGCCCGCGACGCGCGGATCACGTCTATCTACGAGGGCACGAATGGCATTCAGGCGATGGACCTTGTCGGCCGCAAGCTGATGGACGGCGGTGACGCGGCCTTTGGGATTTTGGACGAGATCGAGGTCTTTGCCGAAGCCGCGCGTGCGACGCTACCGAACCGCGCGAAAGCCGTCTGGAACGCCGCAGAGACCCTTCGTGAAGGTGTCGAGGCAATGCTTGCGCTGCCGATGAGCGACCGATTTGCGGGCGCCGTGCCCTTCCTTCGCGCCTTTGCCCGCGTGCTGGGCGGGTATTATCACCTCAAGGCCGCGATTGCCGAGGGCGGCGATGGCCCGCGCTCTCGCCTTGCAGCTTTCTACATCAACCGTATGCTGCCCGAGCATACCGCTCTTCTGGCGCAGGCGCGTTTGGGGGCGGAGGATATTTATGCCCTAAGCCCTGAGGACCTGACCGCCTAATGACTGCCCCGATCCGAACGCCCTTCGAGCCACCTGAATTCGGGGGCGTTGTCGAGATCGAAGCCGGCGTGCTCTGGACCCGGATGCCTCTTCCGGTGCCCTTGATACATGTGAATGTTTTTGCCTTCGATGAGGGGGAGGGCTGGACCGTGGTGGACACCGGCGTCGATACGCCGGAAAGCCGTGCGCTCTGGGCGGAGTTCATGGCGGGGCCTCTGGGCGGGCGGCCGATCAAGCGGGTGATCGTGACCCATCACCACCTTGATCACGTCGGTCTCGCGGGGTGGTTGATGTCCGAACACGGCGCGGAACTTCTGACCAGCCGGACCTCCTATCTCATGGCGCGTATGTTGCTCCTTGATATTCAGGATGCTCCGACGCCGGAAATGTGTGCTTTTTGGCGTTCATGCGGGATGTCGGAGGACGTCTACGCCAAACGTCTTTCCGAGCGTCCGTTCAACACCGCCGATGCCGTCAGCCCGCTGCCCTTGGGCTACACGCGGTTGCAGGACGGGGAAGAGATCGAGATCGGTGGCCAGCTCTGGGACATCCGCACCGGCGACGGTCACGCGCCGGAACATCTGACATTCTGGCGTCGCGACGGGGGCTTGGTCATCGGCGGCGATCAGCTTTTGGGTGGGATTTCTCCGAACCTCGGCGTCTCCGCGACCGAACCGATGGCCGATCCGGTGGGCGATTGGATTGCCTCTTGTGAGCGCTTTGTGCCCCATGCCCGCGACAGCCAGTTGGTGCTCACCGGGCACAAGTTGCCTTACACCGGTTTGCCCGCGCGGCTCACGCATCTGATCGAAAACCACCGCCATGCTTTGACGCGATTGACCGAAGTTTTGTCAGAGCCGCGCACGGCCTGTGACTGCTTCGATGTTCTGTTCAAGCGCCCGATCAAAGAGGGTGAATATGGGCTCGCGATGGTGGAGGCGATGGCGCATTGTCGGCATCTCGAACGTCTCGGTGTCGTGACTGGACGCACCCGCGCCGATGGTGCCATCCTGTGGCAAACAGGAGCGTAAATATGTCCGACCAGCAAATCCGCACCACCGCCGAAGCCCATGAAGAGGCCGCGTTGCCACAGGCCCGTGTGGTCCATGCCGATCCGGACACCTGTTCGGCAGAGCAGAAACCCCTGCCCAATGCCATGGTGCGCAAACCGGTCGAGGAGAAAAGCGCCGCCGAATGGGCCTATGAACGTCTGATCCTCTATATCCAGAATTTCGAGGAACAGCTCGACAGCGAACATGAGATCGCGATGGGGTTCGCGGGGTCCGACACGGGGGTGATGCGTATCGAGGGTATCGGTTTTTTCGATCCTGATATCGTGACCTTTTATGGCTCCGATGAAGAAGGGACCAAGACCCAGCTCATCCAGCATGTGACCCAACTGAACGTCATGTTGCGCGCGCTTCCGAAACAGGCGCCGATGGCGCCGCCCGCGCGGATTGGCTTCCGACTTGTGGCCGATCTGGAACAGGAGCGGGGTGTTGAAGGGGCGGAAGGTGTCGTGAGCGGGTGACAGGTGTTCGTGAATCGTCTAATCCATAAGAAAAGACCAAAAAATCGGAGGAGAAACGCACTATGTCGGACCACAAACACGGCGAAATGGATATTTCCGTTCAGGAAAAGACCTTTGATGGTTTTATCAAATGGTCGATTGGGGTTGCAGCCGCATCCATTATCGTTTTGATCATCATGGCCGTATTTAACGGCTAAGTTACTCGTTCTAAAGGCCAGGAGCCGAAACTTTGCACATTTTGCATCGAGCCTTTTGGCTCCTGTCGCTTGTCGTTCTCACCGCATGTGGGGCCGCGGAACCCAAATGGGCGCCTGACGCCGAAGTTGCTCGGTCTCATTACGTCCACGGCGCCCCTTATCAACTGACGCTGTTCACGGTGATCAACAACCGCTCCGGCAATGGCGGTCATAGTTCTCTGATGGTCAACGCGCCGTCCGAGCGTTTGATTTTCGATCCCGCCGGGACGTTTTACCACCCGCATCTGCCGGAACGGAATGACGTGCATTTCGGCATGAGCGACCGGGCCGTCGATTTCTACATCGACTATCACGCGCGTGTGACCTGGCATGTGGTTGAGCAAACAATCGAGGTTAGCCCCGAGGTCGCCACGCTGGCACTCGCAAAAGTGCAGGCCTACGGCGCTGTGCCCAAGGCGATGTGCGCCACCAGTGTTTCCGAAATTCTCTCTGGCCTGCCGGGGTTCGAGGATGCGCCGCGTACCATGTCGCCGAAAAAGCTGATGCAATGGTTCGCAGAACAGCCGGGCGTGACGGAGCAGAAACACTACGATGACAGCCCGGACGACAACGGCCAACTGGTGCAGGCGCCGCCGCTGTTGCTCAATCGCGGCGGAGCTTAACCGAGCACCGCACCCAGCCCGAAGAACAGGCCAAGCCCCGCAAGGATCGCCCAGAGCACGTTCCGGGTCCAAACCCCGATGATGATTGTCACTGCTGCGCAGAATAGGCGCAGCGGATCGGTGTCGGCCTTGGCTCCGATCAGCATGGGGGCGACCACGGCGGGCAGCACCGCGACAGGCGTATAGCGCAAGAGGCGCAACAGCCACGCTGGCAGGGGGCGATCCCCCACAAGACCCAGAAAAGAAAAGCGGATCAGGAATGTGCCGATGGCCATTCCGATGATGATGATCCAGATTTGCGTCGGGCTTGCCTCGATCATGCCGCAGCCTTTCTCTTTTCCATCCAGCTTTCCACCTGTGCGCCCACCAAGAGGGCGGCGACGGCGGCGACCAAAAGCCCGGTGCCATAGGGCATAAAGCTCAACACCAGTACGAGCACGACGGAGGTCAGTGCTGAGGCGACATGCGCCAGCGTCTTGAGCATCGGGGCGACGACGGCCAGAAACGTGATCGGCACGGCGAAATCGACGCCGACGTCCGTGGGGATCATCTCGCCCAAAAGAGCGCCCGCCAGCGTCAAAAGATACCAGGCAATGCCAATCGGAATCGCCACACCAAAGAAATATCCAAGCTTCTCTGACAGGCTCAGATCGGGCTCTTTCTCGAACTTGATACTCGCCAGCGCGTAGGGCTGATCATAGAGCATATAGGCTGCGAAAGCGCGGGTCGCGAGCGAGGCCTTGCCGATATGCGGCGTGATCGCGGCGGAATACATGCCCATGCGCAGGTTCACGGCCAAGGCGGTGGCCAACACGATCACGGTGGGCGCGTTTTCTGTCATGAGTTGAAGCGCGGCCAATTGTGCGGAGCCAGCAATCACGAGGATAGAGAACCCCATGACCTCGGCGACATTGAGCCCGGCCTGCGTGGCAATCGCGCCGAAAATTGCGGCGAAGGGCCAGATCACGATGTGAAAGGGCAGGCCGTCCTTGGCCCCTTTGAGAAATTGCTGTGTGGCGGGTGAGTAAGACATGAGATCAACGTGTTGGGAACTGCTGCACCCTAGGTGAAGGGCGCAGCATAGGCCAATGGCGAAATGTGAAGACGGGCTTTGCGAATGCTGATGGTCGCGGCTTAGTCGAAGGTGCCGGTCACGCGACCCAAAAGCATAAATGCGCGCGCGGTGCGGCAATCGGACAGGGCAGCGATTTCTTCATCCGTGGCGGTCTGTTCGAACTCGGCAAAGGTCTTGTCGAATTTGCGCAGGAAGTGGTGCACGGCATCGCGGAAAATCGCGTCCTGCTTCATCCGCGCAGAGGCCAACGCCAAAGACGACCGGTCGCGCACGCCGCCCAGAGAGGCGACGGCATGACCACGTTCTCCCTTGGCGAAGCGGCGCCAGATCTCGGGCTTGGCGCGGTCGGGGCGCAGATCGTCCATGTAGATGCCGTCTTGCGACAAAAGCGTCAGAACGTCTTGTGCGGCATGGATCAACTGGCTGACCTTGCGATCCGACAGAGCGCGACGGAGCGCCCGAAAGCCCTCTTTGTCGTCGGCGGTTTCCGGAAAATTCATCGCCTTGATGAAATCCGCAACCGACAGAGGGGGCGCGAGGCTTTCCGAGGGGGTGCCAAGTGCCAAAGAGGCCTGTTCTTCGATCAACGCAGGTGCCGGGATCGCGAGTTTGTCCTCGGCGGGCGTCTGGCCCGGACGGATTGAGGTAAAGGTCGCCAGCGTGCTCTCGGTTTTGCGTTGCGCGGCGGCGATCTCTTCGAGTTTTTTCTCGACAGAGGCGTTCGAGCCGCCCTGTTGACCGGACAGGTAGGACTGTCGCATCGCAGAGATCGCCGCCTGCAACCGGCGGCTCTCTTCGCGCATCGTCACAGAGGCGCGCACAGCCAAGGCGCCGACCCAGATCATAGCCACAGGCATGAAAATCGCGATGATCATCATCACGAAGCGGATGCTGTCGAAGCCGCTTTCGCTCGGCCCAGTGCCCACGATCATGAAATAGCCCGCCGTCATGGCCAGCCACACAAGCGACAGGATCGCGGCGATCATTTCCGTGGCCGTGATTCTCGGTGCGTCATCAGGACGTTGATACACACCGAGTTCAATTTTTTTCGGGCTTTCGTCTGCCAAGGGGGCCTCCACGACCGCGTTTCTTGATCAGATATACGCGATCTTGAGGATTTCGTAGGCTTTTTCTCCGCCCGGGGTGCGGACCTCGACGCTGTCGCCTTCGTCCTTGCCGATGAGGGCGCGGGCGAGCGGTGATTTGATGTTCAAAAGCCCGCGCTCGATGTCGGCTTCGTGCTCGCCGACGATCTGGTAGGTTTTTTCCTCATCCGTGTCCTCATCGACGATGGTCACGGTGGCAGAGAACTTGATCGCCCCCGAAAGAGTTTTCGGATCGATCACATCGGTCAGCGACAAAACGCCCTCGAGCTCCTTGATCCGGCCTTCGATGAAGCTCTGTTTTTCGCGTGCGGAATGATATTCGGCGTTCTCGGAGAGATCGCCAAGCTCGCGGGCTTCGGCAATCGCCTGAATGATGGCCGGGCGCTCCACGGATTTCAGTTTTTTAAGCTCGTCGTTCAGCGCGGTATAACCAGCGCGGGTCATGAGAATTTTTTCCATAGGGCCACTCATCTGCACGAAAAAAGCACTGCAGAGACCTGTCGGGGTCTCCGCGTGCTTGTGTTGTTTCAGTTTGTCGACCTACCTGACCCGGAATGGCAGGGATTTTCAAGTGGGTTTTCGGGAAGGTGCCTTAGGCTTTTGTTTCCTGATTTCGCAAAATCCTCGGCTTACGGTCGTATTTATGCCCAATTAAGCCGGCATGTCTGGGGAAAACGCCAGCAAAGGGGCAGCGCGTGGTCGGGTTCGCACGATTTTCTTTTGTCTTCTTCCTCTTCGCCCTTGTGACGACGGTGCTGATCCGTGGCACGACGGAACATATCCCCGGCATCGTCGGCTTTGCCCTTTCGACCATCGCTTACATGGGCGCGGGGCCGTGGGTCATCTGGACTTTGCCGTTTCTTGGTTACTTCGCGTGGAAACACCCGCGACGCTTGGGCGAGGCCGCGTTGGGGTTTGCGGCGACCATCGCGCTGGTCTCCGGTTACACGCTGTTCAAGGCGGTGATCCCGACTTTGGCGCCGTTTTGGGCCGACCCGATGCTGGCCGAATTGGATCGGATGTTGCACGGCGGGCGCGATGCCTGGCAGGTGGCACATGATCTGCGCGGTTGGATCGATACGGATGGTGCGGCCTTTACCTATTCCGGCGTCTGGGGGGCGTTTGCCTTTTCTTTCCCGATGCTTTTGGCTTTGGGCGACAGTGACCCGGCGCGCAAAGCCCGCTATCTGGGCCTCTATGCGCTGTCTTGGGTGCTGCTCGGCAATGTCATGGCTGCTGTGTTTTCCTCCGCCGGGCCGATCTATGCAGATCAGGTCGTGGGCGGGGATCACTTCGCGCCGATGATCGCATCGTTGTCCGATCTGACCTTTCCGGGCACTTCCGTCGAGCGTGTGCAGCAGGCGCTTTGGGCCCAATATATCGACGGCGGAGGCGCGCAACTCGGCGGTTCCGGCATTTCCGCTTTCCCGTCGATGCATGTCGCGATGGCGACGATCTGGGCGCTCTATGTCTCGGAGCGCTCGCGGTTATATGCCCCTGTCGGCATCGGTTTCGCGGCGACGATTCTGTTCCTGTCTGTCTATACAGGATGGCACTACGCGGTGGACGGTTACGCATCTGTGCTCTTCACTGTCGCAATAATTGCCTTTTTGCGAGTTTTTATGCGTCGTAAGGCCCCTGGAACGTCACGAAAATCCACAGCGCAAATTGACCAAGCCCTCGCATAAAGGTTACTTAGGCCAACAAATGCCGCCAGTGCCAGGGAGAACAAACATGTCGCAAATCGAGCGTGAGGCGATGGAATATGATGTCGTGATCGTAGGCGCGGGCCCCGCTGGCCTGTCTGCTGCGATCCGGCTCAAGCAATTGGACGCCGATCTGAGCGTTGTCGTGTTGGAAAAAGGCTCCGAAGTTGGCGCGCATATTCTGTCCGGCGCTGTGCTCGATCCGGTAGGTCTGAACGCATTGATCCCCGACTGGAAAGAGCGTGGCGCGCCGATCACCACCGAGGTGAAGGAAGACCATTTCCACGTGCTGGGCGAAGCTGGCTCAATCCGCATCCCGAACTTCCCGCTGCCGCCTTTGATGTCGAACCACGGCAAATACATCGTGTCGATGGGCAATGTCTGCCGCTGGATGGCGGAGCAGGCCGAGGAACTGGGCGTCGAGATTTTCCCGGGCATGGCGTGTTCCGAGCTGGTTTACGGCGAGAACGGCGAAGTTAAAGGTGTGGTGGCCGGTGTTTTCGGTCTCGAAGCCGATGGCACCATCGGGCCGGACAGTGAGCCGGGGATGGAGCTGCACGGCAAATACGTGCTGATCTCCGAGGGCGTGCGCGGATCTCTGGCCAAAGAGATCATCGCGAAATATGACCTTCAGGCCGGTCGCGACGCACAGAAATTCGGTCTCGGCATGAAAGAGATCTGGGAAATTGACCCCGAGAAGCATCGCGAAGGCAAAGTCTGGCACTCGATGGGCTGGCCTCTCGGCTCCAACGCGGGCGGCGGTGGCTTTGTCTACCACGCTGAAAACAATCAGCTGTACCTCGGTTTCGTGGTCCACCTGAACTACAAAAACCCCTATCTCTTCCCCTACATGGAATTCCAGCGCTTCAAACAGCACCCGCTGGTGAAGGAACTGCTCGAAGGCGGCAAACGCGTTGCTTATGGCGCGCGTGCGATCTCCGAGGGCGGCTACCAGTCGATGCCGAAAGCGGCCTTCCCCGGTGGTGCTTTGTTGGGCTGTTCCGTCGGCCTCGTCAACGTGCCGCGGATTAAGGGCAACCACAACGCGATGCTCTCTGGTAAGGCGGCGGCGGAACACGCCTTTGCTGCGATCCAGGAAGGGCGCTCCGGCGACACGCTTGAGAGCTACGAGACCGAGCTGCGCGAGGGCGCGGTGGGCAAGGATCTCAAGCGCGTGCGCAACGTCAAACCGCTCTGGTCCAAGTTCGGCCTCACCGCGTCTTTGGCGCTCGGCGGCTTTGACATGTGGACCAACCAAATCTTCGGTGGCTCGCTGTTCGGCTCCGTGAAGCACGGCAAAACCGACGCGCAATCGACCGGCAAAGCCGAGAAGTTCAAACCGATCGACTATCCGAAGCCGGATGGTGTGATCTCGTTCGATCGTCTTACCAACGTGTCCTTCGCGGCCACGAACCACGAGGAAAGCCAGCCCTGTCACCTGAAACTCAAGGACCCGCAGGTGGCGATTGACGTAGATTACAAAGAATTCGGGGGGCCGTCGCAGCGCTACTGCCCGGCCGGTGTCTACGAATATCTGACGGAAGAGGGCGAAGAGCCGAAGTTCGTGATCAACTTTCAGAACTGCGTGCACTGCAAGACCTGCGACATCAAGGAAACCAGCCAGAACATCACCTGGACGGTGCCCCAAGGTGGCGACGGCCCGAACTATCCGAACATGTAAGCCTCTCACGGCAACGTGTTTTCCAAGACCGACAACGGGGGCCAAGGCGGCCCCCGTTTGCATTGCGGAGGGTCGGTTTGGCGGCTAGTCTCAGGGCCACGCAGGAAAAAATGTCCAAGGAGACCACAGGTGACACAACGCAAAGGCCGCATGATTTCCGCCATTACGGCCATTGGCCTCTTGCTTGGGAGTGGGGCCGCGCTTTCTCCTGTCTCCGCTTTGGCCGACGCAGGCTCCTATTTGGCGGCGCGCCAGGCGACGATGGACCGCAGTTTTCAGGACCTCACAGCCTATGCCGCCCGCGCTCTTGCGTCGGACCCGAAAAATCCTGTTCTACTCGAATCCGTGATCTCCGCGCATATTTCCATGGGCGAATTCGACGCGACCAAGGGCTACGCGGCGCTGTTGAATCAGATCGAGCCGGGCAACCAGATCGCCTCCATGGCCGATCTGACGCTTTTGGCGCGGGATGGCGATTACGACGGTCTCATCGACGCCCTTGAGAGCGGGCAAAGCATCAGCACCGTGGTGGATGGCCTTATGCTGGCTTGGGCCCATGTCGGTCAGGGCGATATGTCCGGCGCCTTGGAGCTTTTTGACGAAGGCACCGGAATGGGCGAGGGCTTTGAGCATTTCGGCGCCTACAACAAGGCTTTGGCCTTGGGGCTCGTTGGTGATTTCGAGAGCGCCTTGGCGATCCTGACGGAAAACGGTGTCCGCGATGCGCGCACCTCCGTTCTGGCCAAGGTTGAAATTCTCAGCCAGCTGGAACGCAACGGCGAAGCGCTGGCCGTTCTGAACGATGCCTTTGGCGATGGCGTGTTGGACCCGGAGCTTGAAGAGATGCGGGCCGCGCTGAGCGCGGGCGACACCTTGCCCTTCACCGTCGTTCGCAGTGCGAGCGACGGGATCGCCGATGTGTTTTTTGCAGTTGCCGCCGCCCTCGATGGGGGCCTCGATGATGCTTACACCCTGCTCTACGCCCGCATCGCCGAGGCGTTGCGCCCGGATGAAGCCGCCTATGTGCTCAATGTGGCCTCGCTTTTGGAACGCCTGGGCAATTATGATCTGGCGACCATGGCCTATGA
This sequence comes from Celeribacter sp. PS-C1, assembly GCF_019429625.1. Classification (GTDB taxonomy): domain Bacteria; phylum Pseudomonadota; class Alphaproteobacteria; order Rhodobacterales; family Rhodobacteraceae; genus Celeribacter. Next base: position 117,267 of record NZ_JAHXRW010000005.1, read on the forward strand.
CAGCATTTCGCAAGATGATCCGGCCTTTCCGATTGCAAGTCTCGGACGCGCTGGCACCCTGCGTGCGGCCGGTAAGGATGAGGCCTCTCTCGAGGTGCTGCGCCAGCTGACAAAGGCCTATCCCGAGATGGACAATGTCCATATCGCGCTTGGAGACGCTCTGCGTAGTGCAGAGCGCTACGAGGAGGCTGTAGAGGCCTATTCCGTGGTGATCGAACGCCATCAGCCGCCGACCCGTGCGCTCTGGCCGCTCTATTTCACCCGTGGCACGGCCTTTGAGCGGCTTGGCGAATGGGAAAAATCCGAAACCGACCTGCGTCAGGCCTTGGCACTCGAACCCGATCAGCCGCGTGTGCTGAACTATCTGGGCTATTCGTTCTTGGAGCTGAAAACCAATTTCGACGAGGCCATGGAGATGATCCGCAAAGCCGCCGAGGCGCGCCCTCAGGATGGCTATATCACCGACAGTCTCGCTTGGGGGCTCTATCGCCTGCGCCGCTATGAAGAGGCCGTCGAGCCGATGGAGCGGGCCGTCGAATTGATGCCGGTCGATCCGATCATCAATGACCATCTGGGCGATGTCTATTGGGCGGTGGGTCGTGATCGCGAGGCGCGGTTCCAGTGGCAACGCGCGCTGTCCTTTGAGCCGGAAGAGGAGGAGGCCGACCGCATTCGTCGCAAACTCGACGTCGGATTGGATCGTGTCCTGATCGAAGAAGGCGAGGAGCCGACGCGCATGGGGTCGGATGGATAAATGACGGTCAAGGTTTTCGCCCCTGCCAAGATCAATCTGACACTTCATGTCACGGGCCAGCGTGACGACGGCTATCATCTTTTGGACAGTCTGGTGGCCTTTGTCGATTTGGGCGATCAGGTGACGGCGCGCCCCGCTTCTACGTCTTCGCTTTCTGTGACCGGTCCCTTTGCTGAGGGCCTGCCGACCGATGGATCGAATCTTGTGATGCGGGCTGCGGAGCTTTCCGGGACGCCGATGGAGATGGTGCTCGATAAACGACTGCCTCCCGCCTCCGGGATTGGCGGCGGATCAAGTGACGCGGCGGCCACTCTGCGCGCCGCCGCACGTTTGGGCGCGGAGCCGGTGTCGGCAAAACAGGCTTTGTCCTTGGGGGCGGATGTGCCCGTGTGTTTGGCGGCCAAGCCCGTGCGGATGCGCGGGATCGGCGATGCGTTAAGCCCTGTGAACATGCCCGCGCTGCATATGGTTTTGGTCAATCCTCGTGTCGAGGTGTCGACGCCTTCTGTGTTCAAAGCTCTGGAAAGCAAGGTCAATATGGAGATGCCGGATCTCCTGCCCGAATGGCCCGACAGCCTGTCTTTCATCGATTGGCTGGGCACACAGCGCAATGATCTGGAACGCCCTGCGGTGAAGCTGGCCCCTGAAGTGGCGGCTGCTCTCGCAGCTTTGGCCTTGGCTCCGGGAGCGCTGATGGTGCGCATGTCGGGGTCGGGGGCGACGTGTTTTGCACTGTTCGAGAACCGCTACAAAGCAGATGCCGCAGCACTCCAATTGGCCGAAGGCAATCCGTGGTGGTGGGTCAAATCGGCCAGCACGCTGCCCGGATGACAGGCTAGAGGACCGCGAAATGTTCAAGCGTTTGCGTCGTCAGCCAGTGTCCGAGGTGAGTTTCTCAACACGAAGAGGGCAGACCCTTCCAACGCCGGATGAGGCGCTCGCGGTCGTCGGCGACATTCACGGTCAGATCCGATGTCTCGATGACATCCTTGAAAAACTCGCGACACAGGCGCCACGGGCGCGTTGGATATTTGTTGGCGATGTCATCGACCGCGGCGACCATAGTGCGGATGTCCTGTCGCGGCTCAGAGAGGTCGAGGCGGAGCGCCCTGACACGATTTGCCTGCGGGGCAACCACGAAGACATGATGCTGAAGTTTCTGCGCGCTCCGGAAGAAGCGGGCAATCGCTGGATGCGTCATGGCGGGTTGCAGACTATGGCGAGTTTTGGTGCGTTTCAGCTTGGGGTGCAAAACTCAGGCGAGGCCCTGCGGCTGGCCCGCGATCAGCTTTTGGAGCGACTGCCCGATGGTTTGGTCGAGTGGTTGTCAGTGAGGCCCTATTGGTTTCAAAGCGGAAATGTTGCTGTGGTACATGCAGGCGCCGACCCGGAGAAACCCATCGCCGAACAGGATCCGCAGAGTTTGATGTGGGGGCACAGAGGATTTCGGCGTCAGATGCGGCCAGACCGAGTTTGGGTCGTGCATGGGCATACGATCGTCGATATGCCTGAGGAGCGCAGCAGGGTGATCTCCATCGACACCGGCGCCTATGCCACGGGGCGGCTGACCGCGGCGCTCATCACGGACGGACATGTGGAATTTGTGCAAACGGCTCCTTGATAGGCTCTAAAGTACCGCTTTTTCGACATTCTGATAGGCAGATCGGACCAGCGTTTGCGCTTTCTCTTCACTGGCTGCCTGCGCATAGATGCGAAATTCGGGCGCATTGCCGGAGGGGCGCAGGTGGAGCACATCGCCGCTTTTGAAATCGACGCGCAGTCCGTCGGTGAGGTCCACCGCGACAATCGTGCCGAAGGGAGCAAAAAAAGCCGCGCGCGTGTCGGCGTCTGCAATCAGCCCGTCGAGAAAGACCTTGGCCTTGTAGCGATCGATTTCTTGCACCCGGTCGGCCGCGGTGAAACAGGGCGGCAGGTCGGAGACCAATGCGGACAGGCTCTGCCCGGCCTGTTTTGCGGCCACCAGAGGTGCGAGGATCGGCAGGATGCAGTCACGGGTCGGCAGTGGCGAAAGCGGGGCGTTCAGAACCGACTCGAAGCCTAAGAGGAAGCCGCCATTGGCCTCAAATCCGACCACTTGTGGGTGTTTGGCCTCGGCCATGCCCGCGATCACGAAGGGCGAGCCGATCTTAGTCAGGATCACCTCGTCGAATTCGGGAAGGCGGCGGACCATGTCGTTAGAGGACACCGGTGTGACCACGGACTTTGCACCTAGAACCTGCGCGCTCAACACGCCGAGAATGTCGCCGGGAATGACTTTGCCCGTCTCATCGGTGAGCATCGGCCGGTCGGCATCGCCATCGGTCGAGGCAATGGCGTCGAGCTGATTGACCTGACACCAAGCGCGCAATTTCTCGCGGGTCTCGGGGTCGACCGCTTCGGTGTCAACGGGGATGAATGTGTCGGAATGGGCCAGCGACACGATGTCTGCGCCGAGGCCTGTGAAGATCGCCTCCATCGTGTCGCGGGCCACGGAGGAATGGCGATAGACACCGATTTTGAGGCCTTCGAGTGCGCCTTTTCGAAAGGCGTCGATGTAACGCGCGATATAGAGCGTTTCGGCCTCGGGGGCCGCCTGGCATGCGCCGCTCGTCGCGCCCTTATAGCGTGTCTTATCCGCATAGGCCGCGTTGATTGCCGCCTCGTCCGCCTTCGACACTTCTCCCTCGGGTAGATAGAATTTCAAGCCATTGCGGTCAGCCGGGATGTGACTTCCGGTCACCATGATCGCAGGGGCTTTGGCCGCCATTGACGACAGCGCCAGCGCGGGTGTCCCGAGCGCGCCGCAGTCGATCACGTCCACGCCCGCGGCTCGCGCCGTGGCACAGATAGTCTCGGCAATGCGTGGGGAGGAGGGTCGCAAATCTTGGCCCACATAGAGCGTGTCGGATTTCACCGTGCTGAGAAAAGCATGGACATAATCTGCGACGAGGTCGTCGGTCAGCTCGGTGACGAGCCCGCGCAGGCCACTGGTGCCGAATTTGGGAGCCATATTCTCTTAACCTTTTGCGCCTTGTCCGCGGGAATAGACATCCTCGTAACGGATGATGTCGTCCTCGCCAACGTAAGACCCGGTTTGCACCTCGATCAAAACCATCGGCACTTTGCCGGGATTTTCCATCCGGTGCACGGCGCCCAAAGGAATGTAAACGGATTGATTCTCCGTCACCAATTGCACTTCATCATCGACGGTGACGCGCGCGGTGCCTTCGACCACGATCCAGTGTTCGGAGCGGTGAAAGTGGCTTTGCAGGCTGAGTGCAGCGCCGGGGTGGACGTGGATGCGCTTCACCTGAAAACGCCCGCCGACAACAAGACTTTCGAACCAACCCCAAGGGCGGTGATCTTTTGGGAACTGAGTGGCTTGGCCCGCCCCTTTGGCCTTGAGCGCGGTGACGGCTTTTTTCACATCCTGCGCGCGGGACATGTCGGCAACCAAAACCGCGTCATTCATCGCGATGGCCATGATGTTGTCGAGACCGATGCCGACCACTTCAAGGCGGTCGCTGTCGGAGCGGATGAGGCTGTCTTTACAGTCGATTGCGGTCGCATCGCCAGAGGTGACGACGCCGTTCTCGTCGGGGCCCGCCTCGCGCCAGACCGCGTCCCAGCCACCTAGGTCGGACCAGCCGCCGTCAAAGGGAACAACGGCCAGATTGTCGGCCTTTTCCATGACCGCGTAGTCGATGGAAATATCTTCGGCGTTGGACCATGCCGGCGGGTCAAGGCGCAGAAAGCCGAGATCAACCTGTGCGGCTTCGACTGCCACTGAGACCGGCTCGGTCAGGCCGGGGGCGTATTCTTGGAAGGCGGAGATGATGTCCTTGGCCTTAAATAGAAAAATTCCCGCGTTCCAGAGGAAGGTCCCGGCAGCGACCATCTCTTCGGCTCGGTCCGCATTGGGTTTTTCCACGAACTGTTTGAGATCCACGGCGGAGCCGGACGCGTCTGGCTGTGCAGTCAGTTCAAGATAGCCATAGGCGGTTTCCGCGTGTGTCGGCTTGATGCCGAAGGTGACGAGTTTGCCCGCGCCGAGTGCGGCCAGACCTTTTTCAATCGCGGCATGGAAGGCAGCAATATCCGGGACCACATGATCGGAAGGCGCCACCAACATGATGGCGTCGGGGTCATTTTCAATGAGGTAGAGGGCTGCGGCAAAGATCGCGGGGGCGGTGTTGCGACCCTCTGGCTCAATCAGGATTGCGCCGGGATCAATGCCGATCGCAGAGAGCTGTTCGGTCACGATGAAGCGGAAATCTGAACCTGTGAGCACCGTGGGCGCCGTGAAGTCCAGTGTGCCGCTCTGGCCGCTCAGACGTTTGGCCGAGGCCTGAAACAGGGTTTGCTCATTGACCAGGGGAACGAATTGCTTTGGATAGCTCTTGCGCGAAAGAGGCCAAAGCCGAGTTCCTGAACCGCCGCACAAAATAACCGGTGTAATCAAAGGCATTCATTCGTTCCCTGATCCGCAATCGACTTTACCTACCTATCTTTGATAGATGTGTAACCTGCATGAAGTCTAGGGGAAGTCGCGTCTAAGGCGAGTGATCTGGCCTCTGCGTCAAATATGCCCGATTCGCAGGATTTTTGGTTATAAACTCTACGAAACCGTATTCTCGGACCGCTGCTTTTTGGTCTTCGGTAAAGTTCTGTCCTGAGAGATAGCTCTACCTATGCGTGAATCATTGTGATCCTAAGTATCAATGGCAGCGCGGCACGCCTTTTCTGATCACCTCGGCTCCGGACAACCGGGTGACGCTATAAATTTTGTGGCGCGCTGTGTTCATGTACCACTGCCTCAAGGCATCCGGAAAATGCGCGGCGATCAAGTTGGACCAGTGATCGAACTCTGCCGGGCTCAACTTTTTACCGAGCCGGTAGGGGCCATGAAACGCAAAGACGGCGCGCGGGGAGACGCAGACATTGTCGGCGCCAAGAAACATCGTGCAGCTCGATACGCAGTCGCCGCGCCGGATTTCGACCCTTTGTCCAAGCCGGTTGATTTCTGCAATCTCATTGTAGCGCGCTTGGACGCCACCGCCCGGATCGCCGGTGATAATGATGGTTGCACCGGGTTGGTTGGACCGCGATTGAATGGCGTGGGGAACGGCCTGGGCAGGACCTCCAACGCCAATCCCCAATAGGCTCGCGCCCAACAACAGGGCGGCAGGAATGTCGTAAAGCCGCGTGACGGTTTTGAAAAGCATGGCAACCCCCCTGATGAAACATCGGGGTGTTCTTCCCCAGCACCGAAGCGGATCGGTTCAGGAAAGAGCAAAGCAGAGAATGTCTAAGGAAGTGTTGAGCTCTGCGGACCAGATATGAAAAAGGCACCTCGAGAGGTGCTTTTTCAGAAGAGAGTCGAACTGTGATCAGTTCGTGGTCGAGGTGGTGGCCGTCGTCGATGTCGTGGAGGTCGAGCTTCCGCCGCCCGCGAGAGCTGCAACCCCTGCGGCCGCGAGAGCCGGGGCAATCACGGGCACAAAGTTCTGCACATCGCCGACGGGCGGCAGGTTGAGACATGCCGGGGATCCGACATTGGCAGGCAGGGCACAATCAAGCGCCGGAGCGGACTGCGCCATCGCATTTGTCGCGGACAATGTTACGGCGGAGAGCGTCAGGAAGGCGTATTTCGACATGGTGAATTTGGACATGATGAACTCGCAATGTTTTCGGGAGAGGGGCTCTTGCACGGCAAGAGAATCTAATTCGTCTTAAGGTTGAGTATAGGCGATTCATCGCAAAAATGCATGAGGAAAGCTTAAATTCGCCCTTTTTTGCCGAAAACAGGCACTTTCAACTCTTTCGCCGGAGAGCATCGGCACAATTCCTGTGCCGACTGCACACAGTTTCCCCGTTCGAAAATCACATCACCTCATCCGGCAGCAGCGCTGGCGCCGATCGAAATAATGGTTGGCGTGATCTGGTCGATCGTGCGCTTCCATCGTGTGATTGGTTGCTCGGCGATGAAGACGATGTCATTCGGGCGCAATTCGAACCGGGTGGCCAAGGTCAGTGCGGCGACGTTGCTCGTGTCAAGTTTCCAGGCCGTCAGCGAGTCGAATTCCATCGGATCCGTGGAACCACGCAGGACATAAACCTGACGCGGATCAGCAGTGGAGGACGCAAGGCCTCCGGCTCCCTCATAGAGCGCATCTGCAAGGCTCGCCTGACGCCCAAGCGGCAGGTCGAAACGTCCCTGCGTTTTCACTTCGCCGGTTAGGTACACATAGTCGCGCTCCGCAGCATCAAATTCGGTGAGGGCGCGGTAGTTGTCGCGGGCTTCGTTAAGTTGATCGCGACGCAGGGCGACCTCTGCCTGAAGCTGGGCCAGAGCCGTGGTGCGGGCGCCTTGGCGATATTGCGCCAGTTGGATTTGCTGCGCGAAATATGCCGAGGCCTGATCGAGCTGATATGTGTCGTCGACGAAAATACTGTCACCGGGCTGGAGCACGATCTTCTTGATGCTGCTGTTGGAATAGAGTTCCTCAAGCGGAATTTGGTAAATCGTTCCGTCGCGATAGAGGCGCACTGAGGTGTAATCGAGGTTCGACGCCGTGGTTCCGCCCGTCGTTGCGAGCGCTTCGTCCAGATAGAGAGGGGTCAGGGTGATCGGTACAACGCCGGGATCTCTGACAGCACCACCGATAGAGACTTTCTTGGAATTGAATTGCGAAACCTCGAGGCTGAAGGTCGGCTCGATCTGGGCGGAGACCAGGCTTTGGAACAGTTTGGCTTCGGCCTCTTCGAGCGTCATGCCTGCGATGGACACGCGTCCGACGTCGGGGATCGCGATGCTGCCATCGTCCTGCACTGTATAGCCCTGACGGCTGTTTTGCGCGGCGAGCAGGCCAGACAGCTCTTCGATGGAATTGCCGGAGGGGGTGGCCAGAAGGATCACATCCCCAACACCGATCTTGTAGGGCTGAGGGGTGACATCGGGCGGAAGGCGTGTCTCAAGCGCATTCGGACGGGTTTGCGCCGTATAGGCGGGTTCGGGTACGGCGCCGGTGCCGCGAATGCCGCCGCCGGTGCCGCTTGTCATATTGAAGACGGCGGGCAGTTCGCGTGGCGCGTAGGACGACCTGTTGGCGACGAGCACGGACTGGGGCGTAACTTCCATGACGCGGACTTTCGCCTCATCCGTCGTTCCGGCGACAACGCGCTGACTCTTATAAACTGTCCCACAGGAGGAGAGCGTCAAGGCGGTGAGAATAACAACTGCTATACGCAAGAATACAGGCCCCTATCTAAGGTCGGCGTTGCGTCTACGCATGGCGAAAAATTGCCATTCAAACCATTTGGTCTGGGGGCTAAGTCTTGGAATAGGCTTCTGCGCATCACATCCGCTTTCGTGTTTGTGTCAAAGTTAGGCGGTTCGATCAGTTTGTATAATATTGGCTGCCATAGGCGCCGTAAGCGCCATAGCTGTCGCCATAGCCATAGTTTCGCATGCCTTTCGGGTCGATTTGGTTGAGCACCAGACCGTTGATCCGCCCCCCGACCATATCGAACATTCGCAAGGCGTCGCGCAGCTGTGTCTTGGAGGTTTTGTCCCAATGCACAGTGAACAGGACCGTGTCCGCGAGTTGGGCGACGACACGGGCGTCCGGCACGACGAGAACGGGCGGCGTGTCGATGATCACGATGTCATAGGTTTCACGCGCCGTGTCGATAAAGCTCTTGAATTGCTGCGACGACAGGATGTCGGCAGCATTCACATCGGTCTGTTCGCTGATCAGAATATCCGCGCCGAGCACGGGATCATGAATGGCCGCTCCGGCGAGAGAGGTTTCTCCCGAGAGCACGGCCATCATGCCCTTGGCATCTTTGACGTCGAGGTATTGGCTAAAGACACGACGGCGAATGTCGCCCTCGATCAAAAGAACCTTTTTGCCCAGCCCGACGAAATTCTGCGCCAAGGCGAACGAGACGGTCGTCTTGCCCTCTCCCGGTAAGGCCGAGGAGAGCATGATGACTTTCGGCGTTCTATCCATGCTGGACAAAAGAACAGAGGTTCGCAGGTTTCGTATGGCTTCGGCCGCCGCGGAAGTGGGCTTTGCTGCGAGATACTCAAGCGCATCTCGGCGGCTCGAGGTCGGAAAAATCGGCAGTTGTCCCATGACGGGCATACCGGTGTCTTCCTCAAGCTCCGACGACAGACGATACCCGTTCTGGCGCATTTCCCAAAGCAACACGCCGCCGATGCCAATGATGGCGCCAACAATGATGGACATGGCCAGAATGAGCGATTTGCGGGGCTCTGAGGGGCCACCGGGCAGGACGGCATTCGACAGAATGCGGCTGTCGGCGCGCTGAATGCCCTCTTGGGCGGATGTTTCTTTGAGGCGGCTCAGAAAATACTCATAGAGCAGGCGGCTGGCCTCGGCCTCGCGTGTCAATTGTTGAAGCTGGATCAATTCGTCGCTCTGCCGCGCAATATCCGCCTCACGCGCAGTGACGCTGGTCATCAAGGCCTGAACCTGAGCCTCTGCCCGTTGAACCTGAATGTCAGCGAGGTTGACGATCTGGCGAAACCGCGCGTCAAACGCTGGGCCGGGCCCATTTTCGCGAAGGATCGTTTCAAGACGCGGATCGGCAGCGAGCGCGACTTTCTCTTCGGGTGACGCGTCTTGTGCGTTTTCCAGAGCGCTCAGTCGTTCCGTGTCTGCGGCAAGAGAGGATCGAAGGGCTTGAAGCCTGTCGCGCAGTTCTTTGAGTTGGCGTTCGAGTGCCTGCACAGTTTCGATGCTGACCACCTCGGAATTGGAGGAGAACTCCGCGACGCGTGCCTCGGCTTGCTCAAGCTCGATCTTGAGATCGGCGACGCGCGAGGTGAGCCATTCCGAGGCATCGCGGGTCGCTTCGAACTTCACGTCCATCTGATAGAGGATGTATTGTTCCGCCACCGTGTCCGCGAGCATCGCCGATTTCGCGGGGTTTTCCGTCTCCATCGTGATCTGCAATACATAGGTGTTCGGCAGGTTGCGCACGGACATCTGCCCCAAAAGGGCATTGATTGCGCTCCTGACCTGTTGGTCTGCGCTCGGCGAGACCGGTGTCGCGCCAGTCACGAGGTTTTTGAGTTTTGTCTTGAGGCTCAGCGGGCGCAGCGCACCATTGAATTCCGGATCCTGTGTCAAATCGGCGGCGTTGACCACACGTTCGAGAAGCCGGCGACTTTTGAGGACCTCGACTTCGGTGTTGATGGCCTCGGATTCCGCTCCGAGACTTGGCAGCACAGCGCCAAGATCGATCAGTTGATCCTGTGCCGTATCGAGAAGGACAACCGAGGTCGCACGGTATTTCGGCACCGCGATTTTATAGGTGTAGATGGTGCCGGCAGCCATGCAGAGGATCACACTTGCGAGGATCCAAAGCTTCTTACGCCACATCGTTCGGAGCAATGCGCCGAGATCGATCACATCGTCATCTGAGGACGCGTTTGGCGGAGTCTGACGGATGGGTCGATCTAGGGACACGTTGTTCTCATTCACTGCAATTTGCCGATATTCTTCATGTTCGCTGTCTTCTGGCGCAGCTCCATGCGCCTTGTTGGTCTTTGTTTCACTTATTCCGCGCTGACGGTGTTTTTGCCGCCAAAAGGATCACGATCTCGCCCGAAGACCGCTTATTTAGACCGAAGTTGATCCAAACCTTGCGCAAGGAACCAGCCGTAGGTTTCTTCGATGCCCTGTTCGAGCGGGGTTGTCGCAGTCCATCCAAGGCGGGCCAGTCGGCTCACATCCATCAATTTACGCGGGGTGCCGTCGGGTTTCGTGGCGTCGAACGCAAGTGTGCCCGAAAAGCCCGTGACGCGGGCGACGATCTCGGCCAGCTCGCGAATGGTAACATCCGTGCCGGAGCCGACGTTGATGTGGCTCAGCATCGGCTCGGTTTCGCGCTGATAGGTCTCTTCGTCGAGGTCCAGAACAAAAAGTGAGGCCTCGGCCATATCGTCGACATGCAGGAATTCGCGCATCGGTTTGCCCGACCCCCAGACGGTGACGGTTTCATCGCCGCGCAGGGCCGCTTCGTGAAAGCGGCGGATCAGTGCGGGCAGGACGTGCGAGTTCTCCGGATGGAAATTATCGCCCGGTCCATAGAGGTTTGTGGGCATCACCGAGCGGTAGTCGACACCGTATTGGCGGTTGTAACTTTCGCAGAGTTTGATGCCCGCAATCTTCGCAATTGCATAGGGTTCGTTGGTGGGTTCGAGCGTCCCAGTCAATAAGGCATCTTCGCGCATGGGTTGTTTGGCCATTTTCGGATAGATGCAGGAGGACCCGAGTTGCAGTAGCTTTTTCACGCCAGCTTCATAGGCCGCATGGATCACGTTGCACTCGATCATCAGGTTTTCGTAGATGAACTGCGCGGGGTAGCTGTTGTTAGCGATGATGCCGCCGACTTTCGCTGCGGCCAAGATGACTTGATCCGGTTTTTCGCTTTGCAGAAACCCGCGAACCGAAGCCTTGTTGGTCAAATCAAGCTCTTCGGAGGTGCGAGTGACGAGAATCACATCTTCACCTGCGGCTTGTCGGTCCTGCAATCGCCGCATGATTGCGCCTCCGACCATGCCGCGGTGTCCGGCAATATATATCTTTTTCGTCATCGATTGCTCTCGTTCAGCTGTGTGAAAAGTCTGAATTTTAGGCGCTGTGGTCAGAAAGGGTATTTACAACCACTGCGTGTAGCGATCTTTCTTTTTATGCGTGACATTTTTTCTGCAATTGCACAAGGGTGGTGTATGCTGCACGTGCACAATAAGGGTCGGAGCTGCGTAAATGGTGATTTTTCTGAGCGTCATTCGACGTGTGCCTTGACCATGCCGAACGCAAAGCCTGCGTTGCGGCGGGCCTTCTCCAGCCAGGGAAAGCGGTGGTGATTTGAAAGTACAATGTCTCAGTCTGAACTACGCGCCGGAAGAAATCGGCATCGCGGTGTACTCGACCGGTTTCGCCAATGAACTGGCCGCGCGTGGGCATGAGGTTTCGGTGCTGTGCGCGCATCCTTATTATCCGCAATGGCGTCTGAGGCAGGGCTGGCCCAAATACACCTATCGGACGATCCAAGCGGACAAGGACACGCCGAAAGTCGTGCATTGCCCGCTTTACGTGCCCAAGACGCCGACCGCCAAAACCCGCATGCTGCATTACGCGAGCTTTGCCTTGACGGCCTTTCCGCGGATGATTGCGGATGCTGTAAAGGACCGCCCGGACGTGATTTTCGTGGTCGCGCCGTCTCTTGTCTCTGCAGTCACCGCTTGGGTGACCGCCAAGATGACCGGCGCCAGGCTTTGGCTGCACATCCAAGATTTCGAAGTCGAAGCCGCGTTCGCAACGGGGGCGATTGCGCCTGAAAGTCGGCTTGGACGGGCAGCGCGGGCCTTTGAGGCGTGGATGATGGGCAAGTTCGATATGATCAGTTCCATCTCGGGGCCTATGCTCGATAAATTGCGCAAAAATGGCATCCCCGAGGACAAGATTTTCGAGTTCCGCAACTGGGCGAATTTGCAAAAGGTCAAAGTCATTGAAGGTCTCTCGCCAATGCGGGCGGAGCTTGGGATCGAGACCAAATACGTGGCCTATTATTCCGGCAACGTCGCGGCAAAGCAGGGGCTTGAAATCATTCCCGAGGCGGCGCGGCTTTTGGCGAAGCGTGATGATCTGACGTTTGTGATCTGTGGCGAGGGGCCTTTTCTAGAAACGCTCAAGCAGAAGGCAGAGGGGTTAAACAACATCCGTTTTTACCCGCTTCAGCCGTTTGAAAAGCTGAGCGATGCCTTGGGCATGGCCGATGTGCATCTGTTGCCGCAGATTGCGGGTGTCGCTGAATTGGTTCTGCCTTCGAAGCTGACGAATATGCTGGCCTCCGGGCGCCCGGTTGTCGCCACCGCCTACCCCGAGACTGCACTTGCACAGGAGGTTGAGGGCGCAGGCGTCGTCACTGAACCCGGAAATGCAAAGGCTTTCGCCGAGGCGATTGAAACCCTGTTGGACGATCCCGAACAGCGTCTCGCATATGGCCGAATGGCCCGGCACCGAGCTTTGGAAAATTGGGATATGTCGGCCATTTTGGACCGTCTTGAAACACGCATGACTCATCTCGCCGATCGGCGCGTTTCTGTTGAACTGATTTGAATTTGTAACACTCGCGGTAAGACCCTGAAGGGATACAAACAGATGAAAAAGGCACTGATCACCGGGATCACCGGGCAAGATGGCTCATATCTGGCGGAGTTTTTGCTTGAGAAAGGCTATGAGGTCCACGGGATCAAGCGTCGCGCCTCTCTCTTCAACACCCAGCGCGTGGATCATATTTACGAAGATCCACACACAGACAATGCGCGTCTTAAACTGCATTACGGTGATCTAACCGATACGTCGAACCTTACCCGCCTGTTGCGCGACATTGAACCGGACGAGGTTTATAATCTCGGAGCCCAATCCCATGTCGCCGTGTCTTTCGAGGCGCCGGAATACACCGCCGATGTGGATGCCACGGGCACGCTGCGCCTATTGGAGGCGATCCGTTTCCTCGGTCTTGAGAAGAAGACCCGGTTCTATCAGGCGTCCACCTCAGAGTTGTTCGGCAAGGTGCAGGAAATCCCGCAAAAGGAAACCACGCCGTTCTACCCGCGCTCGCCCTATGCCGTGGCGAAAATGTATGCCTATTGGATCGCTGTCAATTACCGCGAAAGCTACGGGATGTATGCCTGCAATGGCATCCTCTTTAACCATGAAAGCCCGCGCCGTGGTGAGACCTTTGTGACCCGCAAAATCACGCGGGGGCTGTCCAATATCGCGATGGGGCTGGAGCCCTGTCTCTATATGGGCAACATTGATGCGCTGCGCGATTGGGGTCATGCCCAAGACTATGTGCGGATGCAGTGGATGATGTTGCAACAAGGCGCTCCCGAAGATTTCGTGATCGCGACCGGGGTGCAATATTCCGTGCGCGAATTCATCGTCTGGACGGCACGCGAGCTTGGCATCGACCTAGAGTTTTCGGGGCAGGGTGTGGACGAGGTTGCCATCGTCGCATCCGTCACCGGCGACAAGGCCCCCGCTTTGAAACCCGGGGATGTCATCATGCGCATCGACCCGCGCTATTTCCGTCCGGCCGAGGTGGAAACGCTTTTGGGTGATCCGACCAAGGCCAAAGAAAAACTGGGCTGGGTGCCGGAAATCACCGCGCAGGAGATGTGTGCCGAGATGGTCGAGGAAGACCTGAAATCCGCCAAACGCGTGGCGCTTTTGAAAGAGCACGGGTTGGAGTTGCCGGTGTCTCTGGAGGGGTGAGTTTCTAACCTCACCTCGCTGCATCAGGAGAACAATATGTCCGCCTTAGCACCCCAAGACATGCCGAGCTTCGCGATCACGTTTACGGTCAAGAACGAATGGGATTTGCTCCAATTTGCGCTGCCGTATTTCGAGGCGATCGGGGTGGCGCGCGTGTATCTGTTCTGGGACCAAACGACGGATGAGGCGCCCGAAGAGGTCAAGGCGTTCAATTTTGTTGAGGCGCGCGATTGCGTGTCGCTGGACGAAATCAAAACCCCGGGCCGTTGGCTGTCGGAGTTGAAGCCCGAGACGCACATGGATCACAGAAAGCGCCTCAACACCATGTTCGCCGCGCAAGAGGCGCACAGGGCCGGGATCAACTGGATCAGCTGTATCGATCCTGATGAAATCCTTTTGCCGAATGAGGGGGATGCCTCTCTGCGGGCAAGTTTGGCGGCCATTCCCGAGGATGTTGATCAGATCATCGTTCCCAATCTGGAAGTTTTTCCTGTTCCGCGAGAGGACGAAAATCCGTTTCGCTCACAAACACTGTTCATCAACCGCATGGAGCGCGTCGATGCGATCTGGCGGTATGTCGGCGCGGGTCTCAGCCGTGTCCTGTCCCCGCGCCACGTCGCGTTTTGGCGGCATACACTTTTCCGTTTCGTGACCGCGGGCAAATTCCCTCCCAAGATGACCAATCCCCTCACTGGGACGCCTATCCACCGAAGCCTCTATCTCGGGTATAACAACTGTAAATCGTTCATGCGCAGCGGGCGTGCCCCTCTCTACAACTACAATATCCACAAATGGGTGGCCATTGACGAGGCGCCGAAGTCCATCAAGGGCGGGCGCGTCTTGCATTACTATTTTCCAAGCTACGCGTATTTCATTAAGAAGTTTCGCCAGCGCCCGTCGAACATGCGTTTGAAGGTCTTCGACACCCCCTATCAACTGGGGGAGATTTCCAGAAACGCCTCTCGTGAAATGTCCAAGATCTTCTTTGAGCAACAGATTTGTTGTTCTGATCCTGCGGCCACTCAGGCGTTGCTGGACCGCGGCATCATCACGCAGATTTCGGATGTTTCAGACGTCTTTGACCGTCTTCATAAAGACACGCCCAGCACCTCAGACCCGATCACGTCTTGAAACAACACTGCGTCTCAAACGTCAGCGCTTTGGAAGGCAATGAAAGAAGCAAGCGAATGTTCAACCGCAAGATAGAGAACAACGTGTTTTGGCGCCTTCTGACGGGGACGGCCGCCAATTCCGTTGGGAAGCTCTGGCAGCTGGCCATTCAATTGGCGACAATTCCAATCCTGACTTATTTCTGGGGCGTGGAAGGGTTGGGGGTCTGGTTGATGATTTCCACGATTCCCAACTATCTGGCCTATTCCGAGCTCGGTGTCGGTGCTGCGGGTGTCGTGGAAATGACGCGGCTTGAAACTCTTGAGAAAAAGGCAGAGGCGAGGATCGTTTTCAACACGACATGGATCTTTCTCACCGGCATGACCGCCCTTGTCGGGGTCTTGATCGCTTGTGGCACCGCAGTATGGTTTTTGCTGGCGCAAGACGACGACGGTGCCGTTTTCACCGCTTCGGAGATCGCGATAGCGGTATTTCTCACGGTGCTCGCTACACTTCTCTCCATTCAGATGAATATTCGCCGCCTCGTGTTCCAGGCCACCCACAAGTTTGCCATTGGTGTCCTGACGCAAGACTTCCTTTTCATGCTGACCTTGGCGGCGATGCTTGTCGCGGTCAGCCTGGGGGCCGGTCTGGTTGCCGCTGCATCGGTGCAATTGCTGACCCGGATCGTCGCCCTACTGCTCTATATCCGCTTACAGCGGCGGTATGAGCCCGAGTACACCGTCAGCTTTAAGGCTTTCGACAAATCGACGCTTCGCCGGCTTTTGAAACCTTCAATGGGAGCCTTTGCGCTCACATTGGCAAATTCGTTCGGATTGCAAGGGGTCGTTCTGACAATCGGCTGGACGCTGGGACCTGCCGCAGCGGCCGTCTTTGCCTCCACCCGTATGCTGACGCGTATTCCGATGCAATTTTCCGGACTTGTGACGCGTGCGAGTTTACCCGAACTGACGCGGGCACAAGTGGATGAGAATACTGTTTTGACCCACCGGCTGATGCGCCTGAATGTTGGGCTGACACTGAGCGTCATGGCGCCTGCTCTGGTGATCCTGATCCTCTTCGGGCCGCAACTCCTTTCCCTCATCAGCCACAATGAAATGGACCAAACCCATCTCGCATTCGCCTTGCTCGGGCTGGCCGCGACCTTTTGTGCAATTTGGACGACGCTGGGAACCCGGCTCATCGCCGTAAATCGCCAGTCAGAGTTCGCTTATCTGGCGCTGGTTTTGTATCTCGCGTGCGCCTTGATCCCCATTTTGTCGAAGGAGACCATCATTGCGACCCTGATCGCATTGGCCTTGGCAGATGGTGTGATTGCAGTGAAGACGTGGAAGGCCAAGTGACATGACAGATCGCCTCCCTCCCGTCTCTCTTGCGCGCATTCGTCCAGCTTTCTTTGATGTGTCCATCTGGCTGCCGATATTGTTCGCGACGGTCACTTTTCCTTTATTGCAGCTTTCTAGAAATAGAGCGGGTGAGATCGATGGCAGCGTAAGCTTTGCGTATGCGGCTTCGATCTATTTGGCACTTGTATGCCTGTCCGTAATCATCGTGCGACATACAAGAATTCTCAAAAGCTTTTTCAAACCCTCGGACTTGCTGTTGCTCCTGTTTTTTGGCGTCGCAGTTCTTCAGGTCTTTGCGATTGAAAAAACATCCATTCTCTTGAATATCATTGTTTTTATCGGAGCAGGATTTGCTATTCGCGCGCTCGGGTATTCGGAAAGAGTACGAAAATCTTTCGTCTACAGCAGTCTAATGCTCTGTGCGTTTATCGTTGCTGCATATGTTCTTAAAGGCCCACCGGTTGACCGCTGGCTCGGTGGCATCCATCCAAATGTCTTTGCCGCTGCATGCGTTGCTATGGTTGCATTGTCTTTCTTCGGCCCGCGTTGGTGGAGCGATTTGGCGCTGGCCATTGCCCTAGTCTCAGCTTTGGGGGTCAGCAGTAGATATGCAATCGTAACCTGCATTTTGCTCTATGTGCTTTTATGGTCCTTCAATTTTAGGCAAATCGGGCCCTTGCGTCTATTCGCACTCATGGCGTTGCCCTGCATCCTAGTCTTCGATCTTTTGTTCAATCAGGCGAATTCGATACTTGGCGATGCATTGAAGCTCTATGATTCCTCGCGTGGGATCTCGAGCGGCCTAAGTGGGCGAGATGGGCATTGGAGCTATTTCCTCCCACAATTCACAGAAAGGCCGCTGATCGGTTACGGGTTCAGAAATCGCGGCGCCTATTATGGTGCGCACAATGGCTTTCTCGATGTTTTCCTTCAAATGGGACTGCTCGGCGGGGTGTCCTTTTTTCTGTTCGTCCTCCTGCGGTTCAAAGAGCTCTGGAGGGAGGCGCAATCTTCAGCCCCGGGTGCGATGAAAGGCCGCCTGTTTTCCATTCTGACGGCGCTGGTCATAGGTGCACAGTTGCAGCCGCAGTTCATCAACTTTGGAGATCCATTCGGCATCATGGTGATGATCTGTCTTTTCTCGCGGCGAAGGCTTGAAGCTGACATGGAGGCAAGTTCGGCTCCTCTACTCGCGAGAAAGCGGCCCAGACTCAAACTCGCAAATCTTTATTTCTGAGGATCAGGATGCAGCACAAAATCACCTTCCTCTGGGACAACTTCGGTCCGCTTCACATCGACCGCATCGACGCCTGTGCGCGGCTTCTCGAGGGGCGTTATCACGTCAGTGGAATTGAAATCTGCGGCGAGAGTTATGCCTATGATTGGCGCACCGGGGACGAAGGCGCGTTTGAGAGAAAAACCCTGTTTTCAGGTACAAATTTGCGCTCGCTGAAATTCTGGCCGTTCTTGAAGGCGTTAATCCGTACCAGCAAAGGGGACAAAGGCGCGCATTATGTGATGTGTCATTGGAACGAGCCCGCCATCTTCGCGTTTGCTTGCTGGCTGCGCCTTAGGGGGCGAAGGGTTTACACGATGGGGTGCTCGAAATTCGATGACAAGCCGCGCAAGCTGAGGGGAGAGGTTCTCAAAAGCCTGATGTTTCTGCCCTATCATGGCGCCATCGGGTCGGGAAAACGCAGTCGCGATTATTTCCGGTTTCTCGGGGTCGCCCAAACCCATGTCGTCGGGGAATATAACACGGTGTCTCAGGACCGCATTCGCGCCCAGGCCGGTTACGGTCCGATGACGGAGGCGACGCCGGATGAAGGCCCCGCATTTGGTGAACGCGATTTCCTCTGTGTGGCGCGTCTGGTTGAAAAAAAGAACCTTCCGAATTTGCTCGACGCCTTTGCGCTCTATTGTCAGAGCACGGACAGGCCACGCCAATTGCGGTTTTGTGGGTCTGGCCCCTTGGAAGACATGCTTAAAGCGCGGGCGCAGGAGCTCGGGATAGAACCTTATGTGTCTTTCGAAGGGTTCCTGCAAACGGAAGACATCTCAAAATTGATGTCGAAGGCACTGGCACTTTTGTTGCCAAGCTATGAAGAGCAATTCGGAAATGTCGTGCCTGAAGCGCAGTCTTTTGGGCTGCCGGTCCTGATTTCCGATAACGCGGGGGCACGAGATCGGCTTGTTCTGAGTGGTAAGACCGGGTTCGTGGTCGAGCCCGACAACCGCGAGGGCATGGCGTATTTTCTGGATCAATTGGCGTCCTCTTCAGATGCTTGGCGTAGACTGCGTGTGGCCGCCTTTGAAGTGGCGCCCCTTGGCGACGCCATGCGATTTGCCGAGGGCGTGGAAGAGTTGGTTGACCGAGGTAAGGGGTAAGTCATGCGCATTCTGCATCTCATTGCATCGGTCAATCCGAAAGGCGGCGGGCCGATTGAATATGCTCGGATGATGTCGGAGGCGCACAAGCGCATGGGCCATGCGCCGGCATTTGTGACCTTGGATGCTGCGGATGCGCCTTGGGTCAAGGCGTTTGAGTTTCCTGTTTTGGCCGCGGGGTCTCGCCGGCGCGGATTAAACGCGATCAGGCGGTACCATGCTGCGGTTGCTGAGGCTGCAAAAGATGCAGACGTGGCCGTGATCCACGGGTTGTGGAATGTCGCGACGTTTGCGGGGCTTTCGGCTCTCAATGCCCAAAACATTCCTTGGGTCACGTTCAGCCACGGGATGCTTGATCCCTATTTTCGCGATCTGAAGCCCGTCAAACATTGGCTGAAACAAGCCGTTTGGACGGCGGCGCAGGGCAGGGCGCTGAGCGGGTCCTATCGCGTGCTTTTCACATGTGATGAAGAACAGCGGCTTGCCGAAAATGCCTTCTGGGGACATCAGACCTACCGCAGCAAAGTTGTGGCGTTCTGTGCAACAGATCTGTCTTTGCTCCTTGAAAACCCGGAGGCCGATTTCGAGGCGTTTCAGGCACAGGTTCCGGCGCTTGGCGCGCGCCGCTACCTTCTTTTTCTGAGCCGCATCCATCCGAAAAAGGCTTGCGACAACCTGATCAAGGCCTTCGCGTCGATTGCGACAGATTATGGAGATGTCGATCTCGTTTTTGCGGGGCCGGACCAGACCGGATGGCAAAAAGATTTGCAGCAGCTTGCGCAAGACTGTGGGGTCGAAGCGCGCGTGCACTGGGCGGGGATGACGTCCGGCGCACAAAAGGCGGCGGCCTTTGCCAATGCGCTGGCTTTCACGCTTCCATCTCATCAGGAGAATTTTGGCATCGTTGTCGCAGAGGCCCTGTCGACGCGAACGCCGGTCCTCATTTCCAAGAAGGTGAACATCTGGAAAGAGATCGTTCAGGATCATGCCGGATTGGCGTGTGACGACACCGTAGAGAGCACATCCCGGATGCTGCGCAATTTCTTAGCTTTGTCAGATGAGGGGCGTGCAGAGATCAGAGCTGCGACACGTCCCTGTTATGAAAGACGCTTTTCCGTCGCCGCCGGGGCACAGGACCTCGAAGCCGTCTTGTCCGACGCCATAGCTGCCGCATCGGAGGGGGCATCATGACACAAACCATCACCGCCATCATCCTCACCTTTAACGAAGAACAGCATATCGAACGGTGTATCCGGTCGCTGGACGGCGTTGCTGAGCGGATCTGCGTGATCGACAGTTTCTCGGCGGACCGCACCACGGAAATTGCCAAAAGCCTTGGGGCAGAGGTCGTGCAAAATCCGTGGAAGAACTACGCGACCCAATTTCAGTTCGGGCTGGAGACCTGCGATATCACCTCTGAATGGACAATGCGCATCGATGCGGATGAGTATCTGGAAGAGGGGCTGAGGGCCGCTCTGAAGACATGGCTTGCGACGCCGAAAGAGGCTGTGAATGCGCTGTATCTGCGCCGCAAGATGATCTTTCTCGGACGCCCCATCACCCATGGTTTTTTCTACCCGGCGATGATGCTTAGGGTCTGGCGCACGGGCGCAGGCCGGATCGAGCAGCGCTGGATGGACGAGCATGTCATCGTCGACAGCGTGCAAAGCGAAACGGTTGAGGGCGGTGATCTCGTGGATCACAATCTCAACGATCTCACCTGGTGGGTTGCCAAGCACAACGGTTACGCGACGCGTGAGGTCTATGACATGGTGGAAATCATGGAGCGGGACCGAGCAACGAAAGACGCCGGGATGGAGAAAATGACCGGCCAGGCGGCACGCAAACGCTGGCTCAAGGAAAAGGTTTATTCCCGCATTCCATCAACTCTGCGGGCGAGTCTGTACTTTGTCTATCGGTATGTTTTGGGGCGCGGTTTTCTGGATGGGAAGGAGGGATTTTTCTTTCATTTTCTTCAGGCCTATTGGTACCGCACCCTCGTCGAAGCCAAGTTGTTGGAGCTTCAGAAAATCGCCGCGGGCAAGGCTATGACGCCGTATGAGTATTTGAAATCGGAAAATATTCTTTAGCCTGAGTGCAAGAAGGCCGATCCCTAGACCTCATATCCAAGAAACGCGAGGCTCCTGCCTGCGATCTTTTTGTATTCCGCGATTTCCTCCGGCGTCATTTCGGTCCGCCAGCGTCCGACCGTGGCCGGTGTGATCGCCTGCCCGAGACGCTCAAACGCCTTTTCACCTGCGCGTTTGTCGTCGCTGGCCTGAGAAGGATGCAATTGTGTCTCAAGTTCTGGCTCGAGGCCGAGGAAACGGCAGATGTCACTGAGTTGGCGTTCAGGAGAGGCCGTGAACTCCTCATACCGCACAAGTTTCACACGGTTGGCACCCTCCTTCAAATTCATGAGCGGAAAGACGCAGGCGTTGTAATAGGCTGCGTGGCTTGAGAGGACGTTCGCTTGCGGAATGTTCTGGGCGGATCGGCCCGAGCAAAGTGTGTCACGCCCATCTCGCACCACGAACACCACTTTCGCCTCGGGCATACGGTTTAGGATGTAGGCCAGATTGCGCGCGTGCTGCGGTGTCTTTTCAACAATCCAGCTGTCTTCGGGTCTGTCCGGGAAAGATCGTCGGTGAAGGAGATCGAAAAACCCGATCAAAGAGCGGCTGTCGGCGAGCGCGCTTTTGTAAATCTCTTCCGGCACATAGTCCGCAAACCGGGAATAGTCGAAAATCGGGCGAGGTGAGACGATGTTGGTTTCGAGCGGAAACCCGAATACTTTCGAGTGGTTCAGGATCAACCTCTGGAGCAGAGTTGTGCCCGACCGAGGTGGCCCCATAACAAAGACCGTTTTAAGATCACTGGTCTCGGACGCATACCATCTCACGGCGGTTTTCAGCATGAAATCGGGGCGTTTGAGATATGATTTTACGACGGGGTGCATTTTAACTCTCTGATTTGAGGGCAAACCGGTACCAACCTGACAGGATAAAAATAGCAGGTTCAAAGCTGGATGTCCCTCATGAGGCCGTCCCCAGTCACCACTTTATTCTAGGATGCTTATTTGTTGGGATCAAAGTCTCGGGTTTTAACCTTTTGAGCGGGATTTCCCGCATAAACGCCCCAAGGTTCCAGAACGCCAGAGACAACTGAGCGGGCGCCAACGACACATCCTTCGGAGACAACACAGCCGGGTGAAACGAAGGCTTCTGCACAAACCCAGGCCCGCGCTCCAATCTCGATCGGGCGTGTCACAAGCGGATTTGTCGCGCGCGTGTAGTCATGCGTTCCGCCGCAAAGAAACGCACGTTGTGAGACAATTGCGCCTTCGCCCAGTGAAATCCGGGCCATATTGTAGCATTCTACGCCATCTGCCAGCACCGAATTGGCTGCCATTTCGAGGTTCGGAGGATACCAGATTTTGGCCCCGCCTCGGACGGAGGCCTGCGGATGGACCTGCGCCCCAAAGAGGCGCAAAAGCAGCAAACGCCACCGGCGAAGTTGCGGTGGCGTCCAGCTGGCGAAGAGGAGCCAGACCGCACGGAACAAAACCCGTATCAGTTTGTGTCGTAGCGGAAAATTGGCCGCGTTCCTGCGAGAAATAATCTCATCGGGGATTGCTGATGTGCTGGGGTGTGGCTGTCGGTCGGACATGAACTCTCCGCTTTCACAAGGCGCCACCTCATTTGTACAAGGCCGCCGACAAAGCTCAACTGTTCATTTGCTCTTCAAGCCAGTCGATGACCAAGGACGCGTCATCGGCACCTGTTTCAGCGTAGACCCCTCCATAGAACTTGAAATTCCCAAAGCCGTCGCGCCCGCCCTGTGTCCCCCGACCCATGCGCAGCTGTTTGGTCGGGGCCGAGTAAATGTGGTCATTGCCCAACAGGCTAGTTTGCCCGCTGAGATAGGCAAAGCTATCGGCACCCGTAAACATGGCCATAACGACCGGAGACAAGGGTAACTGAAGTTCAAAGTCCCGACGTTCCACGCCGGACGCGCTGTTGGAAAGTCCAAGCGCTTCGCCGCTCAAAGCCCCACTCTCCCAGCCAACGGATACGCCGCCGCTCTGGTAATTCGCGTCCGACATAATGCTGCCGTTTCCTGCAGGGACAGAGAGCATTTCAAACGCCGCTGCCAAGATCACCGAGGACGAGGTCGTCGCGATAAGACCTGATGACTGGAGAAAGTCGTTCACGCCGTCTGTGGTCAGCCAATGTTTGCTGCCGTTGGTGTGATAGACAGGCCGCGCCGAGGCCGTCGCTTGCGTCAAATGATACCCGTTCCCGCTCTTGTCGCGCATTGCCCCGACGGGGGTGCCGCTCGTTGTGACGGGGATCATCATGGCAGCATCTTGAAACAAGGTTGAAAGATCGCCTGGATCATACCATGCGACAAGCCCGCTCAAGTCTGTCGGGGAAAAACTGGCTGAGGTGCGCTGTCGCAGAGCACACCCGATGAGCCCAAAATCCAGTCCAAGCATGTGGTTACCTCACCATAAAGGCGTGGATGCCCGAGGCAGTCGTTCCGGTCGCGTTAACGCGGCGAACCCCGACCGGAAGAATGGCAAAATCGGCGACAGTGACCGTCCGATTCTCCCCTTTTTGCGTGACAATCGACAGCGTGCCCGCGCCTTCGACATAAAGCGCAACGGCGACCGTGTCGAAATCCACGCTGTCGGAAGGCGTGACCGGACTGAGATCGGTGGCCGGGCCATTCAGGGAGGGGGCGCGGTTCTTGAAGGGGTCAGACATGGTGGATCCTTTGCTCATTGTTCAGGCCAAGCACATCGCAAGCCGAGACTTCGATGCGGTTCGCCAAAGAGCTAAAGAAAATCCTTTATCAAATCTGAAAACGAGCGCGCGCTGGCCGTGCAACACGCTGCAATTCAGACACAGATCAAAATGGATATGAAATTCAACCTAAGGTTGGGCTTCACAAGGGCACTTTATCATCTATGCTGCATTGCAACATCATCACGCGCAGGTGGAGCCGTGACCGTTTTGCACAATAGCCTAGGACTTTCGACCTCACTGATTTTGTTAGGATTGTGTTCTGCTCAGGCGCAAGACGTAGAGCTGCGCTTTCCTGTGTCGGAATTCGGCACCCCCGGCTTGATCGACATGCCAACGGGTGAGGTGTTCGAGGATGGCACGTTGCTTTTGGCGTCGTCCTTTCAGGATGGAGTTCAAAAATACACACTGAGTTTTCAGCTCACACCACGAATCTTTGGCTCATTCCGCTATGCCATCGTCGACAGTTTCGATGGCGGGGATGGTGCGCGCTATGACCGCAGTTTCGATTTTGGCTATCTGCTCGCGGAGGAAACTGCTCTACGTCCCTCTATGGTTGTGGGACTGCGCGATTTTGGCGGAACGGGGGTCTATGGCTCCGAATATGTCGCCGCGACCAAGCATTTTATGGATGACCGCCTCTCCGTGACGGGTGGCATCGGCTGGGGGCGATTGGGCAGCTATGGTGGCTTTCAAAACCCGCTGAATTTTTTCTCTGACGCATTCAACAACCGTTCGGAAAGTGTCGGCGCCGGCGGAGACACCGGACAGCTCGACTTTGATCAATGGTTTCGTGGAGATGCGGCCGTTTTCGGGGGACTGGCGTATCAAATTAATCCGCGGCTCACTTTCGCGCTTGAATACTCATCGGACGCGTATGAGACCGAAATCGCGAACGCCGGTTTCGAGCATAAGACGCCCATAAACGCCGCACTGACCTACGGGTTCAATAATGGCGGAGGGCTGACGGTTTACGCGCTGCATGGGTCTGAGATTGGGTTTATGGCCAGCCTACCAGTCCATCCGCAAAAGCCACGATACAGCAGCGGGATCGAAGGGGCCCCGCCCGCCCTCTTGCCGCGCCGGACGGCTGCGGCTCTGTCATGGGATGAGGCTAGCCTTCAGACTCGAGATAGCCACCTCTTTGCGGCTCTCGAAGCAGAGGGCATTGAGCTTGAAGGTGTTACAGTCCAAGGCGACACCGCCACGGTGCGCTTTGCCAATGGACGCTATCCCGCTGCGGCGCAGGCGCTTGGGCGCACGGCTCGGGTTTTGGCCAACACGACACCCGCAGAGATCTCGACCTTCCGGCTTGAGGCCACAGCGAATGGCATGACCACCTCTCGCACCACGCTGCGCCGATCCGATCTCGAAGAGTTGGAATACGATCTCGATGGCACGTGGCGCTCCTACGCCCGCGCTCGGATCGAGGATGCGCCCCGGACGGAAAGCCAATCTGTTTCAGGGGTCTATCCGAAGTTTGATTGGCGCATTACGCCTTATCTTGACCCGGCCTTGTTTGACCCCGACGAGCCCATACGCGCCGATCTCGGAGTTCAGGCCGAGGCGTCTTTTGCCCCTGTGCGTGGCCTGATTTTCTCCGGCACGATGCGTCAGCCGATCGCTGGCAACCTCGACGAAAGCACACGCCCCTCGAACTCCGTTCTGCCGCATGTGCGCACCGACAGCGTGTCCTATGCGACGCAATCCGATCTTGAGATCAAGCATCTGACGGCGGAATATTTCTTTCGCCCCGGCACCAACCTCTTTGGCCGCGTCACGGCGGGCTATCTTGAAACTATGTATGGTGGCGTCTCCGGTGAGCTGCTTTGGAAGCCCGTCAATGGCCCGCTCGCGCTGGGCGCTGAGCTTAACTATGCCAAGAAACGCGAGTTCGATCAGCTGTTCGGCTTTCAGGAGTATGACATCGTGACCGGTCATGCCTCTGCCTATTATGATTTCGGCGGGGGTTATCTCGGTCAGGTCGATGTCGGACGTTACCTCGCGGGCGACTATGGCGCGACCTTCTCCTTGGATCGCGAATTCGACAACGGCTTCCGGGTCGGTGCTTTCTTTACCCTCACGGATGTGTCCTTCGATGACTTTGGCGAAGGCTCTTTCGACAAGGGGATCCGTTTCACGGTGCCGATCGACTGGCTGAGCGGCACCGCGACGCAAGGCGGCTATGGCACGACCATCCGCCCGGTTCTTCGGGATGGTGGTGCGCGTCTCGATGTGCGCAATCGTCTCTACGAGGTCGTTCGCGGCTCGCAAACCAACGAGTTGGAAGACCGTTGGGGCAAATTCTGGAGGTGACCGACATGTTGCGCCGCATCCCTTTTGTTGCTGTTCTTTTGACGGGTTTGGCGGCCTGTTCCTCCAATCCTGAGGACAGCCGCTTGCTCAAGGACTATTTTCAAGGCGCCGATGAGGCCGAGCCGAATGCCGCCTTTGTGGCTGCGCGTGACGTCAATGCGCCGACCTATATCGGCTCGCTGCAAACGCAGGAGAACGCCTATACGTTGTTCGCCCGGCAAACCACCAATGCCAAAGGTGAATCCACCTGGGTCTCTCCGGACAATCTGTCTCTGGGGATGGTCGATGGCATGATCATCGCGACCCGTGGCTTTGGCGATGATCAGATGGCCGGGGATGCGCGTCAGACACTGGCTGCGCTCAAAACGGGTCAAAATCGGATCACGGAGCATTTCGTCACCCGTCTCGACGGCGACAATCAGGCGCGCACGCTTGCCTTCCGCTGCGACGTGGCATTTCAAAAACAGGATGCCGTGCAGCTGAGCGAGGCCTACACCGCCAATACGGATTTGTTCCTCGAGACCTGCCGAAACGGTGAGACGGATTTCGTCAATTTCTTTTGGATCGAACGCGGCAGTCGTCAGATCGTCCAGTCGCGGCAATGGATCAGCGACGAAACCGGCGCGTTGGCGCTCCGTTTCGTCAAGTAGTCACTCCGTTAGCGGACGCGGGCGACCACGTAGTCTGCGATGTCCGAGAGCATCTCGACAATCTCGCCATTGGGCAGGGCCTTGAGCGCGTCCTTGGCTCTCGCGGACCACTCCAACGCCACATCGCGCGTGTCTTCCAGCGCGTTGTGACGGTTCAGCAGAGCAATCGCATGGTCGAGATCGCCCTCTTCCTGCTTGCCCTTCTCGATGGTCCGCACCCAAAAGGCGCGTTCTTCATCGTCGCCTTTGGCAATCGCCTTGATCAGCGGCAGGGTCAGTTTGCGTTCGCGGAAATCGTCGCCGATGTTCTTGCCGGTCTGCTCGGAGCCCCAGTAATCCAACAGATCGTCGACGATCTGGAAGGAAATCCCAAGCGCATCGCCATAGTCGAACAGCGCTTTGACCACCGTCTCATCGGCCTCGGCGAGAACGCCACCGACTTCGGTCGCCGCAGAAAACAGCGCCGCCGTTTTGCCACGTACGACTTGCAGGTAGATGCTCTCATCCGTCTTCAAATCCTGCGCTGCGGTGAGCTGAAGCACCTCGCCCTCGGCAATCGTCGCTGAGGCGTTCGACAGGATCTGCAACACGCGCATATTGTCCGCGTCTGTCATCAACTGGAACGCGCGCGCGAAAAGGTAATCGCCGACCAGAACCGAAGATTTGTTGTCCCACAACAGGTTGGCCGTCGGACGCCCGCGACGCTGAGCGCTTTCGTCCACCACATCGTCATGCAAAAGCGTCGCGGTATGGATGAACTCGACCGTCGCGGCGAGGTGGACGTGATAGGGACCCTCATAGCCACAGGCCTTTGCCGCCGCCAGCGTCAGCATCGGGCGCAGGCGCTTGCCGCCCGCCTCGATCAAATGCGCGGTCACTTCGGGGATGCGGGGCGCGTGTTTCGAGGACATCCGCTCTCGGATCAGCGCATTCACCGCATCCAGCTCCGGCGCCAAAGCCAAGGCCAGTTTCTCATGCGGCTTGACGGCAGCTTTCTCCAGATCCACTTTCTCCAGCCCCATGTGCGATCCCCCGCTTGCTCTGCTCGACAAACCTTTCGGACTGCCGTTAAATCAACGTGATGAAACAGCTTCTCCGCACCACCGACCCGACCCAGATCGTTTATGCCAAAGCCCTTCTGTCGGGGGAGGATATAGACTGCTTTGAAATGGACGTCCATATGAGCGTCCTCGAGGGCAGCATTGGCATTTTGCCGCGTCGTCTCATGGTCCGCGACGAAGACCTCAATCAGGCGCGGCGCATCCTCAAAGACAATGATTTCGAGTTGGAAGATTTGTGAACGCCTCCTCTGATCTGAGCTGCGACGCCTTTCTGGGCGGGCGGCTCAACATTTTTCAGCCCGTCAAAGGGTACCGTGCAGGTGTCGATCCCGTGCTTTTGGCGGCGGCGACGCCCGCGCGCCTCGGTGAGAGTGTTCTTGAATTGGGCTGTGGGGCGGGCGTCGCTTCCTTGTGCCTGCATGCCCGCATTGAAAACCTGCATCTGACCGGGGTGGAACTTCAACCTTTCTACGCCGATCTTGCGCGCCGCAACGCGGAGGAAAACCGCGCCGACCTCACTGTTTTCACGTCAGATTTACGGCATTTGCCGTCAGAGTTGCGCGCACAGAGTTTCGATCACGTCATTGCCAATCCACCCTACTATGAACGCAGCCGTTCGACGGCCGCAGATGACGCCGGGCGCGATTTGGCGCTGGCCGGAGAGACGCCTCTGGAGGCATGGGTCGATGTGGCGGCCCGGCGGTTGAAGCCGAAGGGGTATCTGACGATGATCCAGAAAGCGGATCGCCTGCCGGACCTGATTTGCGCGATGCAGGGGCGGTTGGGCTCAATCCGCGTGCGCCCGATCCAACCCCGTGTCGGCCGTGTGGCCGAACTGGTTCTCGTTCAGGGGCGCAAAGGCGGTCGGGCTGCATTTATCCTCGAACCGGCACTTTTGATGCACAAAGGCGTGCGTCACGAACACGATGGCGAGAGCTATGCTGACGATGTGCTAACGATTTTGCGAGATGGCGCATCCTTGCCGTGGTCGCGTTAAGGGTTTGGCAATATTTCGCGTGGGAGCCTATATGGGTCACATTGTTGCAAAAACAAGCCGTGACACGACTCAAATTCTATGGTGCACTTGTTACATAGCTTTTACAAAGCTGCACCCCAACTAGAGAGGAGAAGACATGAGCTTGACGTCCCACATTGAGGAACTGAAGAAAAAGCACAAATCCCTCTCGGAGGCCGTTGAACACGCCCAGCGTTCGCCGTCTACCGATGACCTTCGGATCGCCGATCTGAAGAAACAGAAACTCCGTATCAAAGAAGAGATCGCGCGCCTTTCCACAACCTGAAGCGCTTTATCAACGGGCTTGGCGGCTTTGATATGCGGCCAGCCCTGCGCCCGCTGTGATCAGCAGGGCAGATAAAATCAGGGTGGCGCGGGGTTCTGCGATCTTCGCGCCGACCAAAACAAGCGTGGACAGCAATGGCGCGGCGTATGACGCAGTTCCCAAAAGCTGAATGTTTCCTCGCTTCACCCCAATATCCCAAACATAAAATGCTGCGCCGACAGGTCCAAGACCGAGCGCGATCATGCTTGCCCATCCCAACTGGGTCGAGGGCCAGATGGTCTCCTCCAACGCCAGATGCGCGATCAGCGACAGGACGGCTGTGGCGAGGCAATAGACCGTGACTACCATGCTCGACACCGACTGAAACCGGCGCGAAATCACAGAATAACTCGACCACGTCAGCGCACAGGCCCCTGCAAGCAGGTATCCCGCCACGTGCCCCTCGACAAAAGACGCTCCTTTCGCGACGATAAGTGCCGCGCCGAGAAACGAAATGGCCGCGCCGAGCAGATGCAGCGGGCGCAGATGCTCTCCCGGTAAAAGTCCTGAAAACAGCACGATCAACAAAGGCCAGAGATAGGCGATCAATCCGGCTTCGGCGGGAGGCGCGGCTTTGAGGGCGGAGAAATAGAGGAAGTGATAGCCAAAAAGCCCCACGGTTCCAAAGGCGTAAATCGATAATGGCACACCGCGCAACTCATGCCAGCGCTTGCTCACGGTGGTCCAGACGACCCCGATGGCGCCGCCGATGGCGAAACACACCGCGTTAAGCTGCAAAGCGGGAACTTCGCCCGCGCCCACGGTGAACAGGGCCAAAAGCGCCCAGAGCAAGACGGCGATAAATCCGATGGCGGTGGCAGTGGTTTTGGTCATACCGGCGATTAAGGCGGATTTTGCCGGGAGAGCAATAAAAAAGGGGCCGCACTCATGCAGCCCCAATCGCTTATGGCGTTTGCAGTCCCGATCAGGCCAAATATTGCCCGCCGTTGGCGGTAATGGTCGACCCTGTGATAAAGCCCGCCTCATCGGAGGCCAAGAACACGACGCAGCGCGCGATGTCTTCCGGTTCGCCCAGTCGGCCGACGGGGATGGTCGAAATGATCGATTCACGCACTTTTTCCGGCACAGCCATGACCATTTCGGTCGCGATATAGCCCGGGCAGATCACGTTCACGGTGATGCCTGCGCGTGCGCCCTCTTGCGCCAGAGCTTTGGTAAAGCCGATGTCACCGGCTTTCGCAGCAGAGTAGTTGGCCTGACCAAACTGGCCTTTTTGACCGTTGATCGAACTGATGTTGATCACACGGCCGAATTTGCGTTCGCGCATGCCGGGCCAAAGCGGGTGGGTCATGTTGAACACGCCAGACAGGTTGGTGTCCATCACCTCTTGCCACTGTTCGCGGCTCATCTTGTGGAACGGCGCGTCGCGCGTGATCCCCGCATTATTCACGAGAACTTCGACCGGACCGAGGTCGGCTTCGACCTTGGCGATGCCGTCCGCGCAGGCATCGTAATCGGCCACAGACCATTTGTAGGTCTTGATGCCGGTTTCTTCGGTGAATTTCGCGGCCGCCTCATCATTGCCGGCATAGGTCGCTGCCACGGTGTAGCCAGCCTCTTTCAAGGCCATGGAAATGGCTGCGCCAATCCCGCGTGATCCCCCGGTCACAAGAGCAACTCTGGACATGATATCCTCCTTATCACTGTTCCCTTAGAAATCTTGTTATCCAAAATATTTCGCATTCGCAATATTATTACTTATGCAAATGCAGAATATTTTAAATCCTCTATCTGGATTCGTCTAACAAGCTTAGATGAAGGGGCCGTGACGGCCCCTTCTCTCATTGGATCAATCGCGCTCGAGGCAGACAGCAACGCCCATGCCGCCACCGATGCAGAGCGTGGCAAGGCCTTTCTTGGCGTCACGGCGCTGCATTTCAAACAGCAGTGTGTTGAGGATACGCGCGCCAGAGGCCCCGATCGGGTGACCGATGGCAATAGCACCGCCATTGACGTTCACGATGGCCGGATCCCAGCCCATGTCCTTGTTCACGGCACAGGCCTGAGCCGCGAAGGCTTCGTTGGCTTCGACGAGATCCAGATCCTCTGCCTTCCATCCGGCTTTTTCGAGCGCTTTGCGCGAGGCAAAGATCGGACCAACGCCCATGATCGACGGATCAAGACCTGCGGTGGCATAAGAGGCAATGCGCGCAAGCGGTTTGATGCCACGTTTCTCGGCGTTCTCGGCAGACATCAAAAGCGCACCTGCCGCACCATCGTTGATGCCGGAGGCATTGCCCGCCGTCACAGAGCCTTCGCGATCGAACGCCGGGCGCAGTTTCTGCATGTTCTCGAGAGTCGCGCCGTGACGGATGTATTCGTCCTGATCGACAACGATCTCCCCTTTGCGGGTTTTTACCGTAAAGGGCGTGATCTCATCCGCAAATTTGCCAGCTTTCTGAGCGGCTTCGGCTTTGTTTTGCGAGGCAAGTGCGAATTCGTCCTGCATCTCGCGGGAAATCTGCCACTGGTTGGCGACGTTTTCGGCGGTGATCCCCATGTGATAGCCGTTGAAGGCATCCCAAAGACCGTCCTTGATCATCGAATCGATGAACTTCATATCGCCCATCTTGTGACCCGCACGCAGGTTGGCGACGTGGGGGGACAGCGACATGTTTTCTTGGCCACCGGCGCAGACGATGTCCGCATCTCCGAGCATGATGTGCTGCGCGGCCAGAGCGATCGTGCGCAGGCCGGATCCACACACCTGGTTGATGCTCCAAGCCGCGGCTTCTTGCGGAAGGCCTGCATTGATATGGGCCTGACGCGCCGGGTTCTGGCCTTGGCCTGCAGTCAAAACCTGACCGAGGATGGTTTCAGACACTTCCCCTTTTTCGATGCCGGCACGTTCCACAAGCGCTTCAAGGACGCAGGCGCCAAGATCATGCGCCGGGGTGTTTGCAAAGGAGCCGGAAAAACTTCCGACGGCGGTCCGCGCTGCGGATGCGATAACGACATTGGTCATGATGACAGTCTCTCTCCCGATTGTTTAAGGGGAGATTGCCCAAAGGGCGTGGATTTTGCAACAAAGTTGCTCGACTCCCCTGATTTAGGTCTATGCTGCGCACGCAGCATAATCAACCTTCATCGGGAAGCTGGGGCGCTTTGCCGTCGTTTTCTTGGGTCGAGGTGTCAGCCAACTTTACGCGTCCGCTCTCGATTGCGCCAAACCGGATCAATGGTCGCCGCACCAAAATAGTGCCCTTGCATACAATCGATCCCGATTTCGGTCAGATACTCTGCGTCGGCGGAGTTCTCCACAAATTCCGCAACGGTATACATGTCGAAATGTTTCGCGACGGAGACCAGAGCCTGCGTTAGCACTTGGTTGTCTGTATTCGAGGCAATGCCGCGGATGAATTCCCCATCGATTTTCACGATGTCGAAATAGAAGTCCTTGAGGTAGCGAAAGGCCGTGTAGCCCGCGCCAAAATCATCCAGCGCAAAGGAAATGCCCATCGACTGAAGCTCCGACATGAAGACGGAGACCAGATCAGGCATGACCATGGCTGAGCTTTCCGTGATCTCTAGGATCAGCCGCTCTGCGATTGTTGGCCCCTTGGCCAAGCCGGCTGCGAGCGTTTCTTTCCACCTGGGATAGCCGATGGAGCGGGCCGACATGTTGATTGCCAGGCGGAGATCAGGATGTTCATCGAGCGCGCGCAGGCCCAGCTCAAGCGCTAGACAGTCCAGCACGCGCCCCGTTTCGGTTGTTTCCGCCACATCAATGAATTCTCGCGCGGGAATCACGCGTCCCGTTTGGTCAAGTACGCGAACTAGGCCTTCGTAAAAGGCGGGTCGATCAGGGCGCAGAGTTTGAACGATGGGTTGATAGGCCAGCATCACCTGTTTTTTGCGCAAGGCCTCCTGAACCATACCCATCGTATTCAGATCACGGCTCGCAATCGCTGCGGACAGTGGGCTTCCTAATTCGTTATGGTCATAGAAAGAGTCGTTCATCCCGTCACCTTGTATCGCGTTTGCCTTGCTGAACTGAATGTGGCGGGGTTGGGATAACAGCGGGTAAATCATTAAATTTGATGAGAAATTTCGTAAATTTTCGATCAATAGCCTAACGCCTTGAGAACTCTGAAACTTCGCTGTCAGATGAGGTGAACGGCATAATAAGAGACAGATTTTCTTAGAATTTTTAGTTCAATATGATGCTGCCCCCTTCGTCGAGACAACATCGCACCTGAGGTGGAAGCGATTCTCTCGAAAAAGTTGGGTAAGGTGATTTGGCTTAACCAGATCGAAAGCAAGCTTTGGTTCTCTGACGCAAACAGGACAATGAGAACTGACATGTCGCTCCAATATTCCACGACCAGCTTTGCTGCACATAAAGACGAAGCCCCCTTCGCGGTCGCAGAACTCTTCTTTTCCCGCACAGATGATCGTGGCGTGATCGCGGCAGGCAACGAAGTTTTTCGGCGTATCTCGGAATATTCGTGGGAGGAACTCGTCGGTGCGCCGCACAAAATCATCCGCCACCCGGATGTGCCGAAGGGCGTTTTTTACATTTTGTGGGAGCGAATCAAAAAAGGCCTGGCGACAGGAGCCTATGTTAAAAACCGCGCCAAGGATGGCCGATACTATTGGGTCTATGCCATCGTCTCGCCGGTCGAGGGCGGCTATGTGTCGGTCCGGCTCAAGCCGACCTCTAAGGTGTTTGAGACGGCAAAAGCGGCCTATGCGGAATTTCTGGAGCAAGAAGAACAAGACGGGCTCACGCCCGAGCAAAGTGCTGCCGCCATTCGGACCAAGCTTCGGGAGCTTGGGTTTCCGACCTATGGCGCGTTCAGTTCCTATGCGATTGCTCAGGAAATGCATGCCCGCGATCTCGCGCTGTCGCGGGTTGAGGACAGCCGCCTGAAAAGTCTGAAAAACTTACTTCCAACTCTGAAATCTTTGGATGAACAACAAAAATCCCTCTTTGATTCCTTCGCGAAGATTCGAGGCATCCCTTCAAATATGCGGATCGTGGCGTCGCGACTGGAACCCGCCGGCGGGCCGATTTCAGCGATTTCACAGAACTATCGTCTGATGTCGGATGAGGTGACGAACCATCTTGGCGGATTTCGCGTCGAGAATGGCAACAGAACTCTGACCGAGTCCGTGATGGCGCGCGTGTATCAGGGGCTGTTCATGATGGCCGCTTCCCGTCTTCAACGAGAGGTCAAAGAGGTCGCGACGGAGGCTTTGACCGGAGGTGCAGAACAGGAGGGGTTCCATCAAGAGGTCGAGGTGCTGACCAAACTGCTAGATGACTACACGCTCGAAGCTGGCGGTGTTTTGTTATCCGTTTTCAATGATGTGACCGCTTTGGCGCGTTCGGCCAAAGATCTGCGGCAATTGGTGACGGGGCTGGATTCGATCCGCGTGCTTTGCCGTGTGGAGGCGGGTCGACTTGGCGCTCAGTCTGTCTCACTGACACCAGTGATTGATCAGCTCGATACGTTTCATGTCGAGATCGACAAAACTTTGGAGCAGATTCTGGCACTTGCAGATAAAATTAAGACGCTGGTCGAGGCCGCGATGCCGCGCAGTTTCAGTGGTTCTCTTCAATATCACGCGGCTGGGCGTCGATAAAATATGACATGATTGCCTGAGCGGAGGGGGAGAACCACTCCGCATCACCGGTCATCCGCGCGATTTCCTGACCTTCGGGTGAAATCAGGATGGACACAGGCAGGCCCAGAACCCCCATCTCACGCGCCATGGCGCCTTTGGCGTCGACACGCAGCGGCAGGGTCTTGATCGCGGCTTTTTCATAAAAGCTTTTGAGGGCAGGAACCGGGTTATGCCCCGTGGCAATCGGCAAGACGGTCAGGCCCCGATCCTGAAATTCTGCGGATAGAGCATCCAGAGCAGGCATTTCCTTGCGACAGGGCGCGCACCAGGTGGCCCAAAAATTCAAAAGTACGTACTGCCCCTGATAGTCCGAAAGTGTTTCTTCATTCCCGTCGAGGTCCGCAAAGGGCAGGGCGCTGACCTCTTTCGGCTCCGAATGAAACCCCAGTTTCTGCATGCTGCCTTCGCGCAGAGCCATCGCTGCGTCGAGGTCGAGCGCGGCGGCAGGAATTGCACCCAGGCTCAGGGCCGTATAAAGGGTGGCGACAATCAGCTTTTTCAACATGCGGGACACGTCCATGACCGATAAGAAATCAAACGCGATGTGGGGCGGCCGGTTCGCTGCCGGACCTGACGCCATCATGGAAGCCATCAACGCCTCCATTGATTTCGACAAACGGCTGGCCTCCCAAGATATCGCAGGCTCACGCGCCCATGCGGCGATGCTCGCCAAACAGGGCATTCTTACCGATACCGATGCCGAGGCCATTCGGGAAGGCCTGCTCACGGTTTTGTCAGAGATCGAAGCGGGCGAGTTCACCTTTTCCACAGCACTCGAAGACATCCACATGAATGTCGAAGCGCGCCTCAAAGAGATCATTGGCGAGGCTGCCGGGCGCCTGCACACCGCGCGCTCGCGCAACGATCAGGTGGCGACCGATTTCAAACTCTGGACACGCGACCAATTCGATGCCGCCATCTCCGGCATCGAGGCGTTGATCCGCGCGCTCATCACGCAGGCCGAGGCTGGCGCCGATTGGGTCATGCCCGGCTTTACGCACCTGCAAACGGCACAGCCGGTGACATGGGGCCATCATATGATGGCCTATGTCGAAATGCTGGGTCGTGATCTGTCGCGCTTCAAAGACGCGCGCGCCCGGATGAACGAAAGCCCGCTTGGCTCCGCAGCACTCGCAGGCACCGGCTTCCCGATTGACCGCCACATGACGGCGGAGGCGCTGGGCTTTGATCGCCCGACGGCGAACTCGCTTGATGCCGTGGCTGACCGTGACTTTGCGCTTGAGTTCCTGTCCTGTGCCTCGATCTGCGCCATGCACCTGTCGCGCTTTGCCGAAGAGTTGGTGATCTGGTCCTCGGCCCAGTTCCGCTTCGTGACGCTCTCGGATCGCTTCTCGACCGGCTCGTCTATTATGCCGCAAAAGAAAAACCCCGATGCCGCCGAGCTGATCCGCGCTAAGATAGGGCGGATTTTTGGCGCCAACGTGGCGTTGATGACGGTGATGAAAGGCCTGCCCTTGGCCTATTCCAAGGACATGCAGGAAGACAAAGAGCAAGTTTTCGATGCCGCCGACAACTTGATGCTGGCTCTGGCTGCGATGACCGGCATGGTTTCCGATATGACGGCAAATATCGACAACCTGCGGGCTGCGGCCGCCTCTGGTTTCTCGACCGCGACCGATCTCGCCGACTGGCTGGTGCGTGAGGCGGGTCTGCCGTTCCGCGATGCTCACCATGTCACCGGCGCGCTCGTGGCCATGGCTGAGAAAAAGGGCGTCGATCTTCCGGATTTGAGCCTTGAAGAGATGAAATCCGTTCACGAAGCCATCACGACAGGCGTTTATGACGTCTTGACGGTTGAAAACTCGGTCGCTTCTCGCACAAGCTACGGGGGGACCGCGCCCGCACAGGTGCGCGCGCAGATCAAGCGTTGGAAAGAGGTGCTCGAATGAAACGGGTGATGATGTCTGTGGTGTTGGTGCTCGGGCTTGCGGCTTGCGGCGTGGATGGTGATCCGGTGAAGCCGCAAGTGGGTATGTCCACGACCGTGGGCGTCAATTCCAAACATGGCGGCTACACCGATACCTCCATCAACATCCATTTCCCGGCCAACTAATCCCTGCGCCGGACGCGCTTATCGAAAGACCTCCTCTCATGGATCACTTCCTCTA
Organism: Celeribacter sp. PS-C1; assembly: GCF_019429625.1. Classification (GTDB taxonomy): domain Bacteria; phylum Pseudomonadota; class Alphaproteobacteria; order Rhodobacterales; family Rhodobacteraceae; genus Celeribacter. The sequence goes on from NZ_JAHXRW010000005.1 coordinate 154,161, forward strand.
CAAGAACGGCGTGCTTCACGCCGAAGATGTCCCAGTGTCCGAAATCGCGGCGCAGGTCGGAACGCCTTTCTATGTCTATTCCACGGCCACGCTGACCCGGCATTTCACCCTCTTCGATGAAGCATTGTCAGGGATGGATCACCTCGTGTGTTTCGCGATGAAGTCGAATTCGAACCTCGCCGTTCTCAAACTCATGGGCGAGCTGGGAGCGGGGATCGACGTGGTCTCGATCGGCGAATACCTTAAAGCGAAAGCGGCGGGTCTTCCGGGCGAGCGCATTGTGTTCTCGGGCGTCGGCAAAACCCGTTCCGAGATGCGTCAGGCTTTGGAAGGCGGCATTCGCCAGTTTAACGTCGAAAGCGAGCCGGAACTTGAGGCTCTGAACGAGGTTGCAATCGCGTTGGGCGTCAAGGCCCCCATCGCATTGCGCGTCAATCCGGATGTTGATGCCAAGACCCACGCGAAAATCGCCACCGGCAAATCCGAGAACAAATTTGGCATCCCGATTGCCACCTGTCGTGAGGTCTACGCCCGCGCCGCCAAGATGGACGGCATCGACGTGGTCGGCATCGACGTTCATATCGGCTCGCAGTTGACGCAGCTTGAGCCCTTTGAGCTGGCGTTTGCCAAGGTTGCCGAGCTGACCGAAACGCTGCGCGCCGACGGTCACAACATCCGCCGTCTCGATCTGGGCGGTGGGCTTGGCATTCCCTATGAGAGGTCCAACGAGGCGCCGCCGCTGCCCATTGAATATGGTGAGATGATCCAGCGCACCGTCGGGCATCTGGGCTGCGAGATCGAGATCGAGCCGGGGCGCCTGATCTCCGGCAACGCGGGGCTTCTCGTGTCCTCCGTCATCTATCTCAAACACGGCGAAGGACGCGATTTCCTGATCGTCGATGCGGCGATGAACGATCTTGTGCGTCCCTCGATGTATGACGCTTATCACGACATCATTCCGGTCGTTGAACCCGAGGCCGGGGTCGAACAAGCGCCGATGGATATCGTCGGACCGGTGTGTGAGACGGGCGACACCTTTGCCAAGGCGCGCAACATGCCGGCACTCGGGGAGGATGATCTCGTCGCTTTCCGCTCCGCCGGTGCCTATGGTGCTGTGATGGCGTCGGAATATAATTCCCGTCCGCTCATTCCGGAGGTTCTGGTGAAAGGTGATCAATTCGCTGTCATCCGGCCGCGTCCGACCTATGACGAGATGATAAATCGCGATAGCATCCCCGTATGGCTCTGACTCCCCGTGCTGTTCGGTGCAGGGGTTCGGATCGAAACTGAACCGCCGAATCGAGATGCATGGAACCTGACCACGACCCAGCTCGACACCTGACGGAGACGCTCGACCGCCCGCTTGCGCGGCGCGTCGCCACGGCCCTGCGCGCGACGGGGGCGGGGCTCATGGTGGAGCGTGTGTCTCAGGCCTTTTGGCCGGTTCTGTCCCTCGTGGCATTCGCGGCGGGCCTTGCTATGCTGGGCGTTCAGGATGCTTTGCCGCTTTGGGCGCTGTGGACCGCGCTCACGGTCTTCGGACTCGCCCTCATTGTCGCGCTCGTTTTCGGGCTGCGTTGCCTGCATGTTCCCTCACGCGCAGAGGCCACGGAGCGGGTCGATGCACAACTGCCGGGGCGACCGTTGCAGGCGCTTTCTGATCATGCGCTGGTCGGCGCGGGAGATGCCGCTTCCGAGGCCATCTGGACCGCGCACCGCAATCGCATGATACAGAGGCTTGCTCCGATCCGTGCCGTCGCCCCTGTGCTCAATCTTGCCCCGCGCGATCCGTTTGCGCTGCGGCTCATTGCTCTGACGACACTCGGTATGGGGATTCTGTTCGGCTCATTTGATCGCATGACCTCTGTAACCGATCTTGGCGACGCGGGCGCTGAGGTCGCTATGGGGCCGATCTGGGAAGGCTGGGTGCGCCCGCCTGCCTACTCCGGCAAGCCAACGCTTTATCTGGGCGATCTTGATCCCAATTTCGAAGTGCCGAAAGGTGCCGATGTGACCCTGCAGTTCTATGGCGAAGATGGCGTGCTGACCCTGCGCGAAACTGTCTCTGGTGACGCGCCGGCGGATCGTCCTGATTTCCAAGTCGAACAGCCCGGAGAAATCGAAATCGATGGCCCCACCGGGCGGCTTTGGGACGTTGCGTTGCAGCCGGACACGCCGCCTGAGGCTGAACTTGTTGGTCCGATGACCCGCGCCCCTTCGGGCGAAGCGCGACAGGATTTCCGCCTCACCGATGACTTCGGCATCAGTCGCGCCATTTTAACAATCACACGTGATCTCGATGCGACGGCCCGGCAATATGGCTATGTTTTGCCACCTGAACCGCGCGAGGAAATTTCCGTGCCGGTCATGTTGCCACAGACCGGGGATCGCCGCGAGATCGAGGGGCTGATTGGGGAAAACCTCGCGCAGCACCCTTTTGCGGGATTGCCTGTGCGCCTGTCGCTGAGTGCTTGGGATGAAGCCGGTCAGGAGAGCGCCGCTGCACTGGGCGATAGTATCCTGCCGACGCGGCGATTCTTTGATCCTTTGGCGGCGGCCATCGTGGATCAGCGGCGCGAACTGTTGTGGAACCGCGAAAATGCGGGGCGCTCGGCGCAGGTGCTACGTGCTGTGTCGGTCAACCCGAGCGAAATGTTCGATGAGATGACAAGTTACATTCGTCTGCGCGAGGTGATCGGTCAGATCGAAGGGCGCGACGGGCTTTTGAGCGACGAGCAGGTCGAGGCTATCGCGGCGACGCTCTGGGACATCGCGCTTGAGTTGGAAGATGGGGAGTTAAAAGAGGCTCTGGCCCGGCTGCAGCGCGCGCAGGAACGCCTGAGCCAGGCGATGCGCGACGGCGCCACGCCCGAAGAGATCGAAGAGTTGATGCAGGAGTTGCGCGAGGCGACCCGCGATTACATGCAGCAACTCGCCGAACAGCAGGGGCCCGAAGACGACGGCACGGACATGCCGGATCAGGGGCAGGACCAAGGCCAACAGATCACGCAAGATCAGCTGCAGGAGTTGATGGACCGCATTCAGGAGTTGATGGAGCAGGGCCGCATGGCCGAGGCGCAGCAGCTCATGGATATGCTGGCTGAAATGTTAGAGAACATGCGAGTGACGCGGGGCCAAGGGCAGGGCGGCCAAGGCAATCAGGGCATGCAGGGTCTGCAAGACACGCTGCGCGATCAGCAGGAGTTGAACGACGATACCTTCTCCGATTTGCAGAACCAGTTTGGTGAGAACCAGCCGGGGCAAAACGAACAGGGCCAAGAAGGCCAGGACGGGCAGTCCGGTCAGCAAAACGGTTCCGAGGGCCAAGGCCAGAACCAAGGTCAGAATCAGGGAGACAATCGCGGCGAAGGCGCTGGTGGCGATCAAGGGACTTTGTCGGAGCGGCAGCAGGCGCTGCGCGACGCGCTGCGCCAACAACGCCGCAACATTCCCGGCGCTCAAAGTGGCGGCGAGGACAGTCTCGGCGGAGCTCTGGATCGTGCTGATCGCGCTATGGAAGAGGCCGAGCGGGCACTGCGCGAGGGCGATCTCTCCGGCGCGCTAGATGGCCAGGCTGAGGCGATGGAAGCCCTGCGCGAAGGCATGCGCCAACTTGGCGAACAACAGGCGCAACAGCAGCAAAATCAAGAGGGCCAAGACGGCCAAGGCAACGCCGGCGGCGAGCCGCAGGGCCGCGATCCCTTGGGACGCAGACCCGGTGACACGGGCCGGTTTGGCTCTGATGATGAATTCTACGAGGGCGAGGATGTTTACCGCCGTGCCGAAGAGCTTTTGGACGAAATCCGCCGCCGCACCGAGGATCGCGAGCGCACGGCTGAGGAGCGTGACTACCTCAACCGCCTACTTGATCAATTCTAAAAGATGTTTAGGTGCCGCTGATTTGTCCCAAAAGGGCAGTCAGGCGCGCGCTGGCGCCTGAGAGAAGCTGATCTAGCCAAACGCGGAACCCATTGGCCAAAATGACGTAAGATTCCATCACACCGGCAAGCGCGGGAACTTTTGCCGCGATCAAAGGTGCCAGCAGATACAACACCACAAGCACCACCGCCGTCAGCACCAGCGTCAGAAACACGCTGCGGAATCCGGAACGCTCGGCACGGGTGCGGCGGGTGTCCTCGTCGGGGACAGTGCCATCTTCGTCCCGCTCGGAAGCGGCACTCAGCGTCGAATTGATTTCCTCGATGTCAGGCAAAAGATCACGGCGTTTGCCGCTGGCCGCTGCCACGCCACCCGCGATGAGGCCGGGGTCAGACGGGTCCAAACCGCGCAGGCGCGCCATACGGTCGCGCAGGCTTTTCTTGGCGGTGTCTTGCGAGGGTTCCTCCAGCCCGAGGTCGGGTTGGGTCTCTAGCGTTTCGCCGTCTTTGTGGCGCATGGACTGATCGAATTCGACTTCGGCTCGCAGAATGTCCCGCACGCTGTCTTTCAACGCGGAGCTAGGTTGAGCGGCCGTTTCGGGCTCATATTCATCGTCAGGCTCATCCTCGAACTGCGGCTCAGGGGTGTCGTCATAGTCGTCGACATCAAAGGTCTCTGGCTCGGGCGTAGCCTCGTAGGTCTCGATCGGCTCTGGGGCTTCCTCAGGCTCAGGTTCTGGCTCGGGCTCTGGATCGGGGATGGATTCGGCCTGCGTCAGAGCAGAGATGGCATCCTGAATGTCGTCCTGAACATCGTCGTCCGCGACCTCTTCTTCGGGCTCTGCAGAGACCTCTGTCTCGAATTCAGGCTCTTCTGGAGTGGCCGTCGGGTTGTCCTCAAGCGCCTCTTCATCCTGCGGCACCTCATATCCGAGCTCATCGGCCAGATCGTTGTCCATATGCGCGGGCTGCTGAAACCACGTGTGGCCACAGTTCGAACATTGTACATCGCGGCCCGTGTCGGGTATGACACGCGCATCAACTTCGTATTGAGCTCCGCAATTGGGACAAATTAACCGCATTTCTTCCCCTGCCACACAAATTAGCGCGTGCTCCCCCAAGCATAATCGCGCTGTTTTTCGAAATTCTTAACGTCCATAGGCAGATTGTCCATGTTTTTGCGACAGTTGCATTGAAAGGATTTGACCAGTGAGGCAAAACTGTCGCGAACAAGCGACGCGCAAAAGCGGCAAGAGTTCGCAGAGGTGACATGTGATCGAGTTTCATGATGCTGGCTATGGCTATGGCGGGCGAGAGCTGTTGACGGAGATGTCCCTGACGCTGGCGCCGGGGTCTTTTCATTTCCTGACCGGTCCTTCGGGGGCAGGCAAAACCACTTTTCTTAAACTGTGCTACCGTGAGCTTCAGGCCACTGCGGGCAGGGTGTCGATCTTTGGCGAAGACACGCGCCAGATGGGCCGCGACGAAGTGGCCGAACTGCGCCGCCGGATCGGGGTTGTCCATCAGGATTGCCAGTTCCTCGACCATTTGAATGTCGTCGAGAATGTCGCGTTGCCACTGTCCGTCTCGGGGCGGGAGCGTGATGACCGGGATTTGGACGATCTGTTGAATTGGGTTGGTCTGTCGGATCAGGCCAAGGCCCGTCCGCCCGAACTGTCGGGCGGCGAACGTCAGCGTGTGGCTTTGGCACGCGCCGTGATCATGTCGCCAGAGATTATCTTGGCGGACGAACCGACCGGCAACGTCGATTGGGACATGTCCCTACGTCTGTTGCAGCTTTTGATCGAGTTGAATCGCATGGGCAAAACCGTGTTGATCGCCACCCATGACCTGCATCTCATTCGTCAGGCCAAGGCTCAGGTGCAGGCGCGTGTTTTGCGGATTTCCAATCGCCGCATTCAGCAATCGGGGGCGGATCTGTGAAAACCATTCTCTTGCCCTTCCTGAATTTTAGCGAAAGCGCGTCGGGCCGCGTCGTGCCGCCTTCCGGATTTACCGCGCAGCTGACAGTGATCACCGCGGCGGCGATGGCCTTTCTCGCGGTTTTCGCATTGGCTTTGTCAATGGCGACCGGACGTCTCGCGGACCGTTGGGGCACCGAGTTGGCGCGTGGGTCCACAGTGCGCATCTCTGCCCCCGCCGATCAGATCGAAGCGCAAACTGCCGCAGCGCTCAAGGTCTTGGAGACCACGCCGGGCGTGAGTGAGGCACGACTTTTGACCGCCGAGGAAGAGACCGCGCTTTTGGAGCCCTGGTTCGGCCCCGACTTGCCGCTCGATACGCTGTCTTTGCCGGTGTTGATTGATGTTCAGGAGACCTCCGACGGTTTCGATGCCGAAGGCCTGCGCCTGCGTCTCGCGGGCGAAGCCCCGGGTGCCGTTCTCGACGATCACACCCGTTGGCGCAGGCCTCTCGTGCGTGCGGCGGAACGTCTGCGTTTGCTGGGTGTTGTCTCGCTTCTCCTGATCGCAGGCGTCACCGGCGGTATGATTACACTGGCCGCCAATGCCGCTCTTGCCGCCACGGCGCAGGTGATCCGCACGCTGCGTCTTGTCGGCGCCACGGATCGCTTTATCGCCAGCGCCTTCGTGCGTCGCTTTACCTTCCGGGGCTTTTCCGGCGCCGCTATCGGCACGTTCTTTGGCATGATCGCCATCGCGATTTTGCCGAGTGCGGATGAAGCGGGCGGCTTCTTGACGGGGCTCGGTTTTTCCGGAATTCAATGGGTCTGGCCCCTGTTGATCCCTGTTCTGGCCGCACTTGTGGCCTTTGTGGCCACTCGGGTGGCTGCGACCCAAACCCTGAGAAGGCTGATGTGATGCCCTATCCGATCCAGTGGATTTTGTCCCTGATCTTCGTGATCCAGATGTATCTGGCGATGGTCGTTCTGGCGATTGTCTTCACGCCTCTGGCCATTCTCAAACGCGATTATGCCTATCTCGCCTGTCGCACCTATTGTCATTGGGTGCGCCTTTCCGCGCGCTGGCTCGTGGGGCTCAAATCTGAAATCCGGGGCGAAGTTCCCACGGATGAGGTTTTGATCGGTGCCAAACATCAAAGCTTTTTCGACATCATCTTGATCGTCTCGGCGGTGCCGCGCCCGAAATTCATCATGAAAAAGCAACTCGTCTGGACCCCTATCGTGGGCTACTACGCCAAGCGCATCGGCTGCGTTGCCGTGGATCGTGGCAAGCGTGGTCAGGCGATCAAGAAGATGATCGCGGACGTGAAATCCGGTGCCTCTCTGCCCGGTCAGCTTATCATTTTTCCGCAAGGCACCCGTGTCGCGGCGGGCGCGCATCTGCCGTATAAAATCGGCACGGGCGTGCTCTATGAGCAGACCGGACAGCCTCTCGTTCCCGCCGCCACCAATGTGGGCGTGTTCTGGCCGCGTCATGGCGTCTATCGCAAACCAGGCCTTGCCGTGGTGGAATTCCTGCCGTGCATCGACGCAGGGCGCGAGATGAAACAGGTGATGGCAGAGCTGGAGGCGACTGTAGAGGCGGCCTCTGATCGGTTGATGGTCGAAGCCGGGTTCGACGTTCCCGCCAAGCCTTCGTAATCCCCCTCACGCCAAGGCGCATGTTCATGCGCTCCACAGACCGGCCCGAACTCACGTAAGTGTCTGGTAACGCAAAAGGCCGCGCTTTCGCACGGCCTCTTCATTGCAGATCAAATACTCAAATCAGGCAGCGAGCCCCTTCGACCCCATGTCGAGGAATTTCTTGCGGCGATCTTTGAGAATAGTCTCCGGCTTTTTCTTTTGCAGCGGCGTCAGCATGGCCTCGATCGCTTTGCCCACGGCGGCAATCGTCGCCTCGCGGTCGCGTTGCGCGCCGCCCAGCGGTTCTGGGATGATCTGGTCGATCACGCCGAGTTTCTGCAAATCCTGCGCGGTCAGGCGCAGTGCTTCGGCGGCCTCGCGCATTTTCTCTGCGTCTTTCCAGAGGATCGAGGCGCAGCCTTCGGGCGAGATCACCGAGTAGACGGAATGTTCGAGCATCGCGAGCTTGTTGGATGACGCAAAAGCAACCGCGCCACCGGAACCGCCCTCGCCAATGATCACTGAAATCATCGGCACTTTCAGTTTGAGACATTTCGCGGTGGATTGCGCGATGGCTTCCGACTGGCCACGCTCTTCCGCGCCCTTGCCCGGATAGGCGCCGGGGGTGTCAACCAGCGCAATCACCGGCAGACCAAAGCGGTCGGCGAGATCCATCAATCGGATGGCTTTGCGATACCCCTCTGGGCGGGCCATGCCGAAATTGCGCTCGATGCGGGATTTGGTGTCATGGCCTTTTTCCTGACCGATCACCACAACCGGCTGGTCGTTGAATCGGGCCAGCCCCCCCATGACGGCGTGATCGTCGGCAAAATTCCGGTCACCCGCCAGCGGCGTGTATTCGGTGAACAGCGCCTCGATATAGTCCTTGCAATGCGGACGGTCGGGGTGGCGCGCGACTTGGCATTTGCGCCAAGGTGTCAGGCCCTTGTAGAGGTCCTTGAGCATATCGGCCGCTTTTTTGTCCAAAGCGGCGGCTTCTTTTTCGACGTCCATCTCTTCGTTGTTGCGGGCCATGGCGCGCAATTCTTCGGCTTTTCCCTCGATCTCGGCCAAGGGTTTTTCGAATTCGAGATAGTGAGTCATGCGGACCTCCGAACGGTTTCGACCCCGTATATGGCTATTTTCACGCGCGGGTGCAACTCGGCTTGAAATTGAGCATGGCTTTGCAGGTGATTGAGTTCGAAATTTAACAAAAAGAAACGCCCCGAAGCCTGAGCCTCGGGGCGTTATCGCCTCAACAATCGGGCCTCCCCTCCCGATTGGAGGGATTTCAGGAGTTCGCGATCAATTCGGATTGGGCCACAATGACCTCGGCCTGTTTGATCGAGGCGATGTCGACCAAACGGCCTTTGTAAACGGTCGCGCCTTCGCCATTCGCCTTGGCCTGTTCCATCGCAGCAAGGATTTCACGGGCCTCGGTGACGGCCTCCTCGGAGGGGGTAAAGACCTCATTCGCCAGTGCGATCTGTTTCGGATGGATCGCCCATTTGCCGACCATGCCCAGCGTTGCGGAGCGGCGCGCCTGCGCCCGGTAGCCCTCGTCATCGGAGAAATCGCCAAAGGGGCCATCGACCGGCAGGACGCCGTGCGTGCGACAGGCGGCAACGATGGCGGCCTGTGCCCAGTGCCACGGGTCGGAGTAATGCCGCGTGTCGCCATGGAGCATGTAGTAATTCTCCTGCGTGCCGCCGATGCCGGTGGTTTGCATGCCCATCGAGGCCGCGAAATCCGCCGCCCCAAGGCTCATTGCGACGAGACGCGGAGAGCTGGCTGCGATCTCTTCGACATGGGCGATGCCGGCGGCGGATTCGATGATGACTTCGAAATTGATCTTCTTCGTGCGGCCCTTGGCGCGCTCGATGGCGGTGACCAGCGCGTCGACCGCATAGATGTCTTCGGCGCAGCCCACTTTCGGGATCATGATCTGATCAAGCCGCTCGCCCGCCTGTTCCAAGAGGTCCACAACATCGCGATACCAATAGGGCGTGTCGAGCGAGTTGATCCGCACGGCCAGAGTTTTCTTGCCCCAATCAATCGTGTTGATCGCCTCGATGATATTGGCGCGGGCCACGTCTTTGTCGGAGGGCGCGACCGAATCTTCGAGGTCGAGATTGATCACATCCGCCGCGGAAGCTGCCATTTTCGGGAAGAGTTTGGTGTTCGATCCGGGGCCGAACAGCTGGCAGCGGTTCGGGCGATCCACGGGGGTGGGCTGGAGTCGGAAGGACATTGGCGCTCCTCTCGCAATGATATTTCCAAAATGTCGAATGCATTGTTATTATCTTGCGCACCATGTGGCAAGGAAGATTTTGCGCCTGCGGCATATCCCGCGCCGAGGCGAAAAATAAAGTTTTCAAACTGCTTATTTCCTGACCAATGTAATTATTATCCCAAAATATATGCCATGCACGGGATGTTCTCCCATTCCGTCAGCTTCTCTGACGCAAAATCCGAAGCACCTTGCATCGAATCTCGGTCACTCTGGGACAAACGCAACCGGAGTGCTGCACCATGATCGAAACACCGTATCTTCTTTTCCTCGGCGACGCCCCTGACCAACTGGCTGCGAAAGTGGCGCAAGGGATCAAGGACTGGCGCCCCGAATTCGCCCTCGGCCAGTTCCGCATGGAAGGCTGCAAAGCCGATATGAAACTGCCGGATATGGACCTGAAGGCAGCGAAAGCCGCAGGTGCCAAGACCCTGGTCATCGGTGTCGCCAACCGCGGCGGCGTGATCAGCCAGGCATGGAAAAAGGTTCTGATCGACGCGCTCGAAGAGGGGTTCGACATTGCCTCCGGCCTGCACAACCTTCTGCGCGAGGAAGAAGACCTTGTGGCTGTCGCCAAAACCTTTGGTCGGACGCTGCACGACGTGCGCATTCCCTCCGTAAAATACCCGATCGCCAACGGTGTGAAACGCAGCGGCAAGCGCTGCCTCGCTGTCGGCACCGATTGTTCCGTGGGCAAGATGTACACCGCCCTCGCGATGGATAAGGCGATGCGCGAAAAGGGCATGAAATCGACCTTCCGCGCCACCGGCCAGACCGGCATCCTGATCACAGGCGACGGTGTGCCGCTTGACGCTGTGATCGCCGATTTCATGGCGGGCTCCATCGAATATCTGACGCCGGACAACGATGAGGATCACTGGGATCTCATCGAAGGGCAGGGCAGCCTGTTCCACGTGTCTTACTCGGGCGTGACCATGGCTTTGGTGCATGGCGGTCAGCCCGATGCGCTGATTCTCTGTCACGAACCGACCCGCGACCATATGCGCGGCCTGCCGGGTTTTGCGCTGCCGACGCTCGAGGCGCTGCGGGACACCGCTCTGCCTCTGGCGCAGGTGGCTAACCCGGACTGTAAGGTCGTCGGCATCTCCATCAACACCCAGCACCTGTCTGAAGAAGAGGCGATCGCCTATCTCGCCAAGGTCGAGGAAGAGATGGGTCTGCCGGCCGTCGATCCGTTCCGTCAGGGCGCGGACCGTCTGGCCGATGCTTTGGCAGCACTTTAAGACCAAAGGGCGTCTTCGGGCGCCCTTTTTACAAAACAGGCCCAAATTCAGGACATTCCCATGCCCAAACTGACCGTCGCCGCCGAGAGCTTTCGTCTGGCCGAAGTGTTCACCATCTCGCGCGGGTCGCGCACCGAGGCCAAAGTGATCACAGTGCGTGCGAGCGAGGGTGATCAGACCGGCTGGGGCGAATGCGTGCCCTATGCGCGCTACGGCGAAAGCCTCGAGAGTGTTGCTGCCGAGATCGAAGCGCTGCCCGAGAACATCACGCGTGCAACCTTGCAAGAGGCGCTCTCCGCGGGCGCCGCACGCAACGCGGTCGATTGTGCGCTTTGGGACCTAGAGGCCTCGATTGCCGGAAAACGCGTTTGGGAGATGCTCGACCTGCCCGCGCCGATCCCGATGATCACGGCCTATACGCTGTCGCTGGCCTCTCCCGAGGAGATGGAGCGTTCGGCGGCGAAGCACGCGCATCGGCCGCTGTTGAAGATCAAACTCGGCACGCCCGACGACATGGCGCGGCTTGAGGCGGTGCGTCGTGGCGCGCCGAAATCGAAGATTATTGTCGATGCGAATGAGGGTTGGACTGCTGAGGTCTATGCAGATCTCGCGCCGCATCTGGTGCGGCTTGGCGTGCAGCTTGTGGAACAACCCTTGCCCGCGGGACAGGACGATATGTTGGCAGAGATTGAGAGACCCCTTCCGGTCTGTGCCGATGAATCCTGTCACGACCGGGCGAGCCTGCCGGATCTCAAGGGCAAATACGATGTGATCAACATCAAGCTCGACAAGACCGGCGGGCTCACCGAGGCGCTGGAACTGCGCAAGGCGGCGCGCGCCGAAGGCTATGGCATCATGGTCGGCTGTATGGTCGGCACCTCTTTGGCGATGGCGCCCGCGATCATCGTCGCACAGGGCGCACGCGTGGTGGACCTTGACGGGCCATTGCTTTTGGCAGAAGACCGACCTGAACCTTTGCACTATGACGCGGAGGGCGTTCACCCGCCTGCGCGCGCGCTTTGGGGCTGATGAGAGGGCGAAGGCCCGTATTTAAGGAGAACACCATGACCCGCACCGTTTACGTGAACGGCGAATACCTGCCGGAAACCGAGGCAAAAATTTCCATTTTCGACCGCGGGTTCCTGATGGCGGACGCGGTCTATGAGGTAACCTCTGTCCTGAATGGAAAACTCATCGATTTTCAGGGCCACGTTGCACGTCTTCAGCGCTCTCTGGCGGAACTCGAAATGGTGTCGCCGGTGACGATGGAGGAGCTGTTGGAGATTCACCACCAGCTGATCGAAAAAAACAACCTCGAAGAGGGCGGAATTTACCTGCAGGTCACCCGTGGCGCTGGCGCCGACCGCGATTTCGTTTGGCCCGACCCTGAAGAGGTGAAAGGCGGCATCGTTCTGTTCACCTTCGCCAAGAAAATCACCTCAAACAAAGCTCTCGATGAGGGCATCAAGGTGATCTCCGTCGAGGATCTGCGCTGGGGTCGTCGCGACATCAAGACCACGCAGCTTCTTTGGCCGTCTTTCGCCAAGATGAAAGCCAAGAAAGCGGGCGCGACCGATGCGTGGTTCGTCGAGGATGGCTATGTGACCGAGGGCTACGCCAACAACGCCTATATCGTTAAAGATGGTGTGATCATCACCCGCGAGCTGTCCAATGACATCCTACACGGCATCACCCGCACCGCGATCCTGAAATTTGCGAAAGAGGCGCAGATGCAGGTCGAGGAACGCCCCTTCACCATCGAAGAAGCACAAAACGCCGACGAAGCCTTTGCAACCTCCGCCACGGGCTTTACCCAGCCGGTGATCGAGATTGACGGCGTGGCAGTTGGCACTGGCAAGCCGGGTCCGGTGTCCACGCGTCTGCGTGAGATTTACATCGACGAGATGCCGAAAACGGCGCTTTGATCCGATCTCACTGTGATCTGATGCAAAAAGGCCCGCAAAGTGCGGGCCTTTTCTTTTAGTCGGTTTTGCCGCTGAGGCATCCGTTCTCTGAGATGTCGCCGCGCCATTGTCGCGTCCGTAGGCCGTCAATGTCTTCGAATTCCGCGCAGACTTTAAAGCTGCCGTCGTCTTGCGGCAGGTAACGGTAGCCTTCTTCTGGCAACAAAGCCTCCTCGGACACATTCAGGGAACAGGACTCTGTGTTGTCTAAAGTGGCAGGCGTTTCACCGGCTTCACGCGCGAGGCATTGGGCTTGGCTTTGCAGAGCGATCAAATCCCAATAGCGTTGATCGTCCCGCTTCTCGATCCGCCCGGCCTCCGGGCCGCCGACCGTAAGCAGTCCCGCGACCAGAACACCCGCGACAAGGGCGGTGAGCGCCAGCTGAGGCCAAAGCTTAGTGTCCATCTTCGGCATCCTTCATGGCGCCTTGGAAATAGCCGAACACAGTGCCCGCGACTGCTGCGACCAACGCAAGCTGCGCGATAAACTCGAGGGTCAACTCGCCATTCAAAAGCGCATAAATGGCCCCCAAAAGATCGCCCAGAAGCGCGATGGAGGAAAAGAACAGGGCGCTGTAGCCAAACCATTTGCGCACGACGGAGCGCTTGTGGCTTGGGTCGCGGGAAAGTTTGCGGGACTCCGAGCGCTGCATCAGCATGAACAGCGGGAAGAACACGATGAGCGCGGCGATGGACCAGCGCATGGAGCGGTTGCTCAAATAAGGCCGCGGGGTCTCCGCCAGCCAGCGTCTGATCAGGTCAAACCCAAGGTCGACGATGTGCCAGGCGGTCATGCTCAGAGCCACGAACATCAAGGCGTAGAAAAATGCCTCCCGTGCCGAGACATAGGGGCGCGGACGCGGCACCGGTGGAATGTGATCCGTTTCGGCCCAGGCGCTCAGGGCCTCGCCCACTTCGCTGTCGGCCCATCCTGCATTGCGCAATGCCGTGGCAATCTCCTCGCGGCTTTGGCCAGAGATCAGGGCCTCGCGGGTAAATTGTGCCAGTTGCTCTGCGGGCTTCATGCTTTCGTCTCTTTCCCGACGTTCTCGGCAAAGGCTTTCTCGAACGCGGCCTGTTTCTCGGGCGAGGCCTCGGTCTGGCTTTGTGCCTTCCAGTCGTCATAGGGCATGCCGTAGTAAAGCTCGCGTGCCTCTTCTTTCGACATATCGATGCCGCGCTCGCCCGCGGCCTCCTGCACCCAGCGCGACAGGCAATTGCGGCAAAAACCCGCGAGGTTCATCATGTCGATGTTCTGCACATCCGGGCGTTTGTTCATCAGGTGGTCGCGCAGCGTGCGAAACGCCGCCGCTTCGATCTCCACCATGGTTTTCTCGTCAATCACGGGCATCATTTATCCTCTCACTCGCTTGGCGTAAGCGGGCGCATTCATGTCGCGCACATCGACGGAAAGGCTGCCGACCGTCGGCAGGATCTCGTCCATCGCCTTGAGCACGATAGCCGACAGACGGGCCTTTGTCTCGTCGTCGCGGCCCTCGAGAAGATAGAGCGTCGCATGGGCGAAGGTCGCGGGTTCCGTGCCGATTTTGAAATAGGGTTGCGGCCGAGCGCGGGTTTTGAGCGCGGGGGCGTTGATTTCCACATCGAGAATGAGCGCGTCGAACACCGCTTCGCAAAGCGCGGTCATATCAAAGCTCTGCTCGAGTCCTTCGGAAAAGTCGATGACAACATGGGGCATGGTTACAATCCTGTCTGTTTCAGGGTGTCTGTGAGGATGGGCGCTAAAAGTGCGGCCCAATGGGCTTGCCCTTCCGGTGTTTCGATCAGATCTGAGCGCAGTTCGATCAACAGGTTCAATCGCCCGTGGTGCAGCGCATGGCGGTCGATGGCATCCCCCGGCAGGTGGCCGTCATAGGGCTCGTTGTCGCCGATGACCAAGCGTTCGCCGATCTTATCGGCCTCTGCCTTTAGTGCCTCGGAGGCTTCGAGCGCTGCGATGAAAGGCGCGGTGAAGCGTTTGTCATAGGCCGACAGTATCCCGATCTGCCAAGGGCGACGCGGGCGGTTTTTGAGTTGCGGCGTGAAACTATGCACCGCGCAGATCACGACATCGTCACGCGCAGCACATAGCGTTTCATAGGCGTCATGATAGGGCCGATGAAATAGCTCCAAACGCCGCTCGACTTCGGACGCATCGGCGTGGCGGTTGGCGGGAATGATCGTCCCGTCATAAAGTTTCATCACCAGAGTCGGGTCATCCTCGCCCCGGTTCGGGTCGATTACGAGGCGGGAGAAATCGGTGTGGATCATCGGGCTGTCCAAAAGGCGGGCCAACTCGCGGCTCACCCCCAGCGCGCCGATGTCATAGGCGATATGTCGGGCCATGTCCTTGGCGCCAAGCCCAAGATCCGGGCCGATCTCCTCTGGCACCCGATTGGTGGCGTGATCGCAGGTGACAAGCCAACGTCCGCTTCGGTTTTCACCAAGAGCATGATAAGGAGGGGATAAGGTCATTTTTGCGTCACCTTTCGCTTTCATATCTCCCTTAAGCGGTTTCTTGGCAGTGTGCCAGTTGTCATACGCTAACATTTACTGCATAGAGAGCGTGGCCCGCGACAATGATGCGATGGAAAGAAAAGGACTATCGGCAGATATGAGACGTCTTCGGAATGTAAAAATCGTGGCCACGCTGGGCCCCGCCTCCAATGATTACGACACGATCCGCGCCCTGTCAGAAGCCGGCGCGGATGTGTTCCGTCTGAACATGAGCCATGGCGATCACGAGGAAATCCGTGCCCGCCATGCCATCATCCGCAAAATTGAAACCGACCTCGGTCGCCCGATCGCCATTCTGGCGGATTTGCAGGGGCCGAAACTGCGGGTCGGCAAGTTCGGCTCTGGCGCGCATGATCTCGAGGAGGGCGACAAGTTCCGCCTTGATCTCGACGATGCGCCGGGCAACGGGGTTCGCGTGCAACTGCCGCATCCGGAAATCTTCGCAGCGTTGAAACCCGGCTCCTCGCTGTTGGTCAACGATGGCAAAATCCGCCTCAAGGTTGAAGACTGCGGCCCGGATTACGCGGATTGCGTGGTCACCGTTGGCGGCACGATTTCTGACCGCAAAGGCGTGAACGTGCCCGACGTGGTGCTGCCGCTGGCCGCCCTGTCGCCGAAAGACCGCAAAGACCTCGAATTCGTCTGCGAGTTGGGCGTGGATTGGGTCGCGCTCTCCTTTGTGCAACGTCCCGAAGATATGCTGGAAGCCAAGGATCTGGTGAAAGGTCGCGCCTCCGTTCTGGCGAAGATCGAAAAACCGGCGGCTGTCGATGCTTTCGAAGACATCCTCGCGGTGTCCGACGGGATCATGGTGGCGCGCGGTGATCTTGGTGTCGAATTGCCGGTGCAGGCCGTGCCGCCGATCCAGAAACGCCTGACGCGCCGCTGCCGCGCAGTGGCCAAACCGGTGATCGTGGCGACCCAGATGCTTGAGAGCATGATCGAAAGCCCGATGCCGACCCGTGCCGAGGTCTCTGACGTGGCAACCGCCATTTACGAGGGCGCAGATGCGATCATGTTGTCGGCGGAATCTGCCGCGGGCAATTACCCTATTGATGCAGTGACTACGATGAACAACGTGGCTGTGTCGGTGGAAAGCGATCCGGTCTACCGCGACGTGCTTGATGCCTCGCGCGCCGGGATCAAGCGCAACACCACCGCCGATGCCATCGTGTCGGCTGCGCGTGAGATCGCGGAAACCACCGATGTCAAAGCCGTGGTTTGCTATTCCGAGAGCGGCACCACCGCGGCGCTGACCGCCCGTGAACGTCCGCATGTGCCGATCATCGCCATGACCTCTCGTCGCAACACCGCGCGCAAGCTCTGCCTCTATTGGGGCATGCATTGCGTGATGACCGGTGAAGTGGAGCGGTTTAAAATGGCCGTGGTCAATGCGGCCCGCGCCGCGCGCACCTCGGGCTTCGCGACCGAAGAGGACAAGATTGTGGTGATTGCGGGCATTCCGTTCAACCATCCGGGGTCGACCAACATTCTGCGTGTCGCGCCTTGCGAAGAGCGCCTGATCTTCAACACCGACCCGGAATAACGGCAGGGTCGCGTGACGACGGATTTTCTTCTTGTGTTGGGCGCGGTGCTTGTCTTGCTCGCCGTGCCCAATGCCATCAAAGCCTTCTCTGAGGCGCGTCCCCCGCGCCTGGCCATCGGTATGCTGTTGATCGGCGGTGCGATGTTTGTCTCTGCGCTGATCCTGCATCCGGAAGGCTATAGCTTCGCAGACATCCCAGATGCTTTGATGCGGGTTTTGATGCGAATTCTGCGGTTTTTCGAAGAGTAACCGCCACAAAGACTTGCCAATAGAGGTTTTCGGCTGTAATGGCAGCCGCTCATGGGGCGCGTCCGGCGATATGGCATGCCGAGTCGCGCTGATAACCATCGAACCAAAGGAGATGGAAATGCCTAAGATGAAGACAAAGTCGAGCGCCAAAAAGCGCTTCAAAATGACCGCCACTGGCAAGGTCAAAGCAGGTCAGGCCGGCAAACGCCACGGCATGATCAAACGCACCACGAAATTTATCCGTGACGCACGTGGCACGACCACGCTCTCCGCACCCGATGCGAAGATCGTGAAGTCCTACATGCCCTACAACCGCTAATTAGGGAGAGAGACACATGTCCCGCACCAAAGGTGGTACCGTTACCCACGCCCGTCACAAAAAAGTTCTGAAGGCCGCTAAAGGTTACTACGGCGCCCGTTCCCGGAACTTCCGCACTGCGACCCAGGCCGTCGACAAGGCGAACCAATACGCGACCCGCGACCGTAAAGCCCGCAAGCGCAACTTCCGCGCTCTGTGGATCCAGCGTATCAACGCCGCTGTGCGTTCGCATGACGAAGCGCTGACCTACTCCAAATTCATCAACGGCCTCGCACTGGCTGGCATCGAAGTGGACCGTAAAGTCCTCGCCGATCTCGCCATCCACGAGCCGGATGCGTTTGGTGCCATCGTCGATAAGGCGAAGGCCGCGCTCGCGTAAGCTCCCCCACAAGGGAACGAACATTTTTGAAGCCGCGGACCTCATGGGGTCTCGCGGCTTCTTGTCTTTTGGGTCTCCCGTGGTATCGAGGCGGTGGACAAAAACAGAGGGTTCGGGATGGACGATCTGAAGAACAAATACCTCACCGCGATCTTGCAGGCGGGGGACGAGGCGACGCTTGAGGACATCCGTCTTCAGGCGGTCGGCAAAAAAGGCGAAGTGGCGCTCAAGATGCGCGAACTGGGCAAGATGAGCCCGGAAGAGCGTCAGGTCATGGGGCCGCAACTCAACGCTTTGAAAGATGAAATCAACTCCGCGCTGGCTGCCAAGAAGGTCGCGCTGGAAGACGCCGCTTTAGATGCGCGTTTGGCGGAGGAATGGCTCGATGTCACGCTTCCGGGGCGTCAGCGTCCGCAGGGGACGATCCACCCGATCTCTCGCGTGTCTGAGGAAATCTACGCGATCTTCGCCGATCTCGGCTTTGCCGTCGCCGAAGGCCCGCAGATCGAAGACGATTTCCACAACTTCGATGCGCTCAACATCGCGCCGAACCACCCGGCGCGCCAAGAGCATGACACCTTCTACATGCACCGCGCCGAAGGCGACGACCGTGCGCCGAACGTGCTGCGCACCCACACCTCGCCGGTGCAAATTCGGACCATGATCGACCAAGGCGCGCCGATCCGCATCATCGCGCCGGGCCGTGTCTATCGCTCCGACTACGACCAAACCCACACGCCGATGTTCCACCAAGTTGAAGGCATGGCCATCGACAAGGACATCTCCATGGCGAACCTGAAATGGGTGCTCGAAGAGTTCTACACCGCGTTTTTCGGCACCAAGGTCAAAACCCGCTTCCGCGCCTCGCACTTCCCCTTCACGGAACCCTCCGCCGAGGTGGATGTGCAGTGCAAATGGGAAAACGGCACCGTGAGCGTGGGCGAGGGCGACGACTGGCTCGAAGTTCTGGGCTCCGGCATGATGCACCCCAAAGTCCTGACCGCTGGCGGCATCGACCCGCAAGAGTGGCAAGGCTTTGCCTTCGGCATGGGGATCGACCGTCTGGCGATGCTGAAATACGGCATCCCGGATTTGCGGGCCTTCTTTGACTCCGACCTGCGCTGGCTGCGGCACTATGGGTTTAGCGCTCTGGGCACGCCGACGCTGGCGGGGGGAATTCACGGCTAATGGTAGATGCTGCACTCGACTGGAATGGAATGCTAATTACATTTCTCGCGCTGTTGGGCGGGGTCATCGTATATCTTTTTCAGAAGCGCGCAGATCGCACCGAGCAAATTCGTTCTCTGAAGAGAGAAATTTACGCGGAGTATTTGTCGTCTGTGCAGAAGTATCGTTTGCGTGTCTACCGAACAGACAAGCCAAGCGCTCGACACGAGGCGGTCGAAGAGTATTTTTCGGCGCAATACAGGGTGATGTGTTTTGCCCCTCGTTCTGTTGCCGAGGACACGCGAAAGTTTTCTTTGGCGTTCCGTGAATACATTGAACTGCTAAGGGCGCGCTATGAAGAAACTTGGAGAAAACGGCTCACAAAAGAACAATCAGCGGAGGGTTATTTTGTGAGGGCTGAAGAGAGATATGCTGAAACTCTAACGTCGTTGGTCAATTCAATGCGCGCAGACGCGTTAGGAGCCGATGAAGCCATTGGAGATCTCGGAGATCTCGTCACGGAACATATTCGAGGACAGAAATGAAATTCACACTCTCCTGGCTCAAAGAGCATCTGGAAACCGAGGCGAGCCTCGATGACATCCTTTACGCGCTGACCGATCTCGGGCTTGAGGTCGAAGGCGTCGAAAACCCGCGCGACAAGCTTAAGGGTTTTAAACTCGTCAAGGTCAAAGAGGCCGTGCAGCACCCCGACGCCGACAAGCTTCGGGTCTGTCAGGTCGAGACGGACGAGGGCATGACCCAGATCGTCTGTGGCGCGCCCAATGCCCGTGCGGGGATCACCGCCGTTTTGGCGAAACCCGGCATGTATATCCCCGGCCTCGACATCACCATTTCCGTCGGCAAAATCCGCGGCGTCGAAAGCCATGGCATGATGGCCTCTGAGCGCGAGCTGGAGCTGTCGGACGAGCACAACGGCATCATCGAGCTGGAAGACGGCGAGATCGGCATGGAGTTCGCCGACTGGCTGGCGAAACATCAGCCGTCGAAGGTCGATCCGGTGATCGAGATCGCCATCACCCCGAACCGCCCCGACGCGTTGGGCGTGCACGGCATCGCACGCGATCTCGCGGCGCGGGGGCTTGGCACGTTGAAACCGCTCAAGGTGGAAACGGTCGAAGGGAAATTCCCGAACCCAATCTCGGTGGAGATCACCGAGGCCGCGAAAGACGGTTGTCATGTTTTTGGCGGTCGTCTGATCAAAGGCGTCAAGAACGGCCCCTCTCCCAAGTGGTTGCAGGATCGGCTCACTGCGATTGGCCTGCGCCCGATCTCCATTCTGGTCGATGTGACCAACTTCTTCACCTACGACCGCAACCGCCCGCTGCACGTCTTTGACGCGGCGACGGTGGAGGGCGGTCTGGTGATCGACCGCGCGAAAGGCGGCGAGGAGTTGCTGGCGCTCGACGAGAAGACCTACAAAATGCCGGAAGGCGCGATGTGCATCTTCTCCGGCGGCAAGGTCGAGAGCATCGGCGGCATCATGGGCGGCGAAGAGACCGGCTGTACGGATGAGACCACCGATGTGTTCGTCGAAGCGGCGTTCTGGAACCATCTCGACATCGCCAAAGGCGGCCGTGCGCTCAAGATCAATTCGGACGCGCGTTACCGCAACGAGCGCGGCATCGACCCGGCCTACAACATGCAGGCGCTGGACGATGCAACCGCGATGATTTTGGAACTTTGCGGGGGAGAGGCCTCTGAGGTTGTCGTCGCGGGCGAAGTGCCGGACGTGTCCCGCGCCTATCACCTCGACACCGACCGGGTGCAATCGCTTGTCGGCATGGACATCCCGGCGGAACGTCAGGTGGCCATTCTGGAGTCCTTGGGCTTCGTGATGGACGGCGATATGGCGCAAGTGCCGAGCTGGCGTCCTGACGTTCTGGGCGAGGCCGATCTGGTCGAAGAGGTCGCCCGTGTCGAAAGCCTGACGCATTTGGAGCCGAAGCCGATGAAACGCCCCTCCGGCGTGGCAAAGCAAATCCTGACGCCGATGCAGGTGCGTGAATCTTCCGCGCGCCATCAGGCGGCGGGTCTCGGGTTCAATGAATGCGTGACCTACAGCTTCATCGACCAGAAATCCGCGGAACTCTTCGGTGGCGGCACCGATGCGGTGCGTTTGGAAAACCCGATTTCCTCCGAGATGAGTCACATGCGCCCGGACCTTTTGCCCGGCCTTCTGGCGGCGGCGACACGCAACCAAGCGCGCGGCTTTGCCGACCTGAACCTGTTCGAATGCGGCCCTGCGTTCTTCGGTGGTGAGCCGGGCGAGCAGCGCGCGCAAATCTCCGGCCTGCGGGTCGGCGCGACGGGGGCAAAAGACGTGCATGGCGAACGCCGGACCTACGATCTTTATGACGCGAAAGCCGATGCGGAGGCCGTTTTGGCCGCCATCGGCGCGCCCGCCAAAGCGCAAATCCTGCGCGACACTTCGCCGTGGTTCCATCCGGGTCGTTCGGGCAAAATCTGCCTCGGTCCGAAAAAGGTTCTGGCTGAGTTCGGCGAGTTGCATCCGAAGGTTCTCAAAGAGATGGGCGTCAAAGGCACCGCCGTGGCCTTTACCGTTTACCTCGAAGAGGCCCCGATGCCGCGCGGCACTAAAATCGCACGATCGGCGTTTTTCACCAACGATCTGCAAGCGGTCGAACGCGACTTTGCCTTTGTCGTCGACAAGGGCGTCAACGCGCTTGATCTGGTGAACGCAGCCGGGGGCGCCGACAAGGCGCTGATCGAAGAGGTGCGCGTCTTTGACGAGTTCATCGGCGGCTCTTTGGGCGAGGACAAGAAATCTCTCGCGATCACCGTGCGCATTCAGCCCACGGGCGGGACGCTCAAGGAGAAAGACCTCGAAGAACTGTCGGCGAAGATCATCGCCAAGGTCGAAAAAGCCACCGGCGGCACGCTGCGCGGCTGAGGCTCAGGCCATTGGACGGAAAAGAAACGGCGCCTCAACGGGCGCCGTTTTTTAATGGGATGATGATATAGGGCACATCGCGGGTCACGTCGGGGTCTTCGAAGCGGTAGGGGAGGGTCGCGACGCTCAAGGGGCCAAGCTCTGCGATCTGCGGAGTCAGACCATGGATCGCGAGTTTGCGCGCGATCTTTTCAGGTTCTTCGATGCCGATCACGACAATGCGCTCCAGATCTTCTGGGATTGAGCCGCCGGGTTGCGCGGGCAAAGCGGTCCACGAGGGGCGCAGATACTTCAAGTTGCCGGGATAGTAGAAATTGAAACTGACCACTGCGGGCGGTGCGGCGCCTTCGGGCAGGTCCTCTTCGATGCGCTGAGCGAGGGTTTCGATGTCGAGAGAGTCGCTTCCGGCGCCGCGCAGCCGTGTGTCGGTGATGGCGACGATGATCAGAACCGCAAGACCGGCGCAAAACCGAAGCGCATTTCGCGTGATACGAGGGCTGAGCGTGGGCGCGACCCAAAGCATGAGACCGAAGGCGAAAGAGATCAGCAAGGGGATGAGCCAGCGCGCTTGAACGTCTGTGACGCCAAAGCCGATCACCGGAATCGCGACGATGGCCAGACCAGCGAGGCCGGACAGCAGCATCCAGCGCGCGAGCAAAGGCGCGGGACCGATCGCAAAGATGCGCCGCCCATAGGGAAGGCGCAGACAGATCAGCGTCAGCAGGAGCAGGATGAGCCCGGCCAAGGTTTCCAGCAGCATGGTTGTCACACCAATGAGCGGGCGCGGCAGGGCAGTCAGGTCGGAGGGTCTGTAAAGCGTTTCACTGGTCGAGGTTGCCATATCCGGATGGGTCAAAATCCAGCCAATGGGCAAGACGAGAATGGCCGCGGCAATGCCAAAGGTCAGAATCAAATCCTTGCGCCAGAACGCCCTGCGCATCTCCGGAAACAGGCCAGCGGTCAGCAACAGAGGCAAGGGGAACAGCCAGAAGTTATATTTCGTAATGCCGCCAAGCCCGAGCGCCAGTCCCAACAAAACCGCGTGCGCCAGATGGTGTTCGCCTTTTTCGGCGGCGGCCAGACGGCGGGCGAAGACGTTAAGAGTGGCACCGATCAGAGCGAGCATGGCAATGCTGTGGGATCCGGCGCGCTGACCCTCCCAAGAGACGTTCGGCAACAACAGCAGTGAGAGCGTGATCAAGATGGCCAGTCGCACAGAAACGAGGCGGCGAAACCCGTCGAAGGTCAGGGCATAGGCTGCGAAAAGCAGGATGTTTTTGGGCAGGGCGATGGCGAATGTGGTTGGGCCGAACAAATCGAAGGCGAGCGCCTGAAACCAGTTGTAAAGCGGCGTCTGCGGACCATAGCCGAGACGATAGTCCTGCGCGAGAACGAACATTTCCGCTTCGTCGTACTCGAAGGTGCCGCCAAGCACGGTGCGCAAGACGGTCTGCAGCGCAAAATACGTGAAAAGCGTGATGAGAAAAAACGTGGCGTGTTGCTGGTCTTTCGAGGCCTGTGTCTGCGCGGTCATCGTGTTTATTCCGTCGAGCCAAAGAGCAGACGCAGAGGTTGGCTGCGGTCGCTATGGTGGAAGGGCAAATCAATTTGCGTACTGCTGTCATAAACTGCCCGTGCCGCATGAGGCCAATCCACCCGGGCGGCCAGTTCTTGCAAGGAGGCGTCCGTCTTTGATGAGCGGCTGATGAGCAGAACATGCTCCGTGGTTTCCGCGCGCGCCGACGCCGGAAGGTCGGAGCGGATGATCCAATTTGGTCTGATCCGGGCAAGATTGCCGCCGACGTAGAAATCCGCGACGATCAGGGTGTCCTGCGGGAGGTTCATCTCTTCGATCTGCGTCGCAAGTGGCGCAAAGTCGAGGTCGCGCCGGGCACCCTCTTTGTAGCGGTCGAGTGTAAGGCCTGCGATCACGAGAACCGCCAGAACGGTGAGTGTGGTACTGTAGCCGATGGCGCTGCGCCGTGACAGGCGTGGCGTGAGCCGGAGGAACACGCCGATCACGAGGGGCAGCACAATCGGCAGGAGCCAACGCGGCGTGATGTGTCCAACATCGGCCAGCCAAACGAGGATGAGCCCCGCGACGCCCAGTATGACAAATGTGCGCAAAAACAGCGTGGTGACGACATGCGATCCCACGACCGTTTCCACGACTGCCTTGGCCCTGCGCGAAAAGGCCCACAACATCCCGGCGACAAGCGCGGGCAGAATGGTGAGGATCAGCAGCCCCTGAATGTAGAGAGAGACCCCTTCCGGGATGATCTGTTTCGCGTCACCTGACATGTTCATTTTGCCGACAGAGGACAGGGAGAGATCGGGGTTGTTGGCCATCCAAAGATAAGGTCCAGCCACAATCACCAGAGCAATAGTGGGGGCAATCAGCGCCCGGCGTGTGAGCATGCGGCGGGTCTCATTAAGGCTCAGCGACGCCAAGAACAATCCGACTGGAATGGCCCAGAAATTATATTTGGCGATCCCGCCCAGCCCAAGCGCCACTCCCAACAGCACCCAATGCCGCCATTGCCCCGTTTTCAGGGCCCAAAGATAGGCGGCGAAACTCGCGGCGATCGTCGCCAGCAACATGTTGGAATGCGTGGTCGCGCGCTGCGCCTCCCAGGCGATATCCGGGATGAGGAACAGCGAGACTGCTGTCAACGCCGCCACGCGCGCCGGAACAAAGGCGCGCAAGCCGAGGAAGAGACAGGCATAGGTGGCCCAAAGCAGAAGGTTCTTGAGCAGGGACAAGGCGAAAAGCGTTTCGCCAAAAAGTGCAAACAAAACGGTTTGCAGCCAGTTATAGAGCGGCAATTGCGGCCCATAGCCCCATTGCAGGCCCGGCGTCATCAACAGCATCTCCGCCTCGTCGGTTTCAAGCGCGCCGCCAAGGATCAGCCGCAAGGCCAATTGCACGATGAAATACGCAGTGATGACCCCGAAAAACAGGCGCGTGACGCGCTGTGTGTCCGCGGGTTGGGAAAGGCGGGCCGAGGATGTCTCTGTCATGGCTACTCTCTGAGGAGATTTTCGCTCACCCTAAAAGACTTTGTAAAAAAGCTGAATCGTAAATTTCCAATGATGGCGGGCTCTCGGGCCAACACCCCGCCGCCCGTGGTAGAGCTGCGCGGCGGGGTGTCAGTCTTGTTTCGTGCTCACGCCGGACGCGGCGGGATGTTGTTCGCTTTTGCGATTGCCGGACGTGCGTAGAAACGCTCGACATAGGCCGGTACGTTTTGCAGGTCGTGATAGCCCACGACGTCTTTCGCGCCATAAAATTCCAGCACATTAATCCAAGGCGCGATGGCCATGTCGGCGATGGAATAGTCGCCCATGATCCAGTCGCGGCCTTCGAGGCGCTGTTCTAGGACGTTCAAAATCCGTTTTGCCTCGTTGATGTAGCGATCACGCGCGGTTGGGTCTTCCATCTCGGCGCCTGCAAATTTGTAGAAAAAGCCAAGCTGACCGAACATCGGTCCAACGCCGCCCATCTGGAACATCAGCCATTGAATGGTCTCGTACCGGGTTTTCGGGTCTTTCGAGAGGAACTTCCCGGTTTTTTCGGCCAGATAGATCAGGATCGCGCCGCTTTCGAAGAGTTCGACCTGTGCGCCATCCGGACCGTTCGGGTCGATGATTGCGGGAATTTTGTTATTCGGATTGAGCGCGAGGAACTCCGGACTTTTGACATCAGAGTCCGAGAGCGTCACCAGATGCGCCTCATAGTCCAGCCCCATTTCCTCAAGGGCTGCGGAGACTTTAACGCCGTTGGGCGTGGGGTATGAATAGAGCTGCAACTTTTCGACGGTATTGGCGGGCCAGCGTGCGGTGATCGGATGGGTGACGGGCTGCGGCATAGAAGTCTCCTGATGGGGGGCGATGTGGCGGTTTCTGGCATAAACTATTGCTTTTGCGTCGTAAAAAAACCGCTGCACATGTGCGCCATTGTGCTATGCAATGTGCATGGCCGTATCTCGCAGGTGCGGCATTTTCGCTAAATAGTGTGGGGCATTCCAAATGTTAAAAGAATTCAAGGCGTTCATCGCCAAGGGCAACGTCATGGATATGGCCGTCGGGATTATCGTTGGCGCGGCGTTCACGGCGATTGTGAAGTCCATGGTCGACGACTTGATCAACCCGATCATCGGCATTTTCACCGGCGGTCTCGATTTCACCAACCGTTACGCCGTGATTTCCGGCGAAGTGGCGCCGGGCACCT
Organism: Celeribacter sp. PS-C1; assembly: GCF_019429625.1. GTDB lineage: Bacteria > Pseudomonadota > Alphaproteobacteria > Rhodobacterales > Rhodobacteraceae > Celeribacter. The sequence goes on from NZ_JAHXRW010000005.1 coordinate 180,445, forward strand.
CTTTGGAGGCCGCGCGCGAAGCTGGCGCCTCGATTTTCGCTTACGGCTCGTTTTTCATGGCGGTGATCAACTTTTTCATCATCGCTTTCGTGGTGTTCATGCTGGTGCGCTACGTCAACAAGGTGAAATCTCTGGCCGAAAAACCGGAAGAGGTTGTTCCGGAGGTGCCTGCTGGTCCGTCCGAGTTGGATGTTCTGATCGAAATTCGCGACTCTTTGAAAAAGTGAGCCGCATCAGGTTCTGAAACGAAAGGCCCGTTGGAGAGATCCAACGGGCCTTCTTGCTGGCGCCTTGCGGTCACCAACAACGGGGACACATCTTTCATACGCTGGCGCTTTCAGTTTCCGCCGCGCTTGTCGTAAAAAAATAATCGTGAAAGATAAGGGCGGAAATGACCTCTGAGGCGGGAGAAACGCGCAGCATGACGAAACTTGACGACACAGATCGCCGCATTTTGCGCATTTTGCAGCGGCGTGGCCGGATTTCGAACGCCGATCTGGCGCAAGAGGCCAATGTGTCGAGTTCTGCCTGCCATCGTCGGGTGCAACGTCTGGAGGCCGAGGGCATCATCCGCGATTACGTCGCGCTTTTGGACCCGCGCCATCTGGACCGCCGTGCCACGGTCTTTGTCGAGGTGACGCTGACCAGTCAGGCGGATGACATCCTTGCAGCTTTCGAGAAAGCTGTGCGCAACATGCCGGACGTGTTGGAATGTCACCTCATGGCCGGGAAGGCAGATTATATCCTCAAGGTCGTGTCCGCCGACACCGATCATTTTGCCGAGGTTCACCGGCAACTCGTGCGCCTTCCGGGGGTCCAGACGATGCAGTCGTCTTTTGCCATGCGCACGGTGTTCAAAACCACGGCTCTGCCGGTCTGAGTTTACTCTGAACCTGGTATAAACTTGCTCCAAAACGCTCACGCATCCGGGATTTGTCGAAGCGCACATCCCTATGCTAAGGCTAACACAAGCCGCGTTTGGGAGGAGGCGGCGAGAAATGCGCCCAAGTCACGCTGATCACATCATTTCTACCGTCGAATCAGATTCAGTCGGCACACGGCTGACCGCGAGCTGGCGGCGCTCGATGAAGAAGCACGGGCTTGACCCAACACGCACGCCTGCGCCGCGCCGTTTTTCCGAGTTGGAAATCCAAGAACGCCGCGCACGGCTCGAAGGCTTCTTGGATCTGGCCACGCCAAAGCTCGATCACCTGTTCCAAATGGTCGGCAACACGGGCTGTTCCGTTTTGATGACGGATCGTGACGGGGTCATTTTGGACCAGCGCTCCAAGGATGCCGACAGCGACACGTTTCAAGCCTGGGGTCTTTGGGCCGGGTTCGATTGGTCGGAGCAATCCGAGGGCACCAACGGGATTGGCACCTGTATCGCCGAAGCGCGCAATGTCATCATCCACCGCGACGAACATTTCATGAGCCGCAACACGGCGATGTCCTGCATGGACTCGCCGATCTTCGGACCCGATGGCGAATTGATCGCAGCCCTTGATGTGTCCTCCTGCCGAGCCGACCAGACGGAGGCCTACGCCCGGCTGATCGCAGGCGTTGTGGCGCAAACCGCGAAACAGATCGAATCCGAGGCCTTCCGTGCTGCTTTCCCGAAAGCGCGGATCATTGCCGGGCCCGAAGATCGCCCCGAGGGTGCCGTTCTTTTGGCCGTGGATCAGGACGATCTCGTAATCGGCGCAACGCGGGCGGCGCGTCGGGCCTATGGCTTGGGGTTTGGCAACGTGATCGACCCACGTCCGGCCTCTGACATTTTGGGGCGCGACAGTTCCGTCTCTGCCCTCGAGCGCGCGGAACGCGCCGCGCTCAAACGCGCCATTGCGAGGGCGGGCGGCAATATGTCCGCTGCGGCGCGCGAGCTTGGGATTGGACGCGCAACCCTCTATCGCCGGATGAAACGGCTTGGGATCGGCGAAAACGGTGAAAACTGACCCGTACCTGTCTCAGAGGTGAGACATTGCGGCACTGCGTCTACTAAAGTCGGGGGTGACCCGAGTGATGTGAGCGGTCACCTTCGAAGAATAGGCTGACGTGGAGGACGTCATGCCAACACTCGAGGAGGAACCCATGAACGTACAAACTGAAGCCAGCGCCAAATACGCGTCGCCTTTCAAATCCCGCTATGACAACTTCATCGGCGGCAAGTTCACCCCGCCGGTCAATGGCCGCTATTTCGACAACACCACGCCGATTACCGGCGAAAAAGTGTGTGAAGTGGCCCGTTCTGACGCGGCTGACATCGAATTGGCGCTGGACGCCGCCCATGCCGCGAAGACCGCGTGGGGCCTGACCAGCGCAACGGAACGCTCCAACCTCTTGTTGAAGATCGCCGACCGCATCGAAGAAAATCTCGAAATCATCGCCACCGCCGAGACCTGGGACAACGGCAAGCCGATTCGCGAGACCATGGCGGCCGATATTCCGCTCTCCGTCGACCACTTCCGCTACTTCGCAGGTGTTCTGCGCGGCCAGGAAGGCACGATGTCTGAGATTGATGCCGACACCGTGGCCTATCACTACCACGAGCCGCTGGGCGTTGTAGGCCAGATCATTCCGTGGAACTTCTCCATCCTGATGGCTGCGTGGAAACTTGCCCCGGCTCTGGCTGCGGGCAACTGTATCGTGATGAAACCGGCGGAACAGACCCCGGCCGCGATCATGGTCTTGGTCGAACTGATCGCCGACCTGCTGCCCGATGGCGTGCTCAACATCGTCAACGGCTATGGCGCCGAAGTCGGTGCACCACTCGCACGCTCCCCGCGCATTGCGAAAATCGCCTTCACCGGCTCTACCGCAACCGGCCGCATGATTATGCAATACGCCACCGAGAACCTGATCCCGGTTACGCTTGAGCTCGGCGGTAAATCCCCGAACATCTTCTTCTCCGACGTGATGCGCGAAGATGATGCCTTCCTCGACAAAGCTGTCGAAGGCTTCGTGCTCTTCGCCTTCAACCAAGGCGAGGTCTGCACCTGCCCGAGCCGCGCACTCATTCAGGAAGACATCTACGAAGAGTTCATCGAACGCTGTATCGCCCGCGTGAAAGCCATCCAGCAAGGCGACCCGCGTGACATCAATACCATGGTCGGCGCTCAGGCGAGCTCCGAGCAGCAAGAGAAGATCCTGTCCTACCTGACCATCGGTCGCGAAGAAGGCGCCGAAGTTCTCGTGGGCGGCGATGCGGCCAAGTTCAACGGCGATCTCGCCGGTGGCTATTACATCCAGCCGACGATCCTCAAAGGCCACAACAAAATGCGTGTGTTCCAAGAGGAAATCTTTGGCCCGGTTGTCTCCGTGACCACCTTCAAGGACGAAGAAGAAGCGCTTCAGATCGCCAACGACACCATGTACGGCCTCGGCGCCGGTGTGTGGTCGCGCGATATGAACACCTGCTACCGCTTCGGGCGTCACATTCAGGCCGGTCGTGTCTGGGTGAACAACTACCACGCTTACCCGGCCCACGCGGCCTTCGGTGGCTACAAACAGTCGGGTGTGGGTCGTGAGAACCACAAAATGATGCTCGATCACTACCAGCAGACGAAAAACATGCTCGTCTCCTACAACCCGAACAAGCTGGGCTTCTTCTAAGAGACCCTGCTACCGCTAAGCCCGTGTCCCGGGCTTATCTTGGGGCATATGCGCATACCTCCTCCCCCCTTGGGTGCGCATATGCCCCGCTTTCGAAAGCCAGAACAATGCCCCTTGATCGCGTGATCCTCACAGATGCCGCCCGTAGCCTTCTCGATGAGATTGTCGCGGAACATGGCCCCGTGATGTTCGTCCAGTCGGGGGGATGTTGTGACGGGTCTTCGCCGATGTGTTTTAAAAACGGCGACTACATGATCGGCTCGCGTGACATCAAACTGGGCGAGGTCGCGGGTGCGCCGGTTTGGATTTCCGAAAGCCTGTTTGAGATTTGGCGGCACAGCCAGATGATCTTGGACGCCGGTCCCGGTCATGGTGCCGGATTTTCGTTGGATACCGGACGCGGCACTTGCTTTCTGTCGCGCTCTCGTGTGTTTACGGATGAGGAATGGGCTGAGATCGAAGCCGCTGAGGCCTGATCGCCACGTGATGCGCAGCTCTCCCACGTGTTAGCTCGAATGCCCGGCACATGGCCCTGACGGTCTTTTCCTTGGTAGAAATACTCATATTACGCGCTCGGCAGACCACTTCCCCATGCGGCTTTCTGTAGACTCCCACGTCCAAACCCGCTAAACGACGCTATCTTGCGCCTGTGTTTGGGCGCCCATACGGATTTTCCCCTGATGCTGACGCCTCTCTCCGACGCCCTCGCCGAGCGCGGGTTCGACACTTTGACCGACGTGCAAACTGCCGTCACCGCCCCCGAACTTGCGGAGGCGGATCTTTTGGTGTCGGCCCAGACGGGTTCGGGCAAAACCGTGGGCTTTGGTCTCGCCATCGCGCCGACGCTTTTGGGCGACGCCGAACGGTTCGATCATGCCGGAAGCCCGCTGGCTCTGGCCATCGCACCGACGCGCGAGCTGGCGATGCAGGTGGCGCGTGAGCTAGAGTGGCTCTACGGCAAGACCGGCGTGCGCATCTCGACCTGTATCGGCGGCATGGATGCCCGTACCGAACGCCGCAGCCTCGAGCGCGGCGCGCATATCGTTGTCGGCACGCCGGGTCGTTTGCGCGATCACATCACGCGCGGTGCGCTGGACCTCTCCGACATTCGCGCCATTGTGCTCGATGAAGCCGACGAGATGCTCGATCTGGGCTTCCGCGAAGATCTCGAATTCATGCTCGGCGAAGCGCCCGAGGACCGTCGCACGCTGTTGTTCTCGGCCACTGTGTCGAAGTCCATCGCCGAGATTGCCAAGACCTATCAACGCGATGCCGTGCGCGTCACCACGATCAGCGAGCGCGAACAGCACAGCGACATCACCTATCAGGTGATCCAATGTGCGCCGCGCGACGCGGAGCATGCGATCATCAACCTGCTGCGCTATCACGACAGCCAGACCTCCATCGTGTTTGCCAATACCCGTGCTGCCGTCGCACGTCTGACCGCACGCTTCGCTAACCGTGGCTTTGCCGTCGTCAGCCTTTCCGGCGAGCTGTCGCAGGACGAGCGCAGCCATGCGCTTCAGGCGCTGCGCGATGGGCGGGCCCGTGTTTGTGTCGCCACCGACGTGGCTGCGCGCGGGATCGACCTGCCCAATCTGGAGCTGGTGATCCACGCCGATCTGCCGACCAACACCGAAGGCCTGCTGCACCGCTCCGGTCGGACGGGCCGTGCCGGTCGCAAAGGCATCTCCGCCCTGATCGCGCCGGACAACGTCTCGAAAAAGGCGGCACGCCTGTTGAAGTGGGCGAAGATCGACGCGGAATGGGTCTATGCGCCGACCGCCGAGGAAATCCTCGCCTTGGATGAAAGCCGTTTGATGGATGATCCGGCTTGGGCGGCTGAGCTGACGGAAGGTGAACTGCAATTCGCCGAAAAACTCCACGACCGTTTCACGCCTGAGCAGATCGCAGTCGCCTGTCTGCGTCTGTATCGTGCGGGGCTCTCCGCGCCTGAGGAGTTGAACTTCCACACAGCGAAACGCCCGCAAGACCCGCGCGCCGAGTTCGGCCCGTCGGCCTGGGTGTCGCTGTCCGTCGGGCGCAATCAACGTGCCGAGCCGCGCTGGCTTCTGCCGCTTCTGTGTCGGGCTGGCAATCTGGAGAAAGCCCAGATCGGCAAGATCCGCATGGAGGACGATGAGACCTTTGTGGAGTTGAAAGAGTCGGCTTTGGCAGGATTCATGGACCACATCGGCCCGAATGCGTCGCTCGAGGATGAGATCAATGTGACGGCTCTGCCAGGCGCGCCGGCCTTTGCACCACGTCAAAGCCCTGCGGGGCGTCCCGGCAAGGGCGGCCCGAAGAAACGCTTCGACAAGCCGCGCGGCAACACCTCGTCTCAGGAGTATCTTGAGGGGCAGGAGCGTCCGCAGCGCTCTTTTGACAAGAAGCCCGCAGGTCAGAGCGCCAACAAGAAACCCTATGAGAAAAAGCCCCGCAAGGAACGCGACGATGCGGTTCATGCGCCCGCCAAACCTGCGCGCAAACCGCGTGCCGGTGGTGGTGCCGGAGCTGGGTCTGCCGGGACCGGTAAGCCCAAGGCCAAGTTCGAGAAGCCGAAATTCGACCGCTCCAAACCCGCAGGCAAGAAACCGCATCGCAAAGGCGGTAAGCCGCCCGCGCGCGGGGGCGATGCCACGCCGCGCCGCAAGGGCTGAGGCGGAGCCAGGATTAAGACAAAAACAAACCCCCGGAGCTTGCGCTGCCGGGGGTTGTATTTTTTATAATGTCCTCGAAAGGACCGTTCGAAACGTCGAACTTGCTCTTAGAGCATGCCTTCGCGCTGAGCTTTTTTACGAGCCAGCTTGCGGGCACGGCGGACGGCCTCGGCCTTCTCGCGCGCTTTCTTCACGGACGGTTTCTCGAAATGTTGCTTGAGCTTCATTTCACGGAAAACGCCTTCGCGTTGAAGTTTTTTCTTCAGAGCCCGAAGGGCCTGATCGACGTTGTTGTCACGAACGCTAACCTGCATGTGGTGTCACCACCTTCCTAAGTTAGATTTGCAAAAATTGCAGGAGGTGGCCGTATAGCAAAGTCATCCTAGCTTGTCTACTATGCCCGAGACCGTGAAGGAGGACAAAGACATGCCAACCACCGCTTATCCCGATCCGACCCGTGAAAAACTGCTCGATGCGGCGCTGATTCATGTGGTTTTCGATGGTTGGGGACCGGAAACCTTCAAAGCGGCCGTGGCTGATTCGGATGTCTCCGAAGGCTTGGCGAAGGTCGCAGCCCCGCGCGGATCGGTTGATCTGGCAGCGGCCTATCACAAACGCGGCGACCGGGAGATGGTGGCGGCGCTGGAGGCGGCGGACCTGTCGGACATGCGGTTTCGCGACCGAATTGCGCATGCGGTTTGGATCCGGCTGCAATCGGTTGATCGCGAAGTGGTGCGGCGCGGCATGTCGCTTTTCTCGCTGCCGATCTACGCGCCTGAAGGGACAAAGCTGCTGTGGGAAACAGCGGATGCGATCTGGACCTCTTTGGGCGACAATTCGAATGACGTGAACTGGTACACCAAACGCGCGACGCTGTCGGGCGTGTTTGCCTCGACGGTGCTGTTTTGGCTTGGTGACGACAGCGAAGGCTTTGTGGACACGAAGGCGTTCCTTGATCGTCGCATCGACGACGTGATGCAGATCGAAAAAGCCAAGGCGACCGTGCGCGACAACAAAATTCTGTCGGCAATGTTTGCGCTTCCAAATGCGGCCTTGTCGATGGTTAAGGCACCGGCAGGTGTGGGACGGGACGATGTCCCGGGAACGCAAACTGCCGGAGGGGCGTCTGAATGAGCTTGCCTGAAATGATGCGCGCGGTCGAGATTTCCGAACCCGGTGGGCCGGAGGTTTTGAAGCCCTGCACCCGCCCATTGCCTGTGCCCAAAGCCGATGAGATCGTGATCAAACTGGCCTATGCGGGCGTGAACCGTCCTGATGCTCTGCAACGCGCGGGGCTTTATAATCCGCCGCCCGGAGCGTCTGATTTGCCCGGTCTTGAGGGCGCGGGGGAGGTCGTGGCCGTGGGGGCTGCGGTCAGTGATTGGGTGATTGGCGATCAGGTCTGCGCGCTCTTACCCGGCGGCGGTTACGCCGAATATGTCGCGACCCCTGCTGCGCATGCTTTGCCGGTGCCCAAGGGGATGTCTTTGGAAGAGGCTGCCTGCCTGCCCGAGACATTTTTCACGGTCTGGTCGAATGTCTTTATGCGTGGCGGTTTGCAGGCCGGAGAGCGGTTTTTGGTGCATGGAGGTTCGTCTGGCATCGGTACGACGGCGATTCAACTCGCACGGGCCTTTGGTGCGCGCGTGTTCGCTACCGCGGGCTCTGATGAGAAATGCAAGGCCTGCGCGGGGCTGGGCGCCGAGCGCGCGATCAATTATCGCGAAGAGGATTTCGTCGACGTGGCGAAAGCCGAGGGCGGTATGAACCTGATCCTCGATATGGTCGGCGGCAACTATATCCCCCGCAATATCAAGGCGCTGGCGATGGAAGGCCGCTTGGTCAACATCGCGTTTCTGCAAGGCTCGAAAGCTGAAGTGAATTTCGCGCAGGTAATGATGAAGCGCCTGACGCTCACCGGCTCGACGCTGCGTCCGCAATCGGATGCGGCCAAGGCCAAGATCTCCTCGGCGCTTTTGACCAAAGTCTGGCCGCTCATCGAGGCGGGGCAGGTTGGTCCGGTGATGGACAGCACCTATGCCTTGGACGATGCCGCGAAAGCGCATGCGCATATGGAAAGCGGCGCGCATATCGGTAAGATCGTTCTCGAAATTTGAGTATTTGAGGCACAAAGGAAACCGCCTCGTCTCCTTTGTGCCAGAAATACTCAGTCGATGGCCTCAAAAAGCGCATCGTCCAGCGTGCAGTCCCGAATGACATCCGCGCCGCATTTGCGCGGCTCCAGATCGCGGGTCAGGCAGATGCGGACTTCTTGGATGCGCGAGGCTTTGCAGGTCACGGTAATTTCATTGGGCTCAAACGCGGGGTTGTCCTTGAGAAAGGCGTCCTCAATCACGGAGGCGGGGAGTTTCACGTCGTCTTTGAGTTTGCGAAACACCTCGGGGCGGGTGATGCGGTTGTAGGCTTCACGCGAGAGGGCAAGAAAGTCCTGCGACGACAGGCCGGAGCAGCGGCCGTGTTTCTTCCATTGATACCAAGCCGCCCCTGATGTGCCCATGATGTCGGCCATGGTGGCGGTCTCGCGTTTCGACGGATCATGGGCGGTGGTGTTGCAATAAGACGGCCAGCCGCGTTCGTATTGCGGCCAGAGGCCATGCAGAACCCAGCCGAACTCCTGATCGCATTGCGGCGAGTTGCGCGCCTCACCCTCCAGCGCGCACCATGTGGGAGACCAGGACAGCGACAGCACATAATAGTCGAAATCACCCGCGCGTTCACCATCGGCGAAACCGGCCGTGGCGGTCAAAAGCCCAAGCCCCATTAGGGCACTCACGATGCGTTGACGCATTTTCTCTTTCCTCCGATTGCGATCCGCACTATACAGCGCGCAAGTTCCCCGACAACGAGAACCGTCCCCAGCCGGGGAAAGCCCTTTGAGGCGACGGGAAAGGTGTATCCGGGGAGAGCCGCATTTTTAAGGAGTGTGACCCATGGCAAAACCGATTATGGCAAAGGCCACCGCTGTTTGGCTGGTCGACAACACCACGTTGAGCTTCAAACAGATCGCCGATTTCTGTGGTCTGCATGAGCTGGAAGTTCAGGGCATCGCCGATGGGGATGTCGCGGGCGGCGTGCGCGGGTTCGATCCGATCGCCAACAACCAGCTGACCGCTGACGAAATCAAAGCTGCGGAAGAAAACCCGCTGCACAAGCTGAAGCTCAAGTTCAACGCAGCGGCTCAAGGCGAAGAGAAACGCCGTGGCCCGCGCTACACGCCGCTGTCGAAGCGTCAGGACCGTCCGAATTCGATCCTCTGGCTGGTGAAATTCCACCCCGAGCTCTCCGACGGCCAGATCGCGAAACTCGTGGGCACCACCAAGCCGACGATCCAGTCGATCCGCGAGCGCACGCATTGGAACATTGCCAACATGCAGCCGATCGACCCGGTGGCTCTGGGCTTGTGTAAACAGACCGAGCTGGACGCCGCTGTGCAGAAAGCGTCGAAAAACCTCGCGGCTGGTATGACGGATGACGAGCGTCGCAAGTTGTTGTCGACCGAAGATTCCTTGTCTGCTGATGCTGATGAGCCGAAAATTCCGACCGCGATTTCCGGTCTGGAGACCTTCTCTCTGTCGCAGGACGACGAAGATGAGAAGGACGAGAGCGTGCCGGATGCCGACAGCTTCTTTAACCTGCCGGATACGGATGACGAGGACGACGACGCCTAAGAGGCGCCTCCTCTGTAAAAACAAAACCCGGAGCCTTGGCTTCGGGTTTTTTGTTATCGGATGAGGTTTTAGAGGCGTTTGCGGGCCGTGAGTGCGGCGGTGATTGTGCCATCGTCGAGGTAATCAAGCTCGCCCCCGACCGGCACACCCTGGGCCAGTGAACTGACCTCGCAGCGGCCCGACAATTCGTCGGAAATGTAATGCGCCGTGGTCTGGCCATCGACGGTGGCGCCCAGAGCGAGGATCACCTCGCGCACGTGTTCATCGATCACGCGTTGAACCAGTAGGGGAATCCGCAGTTCCTCCGGCCCGATGGCGTCGAGCGCCGAAAGCGTCCCGCCCAGCACATGGTAGCGACCTTTGAACACGCCTGCGCGCTCCATCGCCCAGAGATCGGAGACATCCTCAACAATACACAATTCGCCATTGGCGCGGCGCTCGTCGGCGCAGATGTCACAGAGATCGCCGGTGCCGATATTGCCGCAGCGCAGGCATTCGCGCGCGCTGTCGGCGACCTGTTGCATGGACTGCGCCAAGGGCTGCATCAGGCGTCCGCGTTTCTGGATCAGGTGCAAAACGGCACGTCGCGCCGACCGGGGCCCAAGCCCCGGCAAACGCGCCATCAGATCAATCAGATCCTCGATGTCCTGCCGTCCGCTCATGTTTTAGAACGGCATTTTGAAATCAGCCGGAAGGCCAAGACCTTCGGTCAGGGATTTCATTTCGGTTTCTGACTTCTCGGCGGCTTTCGTCTGAGCATCCTTGATTGCGGCGAGGATTAGGTCCTCGACCACCTCTTTCTCATCGGGATGGAAAATCGACGGGTCGATGTCCAGCGCCGTGAGTTTGCCCTTGGCGGTTGCCGTGGCTTTCACCAGACCCGCGCCGCTTTCGCCCACCACGGTCATGGTGTCGAGCTTTTCCTGAAGCTCGGCCATATCCTTTTGCATTTGCTGGGCTTTTTTCATCATCCCGGCCATATCGCCGAGGCCGCCGAGGCCTTTGAACATCACGTTTCTCCTAAGTTCATGCGGGCTGCGTTCACTCTTCGAACGGGTCCCATTCATCTTCGACTTCCTGAAGCGCCTCAGTGGCGGCCTCAGAGGCAATTTTTTCCGGGGTGCGAATATCGGAGATTTTCGCATCGGGGAACAGCTCGAACACTTTCGCCACTATGGGCTGTTTCATCGCTTCGGCACGCAGCGCCATCTCTTCGGCGTGTTCGATCTCGTAGATCGTGCGGACATCTTCGGGGGCCTCTGCGATGGTGATCATCCAGCGCACGCCGGTCAGGCGGTGAAGCCGGTCGGCCAAGCGTGGCGCAAGGTCCTGTGCGGCTTTGCCCCAAGGCTGAAACTCAATCCGCCCTGGCGCGTAGCGCGCGATGCGCATGTTTTCTTTTGCTTCGATCAACAGCGTGCCGGCGCGGTGTTCTTCGAGTAGGGCGACGACACTTTCGAAACTGGTGAAGCGGGCGAGAGAGGCCTCGGGGGCCAGAGCCGTCGCGGTCGCGGCGCCGGACGACATGGTTGCTCCATGGACCGGGCCGCGTGGTGCCCCCTGTGCGCTGCCCTGCGCATGTGTCGATCCACCGCCCGCAGGCGCACCGCCTCCCGCCGGACCGGAGGGCGGTCTGGGCGGCGGGTTTTGTTCATTGAGCTTGCGCACCAAATCTTCGGGCATCGGCAGGTCGGCGACATGGGTCAGCCGAATGATTGCCATCTCGGAGGCCATCATCGCGTTGGGCGCGGCGGAGACCTCTTCGATGGCTTTCAACAGCATTTGCCACATGCGCGACATCACCCGCATCGGCAGTTTTTCGGCCATTTCAAGCCCGCGTGCCCGTTCGTCGGGGCCGATGGTGGGGTCTTCGGCGGCGGATGGCGTGATCTTTATCACCGACACCCAATGCGTAATCTCCGCCAGATCGCGCAGCACCGCCAGAGGATCGGCGCCATCGGCATATTGCCCGCCCAATTCCTCAAGCGCGCCCGCGGCATCGCCCGCCATGATCATGTCGAAAAGATCGAGCACACGGCCCCGGTCGGCAAGGCCGAGCATGGCGCGAACCTGATCGACGGTGGTTTCGCCAGCGCCATGGGAAATCGCCTGATCCAAAAGCGACAGTGCATCGCGCACGGAGCCTTCGGCGGCGCGGGTGATCAGCGCCAGCGCATCCTGCGCGACCTCTGAACCTTCTTTTTTGGCGATCCCGGCAAGGTGGTTCATCATCACCTCCGGCTCGATCCGACGCAGATCGAAGCGCTGACAGCGCGACAGCACAGTCACCGGAACCTTGCGAATCTCGGTCGTGGCGAAGATGAATTTGACGTGGGCAGGCGGTTCTTCGAGGGTCTTCAGGAGCGCGTTGAACGCACTCGTGGAGAGCATGTGCACCTCGTCGATGATGTAGATTTTGTAGCGCGCCGAGGCCGCCCGGTAATGAACCGAATCGATGATCTCGCGAATGTCGCCGACACCCGTGCGCGATGCAGCGTCCATTTCCATCACGTCGACATGACGCCCCTCGGAGATTGCGACACAATGCTCGCAGACGCCACAGGGGTCTGTTGTCGGCATGCCGGTGCCATCGGGGCCAATGCAATTCATGCCCTTGGCGATGATCCGCGCGGTGGTGGTTTTGCCCGTGCCGCGAATGCCGGTCATGATAAACGCCTGCGCGATCCGGTCGGCGGCAAAGGCGTTTTTCAGGGTCCGCACCATGGCGTCCTGACCGATCAGATCGACAAAGGTTTCCGGGCGATATTTGCGCGCCAGTACCTTGTAGCCGGTGGTGGTGTCGGTCATGCGAGGGCCCTTTTCTGTGTTCTGCTCTAAGGTAAGGGCGGGGACCTCTCCCCGCAACCTCATTTCAGAGTTGGATCACTCGCCACGCCGGGCCTTTTTCGCCTTCATGGTGGTTTTCACCATTTTGGAGAATTTCCGCCCCCGCTCGCGGGCTTCTGCGATGGTCTCGGAGTTGCGGCTGTCCTCATCCACCAGCTTGCGCCAACGCTCCACACGGTCCGGGTCGAGATCTCCGGCTTCTATCGCGCGACGCACGGCACAGCCCGGCTCCGTCTGGTGTTGGCAGTCGGAAAATTTACACTCTGTGGCGAGGTCCGTGATGTCCTCGAACAGCGTCGCGATGCCCTCAGAGGCGTCATGCAGCGCAAGTTCCCGCATGCCGGGCGTGTCGATCAGCCAGCCACCGGCGTGCATCCGGTGCATGGAGCGCGATGTCGTGGTGTGCCGCCCCTTGGCATCGTCCTCGCGGATGTCGCCGACCTCGATGTCTTCGCCAGTGAGGCCGCGCGCGATGGTGGATTTGCCCACACCCGACGAGCCAACGAGAGCAATCGTCTGACCCGTGCCGCAATAGGTTTCGAGGCGTGCGATGTCTTCGGGCGATTTGGCGTTGATCAAGAGGACTTCGGCTCCCTCATAGAGGGCCTTGGCGCGGTCTTCGTACACGTCGGCGGGCATGTCCTCTGGCTTGTCGGCCTTGGTGACGACGATCACCGGCGTGGCCTCCGCCTCAATCGCGATGGCGAGGTAGCGTTCAAGGCGCGCCTCGTTGAAATCGAGGTTGCACGACGTGGTGATAAACAACGTGTCGATATTGGCGGCGATCAGCTGTGCCTGCGCCGCGAGACCGGCGGCTTTGCGGGAGATCACCGTCTTGCGGTCCAACACGCGGATGAGCCGTTCACCATCGGTGAGGGCAAAATCGCCCACGGCCATATCGGTCGCAACATGATCGCCCGTGAGCGCGATTTCGCGGCGCTCCAACTCGGAGGTGAGCGCCACAACAGAGCGGCGGCGCACTTCGGAGAGGCGCACGGGCGTGAAGGATTCGACTTCGGTGAGGTCGAGCTGGCCGTTGAAAAACTGGGACCAGCCAAGCATATTGAGATTAGATGTCATGAGACTGCCTTGCAAAACGCGAAAGGGCTTCCGCGCCGAACGGGCGGCGGAAGGGAACGGTTTCGGGCAGTCCGATGATGGGAAAAGGCCTTAAGCGGCTGCCCGAGGGGCGTAAGCGACAATCATCAATTTCCTCCTCGGTTCGCATTAAGGTTTAGGTGAGAGGCTGGACAACGACCCAAGCGGGGCTCGTTACGGCTGCTTCCTTCCGGACCTGACCGGGTTGGCGAGGCGCTCGCCCGCGCCAACCTCTCAAGGCGTTACATAATGATGACACGCGAGGAAAGCAAGAGGCGCAAGACCGCCTCTCGCCATACGATTGTGAACCCCGTAGGCGTTCCGCTCACTATCCCTGTGGACGCTCTGCCCAACCCGCAAAGATTTTCTCCAGCGCCACCACGATGTAGTAGAGCAGGATGCCGAGGAAGGCCAAAGCGATCAGCACGGCGAACATCAGCGGGTAATCCGCGTTGATCTTGCCGCTGTCGAACAGGTGGCCAAGGCCCTTGCCATGCGGCTCGACGATCTCCATCAGGTTGGTGCCGATGAAGGCGAGCGTCACCGCGACCTTCAGCGCGCCGAAGAACTCCGGCAGGGTTTTCGGCAGGGCGATCTTCCAGAAAATCGTCCATTTCGATGCGCCCAGAGAACGCAGGATGTCGCGATATTCCGGCTCCAGAGTCGAAAGCCCAATGGAGACCGCGACGGAGATCGGGAAGAACGAAATCATGAAGGCGATGAGCACGGTGTTCAGATCATGCTGGCCAATGAGAATGAGCGCGATCACGGGGACGACGGTGGCTTTCGGAATGGCGTTGAAGCCCACAAGCAGCGGATAAAGCGCGTCGCGCATGGTGCGGGAAAAGCCCATGATCATGCCGATCAACGTGCCAAAAACGACGGCGACCAAAAGCCCGACGACGGTGCGCCAGAGGGTTTGCCATCCGTAAATCAGGAAGAGATTCCAATATTTTGTATAGGCCGGGATCAGGTCGGAGGGGGAGGCCATTTTATAGTTTGGCCATTGGTTCACCCAGACGATGAATTCCCAGAAGGCGAGGAAAATGAGGATGGCGATGGTGGGCGTGGCGATCTTGCGGAAGGTTTTCATTATGCGGCCTCCCCATCCGTGGCGCGGCCTTGCGCGATCTCAATCTGGTGGCGCAGGCGGTGCAAAATCTCGGTCGCCTCGGGTGTGTAGATCACCTCAAGATCGGTGCGTCCGTCGAGTTTGACGTTCTCCACATGCTGCGTCGTGGCGGGGCGGCCCGAGAGCACGATGACCTCATCGGCGAGATAAACGCTTTCGCGCAGATCGTGGGTGATCAAAACACCGGTAAAGGGTTCCTCGGCACGCAGCGCATGCATGGTTTGCCATAGATCCTCACGGGTAAACGCGTCGAGCGCGCCGAAGGGTTCGTCCATGATCAACACGTCGGGTTTGTGTACGATGGCGCGACACAGGGACGCCCGTTGGCGCATGCCGCCCGACAGTTCGGAGGGGCGTTTGTCCTCAAACCCTTCAAGGCCGACAAGCGCCAAAAGTTCGCGCCCGCGCTCTTCTTTCTGTTTCTTTGTCATCTTGTTCGGAACGATTTCCAGCGGCAACAACACGTTTTGCAGGATCGTCCGCCACTCCAACATCACCGGATTCTGAAAGGCCATGCCGACGGTCGAGCGCGGGCTGGTGACTTTTTCACCATGGAGCCAAACTTCGCCCTGATCGGGCTTCATCAGCCCGGCGACGAGTTTTGTCAGCGTGGATTTGCCACAACCCGATGGGCCGACCACGGCGCAGAAATCGCCTTCGGGGACGGAAATGTTGAGGTCGTCGAGAACGGGCAGGGGGCCGTTATCGGTTTTATAGGCGTGGGTCACGCCTTTGATGTCTATGAGGTTTGCCATTTTGTCCGGTCTTACCTTTTGCCCGCATGAAAACGGGCGCGAGCCTGTAAAGGTCCCGCGCCCGCCAAAGTTTTCCTGTGAGATTACTTCAGCATGCGCGCGTCAGCGGCGGGCAGGTAGTCTTCGGTGAAGTAAAGGCTCGCATCGGGTTCTGCGTTGAACTCGTAGACCATTTTGAGTTGCTCAAGCGAGCCGGCAAAGCGCTCCGCATCAATCCCGCCCATGCCGTTTGCGGCGACATAGTCGGTGTAGACATTGCCCTCGAGCGCCAGTTCGAGGCGGCGAGTTTCAAGGTCCAGATCAGACGCCGGGTTGTACTTGATCATGTATTCAACGGCGGCTTTCGGATCGGACATGGCGTCTTTCCAGCCCATGGTTACGGCGGCCACAAAGTCTTTGACCGCATCCGGGTTCTCTGCGGCGAAATCCGTGTTCACGATCAGCGCGTTGCCGTAGAGGTTCACACCATAATCGGACATCATGATCGTCGAGATGTCATCCTCCGGCACGCCGAGGCGCACAAGGTTCAGGAAGGACGAGAAGTTGAAGCCGGTGACGGCCGCGACCTTGCCCTCGGCGAGCATCGGCTCGCGGGTCGGGAAGCCGACGGGTTCGACGGTGATCGCGTCCATGTCGAGATCGTTCTCGGCGGCAAAGATCGGGAACTGCGCCCAGGCGCCATCCGGCGGCGGCGCACCAAGCACCTTGCCTTCAAGGTCTTTCGGCGCTTCGACGCCCAAGGATTTCCGACCGACCACGGCAAAGGCCGGGGCGTCATAGATCATCATCATGGCGATGACCGGCGCGCCGGGGTTTTGATCGAGGAATTTCACGAGGCTGTTGATGTCAGCCATGCCGACCGGAAACGCGCCGGTGGCGACTTTCGGAATCGCGTCGAGCGAGCCTTGGCCTGCGGAGATTTCGACGCTCAGATCGGCGTCGGAAAAGTAGCCTTTTTCCAGCGCTGTGAAATAGGGGGCAGCGGGGCCCTCGAATTTCCAGTCGAGCGCGAAAGGCATCGCGGTCTCGGCATAGGCGGCTGTCGCGGTCAGCGCGAAGGCAGCCATGGTGGTGATTGATTTGTAGAACATGAATTTCCCCTGAAAAATCCTCTGTGTCGTTCCGGCTTAGAATGGCGCGCCATTCGGTCGCCTGCGAGATTGAGGTTCACAATCATGTATACAACCTTAGCGGCTGCGTAAAAAAATGGCGGAAAAAATTTATTTGCCCATTTGGTAAACAAAAAACGGCCACGTGATGTGGCCGCTTTGTCGATATGCGCTCAGTTCGACCAATTCGGGTCAGAGCGTGATGCGGAATTGTGCGAATCCGTCGGTGCCTTCGCCCGCGTCCTCAATCGCCAGACCTTTGAGATCGGAGAGATGGGTGCGCGCCGCAGGGCCGGTTTCGAACAGCACGGTGGTGTCCCCCAGAGGGGCCAGCGACCAGTTGTTGTCGGCGGTCGGATTGACGGTGCCTTGCTCGACGATATAGCGCACGATGATGTCGCGGTTGGTGTCAGGTCCTTCGAAAATCACCGTGGAGCCATCTGCGCCGGGGAAGGTGCCGCCGCCGCCCGCGCGGTAGTTGTTGGTGGCGACGATGAACTCCATGTCGTCGGTCACAGGTGCGCCGTCGAAGGTCAGATTGACGATCCGCGAGGCCGCGGGGTTCAGGGGGTCGCCGTTGGCATCGAACCGCGAAGGTTGTGAAATGTCGATCTGGTAGTCCACCCCGTCGATCACGTCGAAATTGTAGGAGGCAAAGTCGGGGTTCAACAGAACCGCGTCTGTTGCGCCTTTCGCGACCTGATTGAACATGCCTGCGGAGCGCTCCAACCAGCCTTTGAGGTCCGCGCCTGTGATGCGCACGGCGCGGATGGTGTTCGGGTAGAGGTAAAGATCGGCGACGTTTTTGATTGCCACATCGCCGGGTGCGACATCGGTGTAATATTCGGGTCCGCCACGACCACCGGCCTTAAAGGGCGCGGCGGCGGAGAGAATTGGCAGGCCTTCGTGTTCGGTGCCTTTCATCATTTCGCCGATGTACCAAAGCTGGGCATTCGAGACGATTTGCACCGAAGGATCATCGGCAACGAGTGCGAAATAGGAATGCAGTGGGGCTGCGGTTTTGCCCACAGCGCGGCGCACATAAGCCAGTGTTTGGTCGTGGATGTCCTGCACAGAGGCCAGAACCGGCTCAACACTTTCTACCAGCGGCGTGATCGAACGGTCTTCCTCGCGGCGCGAAATCGGGCGCGTCTCGACCGTGCTGGTCACCACGCGCCAAGCCCCGCCTTCATATTCCAAGAGCAAATCCATCACGCCAAGATGCGAGCCCCAATAGCCGCCCATCACGGCGGGTTTGCCGTGGATCAGACCCTTTTCGCTGTCGACGGCGGCGTAGCCATCGAAGGTCGGCGACGGGAACACGAGGTGCGAGTGTCCGGTCAAAAGCGCATCCACACCGTCGATCTCTGCGAGCGGCACGGAGGCGTTTTCCATGCCCTCGGTGTGATCGGCGGCGCCAATGCCGGAGTGGTTCAACGCGATGATGAGGTCGGCGCCTTTCTCCTTCATCTCTGGCACGTAGGCGCGAGCAGTCTCGACGATGTCGCGCGCGTTGACACTGCCTTCGAGGTTCTTGCGGTCCCACATCATAATCTGTGGGGGCACAAAACCGATGAGGCCGATCTTGATCTTATGTGTTTCGCCTGCGCCATCGGTGATCTCGCGCTCCAAGATCACATAGGGCGGCAAAAGCGTGACGTCCTCGCGGGGCGTGGCGCCCATTTCCTTGACGACGTTGGCGGAGATCACCGGGTAGTCCGCGCCGGCCAGTGCTTTCATCAGAAAGTCGATGCCGTAGTTGAACTCGTGGTTGCCCAACGTCGAGGCGTCAAAGCCCAAGGTGTTCATCGCGGTGATGACAGGGTGCATGTCGCCCTCTTTCATCCCACGTTCATAGGCGATGAAGTCGCCCATCGGATTGCCCTGCAAAAAATCGCCATTGTCCAAGAGCAGCGCATTGGTCGCCTCGACGCGAATATCATTTATATGCGCAGCGGTGCGGGCGAGGCCGACCGTGTCTACAGGCTTGTCGGCATAATAGTCATAGGGAAACACATGGACGTGCAAATCCGTGGTTTCCATAATCCGCAAATGCGCCTGGTTGGCGTTGGCGCGGGCCGAAAAGGGATGAAGCGAAATCAAGGCAGTTCCTGCGATTGTGCCGGACAGAAAGCCACGGCGATTTATGTTTTTATTCAGATGGTTCATCTGGTTACCCCATGTCGTGAAACGGTGGCTGTATCTAGGTTGAGGCGACCATCCGTCCGTCACAAGACAAAGATGTGACGATCCCAAAATTTACCAAGACAATATCGTCAGGCAATCGATTTAGGTCTGCGATTTGAGCTATGTTTGCAACTTTAGGTTGCATTGTTGTCTTTTGTCGTAAAATGGCAACAGGGCGCGTCACCTCGACAAGAGAGGGAGCTAGGTGACTTGGTTCCCGTGCTGCACCGGGCGTAAGCCAATCGCATGAAACAGGAATTGGTGCCGCTTGCAGGCGGAGAATTGAACAGGGCGGCGCATCTGAGAGGTAAGGCCTCCGTGATGCGGGGTCAAATGGACGCGCTTGTCCTGCCGGTCTGGCGCGGGCATGTGCCGACGGACGCGGAGGGCGCATTGGCGCTGATCGCGGCCGAGCGGTTTGAGGCGGCGCAGGCGTATGAGGTGTTCCTTGGCCTTTTGCCGGGCGGTCAGCCGGTTTTTGCCCGCGATGTGAGCGTGTTCGCGCCACTGGTGGCTGACGAGGAGGCTGCTCCCCCTTCGCCTTGGTCGACTGCGGGCGTGGCCTTTCAGGAGTTCGAGGGGCTGATCTTTCGCGACCTGCGCGCGGTGATGACCACGTTGACACCGCTTGAGGCGGAGATGGCAGGCACGGCGCGGGGGCTGTTCGAATGGCATCGCTCCCACGGCTTCTGTGCCGCGTGTGGCGTCAAAACCGAAATGTCTCAAGCCGGTTGGCAGCGGGAATGTCCCGCCTGCAGTGCCTCGCATTTCCCGCGCACGGATCCCGTGGTGATCATGCTGGTGACCCATGGCAATTCCGTCCTGTTGGGGCGCAATGAGAACTGGCCGGAGCGGATGTATTCCCTCTTGGCCGGTTTCGTCGAGCCGGGCGAGCCCATTGAGGCGGCGGTGCGGCGCGAAGTCTATGAGGAGGCGGGCGTGCGCGTTGGCAAGGTCTCCTATGTCACCAGCCAACCCTGGCCCTTCCCTGCGTCTTTGATGCTTGGCTGTCGGGCGGAGGCTCTGAGCACGGAGATCATCATTGATCCGGTCGAGATCGAGGATGCACGCTGGGTGCGGCGTGAGGAGCTTGCCCGTGCGATGGTCGGCCTGCATGAAGACATCGCGCCCGCAAGAAAAGGTGCCATCGCGCAGGTTCTGATGGCCAAGTGGCTTGCGGATGATTGGGAATAACGGAATAACGGATCGGCGGAAAATAGCAGGTAAGTAGGCATGAAATTCTCGACCCGTCAGGACATTGAGGCTCCGGCCGCATTCGTGTTCGAACATCTCACGGATTTCGAAGGGCTGGAACGTCAGGCCATGCGCCGTGGGATCGCCGTGGCGCGCAAATCGCCCAAACAGCCGCGCGATGTCGGGGCAGGGTGGACGCTCAAGGTGCCGTTTCGCGGCAAAATCCGCGACCTCAACGCCGAGATCATCGCATGCGACGCGCCGAACACCCTGACCGCGACGGCTGTGTCCGGTGGGTTGAATATGGAGATCAAAACCGAGCTCGTGCCGCTATCGCCGCAGCGCACGCGGGTGACGATTGGCTATGACGTGCGGCCCAAATCACTGTCTGCACGCATCCTTGTGCAATCGGTGAAGTTCGCAAAGAACACTTTGCAGAAACGCTTTGAGAAGCGGGTCAAGGCCTACTGCACGCACCTGTCGGAACAATATCAGGGTGCGCCGAAGCGCTAATCTGATCCGGTGCGTGGGGCTCAGGTCCGGCGCGGATCTGCCGGGTAAACGCCCAGAATTTCCACCATTTCAGTGAAATACCGCAGCTCGTCGAGGGCGAGGCGCACATTGGCGTCCTCGGGGTGACCTTCGATATCCGCATAGAATTGCGTCGCGGTGAAGACGCCGTCGACCATGTAGCTTTCCAGCTTGGTCATGTTGACGCCATTGGTCGCGAAGCCGCCCATCGCCTTGTAAAGCGCGGCGGGAATGTTGCGGACGCGGAACATGAAGGCGGTGACCATCTTGTCGGCGCGGCGTTCATAATTCGGTTCGCGGGCCATAATCAGGAACCGCGTGGTGTTCAGTTTGTGGTCCTCGATGTGACGCGCGAGGACGTCGAGGCCGAAAATTTCCCCCGCCAACTCAGAGGCAAAGGCACCGATCGCGGGATTGCCCTCTTCTTTCACCGACCGCGCGGCGGCGGCGTTGTCGGACCAGTTGACGGTGCTAATCCCGTGCTCACGGATAAAGCCGCGGGCTTGTCCCAAAAGGACGGACATGGCGCGGGCGCTTTTGATGTCGGAGATCTTGGTGCCTGGCAGGCCCAAAAGGTTCACATGCACACGCACGAAGGTCTCGTCGATGATGTGAAGGCCGGAATCCGGCAACAGGTGATAGACGTCCTGCACCCGACCATAGGTCGAATTCTCGACTGCAATCATGCCAAGTTCGGCAGCCCCCGAGCGCACGGCCTCCATCGCATCTTCGAACGTGGGGCAGGGCAGCGGCTCGTAATCCGGACGTGCATCCGCGCAGGCTTGGTGCGAATAAGAGCCGGGTTCCCCCTGAAATGCGATGCGAGCGGCCATTTTTATCCCTTTTCCTGCGTTTGAACTGCGCTAACTTGTCCGGGTTTCGGTCTTATACCTTGAAATGAATCATGGGAAGCGGGTAGATATCGCGCGACGAACCTATAGGAACGGAACGCAATATGTTCAACACTATGACCCTTACCAAGATCGTGGGCGGCGTATGCGGCACATTCTTGATCTTCCTTCTCGGCAACTGGGCCGCCACCTCCATCTATGCCATGGATGCCACCGGACATGACGGTGAGCATGCCCAAGCCTACGTCATCGCCACGGGCGACGATGAGGCTGTGGAAGAAGATGTGGTCGAAGTGAGCTTTGAAGAACTTCTGGCCTCTGCTGATCCGGCAAAAGGCGAGAAAGTCTTTGGCAAATGTAAAGCCTGTCACAAAGTCGACGGCTCGAACGGCACCGGTCCACACCTCGATGGTGTGTTTGGTCGTGACGTCGCCGCTGTCGGCGATTTCGCCTATTCTGATGCGATGGTGGGCCACGGCGGCGCATGGACCGCTGAGGCGCTCAGCGAGTTCCTTGCTGACCCGAAAGGCGTTGTGCCGGGCACCAAAATGTCTTTCGCAGGTCTGAAAAAGGTCGAAGATCGCGCCGACATCGTGGCCTATCTTCAGTCGATCTCCGGCTAAACCCCGTTGATCCGCCCGCACGCGGAACTTTTAAAACCCCCGCCGCTCTGGTGGGGGTTTTGTTTTGGGCAATATGAGTGATGCGTTCTCGATCACGTAAATTCGAGCGCATGTAACTTGCATCCGGGCGCTTTGGCACATTACCGTCTGTGCTAAGTGCAACCCATGTCCTCAAAGCCTCCCGGAGACCCGAATATGATCCAACGCCCCATCGCCCGCGTCTTTCCTGTCATGGCAACGCTTGGCCTTCTTTCGGGTGTCATGTCGCAAAGCGCTTGGGCGCAGGATGCGGAGATCATCACCTCGACCTGGTATTCCGAATGGGACGAGGCGAAATACGACCAGCCCTTCGACCATCTCGACTACGTCAACCCGGAGGCCCCGAAAGGCGGTGAGATCATTCTGGGCACAGTCGGCACGTTTGACAGTATGAACCCCTTCGCGACGCTGTCCGGCACGCCCGCCCTGCTGTCGAGCACGATGTATGAGCGTCTCATGACCTCGACGGCGGATGAGTTCAAATCGGCCAGCTATTGTGTGCTCTGCGAGACCATCGAATATCCCGAAAGCAAGGATTGGGTGATTTTTCACCTGCGCGACGACGTGACTTTTTCCGACGGCACGCCGATGACTGCCGAAGATGTGGTGTTCACCCACAACAAATTTATCGCCGAAGGCACGCCGTCCTGGCGTTCGGGTGTTTCCGCGATGATCGAAAAGGTCGAAGCGCTCGATGATCTCACCGTTAAATTCACCTTTCAACCCGACATTCCGCGCAGCGGTCTGATCGGTCAGGCGGGCGCGACGATCGTAATGAAAAAGGCGTGGTTCGACGAAACTGGCCACCGGCTCGACGAAAAGCGATACGAGACGTCGCCGGGCACGGGGCCCTATATGCTGACCGCATATGATCCCGGCCAATGGGTCGAATACACTCGCAATCCCGACTATTGGGGCGCGGATCACCCGTTCAATGTGGGGCGCAACAATCTCGACACCATTCGTGTGACCTATTTTGGTGATACCATCGCGGCGTTTGAGGCCTTCAAAGCGGGCGACATCACCTTCCGTCAGGAGTTTTCCTCGCTGGTCTGGGCGACCAATTACGATTTCCCGGCGCTTGAGAATGGCTGGGTGAAAAAGGAAACTTTGCGTGACGGCAGCCTTCCAGGGGCCTCGGGGTTCCTGTTCAACTTGCGGCGCGAGAAATTGCAGGACCGCAATGTGCGTTTGGCGCTGGGGCTGATGTACAACTTCACCTGGACCAACGAGACGCTGCAATATGGGCTGTTTTCCCAGCGCGAAAGCTTCTGGCAGACGCCGGACCTGATGGCGACCGGACGACCGGAGGGCAAGGAGCTTGCCGTGCTCGAAGGCGTGAAAGAAGATTTGCCCGAGGCAATCTTTACCGAAGAGGCCCTCTTGCCGCACACCTCTGGCGAGCGCTCGCTGGACCGTCGCAACATGCGTCAGGCCACGGCTCTGCTGGCTGAGGCGGGCTACACCCCCGGCGACGACGGCAAAATGCGCAACGCCGCGGGCGAGGTGCTATCGCTCGAGATACTGCATTTCAGCCCGTCCTGGGACCGGATCATCAAACCCTATGTGGAAAACCTGACCGCGCTGGGCGTGGACGCGCGCTATAACCGGATCGACCCGAACCAGTATCAGGCTCGTAAGCAAAGCTTTGATTACGACATGATCTTCGATGGCTATTCGAACGGGTTCGAGGAAGGCTCCGGTTTCTTGCAGAAATACGGCTGCGACGAAGTGGACGATATTTTCAATCCGGCCGGCTATTGCAGCCCGGCGATCGATAAGATCGGCAAGGAGCTTTTGAACGCGGAGACCTATGACGACATGGCCGCAATGGTTAAGGCGGCGGACCGGATCATGCGCCACGACTATTTCATCGTGCCTGCGCATATGAACGACAGCTATTGGGTCGCCTATTACGACATGTATGAGCACCCGTCCGAAGACATGATGCCGCCGCTTGATTTGGGCTTTCTGGATTTCTGGTGGGTCAATGCCGACCGCGAAGCGGAATTGCGCGCGGCAGGCGCATTGAAGTAAAAGGCCCCGAACGGCCAAGAGCAGATATAACAATCCGGTAAGGACGCTTCATGGGAGCCTATATTCTACGGCGTTTGCTGCTGATCATTCCGACGCTGATCGGGATCATGGTGGTGAACTTCGCGCTGACGCAATTCGTGCCGGGCGGTCCGGTCGAACAGGTGCTTGCCAATTTGCAAGGCGAAGGGGACGTGTTCGAGACGATCACGGGCGGTCAGGCCGATGCTGGGTCGACGAATGCGGCGGACAATGGGGCTTATCAAAGCGAATACGCTGGCGCGCGGGGACTTCCGCCCGAGTTTATCGCCGATCTCGAACGGCAATTCGGCCTCGACAAACCTCCGCTCGAGCGCTTTCTCACGATGATGTGGAATTACATGCGGTTCGACTTCGGGGAGAGCTATTTCAAATCCGAGGGGGTGCTTGATCTCGTCTGGGACAAATTGCCCGTGTCGATCTCTTTGGGGCTTTGGGCGACGCTGATTTCCTATCTGGTCTCCATTCCTTTGGGCATTCGCAAAGCCGTGAAGGACGGGTCGAAATTCGACACATGGACCTCCGGCATCATCATTGCCGCCTATGCGATCCCGAGCTTTCTGTTCGCGATCATGCTTTTGGTGCTCTTCGCAGGCGGCTCCTATTGGCAGATTTTCCCGCTGCGCGGCCTGACGTCTCCTGATTGGGATCAGATGTCCTTGCTGGGCAAGATCGGTGACTATTTCTGGCACATCACCCTTCCGGTTCTGGCCTCTGTGATTTCGTCCTTCGCGACGCTCACGCTTTTGACCAAGAACTCCTTCCTTGATGAAATCCGCAAACAATATGTGGTCACCGCCAAGGCCAAGGGCCTGCCTGAATCTCGCGTCCTCTACGGACACGTTTTCCGCAATGCGATGATGATCGTGATCGCGGGCTTTCCGGGGTTGTTTCTGGGCGTGTTCTTCGGCGGATCGGTGATCATCGAGACGCTCTTCTCCCTCGATGGCTTGGGCCGTCTGGGCTATGAGGCTGCTCTCGCGCGGGACTATCCGGTGATCTTCGGCACGCTGTTCTTCTTTGGCCTGATCGGTCTGTTGATCGGCATTCTGTCGGATCTGATGTACGTCTTTGTCGACCCGCGGATCGACTTTGAGCGGAGGGACACATGAAGATGTCCGAACTCAATCGCCGTCGCTGGCGGAATTTCAAATCGAACCGCCGCGCGTATTGGTCGCTGATCATTTTCTCGATCCTCTTCGGTCTGTCGCTCTTTGCCGAGTTTCTGGCCAATGACAAACCGATCCTCGTGCAATATCGCGGCGGCTATTACATGCCGATCTTTAAATTCTACCCGGAAACCGAGTTCGGCGGCGATTTCAGGACCGAAGCCGTCTATCGCTACCCCGAGGTGCAGTGCCTGATCGAGACCGGCGGCATGGTCGACTGTTTCGATGATCCCGAGGCCTATCTCGAAGACGCCCAAGATGGCGTGGTCAATGGCGAAGAGATCGAGAAAGGCTGGATGATCTGGCCGCCCATTCGTTATTCCTACAACACGCAGGTCGAAGGACCGGGGGCCGCGCCTTCGCCGCCGACGCGGCAGAACTGGCTGGGCACGGATGACACCAAACGCGATGTCGTCGCGCGGGTGATCTACGGCTTCCGCCTGTCGATTTTCTTCACCCTCGTGGTCTCCATTGTCTCCTCGCTCATCGGCATCATCGCCGGTGCGATCCAAGGCTTTTTCGGCGGACGCACCGATCTCATTTTCCAGCGTGTGCTGGAGATCTGGGGCGCGATGCCCGCGCTCTATGTGATCATCATTCTCTTCGCCATTCTGGGACGAAGTTTCTGGCTGTTAGTCTTTGTCACCATTCTCTTCGGCTGGACCGCGCTTGTTGGCGTTGTGCGGGCCGAATTCCTGCGCGCACGGAATTTCGAATATATCCGGGCGGCGCGGGCCTTGGGCGTTGGCAACTGGACGATCATGTTCCGCCATATGTTGCCCAATGCGATGGTGGCGACACTGACCATGCTGCCCTTCATCGTGACCGGCAACATCGGCATGCTGGCCTCTCTCGACTTTTTGGGCTTTGGCCTGCCGTCCTCTGCGCCCTCTCTCGGCGAGTTGACGCTTCAGGCGAAACAAAACCTTCAGGCGCCTTGGCTCGCCTTCACCGCCTTTTTCACCTATGCCATCATGCTCTCGCTTCTGGTCTTCATTTTCGAAGGCGTGCGGGATGCGTTTGACCCGAGGAAGACCTTTCGATGAGCCTTTTGGAATATGAGGACCTGCGGGTCGGCTTTCGGCAGGATGGCCAGGTGGTCGAGGCTGTCAAAGGCGTGTCTTTCTCGGTGGAGAAGGGCGAAACCGTCGCTTTGGTCGGCGAATCCGGTTCCGGCAAATCGGTGACGGCGCTGTCTTGTGTGAACCTCTTGCCTGATACGGCCGTCACCAGTGGCTCGATCACCTATCAGGGGCAGGAGCTTGTAGGTGCCTCTGAGAATGAACTGCGCAAACTGCGCGGCAATGACATCAGCTTTATCTTTCAAGAGCCGATGACCTCGCTGAACCCGCTGCACACGCTGGAAAAACAGCTCTCCGAAGTGCTGCTCATTCACCATGGCATGACGGGTGTGGCCGCACGTGAGCGGGTAATCGAGCTATTGAAACAGGTTGGCATCCACGAACCGGAAAGCCGTCTCAAGGATTACCCGCACCAGCTTTCTGGCGGTCAGCGTCAGCGGATCATGATCGCGATGGCGCTCGCGAACCGCCCTGAATTGCTGATCGCTGATGAGCCGACGACCGCGCTCGATGTGACCATTCAGGCGCAGATTCTCGAACTTCTGGCCGAGCTGAAACAGAGCCTCGGCATGTCGATGCTCTTCATCACCCACGACCTGAACATCGTGCGCAAATTCGCCGATCGGGTCTGTGTCATGAAGAATGGAGAGATCGTCGAGACCGGTGTGACGAAAGAGATTTTCGACAATCCGCAACACCCCTACACGCAGATGCTTTTGGCCGCCGAGGCCTCCGGTCATCCCGATCCCGTGCCTGCAGAGGCCGAAGTCGTGGCCGAGACCAAAGACCTGCGCATCTGGTTCCCGATTCAGCGCGGCTTTCTGCGTAAAACGGTGGGTTATGTGAAGGCGGTGAACGCCGCCACGCTTTCGGTCCGTGCGGGCGAAACCGTGGGTATTGTGGGCGAATCCGGGTCGGGCAAAACGACTCTGGCGCTCGCGATGATGCGACTGATTTCCTCGCAAGGGCCTGTGGTGGTTCTGGGGCAGGACATTCAAGGTTGGTCCAATCGCCAATTGCGCCCGTTGCGCGCCGATATGCAGATCGTGTTCCAAGACCCCTACGGCTCGCTGTCGCCCCGCATGACGGTGGCACAAATCATCGCCGAGGGGCTTGGCGTGCACCATGTCGAAGGCTACGCCTCCGTCGAGGCGGCGGTGATCGACATCATGCGCGAGGTTGGCCTCGATCCCGAGACCCGGCATCGCTACCCGCACGAATTCTCCGGCGGTCAGCGTCAGCGCATCGCCATTGCCCGAGCGATGATTCTGCGCCCGCGTTTGGTGGTCTTGGACGAACCGACCTCTGCGCTCGACATGACAGTGCAGGTGCAGATTGTGGAGCTGCTGCGCAAGCTGCAGGTGAAACACAAACTGGCTTATCTGTTCATTTCGCATGACCTGCGTGTGGTACGCGCGCTGTCGCATCAGGTGCTTGTGATGAAGCGTGGCGATGTGGTCGAGATGGGCACGGCGGAAGAAATTTTCGAGACTCCGAAAGAGGCCTATACCAAGGCGCTTGTGAGTGCTGCGCTCGATCTGAAGGTGGAAGAGGGCGCGGGCGTCTGACACCGCTCCTCTTCATGTTCCGGACGTAAAAAAGGCGACCTGCAAGGGGCGCCTTTTCGCATTCTATGAAGTGGTTTCGGACGCTTAAGACGGGCCAACCGTCGAGCATTCCGTGCCGCGCGCCTCAAGGCGACGACAGGTCATCGCGGCCATATCCTCCGTCATGCCGAGGAAATTCGCGTCAAAGCCACGGTTGGTCCGCACCACCTTGCGCAGCGCGCCGTCGAGCATTTCGATCTCCGTCAGAGCGGTTTTCAAGAGCTCCTTGCGGGCGGCATATTCGGAATTATACGTCCCGATGTTGATCCCCCAATAGCGGTTGCCGGAGGTCGAGATCCGCGTGACGATTTCTGGTGCGATCTCCGGGGTCACGGTCGAGGCCACAGTGGTCTCAGGCGTGAGCACAGCAGCGGTCGGCTCGACAGAGGCGAGTTGGATCCGCTCCGGACGGGGCAGGGGGGAGATGCTGGGCGCGGCCGGGGCACTGATCGGCACAATCGACGGTGTCGGAGCCTGCTGCGCACGCGCCGTTTCCGCCAAAAGCGTGGTGGCCTCATCCGCAGCGCTGGTCGCTGCGGCCAAAAGGGCGGCCTCTTCCTCGGCTTTGGTCAAAGCATTGAGCACATCATCCGAGGCGGCGAGGAGCATTTCCTCCTCCTCCGGGGCCAGGCCTTGAATAGGACGCGGTTTTGGCAGCGGGCTGGACGTCATCTTGATGTTCACGCGAATGACCTTGGAGGCTACACGCGGGTCGTCTTGGGTGCCAGCGACCATGACGGCGCCGCCGACCTTGCCCAGATAGGGCGGTTTGGCGGGTTTCGAGACGGCGACACGGTTGGGCGCACGTTTAAAGCCCAAGTCCATAAGCTCGGCCACTTTGGCATTGCGCGACACGGTGGAGCGCCCGCCGAATACGGTGGTGATGATGCGCTCGTCGCCACGATGCGCCGAAGCCACGAGGTTGAACCCGGCGGCGGAGGTGTAGCCGGTTTTGATCCCATCCGCACCGGCGTAGGAGTTCAGGAAGCGGGTGTTGGTGTGGTTCACGGTGCGCACGCCGGCATCGGCGGTCTGACGCGAGAAGATGTTGTAATATTCCGGGTAGTCGTAGAACAGGTGGCGCCCCAGAACGGTCATGTCACGGGCGGTCGACAGGTGACCTGCCTCGGTCAGACCATGCGCGTTCTTGAACGTCGTGCGCGACATGCCAAGCTCCTTGGCAGTGCGGTTCATCCGGCGGGCAAATGCGGCTTCGGAGCCTTCGATCGCCTCGCCAATCGCGGTTGCGGCATCGTTGGCGGATTTCACGGCTGCGGCGCGAATGAGGTAGCGCAGCTTGATTTTCTGACCCGGCTTGAGCCCAAGTTTCGACGGCGGCTCAGCAGCGGCGTTGCGCGATACGGTGACCAGATCGTCGAGGCCGATCTCGCCATGCTCGACCGCCTCGAAAGCGATGTAGAGCGTCATCATTTTGGTGAGAGAGGCGGGATGCAATCGCGTGTCGGCGTTGGTGGCATGCAGCACCTTGCCGTTGCGGGCATCCATCACGAGGGCCGCATATTCGGCCGCCATGGCGCGAGAGGTCACAGAGACCATCATCGCGAATGCGATTAGTAGGAGAGGAAAAATACGCCCTGAAACGGCACGCAGGACACCCCGCGCTTGCACGTTGCTCTTCATGATAACTCTGCCTCGTCATGCCGGATCATTTCGCCCAGCTTATAAAAGTAACGGTAGCACAAGCTTTGGTCCGAGAAAACAATGAATTTTCAAGGGTTTTCAGGGGGTGCAGACTTGCAACGCCAAATGTGGTGTTCCGGGTTTGCTAAAATACCAAATCAGGCCCTGTTCCGGCTTAAGTTTTTTGAATCGTCTCAATCAGGGCGGGCAATTCGGTCAAGCGCGGCAATTCGTGAAAGCGCGGATGTCCCGTCGGCGCCTCGGCATGTTCGATTTCCCAGGTGAAATTATGCGGCACAAAAACGCCCCAAGCGCCGGCCTCAATGGGCGGAATGACGTCGGATTTCATCGAATTCCCGACCATCATGGCGCGCTCGGGGGCGACATTATGGCGGGCGAAGATGGTGCTGTAGACGGCGGGCGTCTTGGCGGAGACCACCTCGATCCCATCGAAGAGATCGCCCAGTCCGGATTGTGCCAATTTGCGTTCCTGATCCAAAAGATCGCCTTTGGTGACCAAGAGAATCTCATAGTTCTCGGCCAGCGCGCCGACGGTTTCTTCGACGCCCTCAAGCAAGTGAATCGGATGGCGCAGCATCTCTTGCCCCGCCGAAATCAATTCCTGAATCACGGAGGCAGGCACGCGTTCCTCGGTCACCTCGATGGCGGTTTCGATCATCGACAGAACAAATCCTTTGATGCCGAATCCGTAGGCCCCAAGGTTGCGACGCTCGGCGGCCAGAAGCCGCTCAGAAAGATGATCCGGCTCGGTGAAGTTCGCCAAAAGGGCGGCGAAACGCTCCTGTGTGATGCGGAAAAACTGTTCGTTTTCCCAGAGCGTGTCGTCGGCATCAAAGGCGATCGTGGCGAGTTTTTCGGTCATCCGGTTGGCGCTCCTTTACCGGTTTGGGCATAACGCTCTTTATTCATGCGCAAAAGGGGCTATATATCGGCAAAGGCAAACCCAAATCCACGATAGGCGACAATCGGAGGCCCGAGTGATCCTCGCACCGCAGATGATGGCTGACAATGACGACCGTTCGGATGAGGACGGCGAAGTCGGACTTGCGCTCAAACCCAAGCCCAAGACAAAGCGCCCGCCGCTCTACAAAGTCATGTTGCTCAACGACGATTACACGCCGATGGAATTTGTCGTGCTGGTGCTGGAGCGGTTCTTCGGAATCGGCCATGCGCAGGCGACAGAGATTATGTTGACCGTGCACAAAAAGGGCCTCGCCGTGGTCGGTGTATTCCCGCACGAGATCGCCGAGACCAAGGTCACGCAGGTTATGGATTTTTCCCGCCGCCATCAGCATCCGCTGCAATGCACCATGGAAAAGGAATAGGCGTTTCGCCTTTCGGACATGGTGTCTCCGCGTCTCTCCCTTCTGCTAGACGGAGCCGTCCCGGCCCGTGTCGTGGTCTATCGACCGCGCTCCGACGCTGATCTTTCCGCGCTAAAAGGTGCTGAGGTTCAGATCGTGCAGGGGTTCAAACCCGATGTCGACGCCTTCAAAGCACAAGGCTATGAGGTTGTGACCGAAGCAGACGGTCAATTCGATCTCGCCATCATCGCTGTGCCGCGCGCCAAGGCGGAAGCTCGTGCCTTGATTGCAGATGCCGCCCTGCGCGCGGATCAGGTCATTGTCGACGGCCAAAAGACCGACGGCATCGACAGCATTTGGAAAGACATCAAGAAACGGGTCGAGACGCAGGTCGTCTCCAAAGCGCATGGCAAGGCGATCCGTTTCTCGGGAGGTGACTTTTCAGATTGGGCCAATCCCGGCCCGCTGCACCTGATCGAGGGCTTCACCACCCGTTTGGGCGTGTTCTCCGTCGACCGTATCGACAAGGCGTCCGAGGCGCTGGCCGAGGCTTTGCCCGCGAAACTTCCGGCGCGTATCGCCGATCTCGGCGCGGGCTGGGGCTATCTGTCCCGCGCGATTTTGACGCGCGAAGGTGTGAAAGAGCTACATCTGGTCGAGGCCGAAGCCGCCGCGATTGCCTCTGCCAAAGACAATATCACGGACGACCGCGCGCAGTTCCATTGGGAAGACGCTACCAAATTCAAGCCGCCGCATCTTTTGGACGCGGTGATCATGAACCCGCCGTTTCACACCACGCGGGCGGCCGATCCGGCACTGGGTCAGGCCTTTATCACGGCGGCGGCAGGCATGCTCACGCCGCAGGGCCAGCTTTGGCTGGTCGCGAATCGACAGCTGCCTTATGAGGCAACACTTGCCTCACTCTTTGGCACGGTCGATGAGATTGCCGTCACGGGTGGTTTCAAATTGCTTCACGCTGCGAAACCCCTTCGCAGGGCCGCCACAAAGCTTTAGTCTCGGCGCTAACACAACAGGGAGTCTCTGATGAGCTTTTCGATTGAGGGCAAGGTGGCCATCGTCACAGGTGCCGCCAATGGCGTCGGTCTTTCCGTGGCACGGCATTTTCTGGAGCAAGGCGCCTATGTGATGTGTGCCGACATGGACGAGGCCAGCCTGATCGCCGAATACGGTGAAGAGGCGGAGGCCGAAGAGACCAAACTGGCCTATTTCGCCGGGGATTTGCGTCAAAAGCTCACCATCGCGAATCTGCTGTCTGCGACGATTGATGCCTTTGACGGGGTCGACATCCTCGTGAATGCCTCGCGTCAGGTCTTGATGAGCGATCCGCTGTCCGTCGAAGAGGACAATGTCGCCGATCTGCTTGAACAGAACCTGATGACTTCGCTGCGCCTGACGCAACAGGTGGCGAAGTGGATGATCAAGAATTCTGAGAAATCCGAGGATGAGGAAGGCTTGGTCGGCTCCATCGTCAACCTGTCGTCCATCGCGGCGCGGCGGTGTCAGCCGGAGCTTCTGGCCTTTTCCATTTCCTCGGCGGCGGTCGATCAGATGACACGTGCCATGGCGGTGTCACTAGCGCCGCATCGGATTCGCGTGAACGCTGTGGCTTTCGGGTCGGTGATGAGTTCGAGCCTTAAGGATATGTTGGCCGAAAACCCCGATTACCGTGGCGAGATCGTGTCGAAAACACCTTTGGGGCGCGTCGCCCCCGCCTCGGAAGTGGCGGAGACGGTGCAATATCTCACGTCGGATTGTTCGGGCTTCATGACAGGGCAAATCCTGACGGTGGACGGTGGCCGGACCCTTGTGGATCCGGTGCTTGCGCCCACGCACTGAGCCTTATTCAGGATACTGGATCTTACAGGAGTCGATGGCGGCCTGTGCCTGAACCGAAAGTTGCGCCTCTTTCTTTTTGAGAGCGGCGAGTTTCGCGGCCTCGGCATCAAGGTCGATGGATTTCGGCACGCGGCGCGTCTCGATGTCAGGTTCACGGCAGAAGATCGCTTTGCCCTCATCCGTGGTACCACAGCGCCGGATGTCATAGTCGACATACTGCTGTTCGACCAAGGCGTAGCCACGCGACAGATTGCCTTCGGCTTCAGCGATAAAGCCCTGCACCTGACGCAAATCTTTCGTGGCGCGCGAGATGCACATCTGTTGTTCAGAACAGGCCGCGAGCAGCGGAACAATGGCAAGGGGAATGAGCCAACGCATAACAAGTCTCCTTTTGACGTTACACGCTACCATAGCGCCTTTCCGTCGCAGGGGAAGGGAACTTGCCGCCGCCACAGGATTGCTGTTACCTCTGGCATGCTGCGCAGAAAGATAAGGACCACGCCCGATGAGCCACGACATGACGACCGAAAAACAGCGTGCCAGCGCTTGGTTTCGTAGCCTGCGCGATCAGATCGTCGCGGCCTTTGAGGCATTGGAAGACACTCAGCTGAGCGGTCCGTTTGCAGGGCAGTCTGCGGGGCGGTTCGAAGCGACCGAGACGCAGCGCGAGTCGGAGGACGGCTCAGACGCGGGCGGCGGTCTGATGTCCGTCATGCGCGGCGGACGCGTCTTCGAGAAGGTCGGCGTCAATGTCTCCACCGTCTACGGCACTCTGGGAGAGCGTGCGCAAATGGCGATGGCCGCGCGCAAAGGCTTGCCGGGGATGAAGGACGATCCGCGCTTTTGGGCGGCGGGCATTTCCTTGGTCGCTCATATGCAGAACCCGCATACGCCCGCCGTGCACATGAACACGCGGATGTTCTGGACGCCACATGGCTGGTGGTTCGGTGGTGGCTCCGATTTGAATCCGTGCATCGAATATGACGAGGATACGGCGGCGTTTCATGCGGTGCAAAAAGAACATTGTGATCGCCATGACCCGGAATACTACCCGCGCTTCAAAGCTTGGGCGGACGAGTATTTCTACATTCCGCACCGAGGTCGTGCGCGCGGGGTCGGGGGCATTTTCTACGACGATCTCAACACAGGCGACTGGGAAAAGGACTTTGCTTTCACCCAAGACGTGGGCCGCGCCTTCCTTCCGGCCTTCCTCGGCGTGACAGAAAAGCGCAGGGACACACCGTGGTCGGAGGCGGACAAGGAGCGCCAACTCGTCCATCGTGGCCTCTATGCCGAATATAATCTTGTCTATGATCGGGGCACGAAATTCGGGCTCGAGACCGGGCACAACCCGGATGCGGTTTTGATGTCTCTGCCGCCGATGGCGAAATGGGTGTGATCTGAATGTTCGGCGAGGGGCTCTGGGCTTTTCTTCTGACCTCTGTGGCGATTGAGGCGACGCCGGGGCCGAACATGGCCTATCTCATCGTTTTGGCCGCGATCGAAGGACGCCGTGCAGGCTATGCCGCGGTCGCAGGTGTCGCACTTGGGTTGTTGATCGTCGGGGTACTCGCGGCGATGGGGGTGGCGGCTTTGATCTCTGCTTCGCCCCTGGCGTTTCAGGTGCTCAGATGGGCTGGCGTCGCCTATCTTTTGTGGCTGGCCTATGATGCCTGGCGTCCGGAAAAGGCGGAGCCCAACGCTTTCGCTGGCAAGCATGCACGCTATTTTCGGCGCGGATTGATCGTCAATCTGCTGAACCCGAAGGCGGCGGTGTTTTATGTGGCGATGCTGCCGCAATTCGTCTCGCCGGGCGGGCCGATCCTCGCACAGACCATGACGTTGTCGGTGATCTATGTGGCGGTGGCGACGCTTGTGCATCTGAGTTTGGTGACGCTCGCCGATCTGGCGCATGGCACTTTGACCGATCCGAAACGCCGCCAAATCGTGCGACGCGCGATGGCGCTCGCTCTGGTCGCCATCGCCGTGTGGTTCGCGTTCAAAACCGCCTGATCAGGCGGTCTCTCGCAATGTCTCAATCATCAGGCTCACGTTGTCCGGGTCCGCATCCGGTGTGATGCCGTGGCCGAGGTTGAAGATATGCGGGCCTTTTGAGAAGGCGTCGCGCACATGGCGCACCTCGTCGATCAGGGCCTGACCGCCCGTCACCATATGCGAGGATGCCAGGTTGCCCTGCACACAGCCGTCCACCTGCACATGTTCGGCGCCCCATTCGGGCGTCACAGAATTGTCGAGCGCAACACAATCAACGCCGGTTTTCTTGTGAAAGCCGATGTAGCCGTCGCCCGCTTCGCGCGGAAAACCGATCACCGGAATGTCGCCGTGACGGCGTTTCAATTCGCGGGTGATGATGCGCGCTGGCTCGACTGCGTATTTTTCAAAGGCTTCGCCCTTGAGGCTTCCGGCCCAACTGTCGAAAATTTTCACCACTTCTGCGCCTGCGCGGATTTGCATGTCTAGATATTCGATGGTCGAGACGGTAAGAAGGTCGATGACCTTCTCGAACAAGGCATTGTTGCCTTCGCGGAGCGTATGCGCAGGCCCTTGATCCGGCGTGCCACGCCCGGCGATCATATAGGTCGCGACGGTCCAGGGCGCGCCGGCGAAGCCGATGAGCGTCGTTTCTTTTGGCAGCTCGGTCGAGAGGATTCTCACGGTCTCATAGATCGGCGAGAGCTTGTCGTGGATGTCATCCTTGCCCTTGAGCTTGGCGAAATCCGCGTCTTCGGTGATGGTCGACAGGCGCGGGCCTTCGCCGGTGACGAACCAGAGATCGGCGCCCAATGCCTGCGGCAGCAAGAGGATGTCGGCAAAGAGGATCGCGGCGTCAAAGCCGAACCGACGGATCGGCTGCAAAGTCACCTCGGCGGCCAGATCGGAGTTATAGCACAGCGACAGGAAATCCCCGGCCTCGGCCCGCGTCGCGCGGTACTCTGGCAGATACCGTCCGGCCTGACGCATCATCCAGATCGGCGGCACCTTTTGCGTTTCGCCTTTCAGAGCTTTCAGGATCGTCTTGTCGGTCATCTGGGCCTCCCATTCATACTGCCCCGCACTGGTCCCTGCCTTGCGCGGATTTGTCAAGCGCACAAGGCACTTTCCCCGCTTGTCAGGCCGATCCGCCGCAGGTAAGCCTTGGCCATGACTTTGACGCTTCCGACCCCCGCTCAACCGCTGAAAATCGGCACCCGTGGCTCCCCGCTTGCGCTGGCGCAGGCCTATGAGACGCGCGCGCTGTTGATGCAGGCTTTCGATCTGCCCGAAGCGGCCTTTGAGATCGTCGCGATCTCCACGCGCGGTGATCGGGTGCAGGACCGCGCGCTGCGCGAGTTGGGCGGCAAAGGTTTGTTCTCCAAAGAGATCGAAGACCGGCTGTTGAATGGCGAGGTCGATATTGCGGTGCATTCGACGAAAGACATGTCGGTGCAACAGCCCGAGGGGCTGGTGCTCGGCACGTTCTTGGAGCGTGAAAACCCTTTTGATGCCTTCATCACATTGGATGGCAAGGCGCTCGCCGACCTGCCGCAGGGCGCGACCGTTGGGTCGTCCTCTCTGCGCCGCAAAGCGCAGTTGTTGAACAAGCGGCCCGATCTCAAGGTCGTGGAATTCCGCGGCTCGGTTCAGACCCGTTTGTCCAAACTCGAAGAGGGCGTGGCCGACGCCACCTTCCTCGCCATGGCTGGGCTCAATCGTCTGGGCTATGACGACGTGCCGCGTCAGGCGGTCAGCGCCGAAGAGATGCTCCCCGCCGTGGCGCAAGGCGCGATTTCGATTGAGCATCGCGAGGCCGACAGTGACATCGCCGAGATGCTCGCCGCGCTGCACCATGTGCCGACGGGACAGGCGATGGCCTGTGAACGCGCGTTTCTGGCCAAACTCGACGGCTCTTGTCAGACCCCGATAGCGGGTCTGGCGCAGATCGAGGGGGGCACGCTTCGGCTGCGTGGAGAGATCCTGCGCACCGATGGCTCTGAGAGCCTGATGGATGAAATCTCCGGTCCGGTTGAAGACGGCGCTGCGATGGGGATTGAACTGGCGACAAAGCTTTTGGAGCGCGCTGGCGCCGGGTTCTTTGACTGGAAATAACGCTTAGGGCAGCGTCTTTCCGGGATTCAAAATCCCTTTCGGGTCAAAGGCCGCCTTCACCGCGCGCATCATCTCCAAAGCCACCGGGTCCTTCCGCCGCCGCATCGACGGCAATTTCGACAGCCCGATGCCATGTTCGGCAGAAAAACTGCCGCGCATGTCTTTGACGATGTCCTCCACCGCTTCCATCAACGGATCGGCCAGATCATCCGTGCTCGGATAGATCGTGTAGTGAATGTTGCCGTCGCCCAGATGGGCCACGACACAGGTGCCGAAGCCGGGATCAACCGCGCGCAGCGTGGTCTCGGCGCGGCTCAGGAAGGTTTCGATCTGATCCAGAGGCAGGCAGAGGTCGTTGATCACCACCGGCTTGATCGCCACCGATATTTCCGCCGCCGCCTCGCGAATTTCCCACATTACACGGCGTTGCGCCTCGCTCTGTGCCAATGCCGCGTCGAGTACGAGGCCTTCTTCGAACATCTCGCCCAGCGTCTCTTCGAGATGCGCGCTGAGCGGCAGCTGACCGGTCTCATCGGGGGTGCAATCCCGCGCCATGGTCGAGGCGACTTCCAGGAAAATCGTATGTTCCTGATCATGGCCCAAAGGTGGGGTCAGGTCGGCGCGGAAGCGTTTCAAATTCGCCATATAGTCGCGCGGCATATACTCAAACGCCTCGACCATGCCGCCCGTGCGGGTTTGCAGCGCGTTCAAGAGATCGAGCGCGGCGGAGAGGTCCGGCACGGTGACCATGGCGGAGGCATAGGCCAAGGGCTGCGGTTCCAGTTTCAACACGGCGGCGGTGATCACGCCCAATGTGCCTTCGGAGCCGATGATCAGATCGCGCAGGTCATAGCCCGAATTGTCTTTGTGCAGCTCGCTCATGAGATCAAGCACACGGCCATCGGCCAAAACGACTTCGATGCCGAGACAGAGATCGCGGGTGTTGCCATAGCGCAGTACGTTGGAGCCGCCCGCGTTGGAGGCCAGAGTGCCGCCGATCCGCGCGGAGCCTTTCGCGCCAAAGGTCATCGGATAGGTCAGGCCATGCTCGGCGGTGGCATCGTGCAGGTTTTGCAGGATCACACCCGCCTCAACCACAGCGAGGCGGGCTTCGGGACGGATCTCGCGGATGGTTTGCATCCGGTCGAGGGAGAGGACCAAGGCACCGTCTGCTGCGGTGGCGCCGGTCAGTCCGGTGTTGCCGCCCATCGGCACCACGGGTGTGCCGGTCTCATGGCAAAGGGCCAGAATGGCGGAGACCTCTTCGGTCGTGGCAGGGCGCACCACGGCCCGCGGGGTGGTTTCATATTTCCCGACCCAATCGCGACCATAGGGCAGGGCGTCTTCGCCCGTGAGCACATGCGGCGTGATGGATTGAAGGCGGGAAATAATGTCCATGGTCGGTCTCCGGTTGTTGCACCGGGTGTCCAGTAATTCAAAGGGGAAGGCAAGGGGCGGACAGCAAAAGACCCGCCATAAGCGGGTCTTTGAATAGCCAGGGAGGGGCGGTCAAACCGCTGAGGAATGCTGTGCCTGTGTCATGTCATAGGCATCGAAATGCCGTGCGATCATGCGGGTGAGCGGCCGGGCCTCTTCGCGAATAACGATGCGCTCCGGCGAGATGTCGAGCATCTCGGGGAAGGCCTCTTGCACGCAGGTCGCAAAGGCGTCGAACCCTTCGGCGGAGAGGCCAAAATTCTGGGCCAACTCCTCCGCTTCGACGCGGAAATCGCACATCAAGGCTTCGATGATGCGGCCACGCAGGTGATCTTCCGGCGAGAACACATGGCCCTTCGCGATGGGCAGCTTTCCGGCGCGCACTTCGGCCTGATATTTCGAGGTCGAGGGCTGGTTCTGGGCATAGCCTTGCGGGTATTTTGCGATCGAAGATGCGCCAACGCCGACCATGGTCGGGCATTTGTCGTCGGTGTAGCCTTGGAAATTGCGGCGCAACTTGCCGGTGCGCAGCGCAACTTCGAGGCCGTCGCCTTTTTTCGCAAAATGGTCGATGCCGATCTCGACATAATCGTCCCAGACAAAGAGATCGCGCGCGATGTTGAACAGCTCAAGCCGCTCTTCGGGCGTTGGCAGCGCGTCGGTCGGGATCATATTCTGACGCCGCGCCATCCACGGCACATGGGCATAGCCGAAAAGCGCCACGCGGTCGGGCGACAGCGACAGAAGTTTTTGCACGCTCTCGGAGATTTTCTCCGGGCTTTGGCCGGGCAGGCCGTAGAGAATATCGGCATTGAGCGAGCGAATGCCCCGCGCGCGCAAACCGTCCACGGCGGCTTTCGTTGTCTCATAAGACTGAATGCGGCCGATGGTCTCCTGAATCTCGGGGTCGAAATCCTGTACGCCGATGGAAGCGCGGTTCATGCCCGCGGCAGCCAGCGCATCGAGACGGGCGTCGTCGATCTCGTTCGGGTCGACCTCGACGGAGAACTCATAGTCCCGGGCGAAAGGCGCGACATCGCGGATGGCGGCGGAGAGATCAGTGATCATCTCGGCTTCCAACAAGGTCGGCGTGCCGCCACCCCAGTGCAAATGCCCGATTTCAATGCCTTCGGGAAGCTGGGCCTTGATCAGCGCCAGTTCGGCTTTGAGCGTCTCGACATAGGTGGCCACGGGGCCAGCCGTGCTCGTGCCCTGCGTGCGGCAGGCGCAGAACCAGCACAGGCGCCGACAAAATGGCACATGGACATAGAGTGAGATCGGCTGTGCAGAATCTAGGGTCTTCAGCCAGCCTTTCACATCCTCCGCAGAGGTTGTGTTGCCAAAATGCGGCGCTGTCGGATAGCTCGTGTACCGTGGCACACGGGCATCGAAGAGGCCAAGCTTGCGGAGTTGCGTGTGTTTGTTCATAGGGATACGCTCTAGTGAATCATAGATTTGGCGCATTGACCCAGATCAAGAATTGCGAGCGCACAGATGAGCGACATGACATTTGACCACAAGGAATGCGGTTCCTGCCCGATCCGCCACCGTGCCGTTTGTGCGCGGTGCGAGGCGGATGAACTCGAAGAACTCGATGCGATCAAATACTATCGCTCTTACGAAGCAGGTCAGCCGATTGTTTGGTCCGGGGATCGTATGGATTTCGTGGCCTCCGTTGTAACCGGCGTGGCCTCTCTGAGCCAGGCGATGGAAGACGGACGGACCCAGATGGTGGG
This sequence comes from Celeribacter sp. PS-C1, assembly GCF_019429625.1. Taxonomy (GTDB): domain Bacteria; phylum Pseudomonadota; class Alphaproteobacteria; order Rhodobacterales; family Rhodobacteraceae; genus Celeribacter. Next base: position 220,806 of record NZ_JAHXRW010000005.1, read on the forward strand.
GCTTTTGCTGCCGTCGGATTTTCTTGGACGTCCTGGGCGCGACGCGGCGCCTTATGATGTGGTCGCGGTGTCGAACCTCACGCTCTGTTGTTTCCGCCGCAAACCGTTTGAACAAATGATGCTGCGCACGCCGCATGTCAGCCAGCGCCTGTTGGAAATGACGCTCGACGAATTGGACGCGGCGCGGGAATGGATGCTGATTCTCGGGCGTAAGACCGCGCGGGAAAAGATCGCCTCGCTCCTCGCTATCATTGCGCGACGCGAAGCCTCTCTTGAGCTGACCACCGCAGGCGATGGCATGGATTTCGAGCTGCCGCTGACGCGAGAGGCGATGGCGGATTATCTCGGGCTGACGCTTGAAACCGTGTCGCGCCAGATCTCTGCGCTGAAACGCGATGGGGTGATCACGCTTGAGGGCAAGCGCAAGGTGGTGATTCCCGATTACGACCGGCTTCAGATTGAAACCGGTGACGACACCGATGGCGGCTTGATGATCTGAGCCTCTGAGATGCGAGACATAAAAAACGCGCCCTCAGGCGCGTTTTTTTATTTTCTATCAACGAGATGTCAGTGCGACATCAGCACCGGAAGCTCGGCAAGCTCGAGCATATGCCGTGTTGCGCCACCCAAGATGGATTCGCGAAAGCGCGAATGGCCATAGGCGCCCATCACCAGCATATCGGCGTCCTTGTCGGTCAATTGCCGCATCAGAACGTCGGAAACGCGGGGCATGGTTTTCGCGAGCACGGAAACCTCTGCACGCACGCCGTGACGTACGAGCATCTGACACAGAGAGCCACCCGGGTCGGAGCGGTCGGGGCCGTGTTGCGGCGGGTCGATGATGGTGATGTCCACCAGATCGGCCTTTTGCAGGATCGGGAGCGCAGAGCGCACAGCGCCAAGAGCTTCGGCGCTTTCGTTCCAAGCCACGACCACGCGGTCGATGTTTTCGGGCACATTCACGCCATCGGGAACGACGAGCACGGGCACATGGCCGGAGAAGAGCGCGGCTTCGAGAATCTCTTCGTGTTCATGTCCGCGACCGGCACCGTAGGGACGGGGCAGGACGACCACGTCGGAGAAACGCAGGAAATGCGCGAGCTGCGGGGTCAGGCCAGCCATTTGGGCCGTCACCGGATTGGTGACCCAAGGGATCTCCTCGGCTTTGAGGTAAGCGTTGACTTCTTCCTCGATTTTTTTGCTGTCGGCCTGCGCCTGCTGCAGGTTGTCCTGCAGCGCCATGGCGTTGGTGCCAGCGTAATAAAAGCCCGGCTGCGTCCGGTCGAGACCGAGGCAGATCACGTCGAGGTGCCCCTCTTCGCGTCGGGCCAGAGCCACCGCCGCATCAAGAGCGTGACGGTCGGCGTCCATGTTGCACATGATGGTTGTGATGGTTTTGAAGGGCATGTCCGCCTCCATTCGCGTGTCTGTTGGTTCTAAACAAACCATGCGTCTGTTCGACAATCATAGCATTGATTGAGATCAACAAAAATGCCGCGATTTTCGACATACGCACGCGAGGGTTGCATTTTGCCTTTGTGAAATGGCCAAGACAGGGCAGACTTGCCCATGCGAACAGGGCTGCGACGGATGATCGCGGTTCTAGAGAGAGACTGGGAATTCTTCGTAGAAAAATCCTAAATGTGAGTGTTTTGACTCAGATCAAGGCTGGTCACAGAGATGTGAGACAAACCGCTCACTGTCGGCACCCGTGGGTCGAATGCGGGACGACTATGCCCAGAGAACAGGGCGAATGAACGAAGGGACGCAACATGTGGAACTATATTAAGCTGGCAGTGCTGGGGATCGCCGTGATTCTCTTCGGCCTTGCCGCCAACTACGGGCGTGATTTTGCCTATCAGGTGCACGCGCTCATCTTTATGGCCGCTGCAGCCATCACCTTTATTTACACCCTGCGCACGACAGGTGACGTCAAACCGGCTCCGACCGGGTATCTTGACGGCGTTGTGCGCGCCGGTGTCATCGCCACCGCCGGCTGGGGCGTTGTGGGCTTCCTCGCAGGGACGTTCATTGCCTTCCAGCTTGCTTTCCCGCAGTTGAACTTCGAGTTCCTGCAAGGATACGGCAACTTCGGGCGTCTGCGCCCTCTGCACACCTCCGCGGTGATTTTCGCCTTTGGCGGTAACGCCTTGATCGCGTCCTCCTTCTACGTGGTGCAGCGCACCTCGGCGGCGCGTCTTTGGGGCGGCAACCTCGGCTGGTTCGTGTTCTGGGGTTACAACCTCTTCATCGTTTTGGCCGCGACCGGCTATCTGATGGGGGTGACCCAGTCGAAAGAATACGCCGAACCGGAATGGTACATCGACCTCTGGCTGACCATCGTTTGGGTGGCCTACCTGCTGGCGTTCATGGGCACGATCTTTAAGCGTAAAGAAAAGCACATCTACGTCGCCAACTGGTTCTACCTGTCCTTCATCATCACCATCGCGATGCTGCACATCGTCAATAACCTGGCTGTGCCGATCTCCATTCTGGGCTCGCGCTCCGTCATGGTGATGTCCGGCGTACAAGACGCGATGACCCAGTGGTGGTACGGCCACAACGCTGTGGGCTTCTTCCTGACCGCAGGCTTCCTGGGCATGATGTATTACTTCGTGCCGAAACAAGCCGAACGTCCGGTGTTCTCCTACAAACTGTCGATCATCCACTTCTGGGCGCTGATCTTCCTTTATATCTGGGCCGGTCCGCACCACCTGCACTACACCGCGCTGCCCGACTGGGCCTCGACGCTGGGCATGGTGTTCTCTGTGATCCTCTGGATGCCTTCTTGGGGCGGCATGATCAACGGTCTGATGACGCTGTCTGGCGCATGGGACAAACTGCGCACCGATCCGGTGATCCGTATGATGGTGATCTCCATCGGCTTCTACGGCATGTCGACCTTTGAAGGTCCGATGATGTCGATCCGGGCTGTGAACTCGCTGTCTCACTACACCGACTGGACCATCGGTCACGTGCACTCCGGTGCTCTGGGCTGGAACGGTATGATCACCTTTGGCGCACTCTACTTCCTCGTGCCGCGCCTGTGGAACCGTGAGCGTCTCTACTCTCTCGGCCTCGTGTCCTGGCACTTCTGGCTCGCCACCATCGGCATCGTGCTCTACGCCGCTTCGATGTGGGTGACCGGTATCATGGAAGGCCTGATGTGGCGCGAAGTCGACAGCCAAGGCTTCCTCGTGAACGCCTTTGCCGACACCGTGTCCGCCAAGTATCCGATGTATGTGGTGCGTGCTATGGGCGGGGTGCTCTACCTCACCGGTGCGATCATCATGTGCTACAACCTCGTCATGACCGTGCGTCGCAGCCCCGTGAAAGCGGTTGAGCCTGCTGCCGTGCCGGCCGAATAAGGGAGGGTTTCGACTATGGCTCTCATTGATAAGCATAAGATCATCGAAACCAACGGGACTCTTCTCATGGTTGGCGCCCTTCTGGTCGTCACCGTGGGCGGGATCGTCGAGATCGCTCCGCTGTTCTACCTGGAAAACACCATCGAGGATGTGGAGGGCGTGCGCCCCTACTCCCCGCTGGAGCTCACCGGTCGGGAAATCTACGTGCGTGAAGGCTGTTATGTCTGTCACTCGCAGATGATCCGCCCGATGCGCGACGAGGTGGAGCGTTACGGTCACTACTCGCTGGCAGCGGAATCGAAATACGATCACCCGTTCCAGTGGGGCTCCAAACGGACCGGTCCTGACCTTGCCCGTGTGGGCGGTCGTTATTCGGACGCGTGGCATGTGGATCACCTCACCAACCCGCAATCTGTTGTCCCGGAATCGGTTATGCCGAAATACGGGTTCCTCTCCGATCGTTACATCGATGCCGAATATATCGAGGATCTGATGTCGACTCACCGGATCGTGGGTGTGCCTTACACCGACGAGATGATCGAGGTCGCGAAAGAAGACTTTGCAGCGCAGGCTGACCCGTGGGCCGACACCGATGGCCTTATGGAACGCTACCCCGGCGCTGTCGTGTCCAACTTCGACGGTCAAGACGGTATCACCGAGATGGATGCCCTCATCGCCTATATGCAGATGCTCGGAACGCTGGTCGACTTCTCGACCTTTACGCCCGACGCGTCTCGCTGAGGAGACACGAGATGGATTATCACATCCTTCGCGAATTTGCCGACAGCTGGGTGCTCTTGGCCATGTTCCTGTTCTTTGTGGGCGTCGTGTTCTGGGCGTTTCGCCCGGGCTCCCGCAAAGAACATCGTGACACGGCCGACATCATCTTCCGGCATGAAGACAAACCCGCCGAAAAGGAGGCGAGGACATGAGCAATAAGAAAGACGTGGAAACCACGGGCCACTCGTGGGACGGGATCGAAGAACTGAACAACCCGCTTCCCCGTTGGTGGCTTTACACCTTCTATCTCTGCATCATCTGGGGCATCGCCTACACCATCGCCATGCCCGCATGGCCGCTGGTCAAAGGCGCCACTGCCGGGATGCTCGGCTGGTCGACCCGCGCCGAGGTGGCCGGCAAGATCGCCTCTTTCGAGGAGATGAACGCAGCTGTGAACGCAGAGCTCGCAGCCGCCGACATCACCGCGATCGAGGTGGGCTCCGACGTACACAACTATGGTGTGAACATGGGCGCTGCCGTGTTCCGGGCCAACTGTTCGCAGTGTCACGGCTCCGGGGCTGCTGGCAACGTGGGCTACCCGAACCTGTTGGACAACGACTGGCTCTGGGGTGGCACCATCGACGAGGTTGCCTATACCGTTCAGCACGGCGTTCGTAACGAAACCGACGAAGCCCGCTACTCCGAGATGCCGAAATTCGGCGCCGACGAGTTGCTGACCGAAGAGGAAATCGATCAGGCCGTGGCCTTCGCCATGTCCCTGTCCGACCCCGAAGGCGACGGTACCAACCTCGTGGGCGGCACCTATGATGTCGACCTTGCGGCCGCTGGTGCAGAAGTCTTCGAGATCAACTGTTCCTCCTGCCACGGCGAAGACGGCACCGGCGACATCTACCAAGGTGCGCCGAACCTGACCGACGCCATCTGGCTCTATGGTGGCGATCATGACGCAGTCTATGAAACGGTCTTCAACGCCCGTTTCGGCGTGATGCCCGCTTGGGGTCAGCGTCTGACGCAAGCCGAAGTCAACGCAGCCGCACTCTACGTCCACCAGCTGGGCGGCGGTCAATAACACCGGCATCCGGGCGGCAACGTCCGGGTTGCGGCACCGGCCCTTGATCCTGTTCGCGCGTTTCTTCGGGGTCGGTGTCCACAAATTTTGAAAGCCGCGGCACGTCAGCGCCGCGGCTTTTTCTATCGATGTTCTGTTCGCGTCGGCAGGTGTGAGGCAGGATGTCGCATGAAAAAGGCGTGTTTTTAATGCATCTTTGTCCAAGGGTCACAAAAGTTTGATTCACATCAAGGCTCTGTACAGCCCTCGCCCGCAATAAGGTGCAAACGCGAACAGTGTGAAAAGGCAATGCTCCATGAGCTCTACCGACACCCCCCCCGAAGAAAAACTTTACGCCTCTCGCGAGCCGGTGTTCCCGCGTCGTGTGAAGGGTAAGTTTCGGAATCTCAAATGGATCATCATGGCGATCACGCTGGGAATTTATTACCTCTCGCCGTGGATCCGGTGGAACCGTGGGCCTGAGCTGCCGGATCAGGCGATCCTGATCGATCTGGCCAACCGTCGCTTTTTCTTCTTCTGGATCGAGATTTGGCCGCATGAATTCTATTTCATTGCCGGTCTGTTGATCATGGCGGGGCTTGGTCTTTTCCTGTTCACCTCCGCTGCCGGGCGTGTGTGGTGTGGCTATGCCTGCCCGCAAACCGTCTGGACGGACCTTTTCATTTTGGTTGAACGCTGGATCGAAGGCGACCGCAACGCGCGTTTGCGTCTGCATCGCCAAAAGAAATGGGATTTGCGCAAAGTCCGCCTGCGGGTGGTCAAGTATATAACTTGGATTCTCATCGGTCTGGCGACCGGCGGGGCTTGGGTGTTCTATTTCACCGATGCGCCGACGCTTTTGGTCGATTTGGTGACCGGAAATGCGCATCCGATCGCCTATTTGACCATGGCGATCCTGACCGCTACGACCGTCTTTTTCGGCGCTATCGCGCGCGAACAAATCTGTATCTATGCGTGCCCTTGGCCGCGGATTCAGGCTGCGATGATGGACGAAGACACACTCGTTGTTGGCTATCGTCACTGGCGAGGGGAGCCGCGCGGCAAACATCGCAAGGGCGCAGGCGCCGAGAACCTTGGCGATTGTATTGATTGTATGGCCTGTGTGAACGTTTGCCCGATGGGCATCGACATTCGCGACGGCCAGCAACTTGAGTGCATCACCTGCGCGCTCTGCATCGACGCTTGCGACGAGATGATGGACAAGATCGGCAAGCCGCGGGGTCTGATCGACTACATGGCGCTGACCGACGAGCCGCGCGAGATCGCCGGCCAAGAGCCGAAACCCGTCTGGAAGCACATCTTCCGCCCGCGCACCATTCTTTACACCGTGCTCTGGTCCGGCGTTGGCGTGGCGCTTTTGTTCGCGCTGTTCATCCGTGCCGATATTGATATGACCGTGGCGCCGGTGCGTAACCCGACCTACGTCCTGCAATCCGATGGTGCGATCCGCAACATTTACGACCTGCGTCTGCGCAACAAACATGGCGAAACCCGCGAGTTCCGTGTTAGTGTCACCGGCAACGACGCTCTGACGGTGACGTTGCAGGATTCCGACACGGATGCCGGCGATACCATCCCGGTGAACGCCGACGAAATGCGGATCGTGCGCGCCTATGTCGAAGCACCCGCAGGGTCAAAACCCGCGATGTCTGACCGCACGGAGTTCACCTTCTGGGTCGAAGACGACGTGTCCAACGAGCGCGTTTCCGTGGACTCGGTATTCAATGGGCGAGGACAGTAAAACATGGCACGCGAAATCACTGGAAAAGAGATTACTGGCAAACACGTCCTCATCATCACTGTATCGGCCTTTGCCGTCATCATTGGTGTGAACATCTTCATGGCCGTGCAGGCCGTGAAGACCTTTCCGGGCCTCGAGACCGCAAACTCTTATGGCGTCTCCCAGACCTTCAATCGTGACAAAGAGGCACAGGAATCCCTGGGGTGGACCGTCGAAGCGGTGGACGATCAGGAGAACCTGTTCGTCTATATCCGCGATGCGGAGGGCAACCCTGTCGAAGTCGCTGAAATCAGCGGCACCTTGGGGCGCGCGACCACCGTGGTGGACGATCAAGATCCAGAGTTCGTGTTCAACGGCGAGGCATATGTGGCCAAAACGGGCATGCTGGCCGAGGGCAACTGGAACTACCGCATGGTCGCCAAGGCGGCTGATGGCACGCATTTCACCCAGCGCGTCGTCATTCATGTGAAGCGCTGAGCGCGGGAGACCAAGCATGTCTGAGGTCCAAATCTCGGCCTGTCCGGCCTGTGTCGCCGCTCCCGCCGCCGAAGAGGCGGCGCATGCGCGCGATGTGCGTGACACGCGTTTCGTTCTGTCCCTGCCTGCGATCTACTGCGCGGCCTGTATTTCGGGCGTCGAGCGCGAGTTGACGAAACAGCCGGGGGTGCGCGCCGCGCGGGTCAACCTGACCCTGAAACGCGCGCAGATCGAAGCTGACGAAGACGTCTCCGTCGACACATTGATAGGCGCGCTGACCCGCGCGGGCTATGAGGCCTATGAACTGGACGCGGGCGCGATTTCGGCGACCGAGACGGACAAGAAAGGCCGCGCCATCCTGACCCGCATCGCAGTCTCCGGCTTTGCGATGATGAATGTGATGCTTCTATCCGTCGCGGTCTGGTCCGGTGCCTCCGATGTCACCCGCGACCTGTTCCACTGGATTTCCGCAGCCATTGCGTTGCCCGCTATTGCCTATGCCGCGCAACCGTTCTTCGGCTCGGCCTGGACCGCGCTGCGGGCCAAGCGCCTCAATATGGATGTGCCGATTTCACTCGCGATCCTTTTGGCGGGTGGCATGTCTCTCTTCGAGACGATGGAATCCGGGCGTCACGCCTATTTCGATGCGGCGCTTTCGCTGACGTTCTTCCTTTTGGCCGGGCGCTATCTCGATTACCGCACCCGCTCCGTGGCCCGCTCCGCTGCCGAAGAACTTGCCGCCCTCGAAGTGCCCCGCGCCACCTTGGCCGATGGCACGGTGGTGTCGATCACCGATCTGGCCAAGGGCGCTTTGGTGCGTGTCGTGCCCGGCGCTCGCGTGCCGGTGGACGGCATCGTCGTCGAAGGCGCCTCCGAGCTGGACCGTTCCCTTTTGACCGGCGAAAGCCTTCCGGTTGAGGCGGGCGTCGATACCATCGTCTCGGCAGGTGAGGTGAATTTGACCGGCCCTCTAGTGGTGAAAGTGACCGCCGCAGGCGAAGATAGTTCACTGCACCGCATGGCCGATCTCGTCGCCATGGCGGAAACCTCGCGCAACAGATACACCTCTCTCGCCGACCGCGCGGCGCAGATTTATGCGCCTGTCGTGCATCTCTTGGCGCTGTTTGCTTTTGTCGGCTGGATGATCGGCACCGGTGATGTGCGTCATTCTTTGAACATCGCGGTTGCGGTTCTCATCATCACCTGTCCCTGTGCCTTGGGTCTCGCTGTGCCTGCTGTGACCACAGCTGCCTCAGGGCGTCTGTTCCGGTCCGGTATGTTGATCAAATCCGCCACAGCGCTTGAGCGTCTCGCCGAGGTGGACACGGTGGTTTTCGACAAGACCGGCACTCTGACCGAGGGCAAGCCGGAGCTGTCGAACCTCTCCGAAATCCCGCCGCTCGCACGCGGCGTGGCGATGGCCTTGGCTGCGGGATCTGCGCATCCTTTGTCCGCGGCGCTTTATGATGCCACACGTGCCGCCGACGTGACCCCGGCCAACGTGACCAATATCGTTGAGGTGCCGGGGCAGGGTGTCGAGGGCAAATTGAACGGCGAAACTGTGCGCCTTGGCCGTGCAGCTTGGCTCGGCGCTGCGGCGCTGTCGCAGACCGCCACCTACCTCAAGATCGGCGAGGACGCGCCCGTTGCCTTTGCCTTCGTCGATCACCTGCGTGATGGCGCCGCCGAGGCGGTCGCCGCGTTGAAACGTCAGGGCAAGGATGTGGTCCTGCTCTCTGGCGATGCGCCCGCTGCCGTGGCCGACATTGCCCGGCGGATCGGGATCGAAGCCTGGGATGCGGAATGCCTGCCGGAGACCAAAGCGCTGCGGGTGGGCGAATTGACCCGCTCCGGCCGCAAGGTTCTGATGGTTGGCGATGGCCTCAACGACACCGCAGCACTTGCCGCCGCCCATGTGTCGATCTCGCCGGCCTCTGCTTTGGAGGCGACGCGGGTCGTCTCCGACATGGTGCTTCTGGGCAAAACGCTTGAACCTCTGGGCGAGGCCACGCAGGTCGCTGTCTCCGCCACCAAGCGGATCAAGGAAAACTTCAACATCGCGACGCTCTACAACCTGATCGCTGTGCCGATTGCTCTGGCCGGTTTCGCTACGCCTCTGGCGGCGGCCTTGGCCATGTCGTTCAGTTCGATCACCGTGTCGCTCAACGCACTTCGCCTCAGAGGAAAATCATGAACGTACTCGTCTATCTCATCCCGATTTCGATCTTTCTCGGCGGGCTTGGGCTTGCGGGGTTTTTCTGGTCGATCCGCTCGCGCCAATATGACGACCCGGACGGCGATGCGAACCGCATCCTCACCGGCGATTATGACGATCACCCAAAGCCCTGAACGACCTCACTCTCGCGCCAGTTCGGCGAGTTCGGCAACCGTTGGGCCCATCGCCTCGACAATGACCGACACGCCTGTCGCATTCGGGTGGATGCCGTCCGGCTGCATATGGGTGTCGAGCACCTGTTCCCAAGGCGCCAAATCGGTCAGAGGTTTCAGAAACCCTTCGAAATGGAGGGTGCCGAACTCTTCGGCCAGCTCCGGATAGATTGCATCGAATTGTGCCTTATAGTCGGCGCCGTAATTGCCGGGGGCCTGCATGCCGACCAGAAGGACGGGAATGTCTTTCGCCTCTGCGGCCTGCAAAATTCCGGTGAGATTGGCGCGCGACAGCTCCGGCGACAGCCCGCGTAATAGGTCATTGCCGCCGAGGGCCACGATCATCCCGTCGATATCCGGCGTCAAACTCCAATCGACCCGGCTCAGTCCCCCCGCCGTCGTGTCGCCAGACACGCCCGCGTTAACGATGGTCGCCTCCGCCTCATGCGCATCAAGCCAACGTTGCAACTGCGCCGTGAACCCGTCTTGTTGAATGAGTCCGTAACCCTGTGTCAGACTGTCGCCGAGAGCCACGATGCGCACAGGTTCGGCGGCAGCCATCGCGGGCAGGCCAATCAAGACAATCTTGACCAAGATACGTGAGAGATGGTTGCCGAGGCGGCGTGTGGCCCCATATGTGTCACAGATCAATAAGATATCTCCTCAAGGACCCAACATGACAGAGCCGATCATCGCCACCCAAGACATCCAGCTGTCTCTGGATGGCAATGCGGGGCCAGTCGACATTTTGCGCGGCATTTCACTGGAGGTCAAACGTGGCGAGACGCTTGGGCTTGTTGGGCCGTCTGGGTCCGGCAAGTCATCGCTCCTCATGGTTTTGGGTGGGCTGGAACGGGCCAGCGGCGGTCGGGTGTCGGTGCTCGGGCGCGATCTGAGCGCGATGAACGAGGATCAACTGGCGCAGTTTCGCAGAGATCATATGGGGGTGGTGTTCCAGTCTTTCCACCTCATTCCGACGATGACGGCTTTGGAAAATGTGGCGATCCCGCTGGAGCTTGCGGGCGTGGCTGATGCCTTCGAGCGCGCGCGGGCGGAGTTGGAGGCCGTGGGGCTCGGTGCGCGGGCAGATCATTACCCGGCGCAAATGTCGGGCGGCGAACAGCAGCGTGTCGCCTTGGCGCGGGCCTCTGCGCCGCGTCCGGAATTGCTTTTGGCGGATGAGCCGACCGGCAATCTCGACGGCACGACGGGCGAGGCGATCATGGAGCTGTTGATGGGCTTGCGGGATCGTCATGGGGCAACCTTGGTCATGGTGACGCATTCCCCGGACCTCGCGGCGCGCTGTGACCGTGTTGTTCGGTTGCGCGACGGTCGGCTTGATGCGGAGCCACAGGCGTGAGCACGCGGCTGGCATGGACCATCGCCCGGCGCGAATTGCGTGCGGGCGTCAAAGGGTTTCGGGTTCTGATCCTCAGCCTTCTGTTAGGCGTTGCGGCAATCGCGGCGGTGACCTCCGTGCGCGACGGGATTTCCAGAGGCCTCGCACGCGAAGGGGCGGCGCTCTTGGGCGGCGATGCGGAGATGGAATTCACCTATCGCTTTGCCACCGAGGACGAGCGCGCCTGGATGGAAGATCACTCTCTGGCGCTTTCCGAGATTGCTGATTTCCGCTCGATGCTGGGCGCGGGGGAGGAACGCGCGCTGACGCAGGTGAAAGCCGTCGATGGCGCCTATCCCCTGATCGGCACGGTTGGGCTTTCGCCGGATATTCCGCTGTCTGAGGCGCTGGCCGGTCAGGACGGTGTGCCCGGCATTGTGCTGGATCGCATGTTATTCGAACGGCTGGGCCTTGAGATCGGCGACCGAGTGACCTTGGCCGATGTGCCCTTTGTCGTCATGGCCGAGCTGACCCGCGAACCGGATGGAGCGGGCGCGGGGTTCTCGCTTGGGCCGCGCAGCATCACCTCTTTGAGTTCCTTGCAAGGCTCTGGCCTTTTGGCGCCTGGCACCCTGTTCGAAAGCGCTTACCGGCTCGACCTGCCGGACAACACGGATCTCGATGCCCTCAAAGCCCGTGCCGAGGTCGAGGTTGCTTCCGGCGGTTTTCGGTGGCGCGATTCCCGCAACGGTGCCCCCGGCGTGAACCGATTCGTGGATCGGCTCGGCTCCTTTCTGGTGCTCGTCGGTCTGGCGGGGTTGGCGGTCGGCGGCGTCGGTGTTTCTGCCGCTGTGCGCGCCTATCTGGATCGCAAAATCTCGGTCATCGCCACGTTGAAAACCCTTGGCGCCGAGCGGCGCACCATTTTTCTCACCTATGCGTTTCAGATCGGCACATTGTCGGGGTTTGCCATTCTGGGCGGGCTCATCATAGGTGCGTTACTTCCGCTGATCGCTTTCCCGATCATCCGCACGCTTCTGCCGGTGCCGGTCGAGGCGACGCCGCATCTCATGCCTCTCGTTGAGGCCGCGCTCTACGGCCTCTTCGCCAGCGCGATTTTTGTGCTATGGCCTTTGGCACGGGCCGAACGTATTCGTCCGGCGGCCCTCTATCGCGATGCGTTTTTCGGCCTGAAGGGCTGGCCGCGTTGGCCTTATCTTGTGGCGATTGTCCTGCTGATTGCCTCACTCGTAGGTGTGGCCGTCAGTTTTTCCGACAGCAAAAGTCTTGTGCTCTGGGCCTTCGCTGGGCTGGCCGTCGCCTTCGTGTTTCTCGTGTTGGCGGGCCGTGCCCTAACCGCGATTGCGCGCCGTCTGTCTCGTTGGCGTGGTGCGCCTTTGCCCCTGCGTCTCGCTCTCGGTTCCATCGGCGGACCTGGGGGCGAAGCGGTGTCTGTCGTGCTCTCTCTTGGGCTCGGGCTCACGGTGCTCTCCGCCATCGGTCAGATCGACGCCAATATGCGCGGCGCCATTGCGCAGGAATTGCCGGAACGCGCGCCGTCCTATTATGTCGTCGATATTCAACCGGATCAGATCGACGGCCTCACCGCGCGGGTCACAGGTGATCCCGGCGTCACCCGGTTCGAAAGTGCGCCGATGCTCAGAGGTCTGATCACCCAGATCAACGGTCGCGATGCCCAAGAGGTCGCAGGTCCTCACTGGGTGCTGCGCGGAGATCGGGGCATCACCTATGCTGAGACACCGCCCGACAACACCGAGGTGACCGACGGTGCATGGTGGCGCGCAGAAGACAGCACGCCGCAGATCAGTTTTGCTGCCGAAGAAGCTGCAGAAATGGGATTGAAGCTCGGCGATGAGATGACGGTCAACATCCTCGGGCGCGACATCACCGGGACGATCACCTCGTTTCGGAATGTGGACTTTTCCGGCGCGGGCATGGGCTTTGTCTTGACCATGAATCCTGTCGCCCTCGCCGGTGCGCCGCACACATGGATCGCGACGATCTATGCCGAAGAGGAAGCCGAAGCGCCGCTGATCCGCGATCTTGCGCGCGCCTATCCGAACATCACCACGATCCGTGTGCGCGATGCCATCGACCGTGTGGTCTCTGTGCTTCAAAGCATCGCGAGCGCCACGACCTTGGGGGCAATCGCGACGCTGGTGACCGGTGCCGTGGTCTTGATCGGCACGGCTGCGGCGGGCGAAGAGCGTCGGCGCTATGAGGCGGCGGTGTTGAAAACCCTAGGCGCACGGCGGGCGCGGATTTTGACAAGTTTTGCGTTGCGCGCGTTGATCCTTGGTTTGGGTGCTGGTTTGGTTGCCTTGGTCTCTGGCGCGACGGCGGCTTGGGCGGTGCTTCATTTCGTGATGGAGGCCGGTTTCACCCTGTCTCTTGGTGCGGCGCTTTGGATCATAATCGGCGGCATTTTTGTGACGTCTTTGACGTCGCTCTTGTTCTCATGGCGCGCCATGCGGGTGCGCCCCGCACGTGTGTTGCGGAGTGCAGAGAGTTAAACCACGGGCTTAATGCGCGGGGACAAGCGCCTTGGCCACGGCATTGGCGATCACCTGTTCCTCGTCCGTTGGCATAACGAAGACAGGCGTGGCGCCTTTGGAAATCAGGGTGGCGTTTCGGGCGTTGGCTTCGACATCGGGTTCGATGCCCAAAAAGCCTAGCCGGTCGATGATCTGGAGGCGAATATTGGGAGAATTTTCTCCGATGCCGCCACAGAAGACGAGCGCATCAATGCCCGAAAGCGTCGCCGCCATGGCGCCAATCTCGCGCCGCACGCGGTAGACGAAATACTCGACTGCATCCTTGGCGCCCTGTTCGTCCGAGGCTTCGAGAACCTGCATGTCATGGCTGATGCCCGACAGGCCCAAGAGCCCGGATTCGTAATAAAGCATGTGGGTCAACTCATTTGCCGTCATCCCCTCTGTCTCCATGAGATACAAAAGGATGCCGGGGTCGAGGTGGCCCGAGCGGGTGGACATCGGGATGCCATCCAGGGGCGAAAACCCCATGGATGACGAGATCGACACCCCGTTGTTGACCGCGCAAATTGACGCGCCACTGCCAAGGTGACACATGATGATCCGCTTGCCGTGCAATTCGGGATGGTCGCGGACAAGTTGATGCGAGACGTAATCGTAGCTCAGCCCGTGAAAACCGTAGCGTTTCACGCCCTGTTGGTAATATTTGCGCGGGATGGCGTAGATGTCGTTTTCCCAAGGGTGGTTGCGGTGAAAGGCCGTGTCGAAACAGCCGATTTGCAGCGCATAGGGAAAGGCCTCTTTGGCCGCATCGACCGCCGACAGGTTGTGCGGTTGGTGTAGAGGGGCCAGCGGATTGAAGGTCGCGAGATCAGCCAGCACGTCTTGGGTCAATTCCGTGGGGGTGGCGCGCAGGGGGCCGCCATGGACGATCCGGTGCCCGACGCCCGCGACGTCTTGGCCATCGAGCAGAGGTGTGATTTCGGCCAAAATGACCTCAAGTGCTTGGGTTTGATCCCCCGCATCAATGAGTTTCGTTTCCGTCGGCCCGCCGGATTTGAATTTGAAACTGGGGGTCGATCCGATGCCCTGCACCAGACCTTGCGCCAGACAATCCGGCGTTTCGCCAGAGGTGTAGAGCGCGAATTTAACCGAAGAAGAGCCCGCGTTGATCGTGAGAATGCGTTGACCCATCAGGTGATCTCCCGCGCACGTTTCGCGTGAAGGGCAGCGACGGCACAGGAGGCCAGTCGCGATTTGTCGCTGTCGGAGCGCGAGTTCAACACGATTGGACACCGCGCGCCGATCACCACACCGGCAGCTTCGGCGTGCGCGATGAATGTCAATTCTTTGGCGAGCATATTGCCGCTTTCAAGGTTCGGCACGACGAGGATTTCGGCATGTCCTGCGACAACACCTCTGAGCCCTTTGGTCTTGGCTGCGGTCAGGCTGACTGCATTGTCCATGGCGAGCGGGCCGTCCACGATCCCGCCTTTGATCTGGTCACGATCCGCCATTTTCGAGAGCGCCGCCGCATCCAAGGTGGATGGGATTTTAGGATTGACGGTTTCGACGGCGGAAAGGACGCCCACTTTCGGGGTGTCGATGCCGAGGCTGATCGCCAGATCGATCGCGTTTTGCACAATGTCGACTTTGGTCGGCAGGTCCGGCGCGATGTTGATGGCGGCGTCCGAGACCATCAGAAGATGATCGAGACCGGGCACATCCATCACGAAAATATGGCTGAGCCGACGCCCGGTTTTGAGGCCGCCATTCGAACTGAGGATGGGGCGCAAGAGATCGTCGGTGTGCAGGTGGCCTTTCATGATCGCGCTGGCGCGGGCTGCGCGCACCATGGTGACGGCCAGTTGCGCTGCCTCGCGATGTGTTGTGCAATGGATCAATTCGATGCCATCGAGAGACAGCCCAAGTTCTTTGGCTGTGCTGCGGATCTTATCCTGGTCGCCCAAGAGGATAGGGGTGATCAGCTTGTGGTCCGCCGCCATCATGGCGCCACGCAGCGAGTTCGGTTCTTCCGGGGCGACCACGGCCATACGCGTGGCGGGGAGATCAGCGGTCATTTCAAGCAATTTGTCGAAATGACGATGGCTTTCGACCGTTAGCCCCGGGACATCATGAATATCGAAACTTTCATGTGTTTCGGGGGCGATCACCTCGGCTTCGCCTTCGACCAAGAGGGTGCCGTCGGCGAGAGAGACCGTGGTTTCGAAAATCGCACTTCGCGCATCGCCCTTGTGGATCAGTTTGACCCGAGCGATCAACTCATCGCCTGCATGCGCGCGTCCAAGAAATTTAAGATTTTGCGATTTGTAGAGGGTTCCAGGGCCAGGCAGGTTGTTGCCCAGCACTGCGGAAATGAGAGAGCCGACCCAGAAAGACGGTGCGACGGCTTCAGGTTTGCCATCTTTGTCGCCATCTTCGCGTGGCAGGTGCATCGGGTTCAGGTTGCCGGAGGCATGGGCGAATACGTAGAGATCATCCGCGGCGCAAAGGCGTCGGACTTCGGCCTCCATTCCGACCTGAAGCTGATCGAAGGGGACATTCTGGAATACGGTCACGTGCAATCCTTGCTGTGCTGGAATGATCGGTTAGGGCTAAATGCATCCATACGACCCTTATCTTCCTTGAGGCATATCAAGGTTTTACCAGTTTTTATGGCCACATGACATATCTTGATTTTCCTTGTCGCATCTGAACTCGCCTGGGGGCAAAAGGTGGGCATCTGCGTAGTTTGGCATCACCTTTTGCCCCGGGTAAGATCATGATGCCAAAGACACAGGCGCTTCTGCATTATCCACGAGCGATTGCTCGTCGGAGGTGTCGCTTAAAACAAACTGCGCAACAATGTCGTTGAGGGTAGACGCCTCATTTGCAAGCGAGAAACTGGCAGCAGTGGTCTGCTCGAACATGGCTGCATTTTGTTGTGTGGTTTGATCGAGATTGGCGACGGCGCTGTTGATCTCGGAAATCCCCGCAGATTGCTGTTCCGCAGAGGTGGCGATTTCCGCCATATGTGTCGAAATGACGGACACATCCTGAACAATGGAACGCAGCGCTTCGCCCGTTTGGTCGACAAGTGTGACGCCACGACCGACTTCCTGACCGGAGACAGAAATCAGGGAATTGATCTCTCGGGCCGCTTCTGAAGAGCGTTGCGCCACTGCGCGGACCTCAGAGGCCACGACTGCAAAACCCCGACCGGCATCTCCTGCGCGCGCCGCTTCGACCCCGGCATTGAGCGCCAGAAGGTTCGTTTGGAACGCGATATCGTCGATTACTGAGATGATTTTCGAGATCTTCTCGGAGGAATCCGAGATTGCGTCCATCGCGGAGATTGCTTGCTGCACGACAGAGCTTGCGTTTTGTGCATTTGCCTTTGCGCCGCTCACCGTGTCGTTGGCGGAGGCTGCACCATCGGCGGCGGATTTGACGGCGGCGGTCAACTCTGTCAGCGCCGACGCTGTTTCTCCCAACATGGAGGCGGCGCGTTCGGTCCGTTGGGACAGATCATTCGCAGCATTCGAAATTTCGCTTGAGTTGGTGTGGATCGTCTGTGACGTCCCCGATAGTTGTTCGACCACAGAGCGCAGGGACAGGACGGCAGCATTGTAGTCCTGACGCAGCTGCTCATAGCCATCGGGGAAGACATGATCGATCGTCAGGCGCACGTCCCCCTTTGACAGGCGGCGCAGGCCATCCGCCAAGGCATCGACCACCATGGTTTGTTCGGCATGACGGGCTTTGCGCTCTGCTTCGGCGGCGTCTTCAAGCTTCCGGCGATCGGCTTCTGAACGGGCTTCCTGCTCTCTTTCTCGGCGCTCTTGTTCGAGTGCGCGTTGTTGTTCCGCCGCTTCGCGCGCACGTTCGTCTTCGGCGGCTCGGGCCTTTGCTTCGACTTCTTTTTGTTTGCGTTGGGCGGTTTCTGCCTCCATGCGCTCTTTCTCAACCAAATTGTTACGGAACACGCTTAAGGCGGAGAACAGTCGAGCAATCTCACCGTAGCGACCTCCAACCCGTTTTATTTCGGTCATTTCCCCGACGGCAAGGCGTTCGGTGCTCGTCGTCACCGCGCTTAGCGGTCGCATGATGAAGAGATAGGTCAGAATAGGGGCGGCCAGAACGACCGCAATGGCAAAGGCGGTGATGCCGCTCATGGTGTTCGAGGCATTTTGCGCGGTGGACATCAACACTTGGCTTGCGTTTGAGATGTCCGCAATCGAGTCGCCGGAAATCTGGACTACGATGTCGGAAATGTTCAGAAGATCCTCTGACACGGCGGAGGTGGCCAGAAATCCTTCGCTTCGGGCCGTCAGAGTTCTGAGGCGGGTGGCAAGGAGTCCGGTTTCTGGATCTACCTGCGTCAATATCGAAGACAAGATGCCATGAAGTTCTTTTGGAAGCTCGGCGATATCCGCCTCGAGCTTTGGCGTGATTTCATCGATTTCGAACTGAAGCGCCTGAATATAGCCGCTGTTGTTGGAGGCTGCCCCTTGCATGGCCTTGATCAGAACGGTTTTGATGGTCGTGTCAAAGCGCGCCAAATCGGTGATGCGGCGCACGTCGGTGTCCAAAAGACCCTTGAGCACCGCCTCATTTGTGTTCAACGCATCGGCACTTTCCTTGTCCAAGGTGGCCAATGTTTGCTCGACAATGCGAGACACTTCGGCATCGAGATCGTTTTGTGCCGCGTGCAATAGTCGAGCACGTATTTTCATCTCGGATGGAGAAAGGCTCAGAAATTCTGTGGGGAAAGCCATCGCATCGCGTAGCGTGCCGACATAGGCCTTCGCCACTTTGTTGTCCGCCATCTCATTCAAAATCGTGTCGATCCGCGCCTGTCCTGCAAGGGCCTTTTCATGAAGTTCGGAGCGCAAACCGACATCATTGGTCTCGAGCAAGGACTGCGTCAAACCGACAGACAGATTGAGCTCGGCTTTCATCATCAGAGCGAGTTTGAGCGCATCGACATCGCGTTTGAGCAGTTGGCTCAGGTTGCGGCTTGATTTCGAGGTCGCGGTGTTGCCCGCAAGGAGGAGCGAAAACGACGCGCTCTCGATCCGGCTCTGCAAATCGTCACCGAGGGTGCGCGCATCCTGGCTCAATTGTGCGAGTGCCTGCATGTTCAGTTTCTGCGCCGCAAGCTCCTGTTCGCGCGCCTGTTCTAGAGTGGTGAGGTTGGTCACGAGCGTTGTCATCTCGTCCTCAAGCCCCGGATATTTCGTGTGATCAACCTCTTCCATGTGACGCTGGAGATGTGCGTTGGCTTCGTTGACCTCATCCAATGCGCCCTGAATTGCTAAATGGGAGTTCGTGATCAGCAAGGTGTTCACGGTGTCCTTGAGAGACGAGACGGAATTGGAAATTTCAGAGGCGGTTTCCAGCGGCGGCAAGGATGACGTCACCAGAGTTTCGGCCTCGTCATTGATCGTGGAAATCAAAGATCCAGAGACGAGTATGGCCGCCAGGGTCGTGCCCACCAAGGCAAATAGAATCCCGAAAATTTTCGCGGCGACAGAGCCGAAAATGTTGCCAATACGATTTTTCAAGTCATGCGTTGTCGTCATCTGATCCAACACTTTCCAGTCGTTATGTTCATTTTGGTTGGCGGTCCGGGCATCGAACCAAGCGTGTGGAGGATGGCAGCAAGCTCCTAATTTTGTGTTTAGAGCTGCTTTGCGCGCTTAAATCGCAGGCAGAGGCTGGGATTCGCACCATTGCGCCACGCGGCGTGGGCTTTTGGTGGCGCGCATCAAAGCGTCAATGGGGCGCTTTGAGTGGCTAAAAAATGAGCACATTATGCTGTGGGTGCATTTGCGACCTGTTCGCTTGTATACAGTCTTGTGTGCGCGTTTGAACCAACTCCAGACTTCATGTGCGGCGCGTGATGAGCCTCCGGCCTCAGGGTTTCAGATGGATCACCACACGTTGCGGGGACATGTGCGAAAGGCTCTCTGGCCTGAGCACAGAAGATGTAAATCTTTAACGCTGCATAAGGGGGCTGTTGGCGTTTTATCCATAAAAAACAAAAAGATGGATATCTCATTCGTGAGGGGCGCTACAGCTCTGCGGCTTCCAACAAGGGAACATGGAAGTGAAAACTCAACTCAAAGCCACACTGGCCTCTGCTCTGTTTGCAAGCACCGCAATTGCCTCTGGGGCCATGGCCGCCGACTGCCCAGTGAAAGTGGGCGTGCTGCACTCGCTGTCGGGCACGATGGCCATTTCGGAAACCACCTTGAAAGACACCATGCTGATGCTCGTCGAGCAACAGAACGCCAAAGGTGGTGTTTTGGGCTGTGAGATCGAAGCCGTCGTGGTCGACCCGGCCTCCGACTGGCCGTTGTTCGCGGAGAAGGCGCGTGAGCTGCTGACCGTGCATGACGTCGATGTCATGTTTGGCAACTGGACCTCCGTGTCGCGCAAATCCGTCCTGCCGGTTATCGAAGAACTGAACGGCCTTCTGTTCTACCCGGTGCAGTACGAAGGTGAGGAATCGTCGAAGAACGTGTTCTACACCGGCGCCGCGCCGAACCAGCAGGCGATCCCTGCCACCGACTATTTCCTCGATGAGCTTGGTGTTGAGAAGTTCGCTCTGCTCGGCACGGACTACGTTTATCCGCGCACCACGAACAACATCCTCGAAGCCTATCTGAAAGACAAAGGCATCGCGGAAGAAGATATCTTCGTGAACTACACCCCCTTCGGCCATTCCGACTGGTCCAAGATCGTGGCCGACGTCGTGGCACTTGGCGCCGATGGTAAAAAGGTGGGTGTGATCTCAACCATCAACGGTGACGCGAACATCGGTTTCTACAAAGAACTCGCCGCTGCGGGCGTTTCTGCGGATGATATTCCGGTTGTGGCCTTCTCCGTGGGCGAAGAGGAACTCTCCGGTCTCGACACTTCCAACCTCGTCGGTCACCTCGCCGCTTGGAACTATTTCATGTCCGCCGACACCGAAGAGAATGCCTCCTTCATCGAGGCTTGGCATGCGTTCATTGGGGATGACGCCCGTGTGACCAACGACCCGATGGAAGCCCACTACATCGGCTTCAACATGTGGGTGAATGCCGTCGAAGCCGCCGGTTCCACCGATGTCGATGCCGTGCGCGCCGAGATGTATGGTCAGGAATTCCCGAACCTCACGGGCGGCACCGCCATCATGAACGTGAACCATCACCTCTCGAAACCGGTGCTGATCGGTGAGATTCTCGAAGACGGTCAGTTCGACATCATTTCCCAGACCGAAGAGGTACCGGGCGATGCATGGACCGATTACCTGCCGGAAAGCGCTGTGCTGGTCTCCGATTGGAAAGACCTCGGTTGCGGCATGTACAACACCGAGACAGAAACCTGCGTTCAGCTCAAATCCAACTACTAAGCTGACCTGAACGATCCGGAAGGGCGGCCTGCGCCGCCCTTCTTCCTCCCTCTTGGGCTTCTCAGCTCTCTTTCGAAAGACGTTTCATGCTTCGCAGCTTTCTCGCAGCTTGCCTGCTGTTGCTGTCCTGTCTCTCCTCCGCTCAGGCACAGGACCGAACCATTCAAGATGTGCTGCAAGAGCACGCCGAAATCATTGCTCAATCCTCACGCCGCACCATCGGTCCGGCAATTGATGCCATCGCGGGCTCCGGTCTGCCCGCGGCGCAGGATGTGCTGCAAGCGTGGCAAGCCAAGGACATGTGGCAACGGGAAAGCGACGGGCTGTTCTTCAAGGCCGAGAGGATCGACAGCTCGACCTATGATCTCATCGATTTTGCCACGGGCGAAAGCGTGGGCAGTGCCAGTAAAGACGATCTCGAGCAGCTGAAGCCGAACTCCGGCATCCGCGCCATGATCGGCGCGGCTTTGGTACAGTTCCAACTGAACGACCCCGATCCCGAGCGCCGCCGCGAGGCGCTTTTGGCCATTCAGCGCGACGGCGAGGCCTCTCACCTCCCTCCGCTGCGGGCCTCGATTGAGGGCGAGACCGATCCTGAGATCAAAGCGCTCAAGGAAACCACCGAGCGGCTTTTGACCATTTCCTACGACTCGAATGAGACCGCGCGGGTTCAGGCCATCGAAGGCTTCAAAGGCTCGCTTTCACTGGATGCGCGGGCGGCCCTCAATCCGGTTCTGACGACGAAAATCGTCTCTGCAGATGGTCTCTCGGAGAGTGCCAATATCAAACGTGAACTCCGAGCCGGGTCGCGTGATCTGTCTGTCGAAGAGGCTTATGACCTCTTGGTGTCTGCCGGTCTAATTGAAACTCAGCCCAGTTTGGCTGAGCGCAAATCCGCGCTGGAGAGCAATATTGAAAACGGCGCTGTTGCAGGCGTGCCGCTGGCCGAATTGAGCACACAAGCGGCTCGCGACCGTGCCTACGCGAGTCTGGCGCAAGAGGGCGTTGTGCCTGCGTTCGATCCGAATTTCACGATGGAAGAGGCCGTCACGGGCGCGCGCTTTGCTGAGGTCTACGACGAGCCCTCAGAGGCCGTCACCGATGCAGCTGAGGCGACGCTCACCTCAATCAACCGTGCTGTCGGGCTGAACCAGTTTTTCGATCTGTCTCTCGATGGTCTGTCTCTCGCCTCGATCTATTTCCTCGCCGCTATCGGCTTGGCGATCACCTTCGGCGTCATGGGCGTGATCAACATGGCGCATGGCGAATTCATCATGATGGGTGCCTACACTGGCTATGTCGTGCAGCAGATCGTGCCGGATTATACCGTCTCCATCATCCTCGCGATCCCATTGGCCTTTGCCGTCACCTTTGCCGCAGGTGTGGCGATGGAACGGCTGATCATTCGCTGGCTTTATAACCGGCCTTTGGAGACGCTTTTGGCGACCTTCGGCGTCTCAATCGCGCTGCAACAACTTGCCAAGAACATCTTCGGCACGCAGGCCCGCCCTCTGACCTCTCCCGGTTGGCTCGACGGTGCGCTGTCCTTCAACGACGTTGTGTCGATCTCCTATATCCGCATCGCGATCTTCATCCTCGCGCTGATCTTCTTGGGCGTTTTCCTCTTCATCATGAAAAAAACCCGCCTCGGTCTTGAGACCCGCGCAGTGACACAAAACCCGCGTATGGCGGCCTCAATGGGGATCAACCCCGACAAGGTGAACATGCTGACCTTCGGCCTCGGGTCGGGCATCGCCGGCATCGCTGGGGTGGCGATCGGGCTCTATGCGAAAGTGACCTCCGAGCTGGGCTCCGACTATATCGTCCAAAGCTTCATGACCGTGGTCGTCGGTGGCGTTGGCAACATCTGGGGCACGCTCTTGGGCGCCACCATGATCGGCTTCCTGCAAAAGGGCATCGAATGGTTCAACCCGTCGAACACACTGGCGGCGCAGACCTACATGATCGTCTTCATCATCATTTTCATTCAGTTCCGACCCAAGGGCATCATCGCCCTCAAGGGCCGGGCCGCCGGCGATTAAGAGGGATTGATCCATGGAAATCTTCAAGAAAAACCCCTCCCTCCCGGTGTTCATCGCGGCTCTCGCAATCTTCACGCTCGCGGTCACCTTCATGTCGGAGGCCTACGGCACCGGCGCGCTCTCGACCTCTTTCGTCAAGACATTGGGCAAGACGCTTTGCCTCGCTCTGGTGGCTATCGCGATGGATCTGGTCTGGGGCTACACGGGCATCCTCTCCTTGGGCCATTTCGCGTTTTTCGGGCTGGGCGGCTATATGATCGGCATGTGGCTGATGTATGCACGCACCGAGATCATCGTGATCGAAAGCATGGCCAATGCGCCCATTCCACCAACGCCGTCGGAAATCTCGGACGCCATCGGGACGCAGATTTTCGGTGTCGTCGGCTCTTCGGATTTTCCGCTGATTTGGACGTTTGCGCATAGTTTCTGGGCGCAGATCGCTTTGGTCGTGTTGGTTCCCGGCATCCTCGCGCTGGTCTTCGGCTGGCTGGCCTTCCGCTCGCGGGTCACGGGCGTCTACCTGTCGATCCTGACCCAGGCGATGACCCTCGCTTTGTCGCTCTACCTCTTCCAGAACGACAGCGGCTTGCGCGGCAACAACGGCTTGTCCGGCCTGCAAAACCTGCCCGGCGCGGATGCGATCTCGCAGGACAATATTTCGATCTGGTTCTTCTGGGCCTCGGCCTTCGCGCTTCTGCTCACCTATCTGATCGCCGCCTTCATTGTGTCCGGTAAGTTCGGCTCCGTCATTCGCGGTATCCGAGATGACGAGGCACGGGTGCGGTTCTTGGGCTACTCGGTCGAAGGCTTCAAACTCTTCGTCTTTACCCTCACCGCCGTGATCGCGGCCATCGGCGGCGCGCTCTATTATCCGCAAGCGGGCATCATCAACCCCGCCGAGATCGCGCCCATCGCCTCCATCTATCTCGCGGTCTGGGTCGCCATCGGCGGGCGTGGCCGCATCTACGGCGCGGTGATCGGCGCCGGGTTCGTATCGCTCGTCTCGACCTATTTCACAGGCGGGCAAGCGCCCGACATCAACCTCGGGTTCTATACGATCAAATGGGTTGATTGGTGGCTGGTGCTTCTGGGCCTGTCCTTCGTTTTGGTCACCCTGTTCGCACCGAAAGGCATCGGCGGGTTGTTCGACCTGATCACGCATCGCATGTCGCCGACCCGGCACGGCCTGCCGCTTGGTCCGGATAAAGGCAGCTTGCGCGAAGAGGAGGCAGAGAAATGAGCAATACAGGCACACTTCTGGAAGTCTCCGGCATTTCCGTCTCTTTCGATGGGTTTAAGGCGATCAACAATCTGTCCTTCGAGATCGGTCCCGCAGAAATGCGCGCCATCATCGGACCCAACGGGGCGGGCAAGACGACCTTTATGGACATCGTGACCGGCAAGACGAAACCTGATGAGGGCAAGGTCTTGTGGGGCGAGCTGTCGCGCAATCTCATCGGCATGAATGAGGCCAAGATCGCCCGCGCCGGGATCGGGCGGAAATTCCAGCGCCCGACGGTGTTCGAGGACCAGACCGTGTTCGAAAACCTGCTGATGGCGGTCAAGAACGACCGCAATCCGCTCAAGGTTCTGTTCTTTCGACCGAAGTTCAAGGATTTGGCAAAGGTCGAGGAACTGGCCGCCGAGATCGGTCTCTCCGATCAGTTGGAGCGCAAATCCGGCGAGCTGTCGCACGGGCAAAAGCAATGGCTGGAGATCGGCATGCTCTTAGCGCAGGATCCTAAGCTTTTGCTGGTCGATGAACCCGCCGCCGGGATGACCTTGGGCGAGCGCGAACACACGACTGACATCCTGAAAGAGGCCGCAAAAACCCGCGCCGTGGTGGTGGTCGAACACGATATGGAGTTCGTTCGGCGCCTCGACTGCAAGGTCACTGTGTTGCATGAGGGGTCGGTTCTGGCCGAAGGCTCTTTGGATCATGTGACGCAAAACCAAGACGTGATTGACGTCTATTTGGGTCGATAAGGAGAGAATACCATGCTTGATGTGAAAAACCTCTCTCTCCACTATGGCGGCTCGCAAATCCTTTATGACGTGGACATTTCGGCCGAGGCCGGAAAGGTCACATGTGTCATGGGCACAAACGGCGTTGGCAAAACTTCATTGCTCAAGGCAATCTCCGGCACCCATCCGCGGTCTGGTGGCTCGATGATGCTCGATGGCGAGGATGTCGGGCGCGCGCCTGCGCATGATCTGGCCAAGAAAGGCCTCGCGGTGGTGCCGCAGGGGCGGATGATCTTTCCGCTTTTGACCGTGCGGGAGAATCTTGAGAGCGGGTTCACCTGTTTGCCGAAGTCCGAACATTTCATCCCCGATGAAATCTTCGAGCTGTTTCCGATCCTCAAGGAGTTCATGAACCGGCGCGGCGGCGACCTTTCGGGCGGTCAGCAACAGCAGTTGGCCATTGCCCGCGCGTTGATCATCAAGCCAAAGCTATTGCTGCTCGATGAGCCGACTGAGGGGATTCAGCCCAATATCATCCAACAAATCGGCCGCGTGATCTCGCTTTTGCGGGACCGTGGCGACATGGCGATTGTGCTGGTCGAACAGTATTTCGAGTTCGCTTACGACCTTGCCGATAGCCTTGTTTTCATGGAGCGGGGGCGTGTGACCTCGACCCACGACAAGGCCGATATTTCTAAGGAAGAGGCCGCTAAAGTCTTCCGTATCGCCTGAAAAATCCCACTCCAATCAATGGTTTCCATTTTGGCGCTGCAGCAAATTTGCCGCAGCGCCAAAATGGACTAATTGATAAAAACGCATTGCCGAAACCGGTTTCGGGGTTTCTTGTGATGGAGAGGAGGCGAATCACGTGAGGTCAGACGTAAAACCGGATCGACGCTCCCGCGACAATGCGCGGGTGACGATTACCGATCTTTCTCAGGCGCTCAGCCTGACGAAGGGAACGGTCTCCCGTGCTTTGAACGGCTACCCGGATATTTCTGAAACCACCCGCATTCGCGTCATTCGTGCCGCTCAAGCTATGGGCTATCGCCCGATGAGCCAGGCGCAGGCGATCAAGACCGGGCGCAGCTGTTCTTTGGGTCTTGTGATCGAGCTTTCCGAACATGACGCCCATGCGCCGTTTCTAGCCGAATTCCTTGCAGGCCTGACCCAAGCCGCTTCCGCTGAGGGTTGGACGCTCACCATCGCGACCTCTGAGAGCGAAGGTGATACCTTGCGGATCATGCGCGACCTGATTTTGCACCGCAAAGCCGACGGGTTCATCTTGCCGCGTGTGCTGTGGGACGATCCGCGGATCGCCTTTCTGGATCGCGAAAATGCGCCTTATATTTGCTACGGGCGCAGCAAAAATCACGCTGATACTTCTTATTTTGATGCTCTAAGTGAGAAGTCCATGGCCGAGGCCGTGACCTGGTTGGCCCAATTGGGGCATGAGCGGATTGCTTACATCGGCTCCGCCAGCCATTACGCCTATTCGCATCTGCGCCGCGACGGCTATCGCGCCGGTCTGATACAAGAAGGCTTGGATTTTGATCCCGCCTTGATGATCGAAGAGGTGCTGGACCCGGAAGAAGCCGCCAAGGCCACGCGTCAGCTGTTGGCGATGGAGCAACCGCCCACCGCAATTCTCTGCGCCACCGACACTCTGGCGCGCGGGGTTTATGATGTCGCCCATGCGCTGGATCTCAAGATCGGGTCGGATCTGTCGATCATCGGCTATGACGGCTCGCCCGAGGCGCAGGCGATGTGGCCGCGTCTCGCAACCTTTGCTGTCGACAATCGAAAAGCCGGCGCGGCTTTGGGCGCGATGCTGATGGCGCGGGTGCGCGATCTCAACGCGCCGCTTCAACAAGACCTTATTGCCGCAGAATTTCGTCCGGGGGGCTCTACGGGCCGCCCGGACAAGACGTCAGAAGAACTGGCGCACCATGTGATCCGCCTGTCGGCCGATACCATTCGTAACGATTAAATGCATCAACTCAGGGAGAGAGCGATGACACTCAAGAAACACATCCTTCTGACAACGGCGGCGACCGCGCTCGCGTTGACCAGCTTTGCGGCGAGCGCCGACACGTTGCGGTTCTGGACCACCGAGGAACAGCCGGATCGTTTGGCGAAACAAGAAGAGATGGCCAAGGCGTTTGAAGAGCAAACTGGCACGGCTGTTGAGGTGATCCCGGTGACCGAGGCCGAGCTTGGCACGCGGGCCACCGCCGCCTTTGCTGCGGGTGATTTGCCGGATGTGATCTATCACACGTTGCAATATGCGCTGCCTTGGGCTGAGGCGGGGATCCTTGATATGGATGCCGCCACCGATGTGATCGAAGAGCTGGGTGTCGACACCTTCGCCCCTGGCGCTCTGGGCATGGCGGCGATGGATGATGGCTATGCCTCCGTGCCGGTCGATGGCTGGACCCAGATGATCGTCTATCGCAAGGACCTCTTCGACGAGGCAGGTCTTGAGGCACCGACCTCCTATGCCGCTGTCGAAGCCGCACTTGAAAAGCTCCACAACCCGCCGGAAATGTATGGCTTCGTTGCCGCGACCAAGGTGGACGAAAACTTTATGTCGCAGGTATTGGAACATGTTTTCCTCGCCAATGGTGTGAGCCCTGTGAACGAGGGCGGTTTTGCTCCGCTTGATGAAGCGAAAACCACCGAAGTGCTTGATTTCTATAAAGCTATAGCCGAAGCCTCGCCTCCGGGTGATCTCTATTGGGACCAGTCCCGCACGCTCTACTTCTCTGGCAATGCGGCGATGATCATCTGGTCGCCCTTTATCCTTGATGAGTTGGCCGGTCTACGCGACAGCGCTCCGCCCACGATCAACGATGATCCGACCTCCGGCGAACTGGCCTCGAAAACCGGCATTGTGACGACCTTCTCCGGTCCGTCCAACCCGGACGGCGCGGCCTGGGGCGACATCCGCTATTTCGGCATCACGTCGGATGCGGATACCGACGCTGCAGAGCAATTCGTGATGTATTCCATGGATGAGGGCTATACCCAGACGCTGTCCATCGCACCTGAGGGCAAGTTCCCGGTGCGTCGTGGCACGGCTGATGATCCTGAGCTGTTCTCAAAGGCATGGGCCGAGCTTCCCGCCGGCGTCGACCGCAAAGCGCCGCTGGGTGAGCTTTATGCGCAGGACATGATCGACGAGATCGTTGGTGGCCTTGACGTGGCGCAGCGTTGGGGTGTGACCGAAGGTCAACTGACGCTCGCGTCCAAGATGATCAACTCTCAGGTCATCAACCGCGTGGTGCGCGAATATATCGACGGTGAAATCGACGCGGCCGCTGCCGTGGCCGAGATGAACGCCGAACTGGGCGCGATCGAATAAGCGCTTATCGGGGGTGCGGCTCACGCACCCCCTCTCTTTCAGAACAGACAGGGAGTTTTCCATGTCGGACATCGGACCTCCGCGCGGGGCCGGGCCTTTGGCCCGTTCCGAAGCGCGCCTCGCTTGGGGGCTTTTGACCCCTACGATTTTAGCCGTTTCACTGGTCGTAATTCTGCCGCTTCTGGCGATCTTCTGGATTTCCGTGAAACCCGTCTCACTGTCGGATTTGCGGGCACCGGAAACGGTTGTGCGCGAAGACCTGCGTGGGCGCCCTGCGGCACCGGGCGACGAGGCGACGCTCCGATACCGGCTGCGCAACTCGTCTCCGAGTTCCGAAATCACTGGCGTGACCTTGGAAGACAGCTGGCCCGAGGGTCTCGCGCTCGCGGGTGAGTTGGACCCGCGTTGTCAGATCGCCGAGGGGATTTTGTCCTGTGATCTGGGCGATTGGGAGGGCGGCTATCGTGAGACGCTGAATATCCCTGTCGTGACCGAGCAGGCGTGGTTCGATACGGATGGCGATGTCGAGGACACGCCGGTTGAAGTCGATGGCAAAGCCTCTTTCGTGCTCACCAATGGTGAATTTACATTGAAGAATTTTGTGTCCGTATTTGACGGCGGCGAGTTCTTTAACGTCCTTGGAGTAACCCTATTTTACACGGTCTTCGGCACGGTGGGGGCGCTGGTCATGGGGCTTTTCGCCTCCATGTTGCTCAATCACTCCTTCAAGGGCCAAGGCATTCTGCGCGGGCTTTACCTTTTTCCCTATGTGGCGCCGGTGATTGCGGTGGCCTTCGCATGGATTTTGCTCTTCGATCCCTTCTCCGGCTCCGCCAACGCGCTTTTGGTGCAGATGGGGGTGACGGATCAGGCGATCAACTTCTTTGGCGAGCGGCCTTTGGCATTGATCATGGTGACGCTTTTCGAGATCTGGCGCTATTTCCCGCTGTCTTTCTTGTTCATCCTCGCCCGGATGCAGTCGATCTCGACCGATATGTATGAGGCGGCCGACATGGATGGTGCCTCGCCGTTCCAGCAATTCTGGTATCTCAGCATGCCGCAGCTTTTGGGTATTTTGTCGGTGCTCTTCCTGTTGCGCTTCATTTGGACGTTCAACAAATTCGACGACATTTTCCTTTTGACTGGCGGCAACGCGGGAACGCGAGTTTTGACCGTGAATGTCTATGAACAGGCCTTTGCAGTGTCGAACATCGGCGCGGGCGCTGCGGTGGCCGTGGTGATATTCGCCTGTCTGCTTTTGTTCTCCGTGTTCTTCTTCAAATTCATGTCGAAGGAGGAAGGGCTATGAAGCACCTCCGTTTTGGATATCTCACCGGCCCCGCCTTGGGCGTTTTGTGGACCTTCGTCATCGCGGTGACCGTCGCCGTGGCGATGAGTTTCGCCACCGGCGAGGCGTTCCGGCCCTCTCTGACATGGTCTGTTATCTTTGGGATTCCCACTGGATTGGCGCTTGTCTGGGGCGGGACGACTTTGGTCGCCTCTGCCGTGCTCTCCGTGGTCTATTTTATTGCCCTGTCGCTTGGGATCGGTCCGGTTTTGACTGGCAACGTGTCCTCTGTGGCGCGCGTCGCGGCGGCTGTGTTCATGGGCATCGGCATCGGTTGGCCTCTCAAGGTCTTCGTCGAGGAATTGACCATGGGCGCGCTGACGCGCCATGAGTTCGAGGAAGCGGTGATCCGCACGCTCAAGGGGTTTGGCTATATCTTCTTCACCGCCATCGTGGTCATTCCGTTCTATGTGATGGTGATGACCAGCCTGAAAAATCAGGCGCAACTGATGCAGAACCCCTTGGATTTCTCCATTGATCTGTCACAGGGCTGGGGTCTGTTCCGGTCCTATGTCGAACTGATCACGGAGTTCAATTTCGGCTCCTATATGTGGACGTCGTTCTACATTTCTGTGCTGACCGTGTTCATCACGCTGTTGTTCGCGATCCCCGGCGCTTATGCCGTCGCGCGGCTGAGGTTCCGAGGGCAGGCGGCGTTTTCGCGGTCTATCCTCTTGATCTACATGGTGCCGATGATCGTTCTGGCGCTGCCGATCTACATCGCCTTTTCGATGATGGGACTGCGCAATTCGATCACCGGCATCGTCATGATCTACCCGGTGACAACGATCCCTGTGGCTTTGTATATGCTGCAAGGCTACTTCCGCGGCCTGCCCGCAGAAATCGAGGAGGCGGGGTTGATGGACGGGCTCTCGCGGCTACAGGTGATCTTGAAGATTACCCTACCGCTCAGCTTGCCCGCGCTCGCCTCCGTGTCGCTTTACGTTTTCATGATCGCATGGAACGAGTTCCTCTTGGCCTTCATGCTCTTGGATGATCCGTCGAAATTCACCCTGACGCGCGGCATCGCCTCGCTCAACTCGTCGGAAATTCCACGGCAACACCTCATGGCTGGTTCGGTGATCGCCACCGTGCCGATCATGGCGCTGTTCTTGGGGCTGGAAAAATTCATGACCAAGGGCCTGACGGCGGGGAGTGTGAAAGGATGACGTTTCAAAACCCCATCGACCAAGCCGCCCGCGATGTCCTCTTGGGCAATGATCGCGGCGGCTATACCATCCCGACCGCACGGCTTTATCCCTATCAGTGGAACTGGGACAGCATGTTCTCGGCCTGGGGCTATGCCACATTCGACTTGGCGCGGGCTTGGCAGGAGGTGCATCTGCTGTTCGCCTCGCAATGGGACACCGGCATGGTGCCGCATATCATTTTCCACAAGGTCGACCCGGATTACTTTCCGGGGCCGAAGGTCTGGGGCGCGACCCATGAGCCGCCGACCTCGGGCATTTCGCAGCCGCCTGTGGCCGCGACGCTCATTCGGAAAATCTACGAGAAGAACCCTGAGGCGGGGCTGTCGCATGTCAAAACCCTCTATCCGAAACTGGTCGCTTGGCACGATTGGTGGATCAGGGAGCGCTGCAAAGACGGGCCTGTTGCGATCATCCATCCGTGGGAGAGCGGGCGGGACAATTGTCCGGATTGGGACCTCGGCATGGAGGCCATCGCGATCAACGAGGATGACCCCTATTTGCGCCGCGACACCACCCACGTGAAGGTGGAGGAGCGCCCGCAGAAATGGGATTACGACCGCTATCTGGCGATCCTGGCCTTTGGCCGTTCCGTGAATTGGGACGACCGCGAGATGGTCGAAAACGGGCCCTTCCTCATGGCCGATCCTGGGATCACTTTTGTGCTCCTGCGGGCGTTTTCCGATCTCATCGCTTTGGGCCGCATCTTGAGTGAGGACGTTACCACATTGCAGGCGCAAGAGGCGCAGCTTCGCGAGGGGCTCGACAAGATGTGGAACGCCGAAAAGGGCTGGTTCGATGCTTATGACATGCGGACCGGCAAGTTCGCGAATGTCTTGGGGTCGGGCGCGTTTCTGTCCTATCTCGCGGGCGTCTCGCGCCCGGCCTTGGACGCCCATTTCGCGCGGATTTGGGATAAGGTCACTTACGGCATCCCCTCCGCCGACCCGGACAGTGAACGGTTCGAGCCACGGCGCTATTGGCGTGGGCCGACATGGCCGGTGGTCAATTCGCTCATCGCCATGGGGCTCAAGGACATGGGCCGCACAGAGGCCGAAGCACGACTGCGCGACGAGACCGCCCGGCTGATCGAGGGCGGTGGCTTTTGGGAATATTACGATCCGATGGATGGCACGCCCTGCGGCGGGGCCTCCTTTGGCTGGACGGCTGCCGTCTGGCTCACTTGGTGCGGTCTGAACCGCACTCCGGTAACGGCAGAGAAGGAGTAAGCTATGTCGAGCATTGAGCTACAGGCCGTCGAGAAATGGTTCGGCGATGTGCAGGTGATCAAGGGCGTCGATCTGAAGATCGACGAGGGCGAATTCATCATTTTCGTGGGGCCGTCCGGGTGCGGTAAATCTACGCTTTTGCGGATGATCGCGGGCCTCGAAGAGACCTCACGCGGCAAGATTTTCGTGGGTGAGCGTGACGCCACCGCCGAACCACCGTCGAAGCGGGGACTGGCGATGGTGTTCCAAAGCTACGCGCTCTACCCGCATATGTCGGTGCGCGACAATGTGGGCTTTGCGCTCAAAGCCGCCGGTGAGCCGAAGGATGTGATCAAGCAAAAGGTCGACGAGGCCGCGCGGGTTTTGAAGCTCGATGACTACCTCGATCGCCGTCCGAAAGACCTTTCTGGGGGGCAACGGCAACGTGTCGCCATTGGCCGCTCCATCGTGCGCGATCCGACGGCGTTTCTCTTTGACGAACCGCTCTCGAATTTGGACGCTGCGCTGCGGGTCGAGATGCGCTACGAGCTTGCGAAACTGCACCGCTCGCTGAAATCCACGATGATCTATGTGACCCACGATCAGGTCGAGGCGATGACGCTCGCCGACCGTATCGTTGTGTTGGAAGCGGGCAAGATTGCACAGGTCGGCACACCGAAAGAGCTTTACGAACGCCCCGGCAACCTCTTCGTGGCGCAGTTCATTGGCTCGCCCAAGATGAACGTCATTCCGGCGACCTCATTGGGTCTGGGCGACAAGGGTAAGGACTTGGGCATTCGCCCGGAACATATCGCCATCGTTGCCCCCGGCGAGGGCGATCTCGATGGCACGGTGGATGTGGTCGAATACTTGGGCGCCGACACCTACATCATCGTTGATGCAGAGAATGGCGCGGGTCAGATGACCATTCGTGATCTGGGCGATGCGCCGCATCAGCCGGGTGAAAAGGTCGGGCTGAAATTCGGTGAGGGCCGCACGCATCTGTTTGACGAGGCTGGTCTGGCGATCCGCTAAGAGGATACATAACAAATGAAAAACGGCAGGCTGTTGTGGCCTGCCGTTTTTGTGTCTGCGATGCCCGAGATCAGAAATCCCAGTCTTCGTCCTCGGTCGCGACCGCCTTGCCGATCACGTAGCTGGAGCCAGACCCGGAGAAGAAGTCGTGGTTCTCGCTGTCGGGGCTCAGCGCGGCGAGAATGGCGGCGTTCACCTCGGAAACCTCCGGCGGGAACAGCGCCTCGAAGCCAAGGTTTTGCAGCGCCTTGTTGGCGTTGTAATGCAGGAAGGTTTTGACGTCCTCGGTCAGGCCGATCTCGTCATAAAGCTCTTCGGTATATTGGTTTTCGATCTCATAAAGCTCGAACAACAGGCTATAGGCATAGTCCTTGAGCGCCTGTTGCTCGGCCTCCGGCAGCTTCTCCATGCCGCGCTGGAATTTATAGCCGATGTAATAGCCATGCACCGCCTCGTCGCGGATGATCAGCCGGATGAGGTCGGCGGTGTTCGTCAGCTTCGCGCGCGACGACCAATACATCGGCAGGTAGAAGCCCGAATAGAACAGGAAGCTTTCGAGGAACACGGAGGCGATCTTGCGTTTCAGCGGATCGTTTCCGGGTGCGTAGGTCTCCAAAATGGCCCGCGCCTTGGCTTGCAGATGCGGGTTCTCTTCGGACCAGCGGAAGGCCTCGTCCACCTCTTTCGTCGAGCATAGCGTCGAGAAGATCGAGGAATAGGATCGCGCGTGCACCGCTTCCATGAAGGCGACGTTGGTCAGAACGGCCTCTTCATGCGGCGTCACCGCATCGGGCATCAGAGACGGCGCGCCGACGGTGTTCTGGATCGTGTCCAACAGCGTGAGGCCGGTAAACACTCGGATCGTCAGGGTTTTCTCGAAATCCTTGAGCGTCGCCCAGCTCGGAATGTCGTTCGACAGTGGCACTTTCTCCGGCAGCCAGAAGTTTACCGTCAGACGGTTCCAGACCTCGAGGTCCTTGTCGTCTTCCAAGCGGTTCCAGTTGATGGCGCGCGGGATGCGCAGATCGGTCATATCTTTCATAGTCTTGGCTCCCCTTACAGCGTGCAGGACACGCAGCCTTGCACCTCGGTGCCCTCAAGGGCGGCCTGACGCAAGCGGATGTAATAGATGGTCTTGATGCCTTTTTTCCACGCGTAAATCTGCGCTTTGTTGATGTCGCGCGTGGTGGCCTCTGCCGGGAAGAACAGCGTCAGGGACAGGCCCTGATCGACGTGTTCCGTGGCGGCCGCATAGGTGTCGATCAGGGCTTCCGGCCCGATCTCATAGGCATCGCGGTAGTATTCGAGGTTTTCGTTGTTCATGAAGGCGGCCGGGTAATAGACGCGACCGATCTTGCCCTCTTTACGAATCTCAACTTTCGACACAATCGGATGGATCGAAGAGGTCGAATTGTTGATATAGGAGATAGACCCCGTCGGCGGCACGGCTTGAAGGTTGCGGTTGTAGAGCCCGTCCTTCATCACCGCTTCTTTGAGGTTCGCCCAGTCTTCGCGGGTCGGCAGGTCCATGCCTTCGAAGAGCGCTTTTACGGTGTCGCTTTCCGGCAACCAATCGCGGTCGGTGTATTTGTCGAAGAAGCTGCCATTGGCGTAATCACTGTCGGCAAAGCCTTTGAAGCTCTCACCATGTTCGCGCGCCAAAGCGTTGCTCTCGCGGATCGCGTGATAGGCGACAGCGGCGAAATAGACGGAGGTGAATTCGACGCCTTCGGGGCTGCCGTAATGGATGTGCTCGCGGGCCAAAAAGCCGTGCAGGTTCATCTGGCCGAGGCCGATGGCATGGCTTTCGTCATTGCCGCGACGGATCGACGGCACAGAGTCAATCGCGGACATTTCCGACACGGCGGTCAGGGCACGCACTGCGGTGCCGACGCTCTGGCCCAGATCCTTGCCATCCATGGTTTTCGCGATGTTGAGCGAGCCGAGGTTGCACGAAATATCGGTGCCGAGGTGGCTGTAGGACAGGTCGTCGTTGAACTCAGAGGCCTCGTTGACCTGCAAAATCTCGGAACAGAGGTTCGACATATTGATCCGGCCCGCGATCGGATTCATCCGGTTCACGGTGTCTTCGAACATGATGTAGGGATAGCCGCTCTCGAACTGAATCTCTGCAATGGTCTGGAAGAAGGCCCGCGCGTTGATCTTTTTCTTGTGGATGCGTTTGTCGTCCACCATCTCCTCGTATTTCTCGGTCACTGAGATTTCAGAGAAGGGCACGCCGTAAACCTTTTCCACGTCATGCGGGGAGAAGAGATACATATCGGCGTTTTTCTTGGCGAGTTCAAAGGTGATGTCGGGGATTACCACGCCGAGAGACAGCGTCTTGATGCGGATTTTCTCGTCGGCGTTTTCGCGTTTGGTGTCCAAAAATCGCATGATGTCCGGGTGGTGCGCGTTCAGGTAAACGGCACCGGCACCCTGACGTGCACCCAACTGGTTGGCGTAGGAAAAGCTGTCTTCGAGGAGCTTCATCACCGGAATGACGCCCGAAGACTGGTTCTCGATGCCTTTGATCGGCGCGCCATGTTCACGGATGTTGGTCAGCAAAAGCGCCACACCGCCACCGCGTTTCGACAGTTGCAGCGCGGAGTTGATGCCGCGACCGATGCTTTCCATGTTGTCTTCGAGACGCAAAAGGAAGCAGGAGATCAGCTCGCCACGGGATTTCTTGCCGGCGTTCAGGAACGTGGGCGTCGCGGGCTGGAACCGACCGGACAGCATTTCGTCCATGAAGGACAAAGCCAGCGCTTCGTCGCCGCGCGCCAGAGCCAGCGCGGTCATCACCACGCGGTCCTCGTAGCGCTCAAGAAACCGCTGTCCGTCGCGGGTTTTCAGCGTGTAAGACGTGTAATATTTGAAAGCGCCCAAGAAGGTCGGGAAGCGGAATTTCTTGGCATAGGCCTCGTCCCAGATCTTGCGCATGAAGTTCTTGGAATATTGGTCCAGAACCTCCGCCTCGTAATACCCTTCCTCGACGAGATAGCCGAGTTTCTCGTCGAGCGAGTGAAAGAACACGGTGTTCTGGTTCACATGCTGCAGGAAATACTGACGTGCCGCCATGCGGTCGGCTTCAAAGCGGATATGCCCGTTCTCGTCGTAGAGATTGAGCATCGCGTTGAGCGCGTGATAATCCGTGGTGCCGTTTAGGCCGCTCTTCAAGCCATCGTCGAGCATGGCGCATCCCCCATTTGTGCGAGGCCGAGGTTCCGGCCCATTTTTTCCAATCCGGCGCGAACCCGCGCGATGTCGTTGTCAAATCCCGCCAGCTCGAATTTGTACAAGAGCGGGACATTGCATTTCCGGGCGATCACATCGCCCGCGCTGGCAAACAAAGTGCCGAAATTTCGATTTCCGGCCCCGATAACGCCACGCAGCAGTGCGCGGGTGTCGGGATCGTTCAAGAGGCGGATCACCTGTTTCGGAACCGCGCCGCGCCCCTCGCCATCCGCATAGGTCGGACAGATCAGGACGAAAGGCCGGTCAATCACCGGCCTTGTGTCTTTTGGAGAGATCGGAATGCGTTTCGCCGGAAGGCCAAGCCTATCAATGAACCGCACCGTATTGCCCGAGCTCGAGGAGTAATAGACGATATCCGGAAAGCAGCTTGGCAGCGCCGGTTCTGGACACACGTCTGACATCGGATCAACTCAGGACAGGCGTGCGATCATGTCGGGGCGGAAGCCGGACCAGTGATCGTCACCGGCGACGACAACAGGCGCCTGACGGTAGCCGAGGCCGGTCACATGGGACATGGCGTCGTCGTCTTGGGTCAGGTCGATCACATCGTAGCTGATGCCTTTGGCGTCAAGTGCGCGCGTCGTGGCGGTGCATTGCACACAGGCGGGTTTGGAATAGACGATGATGGTGTCGGTTGCGGTTTCAACGGTCATTGCTCTCTGTCCTCTGTCTTAGTGCCGAGGACAGCGGAAAACCCCGCGCCCCCGAACCCTCCGTTCGTGGTTCTGTTCCGCTTTGGCAGGTCTCCTGACTTCGCGGATCATGGCTTGACTGGCCTTCCCAGGAACCCTTTCAAAGGGCGGCCCCAGTGGCGTTTTCAGCCTCGCTCACCGCTTACAGTTACGGGGGTAGCGCCGGATTTTCACCGATCTTCCCTCTTAGCCACCAACGCGAGTCGATGGAACCGAAGCAACATCATATAGCTTCCTGAGGTGGTCTGGTGTCAATATATAGATAGCGCTTGACAGGGAATTAATCGGGGACAAATCACCGACGCAGCTCTTGGGTGATCTCTTGTGCCAAATTTTGCAGCGCTTGGCCCGAGGCGCGGGCGATGCCTGCCGGGCTGGCATCCGGCATCGGCACCGTGATGTCGAACCGTCTGATCCGTTCTCGCACAACATGGTCATAAGAGGAAATCGCAAACTGGCCTTTCAGGTCAAATTGTCCGGATGTGCGCGCCACCATATCGGAGACCTGCACATGCACGGCGGCCTGCGCAGGCGTTTCAAGCGGCCAGGGTTCGGCCGCGACAGTGGCAGACCCGCCACGCGAAATGGCTTCCGCCAGACGTAGGGTCACGGCGCGGCGTGGCTCGTCTGCCCATAGCGCGTTGTCCAAGGGCGTCAATGCACCATCCGCGCCCTCGATCAAAATCTGCGACTCTTCGGCATAAGCGGGCAGGGAGACCTCGCGGATCTCCAGCGTCGCCACCTGCATCTGCACCTGCGCGGTCTCGGCGGGCGCGCTGTCGATCAAATAGCGCGGTTCGGTGCCGCCACAGGCGGTGAGGGCCAGAAAAGCGAGGGGAAGAAAACGAACCATAGTGATCACCGTCCAAACAAGAGGGAATTGGGATTGCGCTCGATGGCGCGGGCGAGTTTGCTGAGCGCTTCTGCTGCGGCGCGCACTTCGCGCAGCGATGAAATTGTCTCGCGGTTGAAGCTGGATTGCGCGCCGTACTCGGACAGGGTGCGCTCCGCCTCGGCCACAAGCGCCTCGATCCGCCGCGACAACTCCGGCAGGTTCGCCGTTGCATCCTCGACCGCCGAGGCCGCTTCGCGCGCAGACGCCAGCGTCGCATTGGTGTTCTCGATCAATCCGCCCTCGCGCAGTTCTGCCAAAGCCTCTCGGGCCTCATCCAGAGCGCCAGTCAGGCTGGCCGGAAGGGCGCGCATGTCCGGCGTGTCGATCAGGCGATCCGCCCCCTCGAGAAACGCGGAAGCGGCGGCCAAGAATTGTTCAACCTCAAGCGCATTGGCTTTTTGGGTAAGTGCCTGCAAATCCTCAATCAGAGCGGGCAGGGCTTCTGTCGCTGTGTCGATATTGGCCGCGACATCCGTGACAGAGGTTGCGGCCTCCTCGGCGGCATCAAGGGCTGCGACAAGGCGGTTCACCGCATCGGCTTGGCGCAACTGTTCGGCCACGGCACGCAGTTCCGAGACGGCGGTGTTCAATTCTGCAGGCAACGCTTGGGTCTCCGGGCTTCCGATTAAACCGCGAGCGTCATCCAGAAGCGCGACAAAGGCGTCGGGCGCAGCGCGCAGGTTTTCGTCACCCGCAAGGCTTTCCACAGCTGCCAATGTCGCGATGGTCTGATCCAAAAGCTCTTCAACCGGCAGATCGTTCACGCGTTGCAACAACCCTTCGGCGGTGGCGCCCACGTCCGGCAGGTCGGAGGCCACAGAAGGCAAAAGTGGCGCGGTTTCCGCGAAAATGCCCAAAGTGTCTGGTGCGGCGTCGGGCAGTTCTACCAGTTCGACTACGAGGGAGCGGCTAAAAATACTCTGCGTCGCCAAACGCGCCCGCAGACCGTTTTTGACCGCATTAGAGAAAAAGGCGATCACCTCGGCTGCGGGGGCGTCGGCCTTGAGGCCCAAACGCTGCGGATCGATCGAGATCACCGAGCGCAATACGACCTCTTGCGTGTCGTTGCGTTCTTCGATGAAGGCGCCAAGGAAGGACACGGTCCCGATTTTTACGCCCTTGTAGACCACCGAGGAGCCTGCGGTCAGGCCGCTGACGGATTCGTCGAACTCGACGGTCAAATCGACCGGGTTCTCGATGTCCTCGCGGAACACACTGGCACGCGCGCTGTCTTCGTCGTCATACAGGTCGAAAATCTGGCCGGTGCGGACCGGTTCGCTGCCGGAGACCACCGTGTCAAAGGCGATGCCGCCACGCAGGAGGCTGGCGATGGAGCCAACGGAAAGGTTTAGCCCGCTAGGGCCGATGTTGACGGAAAAGCCGGAGACCTGCCAAAACCGAGTCGCGTTCGTCAGGCGGAGGTCATAGGGCGCGTTGATGAACGCATCTACGATGACTCCCTCGCCGCCATCCATCAGGCGCGGGGTTTCGATTTTGCCGACCTCGATGCCTTGGTGAAAGATCGGGGCACCGGGGATGAGCTGAGTGCCGGATTCGGTGCGGAGCGTCACTTTCGTGCCGCGCATTCCGGGCAGGATCAGGGGCGTCTCCTCAAGGCCCGTGAACCGCGTCGCTTTCGCTTCGGGCGCAGGATCAAAGGCGGCTTGGATGTAGGCACCCGAAAGCACGGTGGAGAGGCCGGTGATGCCGCTCGCGGAAACCTCGGGCTGAACGATCCAAAACCGCGCATCTTCGGGCAGCGACGCGGCGACCGTGCGGTCGATCCGCGCGCCAACGACGACAGAGGCCAGATCGGGGGCAAAGGTCACATCCTCGACGATACCGATTTCGACGTCGCGATAGCGCAGGGTGGTTTCGTCTGCGGTGATGCCGGCTGCGTTCTCAAACAGAATCTCGATCCGCTGCCCGCGCTCCGCCCAGCTTTGCCAAGCGATGAACAGCGTCACCACGAGGGCCGCGAAGGGCACGAGCCAGACATAAGAGAGATTGCGCCAAAAGCTGCGTTTGGGGGGCGAGATCACCATATCGGACGGGCCGTTTGGCGGGGTGTTTTCAGTCTCTTGGCTCATTCTCACTCGCATCCCAAATCAGGCGTTCATCAAAACTCAGCGCCGCAATCATCGTAAAGGCCACGGACAGTGCAAAGCTGACCGCGGCAATCCCCGGCGTGATCGTCGCGGCAAAATCCAGCCTTACCAGAGAGGAGAGGATGGCGACAACAAACACGTCGATCATCGACCATCGCCCGATGAATTCAACCACTTCGAACAGAATATGACGGCGATGCGCGGACATTTTCACGCGGCGGGTCACGGTCAGAGCGAGAAAGCCGATGGCGATGAACTTGGCCACAGGAATGACGATGGAGGCGACAAAGACGATCACAGCCACCCCGTAGGAACCATGATTCATCAACTCTATCACGCCGCCCAGAATGGTGTTTTCCGTGGTGTGGCCAAGGCTCGCGGTGGAGAGCATCGGGTAAAGATTGGCGGGGATATAGACAACGAGCCCGGCGATGAGCCAGGCCCAGACCTTTTGCAGATCGGAAATGGCGCGTCGGTGCAGAGCAGCCCCACAGCGCGTGCACTCCACCACACCGGGCAGATGCACCTTGCCGCATTGCGTGCAGCCGACAAGACCCGCGTCGCGCGCGGTCAGGATGGGCGACGGGCTTCCAGCGTTTTCCAAACGGTCACTCTGCTCATAAAATTGTCTTTCAATACGGTCACGATCACGAGGGCCACGAAGGCCCAAAACGCAGGCCCCAAAGAGACATGCGCCAGCCCCGCCACTTTCACCAATGCGACGGCGACGCCAACGATGAACACCTCCGCCATGGCCCAAGGACGCAGGGTTTCGGCCAGTCGAAAGGCCCCTGACGCATGACGTGCAGGGTGCCATCCAAAGGCCATTGGTCCCAAGACATATAGGAGGGCAAGAAACCGTGTCACGGGGAGGATGACGATCAGTGCAGCCATAGCGATGGTCAGAGGCGCCGTCAGTCCGGTGGCAAAGGCCATCACCGTGTCCAATAGGGAACTGCGCCGCACCATGCCCGCAGCCCCCAGTTCCAGAAACGGAAAGAACACGGCGGCGATCATCAGAATCAGGGCGGCCAGCGCCAGCATGATGATCCGGGTCATTGCCAAGGGACGCGGCGCCTCAATCACCGTATGACAACGCGGACAGGTGGCGGTGTCCCCCATCGCCACATCCCGGTCGACGAGCAAGGCATCGCAGGCCGGGCAGGCGATCATCCTGTCGGGGTCGATGTCACGGGAGAGGGGCGCGGGCGCAGACATGAGGGGATGTTACCCGCAATGCGGTGCGACGAAAAGCGGGGAGGTGAACATGCCCGATTTCAGAGACCGTGAGAGGTTCATGTGTCTCGGATCAGGATGCCCGTCGGGTAAACTTTTGCAGCAGGGAAAAGAAATTCATGACCTGCGGCTTGCGATTGTCGAGGCGGGCGTGTGCGGTCAGGCGCGTGCCGGGGTTGTGGCCTTCGTAGGGGCGATAGGTGACGCCGGAGCGCGGCGAGTGCGACACGCTCTCGGGCACCACGGCCAGACCGACGCCTACCGCGACGAGAGAGATCGCGGTCTGATAGTCCTGCGCGAAGATCTGATCTTTGGGGGAAAATCCTTCCTCGGCGCAGGTACGGAGAATGAAGTCCGCAAAAGACGGGCGCGGGCGGCGCGGGTAGAGCACAAAGGTCTCGTCTTTTAGCATGCTCAGCCGAACGGGTTTGGGGCTACGGGCATGGGCGGAGCCGTCGGGCAGGGCCAGTATGAGAGGTTCTGAAAAAAGCTCGGTGGAGCGTAGATCTTCTGCGCTTGCCAGATGCGGGCGGGCCACGGCGATGTCGATGTCGCGTTGGATCAATGCACGTTCTAGCTCGGCGTTGTTCATCGAGGAGAGCGAAAGATCGACGTCCGGATAATGAGAGCGGTAGGATTTGATCAGAGTCGGTAGCGGGCCGTGGGTCGCGGAGCCGACAAAGGCAATTCTGAGCCGCCCGGCGCCGCCTTGGCCGATCAGGGTGGCCTCGCGGTAAGCGCTGTCGAGATTGGCGAGGATGTTGCGGGCGCGATCCAAAAGCACTTCGCCCGCTTCGGTCAGGCGCACCTGATTGCGGCTGCGATCAAAGAGTTTGACGCCCAGCTGATCCTCGAGTGCCGCCACCTGGCGCGACAGCGGCGGCTGCGCCATTCCGAGGCGTGTCGCGGCGCGGCCGAAGTGAAGTTCTTCGGCCACGGCGATAAAGTATTTCAGACGTTTGAATTCCAAGAGAGGCCCTCTAAGGCCACCTTATCCCATTTTCGCGAGGGCTTCGACGAAATGCGGGCGGAAGGTGGCGGGGTTTTCGCTCATCGGAAAATGCCCGATCCCCTCCATCACGGCAAGGGTCGCGCCGGGGATCTGATCCGCCGTGCGTTTGGCATCCTCTGGTGTGCAGGTCATGTCGTAGGTGCCGACCATGATGTGCACGGGTTTCTCTGAGGTGTCGATGCCGCCCAGTTTGCCAACGAGACTGTCGTCTTTGGTGTAGAAATTCAGATCACCGCGGAACACGCCGGGACCCGATTGCATGAACATCCACTGGGTGTTCCAGCGCTCGGCCTTCGGACCCTGTGGCGCGATATTGGCGGACACCAGAGCGGCGCCCATTTCGCCACCATGCGCATCGGGGCGGTGGAACCAGTCGATGTCATACCAGGCCGGTTGGAAATCCGAAGCCTCGATGGCGATGAACCCTTTGAACGGTTCCGGATTGTTGAGCGCCAGTTGCAGTGCAATGCGCCCGCCCATGGAGCAGCCCGCGTAGATCGGGTTTTCCAGCGCCAACGCTTCGACCAGTTTCAACACGGTCTCGACATAGACCTCGGTGGTCAAAAGATATTCCTCTTCCTCGAACCCCTCGGGCGGCAGGCTTTTGCCATGCCACGGCATGTCAGGCGCGATGAAGCGGTAATTGGCGGTCAGCTCCGCATCGTTCATGATGTGGCGCCACTGGCGGCTGTCGGCGCCGGCGGTGTGAAAACAGATCACCGGCTGGCCTTGGCCCGCCTCTTCGACAAAAACGCGGTAGCTGCGGCCTTGGACCTCGATGGTCACATAGCGGCCGATGATCGGTTCATATGCAGGTTGCGCGCTCATGCTGCGGCCTCCTCTGGGCGACCAAGCGCCATGAATTCTTTGAAGAAACGCAGGTTTTTCACCAGCACGAGAATGTCGCCTTCGATCCGTC
The DNA here is from genome assembly GCF_019429625.1 of Celeribacter sp. PS-C1. Classification (GTDB taxonomy): domain Bacteria; phylum Pseudomonadota; class Alphaproteobacteria; order Rhodobacterales; family Rhodobacteraceae; genus Celeribacter. Next base: position 264,134 of record NZ_JAHXRW010000005.1, read on the forward strand.
CACGCCCGGTTTTGACAAAGCCGAAGATGTCATGAAACGACGGCTCAGGGATCGGCTGCCAGAATTTGTCGAGTGCCTCGGCGTCGGTGCGGATCGCAAACCGCCACGGAGTCTGGCGGCTCGGCCCTTCGGTCACGCGCTCCAGGTCTCCACGGTGAAAGGCGAGGTAATATTCGTTGCCGTCGATCTCGATCAGGACGGTTTCGGAAAACAGCGCACCGAGCCGCTTCAGATGCGGTTTCTCGGCCAGTTTCCGGCCCATGTCCTCAAAGCGGACACGCAGATCATGTGTCATGTTTGGTCCTCAGTCTTTGCGGGCGTATTTTTCGATCAGGTCGAGATCGGGCGTCACGCCCAGCCCCGGACCTTCCGGCAAATGCACCTCGAAATTCTCGTATTTAAGCGCGTTGCGGCAGAGATCTTCGATCAGGATTTTCGGCCCGAAATGCTCGGTGCCCCATTCGAGTGCCGGCAAGGTGGCAAAGGCATGCAAATGCGCCGCCGCTCCGACCGAGCTTTCCAAAAGACAGCCCCCGTAGAGCTGTACGCCCGCCGCCTGTGCGATGCCCGCGACTTGTTTGAGTTGATGCACGCCGCCGTGTTTGCAGAGTTTCAGCGACAGGACGGAGCCAGCGGCGCGGGCGCAGCCGTCGATGGCCTCTTCCAGCGTGAAGACGCCTTCATCCATCATGATCGGGATCGGAGAGCGCTCGGAAATCCGCGCCATGGCGGCCATTTGACCGGCGGGCAGGGGTTGCTCCACCAGGCTCACGCCAAGGTCGGCGAGGCGCGGCAGGTAGCGGATGAAATCGGCCTCGGACCAGCCTTGGTTCACATCGGCGATGATGTCCGTGCCCGTCGGAAGAGCCTTTTGCAGCGCCGCCAAACGGTCCAGATCGGTTTGCGGATCGGCAAAGCCCAGCTTGATCTTGAAGCGGTTGAACCAACCCTTTTCGATCATGCCCTGCGCCTCTTCGACCTCTTGGGCCGCGTCACCAGAGGCGAGCGCCCAGATTGCAGAAAAGGACGTGCGCCGCGCGCCACCAAGAAGCACATGTGCGGGCACGCCAAGGGTTTTGCCGGTGGCATCCAAAAGCGCGGTGTCGAGCGCGGATTTCGCGGCGTAATTGCGTTTGCAGGCCTTGGCCATGTCACCGGCGGCGGCTTCCAGCAAGCAGGCCGGTTTGCCAATCAGCGCAGGTGCCAGATAGGTGTCGATGTTGGCCTTGATCGCCTCGACGCTTTCCTCGGCCCAGCGCGGACCGCCGAGCGTGGAGGCCTCGCCAAAGCCCTCGACACCGTTTTCGAGCGTGACGCGGACAAAGACATAGCCCTGATAGCTGATGGAGGTGTTCGACAGCTTGTGTTTGCGTCGGGTCGGGGCCTCGATGATCCAGGAGGTGACGGCGCGAATGCGCGTCGCCTCCATCAGGTCTCCCTGGGGGTGGCCGGTGAGCGGTTGTGCGGTGAGGGGCGTGTTCATGGCAATTCCCAGAAGTTCAATTGGGGGAACGGCACGGGGAAGCGTGCCGTTCCTGAGGAGGAAGGGCCGAAGCCCGTCCAAAGGTGTATCGGGTCACTCGGCAGCGACGCTTTCGACAAGCGCGTTGTCGCGGATCACGAAATTGAATGTCATGACCAGATCGGTGTCGGCGCCCTCTGGGGCTTTGACCATCTCGCCAATCAGATCCTCTTTCACGGCGAACACACTGTCGTTGTCGAGATACTCGGTCGTGCTGTCGTAGATCTGCGAAATCAGGGTTTTGTAGCCATCCTTCATGATCATGAAGTGCACGTGACCGGGACGCATCGGGTGGTGGCCCATGTATTTCAAAAGTTCACCGGCCGCACCGTCATAGGGGATCGGGTAGGGCACCGGACGAATGGCGACGAATTCATATTCGCCGTTCTCGTCGGTGAGGAAGCGGCCCCGCAGGTTGAAGTCCGGCTGATCCGGGTCCTGCTGTTCGTAGAGGCCATTGGGGGCATCTTCCCAGACGTCCATGGTTACGCCCGGCACCGGGTTGCCGTCGGTGTCGCGGATCGTGCCGGAGACGCGGACGGTTTCTTGGCCTTCGAAATCCTTCTGGATGATCGAGGCACCTTTCGGCAGAACCGGCGGGTTCTCGCGGTAGAACGGCCCGAGCACGGTCGAGATGGTCTCGTTGTGCGTCGGTTTCTTGTCGAGCATATCGGCCAGAACTTCGACGCCGATAATGTCGGAAATCAGGATGAATTCGTTGCGCGCGTCGCTGGAAATCTCTCCGGCGCGGCGCATCCATTCCATGGCTCCCAGCCATTCGTCATAGGTCAGATTGACCTCTTTCATGAACTCATGAACATGCTTGAGCGCTGCTTTCATGATTTCCATGTTGCGTGCAGGAATGTCCGTATCCATCGAGTTGATAACGGCGTCGGTGATGTTGTCGATCGTGATGTTTCGCATGGTGCTCCTCCCGTCAATAAATCTGGCGCGTAATCTGTCCCTGCGCCGCCATATTCTCAATGCCTCGCTGGATATGCGCTGATACCTGATTGGTATCGTCGTGTCCGGTGTTGAATCTCTTTGGGTAAGGCGCGTGCCGCAAACTGGCGAAAAAACTGCAGGCGGGTTTTAGGCGAAAGTGTTGGCTCCAAGCGCCACGACATGCGAAATCGCAGCGCTTTAGCAAGCGCTGTGCAGGTCACTATGATGGGGGATATGGTAGCGGAGGTCCGTCTTGGATGCATACCCCACCTAATGACGCTATGCAAATTCAAGGTTTCCAGGCTGAAGCGTTCACGTTGATTGCATTGGTCTGCGTTTGAAATAGCGGGAGTTTGCCCTGCGATCAGATGTTTTGACCCCGACGTGGGCGTTCAGGCGGGAAGCTGCCGTTCGCTGCGCTTGGGAAAAACATCAGAGATACTCTGGTCGTGAGCCCATATAGCAAAATATCGCAAAGCTACATGTATCAAACACGGACCTGGGTCAGAATTGTAACGCAGCTCGCCAATCCGCCCCCATATGAACGAATTAGCGAGCTGCGCTTACTCTGCGACGTTCTGAAAGTTCGGCTGGTATCGGTGAAAGCGAACATATGCTCTGATTGCATCTTCATCGACAAATGACAATTCGTTGCACACATCATCTGGGTTGTCGATGCGGGCATCGGCTGCTGCACGTTCTCTTGGGGAAAGCAGGTCGGCCTTGATTGACAAAACATCGGACCAATTGTCTGGTGTCCACTCCCAACTGATGGGTATTTTCAGTGGGGCGTCTTCCCTTTCACAACGCAATGTCGCGGTTACCATGGTCGATTCGTCGCCATATTTTGTCAAGAGGAGCGGCACAAACCGCACATTTCCGTCTATACGTACGTTTGCCATTGGGCATGCTCGCCCGATGCATTCAATGAGTTCGTTGGGTATTTTGGCCTTATCGAGTTCATTCGTTTTCGCGTTTGAATATGGAGCCAACGCCTCTCTGAACGCAGCTGCCAGTTTTCTATGAGCAGGTTCGTCTTCCATGCCCTCTGGAACGAGGTTGTCTCTGAGATCTTTGAAAAAGTAGTGCCCAGCATCAAGTGTAATTCTGCAGATGTCGCCGGGGGCGAGCTTTCTTAGCACAGCCACCAAATCATCCAACTGATCTTTGCGCTTTCCGGTGCCCGTGAAATCAAGCCAAACGATCAAGCGTTCAGCTCCCGCATCACCCACGATGGCGTCAAGCCGATCAGCGAGTTCGGTCGACTTGTGATGTCCAAATCGGATGTTAGGAAGGGGGCGATTGAACTCTTGACGCTTGACCACCCTTTCTTCACCGTCGAAGGCATAGAACGCCTGAATGCCTGACCTTCTGTATATGGCCTGAATGTCGACCAAGTGTTCACCAGCCATCGAAGCATAGACCCAGCCATTGCGACCATCCTGGGCAACGATTTGCGCTACAAGATCCGCAAACAATTCGCGATCAACATATTTGGCTGGGCGAAGTCGATAAGGAAGTCCGGCCCCACTCACTCGCTATCATAACGCCGCAGGGCGTCCCTCCAAACGGCTTCACCAATCTCGCTGGGCTTCGCTCCAGAATCTTCCAGAAGTTCCTCTCCCAGCCGCCGAGCTTCGTTCTGAGGACGTTCGAATCTTATCCAAACACTGTCGGATTTTCCCTGAGGTTTGGGAAGCTCAGGAACAAATCGCTTCGCTCCCGGCAAATTTCTAACGTTGGTTGCTTCTTTTCTTGACACCAACGTCGAAACGACGCTTCTCGCGTCCACTACAGGGGCATTGTCAATCTGCTCATTCAGCTTCTCTTCCTGTCGCTTCCACTTGTTTGTAAGGGTTATGAAAGTCTTGAGCCCTGTCATGGCTTCATTGCGCGCCGTATTATAGAGTGGCGTATGGGTGTCCAAATCTCTTTTAGTGGTCGAAATCGGAAGCAATGATGCATCATCGCTCTTGAAGCTGATTTGCCCTCCAATCGCTCGGAACTGAGGATGGTATTTGGGCACTCCGCCAACTCCCCACCCAGTAAGGTCGGTGGTGTCACTCACCAGGACCACGCGATCATTGCAGATGACAGTGATCCCAGATTTCTGAGCCTGCCTTTCTTCCCGCAGTGAGCGAGGGCCATCCACTTCGGTTTCATCTTGGATGTCAGATTCTTTCGCCAAACGTCGGAACACACCAACGGATACGTTGATTTGGACGTTGTTGACGTCTGCGGCAAATGCAAATGGGACGATATCTCCAGTGGCCGCGTTCTTCAAAAGAACGCTCTGCGGCACAACGTCAATGCCGTTAACCTTTATGCCAAAACCGAGCTCCATTATGTAGGCGAAATGTTGGCCCAGCTTCGAGCGTAGACCATTGAGTGCGGCCTCTTTGCCGAATTGATCAGCAACGTCAGGGAGGAGGTCCTCCACAGTGATTTGCACTCCATCAGGCTCATCGTCATGAGCAATTTCGGAGACATCGAGCTCCCATTTGTTTTTGGTGAACCATTCAGGCGGATAGCTGACACAACGTCTAAATCCGGGATGTCGAGTTTCTACGTTTCCGTTGCGCCCAATCTTGAAAATTGCACGCTTCATCCCAATTCCATAGACGCCTATCGTTGGAATGTCGCTGTCCAGATCAACGGAAGGTCGCCCGAGATGAAATGCGCCGTCGAAATATTGTTCGGGAATGCCTCCGCAGTTGTCAGATATACGAAAGCGTTGCTCGTCAATTTCAAGATGGCACCACATGTCTTTGTAGCGATCACCTTCGGGTGTTTGCTCACGGCGAGCTCGCCTCATCGCTCCGTCAACGCAGTTGTCGACGAGGTCGAGAATGGCATCGTCCAAATCGATGTCTCTCGGTAGCATTTCTACAAAAAAGCGTTTTGTCGGCGATCCGTCTAATATGGTGACATCAGCCATAAAATTTCTCCTCTTGATTGAAATTCTGACCGATATCGCGAGATCTTCAACCCCGAAAACGACGATCGACAGAGAAAATGATTCTCGCTATTCTGTATATTTGATAATAGAGGGTAGCCGCATGAACGCATGTGTTGATCTATTTTGTGGGTGTGGGGGCTTGAGCCTCGGCGCAGCGGCTGCAGGATTCGAGCCGCGGGTTGCTGTCGACGTGGACTCTGTTTTGTCGTCATCCTATCAACACAACCACCAGCACGGTAAGGTAGTTGTCGCCGACCTCTTTCAACTCGAGCCAAGCATCTTGCGCGATCATCTTGGAGAGGCACCTGTAGGTGTCTTCGGCGGACCTCCGTGCCAAGGTTTCAGTTCTATCGGTCGGCAGGTACCAAATGACCCGAGGAATGGCTTGATCCTCCGTTTTTTTCACTTTGTTTCAGAGCTTCGCCCCGCTTTTTTCGTCATGGAAAATGTTCCTGGGTTACTCAACGAACGCAACCGCGCACTCTTGGATGCTGGGCTGAGTAAGCTTTCAGGAGATTATGTCGTCCTGGAGCCCAAGATTGTCGATGCAAGCAAATTTGGAGCTGCGACACGCCGCCGTAGAGTATTCGTCGTGGGCGCGGATACATCGCAAATTGCGGCTTTTCCTTCTTCGCTTCTTGATCCGCCAGAAGTCGTCGAACGCTCGGTCCAAGATGCAATTGGAGGGCTTCCGTCCCCAGGCAAGGAAGACAGGCGCAAGATGGCGGCAGATGCTTTCGGCAAGCGTCTGGACGAGATGTTCGAACCACATGATCAACAGTATCGGAAGAAGGGCGTCTCAGGATTTCAGGACACGATACACCGAGCCGATATTCAGAGTCGTTTTTCGACAGTTCCTCAAGGAGGAAAGGACACCAAGAGCAGGTATCCGCGTTTAGCTTGGGATAAACCGGCACCAACATTGAGGGCTGGTACTGGGTCAGACCGAGGTTCGTTTCAAGCTGCTCGACCAATTCATCCTGATGAACCACGAGTAATATGCGTGCGAGAGGCTGCTCGCATTCAAGGCTTTCCCGACTGGTACGAGTTCCACCAGACTAAGTGGCACAGCCATAGGATGATTGGAAACAGTGTAAGCCCAATTGTCGCGCTGGCAATATTTTCCCGTATTGCCAAACACATTGGCGGGTGTTGACCATGAACGAGCGAGCGATTTTCAACTCACTTGCAGACTTTGCTTAATTGTCTAAACGAACACCGGCACAAGCCATTTCGAGAATGGCAGTTCTCCCCATCTGTTCGGGAGAGCGCAAAATGAAACAAGTAACGTCCCTTCAAATCTGGGAGCAGCCATTCGCATTACTTGCTGTGAAAGGCAGGCTTGGGGCGGTCGCAACAGTCTGTGAAAACGGCCCAGAGCTGCCTTTGGCCATTAGTAACATTCTGCAACGCGAATTCCCAGAAGCGGCAATTACTGTGTCACGAAGCAGAAATCAGCACTAGTAATCGCGCTCCGCGAACAAATCGCCGACTAGCGAATAAATCAAAGCTCGATTTGCAACGCATTTCTTATGCTAGCGCTTACTTCTTTATGGGTGAGAAGAGAGATGACTTTAAACCCTCCGTAAAACAGGTGCTCGATTGTGATAGAAGCATCAAGTCCAGCAGGGGCCATGATTTTGTATGAGTATACCTCTTCAGATATTTTGTCGGCGGCGTCTGCGTCCATTGCCCAAGAGTGTTCGGCTACAAGCTGGTCGAATTGCGCAATCCAATTTGAAACATACTTGTCGCGCGAGGTGTCGTCTGAAACAAAGTTGCAGAATTCATGTTGTATGCGAAAATCTTGCGTGGGTAGATTCTTCCCATACTTTCGAAATACTATAGCGTGGCAAATCCCATCCATAACGCTGTACATCCTCGACACGTCAACAAGATAAGCCCGTTTTCCTGGGCCGACGTTCTTCGAGTTTCTTGCAATCATCTCTCGAAATTTTGGACTCTTCTCGAAATGGGGCGCGATAGACTCAATGAACCGCTCACGCGCCAAGTTGCCCTCTCGTGACATATTCATTACGATTTGCGTCAAGAAATACTGGTCATCACCAGACTTTTTATTGTTGTGGTTTATGCACGAAGGGACTGTCCAGAGTTGGAGGTTTGCTCCTTTTGGGAAAAGCGCTTTAGGCGGGAAGTGTTCCCTAGTTTTTGCTTCAGAAGAGCACATATAACATTTCTTCATGGGGTACTTTCGAATCTCGGCGCAGAACTTACGAAACGTATTTAAATGCCATAGGTATAGATTTTAAAACCCGGGCCATCGTAATTCGACGTATTTGCTAAGGCAAAGTAAGTCACCCAGAGCGGACTTTCTTTGAACGTGCAGCGAAGGTCTCCTGTCCGCCCTTCATGCCAAAGCGTCGCAAGCGGCCCAGAGCAGACATTCTTTCAACGCATCGCAGATGACCGATCAGAGCCAACAGGTCTTTACGCTAGACAGGCGCGCCGGAGAAATCAGCAAATAATACGATTAGAACAATCAATTGAACTACAATACAGAGGCAGTATACGACATATGCCTTCGAACCTTTTTTGGGCCTTTCACCGCTCTCCGCACTTTTAAGGCGGGTGACTATTTCTTGCTCCAGAATATCCGGCGAAAGCGCTTCTGAAGAAAACGGCCCATGACGAGGTGTTGTGTGGCCCTCTAACTTCAGCCCCTCACCAGAAGGCACATTTGTGAACGCATCTCGGACGCGATCGGTCATCCCATATCGCTCTACATATTCAGCAAGCGCCGTTTCCAGCAGGTCAATTTGCCGCCAATTCAAATGTGCCTCTGAAGCCATGCGACTCTCCTTGTCTCTGCAAGGAATTTCTCAGGTATTTCTTAACAAATCGTAAATTCTCACAGATGAGGCGATTCAATTGGCACATCACTTTGATCGAAAGACGGAACAGACAGATCTTCTGGCACGATTGGCACGTGTCTCTCCTGCACGAAGAGAAAAGCTGATAGCAGAATATCGGGTGAGATCGGAGGCAGCCTTCGCTCCTGCAACGCTCCGAAATTATCGAATGATTGTACGTCTATTTACACAATGGTGCGAGGATAACGGATTTTCTGCAACGCCGCCAATTGACCCTCAGACGGTTGCGACTTGGGTTGATGCTATGGGTGGGCAACTGTCGGTGAACACAATTGAAACACGTCTATGGGGAATTGCTGAACTCCACCGATCAAACTTCCTACCCTCGCCAACAACACACCGCTTGGTTACTTTGGCCGTGAAGGGCGTGAAGCGGAAATATGGTGTCACGCAGCGGCAAGCCCCTCCATTGGGGAAGAAAGAAATTCTCAAGGCCATCGAGAAACTAGGCAACACAAGACGCGACCTACGCGATAAGGCACTTTTGTGGATTGCTACAGATAGTTGGTGCCGCGCATCTGAGATAGTCAGATTTTGCGTGCGTGACCTTATCCGACAAGATGATGGAACTAGTCTGCTGTTTGTAAGCCATTCCAAAACGGACCAGTTCGGGGAAGGAGCCTATGCGTACCTTTCTGCAGAGGGTACGCGCGCAGTCATTGAGTGGGTCGATCTCGCGGGACTTCGTTCAGATGAACCAATGATTACAAAATCTCAAAAAGGGGGAACCAGAACGCCACTCGATCCGGCCACCATTTCTCGCATTTTGCGACGGTGTACCGGCCGAAAAGATGTGTCTGCACACAGCACGAGGGTCGGCGGCGTACACGATGCCTTCCGAATAGGCTGTGATCTATCGTCTATTATGGTTGCCGGACGATGGACATCTCCGGAGATGCCTGCCCGCTACGGTCGTCGCATTCTTGCAAGTCAATCCGCAGCAGCCAAGGTATCGGACTACTACACGGGCAAAAATTGAACGTCTCCCATCGCGTAGTACTCCTTGATGCAAATATCGGTGAATTGAACGCTCCTGCGCGCAATAAAGCGACGCCAAAAGGATGCCTCATGTTGCGACCTTATTGCCAAATCGAAATACTAGATAACCGTAGCCGTCAACAGCTTCACCCTCTGAACTAACCACGTTCGATCCTGACCCAAAGTCGACCTTCATGTAGAGTACGGCGAAAGGTAAAAAAGGGAGGACACCTCCCTCCGGCCCCGGATACCATTATCCCAATGACCCAAGGGCCAAACATATATCAACAATCAAATTAGACCACTCGAGTAGGTCTGATCAGTGGGAGTATGCTATCGGGGGGCCGTCGTCAGAGTTTTTGGGCCCCTGGGCCCATGGGCGCTGACGTCAGGCAGCTATAGGGCAACGGTAGCGGCTATCCTACGAAGTCCAGTTTTGCTGGCAGCCCATTTCTCTGCGCCAAGCAATGATGAGATCAACTCACAGGCTGTACTGTTCTAACTGCTGAAAATCCCCAAACCAGCTCGCCTGAAGCCAGAAATCAAAGTCATGCGTCGCCTCACGTAACGCCGCGGCCTCTCCAGCACAGTTAGAAGACTTTTAGGTTGATTATTGAGTTTCGCACACTACGATAGGTAGAAAATGTGGAGCAAACAGATGGTTTATCAATGTGCTTTAACAGCAAAGGTTTGATATGGCCGGAGCAGGTACCAAAAGACTTGGAACTTCGGCTCCTTGACGCCCTAAGTAGCCGAAGCTGCAGCCAAGCGGACATTTGGGATGAGGTTAAAGACTGGCTAGAAGAAAATACAATCAAACCCTCAGAATTAATTGACCAGCAGTGTTCAGGCTCTCGACAAATGTCACCTGGCTGCACCAAATATTCTCCAAATACCTGAGATGGTAGTGAGCAGTGCTCATTTGAATTTCTCTTTAGATGGATCATAAGCCGATGATGCACTCACAATCAAACTGGAGCACTCAGGTGGGGCTGATCAGGATGAAGTAATCATTTTTGAGGAACGCATCGAGAGTATGACGTTCCTCTGAAAAATGGCACTTCGGCAGCCTAGGCTATCTTTCGAATTTTCGAGATCAGTGCGCATCCCCTCTTTTATGCTTGGCTAAAATGAGGAGGCCGAAATGCATAAACCTAGTCGCACGAAATCGTTGTCTTATCCTGAAAATGTCTCGAGCCTGCAAAAAAGACGCAGCCCATATTGGAATATTCTCGAGTACTGTCGACACATTGGCGTAGAGAAGTTGCCCGACGGGCGATGTCACTGGATGGCTCGAATTAGGCGCAAAGATGGCAAATACAGTCAAACCCGCTTGGGTAAAGTTGCACCTTTCCATAAAGATGGACTGAAATATGACGAAGCCATCGTGCTTGCGAAAAATTGGTTTGGGCAACCAGAAATTGCGGCCGCTGCTTCTGAGCCTTATGCCATTGGTGTTAACGTCAGGCTGAAGTACTCAAAAACTAGTGATCGCTTTACAGTAGGCGATGCGATGTTCGGGTTCGTCGAGTGGAAAAGAATAGCAGCGGCAAAGACGTACTTCGAGACGACGCTCTCTTTGATTAATCACCATATACTTCCGCGCCTCGGAGACCTGCCAGTTGATGATCTGACCCAATCTGTTTTCACGCAGTTCTGCATCGACGTGTTGGAGTCACCGCCCAAAAGAGGATCGGGGATACAAGATCCGAGACAGTCGATTCAAGAAATGGACCACGAGCGGCTCCGAAAACGAAAGAAGACACTTAACACCGTTATTGGCCTATTGCGTACCGCGATTGAAATGTCTTGGGAAAATGGCGACGTCGAAAGCGAGCGCGCTTGGCGTCGGCTACGGCGCGTTCCTCATGCTGATACACCAAGACAATTCTTTCTGACACGAGCTCAGGCGAAACGTCTGATTGCGGCCTGCAGGCCAGACCTAGCGCTATTGGTTCTCGGCGCTCTGTATTCAGGATGCCGCGTTTCAGAACTTGCCCAGCTGCGTGCCCGCGACATCGGCGGTCACGTTTTTGGTATCTACGTGGCTCCAATGAAAAGTCATCGCGGACGTTATGTAGTTCTCCCGGAAGAAGGAATGACCTTCTTCCTAGACCAAATCGAAGGACTGGGAGACGAAGATTTAGTTTTTAGCATGGCCTCTGGAAAGCCGTGGACAGGGTGTCACAAGCATCTCTTTAAAGAGGCCGTTCGCGCCACCCAACTACCAGAGAGTTTCGTATTTCATGGCCTACGTCACACATACGCAAGCCAATTGGTCCAAGCAGGGACACCACTTGCTATAGTGGCAAAACAACTCGGTCACTCAAACACAGACACAGTGAGCCGAACCTACGGCCACCTGTGCTGCGAAGCTATGGAGACGGAAATCTCGCAGCGCTTCGCTCCACTCCAACAAAAACGGTTAGACGCACGTCTTGAAGAGCTTCGGAATGCTTTGCAGAGCCGCAAACAGCCAAATTGGTCATGGCCTAGAAAGAACCATAGTCGTGCTAGTGGAGAGATCGTACATTTGTTGCGGTCAAAAGAGGATGATTTATCACGTGAATGACTGTTTAAAGCCGCCGTCGACATGATGAAACTAGTTTGATGTCGTCAGCCATTCCAAAACATATCAATTCGGAGAAGCCGACCTTTGTGTCGAGCGCGGCGAATGGCCGCTTTGGGCGGAAAGCGGCAGTTCGCCGCACACGAGATTGCACCGCACACCACTCGCAGAAGCGGACATATTGCCGCCGGGAAGTAGAGACTACTTTCTATGCCGCCCTGGATACTGAAAACATTGCCGCGTTGCTGACTTGAAATTAGTTCCCAGATAGTTAGCACGGCTCAGAAAGATCAGGCCGTGCGGGCTGCATTCTGTTTGCCTCACCGGTCCCAGACAACCTCTGTGGCAAGATACTCGCAGATCACTGTTCGCACGACGAACTGACCATTATCCATGACAGCGAAGCGATACACATTCGGTTGGACGATCACCCATCCGTCCGCTCGCATGTCCTCGCCGCTAACTAATCGCGACATCAGCCGACTCCCAACTTCAGGCCATCCCGGGCCATAGTCGATCATTTCGAACGATCTGACCGCCTCAGGCGTCAGGATTTGTAATGGCTCGATGGCGACGTGTGCAGGCTCGCCCCGAGCCGGTTGACCGTGCTCGAACAATACATGCCCGCGAGCGTTCTTGATAACAACATTGCGGATGCGTTCGATGTCGGGCACGAATGTCACCCGGTCATTCCCGTCGGAATCTTTTTCGCCCCGAAGCTGAGCCTCAATCTCATTTTGCAAGCGTAAGTTCTGGCTCAACGTCTTCTCTGCCCTTTCGACGACTTGGTGATCAGGGTCAGCGGTCCCTGCAAGCACAGATCCAAGGAACGCTATGAAATACTCCTCGTCGTTGGAAAAAGAGGTATTGCAGGATCGACAGATGCGGATCGTCGGCAAGTTTTCGGGGAATGGTCGGTCGAGAATGCTCTTCGATGGAACATGATCGAGGTTGGTTTCGACACTCGCCAACACCACGCCACAGTGGATGCACCAGGCTTTGTGGCGCTCGTCCACAAAATCAGGAAGGCTTTTCAATGGCGTTCCCCCACGAGGTAGCGGCAGATCGCGCTTGAAAGATGGACAACGAGCGTCGCGTCGTTGAGCGATGGCACATTCGTGGGGCTGACATGTCGCCCGAAGTTCGACGAGTAGCCCCAAAGCTTCGACAGCGCGCTATCAAGTGGCTTTGGAACACCAACTATGGCCACAACCTCGTTGAAGGGCTTCTCGCTGCCGCTGAGATACCTGGCCGTGGACTCGAGAGCACCGAGGGCATGATGAATAGCCCCTGTAAGATCCGGCTCAGGCCTTCGCGATATGTCATGAAGTGCCTCCCGGATTTCACCCTCGGCGACGCCGTAGCTCGCTTGGCTCAGCGAGGTTCGCGCGAGCTCTACGGCCTCTTCAAACTCGGCATCGCCCCGGAGAACTATTCCCTCACCGGGTCTTAGCTGCCATCCAGCACCAGTGTCGATGAAAAGGGCGTTAATCTGCGCCGTGTATTGCACCGCCGGCTCATAGCCTCGAGTGCCCTCAATGAACGCCACCAGTCCCTCGATTACATCGTAGACCTGATACCACTCGGCATCCTCAATAAGGCGCATTACCTCGTCGCGGATATTTGGAATCTCGCTCCAGTTTCCACGGTCGGGCGACGCACGCAAAACCCGGCACATACATGTCCGTATATGATCGTAACTCAGGTGATCGTATGCTGCCTGAATAACCCCAAACCTTAGGCCTTCCGGCGCATCATGCCGAAACAAAATTGGTGGAGCGCTCGAAAATCCATGTCGTTTGGAAAACATTCAAATTCCTGCCCATACTAAAGAAAGCGCATATTGCAATGGAAGGGCTTGTGTGCCAATGAAAAAATCCCCGTCGAAGCGGTAGCGCGCAAGCCACAGATGGGCGAATCAGAAGCTTCGAAGTCAGGCCTCGACACCTCTTCGCTCGCCACCCTGATCACGATCTTTACTCAGATCAAAGCAACCGTCTCTCAATCACCGATAGCGATCACCTTCCTACTTGCAATGCTCGATGACTCGCTCGATCCAGCGGTCATACCAGACCCAAGTGCCCTTGTATGTCCCTCACTTGCTGACCTTGATCTGCCAGACCATGCTGCACGATGCCACTGATGACCGGTTCAAGGAAGCTTCACTGCAGAGATAATCAACCTGGCGAAGGTCCATTGAGGGCCGTCTGTGAAGACGGCCCAAGCCTTCAGATTTCTACGGACTCTGCGATTGCCAAGGCGTCTTCAAGTTCGACGCCGAGGTAACGAACGGTGCTGTCCATTTTGGTGTGACCGAGCAAGAGCTGAACAGCGCGCAGGTTGCCGGTCTTGCGGTAGATCTGAGCCACCTTGGTTCGGCGCATAGAATGGGTTCCATACGCACTCGGTTCCAGCCCGATCGATTTCACCCAATCCCGGACCAGGCGTGCGTATTGCCGGGTCGAGATGTGCTGCCGCTCGTGAAACCGCCCCGGCCAAAGGAATTCGGAACCGATCATCAACGGTTCGTCCATCCACCGCAGGAGTGATTTCCGCGTTCCCTCGGTGATCTCGAAGCGGACAGGTTTCTGTGTCTTGCTCTGAATGATCGAGGCCCGCTCCTTGACCTGACCTGCAGCGAAGACATCAGCCACCTTCAGTTTGACCAGATCGCAGCCCCGGAGTTTGCTGTCGATGGCAAGATTGAACAGTGCTAGGTCACGATGGTTCTCGGCGATTTCAAGACGGACGCGAATTGCCCAGACATGTTTGGGCAGCAGTGGACGTTTCTGCCCAACAATGCGGCCTTTGTTCCAGGCAGGACGGCGCGCGCGAATGGCAGGCAAGTTTGCAATGGTCATGATGGTTCCTCCCATCCGCCACGATCCTCCACAGCGCCAACCTGACATTGGCAATTTAGGATAGCATGCTCGTGTGCGCGTGCGGAGAAGGTCGGGTGAGAGCCCATGTTGTCGAGTGAGCAGTTGCAGCAATTCGCTTCCGCAGAGAAACCGCGAGGGCAAGACGGCCCTCTTCGGACTTTGCCAACACACTCATTTGCCGCAGCGCGGCTTCCCCGAACCAGCCGTTCGTCCTTGGCGCAGTATTTTCGGAGGATGAAGGTCAGTAGATCGGAGCTTTCTGCCGTTTGCTGAGGGTGCCCACGTTCCAGCGAACCTGCGCGACCGCTTGGCAGAATTGAGCGGACACCAAGCCCAATCTGCAAGAGCGAGGCGATCAAGAAGGTCAAGCGGATAGGTTGGATCGTTCTGCCATTTTTTTGGCGCCTGATGATGCAGAGCACAATGTCGGTCGCGATCACGTGGATGTAGTCAGGTTTTCTAACACCGCATTTCTGCAGCGTCTGGCTTGGCGGTCAAGGCGGTACTATGCTGTAAATGAAGAGCAATAAGGCACCAAAGAAATGACCAAGTCAGTTTTTCCACCGGGACCGGAACCCCCCAGACTCAAAGAGAGCTTGGTTAAAGAGGCGCTCAAGAAGCTCCAATGGGAGACTTTAAGTCAGCATCTCGAAATGGTTCCATTCGACGATATTATCCTGTCGGAGCTGCTGGGCCACATTCGGCGCAGCACAGACTTCCTTTTGAAACGATCTAACACGGCCAGGGAGAAAAAGCGGAACACATTTATCGCTGCCCTTCGAGAACTGCTCGTCGAAAAGTTGGGACCGTCGGCGTCGGAGAAGTTGAACGCGTTGATAGAGGTCGTCAATCAAGTGGAGGCCGGATATGAAGAAATCTCTCGAACACAGAGCAACACGGTCGCCGCCAAGCTGCTGCCAGAAACTCAGGCTTCTGCCGCACTGGCGCGAGCAGCCGCGAACTATAATGATCTAATGGACTCCTTTGCCTCAACGATGCGCAAGGCAAAGGTTCTGAACCTCCAATCGGTGCGCATCGAGGACCCCGATGGGCAGTCTTACTCGCCTGACGGTGTAGTGACGAACATAGTCGACACAACCAGCATGACGATGCTGCTGCTCGGCCATCGTTTCCGGTGGTTTGATGACGAGCGGTTTCTGATCCTTCCTGAGCTCCCCGAGGCCAGTGACGACGATATCTACAAAGCTGGCCTCACCGAAGCCTTGGCAGCATCATGGCGCCAGTGGGAGCGCATGGAGCAAAGATGCCGCTATTTTGAAGGTGACCTTGAGATATCTGTTCCGCCAGATCTTCCTCAATGGGTTCCGGAAAAAACAGAGAGAGTTATCTCGTACGATCATCTAACAGATCCGGAAATTCTCGATCAGGTTGCGAACGATCGGCTGGCCGACCGCCTCATCCAAACGTTTCAGGAGATGTCGCTTCAGACAAACATGATGTCCAAGGCTTCGGGCATAGAGGGTGCAGCCGACCTGCCGCCTGGCGTATTCGTGTCCCCACAAGAGGCCCATGCGGGCGTCGCTCTGTCCGAGATCCTCGGTTACTCGATAGTAGACGATGACGAACGCCCAGCAGGTCTCCGGCTGATCGAATGGGTGCGAGGATATTCAACACTCCAAGTTCTGGCGCAGCAGCGATATGACGACCTCGGCACCATCGGGCTCTACTTCACCATCCCGCGGGCCGAGTTGCTGGGCATCCTTGAGCGCGTAGGAATGAAGAACGGTGCCGCAGCGACGTTCATTGATCGCGCCTCGCTGAAGGTAAACAGCAGGGACCTGTTTGATCACCCGCTCATCAGGACCAGCGAAGATAGGCTTATTGTTTTCGGCCCAGGCCTGCTGACAGCGGATCCGGCGCGCGTCACACTGTCAGCATTGGGAAACGAGAGCGAACAACTTAGCCGCAAGGGAAGGGCCTTCGAGAAGCAGATGCTTGCGTTCTTCAAGGATCAAAACTTGGTGGCGAAGTCGCTCAAGTTCAAAAAAGGCGAAATGGAGTACGAGTACGACGTCATCGTCGAGTGGGACGACTATCTGTTCCTGTTCGAGTGCAAGAATAGGTCGCTGTCTGGCTATCATCCTGTCGCGGCGTATTACTTCGCGTTGGAAGTCGACTCGGCCGTGAAGCAGGTGAAGCGGCTGGTCAGCGGACTGCTGGACTCGCCTGAGCTTATCTTGGAGCGCACTGGCATAGACATCTCGAATAAGAGGATTGTTCCTTGCGTCCTTAACTCGCTCCCATATGCGCAGTGCGGTGAGAACGACGGCGTTTTCGTCGCCGATGCCTCTGGCGTTAAGCGCTTCTTTGAAGAACGCTACTTCAACGTGAACCGCCCGCATCATCTGGAAGGCAACAACGCAGCTATTTTGCACCGAACGGCCATCAAGGATTTTTGGGAGGCCGAGAACCCGACGCCTGAGGGGCTCGTCCGTTACCTGACCGACCCATTTCAGATAGAACTGCTAATTGGCCACACGACGACCCGGCACCACTTGTTCGGGCTTGGTGAGCGCACGGTAGTGAGTGTTCTTGACATGGTGCGTACTGAAATATCACCCGCAAGCATCGCAATGATGTTCGGTGCGGATCCTGATGCCGTGGCCCGCGAGCAGGAACTGGTCACGAAGAGCATCAGGGCGGCGGTGAGCCGACAGAACGCCAAAGCAGTTCGCGACGCCGATCGCGCTTGGCGCTTGCGATCAAGGAATGAGCCCGAATGACTGCATCGCTGTCCAGTTCGGCTTCTATTTGCAGAGTGCCGCTCCCGTTCATTGCGGCGCTCGCGCCGACGCAAGCGGCCTAGGGCTGGCATCCATGCCGACCGATAGTGCCGCAGCTTTACTCCCAGCCATTCTTGGCATCGTGCAGCAAGGCCCAGCAGGCGTAGGTCTATTTCAGGGTTGTGCTTTGGCTATTGATCACTGATGCCTCCGGCCGGAGCAGTACAACAACGCCAGCCGGACGCCGTGTGTCGGCCAATAAAGTTGGTTGATCACAATATCCATATAGCTGAAAACTGGTCAGAACATTATCGGTCCGGCTAAGGTGAAAGAACCCCATGACGCAATTTAAGCTTACCGAGCGTAGCCTATCCAGAGAACAGGCCGAGCAAAAGAAGCAACAAGCCAGCATCTTCCCAAACCAAATCGCTATGGGTTCATTCGTTCCGCATTCAACATTAGTTGAGGTCGGGTGCTTTCGCACCGCTGCCGTCTGTGATGCGTTGGAAGCAGAGGATTTGATGCCTGTAAGGAGGGATATTCAGGTTTTATGCCATGAGATGACGCACTGGTTTGACTTTTTCGGAACAATATGGGGAAGGGAATATATCGGCGATATTTGCCGCGCTTATCGGGCACTGGAGCGTGGTACAGAGGAAGATTTCCCAAAGATTGTTAGATTATTCGACATTGATCGAACTGTTCTTTCCCCCATGTATTACCGATTCACAAATGCGCCGTCAGTACCGCATACGATGGACCGTCCATGGACGATAGACTATGTCACGGGTGCTGAGATAGATGCTGATGGCTCAACTCGCGAAGATAAGCCGATTTTTATGGCCAGATTTGGAGAAAACCCCACAAGGCGGACGTTTGCCAGGCAACCTGTGTCAGTGGGTGCTTTGCTTGAGGTTAGAGCTATTGCGTCGGAGATTGGAGCAGCCATTGCCGCGATAAACTCCCACAAGGAGAAAGGTCCCCAAATGGTTGAGATGACTCTCGCTAATAGGGAGCTCAATGAGTTAGCCTACAATCACGATCTTATAGAATATAGCACAGCTGCCCACATTCTGTCGGTTCAGTCGGGGACACAGGAACTTTTCTTGAGCACGAGATTGGCTGCAGCACTTGCCTTCATCGCGTTAAATCTGAGACCATCTGACTTTCGAAAAATAAAGACTCCCGCGGCTTTTTCCCCTTTTGGAAATAGAAACAGGGCTTTCAAAAAGAGAGGAGATAGGGGTTACGCCTTTGTTGCCATGGTATTTAACGGTGGCAGATACGAGGGTGATGAAATGGAGTATATTGAGCGGTGCGTAGCTTCATCAAACCTTGGCACACCCGCCGCTGTCCTGGAAGCTGCGGCAGCGGAAATGAAGGACCCCTTCTGGTTTTCAGGAGGAAATAACATCACGTCTCACTTTTTTCGCGAGTCGGCCATGAGTGGACACATTCTTGAGGCGCATTCCAGACTTCCGCTTTATCGCCTTACGCTGGAAGCCTTGCTCAGTGACTTCCGAGCAGTATGTCCGCCATTCCTCGATTCAGAGGCGAATTTTGTCGAGCTCAATGAAGGCCGCATTGATGAGTATCAGCCGGAAATAATGCATGATGCTGCACATGCCTTGCGGGAATATACTCGGAATCTCCTCAATGGGTGTCGGGGGGTATGATTTCTCGTCTGTCTTTGACAGTCGGCATTGATACTGGTGCAGAAAATGACCGCCCTCAGCCCTGCGCCACGATCACCTCGGTGCCGATCTGAGCAGCCTGGCTGAATGTCCGGTACTTCGGGTGGCCTTAGGTCCGTGCGCGCCTGCGGCGAACGCCCGGAAACCGCCCTTTTTGTAATAAAACCACTCGCTGCCCCAATGGCTCGGGTGCACAACGGTAGAGTGCGCGATTTGCAACGTGCATTCGTGGTGCCTGTTAGCGATCAGAGAGGCAACGTGAGCGAACTGACCGACCTCTCCCCCGTCTCTGCTGAAGTCGTTGCCGTTCACCGTGCAATGCCTGAGGGTATCCACCTGGCGACCGAGATGGCGCTGATCGAGGCTGCGACGGTGCCGGTAGCGAATATGGCCGAGGTAATCGTGTTGCTGGAAGCCGAGACGCCGGATGAGGAAGAAATTCGGCAGAGGGCGATCAAGTGGCTTGATGGGCGAATCTAGTCCCAATCCGTCGCATTCAAGCGCATTTAGAATTGGCGGATATTTGGGCGGGTAAGAATATGCTCGTCACATATTTCCCTTTAAGATCAATCACATGTAAGGGATTTTGGTAGCGGAGGAGGGACTTGAACCCCCGACACGCGGATTATGATTCCGCTGCTCTAACCAACTGAGCTACTCCGCCGAAGTGCCGCGTAGGTAGACGGATCGGCTGGGAGGGTCAAGAGGGAAATTGACCGAAAATTGCAGATTGCCTTAACGTGCGTAAAACAAAGCTGTCTTAACCCTCCGTGACCACCCATGGCGTCTCGAACCAATGCTCTTCGAGGTTGGGTGTTTCGCCGATTCTGTCGATCACGGCGAACATGCCGTTGCCGGACAGGGGCGTGAGGACGCCGTGCCAAGTGCCCTTGTGGAAATTGATCGCTTGGGCCCCATCGCTGACAAATGCGCGGGGCGTGGCGTCGGGGCCATCGGAGACGATGATCAGAAACGGATCGGCGGACATCGGCACGAAGCATTGCGAACCTTCCGGGTGGCGTTCGATCAGATCAAGCGCGTAGGGAAAGCTGCGCAATTCGGCGTGAAAAACCGACACGCCGACGCGGCCTCCGGTCTCGGGTGCTACATCGACCAAAGCGCGGTCATGGTAGCGACCGCATTTGCCCTGATTGATGATCTTGTCCGGCGCGCCTTTGGCGTCGAGCACATCGCCGTAAGGCGCAAAGGCCTCCGGCGTCAGCGGTTCTGTCGTGATGCTGAGAGTCATCGGCGGGTTATCCCAGCTCCAGCTTCGGATGACGGTTCACATCTTTGTACAGCAGGTAGCGGAAGGGGCGTCGACCGGCGGCGTAGCAGGCCTGCGGGCAGAAGGCGCGCAGCCAGAGGAAATCGCCCTCGGACACTTCGACCCAGTCTTGGTTCAACAGATACACGCCACGCCCCTGCAACACGTAGAGCCCGTGTTCCATCACATGGGTTTCCGCGAAGGGAATGGTGCCGCCCGGCAGGAAGGTCACGATATTGACGTGGAAGTCATAGCGCAGGTCATGCGGATCGACGAAGCGCGACGTGGACCAGTAGCCCGAGGTGTTCGGCATCTCGATCGGCGGCTTCTCCATATCGGCGGTGACAAAGCTTTCGGGTGCGTCGATCCCCGGTGCGGGTTCGTAGCGTTTGCGGATCCACACGAAGGTCGCGGGCGTATCGTTGTCGTTTTGCACGGTGTATTTGTCGCCGGGGGCCACAAAAACATAGCCGCCGGGGTCCAACTCATAGGCGCGCGCGCCAATGGTGACACGCAGATGCCCCGCGAGGATGAACATCACGCATTCCGCCATCGGATCGGGTTCCGGGTCGGCGGAGCCGCCGCCAGGGGAGACCTCGACGATCAGCTGCGCGAAGGTTTCGGCAAAACCGGTGAGTGGACGGGCCAAAACCCATGCGCGGGTCTTGTCCCAGCCGGGCATGTAGCTGACGACGATGTCAGACATCACCCCATGCGGAATGACGGCATAGGAATTGGTGAACACGGCGCGTTCGCGCGCGTGGTTGTTCTGATCGGGCAGGCCCCCCGTGGGGGCGCAATAGGTGTATTCGTAGCTCATTGGGGTCTCTTAGAAGTCCATGTCCTGCAAACGGTGCCACGCGATCCGCTCGACCTGTTGGCAGGCCGTTTTGAATTCGTCGTCTCTGGAGTGTTCCAGTCGGGCGTGGAAAGCCGCGAGGATTGTTTCCTTGGTATTGTCTTTTACCGCGATGATAAAGGGGAAGCCGAATTTTTCGGTGTATTGGGTGTTCAGCGCCTCGAAGGTTGCGCGTTCCTCGTCGGTCAGCGCATCAAGGCCCGCAGAGGCCTGCTCAGACGTGCTTTCGGCGGTGAGGCGTTTGGCCTGCGCGAGTTTTCCGGCCAGATCAGGGTGCGCAATCAACACAGCGCTTTTTTCAGCCTCGGAGGCCGAGCGGAACGCGCGGCAGAGCACGGAATGCACGCCGATCCAGCTGTCATGCGCGGGCCCAAGTTCCAGCGCCCAGGCGCGTTCGGCCACCCAGGACGAATGCTCGAAGATGCCGCCGAATTTTTCGACGAACGCATCTTTGGACATCTCCGAGGGCTTTTCTTTGCGCTGATGCGGGTGGGTCGCAGCCCAATGTTTCGCAATGTCGATCCGCCGGGGGGTCCAGACATCGTCAAAGCGCTTAATGTATTCGATGAACTTCTTGAGGCCTGCCAATTTGCCGGGACGACCGATCAAACGGCAATGCAGCCCGATGTTCATCATCTTCGGCGTGCTTTCCGTGCCTTCGGCATAGAGCACATCGAAAGCGTCCTTGAGATAGGTAAAGAACTGCTCGCCGGTGATGTAGCCCGGCGCAGTCGCAAAGCGCATGTCGTTGGCCTCAAGCGTGTAGGGGATGATCAGCTGGTCATGGTCCCCGACTTCGAGCCAATAGGGCAGGTCGTCGTCATACGTGTCGGACACATAGTCAAATCCGCCCTCTTCGGCGACCAAGCGCACGGTGTTGGCGGAACAGCGCCCGGTGTACCAACCGTAGGGGCGCTCGCCGGTGACCTCTTCGTGTAGACGGACAGCCTCGGCAATCGCCGCGCGTTCTTCGTCCTCGGGCATGTCCTTATGCTCGACCCATTTGAGGCCATGCGAGGCGATCTCCCAGCCGGCGTCCTGCATCGCGGCGACCTGTTCGGGGGAGCGCGCCAAAGCGGTGGCCACACCGTAGATCGTCACGGGAATGTCGGCCCCGGTGAACAGGCGATGCAGCCGCCAGAACCCGGCTCGCGCGCCATATTCGTAGATCGATTCCATATTCCAGTGGCGCTGGCCCTTCCACATAGCCGCGCCCGCGATGTCCGACAGAAACGCCTCGGAGGCTTCATCGCCATGCAGAATGCAGTTTTCGCCGCCTTCTTCATAGTTCAGCACGAATTGCACCGCGACTTTCGCGCCACCCGGCCACTGGGGATCGGGGGCATTGGCGCCATAGCCAGACATGTTTCGAACATAACGCGGTGGATTTTTCGGCATTTCCTTTGGCCTTCGTGTTTTTTGACTAATTGGTAGGCTTGCGAATATCGAATACTCTTTTGTATGCAATCTGGCGAGAATGATTGTTGCTGCGGTCGCAGCTTTCCGACAGTCTCGAAGGGAAACGCTAACAATTTGGGCAGCTTCTCCATGACGTCCGGTTTTTTAACCACCCATGTTCTCGACACGGCCAAGGGGCTCCCCGCCGAAGGGGTCGAAATCTCGTTATATCATGTGTCCGGCGACAGCCGCACCAAGATCGCGACAGCCGTCACCAACAACGACGGGCGCACCGATGCGCCTATCCTTCCGGCGGAGAAATTCGAAACCGGCACTTATGAATTGATCTTTTTCGCGGGCGATTATTTGAAGCGCACCGGGCAAGCTGGCGAAGAGCCGCTGTTTCTCGATCAAATTCCGATCCGCTTTGGGATCAATGACCCCGACAGTCATTATCACGTGCCGCTTTTGCTATCTCCGTTCAGCTATTCGACCTACCGAGGGAGTTAAGATGAGTTTGCTACCGATTTTCTGGGAATGGGCCGAATTTGCGCTGCGTTGGGTCCATGTGATCACCGCGATTGCATGGATCGGCTCGTCTTTCTACTTCATTGCGCTCGATCTGGGCCTGCACCCTTCCTCTGACCGGCGCCAGGGCGTCTCCGGCGAGGAATGGCAAGTCCACGGCGGCGGCTTCTATTTCATCCAGAAATACATGGTCGCCCCGGCGCGGATGCCCGAGGACCTCGTCTGGTTCAAATGGGAAAGCTACGCGACATGGCTCTCAGGCGCGGCCCTCATGGCCGTGGTCTATTACTTGGGCGCGGAATTGTATCTCGTTGATCCCAACGTGCTGGAAATGGCGCCTTGGGTGGCGGTGATCGTCTCCATCGTATCGCTGTCGATCGGCTGGATTCTCTATGATCTTCTGTGCAAATCGAAGTTCGGCGATGACAACACGCGGTTGATGATCTTTCTCTACATCATCCTCGTGGCGATGGCTTGGGGCTATACCCAGATCTTCTCGGGCCGCGCGGCGTTTCTGCATTTGGGCGCGTTCACCGCCACGGTCATGAGCGCCAATGTGTTCTTCATCATCATTCCGAACCAGAAGATCGTCGTCGCGGACCTCAAGGCCGGACGCACCCCCGATCCGAAATACGGCAAGATCGCCAAGCAACGTTCGACTCACAACAACTACCTGACTTTGCCGGTGTTGTTCATGATGCTGTCGAACCACTATCCTCTGGCTTTCGCGTCAAAGTATAACTGGATCATCGCGGCTTTGGTGTTCTTGATGGGCGTCACGATCCGGCATTTCTTCAACACGATGCACAAGCGTGGTGGGATGTTGTGGTGGACTTGGGGGCTGACAACGGCGCTGTTTTTGGCGGTCATGTGGCTCTCAACAGCAGGCATCTACATGCAGGACGACGGCGAAGACGAGGCTGCTCTTGGCCCGATGGCGCAGAAATTTGCCGCCGCCGAGGGGTTCGAGGATGTGCATGATATCGTCGTCACCAACTGTTCTATGTGCCACGCGAAAGAGCCCTATTGGGAGGGCATGGCCTCTCCGCCCAAGGGTATTCGCCTAGAGACCACGCAGGAGGTTGCGACGCTCGCAAAAGAGATTTGGCTTCAGGCCGGTGTCACCCACGCGATGCCGCCGGCGGGCAGCTATATGTATCTCGACGAAGACAGTCGGATGGCCATTCGCAAATGGTACGAGGGGGCCCTCGAAGGATAAGAGAAAGGCGGGGTGTTCCCCGCCTTATTTTTTGGAAAAGCGCCAGCGCGTTTCCTGCCGGTAGGTCTCATTCGGGTCGAGCCGGACGGAGGGAAAATCGGGGTGGTTCGGCGCATCCGGCCAGCCCTGCGCCTCCAGCGCCACGCCGCAAAACCCGACTTCCGGCACGCCGCGATGCCCCGGAAAATCCCCGCTGCCGATGGGGGCAGCGTCAAAGACCTGTAGCCCCGGCTCTGTCGTTTCCATCCGCATCTCAATTCCAGATGTGCCGCGCAGGACGGCGGCGGGTTTCATCACGCCGCGTGTCTCGGACAGGCAGAAATTGTGATCATAGCGCTGGGCATCCGAGGGGCTGAGCACGCGCCCTTCGCGTAGATCAAACCCCGTGCCTGCGACCGGCGTAATTTCCTTCGGGATCATCCGCGCGTCGACGGGCAGATAGCGCTCCGCAAAGACCTGTAGCCTATGCCCTTCAGTGGTCGGTGTGCCGTCCAAATTCCAATAGGAGTGGTTGGCAAGGTTCAGGACTGTCGGCGCATCCGTCGTGGCCGTTAGCTCAAGCGTTAGAGTGGCGGGGGCCAAGATCGTATAGCGCGCGGTCAGGAACCGTTTGCCCGGAAAACCACCCTTGCCGTGGGGCAGCGTGAGGGTGAGCGTCAGGGAGGTGGCGGTGAGCCCCGAGATGCGCCAATGCTCGGTATGAAGTCCGTGCTCTCCGCCATGCAGCGTGGTCGGTCCTTCGTTGGCGTCAAACTGCAAAGTCTCGCCGTTTAGTTCTGCCTGCGCGTCTGCAATGCGATTGGCGACCGGACCGACAATGGCGCCGAAATAGTTCATCGGCCCGTGCTCATAGGCGGCGATGTCGGAACTGCCCAGCGTCAAGCTATAGGGCACGCCGCGCAGCCGCACGTCGTTGAGAATGGCGCCATAGGTCAGCACCGTCGCGGTCAGATCGCCCGCCGACAGGGTGATCGCATCGACGGTGCGCCCGTCTTGGAGCTTGCCGAATTGGGCCTTCATCCGGTGATCCGATCTTGCGCCAGTTGGAAGCCTGCACGGTACATTGCGTTCTCATTGGCTATGATTAAGGGCACGAATTGGCTGTCGAGCGCGATTCTATACGGGGCGCAGGTCTCTGCTGCGCCAATGAGGGCGACGGATTGCCCAAGCCAATAGGCCCGCGTTGCGGCCAGTTCCGCGCCGATCAAAGCGGCGCTGGCGAGTGAGGCGGCATCGGCTTGGCTCATCCCGTTCTGCGACACTTCTGCCTGAGCGCTCGCCAGTTTCAAGGCGGCGTTCTCCGGGCGGGACATCGTGTCGGAGAGCGCCTCTTTGAAAGCGTCCTCGTCCGCTACGGTCAGTTCCGCGTCAAGCGCGCCCGCCACCATCGCGCCGGTCAGAAATCGCCGCATAGAGACGATCTCCTCGGCACTCACATGCGCCCACAGCGTGCTTTGCGCTCCGGGCAAGCAGAGGATGCCGTCGAATTTGGGATTGAGCGAAATGAATCCCGCCACGGCGACCTCTTCGCCAAGCGTGACGGTCAGGGGCGTGGCCTGCGTAAGCGGGGGGATCGTGCCAGAGGCCAAAGTATCGGGAAGCGCCGTGCAGGGCAGGGTGCGGGGCAGCGCATTGGTGCCCGCGATGAGCTCAGGCGTGGCTTCTTCGGAGAGACCATCAGGCAACAAGACGGACTCAGGCGCTGCGTTTGCTGCGTTCAGATTCCAAAGCCGCAATTCCGTACCTGTCCAAAGCCCTGCTTTTGTCATGACTTGCGTCCTCCGACCCCGTTTCAGCCCCTTTATCGCGTGGCATAAGGGCGGTTGCAATGGGCCGGAGGGCGCAGATCTGGAGCGAAATCAGGATTTGAGCGTCGCTGGGTAGCCTGCGTTTTTCAAGGCAATCAAAATCGCCTCGTCGCCGGCTTCCGAGAACACGTCGATCTCGCGCGCTTCCATATCGGCGTCGATCTCGACCGTGTCGTCGATGGCCTCCAAAGCTTCGGTGATCGTGGCTTTGCAGTGGCCACAGCTCATGTCGGGGACGGAAAAGACGGACATATTGTCACCTTTCTGAGGGAAATTGTTGGTTTATGCGGGGCCGCACTCGCCTCTACGCATCTGTTACCCTACATATGTAGCCAATCTTGTTCCAAAGGCCAGAGCGACAAAATGCACAGCACCCGTCTTTCCGTCGAAGGTATGACCTGCGCCTCTTGCGTAGGCCGCGTTGAGCGTGCGCTGAAGGGCACCGAAGGGGTCTCGGAGGCGAATGTGAACCTTGCGACCGAGAGTGCAGAGGTGTCGTTTGACGATGCGGTGAAGGTCTCTGATCTCATAACGGTGCTGGACAAGGCGGGCTATCCGGCGCGTGTCGAGGAGTTGGTGTTCGATGTCGAGGGCATGACCTGTGCGTCTTGCGTGGGCCGCGTGGAGCGCGCTTTGGCACAGCAAGAGGGCGTCACGGAGGCCTCCGTCAATCTGGCGGCGGAAACGGCGACGGTCGCCTATCTGAGCGGTGTACAGGATGCCGAAAGCCTGAAAAAAGCTATCGCGAAAGCGGGCTATGAAGCCAAGCCGCGGATCGACCGGGAGGCCGCGCCCGAGAACCGCAAGGCCGACGAGGCGCGGGCGCTCAAATCGAAACTGATCCTCGCCGCCGCGCTCACCTTGCCGATCTTCGTCATCGAAATGGGCGGGCATTTGATCCCCGCGCTGCATCACTGGTGGATGATGACTGTTCCGGAATGGCTCTGGCGTATGGTTCAATTTGCCCTGACGGCTGTCGTCTTGGCAGTCCCCGGTTGCGTATTTTTCGCCAAAGGCATCCCGTCTCTGTTGAAAGGCGGGCCGGATATGAACGCTCTGGTCGCGCTGGGCGCAGGGGCGGCGTTTCTTTATTCCACCGTTGTGACCTTCTGGCCGCAGATCGTGCCGATGGGCGCGCAGAATGTTTATTTCGAAGCAGCCGCTGTCATCGTGACCCTGATCCTTCTGGGCCGTTTTCTGGAAGCGCGAGCCAAGGGGCAAACCGGAGAGGCCATTCGCAAACTCGCGGGCATGCGCGCCAAGACCGCGCGGGTTGAACGCGCGGGTGAGGTGATCGAACTACCGATTGAAGAGGTCGTCGTGGGCGATGTGCTCCACCTGCGTCCGGGCGAAAAGATCGCGGTAGATGGCAAGGTTTTGACAGGCGACAGCCATGTCGATGAGGCGATGATCTCTGGCGAGCCGATCCCGGTTGCGAAGGCCGAAGGCAGTCCGGTCATCGCTGGTACGGTGAACGGCGAGGGTGCGATGACCTATGTCGCCGAAAAAGTCGGTGCGGACACGATGCTGGCGCAGATCATCCGCATGGTCGAGGAGGCGCAGGGCGCCAAGCTGCCGATCCAGTCGATGGTGGATAAGGTGACAATGTATTTCGTGCCCGCCGTCATGGTGCTGGCCGCTGTGACTGTTGTGATCTGGTTCGCTGTCGGGCCGGAGCCCGCGCTGGCGCATGCTCTGGTCGCAGGCGTTGCCGTGCTGATCATCGCCTGTCCCTGCGCTATGGGGCTGGCGACGCCGACCTCGATCATGGTGGGCACGGGGCGTGCCGCAGAGTTGGGCGTTTTGTTCCGTAAAGGCGACGCGCTGCAAGCTCTGCAAGAGGTCAAGGTGATCGCTTTCGATAAAACCGGCACGCTCACCGAAGGCCGCCCGGATGTCACCGATCTGGTGACATTTTCGGGAGATGAAGAAGCGCTTTTGGCCGAGGTGGCTGCCGTTGAGGCAGAATCCGAACATCCGATTGCCCGCGCCATCGAGCGCGCTGCAGAGGCGCGTGGTCTGGGCTTGCCGGAGGTGGACAAGGCCCGTGCTATTGCGGGTCACGGCATCAAGGCGGAGATCGGAGATGTCTCGCTTCTCGTCGGCAACATGCGTCTGATGACCCGTGAAAAGATTGACGTGACTGCGTTTGAAGCGCCGCTTGCAGAGCTGGCCGATCAGGGCCGCACCCCGGTTCTGGTGGCACGCAACGGTGAGGCCGCGATGGTTCTCGGCATTTCCGACCCGATCCGGCCTGCGTCTCGTAAGGCGATTGAGGCGCTTCATGCGCGCGGCATCAAAGTGGCGATGGTCTCCGGTGACACGCGCCGTGCAGCCGAAGCCGTGGCGCGCGATCTGGGTATTGATCATGTAGAGGCCGAAGTGCTGCCGAAAGGCAAAGCCAAAACCGTTGAAGCGCTCAAGGAGAGCCACGGCGCCGTCGGTTTTGTCGGCGACGGGATCAATGATGCACCTGCTCTGGCCTCCGCTGATGTTGGCATCGCGGTCGGCACCGGCACGGATGTGGCGATAGAGGCAGCGGATGTGGTGCTTATGGGCGGTGATCCGAGCGCGGTGGTCACCGCCTTGGATGTGAGCCGCAAAACCATGGGCAATATTCGTCAGAACCTGTTCTGGGCCTTTGCCTATAACGCCGCGCTCATTCCGGTGGCGGCGGGGGTGCTTTACCCGTCCTTTGGCTTGCAGTTGTCGCCCATGCTGGGCGCAGGCGCGATGGCGATGTCCTCTGTGTTTGTGGTGTCGAATGCGCTTCGTTTGCGTCGGATGCGCGCCGCAATTTGAGTGCGCGCGACGGGCCTTGATCCCGCTTCGCTTCTGGCTTTTCACCATCCTCTCACGCGAGGTCTTTCGCGTGCCGCGACGGACGGCTAGGTTGATGTCATGACAACTGATGTTCCAATTCGCGATGCTGCCACGGTGGTTCTCTTGCGTGACGGCGCGGAAGGGCCGCGTGTGCTCATGGGGCAGCGCGGGCGGAGTGCCGTATTCATGCCGGGTAAATTCGTCTTTCCGGGCGGTGCGGTGGATGCAGAGGATTTCGCCTCACCTGTCGCTCTGGATCCGGAGACCCTGCGCCGATTGTCGACCGAGGCCTCGCCCGAACTGGCCGCCGCTTTGGTGACGGCGGCGGTGCGGGAGTTGCGCGAGGAGACGGGGTTGATCCTGAATGCCACCCGCGAGGCGCAGTTCATCTTTCGCGCGATCACGCCGCCGGGCCGCCCGCGCCGGTTCGATGCGCGGTTCTTCCTGATCAAAGCCGAGGATATCGCCAATGATCCGGATGACTTTTCCCGTGCCGAGGATGAGTTGTCTCATTTACAATGGGTGACACTTGAGGGCGCGCGGGCGTTTGATCTGCCTTTTGTCACGCGGGTTGTTCTAGCGGAAGTCGAGGCGGCGCTCCATAAAGACATGCCGCCGGAACATGTGCCCTTTTTTGATCACCGTGACGCGATTGGTAAAATTCGTGCCCTAAGCTGACTTACGCGGGCTCGTTTGCGTCCTGCAAAAGCCGTTTGTGTTTGCGCATCTCCGTGAGGGCGTCGCCAAAAGTGTGGATGCCTTTTTCCTCGGCCATGCGCAGCAGTTTGATAAACACATCCGCCGTTGCAATCGTGTCGCCCATGGCTGTGTGACGTGCCTCGGGCGGGATTTTGACGCCGAGACGTTTGGAGATCGCGTCGAGTGTGTGTTCTTCGGATTGGCCGAAAACGATAGCAGACAAAAGCACGGTGTCGAGCACCGGGTTGGTGAACTTTACCCCGATCCCGGCCTCATGACGGCGCAGGAATTCCAAATCGAAAGGCGCGTTGTGGGCGACTAGAACGGCACCCCGGGCAAAGCTATGAAGCTGCCGCCCGGCCACATCGATCTTGGGCGCGTCCTTGACCATGGCGTTGGTGATATGGTGCACTTCGGTGGCCGATTTCGGGATATTGCGCCCGGGGTTCACGAGCAGGTCGAGCGCTTCGTTCTCAATCACTTTGCTGTTCACGACACGGAGGGCCGCGATCTGGCAAATCTCGTCGCCTTGGGATGGCAATAGCCCGGTGGTTTCCGTGTCGAAGACCACATAGGACAGCTCCGAGAGCGGCGTTTCCATCAGCTCTTTCGGCGGTGTTTTCAACAAGAGATCAAAGTCATAAGTTACGGCGCGGCGGCCATCGCCCAAGGTGCGCCGCAAACGGCGCGCTTCGCGGATCGGCAGTTTGAGAACAGCACGGGAAGCGCGTCCGAATTCGGGCCAGATTTCCGTGCCATGGGCTTCTAAAATGTCGCGACCGCTCATATCGACGAGGCCCACATCGAGAGTTTCGGAGAGCCAGCTTTCCAACAGATCAACCGACAAGGGATCGCCACTCCAACCGAGCGCCAGCATCGCACCGCCGCCTTCGTCGCGGCTGATCAGAAAAGACAGCGCGCGACCGCCAGTGCGGGTGATGTGGCGGGCGATATGGGACAGAAGCGTGATGATCTGAACCGCATCCAAGGTGAGCGCCATGGCGTCGGAAGCATCGGCGATCAAGGCGATGTCATCCTGTTGCAACTGCGCGCTGAGCGCATCGCAAAGCTCGGCGCTGCGCACCTGTGCCATCGGCCACCAGTTTGCTTTTCCGGCCTCATATTCTTCATCGAGCTTTGCGATCACGCCGGTAAGTTTCTCCATCTCATCGACAAGTGCTGCGTCCAGGCGCGGATCGCTGCGCAAATTGTCATCCATTGTGCGTGCGGCCAGCGTGGTTTGCAGCGAGGCGATGGAGGGGCGCAGAGTGGCAAAGAGACGCGACAGAAGCTTTTCACGTTCGGCATGCACCGTGAGATCAGAGGTCACATCATCCAGCGTCAGCACATAGGGTGGGGTGATGTCACCTTCGTCCGGGGCGTGCATCAGGCGCATGCGCGCAGAGAGCACTTCGCCGCCATGTGTGGTGGCAACCGTGAGCGGCAGCACATGTCCATCTCCACCTTCGCCAGCGCAGAGCCGGGCATAGGCGGATTGAATCGGGCGGGCTCGTAGGAAATCGAAGATCGAATGATCGAGACCGGGCGCATGATCGGCAGACATGAGATCGGCGGCTGCACCATTGTAGAATGCGATCTTGTGATGACCGGACACAAGCACAATCCCAAGCGGCATCTCGGCGGAGAGAGCCGTGAGTTTCTCTTTTTCCTCGATGAGCCGCGTGGTCTCCTGAGCAACGCTTTCGGCCAGTTTGTTGCGCGTTGCGGTGAGGTTTTCCGTCACCGCGCGGGCAGCGGGGGCCAGGTCGCCCAGATAACGCGCGGTTTTTTCATCCAAAGAGTCCTCAACATCGGCATGCGCCCGGGCGAGCATCCCACCCGCAAGCCGCTGAATCGGGCGGGCGAGATGTTCGTCGAAAAGGAACCAGACCCAAGCGACCACGGCTAAAGTGGCAAAGCCCGCGATCACACCGGCAAAGACAAAACCGTCGATGGCCTCGGGGTCGTCCATCCGGGCAAAGCCGAGGTAGAGCCCGACCGTTTCTCCGGAGATCGCGACGACCGCGAGAAAGGCGAAAAACAAAAAGACCCGAAGTCGCAAAGACCAATGCTCAACTTTCATGCGAACCTCCTTCGGACCATTTGGCAACGGCGCTCAACAGATCATCCATGCCAAAGGGTTTCGTCAAAAATGCATTTGCGCCCATGGCCACGCCCTTGCGCTGTTCGGCTTTGGAAGCGCGCGCCGACATCATGAGGACGGGTGTATGGGCCAATTCGGGATCGCGGCGCAGGCGTTGACAGACCTCATAGCCCGACAGCCCCGGAAGTGTCACATCAAGGAGCACGAGATCGGGCTTTTGCGCGCGGATGTTGGGGAGGGCCTGATCGCCACGGGACACGCGCAAAAGCTCATAGCCTGCGCGGCCCAGTAAAACTTCGATGGCGATGGCGATATTGTCCTCATCCTCGACCAGAAGGATGCGCTTTTGATCTGCCATATGTTTCCTCCTCCCCTCGAATGACGTTTACCTCAAGTCATCGCAAGCCGTGCGCAAGATCGGGTCATTCTCGTTCATGTCATACCATGTGGCGCCCGACAGATCGCCCTCCGGCAAGCCAACGGTATCGGCGCGGCGCGACATCAGGCAATCGAAAGCCACGGGCACGATGGCGCTCTCGGACCGGCGCGCCAAAAGATACATGTCGGTTTCCACCATAGCGCCGTCGACCTTGGCGTCCGCTTTGTCGAGCGCGATAAATTGTGTGGTGACTGGGAAAACAAAGGTCCAGGGGCGCCAAATCTGGCGCTTGTCGACCGTCATAGCGACCACTTTACTCTCGCCAAGCCCTTGTTCTGCGCGTGAAAACCACGAGTAATCGGACCAGATCGTAAAGGCCAGCATCGAAAGACCGGCCGCGGCGGGCATCGCCCATTTGGGCATCGGTAAACGCAGCAATTTTTGCAGCGCAAGGATGATCCCGGCGGCCCCGACGCCTGCGGAAATGGTGGCGATGAATTCGAGAAGCATGGGTTTGACCCTTTTTGTTATGAGCGCGCGGAGCTTGATCCGAGCGAAGATTGCATGGTGCGCACGATGACGAAAGCATCGCGCAGGTGAGAGCGCTCGAACGCCGGAATCGCCGAGGGGCTCAGGAAATTGTCGGGCTTTTGACCGATGCGGACCTGTTCGGCCTGATGTTCAAGGCGGGCGGTGGCGATCATGTCGTAGGCGGCCAAGAGGTCCTTTCCGCCGGTCTCGGAAATTACCCCGGCCTCAATCGCGCCTTCGATCCGCGCGCGGGTGTTGGCCACAGAGAGCTTGCCCTGAAGCGCATAAACACGACCGAGATCGACGATGGGGACGACACCGTTGGCTTTCATATCAAGCTGATTGCGATGCTCGCCGGATTTGATCGTCGCAAAGCCCCTGAGCAGACCCAGAGGCGGCGTGTGTTTCAAAGAGTTCGAAATCATATGCGCGACGAAAATAGAATTCTTCGCGGCCGCATCCAGCGCGGTTTTCTGCAACGGTTTGAAGAGGCTCTCGTCGCCCGCGATGGGGCGGAGGTCATACATAACGGAGGCCAGCATCTGCGCCTCATTGTCGGGTGCCGCGATCCATTTGTTGAAATAGCCTTCCCAAACCGAGAGGCGTTGGCACCAGCGGTCCGCCATAGCCATCATGTCGCCCGGACAATAGACATAGCCGCAGGCGTCCAACCCGTCGCAGACAAAGCGCGCGAATTTGCGGAAATACTCCATGTCGGCGTCGGTTGCCGCGTTGTCGATGATCAGGCAATTGTCCTGATCCGAGACGCCGGTTTGTTCGCGTCGACCTTGGGACCCGCAGGCGGCCCAGAGGTATGGCACTGGGGCGGGGCCGAATTCCTCTTCTGCCATTTTGAGCAAGCGCCGCGTGACGATGTCGGCAATGTCGGTGATCTTGCGTGTCACCACATCATGGGCCAGATGGCTGCCGACGAGCTGCATGAGAAACTCGGGCAGGCGCGCGGTGACGGCGGCCATATCGGCGATGCTTTCGGCTTTGCTCAGATCAAAGACCATCTGGGTCTGGCTCGATCCAAAGAACCGGGTGATGTCGGTCTGGGTGACCATGCCGACCAGCTTGCCGCCCTCGACGATGGGCAAATGCCCGATGTGGTTCTCCAGCATGACGTGGATCACATCGGTGCCAAGCGCGCCGGGCGTGAGCGTGATCGGGTCTTTCGCCATGATGGTGGCAACAGGCAGGGCCGTGTCACGGCCTTCGGCCAAGACCTTGTTCGTCATGTCGCGCACGGTGACGAGGCCCAAAAGGCGCTCGCCCTCGGTCACCGCGACCGAGGAAACCTTCTCGTCGCGCATCAGTCGGGCGCAATCCGCAATCGTCGAGCTTTCCGCACAGGTCACCGGCGCCTTCGCCATGAGATCGGAGACATGTTGCGTCATCAGGCCCGATGCGGATTTCGGACGGGCCTGGCCGCGGTTGAAATAGCGGGCAAATTCGGGGTTTGCGGCCACTTCGGATTTGAAGGCCTCGGGCGTGAGCAAAAGGATCGTGCAGGCAGAAGCTGCGGTCGCCGTTGTCGCCGCCACGCCATCGCGCAACAGCCCGCGCTCGCCAAAATGGTTCGACTTCTGCAACAGCGACATCTGCGCGCCATTGGCGTCGGTGATTTCGACGGAGCCTTCCTTGATCAGATAGAGACCTTCAAGCAATTCGCCGTGGGCGTAGATTACCTCGCCCTCGGAATAGGTTTTGCGCGAAAAACCGGTCGCAAGCTCGACCAAGTCGTCTTTCGGCAGCACGTCATAGGGGTGGGTGATTTGCAGAAAGTCGATGATCTTGGATGTGGCGCTCATCGCGGGCCTCTCGGGAAAAGCGGTTAAAAAAGGGCGCGGAAGATGACCTCCCGCGCCCAATATGAAGATGGACTGGCGGTGACGCCAGCCCAAACCTTTTTTAGTGGTCGACGGCTCCCCCAGCACCGCGCGGGATGCGGACGCTTTCGACCAGCTCCTGGATTTCCACCGGCGGCTCATCCGTGGCGTTGGACACCACATAGGCCACGACGAAGTTCACCAGAGCACCGATGGACCCGAAGGAGGTCGATTTGATCGACAGCAGAAGCGGATCGCTGTCGTCAAAGGAGTTGGTGCCCGGGATGAAGAACCAGCCTTTGTGGAGGAAGATGTAGACAACCGTCACAGCGAGACCAGCAATCATGCCTGCCACGGCGCCCTTGTTGTTGACGCGCTTCGAGAAGATGCCCATCAGGAGTGCCGGGAAGATCGACGATGCTGCCAGACCGAAGGCGAGAGCCACGGTTTGTGCCGCAAAGCCCGGAGGGTTGAGGCCCAGGTAAGTCGCGATCACGATGGCCACGGCCATGGAGACACGTGCCGACATCAGTTCGCCTTTTTCCGAGATCGACGGATTGATCTGCGACTTGATGAGGTCGTGAGAGACAGCGGAAGAGATCGCCATCAAGAGACCCGCAGCGGTGGAAAGTGCGGCAGCGAGACCACCGGCAGCGACCAGTGCGATCACCCAACCCGGCAGGTTTGCGATTTCCGGGTTTGCCAGCGTGATGATGTCGCGGTTCACGGTGAGTTCGTTTTCGGCAGAGCCGTTGTACTCGATCAGACCGTTGCCGTTCTTGTCATCAAAGCCAAGCAGGCCGGTTTGCTCCCAGTTGCGCACCCAGTCGAGGCTTTCACTGTTCTCGATCGCGTCGAGGGACACAGCTTCGCTCTGTGTGCCGTTCGGGTAGAAGGTGTCGATCAGGTTCACGCGAGCCATGGCGCCCACAGCCGGAGCGGTGAGATACAGAAGCGCGATGAACACAAGCGCCCAACCGGCAGAAGAACGGGCATCCGCCACGGTCGGCACGGTGAAGAAGCGCACGATCACGTGCGGCAGACCTGCGGTGCCGATCATCAGGGACACGGTGAACAGGAACATGTTGAGCGTGGTGTCGGTCTGACGGGTGTATTCCGCAAAGCCGAGATCTTCGAGCATGCCGTTCAGCGTCTCGAGGATCGGCAGACCGGTGGATTTCGCGTCTGCGAACAGGCCAAGCGGCGGGATCGGGTTGCCGGTCAGCTTGAGCGAGATGAAGATCGCCGGAATGGTGTAGGCGGTGATCAACACGACGTATTGTGCCACCTGCGTGTAGGTGATGCCTTTCATGCCGCCGATGACGGCGTAGAAGAACACGATGGCCGCACCAATCAGAAGACCGGTGGTGTTGTCCACTTCGAGGAAGCGCGAGAACGCGACGCCGACGCCGGTCATCTGGCCAATCACGTAGGTCAGGGACGCGGTGATGAGACAGATCACAGCCACGGTGCGGGCCGTTTGGCTGTAGAAACGGTCGCCGATGAACTCGGGCACGGTGAACTTGCCGAATTTACGCAGGTAAGGCGCGATCAGCATGGCGAGCAGCACGTAGCCGCCGGTCCAACCCATCAGGTAGGCCGAGGTGTTGTAGCCGCCGAAAGAGATGATCCCCGCCATGGAGATAAAGGAGGCCGCAGACATCCAGTCCGCGCCCGTGGCCATGCCGTTGACGACGGGGTGCACGCCCCGGCCAGCCGCATAGAATTCAGATGTGGAACCCGCGCGGGCCCAGATCGCGATACCGATGTAGAGCGCAAAGGTCGCGCCCACAACGATAAGGTTGAGGGTAAACTGATCCATTGATGATGCTCCTTATTCGTCCACGCCGTGTTGCTTGTCGAGTTTGTTCATCTTCGCCGCGTAGGTGAAAATGAGCACGAGGAACACTAGGATCGAGCCTTGCTGGGCGAACCAGAAGCCGAGATCCGTGCCGCCGATTTTAATGCCCGCAAGCATCGGGCGCAGCAGAATGCCGAAGCCGAAAGAACAGATGAACCAAATCACCAAAGAGATGCCGATGATCCGCTTGTTCGCTGACCAATAGGCATTGTTTTCTGAATTATCCGCCATGAGTGCGGTCCTCCCTTTTGTCCCTAACCCGGGGTTTGTGAAAACCAGTCGGGTTTTTTAAGTCACGACCCCCGCCTCCTCGCGGGACCCGCCCTTTCTTGCCAGATCAGCCCAGATATCCGTTCCTGCCGGCTCCTTGGCTGAGAGGCGCATCACCCCTCATTTCGCGGGGGTGATGCTAATAGCCTACCATATCTGCGAAAATGTCACGCAGATTTTTGGTAAAGCGAATTCGCAATCAACTCGTCGACGACGGCTGGTTCTGCGAGTGTGGATGTGTCGCCCAGTGAGCCGGTGTCGTTCTCGGCGATTTTGCGCAGGATGCGGCGCATGATTTTGCCGGAGCGGGTTTTCGGAAGACCCGGGGCCCATTGGATGAAGTCCGGTTTGGCGATCGGGCCGATCTCTGTGCGGACCCATTTCTCCAGCTCGACCCGCAGCTCGTCGGTCGGTTCCACATCGTTCATCAAGGTCACATAGGCGTAGATGCCCTGGCCCTTGAGTTCATGCGGCATGCCGACGACCGCGGCTTCGGCGACCTTGGCGTGGGCGACGAGGGCGGATTCGACCTCGGCCGTGCCCATGCGGTGGCCGGAGACGTTGATCACATCGTCGACGCGGCCGGTGATCCAGTAGTAGCCATCCGCGTCGCGGCGGCAGCCGTCGCCGGAGAAGTAATAGCCTTTGTACTGCTGGAAATAGGTTTCCTGGAAGCGCTCGTGATCGCCCCAGACGGTGCGCATTTGGCCGGGCCAGGAGTCCTTGATGCAGAGCACGCCTTCGGTCTCGGTGTCGGTCATTTCCTCGCCGGTGGTGGCGTCCAGAATGACCGGCTGCACGCCGAAGAAGGGTTTCGTCGCGGAGCCCGGTTTGGTCGGAATTGCGCCCGGCAGCGGGGTCAACAGGTGGCCACCGGTTTCGGTCTGCCACCAGGTGTCGACGATGGGGCAGTTTCCTTTGCCGACGACCTCATTGTACCAGTTCCAGGCCTCCGGGTTGATCGGTTCGCCGACGGTGCCCAGGAGTTTGAGCGAGGACAGGTCGTATTTCTCGACCCATTCGTTGCCCTGTCCCATGAGCGAGCGCAGTGCAGTCGGTGCGGTGTAGAACTGGTTGACCTTATGCTTTTCGCAAACGGCCCAGAAGCGGCCCGCGTCGGGGTAGGTCGGCACGCCTTCGAACATCACGGTGGTGGCGCCGTTGGCGAGCGGACCGTAGACGATGTAGCTGTGGCCTGTGACCCAGCCGACGTCGGCGGTGCACCAGAAGACGTCGCCGTCGTGGTAGTCGAAGACGTATTTATGAGTGAGGGCTGCATAGGCGAGATAGCCGCCGGAGCTGTGCACGACGCCCTTCGGTTTGCCCGTAGAGCCGGAGGTGTAGAGGATGAAGAGCGGATCTTCGGCGTTCATCGGACGCGGCGGGCAATCAGGAGACGCGTGCTCCATCAGGTATTTGACGTCGACATCGCGACCCTGCACCCAGGAGATCTGGTCGCCGGTGTGCTTGACGACGAGGCAACGGACCTTGTCCGAGCAGTGCAGCAGGGCGGCGTCGGTGTTGGCCTTCAACGGCGTGCGACGGCCGCCGCGCGGCGCTGT
>NZ_JAHXRW010000006.1 GCF_019429625.1 Celeribacter sp. PS-C1
GACCAGATGGTGCCTGTTGACCTGGGCGGGCTGTCGCTGATACCCCTTGTTTTACTGGAGTTACCAGCTGAGGCAGTGCCTGTAACGGGAAGCTAACTAAAAAGCCAACCGTGTGGGGGCACCATAACCTCAGCTAAAGCATTGGTTTTACTCCAGTTTACAGCAACTGTCTGGAGCCGTAGACCATGTCGGACCACAGATTGCCTTCATCCACTTCCTGATGACTTCCAAAGGATAACCTGAACCGTAGCTGTGGCCGATCCCGCCCGTCTGCCAACCTCCAATCTGATCCACGATATCGGAAGGACATTCGACGGCCCTCAGCCTGTCACGCATCGCGTGGCGGAAGCCGTGCATGGTGATCGTTTCGCCCGTCAATGTCTTGATCCATTTGTTTAGTGCGGCGCTTGCGGAGTTAGCGCTGGTTGTCTCGCCTCGGTTATAGCTGGGGAAGGCAAATTGAGAGCCTGAGACTTGCGCAAGGACACGCTCTGCGGCCCACCGCGACAGCCCTTCCAACGGCACGATGCGTTCACTGCCCTTGGTCTTGAGGCTCCGCCACGGATGGGGCTGAATCACCACATGCATGGACCCGTCTGCATCTGTCTTGATGTCTTCACGCAATATACCCGCAGCTTCGGCGAGGCGGAGACCCGTGTCAGCCACCAAAGCGATTAACCAGCGCCGTTCGTCGTCATGCTTCAGACAACCCTCAGCGATTTTGCCCAGCGAATCCTGCGATACCGGCTGACGCTTAGAGACACCTGCTTGCCTGTCGAAGTACACGTTCGAGAAAGGATTGGTGAACTCCAGACCCATCTCACTTGCGGCAAAGTTGGTCACAGCGCGTATGGTCCCGAAGATGCGGGACAAGCTACTGCCAGCGAGACCACGTTCAATGAGCTGATCGCGAAAAGTGTTAGCGTCCATCTTAGTGTAGGTGTCCAAGGGCTTGTCTCCACAAATGTCCAAGACATAGCCACATGCGCGATGCGCCATCGTGTGGAAGGTTTTGGCCCTCCCCTGCCCTTTGAGGCGCAGGTAGATCCCCACGGCTTCGGAGAGAGTCACTGAGGACGACTGAGTTACCGTTGGCTCCGCTGCAGGGCTGGACACCCGTGGAAGGTTTGCGGCCTCTCTGAGCATGTGCTGACCAGGCAGCTGCGTGTCTTGCGATCTCAAATGATACCAATACTCGTCCAGCTGATCGGCTGCACGTCTGGCTCTCGCTTCCGCGATTCTGGCACTGCGGGTTCTCAGTGAATGCACGATGCGGGGGGACGTGTAGTGGTGTTGCAGCGATTTGGGGACGCGGCGGCTAAAGTAGAAAACACCAGCTTTCACGAAGGTGAATGTGGGTAAAATGGTCTCCGACATGGTCTACGGCTCCAGACAGTTGCTGTAAACTGGAGTAAAACCAATGCTTTAGCTGAGGTTATGGTGCCCCCACACGGACTCGAACCGCGGACCTACTGATTACAAATCAGTTGCTCTACCAGCTGAGCTATAGGGGCACTCGGGCGTCATTTACGCGGTGAAGATCGTGCTTGCAAGTGCTTTGTGAAGCGCGAACTTCAGATCCGCGCGATCCTACCCTTCGCCGAACTGCGCGCAATTAGCTGAGGTCAGCTGCGTTCTCGGAACGGGCCATAAGGACCACGGCAACCAGACCGACGCCGATCACCAGAAGCGCAGCAGGGGAGGCTTGTTCGAGCTGTTCCAGCGAGGCTTTGTCATACACCCGTGTCGCCAGCGTGTTGTAGTTGAACGGGCGCAGCAGCAGGGTGGCGGGCAGTTCTTTCACGCAGTCAACGAAGACCAGCAAAAGTGCTGTGCCGACGGAGCCGCGGATCAAGGGCACGTAGACCCGACGGAGCGTGCCACCGAGTGTCTGCCCCAAAGACCGCGCCGCCATAGGCAGAGACGGCGACACGCGGCCCAATGCGGCATCGGTCGCGCCTTGGGCGATGGCGAAGAAGCGCACGACATAGGCGAGGATGATCGCAAAGGCCGAGCCAGTGAGCAAAAGGCCCGGATCGAAGCCGGTCAGCGCCTCAACGGTGTCGGCCAAGACATGGTCGAGTCCAGCGAGCGGGAACAGGATACCGAGGCCCAGAACGGCCCCTGGCGCGGCATAGCCCAAGGTCGTAAACGGCAGGATCAGACGCGGTAGCTTACGGCCCGTCAGACGCACGCCGTAAACCATGAACAGCGCCGCAAGAACCGTCAGGATCGCCGCACTCCCTGCCACGGTGAGCGTGTTTTTCAACGCAGACACAAGCCCCGGAACAGCCCACTGCTCCGGCTCACCCAGCGCGTGATAGGAGATCACCGAGACCGGCAAGACAAACCCCACAAGGAAGGGCACGGCACAAAGCGCCAGCGCCAAAAGCCCCTGCCAGCCCGTGAGGCGAATAGGCTCGACGGGGCGGAGTTGGCGTGCACTTTGGTGAAAACGGGCCCGACCGCGCGAGACTTTTTCAAAAGCGACCAACAACAGCACGACGACGAGAACCACGGAGGCGATCTGCGCGGCGCCCCCCGCGTTCCCACCTTCGAGCCAGGTGGAAAAAATACCGGTCGTCAGGGTTTGCACGGCGAAATAGGAGACGGTGCCATAATCCGACACGGCCTCCATCATCACGATCGCTGTGCCCGCGGCAATCGCAGGGCGCGCGAGCGGCAAGCCAACGCGCCAGAAACGCTCGAAAGGCCCAGCACCCAGCGCACGGGCGGTCTCATAGACGGAGCCCGATTGT
Source organism: Celeribacter sp. PS-C1 (assembly GCF_019429625.1). Lineage (GTDB taxonomy): Bacteria > Pseudomonadota > Alphaproteobacteria > Rhodobacterales > Rhodobacteraceae > Celeribacter. Next base: position 2,760 of record NZ_JAHXRW010000006.1, read on the forward strand.
TCACGAAAGGCGGCGCGGGTCAAAAGGAACACATAAGGCGTGAGAGCCGCGGCCAGAACCACGATGGCGGAGCCAAGCGAGCGGATTTCCGGGAACCAATAATCGCGCGCGTTCTGCCAGCCAAAGAGCTGACGCAAGCCGCCCTGCACAGGCCCTGCATATTCGAGAAAATCCACCAAAGCATATGCGCCGACATAGGCCGGGATCGCCAACGGCAAGAGTAACAGCCACTCCAGCGCCTTGGAGAGCGGAAAGCGATACATGGTCACCAGCCACGCCGAGCCTGTTCCGACACAGGCCGCCAACCCCGCAACGCCAAAGGCCAGCAAGGCCGTCGTTGTCATATAGCGCGGCAAGGTGGTGGCCAGAAGATGCGGCCAGATGTTTTCGCTCGGGTGAAAGGCAATCCAGACCACGGCGATCAGCGGCATCAACACGAGACCTGCGATCACAAAAGCCCCCGCAGACCAAGGCGACAGCCGCGACACGCGGGCCAAGCGGCCATGGCGGCGCGCGGCACCTGAGGCACCAGAGGCCTCGCAGGCCGGTGTCTGAGAGATTTGGTCGGTCATTCTTTCGACATAGAGACTTTTGCGGCTGAGGTGAAGAGAAACCCGCGCCCCAAATGCGCGCCACGCGTCGCCCCCGCGCCTCGAGAGCGCGCTTGCTCAGCGGACAAAAGCACATATGGTAAAACACCCTTAACCTTCACGTCGCACAAAGGCATAAGGGGCACCGAACAGTTGCGCAGGCAGGCCAGAGAAAGACCCGACCATGATCATCTCAATGCATATCGGCGCCCATTGCACCAATGGCGCGCAGCTCATGCGCGGGCTTTTAAAGAATAAGGCCGTGCTGGCCGAACAGGGAGTCGCGGTCCCGCCCCTCGCCTACTATCGCGATATGCTTCCGCAGGTCATGAAGAAGGTGAAAAGCGAACGCGCCAGCCCCGAGACGCAGGAAATCTTGCTCGACCACATGCTCGACCTCGACGACTGCGCCCGCGTGGTGTTGAGCTATGAGGACGTGATCTGCATGCACCCATTCATCTTCGATAAGGGCGGGTTCTATGAAAAGGCGAATTTCAAACTGCCGTGGCTGCGCAATGTCTTTGCGGACCACGAGATGGAATTCTTCATCGGGATCCGCAACCCGGCGACCTTTGTGCCGGAAGCCTTTTCCTTTTGCGGGCCAAGCGTGACATTCGAGGGGTTTCTCAATGGGGCCGACCTTGAGGCGCTCCGCTGGTCCGACCTGCTGCTCCGCATCGGCACGGTCTGTCCGGATGCCAAAATCACGTGCTTCGCCTATGAGGACACACCGCTCACCTGGTCGCAGGTGATGCGCGACATGACCGGGGTCGCCCCCTCAGTACCCATGTCCGGCGGGCTCGATATTCTGGCGACGATCATGAAGCGCGAGGGCATGAAACGGCTGCGCACCTATCTGCACACCCACCACCCCCAGACCGAAGAACAGCGCCGCCGCATTCTTCAGGCGTTTTTGGACAAGTATCTCGACGAAGATGCTTTGGAAGAAGAGATCGACCTGCCCGGCTGGGATGACTCTCTGGTCTCGCGGCTGACCGAAGCCTACGAGGAAGACCTTGAGCGGATCGAAGAGATGGAAGGCGTGCGCTTTATCATGCCGTAAAATGGGGTCGGGGCCTGCGTCCCGTTACTCCAGTGCCCCCGCAATCAATCCCTCGACCCCGCTCACCGGATGCGCTCTGGCCCATTGCGCCACGCGGCACCCGGCCTGTGCGTAGGCGCTGGCGTCGCGGGCAGCCGCGGAATGGCGCCAATCGTGCGCTTGCATCGGCAATTGCTCTGCCCCCGGATCACAGGTATCGGGATTGAGATCAAAACGCGGATCGCGGGAGACCCAAACGGCGATGCCCTCATCGACCCAGGCCGGGAATTGCCGCTGGGCGCGCAGCCCGATCTGCCGGTGCAGCGCCACATGGGTCAGCTCATGGGCGATGATTTCCGTGTCATGGCCGTGCGGAGACAGGTAGAACAGATGAGTGCCATAGGTCATCGCGCGCGCAGTCATGCCCCCCATGACCTTGTGACAGGTCTCTGTAAAACAGATCAAAATACGGGGACGGTCTTGTGGGCCAAAGACGGCCTCAACGCGCTCTTCGGCCAGAGCCAGACGGCGCAGCATCTCTTTCGAGGTGGTCGGGCCCCGCAGTTCGGAATAGACCTGCGGCGCCACTTTTTTGAACCCGAAACACCCGGGGCAGACACCGGCCAGAACCGGCGCCAATCCCAAGAGCATCAGCCCAAGCCCGAACCCCAAGGCAAGCGCCAAGGCGGAAAGGGCAAGGCGATGACGGGTGCGGGAGCGCATTCAGAAAGCTCGAAACACGCGCCTTAGCGCATGCCGAGAGCTTCCTTATACATATCGAGAATAGCCTCTTCTTCGGCAATCTCATCGGCAGTTTTCTTACGCAATGCGATGAGTTTGCGCATCGCCTTTGTGTCATAGCCACGGCCTTTCGCCTCGGCCATCACCTCTTTTTGCTGATCCGCGATGTCTTTTTTCTCAAGCTCAAGCCGCTCGAACCGTTCCACAAACTGGCGCAGCTCGTCGGCGGTCACGCGGTAGGAGGCGTCGGGGCCAGAAGCGTGGCCGGATTCGATATCGTCGTCCATCATGGGGAAACCTTCCTCAGGGGTATTGGAATATTTTTTGCTCTTCTCAAGCCCTGATCCCTACCCGTCGGGCGACGCCATGGCAAGTCTCGGCCCCGTCGAATGCGCGGGGTTTCCGCCAACGGGTTTCACGAGGTCAGAGCTTAGCAATCTCGACGCCTGCTTCTTGCAAACCGGTCTTCAGGGCCGAGGCCATGGTCAATGCCCCTTCGGTGTCGCCGTGCACGCAAATCGTGTCAATTTTACAGGGGATATGCTTGCCGCTTTCGGTGATGATCGCGCCCGCTTTGAGCATCTCGAGAATGCGCAAGGAGATCGCTTGGGCATCGTGCAGCACCGCCCCCGGCTGACGACGATCCACAAGCGTGGCGTCATCATTATAGGCGCGGTCAGCAAAAATCTCGCCCGCCCAAGTGCAGTTGAGGTCGCGCGCGGCTTGTTCCATCGCGGTGGCGGCGAGCACCATGATTACAATGTCGGGCTGAACCTTGAGAGCCGCCTCGAAACAGACCCGCGCGAGATCTGCATCCTCAGAGGCCATATTCGCCAGCGCCCCGTGCAGTTTCAGGTGACGCACCTGACCGCCCGCCGCCCGCGCCATCGCCTGTGCCGCGCCCAGTTGATAGGTCACCAGATTGGCGATCTCCGCATGGCTCAGCGGTAGCCGCCGCCGACCGAAGCCTTTGAGATCGGCAAATCCCGGATGCGCGCCGATGCCGACGCCGTTGTCCACCGCAAGCTTCATGGTGCGCGCCATGACGTCCGGGTCGCCCGCGTGAAAGCCACAGGCGACGTTGGCCGAGGTGATCACCTGCATCAGCGCGGCATCGTCACCCTTGGTCCAATCGCCAAAGCCCTCGCCAATGTCGGAATTCAAATCGGCTTTCAGCATGGGGTATCCTTCCTAGTCGTCGAGGTCATCACCGGCAGTCACGCCGCTGATCAGTTGATAGCTCAAAAGATCGTGGATCGTCGACGGGTCGCGAATGAGCGGCTGAACCTTGCGGCGCAACTCCTTCAGTCGCGCGTCATGTGCGGTGGCGATCCGGTCGGCCTCATCCAAGGTAATCTGACGAAACCACAGCTCCGCCCCCTGCCCCGCCTGCGCCACCATTGGCAGGTCCGCCGCAATCACCGTGCCGATCCGGGGATAGCCGCCGATGGTTTGGCATTCGCACAACAGAACATAGGGCAACCCGTCGCCGGTCATCTGAAGATCCCCCTCAAGGATGAAGTCCGAGGCCAACCCGGAGGGGGCCTGCGAGGGGAACCGCGCGTCGGCTTCCAGCCGCACGCCTTGACGGTTGGCGGTGACGGAGCGGGTAAAGGTCGTGTCAGCGAAACGAGATAGAACGTCAGGGGCGAACAGCCCTGTCTGCGGCCCGGCGATATACCGGATGTCGCCACCGGAGAAGCGTGTCTCGAGCGGCAAGCCAACGGAAGCGGCACCTGGATCAGCGTCTTCCCCCAAAGGAAGGCGCGTGCCGTCCTTGAGCGGTCCACCGAGGCCCGCCGTAACATGAGTCGACCGGCTGGAAAGTGTCTCCGGCGTGAGAATTCCGCCCGCGAAACTGAGATAGCCGTAGCTGCCGCGCTCCGCGGCTCCGATGGTCAGGCTCTCACCGGGGGACAAAAGATGCGTCGCATTCCAGCGCAGCGCCTGCGTTCCGACGCTGGCCCGCATCGGCGCGCCGGTGAGTGCGATGCGCGTGGGCATAGTGACTTCAAACGTGCCGCCTATCCCGGCCATCTCGAGGACGGCTTGTGGAGTGCTCTGCGACAACAACGCCGCCGCCTCATAAAGCGCGACAGGATCAGCCGCCCCGCCGCGCGACAGGCCCAGATGGGCCATGTCGGGGCGCCCGAGGTCTTGCACGGTCAGGCCCGGGCCCGCTTTTTGAATGATCAACGCGTTCATGACCGCACTTCAAGCTTGGCGCCGCCGGTTGGGTCGCCAGAGTCCAAAAGCCCGTCCATCTCTGCCCCTGACACCGGGACCAGTCGCATTTCATCACCTGCGCTGAGCGGCAGAGGCATGTCGCTGTCGGGCCGGAAAACCCGAAACGCCGTGCGCGCGACCTGACGCCAGCCGGTCGGCGAGGCATTGGCAAAGAGCACGAGCTGGCGCACAGCCAAAGCAATCGCGCCCTGCGGCACCTGCGGGTTGAGGGCCGTCATCCGCGGCAGATCGAAGACCTCTGGCAAGAGGCCCAAGTAGGGCTGGCCGGGCGCGAAGCCAATGGCCAAGACCCGAAGCGGCGTTTGAACGATCTCGTCAATGAGATGTTCGGGCCTTAGCCCCGTCATCGAAGCCGCCTCCGCCAGATCGGGGCCATGATCCCCGCCGAACGCCACCGGCACGTGCCAAACCCGCTTGGCAGGCTCAGGCGTGGCATGGTGCCAGTCTTCACCCTCAAGAATCCGCACGATCTTTGCCCGCAAGGCTGCGCGGTCGGTGCATGCGGGATCATAGGAAAACAGCACTGAGGTCAGGCTCGGCGCGACACGGGTTACCCCATTGAGTGCGGCGGCCTCGCCCAAAGCATGCAGTTTCTGCACCGCCGCAATCGCCCAAGGTTCGGGCGTCAGAGAAAAGCGCACCAGCCACCCATCGCGTCCCAGAGGCAAAATCTCCGGACCGCCGTTCTGCGATGTCGAAATCTGGTTCATCTGATCGACGGTCATTTGGAGCCTTTGGGGAGCATGCGTCCGATACTCATTCCAAACCCTGCGCCAATTTTCAATGACTTGGACGCGAGAAAGCCCCCTCATCGCGCAAAGACCACAAAACAGCACCGCAAATGCTTGCCTGAAGCTGTGAGTTCTGTATCAAGCGGAGGTTGATGGAAACGAGGGACTGACAATGGACGCATTGATCTGGGGCGGTGTGGCGCTGACTTTGGCGGGGGTGGCTCTGTTGGGCTACTGCATCATGGCTGCACTGAAGGCCAAGAAAGCCGGCGGCACGGATGAAGAGATCCGCGCGCGTCTTCAAAAGGTCGTCGCCCTCAACCTCGTCGCTCTTTTGGTCTCCGCCATGGGTCTGGGGGCTGTCACCATCGGGATCATTCTCGGCTGACACGACGCGCAAGGCGCCTCCGACTCAGGGGCCCCTCATCTCCCGAATAAGCACACATAAGACCGATTCACTTCGCGAAAAATTGCCGTTCTTTCACATCAAACAGGCGGAGAAACGCGCATCGTTTCCCCGCGAGAGACAGTCGCAAAAGAAACGCTGGAAATCCTTTTGCCTGCCGCGCAAAAGCCCTATTTGGATAACAGGTGATTAACCAATTAGAGCCTTCTTGAGTGTCATCCGTTTCAGCGCGGCGATCACGATCGCGCAACGAAGAAGGCCATTTTGGTGAAGGCGCGTGACGCACAACGAGTTGGGGAGATGGTAGATGAGCGAGCAGGAGACGGAACTTCAAAAAGCCATGCAAGGGATTGAGGACATTTCCGATTTCGCGCGTGACGAATGGTGCGAAGCGCTTGAGGAACTGAGCACGGATCTTGGCTATTACCAGACCTTGGGCGACCATCACAGCGTGGCCTTCCTCGACGAAAAACCCCGACTTCTCGTCACGTTTGAGAGCTATGAGCGCACCACGGAACGCACGCGCAAAGGCTATCCGGTCGGCATGTCTTTGGCTGGCAAACATGGCTGGTCCTCTCTGACGCTGCTCTCCCACGGCCCCGACGAGACCGGAGACTGGTTCCGCTCCAAACACATCTATGGCTATTTCGACCGGCTGGTGGACGAAGGCTTTTTCGAAGATTTCGATCAGGTGGTGTTTTACGGCGCTGGCGCCTGTGGCTACGCCGCCGCCGCCTTTTCCGTCGTGGCCCCCGGCGCCACCGTGATCACCATCGCACCTCAGGCCACACTGAACGGGCGTCTGGCCTCCTGGGACTCTCGTTTCCCGAAAACCAGGCGCATGGATTTCACCACGCGCTACGGCTTTGCACCCGATATGTTGGAGGGCGCGGAAAAGGCCTATGTGCTCTACGACCCCAAGGTCGAGGCTGATGCGATGCACGCCGCCCTCTTCAACGCACCGCATATCTCCCGCGTGCCTTGCCGCCTGTTCGGTGTCGATCCGGAATATGAAATCATGGAGATCGACGCTCTCGACCCGATCCTTGAGGCCGCGATGGAAAGCCGCCTCACGCAACGCGTAATCACCCAAGAGCTTCGCAAAAGACGCACCCATCAGGGCTATCAGCGCCGTCTGCTGGCGGAACTCGCGCCGAAATCCCGCCCCTATCAAACGGCTTTTTTCTGCCGTTACGTATTAAACCAGCGTCGCCATGCCCCCCGCTTCCGCCGGGCCCTCAATATCGCAATGGAAGCGCTGGAAAGCGAGGGCAAAACCCTTCCTCCTGCGAAACCGGCGGCAAAGGCCAAGATCGAAACGACGTAACGTCGGAGCGGGCTCAGGCGAGCCCGCCCTCTTCCTCGACAAAACGCACGACCTCATCGACACCCGTCCCATGGCGCAACGCCGCCATGACATAGGCATTCGCGCCACGTGCGCGTTTCGTGTCCTCTTCCAAGAGCACAGGATCCACCCCCACATAGGGCGCCAGATCGACCTTATTGACCACCAGCATGTCCGAGCGCGTCACGCCAGGACCCCGTTTGCGCGGAATGTCCTGTCCTGCCGCCGTGTCGATCACATAGATCGTCAAATCGGCCAATTCCGGCGAAAAAGTCGCAGCAAGGTTGTCGCCGCCGGATTCGATCAGGATAACATCCAGATCGGGAAACTTTTCCGACAGATCGGCGACGGCTGCGAGGTTGATCGAGGCATCTTCGCGGATCGCCGTATGCGGGCAACCGCCGGTTTCGACGCCGCGAATGCGCTCCATCGGCAGGATTTGCTGGCGCATGAGCGCCTCGGCATCCTCACGCGTGTAGATGTCATTGGTGATGACCGCGATGGAGTATTTTTCTGAGAGCGCCTTGGCCAGCACCCCCGTCAATGTGGTTTTCCCGGCGCCCACCGGGCCGCCGATGCCCACTCGCAAAGGTCCGTTTGGTGAAGCCATGTTTTTCTCCTGTCTGCTCAGGTCTTGAATATTCTGACGTCCATATCCTCATGGCGCGCCGCGTTCAAATCGGCGGCAAAAGCGCCGGTGGTGAGGCTTTCGGGCGTGGCGGCCAACGCCGCCTCGGCCACCTGTTCGATCTCTGTGTGAAGCTGTGACAGGACGGTCTGCCCCGCCGCCTGTCCGAGCGGGATAAACCGCACGCCAGCCGAGACGAGGTTCGAGGTAAAACTATGAAGATAAAGCGTAATCACGATTTTGGCCGGCAGGTCCAGTTCCCGTGCCGCCTCGCCCACCGCGACCGGCAAGGCCCGCGCGGGTCGCGCTGGACCGCCCATCTGGGTCACTGTTGTGACAAAGGCCTGCCCCTGTTCAAAGGTCTCCGCCCAGCGCTCTTTCGAGCCCGCCAGAGCCTCCGCCAGATCGCCCATCTCTTGCGCATCAGCACCTTGAAGGACCATCGCCAAAAGGCAGGCATCCACATGCCCGCCGCCGCGCGTCAGGATCACACGAAGCCAGCCTTCCAGCCCCGCCGCATCGCGCACATGGCCGTCGGAGATCGCCAGTTCCAGCCCATGCGAATAGGCAAACGCGCCCAAGGGAAAGGAGGGCGAGAGCCATTGGGTCAGCGTCAGGAGTGCATGCGGATCGGTCATGATGTCTCAGTCGTGGTGATGATGGTGGTGGGAATGCCCATGTGAGTGATCGTGTGAATGATCATGGGAGTGCTCATGGGAGTGACTGTGGTCATGGTGATGACCATGATCGTGGCTGTGTCCGTGCCCTCCATGATCCTGCCCCCCATGATCATGACCCATCGTCCGGCCATGCCCATAGGCCCCACCTTCGGGACTGAACGGTGCCATGATCTCGGAGACCTCCGCACCCAGCTGCTCCAGCATCGCTTTGAGCACCGGATCGCGTTGGATAACAAGCCGATCCGACGCAATTTCACAGGGCGTATGCCGGTTGCCGATGTGCCAAGCATAACGCGTCACCGTCTCGCCCGTGATGGCGTAAAGCTCTTCCTCTGCGGCGCGCACGCCGATCACCGTGCCGTCTTCGCAAGTAAACCCGTCGCCCTCGACGATAGAAACCGTCTGCGGCAAGTCGACAAAGATCGAAGCCCCCGCCTCAGTGGTCAGCTTTTTGCGACGCAGCAGCCGCTGATCATATGTCAGCGCCACAAAATCCTCGGCCTCGGCCCCGCAGCCCTTACAAATCTCATAGGCTTTTTTGCTCATTTTGCTCCTCCTGTCAGGAATTGGGACTTTCTTAACCGACTCGCCCCCAAATGTAAGGCAAGGAGACCTTGCCCATGACGTCCATCCATGATCACACCCCATTTGACGCAGTCGATGCGCTCTTTGAGTTGCGCGCGCAAATGGCTCGGCTGCGCGATCTCGAGGCCGAACTTTGCGATGAAATCCGCAGCTTTGCGACCGAAAACGGTGGACAAAAGGTTTTTGGCGCCGCCCGTGTCGCGGTCATCGAAACCCGGATGCCCTCGCGGATCAATCCGTCGAAACTGCCACCTGCGATCCTGAAAGACCCGCATTTTTTCGCCGCCGAGGAAGAAACCGTGGTGTTACTCTGGCCACGACCCGCAGCGGCGCAGCCCTCTCTCAGCACGCCTGTTTCCATACATGTGACTCCGGACGTAACAGGGGACGATTGCGGCGCGTCGGCTCTGGAGGCACCCGATGAGAACACCTCCGTCGACACCCTTACGCCTGCAGCGAAAACTGAGTCTGATGCCTTCGTCAGTGCAGACGACCCTTTCGGCCTAAAATCTTCTGCCTCACAGAGCGACACTCCAACGCCGGAGATGCCGATGATCGATGCGCGAGGCGCCAAAGAGGGTAAAACACCCAAGGATTTGCGGCCAAAGGAACATGCCCATCTGCAGCCCCTCGCAGGCCTACCCGATGAAGATGTGGCGCAGATGATCATCGAAAGCGAGGCGACACTCGCACCGGCAAGCCTGCCAGACGCGTTGGAGAAGGCACGGGCACTTGAGGCGGAGGCGGACCAGCTTGCTGACCTGTCTGCAGATATGGCCACGGCCCCACTCGCCGCTTCTGCCCCCGATTTCAAGGCAAGCGATTTCGACGACAGCAACTTCATGCCGTCCACCGCATTTTCATCACGTCGCATCTCCGTGGGTGGCGGGGAGAGCTGAACCACGCAGAACACTCGCTTCAACGCCCTCGATTGGCGCCAACTCGATCCAGAAGGAGAGACACGATGTATATGACCCGTTCGCCGGTTGATGAACTCGCGACCCTGCGCGCGAAAATCGCGGAACTGCGCGCCCGCGAGGCAGCGGTTGAAGCGCGCTTCATCGAAGGAAATGACACCGGCCGTTTCCCCGGGTTCACCTGTGATGTCGTGGTATCCCGCACCGCCTATCAGGTTTTTGACATCTCCAAGCTGCCGCACCACATCCTGAACGACGACCGGTATTACGCGACCAAACACGTCACCTCTATCCGTATAGAAGAGCGCGACGACAGCGACGCCGTAATCCTGCTCGGCGGGCCTGAAGAGTTTCAGGCTCTCGATCACCTTTGAACACGGTGCGACCGACGACGTCTGTCGCACCGATCCTGTTCGCCGCGTTTCAGCACCCTCTAGACCGAAAACAGGTCGCGAAACACGTAGTGTGGAATGCGGTCTCGTGTGATCCCGAGTTTCAGCAACTCGGCATCGCTCAACGCGTCGAGACGCGCAAGTTCGCCCAAGCGTTTGCGCCGAACGGCATAGGCGTTCACCCCCTGCCCCAATGTGACAAAGAACAAATCGAGACGTGCCCGCAGGCTTGGCGTGAGAATGGCGATATTTGCGACATGCTGCATGTCTGGAAACCTCTCTGATGGACGGTTTCCTCCCTACATCTCTACGATAGGCCGAAGCGGTGAACAAACAATGCAACACCCGACGCACTCACGCCAAAAGCCGCACGACGCCGCGAAAAGCCGCATCGAGCGGGAAATCTGCTCGCAGAACCATCAGAACAAGAAGTAGCGCTGCGCCATCGGAAGCTCTGTGGCGGGAGCACAAGTCAGCAACTCGCCATTCGCCCGCACCTCATAGGTCTCCGGGTTCACCTCGATCTCCGGCGTCGCATTGTTCATCACCATAGACGATTTGCCGATGTTGCGAGTGTTCTCCACCGCGACGGTTTGTTTCGCAAGGCCCAGCGCCTTGCCCACGCCCTCGGCCTGCGCGGCCTGACTGACAAAGAGCACAGCGGAATTCTCGACCGCGCGGCCCATGGAGGCAAACATCGGACGGCTATAGACCGGCTGCGGCGTCGGGATAGAGGCGTTCGGATCGCCCATCTGCGCCACGGCGATCGAACCGCCCAGCAAAACCATCTCCGGTTTCACCCCGAAAAATGCCGGCGACCAGATCACCATATCGGCGCGTTTGCCCACCTCGATGGAGCCGATATGCTGGCTCATGCCATGCGCAATCGCCGGGTTGATCGTGTATTTCGCGACATAGCGCTTGACCCGCACGTTGTCATTGTCGCCAGTCTCATCCGACAGACGCCCGCGTTGTTTCTTCATCTTATCGGCTGTCTGCCATGTGCGAATGATCACCTCACCCACACGGCCCATCGCCTGACTGTCCGACGAAATCACCGAAAACGCGCCCATGTCATGCAGGATGTCTTCAGCGGCAATGGTTTCCTTACGGATGCGGCTTTCGGCAAAGGCCACGTCCTCGGGGATCGATTTGTCGAGGTGGTGACAGACCATCAACATATCGAGGTGCTCTTCGAGCGTGTTCTGCGTGAAGGGCCGCGTCGGGTTGGTCGAGGACGGCAGGATGTTCTCATGGCCAACCACCTTGATGATGTCCGGCGCGTGACCGCCGCCCGCCCCTTCGGTGTGATAGGCATGGATTGTGCGGCCTTTGATGGCGGCCAGCGTGTTTTCCACAAAGCCGCTCTCGTTGAGCGTATCCGTGTGGATCATCACCTGAACGTCCATGTCATCGGCCACCGACAGACAACAATCAATCGCGCCCGGCGTCGTGCCCCAATCCTCGTGCAGCTTCATCGCGGCGGCGCCCGCTTTGATCATTTCGACCAGAGCCTGCGGTTGGCTGGCGTTGCCTTTGCCAGCCAGAGCAATGTTCATCGGCACGCCGTCCAGCGCCTGCAACATCCGGCCGATGTGCCAAGGCCCCGGCGTACAGGTGGTCGCAAGCGTGCCATGCGCCGGCCCTGTGCCGCCACCCAGCATACAGGTCAGGCCAGAATGCAGTGCATCTTCAATTTGTTGCGGGCAAATAAAGTGAATGTGGCTGTCAAAACCGCCCGCGGTGATGATCCGGCCCTCGCCCGCAATCGCTTCGGTCCCCGGCCCGACGATGATGTCCACGCCCGGCTGGGTGTCCGGGTTGCCCGCCTTACCAATGCCCGCGATGCGTCCGTCTTTGAGACCGATGTCGGCCTTATAGATGCCGGTCACATCCAAGATCAGCGCATTGGTGATCACCGTGTCAACGGCGCCCTCGGCCCGCGATTTCTGCGACTGCCCCATGCCGTCACGGATCACCTTGCCGCCGCCGAACTTGACCTCTTCGCCGTAGGGTCCGGTCAAATCCTTTTCGACCTCGATGATCAGATCGGTGTCCGCCAAACGAACCCTGTCGCCGGTGGTCGGCCCGAACATATCAGCATAAGTCGCGCGGGAAATCTTTGCAGGCATGTGTTAAACCTCTCAATTCATTTCGTAGACGGCGCGCATCTCGTTCGTGCGCTGGCGCGTCAAATGTTCCAAACAGGTGTAGACGATCAGCGGCTGGATCGTGCCGCCCTCGAACAGGATGCCTTCGGCCTCGCAGGCGGCATCACGATAGGGGATCCAGGCCCGTTGAGCGGTGCGCAGCGCCTCGGCGACCGGATCGCCGCTCTGACGTGCGCGCGCCATGGCCCATGTGTAGGTGTCATTCAGATCTTCATCCGCCTTCACCCAACCTTGGTGTGCACAAGCATTCATGGCGGATTGCGTCATCGCATTTTCGCAATCCAACTCCTGTGCTGACGCCGCAAGTGGCGCCATCATGGCCAGAGATATGAAGGCCGTGCGGATCACAACGGGCCCATCACTTTCTGATTGAAGCCGTAAACTTCACGCGCACCCGACAGAGGGACAAGATCCACCTCGCGCGTTTGGCCTGGCTCGAACCGCACAGCAGTCCCGGCCGCGATATCAAGGCGTTTGCCCTTGGCCGCCTCACGGTCGAACTCGAGCCCCACGTTGGTCTCGTAGAAATGGTAATGCGAGCCGACCTGCACCGGACGGTCGCCCGTGTTGGACACGGTCAGCGTCGTCACCTCGGCGCCGGCGTTCAACTCGATCTCGCCGTCTTGGACAAAGTATTCTCCGGGAATCATGGCCTGCTCCTTAGCGAATGGGGTGGTGAACGGTGACAAGTTTGGTGCCATCAGGGAAGGTCGCCTCGACCTGCACCTCGTGGATCATCTCAGCGATGCCGTCCATGCACATGTCTTTCGTCACGACATGCGCCGCCGACTGCATCAACTCGGACACCATTTTGCCGTCACGCGCGCCCTCAACCACGAAATCGGTGATCAAAGCGATCGCCTCCGGGTGGTTCAGTTTCACACCACGTTCCAATCGCCCCCGCGCCACCATGGCGGCGAGCGAAACCAAAAGTTTGTCCTTTTCCCTGGGCGTCAGGTTCATCGTCGTCCCTCGTTTTGCCGCACAAATGCAGCGTTAGACTTGCCAGACCCGCGGCAGTTCCGCCTGTCTGATTTGTTTCAACACACGCGCCACGTAGCGGCGCAATGGATAGCCATCTCCGGCCATCGCCCGGATCACCAGCTTGCCGTTCCAGCCGGACACCCCCGCCGTCACGCCGTCTTGGGTGATCTGTTTTATCAGTTCGGCCTGCCCCTCTACACCTTGATCGAACAGGCCGATGGTGGCAATGGCCCGCGCGCCGCAAAGCGTGGCGGCGTGATCACGGGTGGCCAAGAGCCCCGCGTCGATCTCGAGAGGCTCGAGAAATTCAAGCCGTCCGGCGCGGCGAATATCGCGGCGATCTGTCAGGTGCAGCGTCTCGATCACCTCGCCCATGGCGGCGCGACCCAGAACGAGGCTTTCAACGAACAAAAACCGCGCGTCGCCGGCAATCTCAGCAGACGTCCGGCGCGACAGGCGGGATTTCTCAAACAGAATGGTTTCCTGTGGCAACCACTCCAGCGACGCCCCCACCCCTGCCACCAAGGACACGGAGACCTCGGCATCGGCGCCGCCTTCGACAGAGGCATAGGCCCGCTCGGCGGTTTGTGTGGTGCCGATGAGACGCGCACCGCTTTCGACCTCGAGCCGGTAGTCCAGCCGATCTCCTGCGGTCAACCCACCGGATGTATTGAGAAAAACCACCTCCGGCACAGCGGAATGCACCTTTGGCATCATCGCCTTAGCGGAGCCGGACTGGTGCAAATCTCTTAATCCCTTGGGCCCCATAACCACATGCGCGCGGCCTCGCACACGCTGCATCACAGGTGTCGCGGCCACAGGCGCAGCCGCCTGTAAAGTCTCATCTGTGCGCCGTGTGTCCAGCATCGGGGTCCTCCAAGTCGTCCCGAGACTAGCGGCACCGAGCGACCAGCTTCAATCCCACATCCGGCGCATCAGACATGGAAGCTCCCAAAAACCGACCAACCGCTCAAAAAATAAGCGCACGCGAGACTGTCGGTCTCTCTGGCGCTTTTGTCAGGAAAGAGGTAATTCAACCTCATGACCGAGACTCTCACCATCCGCCGCCCCGACGACTGGCACCTGCATCTGCGCGACGGCGCGATGTTGGAAGCTGTCTTGCCCGAAACCACGCGCCATTTCGCCCGCGCCATCGTGATGCCGAACCTCGTGCCGCCGGTGGTCACGAGCGACGACGCCAGCGCCTACCGCGAACGCATTCTCAAAGCGAACCCGCGCAAGGGTCAGTTCGACCCGCTAATGACGCTTTATCTCACGGAGCAAACCGACCCCGAGGACGTGGCCTTTGCCCATGCATCCGGTCTGGTCAAAGCCGTAAAGCTGTACCCGGCAGGTGCGACGACCAACTCCGCGTCCGGGGTCACGCATTTCGACAAAGTGCGGCCGGTGCTGGAAAAAATGGCCGAGATCGGCCTGCCGCTCTGCGTCCATGGCGAGGTGGTGCATGGCGATATCGACATTTTCGACCGCGAGAAGGTCTTTATCGACACGGTGCTGGACCCGATCCGCAAATCCACCCCAGACCTCAAGGTGGTGATGGAGCATATCACCACGAAAGAGGGTGCAGAATATGCACGCGAAGGCGGCGCAAACCTTGGCGCGACGATCACCACGCACCATCTGGTGATCAACCGCAACCACATCCTCGTGGGCGGGATCAAGCCGCATTACTACTGCCTGCCGGTGGCGAAACGCGAAACGCACCGTTTGGCTTTGGTTGAGGCCGCGACCTCGGGCGATCCGAGCTATTTCCTTGGCACCGACAGCGCGCCGCATCTCGATGGCGACAAGGAAAGCGCCTGCGGGTGTGCCGGCTGTTTCACCGCGACCAACACCATGTCGATCCTCGCCGAAGTGTTCGAGGCCGAGGGCGCACTTGATAAGCTTGAGGCCTTCACCTCGATGAACGGGCCGAATTTCTACGGTCTGCCGCTCAACGAAGCGACCATCACCCTGCGCAAAGGCAACCCGGTGCAATATCCCGCGAAAATCGACACGGCCAACGGGCCGGTGACGGTGTTCGACCCGCAAATGCCGCTCCACTGGAGCGTCGAGGCTTAAGAGAGACTGACCATGATCCCTTCGTCCTTCCCCGATGAGACCGAAATCGCCCGCCTGACGGCCCGTATGCTGTTGGAAATCGGCGCGGTGAATTTCCGCCCCGAGGACCCGTATATCCTCGCCTCCGGCCTGCCCTCGCCGACCTATATCGACTGCCGCAAGCTGATCTCCTACCCGCGCATCCGCTCGACGCTGATGGATTTCATGGCGATCCAGATCATGCGCGAAGCGGGATTTGAGGCCTTTGACAACGTAGCGGGTGGTGAAACGGCTGGCATTCCTTTTGCCGCACTTGTGGCCGACCGTCTTGGCCTGCCGATGTCCTATGTGCGCAAGAAACCCAAGGGCTACGGTCGCAACGCCCGGATCGAAGGGGCGATGACCGAGGGCGAGCGCGTACTTTTGGTCGAGGATCTGACCACTGATGGCGGCTCAAAACTTTCCTTCGTCGATGCGATCCGTGAGACCGGCGCCAGCTGTAGCTGGACAGCGGTGATCTTCTACTACGGCATCTTCCCGGAGACGGAAAAGACGCTTGGAGATCACGGGGTGAAACTGATCAGCCTTTGCACCTGGTGGGACGTTCTGGCCGAAGCAAAGCAACAGAAGATTTTCAACGAGACCACATTGGCCGAGGTCGAACATTTCCTCGGCGCGCCGCGCGCATGGCAGGAAAAGCATAAGAAATCCTGAGTGATGTCCCGTCTTTTAACCTGACGGATAAATGCACAAAATTTGAACGCCGCCTGTCAGGGCGGCGTTTTTCGTTGCATCCCGCAGGCTTAGCCCGACGCGCAGAGTTATCCACAAAATATACACTTTGCGATGGCCCGCCCGAGTGGTCTAAGACACTCCAATCCGAGAGCGGGACGCGACTCGCGGGTCATAAAAAGAGGGCAGAATGATATGAGTGAAATCGCCAATCTCGAGAGCCATCGCGGTGAGAAAACCTCCGGCACTGATGCGTCATCGAGCACGGCTACGGGTGACACCAAAGGCTCTATCATCACCTCATACGCCGGCGCCGTTCCGCACAATATCGAAGCAGAACAACAGCTTCTGGGCGCGCTCCTGACCAACAACGATGTCTTCGACAAGATCGTGTCGATCATCGCGCCCGAGCATTTCTATGACCCGGTCCACAAGGATATTTTCGAGAAAGCCTCCGAGCGGATTTCGAAAAACATGCTGGCCTCGCCGGTGACGCTCAAGGCCTATATGGAGGACCATGTCGGCCTCCAAGAACTCGGCGGTCCGGCCTATCTTGCGCGTTTGGCGGCCTCGGCGATCTCGACCTACGCGGTGCGTGACTATGCGCAGCTGATCTACGACCTGTTCCTGCGCCGTCAGTTGATCGAGCTGGGCAATGAAATCGCTGGCGCGGCCTCCTCAGGGTCTGACACCCGCGACCCGAGCGAACAGATCGTTGCCGCCGAACAGCGCCTCTATGGCCTCGCCGAACAGGGCAAGGGCGAAACCGGGTTTACCTCGTTTCTCTCCGCCGTCACCCAGGCCGTTTTGAACGCCAACGCCGCCTACGAACGTGGCGGCGGCATGGCGGGGGTCGAGACGAAACTCATTGATCTCGATAAGAAAATGGGTGGCCTGCACCCCTCTGACTTGATCATTCTCGCGGGGCGTCCCTCGATGGGGAAAACCTCGCTGGCGACCAACATCGCCTTCAACATCGCGAAATCCTACAAAAAGGGCCAGCTGCCCGACGGTCGCCAAGGTGCGGTCGAGGGCGGCGTCGTGGGCTTTTACTCGCTGGAGATGAGCGCCGAACAATTGGCCGCGCGTATTCTGGCCGAGGCTTCCGAGATTTCCTCGCACAAGATCCGCCAAGGTGACATGACCGAGGAGGAATTCCGCCGCTTCGTCGATGCCGCAAAGACCTTGGAAAGCTGTCCGCTTTATATCGACGACACCCCCTCGATCCCGATCTCGCAGCTTGCGGCACGCGCCCGGCGGTTGCAGCGGACCCATGGGCTTGATCTGTTGATCGTCGACTATCTCCAGCTTGTGCGCGGCACCTCGCGGACCGAAGGCAACCGGGTGCAGGAGATCGGCGAGATTTCCATGGGCCTCAAGGCCATCGCCAAAGAGCTGAACATCCCGGTGATCGCGCTGTCGCAGCTCTCGCGGACGGTGGAATCCCGCGATGACAAACGCCCGCAGCTGTCGGATTTGCGTGAATCCGGCTCCATCGAACAGGACGCCGACGTGGTGATGTTCGTCTACCGTGGCGAATATTATAAAGAGCGCGAGAAGCCCGATGACGACAACCTCGAGGCGATGGAGAAGTGGATGGCCGATATGGAACGCCTGCACGCCAAGGCCGAGGTCATCCTCGGCAAGCAGCGTCACGGTCCGATTGGCACGGTCGAGTTGAGCTTCGAAGCGGAGTTCACCCGCTTTGGCAACCTCGCCGCCGACCGCTACAACAACTACGATTACGAATAAATTCAACGTGTAAAAGGTTAGGCCCGCGTCCTTTCGCCTTGCGACTCTCGGCGCGCGCCGTCAAATACATCGACATGGGTACTTCAGTTCTACAAATCGATCTCGGGGCACTGGCCGACAATTGGCGCGCCCTCGACAAGCTCTCCTCGGAGGCTGTGGAAACCGCCGCCGTGGTAAAAGCCGACGCCTATGGGCTGGGTGTCGCGAAAGCCGCGCGCGCCTTGATGAAAGCGGGTGTCAAAAAGTTCTTCGTCGCCGCCGCTGAAGAAGGCGTGACTTTGCGCCAAGCCGTAGGTCCAACGCCGTGGATCGGGGTGTTCTCCGGTCACATGGCGGGCGACACGGATATGATCGGCGACATGAATCTGGTGCCGATGCTCAACTCGCTCGACCAAATCACCCGACATTTCGAAGCCCTGCCCGGCGCGCCTTTCGGCATTCAGCTCGACACAGGCATGAACCGGCTTGGCCTTGAAGCCGCCGAATGGGATGCGGTCAAGGCTTTGGTGCTCAAGGCAAACCCCGATCTGATCATGAGCCATCTGGCCTGCTCCGACGAGCCGGATCATCCGATGAATGCGCAGCAATTGGCGGCGTTTCGCGCGATGACCGATGGGGTCAGGGTGCCCCGCGCTCTGTCCGCGACAGGCGGATTGTTGTTGGGGCCAGACTACCATTTCGACCTCGTGCGTCCCGGCATCGGGCTTTATGGCGGCTTCCCGTATGAGGACGGCAAACCGGTCGTGAAACTCGAATGCCCGGTGATCCAGACCCGCGATGTCATGCCCGGCGAAACGGTCGGCTACTCGAACAGCTGGACCGCAGACGTGCCATCGCGCATCGCCACCGTCTCGGCGGGCTATGCCGACGGGATCACACGGCTGATTTCCAACAAGGCGGTTCTGTTCGACGGATCGATCCCCTGCCCGCTCGTGGGCCGTGTGTCGATGGACCTGATCACCGTGGATATCACCCACCTCGATCATGTGCCTCACGCGCTTGATCTGTTGTGCGCGCATCAGACACCTGATGATCTGGCCACCATCGGACAGACCATCGGCTATGAAATCCTGACGTCTCTTGGCGCGCGGTATCACCGCCGGTATATCGGATGACCGCGCTTGTGACCCGCCCTCTGGCCGCGCTTGGGGCGACGGTGCTGGCCGCCTTGGCCAGCGTCGGGCGGGTGGCGCTTTTTGCGCTTTCGGCCTTTCGCCACATTCTGACGCCGCCATTTTATGGCCGCGAATTCCTGCACGCTTTGATGACTGTGGGCTATCTGTCGCTGCCCGTGGTCGGCCTGACCGCGATTTTCACCGGCGGCGCTTTGGCATTGCAGATTTATGCAGGTGGCTCGCGCTTCTCAGCCGAACAGGTCGTGCCACAGATCGTCGCTTTGGGTGTTGTCCGCGAACTGGGGCCCGTGATGGTCGGTCTGATGATGGCCGCGCGGGTAACCTCGTCGATTGCCGCCGAGATCGCGACGATGAAGGTCACGGAACAGATCGACGCTTTGGTCACGCTCTCGACCGATCCGATGAAATATCTCACCGCGCCGCGCGTGTTTGCCGGTCTCGTCACCGTGCCGCTTTTGGTTGCGGTGGGCGACACGATTGGCGTGTTCGGCGGCTGGTTCGTGTCGACGCAATCTCTGGGCTTCAATGCAGCGACCTACCTTAAGAACACGGTCGATTTCCTTGAGGCCTCCGACATCATTTCCTCTCTGGTTAAGGGTGCTGCCTTTGGCGTGATCGCAACGCTGATGGGGTGCTATTTCGGGATGAATTCCGGTCGCGGCGCACAAGGTGTGGGCCGGGCGACGAAATCCTCCGTGGTCGCAGCCGCCGTTCTGATCCTCGCGGCCAACTTCCTTTTGACGCAGGCGTTTTTCACCACATGATCAGCCTAGAAAATGTCCATAAAGCCTTTGGCTCCAAAGAGATTTTGCGCGGCGTCGACCTCCATGTCGCCCGCGGCGAAAGCTGTGTGATCATCGGTGGCTCGGGCACCGGGAAATCGGTGATGCTGAAATGCATTCTTGGGCTGATCAAGCCGGACCAAGGCACGATCAAGGTTGGTGGCGAGGATATCACCGCCACCGGCGACCGCGATGCGTTCCTCGCGCGATTTGGTATGTTGTTTCAAGGGGCTGCGCTGTTTGACAGTCTTCCGGTCTGGCAAAACGTCGCCTTTCGCCTACTGCGCGGCTCGTTGAAACGACCCAAAGCCGAAGCCCGCGAGATCGCCATCGAAAAGCTGCGCCGCGTGGGTCTTGGCCCCGACGTCGCTGATCTTTTCCCCGCCGAACTGTCGGGCGGGATGCAGAAACGCGTCGGCCTCGCGCGTGCCATCGCCGCCGATCCTGAGATCATTTTCTTTGACGAACCGACGACGGGCCTCGACCCGATCATGGCGGGGGTGATCAACGAATTGATCCGCGAGATCGTGGTGGAAATGGGCGCGACCGCCGTGACGATCACCCATGACATGACCTCCGTGCGCGCGATTGCCGATAAGGTCGCGATGTTGCACCGGGGCAAAATCCGCTGGTTCGGGCCTGTGGCCGAGATGGACAGCGCGGATGATCCCTATCTCAAACAGTTCATCACCGGCTCCGCAGAGGGGCCGATTGAAACGCTGCGATGAGCAAGCTGCGCCTTCTCAACCTGTCGCTTTTGATCCTCTTCCCTATCGCTTGGGCCGCGCCGTTGATGAAGGCCGGACTTTTGCCGCTGTTTTCCCTGTCGGAAATCTCGGTTCTCTCGGGAATTGCCGCATTGTGGGAAAAGGACAAGTTTTTAGCGCTTATCGTGGTATTTTTTGCAATTTTGGCACCGATCGGGAAAGTCTTAGCGATGGAAGGCCTGTTGTCCGGTCGCCTTTCAGAGCGCGTGAAGCCCTGGCTTTATCACCTTGGGCGGTTGGCGATGGCCGATGTGTTCCTGATCGCAATCTATATCACGGTCGCGAAAGGCATCGGGGTTGGACGGCTTGAAGTGGGCTGGGGGCTTTATCTGTTTACGCTTTGCGTGCTTGTGAGCCTCGGCTTGAGTATTTTGGCCAAGAAGAAGATCTGAGTGCTTGCGGAGACCCCGCGCGGCAGATTAGAACGAAGCAAGAACAATTCAGGAGCAGCAGAATGGCCAAGGCGCAGAAGAATTTCGTGTGCTCCAATTGCGGAGCGGTGACGACCAAATGGTCGGGGCGCTGTGATGGCTGTGGAGAGTGGAACACGATTGTCGAGGAACAGCCGCTTTCTGCTGCGGGGCCTGCGAAAAAGACGCTGGGCGGGATGCGGGGCAAGGAAATTCCGCTCTCGAAGCTTTCGACCAAGGAAAGCCCGCCGCCGCGCACCTCGTCTGGACTTGAGGAATTCGACCGGGTGTTGGGCGGCGGCTTGGTCCCTGCTTCTGCCATTTTGGTGGGCGGCGACCCGGGGATCGGCAAATCGACGCTTTTGTTGCAGGCCGCGGCACGGTTCGCGGGCGCAGGTCTGAAAGTCATCTATATTTCCGGCGAGGAAGCCAGCGCGCAGGTGCGGATGCGGGCGCAACGTCTGGGGCTGGCCGAGGCCAATGTGCAATTGGGCGCGGAGACCAACCTGCGCGATATTTTGACGACGCTGGAAAAGGAAGAACCGGATCTGGTGATCATAGACTCGATCCAGACCATGTGGGCCGACAATGTCGAAAGCGCACCGGGATCGGTATCGCAGGTGCGCGCGGCGGCGCATGAATTGACAACATTCGCTAAAACGCGCGGCGTCTCCGTGGTGCTTGTGGGCCATGTGACCAAGGAAGGCCAGCTTGCCGGGCCACGCGTGGTCGAGCATATGGTCGACACGGTTCTCTATTTCGAAGGCGAGCGCGGGCATCAGTTCCGGCTCTTGCGCGCCGTAAAGAACCGGTTCGGCCCGGCGCATGAGATCGGTGTGTTCGAGATGACCGGCGATGGATTGTCGGAGGTGACGAACCCCTCGGCGCTGTTTCTGTCGGAACGCGATCAACCTGCGCCCGGCTCGGTGGTCTTTGCAGGCATCGAAGGCACGAGACCCGTATTGGTGGAATTTCAGGCACTTGTCGCCCCCTCGCCCCATGCGCAGGCGCGGCGCACGGTCGTGGGCTGGGACGGCTCACGCCTGGCGATGATCCTTGCCGTGCTGGAAGCGCGCTGTGGCATCCCCTTCGCGGGGCTCGATGTGTATCTCAACGTGGCGGGCGGCATGAAAGTCTCCGAACCCGCCGCCGATCTGGCCGTGGCCGCAGCCCTTTTGTCGGCGCGCGAGGATGCGGCTTTGCCGAAGGACTGCGTGGTTTTCGGCGAGCTGTCCCTTTCCGGCAGTCTGCGCCCGGTGGGCCAGACGGAGAACCGTTTGAAAGAGGCTAAGAAACTCGGCTTTGCCTCCGCCATCGCGCCTGCGCAATCGAAAGCGGGCGAGAAAAGCGGCATGGAAATGCGGTTGATGAGCGATCTCGTAGGCTTTGTAGGCGAAGTCTTTGGCGCCGGGTAAGCCGGGAAATCGGGTAAAAACGGTGCAGAACACCAAGACCTAAACGCCTCACTCTCCACCTTTTTACCCGCAAGCGCGGGAAAAGAGGTTGAAACAGATTGCAAAACTTGGTTCTTCATCCGCGACCCCCTGCGGGAAATGAGAATGAAGGACATGTGCCATGGAAGGCTTTACTATCATCGACGGCATCGTGGCGCTGGTCATCATCGTGTCGGCCATTCTTGCCTATAGCCGCGGTTTTGTCCGCGAAGGCATGGCAATCGCCGGCTGGATCGTGGCGGCCATTCTGGGCTATATGTTTGCGCCCAAAGCCGTGCCGCTTGTGAAAGAAGTTCCCTACCTGGGCGACTACATCACCGGCTCCTGCGAATTGTCCGTGATCACTGGCTTCTTTGCGGTCTTCGCGCTGGCGCTCATCGTGGTGTCGGTCTTCACACCGCTGTTTTCCTCCGCCGTTCAACGCTCCGCTCTGGGCGGGATCGATCAGGGGCTTGGGTTCCTGTTCGGTGTGCTGCGCGGCATCGTTTTGGTCGCCATCGCTCTGGTCGTGGTGGACCGCGTCTCCACCGGCGATCCGATCGAAGTGTTGGAAAACTCCCGCACGGCCAAGGTCTTTGCCCGCTCGCAGGATAAGATCGACGAGAGCCTGCCGGACGATGCGCCGGATTGGATCACGCAGCGCTATGAGGCGCTGGTTTCCACCTGCACGATGTAAGCGCAGCGAAACACTCTTACAAAGGCGGCCTTTCGGGTCGCCTTTTTCTTTGCACCCTGTCGATCAACACGCCCCTGCAATTTTTAAGAAACGCTTTATGTGATCCTTTCGTGACACTGGCTTTGATAGGCCTTAAAGGAGGGGCAAGACACTCGTGACAGGATTCGGAGCCCGGCTGGATGCGCCTTTCGCCCCAGACCTATACCTTTGAGCTTGGCGTATTGGATTGCGTCGGAACAGGTGCACCCTCTCAACTGAGACCTTCTCAACTCACTAATGACCGGGGCCCTGCCCCATTGGCCTCTCTGACCATGACGGCAGAGATCGCAGCGACGACGAATTGGAGCGACTGATATGTGCGGGATTTTTGGGATCGCGAGCCGGACGAACGATGTCTTTGCGGAGCTCTACGACGGTCTTTTGATGCTTCAGCATCGTGGTCAGGATGCCTCGGGCATCGTGACCTATGACGGCGAGTTTTTCCGCGAACGCAAAGGCTCCGGCCTCGTGAAAGACGTGTTCGGCCCGCAGGATGCGCCGAACCTTCTTGGCCGTCTCGGACTTGGCCATGTGCGCTACCCCACCGCGGGCTCGCTTTCTGCCGCCGAGGCCCAGCCGTTCTTCGTCAACGCGCCCTATGGCATCTACCTCGTGCACAACGGCAACATCACCAACACCGAAGAGCAGCGCGCCAAGGTGGTCGGCAAATATTCCCGCCATCTGCGCACCACCTCGGACAGTGAAATCCTGTTGAACGTGCTGGCCGACAAGGTCTCTGACGCCATTAAAGTGAATGGCACCGACGATCCCGTGCGCAACATTCTGGCCGGTGTCAAAATGACCATGGAGCGGGTGCAGGGCGCCTATTCCGTGATTTGTCTGATCGCAGGTGTCGGGCTTCTGGCCTTCCGCGATCCGCATGGCATCCGCCCGCTCTCCGTCGCCAAACGCGAAACCGATGCAGGCGATGAATATTCCTTTGCCTCCGAAGACGTTGCTTTTGGCATCAACGGCTTCGAGAAAATCCGCGATATGAAGCCCGGTGAGGCGATCCTGATTGATCTCGACGGCAACATGCACACGCGTCAATGTGTCGAGGGCAAGCTGACGCCCTGTATCTTCGAGTATGTCTACCTCGCCCGTCCCGACAGCATGCTTGACGGCATCTCCGTCTACAAAACGCAGCTCCGCATGGGCCAGACGCTGGCACAACAAATCCTCAACAGCGGGTTTGAGATCGACGCAATCATCCCGGTGCCGGACAGTGCACGCCCTGCAGCCCTTGAGGTCTCCAACATCACCGGCATTCGCTACCGCGAGGGTTTGGTGAAAAACCGCTATGTGGGCCGGACCTTCATCATGCCGGGCCAGAGCGAGCGTCAGAAATCCGTGCGTCGCAAGTTGAACGCCATGGAACTTGAGATGAAGGGGCGCAACATCCTCTTGGTCGATGACAGCATCGTGCGCGGCAATACGATCAAGAAAATCGTTCAGATGTGTCGCGAAGCGGGTGCAAAAAAGGTCTACATCGCCTCTGCCTCCCCGCCCGTGAAATACGCCAATGTCTACGGCATCGACATGCCCACGAAACATGAGCTGATCGCCAACAATCGGAGCGTTGAAGAGATTTGCGACTATCTCAACGCGGACGGCCTGATCTATCAAAAGCTCGAAGACCTCGTCTGGGCGGCCAAAGAAGGCAACCCTGACATCGAGGCATTTGATTGCTCCTGTTTCAACGGGGAATATGTCACGGGCGTTTCGCCGGAATACCTCGCCTCTTTGGAAACGTCCTCGCGCGTCAGCGAGAAAATGAAAGACAAGGGCGTGGAGAAGACCTCTACCTCGCTGGCGAGCTGAGCCTTGGCATCGCTTCTCGATCTCGACCCGCGCTGGCGCGCGCTCATGGACCCTGAGGGGGCGTTTGGCGGGTTGATCGACATTGGTTTCGATCATCCCTCCAACTGGCCGCATGAGGCGCGGGGCGAGGCGCCCTTTGTCAAAGCGGGCGACGATCAACTGGCCTCTGAACTGTGCCGCCTCAACGACCGGCGCTTTCTGTGCGCCACGCTTGCCCTGCCCGTGCGCGGCTCTGAAGAGGCGCTGATGGTGGCGCTCTGGGTCGAGGTGCCGCACGCGGTCTTCTATGCCTATCTTGAGCTAATGGACGGCGGTGCGGTGCCGGAAACGACGCTAGCATCATTGGCCAACGACCTTATGCCGCTCGCCAGACAAGAAGCGCCTGTGACGCTCGACTTCGGTGAAGGTACAGAACGTCCGGTTGCAACGCTCGAGGGGGTCCGCGACATCTCACTGGATCAACTCCTCGATCTATACGAGGCCTCCGGGGCGCTTGAGCGCACTGCTCTCAAATCCCCTTGACGCCGCGCTGGTCAAACGCCACACAAATCTCATGACAGAGAACACTAAAATCGCCCTCATCACCGGCGCCTCACGCGGCCTTGGCTTTTTCCTCGCCGAGGCTCTGGCGCCCGACTATCACATCGTCGCCGTCGCCAAGACCACCGGCGCGCTCGAAGAGCTTGATGACCTGATCAAAGCCAAGGGCGGTCAGGCCACTTTGGCGCCGATGGATGTCACCAACCCGGACGCCATGGCGCATCTCTGTCGCGGGATTTACGACCGTTGGGGACACTTGGACCTCTGGGCGCATGCCGCTATTTATGCGCAACTTTTGTCCCCCGCCGATCACATGGACCCGAAAGATTTCGACCGCACGATGAACACCAACGTCATCGCGACCGGCAAGCTGATCCCGATGATCTCACCGCTCTTGACCATGGGCGATACGCCGGGCGAAGCGCTGTTTTTCGAGGACAACCACGCGGGCGAGAAATTCTTTGGCGCCTATGGTGCCTCGAAAGCCGCGCAGATCGCCATGGCGAAAAGCTGGCAGGCCGAGACAGCCACGATGGACAAAGCCCCGCGCGTCCACATCCTGTCGCCGAAAGCCATGCCCACCGCCACCCGCGCTCGGTTCTTTCCGGGCGAGGACAAAACGACGCTCAGCCACCCGCGTGATGAGGCGCCGCGCCTGTTGAAAGAGGCCGGAGTGATCTAAGCAGCAATTAGGCTCAGACTAGACGAAGCACTTCGCAAACCGGAAGATTTCTCAAGATAGTTATAGACATGCCGACATTATCGCGCCCGCAGCTCGCCCAGATGTATAATGAGCACCATATCCGGATTTTTCCTAGGCCACGCCCGGGCAAAGAGATGGCGGGCGACGGGGCCAGATTTGAGGCCAGAACGCAGCACTCTCCTGAGGGATTTATGCCTCTCGGCGCCTACAGCTACAGTCAGTCGTATCTGTCGAATGTTTCATCTGTTGGACGTTACTGTTCAATGGGGTCGAAAATTTGCTCCATGGGGGCCGTGCATCCAACCGATTGGGTCAGTTCAAATCCGATATTTTACAACAGGGGACGATACAATCGCTTCATCGGTGAAGCTCCACCATTCAAACGCCGTTTTCGGGAAAAGTATGGGCCGATCACTATCGGGAATGATGTCTGGATCGGCGACCAAGTCGTCCTGAAAGGGGGAATTACCATCGGAGATGGCGCAGTGATAGGCTTTGGGGCCGTCGTAACCAAAGATGTGCCGCCCTATGCGATCGTCGCAGGCGTGCCAGCGAAGATCATTCGTTATCGCTTTTCGGAGGACATTCGCACGGCAATGCAGGCCAGTCGTTGGTGGCGCTATGACGCGCATGATATAGCCGCTCTCTCGCATGACGATCCCGCGCTATTTTTAACAGAATACGAGAAGGCAGCCCCGAAGCTTTCCGAACGTCCGGAGGATTTTAAAACTTATCAAGACTATTTGGGCGACGCAGAGTAAAAGGCCAAATAAGACAGACCTCTCGCATCTTTCAAAGCGGTGCGAAAAGGTCGACGCGGTAGCCATCCGGGTCCGCCACGGTTGCATATCGTTGCCCCCAGAACGCGTCCCATGGTTGGGTCAGCACCGAAAAGCCAGCCTCTTCGATCGTCTTGGCAAAGGCATCTACCTCGGCCGGATTCTCGCACAGAAGCGCAAAACAGGAATGGTTCGGCGCCCGTGGCGCTTCGCCCGTCAGTTTTTCCATCAGGCTGGCGTGGTCGATCATCAAACGCGGCTCTCCGGGGGCGCGCACTGGCTCGACGTGATCTTCGGTCACAAAACCGCCCTCGAAATCAAACCCCAAGAGCGTATAAAACGCCATCGCCCGCTTCATATCGGTCGCAGTGACCGCAACGGCGTCCAAAACGGGTTTTCCCATAGGTTTTTCCTCTCAGATCCGGCGGGCGACTTGCCGCGATTCCCAGCCTGCTTTAAGGACATAGGCAACACAAGGGGAAGTCCGAGGAAAGTCTGGCCATGCGCATCCTGATCACCAATGACGACGGCATCAACGCGCCGGGTCTGAAAACGCTAGAGGCCATCGCGGCCCAGATCGCAGGCCCCGAGGGCGAAGTTTGGGTGGTCGCGCCGGCGTTTGAGCAATCCGGCGTCGGCCATTGCATTTCTTACGCGAGCCCCACAATGATTTCCGAACTGGGCCCGCGCCGCTGGGCCGCCGAGGGTTCGCCTGCGGATTGCGTCTTGGCTGGCCTGCACGACATCCTGCCCGCACGCCCCGATCTGGTGCTTTCCGGTGTCAATCGCGGCAACAACGCGGGCGAAAACGTGATGTATTCCGGCACCATCGGCGGCGCCATGGAGGCCGCATTGCAGGGCGTGAAAGCCATCGCTCTGTCGCAGTTCTTGGGCCCGCGCAACTATGAGGCCGAAGACCCGTTCGAGGCGTCCGCCGTCCACGGCGCCCGCGTGATCCAGCATCTTCTGGACAATGCACCTTGGGGCGAAGATGACGCTTACCGTCTGTTTTACAACGTGAATTTCCCACCGATCCCGGCCGCTGACGTGAAAGACATCACCGTTGCGCGTCAAGGTCGCCGCAAAACCCCGGGCTTCGTGATGGAGGGGCAGGTTTCCCCCACCGGGCGGCGTTTTCTTTGGGTGCGTGGCTCGGAACAATCCGTCGACACTGGTCCCGACACCGACGTCACCGCCAATCTCGAAGGCCATATCTCGGTGACGCCGATGCGCGCCGATTTGACCGCACATGACATGATCAAAGATCTGGAGCGTGCCCTCTGATGGCCATGACCCCTGAAGCAAAAATGCAATACCTCTTCACGCTCCGGTCCAAGGGCGTGATGGATGTTCGCACGCTTCAGGCCATGGAAAAAATCGACCGGGGCGATTTCGTCAAAGGCCTCTTTGCGGAACGCGCCTATGAGGACATGCCGCTTCCCATTGCCTGCGGCCAGACCATTTCGCAGCCTTCCGTGGTGGGGCTGATGACCCAGGCGCTCAATGTGCAGCCGCGAGACAAGGTGCTCGAGGTTGGCACGGGATCGGGCTATCAGGCCGCTGTGCTGAGCCAGCTTGCCCGCCGGGTTTACACCGTAGATCGCTACCCCCGTCTGGTTCGCGAAGCACAGAGTGTCTTTGACCGTCTGGGCATCGTCAACATCACCTCGATGTCCGCCGATGGCTCCTTTGGCCTGCCCGATCAGGCGCCTTTTGATCGCATTCTTGTGACCGCCGCCGCAGAGGACCCTCCGGGCCCCCTCTTGGCGCAGTTGAAAACTGGCGGTATCATGGTCTTGCCGGTCGGACAGTCCGATGCCGTTCAAAGCCTGATCAAGGTGACGCGGCTGGAGAATGGTTTCGACTACGAAGAACTGCGCGCCGTGCGTTTCGTGCCCCTCGTCGAGGGGATGGGTCAGGAGTGACCGATTTTAAACACCTCCGTCAGAGAGGGACCGAAGGGGACCAGCCCCCGCCATTGAGGACAGAGTGAGATGACGATTTTTTCGACGTTTGAGACCCGCCGAGCCGGACTTGCGATGATGGGCTGTGCCGTTCTGGCGCTGAGCGCCTGTGACAAGCCGATCGATTTCGATCTGCGCGGTGTGACGGATGCGTTCTCCACCGCCCCTGCGGCCTCAGAAGCCAAGACCATTTCGAAACCGAGGCCGAACGCTCAGGGCATCATCTCCTACCCGAATTACCAAGTCGCCGTCGCCAAACGCGGTGACACCATCGCCGATGTGGCGAACCGCACCGGCCTCTCGGTCAATGAACTTGCGCGCTACAATGGCATCACGGATGACGTGACCCTGCGCGAAGGCGAAGTGATCGCGCTCCCGCGCCGTGTCGATGGCGGCACGACCCGGGCCGGCACCATCGCCTCGGGCGAACGGATCGACATCACCGCGCTGGCCGAAGAGGGCCTGAGCAACGCGCAAGGCGGCCAAACGACCACGACGATGACCCAAGCCCAAGCCTCCACCCCGATTGAAGGCATGGAACCGGTGCGCCACCAAGTGAAACGCGGCGAAACCGCCTATTCCATCGCGCGCACTTACGGCATCTCCGTGCGGGCACTGGCGGATTGGAACGGCCTCGGTTCCGACCTCTCCGTAGAGGAAGGCCGCTATCTCCTGATCCCGGTCAAAGCCTCCGAAGTGACTGTCCAGACGACAGAGACTCAACCGGGCCAAGGTTCGCCGACCCCCACCCCGCCGTCCGCGTCGGAGCCCCTGCCCGACCCTGACACGGCCACCCCCGCACCGGCGACGACCAAACCGGCAGCGGATCTCGGCGCGACGCAGAGCTCGACTACCTCGGAAATGGCCAAACCCGTCTCCGGCGCGATCATCCGCGATTACGACAAGACCAAATCCAAATTCATCCTTTTCGCCGCCACCTCCGGAACCCCGGTGAAGGCCGCGAAAGACGGCACCGTGAAGTTGATCTCCACCAATGCCGACGGGGTGAAAATCATGGTCGTGGATCACGGCGGCGGCTTGCAGACGGCCTACAGCTTCATTGACGACATCGCAGTGAAAAAAGGCGACAGCGTGAAACGCGGCCAGACAATTGCCAAGGTAACCGCCAACGAATTCAATGCCTTGCAGTTCATGGTATTCAAAGGCACCCAGACGGTCGACCCTACGCCTTACCTGAACTGACGGGATTTGAGTATTCTGATAGAAAAACGGGGAGGTTCGACCTCCCCGTTTTTCTATTCAAAGTTACAGAGACATGCCGCGCCGGGTCAGCCCAGCTTGACACCCTTGCGACCCGCAAGATCGGTAAAGAACTGCCAGGCCACACGGCCCGAACGCGAGCCGCGCGTCGCCTGCCATTCGATGGCTTCGGCCCGCAGCGTCTCTTCGTCAACTTCGACGCCATATTCCCGGCAATAGCCTCGGATCATTTCCAGATACTCGTCCTGCGAACAAGGATGGAAGCCGAGCCAGAGCCCGAAGCGATCCGAAAGCGAGACCTTTTCCTCAGTCGCCTCTGACGGGTTGATCGCAGAGCTGCGCTCGTTCTCGATCATGTCGCGCGGCATCAGGTGGCGGCGATTGGAGGTGGCGTAGAACAGCACGTTGTCCGGGCGGCCTTCGATGCCGCCGTCCAAAACGGCTTTGAGCGACTTATAGTGCTGGTCGTCATGGCTGAACGACAGGTCATCACAGAACAGCAAAAAGCGATGCTTTGAGCCACGCAGCAGGTTCAGAAGACGCGCCACTGAAGGCAGGTCTTCGCGCTGCATCTCGACGATCTTGAGCGGCAGGCCCTGAGCATTCACCGCCGCATGGACGGATTTGACCAGAGAGGATTTCCCCATCCCGCGCGCGCCCCACAAAAGCGCGTTGTTGGCCGGAAGCCCCCGCGCAAA
Organism: Celeribacter sp. PS-C1; assembly: GCF_019429625.1. Taxonomy (GTDB): domain Bacteria; phylum Pseudomonadota; class Alphaproteobacteria; order Rhodobacterales; family Rhodobacteraceae; genus Celeribacter. The sequence goes on from NZ_JAHXRW010000006.1 coordinate 33,754, forward strand.
CTGTAGCGTGTTTTCCAGAAGCGTGTCTCGTGACCGATCCACACCAACGAGCAGCGAAATATCGACACGCGAGACCGTTTTGACCGGCTGCAGCGCATCTGGCTCGGTGTGCCAGACATAGGCCTCCGCGCTGTCGAAATCGGGCGCATCCATAGGTGCCGGGGCCATCCGTTCGAGGGCCTCGGCGATCCGTTTCAGGGTCTTACTTGTCATCTTCGTCGAACTCGGCAAACAGGTCTTCGTCCTCGTCGAGAACACCGGCGGCGCGGAGCTCTTCGGTGCGCTTTTTCTCTACACGCGCCACGAGGAAGATCGAGACCTCGTAGAGACCATAGACCACGACAAAGAGGATCAGCTGGGTCGTCACATCCGGCGGCGTCACCAAAGCGGCGACAGTCAGGATGCCCACGACGGCGTATTTCCGGGTCGCCCTCAGGCCCCGCGCAGTCGCAAGACCGGCTTTGCCCATCAGGGTCAAAAGCACCGGAAGCTGGAAACACAACCCGAAGGCCACGATCATTTTCAGCGTAATATCGAGACTTTCATTGACCTTGCCGTTGAAGACGATGTCGATGCCGGTGTCTGTCGAGGCAGCCGCCACATCACCGCCATTGGAAACCAGCGCCCCCACGAAAGACGGAAGATCGGCAAACCCCAAGAAGAAGGTCATCGCCAGCGGCACAACCACATATTGCGCGAAGGCCGCGCCCATCAGGAAAAGCACCGGAGAGGCGATCAGGAAGGGCAAAAACGCATTCTTTTCATTGCGATAGAGCCCCGGCGCCACAAAGCGCCACAGCTGATAGGCTATGACCGGAAAGGAGATCGCCAGACCGCCCACCATGGAAATGCGGATCAATGTAAAGAAATACTCCTGAGGCGCGGTGTATTGCATCACCGGGTTCGGGTTGCCCAACGCGCGCATGCTCTTTTCGATCGGAACCAGAAGAAAATCGAGGATCGGGCTGGCGACGGCGAAACAGATCACCATACCGACGACAAAGGCCAAAACGGCGCGAATGATCCGCGTGCGCAGCTCCGCCAGATGCTCGATCAGCGGCGCGCTGCTGTCTTCGATATCGCTGTCGCTCATGCCTCGTCGCCCTTCTTGTCTGCCGCTTCTGCGTCCAATTCGGCCTGAAGCCGCTCGGTCGCTTTTTTCGCTGCCGCGTCAGAGATCTTCTTTGCCGCCTCGGCGCGATCCGGGCTGAGTTCGTCTTTTTGAAGCTTGTCCGTCTTGGGTGTCGCCTTGCCGTCAGCAGCCTTCATCGGATCCCATTTTTCAAAGGTGTCTGCCGCCTCATTCAGCTTGTCGAGACCGAATTTCTTCGGGTTCGACGCCCCTTTGAGCGCGTCAGCCGCCTCTTTCATGCCGCTTTCATCCGCCGCCGCTTCCATCGCGCGGGAGAACTCGCGCGCCATGGATTTCGCCCGCGCGGTGAACCGCCCGAGTGTGCGGAACATGCCCGGCAAATCTTTGGGGCCGACGACGATCAACGCCACGACCCCGATGATCAATAGTTCTGACATGCCGATGTCAAACATCTCGCACCGCCTTGTCTAAGTGCCACAATCACAGGGGCCGATGGCCCCAACCCAAATGAGGAAAATAGGTCTCAGACCTTGTCTTTTTCGTCCTCGGGCGTGACGTCTTTGGCGACTTCGGCAGCTTCGTCTTCAATCTCTTTGGTGCCCTCGGCCACGCCTTTTTTGAAGGACGTGATGCCTTTGCCGACCTCACCCATGAGGCCAGAGATTTTGCCGCGGCCAAAGAGAACCAGAACCACGACGGCGATGAGCAGGAGGCCCGGAAGGCCGATGTTGTTGAGCATGTGTCTCTCCATTTTTCACGGACGCAGAAGGCCCGTCACAACTCTCGGACCATAGGATTAGGGCGCGCGCTCGGGGAGGAAAAGCGCAAAATCGCATCAGCGGCCCCGTTGCACAACATTGGCGCGGGTTGAGAAGCTGGAAATCTTCAACTGACAGGTTTATGTCAGTTGAAGCGCGCCATTCCCAGATCATCGAAACCGAATCGGAGATATACGATGATTGACATTCAAATACTTGAAACTGTTACCTTTCGTCTGAATGAGGGCGTGAGCGACGCAGATTTCATGACAGCGGCACGCGGCCTCGACGGCTATCTGGACCGCTGCGTGGGGCTCTGCACGCGCACCCTCTCCTGCAATAACACAGGGCTTTGGCGCGAGGATTACGTCTGGGCCAATGAGGCCGCCGCCAAGGCAGCCGACGCGGGCTTTATGGCGGCGCCCGAGGCGCAGGCCTTCATGGCTCTGGTCTCCCGCGAGAGCGTAAAAATGTCCCATGCAAAAGTCGCGCTCCATCGCAGCGTGACAGAGATGGTGGCGTAAGTCATGGCAGGCGGTCGCAAACAAACCGGCATCCGGCGCAGCGACCGCCTGTTCGATCTCATCAAGATTCTACGTGACGGCAAGTTGCACAAGGCGCGCGATCTGGCCGCGCGCGTGGAGGTGTCCGAGCGCACGATCTGGCGCGACATGGCGACGCTCAGGGCCTCCGGCGTGCCCGTCGAGGGCGAACGCGGCGTCGGCTATATGATCACCGCACCGATCACCTTGCCACCAATGAACCTGACGATGGGAGAGTTAGAGGCGCTACACCTCGCGGTGGCCATTCTGGGCGAAGCGACGGACCCGGAACTGTCTGAAAATGCGCAAAATCTGGCGGCCAAGATCGATGCGGTCCTGCCGGAGAATACCGGCCCGCCTGCTGCCGGTTGGGGCCACGCGGTGCATCCCTTTGCCTTCGCCGACGCCCGCGCGGGATTTCAGCACATGCCGCTTTTGCGCCAGGCCGTGCGCGAACGCAAAGTGCTCCGCATCACCTATCTCTCCCTGTCGGGCGACAGCTCGACACGGCTCGTACGACCCTTACAGCTGGACTATTGGGGCCGGGTCTGGACCATGAGCGCCTGGTGCGAGAAACGCGAAGGCTTTCGCACGTTTCGGGTCGATCGGATCGAGACTGTGATCGACACAGGCGCGCAATTCAAAGATGAACCGGGCAAAACACTGGCCGATTTCATCGCCTTTCAGAAAGACAATAAACCCGTCGAAGAAAAGAGTTAGGCGCCGGTCACCGGAAACACGAAACACCGGTCCCGGCGCATCATCAGCCACATCGCCGTCCCCGGTTTCGGCAGGAACACCGAGGGCACCGTGGCCTTCAGAACCGATCCGTCAAACTCCATTTTGAACTCGACAAGGCTCTCGCGCCCCATGAACCGCGCCCGCTGCACCACCGCGCGCGCAGGCGTGCCATATTGCGGCGTCGGATTGGGGCCGCGGCCTTCGCGGTCGAAGTCGATGCGCAGGTGCTGCGGGCGGATGACGATCTCTACCTCCGCACCATCGGGTTGCCCCGGACAGAGAAATTCGCCGAAGGCGGTGGTCACGGCAAGGTTCTGCACCCTGCCCCGGATCACGTTGATATCGCTGAAAAACGCCGCAGCGTTACGGTCCACGGGAGCGTTGTAGATATTATACGGCGCGCCTTGCTGCACGATTTTTCCGTCGCGCATCAAAGCGATTTCATCGGCCATGCGCATGGCTTCGTGCGGCTCGTGGGTGACGAGCAGAACGGCCGTGTTTTCGGATTTCAACACGTCCAAAGTGCTGTCGCGGATATCGTCCTTGAGGCGTTCATCGAGTCCAGAGAAAGGCTCGTCCATCAACATGATCGACGGGCGCGGCGCCAAGGCGCGCGCAAGTGCGATCCGCTGTTGTTCGCCGCCCGAAAGCTGATGCGGATATTTGTCGATGGCGGACAAAAGCCCGACCTTCTCAAGCAATTCCTCGACACGCGCGCGTTTGTCAGATTTTGGCCCTTTCAGGCCAAAGCTGACGTTTTCCGACACGCTCAAATGCGGGAAAAGTGCGAAATCCTGAAACATCAATCCGATGGAGCGCTGTTCCGGCGGCACCCGAAACACGGTGTCGCAGACAAGATGCCCATCGACATAGATCTCGCCTTCGTCCTGCATATCGACGCCCGCTATGATGCGCAAAGTCGTGGATTTGCCACAGCCCGACGGCCCCAAAAGACAGGTGACCTGCCCCGGCATCACCGTGAGCGAGACATCGGACACCACATCACGGCCCTGAAAACGGCGGCGAATGTTGCGGATTTCCAGGCGCGGATCGGTCACGGGCGGGAGCTTTGTCTGACGAAAATTCTCAACTTCCCTAGCAGGCAAGCGCTCCCTTAGCAACAGCCACCGGAGGACGCAGGCGCGCTGCTCTCCGACAGCGTATCAAAGGGACTGGTCCCGCCGCAGCCAGCGAAAATGCCGTAATGGGTGGAAAAATCGCCGATAAACTCGAAATGCGGCGCAAAGCGTGTGTCGGCCAGCATTTTGAACGTGTTGCCGCAAACCGGGAAAACCCGCCCCGTCTCGATCACATGGCCACCGTCCAACACGAATTCATGCGGTGCTCCCGGCACAGTGCCTTTGTAGATCACGGCCTGACCATAGTCTTCGCATTCCGGTTCGAGATCGAGCTTGAACAGCCGATAGGTGGCGGAAATGAACTTGATCGGCGCGACTTTGGCCTCCAGTTCGGGGTTCTCGACGGTCAACTCGCGATGCGTCACCAAACGCGGATCAGCAAAGCCAGCAGCGCGGGCCATATATTCGAAATCGTTCCAGTAGAGCGCGCCGGACAGGCATTCGCCATAAAGCACCGGATCAGCCCGAAGCGCCTCCGGCACCCGGCGGTCGGCGTAGACATCGGAGAAATACATCTCCCCGCCCGGTTTTAACAGGCGGTAGGCCTCACGCAGCACGGCGGGCTTGTCCATGGCGAGGTTCAAAACGCAGTTGGAGACGATCACATCGAAACTGGCGTCGTCCAGCGGCAGATCATCGAGCTTTTCGATGTAACCCTGATGAAACGCCACATTGGACTGCGCATAGCCGAAGCGTTCGGCATGCCAAGCCTGATGACTGCGGGCAACGGCAAGTTGTTCCTCGGTCATATCGACACCGACGACAAAGCCGTCTTCACCGACGAATTGCGCCAAAGCATAGACATCGCGGCCCGAGCCAGAGCCGAGATCGAGCACCCTAGCGCCCTCCAACACATCCGGTGCGATCAGGCCACAGCCGTAATATCGGCTCAGCACCTCGTCGTGGATGTTGGAGAGGGCCGATTTCAACTCCGCCGACAGATCATCGGGCGAGCAACAGGCGTTGGTTTTCAGATCCTGCGACCCTTGCAACACCTTGCCGTAATAGTCCTGAACATCCGCATGGCTCATGGCCCTCTCCCCTATCTCGTCTCAGAAGGTCGAATTGAATTGGCCGCCATCCAGCAGCACGTTCTGGCCGACCATAAAGCCCGCATATTGCGAACACATGAAGGCACAGGTGGCACCGAATTCCTCAATGGTGCCATAACGCCCGGCGGGCACGGATTTGACGCGCTCGGCGGTGACTTCCTCCGGCGTGGTGCCGCGGCTGTCGGCCAAGGTCTTGTCCATGCCGGTCATACGATCCGTGGCGTGAAAGCCGGGCAGAAGGTTGTTCATCACAACGCCGGAGGCCGCGATTTGACGCGAGGTGCCCGCGACATAGCCCGTCAACCCCGCACGCGCCGAATTCGAGAGACCCAAGTGCCCCAGAGGCGACTTCACCGCGACGGAGGTGATGTTGACCACCCGGCCCCAGCCACGCTCCATCATCCCCGGCACCAGCGCCTTGATCAGCGCGATGGGGGCCAGCATGTTCGAATCGAGCGCGCTGATGAAATCGTCACGGTCCCAATCGGTCCACATCCCGGCGGGCGGACCGCCTGCGTTGTTCACCAGAATATCGGCGCCCTCAGCCTCTTTAAGAATGGCTGCGCGGCCCTCTTCGGTGGTCACATCGGCTGCAACCGTCACCACGGCAACGCCAAACTCGTCGCGAATTTTCTGGGCCTCGGCTTCGAGCAACTCGGCGCCACGCGCGTTCATCACTAGATCGACACCTGCCTCCGCCAGTGCCCGCGCACAGCCCAGCCCAAGCCCTTTGGACGACGCGCAAACCAACGCCTTTTTGCCTTTGATACCAAGATCCATTCCCGTCTCCTCGTTGTCTGTGCGCAATTGCGTGTGATACACTGTGACTCTGTTAGCGTATGCCTTGAACACCGTTTGTAGCGGGCATCTTTTCCGAGAGCCAGCCATGTCTGCCTCTCCCTTTCGAACAAGCCCGCCCACTCGCCTGTAACGTGCAAAAATCACCGTAAATCAAACCAGTTCCGCCCAAATCATGCCATTGTTTGAAAGAAGAATGAAAAGGTAAAAAATCAACATCCTGTAACCGATGTTTGACCGCACTATCACTATACAAGGACTGTGCACTTCGGCATATTGCCTTCCCAGCGATATCCGGGTGTGATCGGACTGAGTACGAATAGGCGAGCCAACTATCGAGTTTTACGAGAGGCTTCGCACGGGGTTTGGAGTGTAGAATGGCAACCACGGGAAATCAGATTTCCATGTCCAATCAGGTGGGTGACCTGACCGGTTTGCCATTGCAAAGCTTTGCAGTTTACCGCGGGAAAGATTTTCGTGTGACAAGTGGGGTGAATCTCGGTGACGGCCTATCGCATGCCTCGGAGATAGAACTGGCCGACAATTACCAACTGCGCGGCGAGGCGCGGCGGAGCCGTTTGTCGGTTATGGTCGAGAACGAAAGTCTCATCATCGCCCACGGCACCGAACTGGGCCACGTGCACCATGCACTGCATCTCGATTGCGTGGCGACCTTCATGGCAGCCTCCGGCGACACGGTTGAGGTTCTGGTGGTGGTCGAAACCGATGAGAACGGCTTGATTGAAGAGACCTTTTTCCTGCCCTTCGCGCCGCTGAACCCCGACGTCGAATATGCGCTGGTGAAGGTCGATACCAAAACGGCGCGCACCCGCCTGTCGGATGTCGCCTGCGTCGCCTTTACGCGTGGCACGCAGATCACGCTTGCGAACGGCATGCAAAAGCCGATCGAAGAGCTGGCCATCGGCGACCGGGTTCTGACGCGCGACCATGGCCCCAAAGAAATCCGTTGGATTGGGGTGCAAACCGTGCGCGCCACGGGGGCTTTCGCCCCCATCGTGATCAAAAAGGGCGCTTTGAACAACGCCCGCGATCTGGTGGTCTCGCCGCACCACCGCATTTTTATCTATCAGCGCCGCGATGCCGTGCGCGCCGGACGCGCCGAGGTGTTGGTCAAAGCCAAGCTCTTGGTGAACGGCCAAAATGTCATCCAGGCCGAGGGCGGTTTCGTGGATTATTTCCAGATCCTATTCGACAGCCATGAGATCATCTATGCCGAAGGCATCGCCGCAGAAAGCATGTTCGTGGACGGGCGCGTAAAATCCTTTTTCCCCGCCGACATTCAGGCACAACTTTCCTCGGATCACACGGTCGCAGAAACAACCCGGGCCTTCGAGCTGCGCGATGGGATGCTAGAGCCCTCAGTGGCGGCGGATGTGTTGCGGTCCGCGTCGGGGAGTTGAGTATTTCTCCTGCGACGAAGGTCTGAGCAAGCCCACATCACATTTGTGGCGCGTGTTTGCCCATTGCCCGCTCCCGCGCCCGCGCGTATATGAACGCGCATGTTGGATCGCTCGCATAACGCCCCCGAATTGCCGCCGGAGATTGCTCGTCGCCGGACCTTCGCCATCATCTCGCACCCGGACGCCGGTAAGACGACGTTGACGGAGAAATTCCTGTTGTACGGGGGTGCGATCCAGATGGCCGGTCAGGTGCGCGCGAAAGGCGAAGCGCGACGCACGCGGTCGGACTTTATGCAGATGGAAAAAGACCGCGGGATTTCCGTGTCGGCCTCTGCTATGTCATTCGATTTTTCGGGCTATCGTTTCAACCTTGTCGACACACCCGGTCACTCGGACTTTTCCGAGGACACCTACCGCACGCTGACTGCGGTGGATGCGGCAATTATGGTGATCGACGGCGCGAAAGGCGTGGAAAGCCAGACGCAGAAACTGTTCGAAGTCTGCCGGATGCGCGACCTGCCGATCCTGACCTTTTGTAACAAGATGGACCGCGAAAGCCGCGACACGCTTGAGATCATTGACGAAATTCAGGAAAATCTCGCGATTGACGTGACGCCGGCCTCTTGGCCAATCGGCGTCGGCCGCGATTTCTTGGGCTGTTATGATGTGTTGAACGACCGTCTCGAATTGATGGACCGCGCCGACCGCAACAAGGTCGCCGAGAGCATCAAGATCGAAGGATTGGACGACCCGAAACTGGCCGAACATGTGCCGGAGCACCTATTGGAACAGCTCAAGGAAGAGCTGGAGATGGCGCGCGAGTTGCTCCCGCCGTTTGATCGCCAAGCCTTCCTCGACGGCACGTTGACGCCGATTTGGTTCGGCTCTGCGATCAACTCCTTTGGCGTGCAGGAACTGATGGACGGCATCGCGACCTATGGCCCTGTGCCGCAACCGCAAAAGGCCACGCCGCGCGACATCAGCCCCGACGAGACCAAGGTCATGGGCTATGTCTTTAAGGTGCAGGCCAACATGGACCCGAAACACCGCGACCGCGTGGCTTTCGTGCGTTTGGCCGCCGGACATTTCAAACGTGGGATGAAACTCACGCATGTGCGGTCGAAAAAACCGATGGCGATCTCGAACCCGGTACTGTTTCTGGCCTCTGACCGCGAACTGGCCGAAGAGGCTTGGGCCGGGGACATCATCGGCATTCCAAACCACGGCCAGTTGCGCATCGGCGACACGTTGACTGAGGGAGAGGACATTCGCGTAACCGGCATCCCGTCCTTTGCGCCGGAGCTTTTGCAGGGCGTTCGTGCGGGCGATCCGATGAAGGCGAAACATCTTGAGAAAGCGCTGATGCAATTCGCCGAGGAAGGCGCAGCCAAAGTGTTCAAACCGGCCATTGGCTCGGGGTTCATCGTTGGCGTCGTCGGCGCGCTTCAGTTCGAAGTACTGGCCTCGCGGATCGAGTTGGAATACGGCCTGCCTGTTCGATTTGATGCGTCTCAATTCACATCTGCGCGCTGGGTGACCGGTCCGAAGTTGGAATTGGACAAGTTTATCAACGCGAACAAACAGCATATTTCCTACGACCACGATGGCGATCCCGTCTTCCTGACCCGGCTGCAATGGGACATCGACCGCATCGAGCGCGACTACCCGGAGCTCACGCTTTCGGCGACGAAAGAGATGATGGTCTGATTTCAAGAGGGTTCCCGGTTTTCTCGGGAACCTTTTTGCGCTTTCATGCGTCTGTCCCCGGAAGGATCAGGCATGACCAAGCGCGCACTACCAGATGACACAGACACGTTGACAGAGATGTTCGGCGATCTCGACAAGCTGACCGCAGTTGAACGCAAAGTGTCTGTCGGCAGCCTGGTCAAAACCATGGAATCGCGCGGCGTCGGCCCGTTCTACGTGCTCACCGGCATGCTCGTGACCTTTGTTGGCGCCATCCCCGGTCTGCCTGCCGTGGCGGGCGTTCTTTTGATCCTACTGGCCACGCAAACGCTTCGGGGCAAACGCGGCCTGTGGTTGCCGCGTTGGTTGCGGGACCGCACCGTCTCCACCGACAAACTCCGGAGCGGAAGCCAGAAAGCCCACACCCTCGCAGCCAAACTCGCGCCGTTCGTGCACAAACGCCTGACGGGTCTCGTCACCGGGCGCGGCCCCTCCCGCATCTTTGCTGTTCTGACAGCGCTTTGCGGCCTCGGCATGATCCTTGTCGGCTTTATTCCCGGCTTGCCTGTCGCTCTCTCGCTGCCGCTCATCGCCCTCGGCATCGGCCTCACCGGGCGTGATGGCCTCTGGATCATCGCGGCATTGGCACTGCTTGTCCCCGGCGCAGTTCTTTTGGCCCTTGGGCTTTAAGAGTCCTTTCACACGCAAGAGGATGGCAAAGTTTTGCCAAAGGCATTTTTAGGGATGCGAAGGCGGCACAACTCGCTATGCTGTCGCAAAAATACACAGAATTTAAGCCCCGAGGAGACCTCATGTCTGTCAGCCGTATCGCCTTGACCGCAGGCCTGTCCGCCGCCGCCCTCCCCGTTTTCGCGGAGGCGCCGGGCTGGGACCTTTTGAAAGGCGTCACGATTGAAGAGGTGGTGACGGAAACCACCTATGAGGTCAAAAAGGGCTTTCCCGAGCGGTTGAAAAATGGCGTGCCGGGCATGGAACTGACGGGCTACGCCGTGCCATTGACTCCGGGCGATGACATCCGCGAATTGATCCTTGTGTCCGACATGGGGCTCTGCCCGTTCTGCGGCAGTGGCGAACACGGCGCCTCTGTTCAAGTCAGCCTGAACACCCCAATCCAAGGTCTTGAGGAAGGCGCGCGTGTCACCATCAAGGGAGACATGATGCCGGTGTTCGATCCGGAAACTTGGCAGGCAGCAGTCCTTGAGAATGCTGTAATTACAGGGTCCTGAGACCGCGCAACACGCGAAGCCGAAAGTTGAAACGCCGCCCACAGTGGGGCGGCGTTTTCGTTTTGATTGATCAGAGAATTTCCAAGTCCATGGTGATCTCGCAATCGAGAAGCTGCGAAATAGGACAGCCTGTTTCGGCTTTCTCCGCCGCTGCCTTGATCGCCGCCGCATCCGCCTCGGCAGAGACTTTCACATCGAGATGGGCGCGGACCACTTTCGGGCCGTCCTCCATTGACAGAAAAATAGTGGAACGCGTCTCGATTTTATCAGGCACGATACCGTCCTGACCCAAAATATTGGAAAACGCCATTGAGAAGCACCCGGCATGTGCCGCGCCGATCAGCTCCTCCGGATTGGTGCCGGCTTTGTCCTCGAAACGGGTGTTGAAGCCATAAGGCTGATCTTTCAGGGCACCGCTTTGCGTCGAAACACTGCCCTTGCCGTCTTTCAATCCGCCGCTCCATTCTGCGGTCCCATATTTCTTGATCATCGCGAGGCTCCTTTTTTTGAAATACATAGGCAGAGGTGTTTAGCTTAACGAAAACCGTGCCGGAAAGGTTCCCTGAATCGCTTAAACCGTGAAAAAGCGGCTTTCCTTGACCTTTTGCCTCATCAGGCGTAATAGAGCGCCCAAAGACGCATCGGCAATATGGCCGAGCGGGCCGCGCGGGGTTTTGCGGCCAATTCACAGCCGTAACATCGTGAAAGGCACAATTTGACCAAGTTTACCGATCTTAATCTCGCCCCCAAGGTTCTCAAAGCCATCGAAGATGCTGGCTACGAGAGCCCAACCCCCATTCAGGCCGGCGCCATTCCGCCCGCGCTCGAAGGGAAAGACGTGTTGGGCATCGCCCAGACCGGGACCGGCAAAACCGCCTCTTTCGTTCTGCCGATGATCACCAACCTGGCCCGTGGCCGCGCACGTGCGCGCATGCCCCGCTCTCTGGTGCTCTGCCCGACGCGCGAATTGGCGGCTCAGGTGGCTGAGAATTTCGATCAATATACCAAATACATGAAGCTGACGAAGGCGCTGTTGATCGGCGGCGTGAGCTTTAAGGAACAAGACGCGCTGATCGACAAGGGTGTCGACGTGCTGATCGCCACGCCCGGTCGTTTGCTCGACCATTTCGAGCGCGGCAAGCTGATCCTCTCCGACGTGAAGGTCATGGTGGTGGATGAGGCCGACCGGATGCTCGACATGGGGTTCATACCCGACATTGAGCGCATCTTTGGCCTCACCCCCTTCACCCGTCAGACCCTATTCTTCTCCGCCACCATGGCGCCGGAGATTGAGCGGATCACCAACACCTTCCTCTCGGCCCCTGCACGCATCGAAGTGGCGCGTCAGGCAACCTCTGGGGAAAACATCGCCCAAAGCGTGGTGATGTTCAAAGGCTCGCGCCGCGACCGTGCGGCCTCTGAGAAACGCAAACTTCTGCGCGCGCTGATCGATGCCGAAGGTGAAAAGCTGCAAAATGGCATCATCTTCTGCAACCGTAAAACGGATGTGGATATCGTCTCCAAGTCCTTGAACAAATATGGCTATCAAGCATCGCCAATCCATGGCGATCTGGACCAGAGCCAACGGAACGCCACGCTGGAGAAATTCCGCAATGGCGAGATCAAGATCCTTGTGGCCTCTGACGTCGCCGCACGCGGGCTTGACGTGGCCTCCGTGACCCATGTGTTCAACTTCGACGTGCCCGGCCATGCAGAGGACTATGTGCACCGCATCGGTCGCACAGGCCGCGCCGGGCGTGACGGTAAGGCGATCATGATCTGCGAGCCGCGCGACGAAAAGAATTTCGCCGATGTCGAAGCGCTGATCGCCAAGGAAATCCCGCGCCTGGAAAACCCGCTCGGGACCGTTGCGGAAGAGACCCCGGAAAGCGACGAAGCAACGTCTGAAAAGCCGAAACGCACTCGCTCGCGTCGTCGTCGGTCCGACAAATCGGATGAGGTCAAAACCGCGGATCAGGCAGAAGAGGCTCAACAGGATCGCAGCACCACACCGCCGAAATCCGAGCCTAAGCCGGAGCCCAAATCCGACCACAGCGCAGACCAGAAACCTCAACATCGTCGTGGTCGCGGCCGTAAAGAGGATGAAAAGGTCGTGGGCCTTGGGGATCACCTGCCCTCTTTCATTGCTCTGAGCTTTGACGAGCGTCAGGCGGGATAAGTCTAAACCACCGGAACCAGAATTGAAAAACCCGCGCCTGAGAGCGCGGGTTTTCTTTTAAGAGTTTGCGGCAGGAAATCTGCCTCACTCAAGGCGCTCAGATCAGCTCGACAAGCGCGAGATGATGATCTGCACCTCGGGCTTTTTACCGACTTCCTCTTGGGTCGTGCGGCGGATGATGCGGCGCATTTCTTCCTCGAGCTTGTCATCATCGGACAGGGTCTTGGGCTTGGCGCGCATCAGGAACTGGTTCACATCCTCTTCGAGCACGTCAATCAGAGGCGCGCGCGAAAGACCGGTTTCCGGGAGGCCGCGCAGCTCGCACCAGCAATCGCCCAGCGGCTCGTCATCCTCGATGATCACAGTGGCCACGACGAGGCCATTGAGCGCCATTCGGATACGGTCGCGCACGATCCCGTCCATCGCGCCGATCTGGATCGACCCATCAAGATAGGTACGTCCGGTTTCGACATACTCAACCACGCGCGGTGCATTGCCGGAGAGATCGACGCCGACGCCATTCGGCGCAACAATCGCAGTCAAACCATTGGACTCGGCCAGCTTCGCATGTTCGCGCAGGTGGCGGTGTTCGCCATGCATCGGGATCACGACCTGCGGTTTGACGATCTCATGCATCAGCGCCAGATCGGGCCGGTTGGCGTGACCGGAAACGTGAATGTCATCGCGGCCAGAAATCGTATCGACACCCATTTCCGAGAAGGAATTGAGGATGCGGGCGATGGCGACCTCGTTGCCCGGGATGGTTTTCGAGGAGAAAATCATCGTGTCACCCTCGGCCATCTTGAGGCCAAGGTATTTGCCGCGCGACAGCTGGGCGGTGGCGGCACGATGTTCGCCTTGCGACCCGGTCGTCAGCAGCATCAGGTTTTCACGCGGCAGATCAGCCGCGTTTTCAGGGGCAACCGTTTTCGGGAAATCGGAGATGATACCGGTCTCAATCGCCGCCGTGATCATCCGGCGCATGGCGCGCCCCAGCAGGACGACGGAGCGCCCGGCTTTGGACCCCGCTTCGGCCAGCGTCTTCACCCGCGCGATGTTCGAGGCAAAGGTGGTCGCTGCCACCATGCCGTCGAGCGAGGAAATCAAATCGGTTAGCGGGCCGATAACCTCGGACTCGGAGCGGCCCGGAATAGGAGAAAAGACGTTGGTGGAATCGCAGACCAGCGCTTTGACGCCGTTCTTGGAAATCTCTTCGAACAGCGCCCGGTCGAAAGGCTCGCCCACCACCGGGTTTTCGTCGGTTTTGAAATCGCCGGTGTGGATCACGCGGCCGGCCGGGCTGTCGATCACAAGCGCGGAGGATTCCGGGATCGAGTGCGAGATCGGCACGAAGCCCACGGTGAAGGGGCCGACATTGATCTGTTCGGGCCAGGCGGAGACGGTTTTGATCTGCAACTCGTCATGGCCGTGTTCTTCGAATTTGAGACGTGCCAGATGGGCGGTAAACGCACGGGCATAGATCGGCGCATCGAGACGCGGCCAGAGGTGGCCAACGGCGCCAACGTGGTCTTCGTGGGCATGGGTGATGAAAATGCCGTCGATGCGGTCCTTGCGCTCCTCGAGCCAGGCAACATCGGCAAAGATCAGATCGACGCCGGGTGTGCCGTCCATTGAGGGGAAAGTGACACCCAGATCGACGACGATATAGCGTTCATTGCCCGCAGGCCCGTAGCCATAGACATAGCAGTTCATGCCGATCTCGCCGGCGCCCCCCAGAGGGAGATAGAGAAGACGTTCGCTCATGTGTTGCCCATGTCCTTGTTATAGTTGTGGATCACGACAAGGCCGTGGATCGTCAGAAATTCGTCAAAATGGTCAAAGAGTTTGTGACCCTGATCGAAGAGCGGCGCAAGGCCTCCGGTCGAAATCACCTGCATCGGACGGCCATATTCGGCCTTGATGCGGTTACAAGTCTCGCGCACGAGACCAATATAACCCCAAAACACCCCCGATTGCATACAGGCGACTGTGTTGGTGCCGATGACCTTCTCCGGCATGGTGACATCGACATGCGGCAGAGCGGCGGCCTTGAGGTGGAGACTTTCGAGCGAGGTGTTCACTCCCGGCGAGATCACACCGCCGACATAGGCGCCGTCTTCGGCCACCACGTCGAAGGTCGTCGCCGTGCCGAAATCTACCACGATGAGATCGCCACCAAAGCGATCAAAGGCCCCGGCGGAGTTCACAAGGCGGTCCGGTCCCACAGTGGTGCCCTCATCGACACGCGGCATATGCGGCAAGAGGCATTCGGGTTTGCCGACCACGAGGGGGCGACAATTGAAATAGCGGTTCGCCAGAACCCGCAGGTTGAACACCACACGCGGCACGGTCGAGGAGATGATCACCTCGGAAATATCCGCCTCGATTTTCTGAAAATTCATCAGGGTCGAGAGCCAGACGTAATACTGATCTGCCGTGCGCTGGTGCTCGGTCGAGGTGCGCCATGTGGCGATGAACTCACTGCCGTTCCAGATGGAAAAGACAGTGTTGGTGTTGCCGGTGTCGATACAGAGAAGCATCAGAAATAGACCTCTGCGGCTGGTATGGTGAGCGTGCCCTTGGAGGTGGCAAGCACGAGATTGCCAAAGGCGTCCACGGTTTCGAACGTGCCGTGATGCGTCTCACGCATGGTGCGCGCCCGGATTTCTGTGCCGAGACGCGCCGCACGCGCGAGCCAGGCTTCGCGGATCGGGCCAAAACCGTAGGTGGTGAACTGCGCCTCCCAATGGGCATAGCTGAGCGCCAGTTGGTCGAGGAATTCTTCGGGCGCCACCAAAGCGCCGGTCTCATGCGCCAAGGACACGGGCGGTGTTGCCCCCTCTTCGACCATTGACAGGGGCGGTGCTTCGGCGAGGTTGATGCCGATGCCAATCGCCAGATGCGCAGGGCCGCGCTCCAACAGGATACCCGCAACCTTGCCGCCGTTCAAAAGCACGTCGTTGGGCCATTTCAAAGAGAAGGGATCGGAGCGGCCAGTGACGGCGACGAAGGCGTCATAGAGCGCCAAAGAGGCCACGAAACTGCGCAGCGCAATCAACTCGGGGCGTTCCTGCGGGAACATCAACAGGGTCGCGGCGAAGTTGCCTTCCGGCATGGTCCAGGGGCGCCCGCGTCGACCGTGTGCCGCCGTCTGGGTCTGGGCCATGATCCATTGCGGAAATGTGGAAGAGGCCGCGATACGCGCGGCCTCCGACATGGTGCTGTCCACGGAGGGGAGGACGATCCGCCCTACCCCTTCGGGCCATGTATGACGTGTGTCAGCGGGGCTCACTTGACCAGCGCATCCGCCGCAAGCGCCGCCATACCATCGACCCCGAACATGTTGACGATACCGACAAGCATGATGAGAGCGGAGATGGTGAGGAGCGCGAAGGTGACCGGGCTAGACACTTTGTCGAGCGGATCGGTCTCAGCGCCGAAGTACATGTAGTAAACGATGCGCAGGTAGTAGAAGGCACCGATCACGGAAGCGATCACACCGAAGACGGCGAGATAGACAAGACCCGCGCCCCAAGCGGCCTGAAGCACAGCCAGTTTCCCGAAGAAACCGAGCATCGGCGGCACGCCCGCGAGCGAGAACATCAGGACCAGAAGGGCCAGTGCTTTCGTCGGCGAGTTGCGCCAGTAGAGGTTCAGCGCGGAAATGTCGGTGACCGGTTTGCCATCACGCTCCATCGTCATGATGAAGGCGAAGGTGCCGATGTTCATCGTCACATAGATCGCCATGTAGATCATCGCGGATTGCACGCCCTCGGCATTGCCAGCCGCGAGCCCCATGAGCGCGAAACCCATGTGGGAGATCGAGGAATAGGCCATCAGACGCTTGATGTTCTGTTGGCCGATCCCGGCGATGGCACCCAAGAACATGGAGGCCACGGCGATGACCGCGAGCACCTGTTGCCAGTCACCAACGATGCCGCCGAAAGCGTCGTGCAGCACGCGGGCGAAGAGGCCCATGGCGGCGAGTTTCGGCGCGGTGGCGAAGAAGGCGGTGGTCGGCGTCGGAGCGCCTTCATAGACGTCCGGGGTCCACATGTGGAACGGCACGGCGGAAACCTTGAACGCAAGGCCGGTCATCACGAAGACGAGGCCAAAGAGCACGCCCACCGGCACGTCGTTCTGCACGACAGAGATGATGCCCGCGAAAGAGGTGGTGCCGGAAAAGCCGTAAACCAGGGACGAGCCGTAGAGCAGCAGACCCGACGACAGAGAGCCCAGCACGAAATACTTGAGCCCCGCTTCGGTGGATTTCACGCTGTCGCGGCGGAAGGATGCGATGACGTAGAGCGCCAAGGACATCAGCTCGAGGCCCAGATAAAGCGCCATCAGGTCGCCTGCAGATACCATGACCATCATGCCGATCGTGGAGAACAGCACGAGGATCGGGTATTCGAACTTGGCGAAGCCGCGTTTGTCCAAGAAGTCGCAGGACATCACGAGCACAGCAGCACCCGCGAGCAACACGCCCACTTTGCCGAAGCGCGAGAAGGCATCGTCGATGAACATGCCACCGAAAGCAGCACGAGAGCCCTCGCCGCCCAAGCCGATCATCAGCGCGATGATGACGAAGACAGCGGCGGTCGCCCAGGTGATCAGAGCCGCGAGTTTGTCCTTGCCGGTGTAGACGGCGAACAAGAGCGCCGCCATGCCGTAGATGGCGAGGAGAACTTCCGGCAGGACGATGGAAAAGTCAGTAGAGGTCATATCCCGGTGTCCTTTAGTGGGTGGCGACGTCTGCCATCATCGGCAGAGCAGCGTGATAATTGTCAATCAATGCAGAGACCGACGGCCCGATCAGATCGAGCACCAGCGCCGGGTAGACGCCCAAGAGGAGCGTCATCGCCACGAGCGGCGCAAAGATCCATTTCTCGCGCGGGGTCATATCCTTGATCGTCTTGAGGCTTTCCTTGATCAGATCACCCAAAACGACGCGGCGATAGAGCCAGAGCGCGTAGCAGGCGGAGAAAATCACACCGGAGGCAGCGACCAAAGCGATCCAGGTGTTGGCCTGGAACATGCCGATGATCGTGAGGAATTCGCCGATGAAGCCGGAGGTGCCCGGGAGGCCGACGTTGGCCATGGTGAAGAACAGGAAGACGAGCGCATAGGCCGGCATCTTGTTCACGAGACCACCGAAAGCGTCGATCTCACGGGTGTGCATCCGGTCGTAAATCACACCCACACAAAGGAAGAGCGCGCCGGAGACGAAACCGTGGGAGATCATCTGGAAGATCGCACCATCGAGACCCTGCTGGTTGAATGTAAAGATACCTGCCGTGACGTAGCCCATGTGGGCGACCGAGGAATAGGCGATCAGCTTTTTCATATCGCTCTGCACCAAGGCGACGAGCGACGCGTAGACCACGGCGATGACCGAGAGGATCAGAATGAAATCCGCGAGGTTGGCGGAGGCCACCGGGAACATCGGAAGCGAGAAGCGAAGGAAGCCGTAGCCGCCCATCTTCAACAAGATCGCAGCCAGAACCACGGAACCGGCGGTCGGTGCCTGAACGTGGGCGTCGGGCAACCAGGTGTGCACCGGCCACATCGGCATCTTCACCGCGAAAGAGGCGAAGAAGGCGAGGAAGGCAAGCGTCTGGAACCCGCCGATGATGTTGAAGCCCAGCACCTGGATCGTCTCCGACGAGAAGTCATGCGCCATGAGCTGCACGATGTCGGTGGTGCCTGCATCGATATACATGGCGACCATGGCAACGAGCATCAGAACGGAGCCCAAGAAGGTGTAGAGGAAGAACTTGAATGCAGCATAGATGCGGTTCTTGCCGCCCCAGATGCCGATGATCAGGAACATCGGAATGAGGCCCGCCTCGAAGAAGAGGTAGAAGAGCATCAGGTCGAGAGCACAGAACACGCCGAGCATGAGCGTTTCCAAGAGAAGGAAAGCGATCATGTACTCTTTGACGCGAGTTTTCACATCCCATGCGGACCAGATCACCAGCGGCATGAGCGCGGTGGTGAGCATCACGAAGAGCACAGAAATGCCATCGACGCCCATCTTGTACTTGAGGCCCATGATCCAGTCGGCCTCTTCGACCATCTGGAACCCGGTGTTTTCGGGATCAAAGCCAAAGAGGATGAACAGAGAGATCACAAAGGTGATTACAGTGGCGAAGAGAGCCAATCGTTTTGCGTTGAGTTGAGCCACCGCATCCTCGCCGCGCAGGAAAAGCGCGAGCACGAGGGCGGCCACCGTCGGAAGGAAGGTGACGAAAGAAAGCACGTTTTCCATCAGTGTGCCCCCCCGCCGATCGACATCCAGGTTACCAAGATCACAATCCCCAGAACCATGCTAAAAGCGTAAGTGAAGATGAAGCCCGACTGCGCCCGGCCAGCAAGGCGGGTGAAGAAGGGCACGATGCCAAGCGCAAGACCGTTGATCCCGCCGTCAATGGTGCCTTCGTCGCCACGTTTCCAGAGGAAGCGGCCAAGGGCCAGAACGGGACGCACGAAGATCGCGTTATAGAGCTCGTCGAAATACCATTTGTTCAGCAGGAACTGGTAAGCAACGGGCTGGCTTTCGGCCAGTTTGCGCGGCGTTTCCGGTTTCCAGATGTAGAACCAAAGGGCGATCAGGAAGCCGAGGACCATAGCGACAAAGGGCGACACCTTGACCCAGGTCGGCGCGTGGTGCGCGTCGTCCAGAACTGTGTTGTCGGCAGCGAGGAAGATCGCGCCCTGAGGAGCCATGCCAGCCTCGCCATGCGCGGCCTCTTCGCCGTGCGTATCAGCAGCCACCGCATGAGTGTCCGCCGCTTCGCCGTGCGTATCCGCAGCAGCTTCGCCATGACCATCGACCATCTCGACTTCCGCGTGATGCGGCAGAGCGAAAAACTCAACGAATTTATCATGATCGCCGAAGAAGCTGTTATACCAGATCATGCCGCCAAAGATCGCGCCCAAGGACAGCGTTCCGATCGGCACCAGCATGACAAGCGGGCTTTCGTGCGCATGGTCATGCGCATGATGATCGCCGCGCGCCTTGCCGTAGAAGGTCAGGAAGATCAGACGCCAGGAATAGAAGGACGTGAACAGCGCCGCGATGACCAGCATCCAGAAGGCGTAGCCGACACCAGACGCATAGGCGCTCTCGATGATCGCGTCTTTCGACAGGAAGCCGGCGAAACCGAAATGCGTGAGCGGGATGCCAACGCCGGTGATCGCCAGCGTGCCGATGATCATCATCCAGAAAGTGAAGGGGATCTTTTTACGCAGCGCGCCGTAGTTGCGCATGTCCTGTTCGTGGTGCATCGCGGTGATGACCGAGCCCGCGCCCAAGAAGAGCATGGCCTTGAAGAAGGCGTGCGTCAAAAGGTGGAACATCGCCGGACCGTAAGCGCCCGCGCCTGCGGCCACGAACATGTAGCCGAGCTGCGAACAGGTCGAATAGGCGATCACGCGTTTGATGTCGTTTTGCACCAGACCGACGGTGGCGGCAAAGAAGGCCGTGGTCGCACCGATGTAGATGACGAACATCTGGGTCTGCGGTGCATATTCAAAGATCGGCGACATGCGGCAGACGAGGAAGACGCCCGCGGTCACCATGGTCGCGGCGTGGATAAGCGCCGACACAGGCGTCGGGCCTTCCATCGCGTCCGGCAACCAGGTGTGAAGGAACAGCTGTGCCGATTTGCCCATCGCACCGACGAACAAGAGGAAAGCCAGAAGGTTGGCGGCGTTCCATTCGGTCCAGAGGAAATGCAGCGACGTGTCCGCAAGCATCGGGCCTGCGGCAAACACATCGTCGAACCGCACGCTGTCGGTCAAAAGGAACAGACCGGCCATGCCGAGGATAAAGCCGAAGTCACCCACGCGGTTGACGATAAAGGCCTTCATCGAAGCGGCGCCGGCGGAGGGTTTCTTGATGTAGAAACCGATCAGCAGGTAAGAGGCCAGACCCACACCTTCCCAGCCAAAGAACATCTGGATCAGGTTGTCAGAGGTCACCAGCATCAACATGGTGAAGGTGAAGAGAGAGAGATAGGCAAAGAAGCGCGCGCGATAGGGCTCGTCGTCGCCGAAGTTCTCGTCATGCGCCATGTAGCCCAGCGAGTAGAGGTGCACCAGCGCGGAGACCGTGTTCACCACGATCAGCATGATCGTCGTCAGACGGTCGAGGCGAATGCCCCAATCGACGGACAAAGACCCGCTTTCGATCCAGCGCAGGATGGTCACATGCTCGGTCGTGCCATCGAACGTCAGGAACACGATCCAGGACAGGATGGCGGCCAGAAACAACAGACCCGTGGTCAGATATTGCGCGGGCTTCTCGCCGATCACACGCCAGCCAAAGCCGCCGACGAGGGCGCCGACCAGCGGCGCGAAGAGGATGATCGTTTCCATGTGCCCTTACCCTTTCATCACGTTGACGTCTTCGACGTCGATCGTGCCGCGGTTGCGGAAGAAGCTCACGAGAATGGCAAGCCCGATGGCGGCCTCGGCGGCGGCCACGGTCAGAACCAGCATCGTGAAAATCTGTCCCGTCAGATCCCCCAGGAAGGAGGAGAAGGCGACAAGGTTGATATTGACCGACAGCAGGATCATCTCGATCGACATCAGGATGATGATGATGTTCTTCCGGTTCAAAAAGAGCCCGAAGATGCCGATGACAAACAGCGCCGCGGCCACTGTCAGGTAATGTTCAAGTCCGACCATGTCGTCCCTCAGTTCTTTCTCTCTCGCCGCTTTTGCGGCCTTTTTCATCGGGGCGGGAGGACCTCGCCCCGGTCATTCATCTGAGGCTTAAAGCCCCTGCCCCGGTTTGATGTCTTTCATCTCGAAAGACTCTTCGGGCTTGCGATACATCTGTTTCAGCACGTTCTGGCGTTTGACATCCGAACGGTGGCGCAGCGTCAGGACGATCGCACCGATCATCGCAACCAAAAGGATCAGACCCGCCAGTTGGAAGAGCATCAGGTAATCGTCATACATGAGCTGGCCCAGAGCGGCGGTGTTGTGCACCTCGGCCGCATCGGGCGTCACGGAACGGCGCAGCGCGTCGGCGCCTTCGGCCGCGTGCCAGTCGCCAAAGGCAAACCCCATCTGAAGCAACAGAACCACACCAATCAAAAGTGCGAACGGCAGGTACTTCGCCATCCCCGCCTTGAGCTCCGCGAAATCGACGTCGAGCATCATCACCACGAAGAGGAAAAGCACCATCACCGCGCCGACGTAGACAATGACCAAAAGCATCGCGACGAATTCCGCCCCCAGCAGGACGAAAAGACCGGAGGCGGTCAGGAAGGTGACGATCAACCAGAGCACGGAGTGCACCGGGTTGCGCGACACAACCGTGAACACCCCGGCCACCAGCATCACGATGGCGAAAAGGTAAAATGCGTAATCTGCGACAGTCATTCACTGCCCTCCTGCTTTTCGTTGAAGACCGCCTGAGCCAGCTCAAGCGCCTTCGTCATGGCGGGCACACCGCCCATCATCGACATCTGGTAAATCACTTCCGCGATCTCTTTTTCGGTGGCACCCGCCTCCAAAGCGTGGCGCACGGTCAGTTTGAACGGGGCTTCGGCCTGCGCACCAAGCACGGTCAGCCCGGCGACCACCACAAGAAGTCGTGTTTTCGCATCGAGCCCGTCCTTGTTGAAGGTCGTTCCCCAAACCATCTCCATCCAATCCTTGGACATGGTCGGCCAAAGCTTGTCGAACGCCGGCACCTGAAAGGTCTCCATTGCCGGGTTCCAGGCAGAAGCCATCTTGTGGCTCTGCTCCATCATCTGTTCGAAAAGCTTGGTGAAATCACTCATCGGTACGGTGCATCCAGTTCGAGGTTGCGGGCGATCTCCGCCTCCCAACGCGCGCCGTTCTCAAGGAGTTTCTCCTTGTCGTAGAACAGTTCCTCACGCGTCTCGGTGGAGAATTCGAAATTCGGGCCTTCGACGATAGCGTCCACCGGGCAGGCTTCCTGACAGAAGCCGCAGTAGATGCACTTCGTCATATCGATGTCGTAGCGCGTGGTGCGGCGCGAGCCGTCTTCACGGGGTTCGGCATCGATGGTGATGGCCTGCGCCGGGCAGATCGCTTCGCAAAGCTTACAGGCAATGCAGCGTTCCTCGCCGTTCGGATAACGACGCAGCGCGTGCTCGCCCCGGAAGCGCGGGGAAAGCGGCCCCTTTTCATGCGGGTAGTTGATCGTCGCCTTGGGCGCGAAGAAATACCGCAGACCGATTTTAAAGCCGGCCCAGATGTCCATCATCAGGAAATACTTGGCGGCGCGGGTGTAATCGAGAGCCATCAGTTAGCCTCCAACGGTCCAGCGCGCATAGGTTCCCCAGAACGCACCGTATTGAGCAAAGAACGCGACCAGAACGACCCAGCCCAGCGAAAGCGGCAGGAAGACTTTCCAACCGATGCGCATCAGCTGGTCGTAGCGGTAGCGGGGCACGATGGCTTTCACCATCGAGAAGACGAAGAACGCGATCAGCATCTTGAGGATCAGCCACATGATGCCGTCAGGCAGGAATTCCACCGGAGAGTTCCAACCGCCGAAGAACAGGATCGACACCAGCGCGCACATCAGAACGACGGCCATCAGCTCGCCCATCATGAACAAGAGGAACGGCGTCGAGGAATATTCCACCTGGTAGCCGGCGACGAGTTCCGATTCCGCTTCGGGCAAATCGAACGGCGGGCGGTTGGTTTCCGCGAGTGCCGAGACGAAGAACAGGAAGACCATCGGGAAATGCGGCAGCCAGTACCAGGAGAAGATGCCGTTGCCGTCTTGCGCTGCGACGATGTCGCCAAAGTTCATGGAGCCTGACGACAGCACCACGCCGATGATGATGAGGCCGATCGAAACCTCGTAAGAAATCATCTGGGCTGCGGAACGAAGCGAGCCCAAGAACGGATACTTCGAGTTCGACGCCCAACCACCCATGATCACGCCGTAAACCTCCAAAGAGGAGACAGCGAAGATATAGAGGATCGCGATGTTCAGATCCGAGATCACCCAGCCGTCATTCCACGGGATCACCGCCCAGGCGATGGCTGCGGTGATGAAGGTGATCATCGGCGCGAGGTAAAAGACGAATTTGTCAGCGCCTGCGGGCACGACCACCTCTTTGACGAGGTATTTCAAGAAGTCCGCGAAGGACTGCAAGAGGCCGAAAACGCCAACGATGTTGGGGCCTTTGCGCATCTGGACTGCCGCCCAGATTTTCCGGTCGCCATACATCAGGAAGGCGAGCGCCACGAAGAGTGGCACGAGGACCAACAAGATCTGCCCAAGGGTGAGCAGGAAGATCCCCAGATTAGTTGTCGTGAAAAATTCGACCATTTTTCAGCCTTTCACACCGTCGGTATTCCGTTGTCCCGACAGTTTGCGACGACGACTTCTGCGTCGAGCTTGCGCAAACCTTCGGGGAGCGCTGGCGAGATGGTGTAAACAGCATCCGCGCGCCAAATTCCAGCCTCTTGTGCGACATTTGTCCGCACATGTCGCGCAAACCCGAAACCCCGGATCAGCGCATATTGGGCAGCCGCGCAATCGGCATAGGCCACCACATTTGTTTTCGCCCTGTCTCCCTTGGCGGAGACGAGAAAATTAACCAGATCACCGTCCAAAAGACGGGTCTCGACCCCGAGATATTCGGAGGCCGCCGCGCGCGACACATGTGCCTCGGGTGCGGCGCAGCAGGTCTTGTCACAACCGGACAAGCCCACTGCCACTAGCCCGAGAGCGGCCATATGTGCCCCGCTCAGCGCCATCACTCAGCCGCCACCGGCGTCTCGGCGCGGGCTTTCGCCATGGCGGACAGTTCCGCCATCAGCACAGAGGCGCGCGCAATCGGGTTCGTCAGGTAGAAATCCTTGACCGCGTTGCGGAAGGAGGCCTTGCCCAACGATTTCTCCGGCAATGCGACCACATCGTTCTCCGGCACCTCGTCGATCTGCGCCAGATGCGGCACCTCAGAGATCAACGCGTTACGCAGTTGCGCCAGCGAGTCGTAGGGCAGCGTGGCGTCAAGCTCGGCAGAGAGTGCGCGCAGGATCGCCCAGTTCTCTTTCGCCTCACCCGGCGGGAAGGCTGCACGGAGTGCAAGCTGCGGACGTCCTTCGAGGTTCACAAACAATCCGTTTTCTTCGGTGTAGGCGGCGCCCGGCAGGATCACATCGGCGCGGTGCGCGCCCAGATCACCGTGCGAACCTTGGTAGATCACGAAAGGACCGTCGGCGATTTCCACCTCATCGGCGCCGAGGTTGTAGATCACCTCTGCCCCGTTGGTCGCAGCGTCCAGACCACCTTCGGTCACAGCATTCACATCCATCGCACCCACGCGGCTGGCGGCAGTGTGGAGCACCATGAGTTTCGAACCGGTCGCTTCGCAAAGTTTCTGAGCTGTCGCCAGAACCGCTTCGCCATCGGCTTCGTTGATTGCACCGGCGCCGACGATGACCAGCGAGGGCTGGCTCAACACATCGCCGTAGTTATGACCGAGAAGGCTTTCGAGCGCCGCGCGGTCAGTGCCGACATGGGCGTAATCGTAGGTCAGATCAACGGCTTGGCCGACGAGACCGACCTTGGCGCCATTGGCCCAAGCCTTGCGGATACGGGCGTTCAACACCGGCGCTTCGTCGCGCGGGTTGGTGCCGATCAGCTGAATGTATTTCGCATCGTCGATGTCGGCGATGGAGGCGGTGCCAGCATAAACGCCACGGTTGCCCGCGGGCAGTTTGGCGCCGTCGACACGGCACTCGACATTGCCGCCAAGACCTTCGACCAGACCTTTCAAGGCATAGATCGCCTCGACCGGCGCCAGATCGCCGACGAGACCCGCAACCTTTTTGCCCTTCATCGCCGCAGCCGCAGCGGACAGCGCCTCGACCCAAGTGGCCTTGGTCAGCTTGCCGTTTTTGCGGATGTAGGGCGTGTCGATGCGCTGGCGTTTCAGACCGTCCCAGATGAAGCGGGTTTTGTCGGAAATCCACTCTTCGTTCACGTCGTCATGGTTGCGCGGCAGAATGCGCATCACTTCGCGACCTTTGGTGTCGACGCGAATGTTCGAGCCGAGCGCGTCCATCACGTCGATGGTCTCGGTCTTGGTCAATTCCCACGGACGGGCGGTGAAGGCGTAAGGTTTCGAGGTCAGCGCGCCGACTGGGCAGAGATCGATGATGTTGCCCTGAAGGTTCGAGGCCAGCGTTTCGTTCAGATAGCTGGTGATCTCGCTGTCTTCGCCACGTCCCGTCTGGCCCATCTGGGTGATGCCCGCGACCTCGGTCGTGAAGCGCACGCAGCGGGTGCAAGAGATACAGCGCGTCATCGCGGTGCCGACGAGCGGCCCGAGGTTCAACTCTTCAGAGGCGCGCTTCGGTTCGCGGTAGCGGGAGAAATCGACGCCATAAGCCATGGCCTGGTCTTGCAGGTCGCATTCGCCGCCCTGGTCGCAGATCGGGCAATCCAACGGGTGGTTGATCAGGAGGAACTCCATCACGCCCTCGCGCGCTTTTTTCACCATCGGCGAGTTGGTCTTGACCACCGGCGGCTGGCCTTCCGGCCCCGGACGCATGTCTTTGACCTGCATCGCGCAGGAGGCCGCCGGTTTCGGCGGGCCGCCCACGACCTCGACGAGACACATGCGGCAGTTGCCCGCG
This sequence comes from Celeribacter sp. PS-C1, assembly GCF_019429625.1. Taxonomy (GTDB): domain Bacteria; phylum Pseudomonadota; class Alphaproteobacteria; order Rhodobacterales; family Rhodobacteraceae; genus Celeribacter. Next base: position 60,057 of record NZ_JAHXRW010000006.1, read on the forward strand.
ATGGACAGCCGTTCGTGATAGCAGAACCGCGGCACTTCGATCCCGGCCACTTCACAGGCCTGAAGGATCGTCATGGCCGGATCGACTTCGACCTCGGTCCCGTCAATGATGATTTTGCGCTTGTCTGCCATTCTGCATCACCTGTTCTTCATGAGTTTGCCAAGCGGCGTCCGCTTCGCAATCTGCGCTTTGCCGAAGGCGCACATCGCCTCCGTATCCCGTTTTTCAATGCCGTTGGCGGCAAAGAAGCGTTCCGATTTCGCGGCAAGCGTGGCGATAAACGCCGGGTCTTGCAGCGATTGAATGTCCTGCGCGCCATAGCCCTTGGCCGTGATCACGCTCATCATGTCTTTCGCCTGCTGGTTCACGCGCGCCGGGCGCGGGGCCAGTTTGGGGCAGATCGTCGTCAGTTCCGTGACAATCATATTGTCGACGAGCACGGCGGAAATCTCTTCGTCCGCTATGATGTCTTGCGCCATCACAGGCGTCGCCAACAGAGCGATCAGAGCGGCATATGTGATACGACGGGTCATTTTGTGCTCCTAAGGAAAGAGCCAATGACGGACCCGCGAGCAATCTCCGCCTCACCAAAGGCACAAAGGCCCTCGGGGGTTTTCGGATCGAACCCGGCCTGACGCACATAGGCCTCGCCCAGACGGCGAATGCGGGCTTCCTCATCGTCGCTTTCGACATAGGCGCGGATCTCGTCATCCGTGTAGCCCATGGCCGAGGCCTTGTTTTTCAGGCCCCAGAGGAAGGAAATGCCTTTGATTTTCTTGACCTCGATGGTCGAGCATTCATCCGACACTTCGACGGCAAGACCGGCCCAAAGCATGTTCTGGTCGATCTCTTGCACCTCTCGCAGCGGCGGCAGCTCCGCCGCAGCGGCGGCACCGGCCATCAGGGGGGCCGTAAACGCAAAAGCGAGGGCGATATGTTTTGTCAAATTCATGGGACTACTCCGCAGCAACGGGCCGACAGCTTTTCTCACGGAAAAGCTTGGCCTCTTTGATGTACGACCAGCCAAAGGCCTGATCGCTGTCCCCATGTTTTTGTTTGTAGGCGAGACGTTCGAGCGCCTCGTCCAAGGTGGGCTTATGCCCGGGTTCCACGTACCACATCACGAAATGCTGGTCCTGCATCAGCTCGAACCATTCCTCGCGGCGGTCGTAAAATTGTTTGTGCACCGTGTTGAAAACGAAATGCTCAAGGCTTTCAACGTCTTCCCACACGGTGAGATTGGCGACGAATTTCGGATCATTGCCAATGTTGTTTTCCGTATTCCCGGTGCCCGGCTCACCCGAGCCCTCGGCCATCCAGACAAACCCCGGCATGCGTTTGCCCATGCCGTTGATCTTGTCGAGCGCGCCCATGAACTCGGCCACGCGCGCGTCACCGGGTTCGGCCACAAGCCGCCCGATGTTGAGCTCCGCGATATGTTTGGTCGAGGTCACAGAAGAGGTCATGAAATCAGATCACTCCGCCGCAAAAGCCGCCGACACGCGACCGGTTTTCTTGATTTTGATGCGCTCTTCGATGTCATCACGGAAGTGACGGATCAGACCCTGAATCGGCCAAGCCGCCGCGTCGCCAAGCGCACAGATGGTGTGGCCTTCGACCTGTTTGGTCACGTCGAGCAACATGTCGATCTCTTCGATCTCCGCATCGCCCGTCACCAGACGGTCCATCACGCGCATCATCCAGCCGGTGCCTTCGCGGCACGGAGTACACTGGCCGCAGGACTCGTGCTTGAAGAAGGCCGACAGACGCCAGACCGCTTTGACCACATCGACGGAATTGTCCATCACGATCATACAGCCGGTGCCGAAGGAGGACTTATTCTCACGCATCCAGTCGAAGTCAAAGATCGCGTCTTCCAGCGCCTCTTTCGGCAACACCGGACAGGACGCCCCGCCCGGAATGATGGCCTTGAGGTTGTCCCAGCCGCCGCGAATGCCGCCGCCATGTTTCTCGATGATCTCGCGCACGGACATCGACATTTCTTCCTCGAACACGCAGGGCGTGTTGACGTGGCCGGTGAGCGCCATGAGCTTGGTGCCCGCGTTGTTCGGACGACCGAAGGAGGCGAACCACTCGGCGCCACGCCGCAGGATCGTCGGCACGACGGCGATGGATTCGACGTTGTTCACCGTGGTCGGGCAACCGTAAAGACCCGCGCCCGCCGGGAAGGGCGGTTTCATCCGGGGCATACCCTTTTTGCCTTCGAGAGACTCGATGAGGGCGGTTTCCTCGCCACAGATATAGGCCCCTGCCCCGTGGTGCAGATAGATGTCGAAATCATAGCCGGATTTGCAGGCGTTGCGGCCAATGAGACCGGCGTCATAGGCCTCGTCGATCGCGGCCTGAAGCGCCTCTTTCTCGCGGATATATTCGCCGCGGATGTAGATGTAAGCGGCTACAGCGCCCATGGCGAAACCGGCAATCAAGGCCCCTTCGACCAGCGTATGCGGGTCATGGCGCATGATTTCGCGGTCCTTACAGGTCGCGGGCTCGGATTCGTCGGCGTTGATCACCAGATAGGCCGGGCGACCGTCGCTTTCTTTCGGCATGAAGGACCATTTCAGACCCGTCGGGAAGCCCGCGCCGCCACGACCACGCAGACCGGAGGCCTTCATCTGGTCGATGATCCAGTCGCGTCCATTGGCGAGAATGCCCGCCGTGCCATCCCAATGCCCGCGCTTTTTGGCGCCCGCAAGGCTACGGTCATGCATGCCGTAGAGGTTGGTAAAGATCCGATCCTGATCCTTGAGCATCGCTCTTGTCCCTTCAGTCTTTCCGGCGCGTGTCACGCCAAATCTGATACATCACCACAAACGACCAGACGAACCCGGCCAAAGCGGCAAGATCGAGGAGAAACGCGTAGCGCGACGGCAATCCGAGTTTCCCACCCAACCATTGTGTCCCCAACCAGACTAACATCGTGACGGCGATCACGACGGCGACCATGCGCGCCTTTTTCGCCAAATGCTGGTCCTTGTCAGGCACCATTTCCTTACTCCTCAATAAACGTCGCCATCCTTGACGCGTTTCGAGAATTCCGTGTCCCCGCCAGCGGCGAGAATTTTGGCCTGTTCGGCCCATTTCGTCAGCTGCGCAGCCGAGGTGCCTTTGAGGGCTGCGCCCAAGGCCTCGATTTCATCGGCGCTCAGTGCGGCCACCTGCGCGAAGGTGGTGATCCCCCGCTCATGCAGCTGCACCTCGATTTTCGGCCCCACGCCCTTGATCGTCTTCAGATCATCAGGCTCTGCCACAACGGCGGCTTCTGGAACGTCAGCGAAGGCAACCGGGGCTGCCTCCACCTTGTCTTCAACTTCTTCTTCGACCGCTTCCGGTTCATCGACCGGATGGGCCTCCGGCGTTGCCGCCGCAGCCGCCGAGCGCACTTCGCGGGTGTCCGCTGCGTGCGGCTCGACCGCAATCTCATCCGCCGCCGACGCCGGCTCATCGCCGATGCCAGAGGTCGCCATCAGGCCAGAGGCGCTGACATCGGCTTCCGGATGGCCGACATTGGCCTCCGTCGTGTCTTCATACCAACCGATCCACAGCAGGATCGCCACCAAGAGCGCCACGAGAACGCCGACGATGACCGAAGCCCCCGTCGAATAGCCCGCGACCCACATCAGTGCCAAAAAGGCGATCACACCGCAGATCGCGGCGATCAATCCGATTTTAGGCGTCTTAGCCTGCTGTGCTTCCGTCATGTGTTACTCCTGAAATATCCCTGTTGGTCACTCATTCGGGCCGGATTTTTATGGCCTCTCGAGCTTTAAGTATCAGTATTTCGCACGTTTAGAGAATTCGGTCTCGCCGCCTTCGGCGAGGATTTTAGCTTGTTCGATCCAGCCATCGCGTTCGATCCGGCCTTTGAACTTCAAGCGGCTGTCGACCCAGGCGATCTCTTCCGCCGTCCATTTCGCGACCTGATCGTAGTGCCAGAAGCCAAGCTCATTGAGCGTCTGCTCAAGCTTCGGCCCAACGCCTTTGAGTTTTTTCAGATCATCGGCGCCAGCCTTGCGCGGCGCTTTCATGGTGCGCGGTTTCTTCTCCGCGACCTCGACCGCAACTGAAGCGGCTTCGGCTTTCGGAGCCTCGGCTTTCTCAGCAGCTTTCTTTTCCGCCGCCTGTTGCACAGCGGATTTCGGCGTCGGCGCCGGTTTCGGCACGGATTTGCCCGCGCCACCATGCCCCGCGCCTTTGGATATCCACGGCGTCAAAAGCGGCACTTCGGTGCCGTCGATGCGTTTCAAACCGTCGCCAATGTCCACTGCGCGCTGCACAGACCCGTTATACTGCGCGCCCGTGCCTTTGTACTCGGCCAGAACCACCGGACCGCCGGCGGGTTCGGAGGAATAGCGCCCGGTTTGCGAACCCGGCACCGGCACGTTGCCCGCCGCCATATCGTCCAGAAGTTTGGAGAAATTCTCGGCGGTCAGGTCCTCGTAATAGTCCTTGCCAATCTGGGCCATTGGCGCGTTTGCGCAGGCACCAAGGCATTCGACCTCTTCCCAAGAGAACTTGCCGTCAGCCGACAGCATATGCGGCTTCGGCGCGATTTTCTCTTTGCAGACCGAAATGATGTCGCCCGAGCCGCAGATCATGCAGGTGGTGGTGCCGCAGACCTGAATATGCGCCACAGACCCAACCGGTTGCAGCTGGAACATGAAGTAGAAGGTCGCGACTTCGAGCACACGAATATCGGCCATGCCCAGCATATCGGCGATATATTCGATGGCCGGTTTGGTGAGCCAGCCCTCTTGCTCTTGCGCGCGCCACAACAGCGGGATCACCGCAGATTGCTGACGCCCTTCGGGGTATTTCGCGATCTGCCCCTCCGCCCAGGCGAGGTTCGCGGGCGTAAATTCGAAAGAGGCGGGTTGTTCAGAATGAAGACGGCGCAGCATTAGTCTTTGAACTCCTCAAGAGGAATGCAGGTGACCGACACCATGTCATCGGCCAGTTTTCCTTCGGCGGCATAGGCGTCGAAAGCATCGTTGCCGGCTTCGATCCGGCACAGGTTCGCATCATATTCGCCTTCGATCAGGATCACGTTCTCACGCACCATCACATAGCCGATTGAATTCGACACCATATCCGCGAGGGATGTCTCGGCAAAAGCCGCAGGCGCAGCCATGCCGAACATGGCGGCGAGAGTAAGATAGCGGGTCAACGGTCGACCTCCCCGAAAACGATGTCCATGGTGGCGATGAGGGCGGAGACGTCTGCCAGTTGGTGACCCTTCGCCATGTGATCCATCGCCTGCAAGTGAAGGAAGCCCGGCGCTCGCAACTTGGCGCGGTAGGGTTTGTTCGAGCCGTCCGAATTGAGGTAGACGCCGAATTCGCCTTTCGGCGCTTCCACGGCGGCGTAGACCTCGCCCTCGGGCAGTTTGAAGCCTTCGGTGTAGAGTTTGAAGTGGTGGATAAGCGCCTCCATGGAGGTCTTCATATCCTTGCGCTTCGGCGGCGTGAGTTTGCCGCGGGCCAGAACGTCACCCTGATTTTCCGGCTCACGCAGCTTGGCCACACATTGTTTTATGATCTTCGTCGCCTCGGTCATCTCCTGCATCCGCACCATGTAGCGGTCGTAGCAGTCGCCATTGGTGCCAACAGGGATCTGGAAGTCGAATTCGTCGTAGCATTCGTAGGGCTGGCTGCGACGCAGGTCCCAAGCCATGCCGGAGCCACGCACCATCACGCCGGAGAAGCCCCAATCGAGCGCTTCTTGTTCCGTGATCAGACCGATGTCGACGGTCCGCTGTTTGAAGATGCGGTTGTCGGAGATCAGGTAGTGAATGTCGTCCAAAACCTTCGGGAAGGCGTCGGCCCAGGCCTCGATATCGTCGATCAGCTCCGGCGGCAGGTCCTGATGGACGCCACCCGGGCGGAAATAGGCGGAGTGCAGACGGGCGCCACAGGCGCGCTCGTAGAAGATCATGAGCTTTTCACGCTCTTCAAAGCCCCAGAGCGGCGGCGTCAAAGCGCCCACGTCCATCGCGCCGGTGGTGACGTTCAGGAGGTGGTTCAGCACACGGCCGATCTCGGAATAGAGCACGCGGATGAGAGACGCGCGGCGCGGGATTTCGACACCGGCCAGACGTTCGATCGCCAGACACCAGGCATGTTCCTGGTTCATCGGCGCCACGTAGTCGAGGCGGTCGAGATACGGCAGGTTTTGCAGATAGGTGCGGTTTTCCATCAGCTTTTCGGTGCCGCGGTGCAAAAGCCCGATATGCGGGTCGGCACGTTCCACGATCTCGCCATCGAGTTCCAGAACCATCCGCAACACACCGTGGGCCGCAGGGTGCTGGGGCCCGAAGTTGATGTTGAAATTCCGGATCTTCTGTTCGCCGCTGCCCGCGTCCTGAGACCCATCATCATAGGTGTTTTGCCGGATGTCGCCGTCCATCATTCAGATCCTCGCCATATTCGCTTGCCACCGCGCGGGCAGCTCGCCAAAGGTCTTTTCCACATAGGCATATTGCGGGGCCAAAAAGCGCGCCGCCTCATGCCGTTGTTTGTCACTCAGTTGCAGTTTCACGCCCTCATGAGCGTGCGGTTCTCGGTCCACGGGTTTTTCCGCGATCCCCAAAAAGGCGCAGAGCGTCTTTAGCCCCTCGCCCGTCAAAAGATCTTCGGTGAAACCCACCAAAAGCTTGTCTTCGGGCACCGCACGTTTGAGCTTTTCCACGATGCCTTCGTAGTCGCCACGCGGCGCAATGTGTTTTTCCAGCTCGCGGTTGACCACTCGGTTCATGATCCGCTTGGCCTTGACCGCAACCTCTTCGCCGGGGCGGCGCTGGCGCGTGGCCTGCATCCGCACATGCGACCACAGCCGGTCCACCGGATCGCGCATCATGAAGACGAACCGCACGTCCGGCGCCATATGGGCCATGTCGCGCAGCCGCTCCTCGGAGAGCAACCCGTAACCCGGCGTAATGTCGCCCGCGAGTTTGCGCGTGCCGATCCCGTCCAGAAGGTAGAAGAGATAGTCGGAGACCCCCTCCGCACCCAGTTCCAGAATGCGCACCATCTCGTCGACATCGTCGATCTGGCGTTGCAGGTTCTCGGTCTTCCACTTGTTCGCGTTCTTCTTTGCGATGTCCTGCCGCTGAATCAAATCCGCGCGCAGCCGCGAGAAGACGTCGAACTGAAACGCGTAATCGTTGTTCTCAACGGTGTCGAAATAGTGGATTTCCTTGATCGAGCGCAGGTGGCAATCCGGATGATCGTGCAAATAGCGATAAAGCGAGCTGGTGCCCGCTTTGGTCGCGCCAACGCAGATCATGATGGCCGGATCGCCGTTCACATCAGGCTCCCTTCTCGTCGCCGGGAAGGATATATTTCGCGCCTTCCCACGGGGAGAGGTTGTCGAACTGGCGGTATTCCTGCACGAGGCTCACCGGCTCATAGACGACGCGTTTCAGCTCTTCGTCATAACGCACTTCGGTGTAGCCCGTTGCCGGAAAATCCTTGCGCAGCGGGTAGCCACGGAAACCGTAATCCGTCAGCAGGCGACGCAGGTCCGGGTGACCGGAGAAGATGATCCCGAACATGTCGAAGGTCTCGCGTTCGAACCAGCCCGCAGAGGGGTGGACCGAGATGATCGACGGGATGGTTTCCTCTTCGCGCACGGGTGCGACGACGCGGATGCGTTGGTTTTGGTACATCGACAGGAAGTGATAAACCACGTCAAACCGTTGATCGCGGCTCGGGTGATCGACCGCCGTGATGTCCACCAGCGAGGAGAATTTACAGGTGCTGTCGGTCTTCAGAAACTCGATGAAATCGACGATGCCTGCGGAGGTGACCGTAACGGTCAGCTCGCCGTAAGCCACCTCGGTTTTCAGCACATCATTCGGACGCTTGATCTCAATATGCGCGGCAAGTTCTTGGAGGGCTTCGCTCATCTCATGCTCTCCTTAGCGGGCAATCGTGCCGGTGCGGCGGATTTTGCGTTGCAGCTGCAGAATGCCATACATCAGCGCCTCTGCGGTCGGCGGGCAGCCGGGGACATAGACGTCCACGGGCACGATGCGGTCGCAACCGCGCACCACCGAATAGCTGTAGTGATAGTAACCGCCACCGTTGGCGCAGGACCCCATGGAGATCACGTAACGCGGCTCCGGCATCTGGTCGTAGACCTTGCGCAACGCAGGCGCCATCTTGTTGGTCAGCGTGCCCGCAACGATCATCAGGTCGGACTGACGCGGAGAGGCGCGCGGGGCGGTGCCGTAACGCTCAAGGTCATAACGCGGCATGGAGGTGTGCATCATCTCGACGGCGCAGCAGGCGAGACCAAAGGTCATCCAGTGCAAAGAGCCTGTGCGCGCCCAGTTGATGATGTCTTCCGTGGACGTCAGCAAAAAGCCCTTGTCCTGCAGTTCCTTGTTGAGAACCTGCGTGGAATGTTCCTTGTCCACACCTGCGGTGTTGGCTCCGGTCGTCACGCCCATTCCAGCGCCCCTTTCTTCCATTCATAGGCAAAGCCCACGGTCAGCACAGCGAGGAACACCATCATCGACCAAAAGCCCACCACTCCGATGTCCTTGAACGCGACGGCCCAGGGGAAGAGGAAAGCGATTTCGAGATCGAAAATGATGAACAGGATCGACACGAGGTAGAACCGCACGTCGAATTTCATCCGCGCGTCGTCGAATGCGTTGAACCCGCACTCATAGGCCGACACTTTTTCAGGGTCGGGATTGCGAACGGCGAGGATGAGAGCTGCGAAGATGAACACAAGACCCAGCGCGATGGCGAGGCCTATGAAAATGACGATAGGGAGATATTCCCGAAGCAAGTCTTCCACGAGCGGCTCCTTGATAGGCGCGCTTCTTCGCGGGACGGATGTCAGGCGATCGCAGGCGCGCTGCTTTGCTAGCTTTGGGTGGTTTAGCCCTCTGCGACAATATGGTCAACCAACGCGGACCTGAGAAAGCCCCTTGTTTCAAGGGGGCTGCGAAGTTTTTTCACCTGTGACGCATGTTTTCTCAGCCGCACCGCGGCAAAAATTTCCATGCCGCGATTCGAACGCCTATCCCGACAAAAAAACTAGGAAAATGATCGCTTGCACGCGAGATCAGAGCGCCAAGCGCGTTACCTCATCTCGAATGATCCGCGCCAACATTGCGCAATCTTCAAGGCTAAAGGTCAGCGGCAGACGCATATCCATGATCGCGCGCAGCACCCGATCACTGTCAGGCAGGCTCTGCGGTTCGGCATAACGCCAGCTTTCATAGCGCGAGGTAAAGGCCACCGGCTCCGGCGCCCCAAACCACTTCAGCTCGACACCACGTTTGAGACAGGCGGCGACCAGCGCTTCGATCTTGGCGTCCGGCCAATCCATCAGCAGGAATTGAAACGACGAGCCAACATAATGTTCTTGCTGCGGTCGCTCTATCAAAGTGAGACTCTGCGTGTCCCGCAGCCCCTCCTCGACCACGCGATACCGCGCACTCCAGTTCTCGACCTGAGCATCCAAGCTCCGCAACTGCACACGCAGGATCGCAGCCCGCAGATGGTCCATTCGACCCGAGACATTCGGCGTGGTATATTTGACCTTTTCGAACACTTCAGGGGCAGGACCGGCCAAGTGCTTACCATATAACATGTACGATCCCGACAACATGATGGCGCGCGCGGCGATCTCCTCATCATCGGTGATGAGGAAACCGCCCTCGCCCGAATTGATGTGTTTGTAGGTCTGTGTAGAATAGCAGCCGATGACGCCATGCCGCCCCGACGGCACACCATCCCAATGCGCCCCCATCGTATGGGCGCAATCCTCAATGACCGCCACGCCCGCGCCATTACAGATATACATCAGCGCATCCATATCGACGATATGGCCGCGCATGTGGGATAGCATCAGGACCTTGGCGCCCGTCTCCGCGATCTTCACCTGCAGATCATCGAGATCAATCACCAGCCCTTCGGTCACACCGACGAAAACCGGCTTGGCGCCAACACTCGCAATCGCACCGGGCACGGGGGCTAGCGTAAAGGCGTTGGTCAGGACCGGCTCATCGGGCTGGACCTCCAAGGCGCGCAAGGCACAGCCCAGGGCATAGCCGCCAGATGCCACCGCAAGGCAATATTTCGCCCCCGTATAGGCGGCGAATTCCTGTTCAAGCAGGGCCACCTCCCCCGCCTCATTCGGCGCGGTGTTGTAGCGATGCAAGCGCCCCGAGCGCATCACCGCCACAGCGGCCTTAATGGCCTCTTCGGGGATTGGCTCTTGCTGGGTGAAATTGCCTTTAAAAACCTCGCCACTCATCCGATCAACTCCCGCGTCAGCCGACCCAAGTCGTTGTAATGCGTCAGCAGCGCCTCCGGCTCCAACCGTTTCACCCCATCGCCATCGGGTCCGAAGGTCACCAAAGCGCAAGGCACGCCTGCCGCCTTGGCGGTGGACCGATCCGTTTCGGTATCGCCCACGAGGAAAGATTGCGACAGCACGCCGCCGGCCTCTTCGACCGCGGCCAGATAGGGTTTCGGATCGGGTTTAGAGACGCCAACCGTTTTTGCCCCGATCATCGACCCAAAAAGATCGCGCACGCCCAAACGTGTGAGCAACCGATCCGCCAGATCCTCGGGCTTGTTCGTGCAAACACCCACTGCATAGCCGCCGCTGCGCAGCGCCTCAATGGCCTCCTCCGCGCCCTCGTAGAGTTGCGTGTGGGTGTCGATGTCTTCGGCGTAAGCCTCCAACAACACCGGATATTGCGCCATGATGTCATCATCCATGAACCCGGGTTTCACCCGAGAAAACCCAAGTGTCAGCATCGCCCGGCCGCCGCGAAAGGCCGTATGAGCATCTGCTTGCGCGTCCAGCACATCGCCGTAACCCAAGCCGCGGAAACAGGCATTGGCCGCCGCGATCAAATCGGCGGAGGTGTCCGCAAGCGTGCCGTCGAGATCGAAAATCACTGTGCGCATGTCTGGTCCTTTTTCGACAACGGCGGGTCTGTTTTGGGCAAACTCCCGCTGAACGATGTAATCTGGCGTCAGAATAAGTGAAGCCCCTCAGCCCTGTGGGACCTTGCGGTGCTGCGTGTCATGGGTAAAACGGCAAACAGATAAAGAAAAGAGCAGATCGGGACGAACACCATGGCAACAGCCCTCATTCTTTTGGCCGCCGGCCAAGGCACACGGATGAATTCCGACCTGCCCAAGGTCCTGCACCCGATCGGCAACGCGCCGATGTTTGCCCATGCACTGGCTTCGGGCGCAGCTCTCGACCCTGAACGCACGGTCTTGGTCGTGGGTCACGGCGGCGATCAGGTGGCGGCAGAAGCCGCAAAGATCGACGAGGAAATCGTGATCGCCCGCCAAGAAGAACAGCTCGGCACGGCGCATGCCGTGTTGCAGGCAAAAGCGGCACTTGAGGGGTTCGAAGGCGACGCCATCGTGCTTTATGGCGACACGCCGTTCATTTCCGAGGACACGATCCTGCGCATGGCGGAGGCGCGCAAGTCGGCCGATGTGGTCGTGCTTGGGTTTGGGGCCAAAGACCCGGCGCGTTACGGGCGTTTGGTGATGGAGGGCGACAAGCTCACCCGCATTGTGGAATTCAAAGACGCAACAGAGACCGAGCGCGCGATCACCTTCTGCAACTCAGGTCTGGTGGCGGCGGATGCGACTGTGTTGTTTGATCTGCTCGAACAGGTCGGCAATGACAATGCCGCGGGGGAATATTACCTGCCGGACATCGTTGAAATCGCGTGGAAAACCGGCAAGACGGCGACCGCGGTCGCCTGTGACGAATCCGAAACGCTTGGCGTGAACACCCGCGCTGAACTGGCCCGTGCCGAAGGCATTTTTCAAACGGCGAAACGCGCGGAAGCGCTTGAGAATGGCGTCACGCTAATGGCGCCCGAAACAGTATTTTTCTCGCTCGACACCTATATCGGCCGCGACACGGTGGTGGAGCCCAACGTGATCTTTGGCCCCGGTGTGACCGTGGAATCCCAGACCCGCATCCGTGCCTTCAGCCACTTCGAGGGCTGCCATGTCTCGATGGGCTCGACCGTCGGTCCCTTCGCCCGTCTGCGTCCCGGTGCAGAGCTGGCGAACAACGCGCATATCGGCAATTTCGTCGAGGTGAAAAACGCCCAGATCGGCGAAGGCACCAAGGTGAATCACCTGACCTACATTGGCGATGCAGACATCGGCGACGGCACGAATGTGGGCGCGGGCACGATCACCTGTAATTACGACGGCGTCTTCAAACATCGCACTGTTGTGGGCCGCGATGCCTTCATCGGGTCAAACACCATGCTGGTCGCGCCCGTCACCGTCGGCGATGAAGCCATGACGGCCAGCGGATCGGTGATCACCTCCGACATCGAGCCGGGCGCCTTGGCGATTGCGCGGGCGAAACAGGTGAACAAACCGATGCTCGCGGTGCGAATGTTCGAAAAGTTAAAGTCTTTGAAGGCTAAAAAGCAAAAAGGGCAGTAAAAATGTGCGGTATTGTAGGGGTTTTGGGAAATCACGAAGCGGCGCCGATCCTCGTTGAAGCGCTCAAACGGCTGGAATATCGCGGCTATGACAGCGCCGGGATCGCCACCGTGTCGAACGGCAAGCTGGACCGCCGTCGTGCGGTCGGCAAGCTGGTGAACCTGTCCGATCTGTTGGTGCATGAGCCGCTCGCGGGCAAATCCGGCATCGGTCACACCCGCTGGGCCACGCACGGCGCGCCCTCCGTGGTCAACGCCCATCCGCACAAGGCCGGTCCTGTGGCCGTGGTCCACAACGGCATCATCGAGAATTTCCGCGAACTGCGCGAAGAACTTGGCAAAAAAGGCTATCAATTCGGGACCCAGACGGACACGGAAACCGTTGTCCTTCTGTGCCAGAGCTTCATGGACGCGGGCAAAGCGCCGGTGGAGGCCGCGATGGCGACCATCGACACGCTTGAGGGCGCCTTTGCGCTCTGTTTCCTGTTTGACGGCGAGGAGGACCTTTTGGTTGCCGCGCGCAAAGGCTCGCCGCTGGCCATCGGTCACGGCAAGGGCGAGATGTTCGTGGGCTCCGATGCCATCGCGCTCGCTCCCATGACAGATCAGGTCACCTATCTCGACGAAGGCGACCGGGCGGTGATCACCCGCGACAGCCTCGAGATTTTCGACGAGACCGGCGCTCAGGTGCAACGCGCACGCCGCACCATCGCCATGAACGCCGCCCGCATTGAAAAAGCCGGGCACAAACATTTCATGGCGAAAGAAATCGCCGAACAGCCCACCGTGATTTCCGAGGCTCTGGCCTATTATCTCAACGCAGATGACACCGGCATCGTGCTGCCCGATCCGGGGATAGATTTCGGGGCCTTCGACCGGATCATCATGGTCGCGTGCGGCACGGCCTATTACGCCTGTTACACGGCGAAATACTGGCTCGAACAGGTGGCGCGCATTCCGGTCGAGATCGACGTGGCCTCCGAGTTCCGCTACCGCGAACCGCCGGTTGCGCCGCGGACGCTGGCGATTTTCGTCAGCCAATCGGGCGAGACCGCCGACACTTTGGCAGCTCTCAGATACATGTCCGGCAAGGCCGACAAGATCGTCTCTGTCGTCAACGTCGCGGAAAGCTCCATCGCGCGCGAAAGCGACATCGCTCTGCCGATTTTGGCGGGTGTCGAGGTCGGCGTGGCCTCGACCAAGGCTTTCTCCTGCCAGCTGACGGTGCTCGCACTTTTGGCGCTGGAGGCCGCGCATCAACGCGGCGAGATCGACGATGCGACGCTGGCCCAGCGCCTCGCTGAGCTGCGCACGCTGCCGGGGCTTTTGACCCGCGCGCTCGATCTGGACGACCGCCTCAACGCCGTCTCCAACGAGCTGTCCGAAGCCACCGACGTGCTGTTCCTGGGCCGTGGCCCGATGTATCCCCTGGCCCTCGAAGGCGCCCTGAAACTCAAGGAAATCAGCTACATCCACGCCGAAGGCTATGCGTCAGGCGAGTTGAAGCACGGACCAATTGCTCTGATCGACAGCCACACACCCGTGATCGTTTTCGCGCCGCATGATGCATTGTTCGACAAAACGGTGTCGAACATGCAAGAGGTGATGGCGCGCGGCGGAAAGGTACTTTTGGTCTCTGACAAAAAAGGACTGGAGATCGCCTCCGACGGGGTTTGGCAGGCGGTGCAAATGCCCGAAGCGCCGGACTTTTTCGCTCCCCTGCTCTACGCCATTCCGGCCCAGCTCATCGCCTATCACACAGCGGTCGCAAAGGGCACGGATGTCGATCAGCCGCGCAATCTCGCGAAATCCGTAACGGTCGAATAACGTTCAAAAAGAAACCGCCCCGGAAGGGGGCGGTTTCGACGTGGACCTCTGGGGTCAGTGCGCTCTAAGGCTTAGACGTCGAGTTTGGACCGCGCGTAGGCCAACATTTCCGGCGTGATATCATCCGCGGTGATCGGACCGTTGCCGGTCGCATTTTGAGCGGCCACAAGTGCTTCGGTCAAAGCCTCGTCAGAAATCGCTTCTTCTGTTTCAGCCAATGTCGCCTCAGCTGCATCGAGAACGGCTTTGTCAGCCAATGCCTGCTCCAGCTCAGCCTTGGCTTGCTCCACGGCTGCGACCTGATCGAGGTATTCCTGATACCCCTCTTCGCCTTCCGCGACAGGATTCGCCTCAAGGTCGGCGCTCAACTGGTCGATTTCATCTGCCCAGTCAGCCGGGTCGGAAGACAGGTTGAGAGCTGCAGCAGAGGCCGCAAGATCGGCATAGCTGTCCGCATAAGCCGCATTGGCCGTATCGTAAGCATCCTCGGCTTCCTCATTTGCGGCGACTGCGCTCAAATATTCTTTGATCGGCACCATCTTCGGATCGGAGGAATTCATGATGCCGTTCATATTGCGACCCAAGGAATTCAAAGACTTGAGCGACGCGGCCAGAGGTTTACCAGCCGGTTTTCCGGAATTGCCGCGTTCGGCACTTGCGTCCTTGCCGGAATTGCCGCGATCACCGGAGTTCCCGCGATTGCCGGAGTTTCCACGGTCACCGGAGTTGCCCCCATTGGAGTTTTCGCTGCGTGCTTCTGCACCGTTAAGACCGCCGAAATCTGCCGTCACGATAGGCATCGCGTAAGCAAAGGCGGAGGCGGTCAAGACCAGTTTGATGAGGTTTTTCATTGTCCCTATGGCTCTCTTGTGGTTTTGGCTGAACAAGACTTACCTCTACAAAAAGGCAAAAAAATGTCGATCACCGCAGAAACGGCCATGGAGACCTTGCATCATTCCGCCGATCCGGAGAAGGCGTCGGCAATAATCGGCCGCACGGGCACGTCGGAGGCCTTGGGGGTTTCGCCCCAAACGCTTGAAGATCTGGCCCGAAGCTGGCGCCAGGACGTCGGCTTCCCCGAGCGTCTCGATCTGGCGCGCGCGCTATGGACCCAGCCCGTATTCGAAGCCCGCCTGATGGCCGCGAAACTTCTCACTCAGGCGCGCATCAGTGACGATGCCGCTGTCTGGGATCAGATTTGCGCCTGGATTTCCGAGGCAGAAACTTGGGCCGAACTCGATGCTTTGGCCAGCGCCGGCGCACGTCGTATTGCGGTCGATCTCTCGCGGATGGCCATGGTGCATGAGCTCGCCAAATCCGAACGCGCGCTAGACCGTCGTGCGGCTTTGGGACTGTCCCTGCCCTTGGCGAAACTCGCGCATCCGACGGAGGACGAGGTGAACGCCATCGACGACGTGCTCTATTGGCTGACCTATGCGCTTCAGGACCCGGACAAGGACGTCTCGCGCATGGCCGACAGCTGGCTCAAGAGCCTCGGCAAACATGATCGCAAACGCGCGAGCATGGTGCGTCGTGTCGTCCAATCGCGCACAAAGTCCGACTGAAACGCTTGGCAGCCCGGCTGTCGCACCCTAGATTGAGCATCATGTCCCACGCCCCCCGCCTCATCGACCCTTTCGCCCGCCCGATCACCTACTTGCGTGTGTCGGTCACGGACCGCTGCGATTTCCGCTGTGTCTATTGCATGTCGGAACACATGACGTTCTTGCCGAAGAAAGAGTTGCTGACGCTCGAAGAGTTGGACCGGATGTGCTCGACCTTCATCGATTTGGGTGTCGAGAAGCTGCGGATTACGGGGGGCGAACCTTTGGTGCGGCGCGGAATTATGACGTTCTTTGACGCCATGTCGCGCCACCTCGACAGCGGCGCGTTGAAGGAGCTGACGGTCACCACCAATGGCTCTCAACTCGACCGCTTTGCCAAGGACCTCTATGCTGCCGGTGTGCGCCGGATCAACGTCTCTCTCGACACGCTGGATGCTGCGAAATTCCAACGAGTGACGCGCTGGGGCCGCCTTGAACAAGTGCTGAGCGGCATCGAAGCCGCGCGCAACGCGGGCCTGCGGGTCAAGATCAACACGGTGGCGCTCAAGGGCTTCAACGAGGACGAATTGTTCGCCCTCACTGACTGGTGCGCCCGCGAAGATATGGACCTGACCTTCATCGAGGTCATGCCGATGGGCGATTTGGGCAACGAGGACCGCGTCGGGCAATATTGGTCGCTGGATGACCTGCGCACAGATCTGGCCAGCCGCTATACTCTCACCGATCTGCCCGAGAACACAGGCGGTCCGGCGCGCTATGTGCGGCTGATGGAAACCGGGCAAAAAATCGGTTTCATCACGCCTCTGACGCATAACTTCTGCGAAAGCTGCAACCGGGTGCGCATGACCTGCACGGGCGAGTTGTTCATGTGTCTAGGCCAAGAGGACAATGCTTCGCTCCGCGACATCCTACGCGCGCATCCTGACGACAACGCGCCGCTGGTGCGCGCCATCGAGGCTGCGATTGCCCGCAAACCCGAAGGCCATGATTTCGACTATTCGCGGCAAAAACCCGACGGTCAGGTGTCTCGGCATATGTCGCACACTGGAGGTTAGGGGACGCTGCCCCCTCGCCTGCGGCTCACCCCCGGGATACTTAAAGGACAAAAGAAAAGCGCCCCCAACCGGGAGCGCCCTCTCTTCATTGCAGCCCAAATACTCAGGCTCACGCCGCAGGCAGCCGGCTTTCCACCATTTCGGCATACCACGAACAGCCTGCAGGCAGGGCCTCGTCGTTGAACATATATTTCGGATGGTGCACCGGCGCGCCGGGGCCGTTGCCGACGATGATATAGGCGCCGGGGCGTTCCTCTAACATGTAGGCGAAATCCTCGCCGCCCATGACGAGCGGATATTCTTCGCATCCGCCCGCCACCTTCGTGGCGGCCTCGATGGCGTATTCGGTTTCCTGATCATGGTTCACCATGACCGGGTAGCCGAGGTGATAGTCCACAACGATTTCCGCGCCGTAGGTGGCGCCAACACCGGCGCAAATCTCTTTCAGGCGCTCTTCGGCCTGTTTGCGCACCTCGGCATCCAGCGTCCGCACTGTGCCTTTCAACAAGACCTGAGCGGGCAACACGTTATGAGCCTTGGACGAGGATTCTACGGTGCAAACGGAGACCACCACCTGTTTCGTCGGATCGACGTTGCGGGACGCGATGGTTTGCAGCGCCAGAACCAGATGCGCGGCGGTCACCGTGCTGTCGACCGTTTCATGCGGTTTCGCTGCGTGGCCACCTTTGCCTTTGACGTAAATCTCGAACTCGTCGGCGGCCGCAAAGAACGGCCCCGGACGGATCGCGAAGGTGCCCGTCGGCAGGTTCGGCCAATTGTGCATTCCGTAGACCTCATCGATGCCAAAGCGGTCCATCAGCCCCTCTTCGCACATCACACGACCGCCGCCGCCGCCCTCTTCTGCGGGTTGGAAAATCACCACGGCGGTGCCGTCGAAATTGCGGGTCTCACAAAGGTATTTCGTCGCGCCCAAGAGCATCGCGGTGTGACCGTCATGGCCGCAGGCATGCATCACGCCCGGGTTCTTAGAGGCAAATTCCGAACCAGTTTCCTCCAGGATCGGCAGCGCATCCATATCGGCCCGAAGCCCAATGGTGCGGCCTCTGCTATCCGATTTACCTTTGATCACGCCCACGACGCCGGTCTTGGCCATGCCTTCGACCACCTCGTCACAGCCAAACTCGCGCAGCAAGTCGGCGACCTTTTTCGAGGTGCGCGGCAGCTCAAACATCAGCTCGGGGTTTTCGTGAATGTCGCGTCGCCATGCGGTGATTTCCGGCAACAATTCGGCAAGGCGGTTCTTGATGGGCATTTCAGTCTCTTTTCTGGTCAAGTCCGAACGCAGTCGAAAACGCGTTCAATATGCAAAGCCTTCGATTGGCTCCAAGACGAAGTGATCTTTCGCCACTTCGCGGTAGGTGGATTTGGCGGGCGTGTGATCCGCCGGGAAGATCGGCGAAGGGATCGGTTTGAACGAGAGGTTCGAACTGATCTTTTTGTTGCGCGGATCGGCAATCGGCACGGCGGACATCAGCGATTTGGTATAGTCGTGCTGCGGGTTCTCAAACACCGCCTGACGCGGGCCGATCTCGACGATCCGGCCCAGATACATCACAGCCGTGTGGTGGCTGACGCGTTCGACCACGGCCATGTCGTGGCTGATAAAGAGCATCGCGATGCCAAGCTCGGCCTGAAGCTCCATCAACAGATTCACCACCTGCGCCTGCACCGAGACGTCGAGCGCGGAGACCGCCTCGTCCGCGATCACCAGTTTTGGGTTGATCGAGAGCGCGCGGGCGATGGCGATCCGTTGGCGTTGCCCGCCCGAAAGTTCGTGCGGGTAGCGTTTCATAAAAGAGCGCGGCAGCTCGACACGGTCGAAGAGGTTGGCGACACGGTCGGTGATCTCGGAGCCATGGGCCAGGCTATAATTGCGCAGCGGTTCGGCGACCTGATCGATCAGACGCACCTGCGGGTTCAAGGACGCGAAGGGGTCCTGAAAGATCATCTGCATGTCTTGGCGCAAGCGGCGCAGATCGCCCGGACCTTGGGCGAGCACCTCTTTGCCCTCCAAAAGCACGGAGCCAGATTGCGGCTCAACCAAACGCAAAACAGAGCGCCCGCACGTCGATTTGCCACAGCCACTTTCGCCCACCAGTGACAAGGTTTCCCCCGGTTTGATCGAGAAAGACACATCCTCGACGGCATGCACATTGGCGACCGTCTTGCGCAACAGCCCCGCCTTCACGGGAAAGCGCGTGACGAGGTTCTTGACCTCCAGCACGGGCGCGGTGCCTTCAGGCGCATAGGGAACAGGTTTGATTTCACCCTGCGGCACGCCGATCAGACGCATCGGCTCTGGCGCGGGCTTGCCGGTCATCTCGCCGAGCTTCGGAACGGCCGCCAAAAGCGCCTTGGTATAATCCTCTTTCGGGGCTTCGAAAATCTCTTCGACACGGCCCTCTTCGACCACATCGCCGCGGAACATCACCAACACGCGGTCAGCCATCTGAGCCACCACCGCCATATCATGGGTGATAAACAGAACGGCGGTGCCATGTTCGCGTTTCAACCGGTCGATAAGCGCCAGAATCTCCGCCTGAATCGTCACGTCGAGCGCCGTGGTCGGCTCGTCGCAAATCAAGAGTTTCGGCTCACAGGCCATCGCCATGGCGATCATCACGCGCTGACGCATGCCGCCGGACAGCTCGTGCGGATATTGACTCAGACGGCGTTCCGGTTCGGGAATGCGCACGTCTTTCATCAACTCGATGGCGCGCGCACGGGCCTGATCCTTGGTCATACCCTTGTGCAGCCGCAGCCCCTCGCAAAGCTGGCGTTCGATGGTGAACACCGGGTTCAGCGAGGTCATCGGCTCTTGGAAAATCATGCCGATTTCATTGCCTCTGAGCGCCCGCATCTTTTCCGGGTTCATCGCCGTCAGGTCGATAATCTGGTCCTCTTTGCGCAGCTTGATGTCACCCTCGGCGATCTTGCCTCCGCCGAATTCGATGAGCCGCATGATCGCCAGCGAGGACACGGATTTGCCCGAGCCGGATTCGCCCACGACGCAGAGCGTCTCCCCCGGCGCGATGGTGAAGGACACGTCCTTGACGCCCACAACCAAGCCGCCCCGGGTCGGGAACTCCACCCGCAGATGCGAAACGTCGATCAGGGCACGGGTCTCGGGCGTGTCTCTCGGCGTCTCTGGCAGCGTATCGGGAGTGGTGTCGAGCATGGATCGCCTTTCGGGTCTGGTGGATTGAGAACGGCCCCCGCGCGGCTCAACGGTGGCCAGAGCCGTCCCCATGACGACGTCATGAGGACCTGTCCCTCGACGCTAAGCCTGCCGCGCTGGAAGTGTCAAATCGGTTTGTCTGAAATACGAGCATTCGCTAAAACCGCATGCAAGGATAACGTAACGGTATGGAGCTTGTGCCGATTTTCTCAAAGAAACCGCCTTGCTTCGCCTAAGATTTTATCATTCGATAAATTTATAGCCGCGCAGCCCGGCGAGTCGCCTTGCCCTCGGCAAGACCGCTCGCTCAGGTTGCGTCAGGCTCGATAAAAAGGAACGAGTTCAAGGAAGTCCGGCGGGATATCTTAAAACGTGCGGTTCACGCACTGGTCCAAACTCTGATTGAATTAGAAGGGCCCGATGCCGGTTCAACAAGGAGAGGTTGTTATAATGAAACTCAAAACTGCCCTGATGGGCACAGTTCTGGGCACAGTCGCCACATTGTCGATGGCGCCCGCCGCCTTTGCGGAACGCGGAGCCGACGGCCATGTGAACATCATCTATTACCAAGCACCGTCGACGATGAACCCCTATCTGTCGGGCGGCACCAAAGAGCTTGAGGCGGCGTCTCTCGTGCTGGAACCGCTGGCGCGTTACGACGAGACCGGCGCCATTGTGCCGTTTCTGGCCGAATCTGTGCCGACCGTCGAAAACGGCGGCGTAAGCGAAGATCTGACCACCATTACGTGGAAACTCAAAGAAGGCCTCAAGTGGTCCGACGGCTCCGACCTGACCTCCGAGGACGTTCAATTCACATGGGAATACTGTACCTCTGAGGGGGGCGGTTGTGCTCAATCCGAGAAATACAATGACGTTGTCTCCGTAGAGACCCCGGACCCGCTGACCGTTGTGGTGACCTTCGGCGTGCCGAAGCCCTTCCCCTATGGTCCCTTCGTGGGCGCGCAGGCCCCGATCATCCAAAAGGCCCAATTCGCGGATTGTACCGGCGAAGCGATGGCGTCCTGCACCGACCAGAACTTTTCGCCCATCGGCACCGGTCCGTTTGTGGTCGATGAGTTCAAGACCAACGACGTGGTCTCCCTCTCCGCCAACACGAACTACCGCGACCCGGCCAAACCGGCCTTTGCAACCGCAACTCTGAAAGGTGGCGGCGATGCGCAATCTGCGGCCCGCTCCGTGCTTGAGACCGGCGAATTCGATTACGCCTGGAACACCCAAGTGGCGCCCGATCTTTTGGAAGCCATGGTTGCCAAGGGCCAAGGCCAACTCGTCAGCGCCTTCGGCACCCTCGTCGAGCGGATCATGGTCAACATGACCGACCCGAACCCGGCACTGGGCGATGAGCGCGCCACCGCGGACCATCCGCACCCGTTCCTCTCCGACATCGCTGTGCGCAAGGCGCTTTCCATGGCGATCGACCGCGCGCTTTTGACCGAGATCGGCTATGGCGATGCGGGTCGCCCGACCTGTAACGTGCTTCCGGCGCCGGAGATCTACAAATCCTCCGCCAACGACGCCTGTCTGACGCAGGACATCGAAGGCGCGAAGGCCGTGCTCGATGAAGCCGGTTGGGTCGACAGCGATGGCGATGGTGTCCGTGAGAAAGACGGCGTGAAACTGTCTCTGCTGTTCCAATCCTCGACCAACGCGATCCGTCAGGATTTCCAAGCCATCATCAAACAGTGGTGGGAAGAAGTCGGCTTTGAGGTCGAACTGCGCAACATCGACGCCTCGGTGTTCTTCGGCGGGGACGCGGGTTCGCCCGACACCTTCCAGAAGTTCTACGCGGACGTGGAAATGTACGCCAACAACTTCGACGGCACGGACCCAGAAGCCTATATGGCCAACTGGGAATGCAACCAGGCCCCGCGCCCGGCAACCCAGTGGCAGGGCAACAACATGCCGCGTTTCTGCTCCGAAGAGTATGACGCGCTTGTGGCCGAAATGGCCGAAACCGGTGACATCAACGAGCGCGCGGAATTGGCGAAATCCATGAACGACATGCTGATGCAGGAATATGTCATCATCCCGCTCGTCGACCGTGGCCGCCTGTCGGCACACGCGAATTCGCTGGGCGGTGTCATTCTGAACACCTGGGATTCCGAGCTCTGGAATGCGGCCGATTGGTATCGCATCAAAGAGTGATCTCTTGTGGGGCGCTCCGGTTTTCCGGGGCGCCCGCTTCAATGACATAAGACCGCAAGGCAGCCTTCATGCTTCATTTCACGATCCGTCGTCTGATCCTCGCCGTTCCGACGCTGCTGTTCATCTCTTTGGTGATCTTCCTGCTGCTCGATCTGGCCCCAGGCGATCCGATGGCCTCGATCCCGCTCACCGTGCCGCCCGAGGTGAAAGAGAAAATGCGCGAGGCTCTGGGCCTTGGCGAACCCGTGCACATCCGGTTTCTGAACTGGCTTTACCAGTTCTTCGTGGTTGAACCGCAGGTCGCCTTTGACCATATCTTCGGCACCAATTTTGCCGAGGGCAAACAACGGATTATTTCGTTTCAGTCCCGTTCCCCGGTGATGTCTGTCGTCGCCGAACGCATGCCGCAGACGCTCTGGGTCGTGGGCCTGTCCTACATTTTCGCGACGCTGATCGCCGTGCCGATTGGCATCATCTCCGCATATCGGCAGTACAGCTGGTTCGACCAGCTCGGCACCTTCGTCTCGATGGTCGGCTTCTCCATCCCGACATTCTTCTCCGGCGTGCTTTTGATCGTCGTCTTCTCCGTGACTTTGGGCTGGTTCCCGTCGATCTACGACACGACCCATGAGATCACTGATTGGCCGTCATTTTGGTTTCAAGTGCGTCAGATGGCGATGCCCGTCTTCGTCCTGACACTCTACAACGCCGCGCAGGTGAGCCGCTTCATGCGCGCCTCCATGCTCGACAATCTCAATCAGGATTACGTCCGCACCGCGCGGGCCAAGGGCCTGTCGGAACGTGTCGTCGTGCTTATGCACGTGCTGCGCAACTCGATGATCCCGGTGGTGACCGTGATCGCGCTCGGCGTGCCGAACATCTTTGGCGGCGCCATCATCACCGAGCAGGTGTTCCAAGTGAACGGTCTCGGCCAAATGCTGATCACAGCGATCTATGCTTCCGACGCGCCGATGGTGCAAACGCTGACGTTTATCTTCGCGGTGCTCATCGTGCTCTTCAACCTCATTGCGGACATCATCTACGGCGTGCTCGATCCGCGCATCCGCTACGATTAAGGGAGGCTGATCATGACTGATGCAACCACCATCCCCGCCCCCGATGAGAAACCCCGCAACCAGTGGTGGGACGTCTGGGACCAGTTCAAGACCCACAAAGGTGCCATGGCCGGGCTGGTCTTTTTCGTCTTCATCGTGCTTGCCGTCTATCTCGGCCCGTTCATTTGGACCATTGATCCCGGCCATATCGACATCCGCGCCCGCAACCAAGGCCCGTCTCTGGCGCATCCTTTCGGCGCCGACCAACTGGGCCGCGATGTGCTTGCCCGCATGTTGCAAGGCGGTCAGGTCTCGATCTCCGTCGGCCTAACCGCCATGGCACTATCTTTGGTTCTAGGCACCTTCGTGGGCGTCCTCGCTGGCTATTGGAAGAAACTCGACGGCATCTTGATGCGGCTCACCGACCTGTTTCTGGCCCTGCCGCTTTTGCCGCTTCTCTTGGTGATCATCATGCTGTTCCGCGACCCTTTGCGGTCCGTCTTTGGCCTTGAGACCGGGATTTTCATCCTGATCGTCTTTGTCATCGGCATCACCAGCTGGATGCAGACCGCCCGCATCGTGCGCGGCGATGTTTTGGCGCTCAAGGAACGTGAATATGTGCTGGCCGCCCGCTCCATCGGCACGCCCTCGGACCGGATCGTCACGCGGCATATCCTGCCCAACATCATGTCGCCGATCATGGTCTCGGCCACTTTGGGCATCGCGAATGCGATCATCACGGAGTCCGCGCTGTCGTTTCTGGGCCTCGGCTTCCCGCCGGATTACCCGACCTGGGGCCGCCTGCTCTACGACTCGAAGGATTTCATCCAGCAATACCCCGAACGCGTCATCTGGCCCGGTCTGGCGATCTCTTTGACCGTTCTCGCGGTCAACTATATCGGCGACGGGCTGCGCGATGCGCTTGATCCGCGCATTCGGGGTCGCTGAGCCAAAAGGTTGGCCTTATAGCCAAATAAAAACAAAAAACGCGCCGTCGCCCCGGCGCGTTTTTCTTTGATCCCATGTCCCGCACCACAAACCGAACACCTGTTCCTCCCGCGACACCGGACTGGAATATTGTTCTGCACCTCACCACTCAGCTACCGCCTCTCAAGATTGCCTCGCATCTATTTTCCTGCATATGAGGAACAAATTTCCTCCCGCCCTCAATCTTAGCCCACAATTCTGGAAGGACGCGTCATGTATGAGACCCTCGGACTGGACCTGGCCCCACGCCAAGCGGCGGTGATCCTAGGCCTTGTGATCGGTGTGCTCTTTGGCGCATTGGCAGAAGTGTCGCGCTTTTGTTTCCGCCGCTCTGTCGCCGGACCAAAGGGCGAACGCGGTGCCGCCGCGGGCGCCTGGCTCGCCGGTCTCGCAACCGCCGTCCTCGGCACACAACTCGCCGTGTCCCAAGGCCTGATTTCCTTTGCCGACCACCGTTTCCTGACACCCGATCTGCCGTGGCTCGCCATTGTGATCGGCGGGCTAATGTTCGGCATCGGCATGGTGTTGACCCGTGGCTGCGTCTCGCGCCTCACCGTGCTGTCGGGCTCCGGCAACCTGCGTGCCGTTCTCGTCCTCGCGGTCTTCGCCGTTGTGGCCCACGCCACGCTCAAAGGTGTGCTTGCGCCGATCCGCACCACGTTGGGTGGCTTCACGCTGTCGCTGGGCAATGCCGCCCTGCCCGGCTCTGCGCTGATCTGGACTGTGCTCATTGTCGGAGCTGCGGGCATTGCCGCGTTGCGTCTCTCCACGTCCAAACGCGATCTCGCCTTCGGCGCCTTGATCGGCCTTTTGGTGCCCGCTGCGTGGCTCGGCACCGGCTTTATCCTCTTCGACGAATTCGACCCGATCGCGATGGAAAGCCTGTCGTTTACCTCCCCCGCCGCCGAGACCCTGTTCTGGTCCATCGCGGCGTCTTCTATCCCTGCGGGATTTGGCACCGGCCTTATCGGTGGTGTCATTTTGGGGGCTCTCGTCTCGTCGCTGTTGTCTGACCGCTTCCGGTGGCAGAGTTTCGAGAGCCCCCGTCAAACCGGGCGTTACATGGCCGGTGCGGCCCTGATGGGTGTGGGCGGTGTGTTGGCCGGTGGCTGCACCGTGGGCGCGGGTCTCGCGGGCGTGCCGAGCCTGTCTCTGGCCGCCATCCTCGCGCTGATCTCGATTGCTCTGGGCGGCCTACTCGCCGCCCGGATCATCCGAGATGGTGTTTCTTTATCCGCCGCAGGCCAAGCCACACCGCAAGCACAACCAGCGGAGTGATCAGAGCAAGCGCCAGCCCTTTCGACAGGTGTAGAGGCTCGAGGAACGGGTAGACCAGATAGCCCACGAGGCTCACGGCATAATAGCTGATCGCCACCACCGAGAGGCCCTCAACCGTCTCCTGCAAGCGCAGTTGCAGATCAGCGCGCTTGTCCATGCTCTCCAAAAGCGCCTGGTTTTGCGCCTGTCGCCCCACGTCGACCTTTGTGCGCAACAGGTTCGCCGCCCGCGCTGTGCGTTCGGCAAGGCTTTCAAGCTGCGATTTGGCCGCTTGCACCGTCCGCATCGCCGGATCATAGCGGCGCATCATAAACTCGCCGAAAAGCTGACGCGCCATGAACCGGCTTTCGCGCAGCACTTCGATCCTCTGGTTGACGATAGCCTCATAGGCCCCGGTCGCACCAAAGCGGAAATTCGTCCGTGTCACGATGCCCTCGATCCGCGTCGACAGCCCCAGAATATCCTCAAGCAGTTCCTCCGCAGAGACATCCTGTTTCGACGTCAAGGTCGCCATCAGCTCCGCCAGCTCCTGTTCGATGTCGGCCAATTCCCGCACCACTTTGCGCGCCTGCACGAGGCCCAGCATCGACATCGCCTTATAGGTCTCGATCTCGCAAAGCCTCTGCAGCACCCGCCCGATCCGGCGGCGGCCACAATCGGGTTCCGGGAAAATCGCAAAGCGCATATGCCCGGCCTCATCGATGCGAAAATCCCCCGCGACCGTCAGCGCCCCGTCGAGGACGTCGGCAACGGCGAGGCTTTCACGTTCGAACCAATTGTCGATCCGCTCAACGATCTGCGCGTCCGTCTCAACGGTTTCCACCCGAATGAGCGCAGAGGTGATCCGCTGCCCCGGCGCCTCGGCCAACCACTCTTCCGGGAAGAGATCGAAGGTGCCTTTGTCAAAGGCCCGATCCGCCACGCCATCGGCGAAAATCGTGTAGGTCACGAATTCTGTGTGGCTTTCCCATTTGAGGCGGTATTTGCCCAAGGGCCCAATGTAATGCGTTGCCCCCGGCGCCGGATGTGCAGCCCCATAGCGGTCCAAAAGCGCCAAGAGATGCGCACGGTCCAGATCGCGGTCCCGGCGCGCAGCATCGCCTGCCGCCCGGATCGCCAGATAGGCGGCCCGCGCATTGGTGCTTACCTCCGGGAAAGGACGGGCGTGCAGTTCATTGGCCAGTTCATAGCGGCGTGGGTGGTCTTGCAAAGGGGCCATATGCGTCTCTTATTCAGCGTTGTTTTACGCCTATAGCCTGCGCACACCCTTCAAAGCAAATAATATTTTCATTCTATTTCAAAGACTTATCGGAATGCAACGGTATACTTTCGTCTCAAGGCACGCCCGCGAGCGGTAACATCTCGACAACGCGCCTAGTCCACCGCCCCCAATTCCTCCGCCACGACATTCATCCAGAACGCCACGCCGATGGGGATCAAATCGTCGTTGAAATTGAATTTCGGCGTGTGAATAAAGGCCGCCCCCGGCCCGTCGCCATTGCCGATTGAGACGTAAGCCCCTGGAATCTTTTCCAGATAGTAGGCGAAATCCTCACTGGCCCCGATGGCCGGCGCCTCCGTCATCGTCAGCGCCTCGCCCACAGCCGCCGTATGCGCGCGGCCTGTCACGGCAACTTCGCCCGCTGTATTCAACAGAGGCGGATAGCCCCGCTCGTAGCTCACATGCGCCGCAACGCCGCCCGCCACGGCACAACCCTCGGCCAGCCGCGTGATCTCGCGCTCCAACGTGTCGCGCACCTCGGGAATGTAGCTGCGCGCCGTGCCTGCGACCATGACCTTTGCCGGAATGATGTTCGGGCTTTGCCGCTCGCCGCCCGCGACATGACCGATAGAGACCACCGCCCAATCCGTCAGCGCCACCTTGCGCGAGACGACATTGCCAAGGCTTGCCATGAATTGCCCGGCGGCCACAGTCGGATCCGTGCCGCTCTCCGGCGAGGCGCCATGGCCGCCCGTGCCCTCAAACACCACCTCCCACTCGTCGGAGGCAGAGGTGTAGGGCCCGACACGCGTGGTCAACTGGCCGAGCGGCTGCATCGGATCATTGTGCACGCCGTAGATCGCATCCGTGGGGAACAGGTCGAACAACCCGTCTTTGATCATCGCATCGGCGCCACCGCCGCCCTCCTCGGCGGGCTGGAAGACGAAGTGCACCGTACCTGCGAAATCCGGGGTCGCGGCGAGTTTCTCCGCCGCTCCCAAGAGCATCGTCGTGTGGCCGTCGTGACCACAGGCATGCATCTTCCCCGGCACTGTCGAACTGTAGGGAACGCCCGTGTCCTCTGTGATATGAAGCGCATCCATATCGGCGCGCAGCGCGATGGATTTTTGTCCCGGACGCGTGCCTTTGAGCGTGGCCACAACGCCCGTTTGACCCAGCCCCCGATGCACCTCCAGCCCCAAACCCTCGAGGAAGGCCGCCACGATGGCCGAGGTTCGCACCTCCTCATAGGCGGTTTCGGGATGGGCGTGAATGTCTTGGCGGATCGCGGTCAGACGCGCGATAAACTCTTGATCTTTCGAAATGTCTTCTGGGGTCACATGCTTCATCGAACAGTCCTTTTTCGTATTAGAGTGTTTCAAGGCCTTCGAAAAGGGAAGAGGACCGACACGCATAGGGCATGTGCATCGGCGTCTGTCACTGGGCTCAAAACAACGCTTCCATGCCATTTGAGCCAGAACAAACAGAAAAAATCGTATTCATGAAATAATGGGGCATGGAGGAGGAGGACCACCATGACACAGAAAGTACCTAAATCAACCCGCTTGACCCGTCGCGCGCTTCTGGGGATGGGGCTGGCCATCGGACTGGCGGCCTGTACCCAGACCCTCATGACACCCGAGGTGGCACAGGGGTTGAGCATTCGAAACATCAGCTACAGCACCGCAAACCTGAAATCCATGTCGGTGCGCAACCTGCCGATCACGAAGGAACAGCTTGTCGCCGATCTTGACGTCGCAATCCGTCGGGAACTCGCGCCACATCTTGCGCGAAACGGCAATGCCGACATGCAGATTGATCTGACGCGCGTGTTGCTCAAAGGGCCGGAATTGTCGCTTGTCGCGGGTGGTCAGAGCTTTATCGACGCGAAGGTCTCGGTCACGCGCGTATCTGATGGCACCCCGATCCTTGCGCCAAAGGTCTTTTCGGGCATGGATGACGAAATGCGCTGGGGCGGCATCATCGGCGCCATGAGCGCGCCGCCGGCCGTCAAGGACTACAACGACACCGTTGCGGGCTTTGCCGTGATGCTGCGCAAAGCGCTCTTTGAGGGCGGTGCGACGTTGTATTGATCGCCCCCCCACAGCTTGCCACGAAAAAGGGCGACCCGAGGGCCGCCCTTTCTCAATTCCATAGTCCTAATCTCAGTCGAGTTTCGGCAACAGGGCATTCATGGACGCCTTCGCGTCACCATAGAACATGCGCGTGTTCTCTTTGTAGAACAGCGGGTTCTCGATGCCGGAGTAACCGGTGCCCTGACCGCGTTTCGACACGAACACTTGCTTCGCCTTCCACACCTCGAGCACCGGCATGCCTGCGATCGGCGAGTTCGGGTCTTCTTGTGCGGCGGGGTTCACGATGTCGTTCGAGCCGATCACGATCACCACGTCGGTGTCCGGGAAGTCCTCGTTGATCTCGTCCATTTCCAGCACGATGTCGTAGGGCACTTTGGCTTCTGCCAAGAGCACGTTCATATGCCCCGGCAGACGGCCTGCGACCGGGTGGATCGCGAAGCGGACGTTCTTGCCCTTGGCGCGCAGCTTGTTGGTCAGCTCGGACACAGCACCCTGCGCTTGCGCCACCGCCATGCCGTAGCCCGGAACGATGATCACAGAGTCAGCCTCATTAAGGGCGGTGGCCACGCCGTCGGCGTCGATGGCAACTTGTTCGCCTTCGACCTCCATCGCCGGACCTGCCGTGCCTCCGAAGCCGCCCAAGATCACGGAAACGAAGCTGCGGTTCATGGCCTTACACATGATGTAGGAGAGGATCGCACCAGAGGAGCCCACCAGCGCGCCGACCACGATCAGCAGATCGTTGGACAGCGAGAAACCAATCGCCGCCGCGGCCCAGCCCGAGTAGGAGTTGAGCATGGAGACCACGACCGGCATGTCGGCGCCGCCGATGCCCATGATCAGATGGTAGCCGATGAAGAGCGCCGCCAGCGTCATCAGGATGACCGGGAACAACCCGCCGGTGTTGAAGTACCAGATCAGACAGATCAGCGAGAGCGCAGCTGCGCCCGCGTTGAGAGCATGCCCACCCGGAAGCTTTTTCGCAGCCGAGGACACTTTGCCCGCGAGTTTGCCATAGGCAATCACAGACCCGGTAAAGGTCACCGCACCGATGAAGATGCCGAGGAACAGCTCAACCTTGAGAATGTTCAGCTCAACCGGCGATTTATGCGCCACGAGCGCTGCAAAGGTGCCGAGGTCTTCACCACCATGCAGACCAGCCACATGGCCCATCACGAAATGCGCATTGAAGCCGACGAACACAGCCGCAAGACCAACGAGCGAGTGCATCGCCGCGACAAGCTGCGGCATCTCGGTCATCTCGACCTTATTGGCCACATACCAGCCGATGATACCGCCCGCCGCGATCAGAATAAGGGACAGGAGCCAAAGCCCCGCGCCCGGCCCGATGAGCGTTGCAAACACCGCCAAAGCCATGCCGGCGATGCCGTACCACACAGCGCGTTTCGCGCTTTCCTGCCCCGACAAACCGCCCAGGGAGAGGATGAAGAGAACCGCCGCGACCACATAGGCCGCCGTCGTAAATCCGAAATCCATTGCCTCTGCTCCTTTACGATTTCTGGAACATGGCGAGCATGCGCCGTGTCACGAGGAAGCCGCCGAAAATGTTGATCCCCGCCATAAAGACGGAAAGCGCGGCCAAAAGGATCACCAACCAGTTGCCCGAGCCGATTTGCAGCAGAGCACCCAAAATGATGATGGAGGAGATCGCATTGGTCACGGCCATCAGCGGCGTGTGCAACGAATGCGACACGTTCCAGATCACCTGGAAGCCGACAAACACCGACAGAACAAAGACGATGAAGTGCTGCATGAACGATGCAGGCGCAACTAGGCCCACGCCCAGCAAAAGCACGGCGCCCACGGCGATCAGCGTCACCTGTTGTTTGGTCTGCGCTTTGAAGGCGGCGACCTCTTCGGCGCGTTTTTCCTCAGGCGTCTTTTCCTTGACCTTTTCCTTCGGCTTCGCGGCGATCGCAGCCACTTTCGGCGGCGGCGGCGGGAAGGTGATCTCGCCTTCGTAGGTCACGGTCGCGCCACGGATCACGTCGTCTTCCATGTTGTGATTGATCTGACCGTCTTTTTCAGGGGTCAGGTCGGTCATCATGTGACGGATGTTGGTGGCGTAAAGCGTCGAGGCCTGCGTTGCCATGCGGGACGGGAAATCGGTGTAGCCGATGATGGTCACACCATTGTCGGTAACGATTTTCTCGTCCTTGACGGTCAGCTTACAGTTGCCGCCTTTTTCCGCCGCCAAGTCGACGATCACCGAGCCCGGCTTCATCGCTTCGACCATGTCTTTGGTCCAAAGTTCCGGCGCTTCGCGGTTCGGGATGAGAGCCGTGGTGATCACGATGTCCATCTCCGGCGCCAATTCGCGGAACTTCGCCAGCTGCGCTTCGCGGAACTCAGGGCTGGAGACCGAGGCATAACCGCCAGTGGCCGCGCCGTCCTGTTGCTCTTCCTCGAAGTCGAGATAGACGAATTCGGCACCCATGGACTCGACCTGTTCGGCCACTTCGGGCCGCACGTCGAAGGCATAGGTCACAGCGCCCAAAGAGGTCGAGGTGCCGATGGCAGCCAGACCCGCCACACCCGCACCAACAACCAGAACCTTCGCCGGGGGAACTTTACCCGCAGCGGTGATCTGACCGGTGAAGAAACGGCCAAAGTTGTTGCCCGCTTCGATGACCGCACGGTAGCCCGCGATGTTGGCCATCGACGACAGAGCGTCCATCTTCTGCGCGCGCGAGATGCGCGGCACCATTTCCATGGCGATGACATTGGCACCTTTGGCCTTGGCAGTCTCCATGCCCTCTTCATTGCCACCCGGATTGAAGAAGGAGATCAAGGTCTGGCCCTTTTTGAGACGTTTCATTTCCGTCTCGTTGGGCTGGCGGACCTTGGCGACGATGTCGCAATCCTTCCAGAGCGCGGGCGCGGTCTTGATGACCTCAACGCCAGCCTCTTCATAATCCTTGTCCGAGAACCCGGCGAGCGCACCCGCTCCGGTCTCGATGGCGCAGTCATATCCAAGCTTTTGAAGTTGCTTGGCGCTTTCAGGCGTCAGCGCGACTCGCGCTTCCCCCTCAAAGACTTCCTTAGGAACACCGAATTTCACGTGTTGATCCTCTTTTCCCCAGTCCTAGTCCTTCGTTGACCTCTTCCTTACCCAATTGCAGCAGTGCAGCGCAACATTATTGCGCAAACATCGCCAAAAGTAGGACGTAAAGTCACAGCCAACGCCGCGTTTGTTCTGCCCAGGTTTGAAATTCCTCCGGAAATTTCGTCCTGAGCCAGGTTTCTTCCTCGACAATGAAACGCTTTTGGATCACCGCCATAAAAACGGGGGCCAAAAGCACGGTTGCCGAATTGGCGAACAGTAAAGAAAAGCCCACAAGTGTAAAGGCATCCCCCAGATAAATCGGGTTTCTTGTCAATCTGTAAACGCCATCCGTCACAATGGCAGAAGGCACCCGATGCGGCACCACCGTGGTGCGATGCCGCAGCATAGCAAAAACCGCCAACGCCATGAGCGAAAGCCCGATAGCGATCAGCACACCGCCCAAAAGTTTGAGAACGAAGGGCACCTCAAAGCCAAGCCCGACTTTGGCCAGCGCCCAATTGAGGGCCCAGCTCAGCGTCCAGGCCAGCGCCATAAACCCTAAGAGCCAAATCGGTGGATAATCGAGTCTTTTCATAGCAATGAGCCTAGCCCCGGAATGCGACACCGGCTAGAAGGCCGCGCATGAAACTTCGCCCTTTGACACCAAAAGACGCAGATGCCTGCTATGCGCTCTTCCACCGAACCGTACACGGCGGCACGAGCGCCTTTTACGGGCCGGAACAGCGCGCGGCCTGGGCACCAGCGCGCGAACATGCGCCCGACAGCTGGCCTGAGCGTTTGACCAGCGGCTATGCGATCTGCGCCACACGCTGGGGCAAGATCCGTGGTTTTTTCACCATGGGGCACGATGGCCATATCGACTTTGCCTATGTTGCGCTGGAAGACATGGGCAAAGGCACAGCCTCACAGCTTTATGACGCTTGCGAGGCGGAGGCGCGCCGTCTGGGAATGTCACATATGGACACGGAAGCCAGCCACCTCGCGCGTCGCTTTTTCGAGAAACGCGACTGGCAGGTCATGGCCCGCCAAACTGTGATCCGCGACGGCGTCGCGATCGAAAATTTCCGGATGCAAAAACAGCTTTAAGGGCGCGACATGGCTCACGCCGCGCCCTTTCGTTTTAAGAAATGCTTTCGACAATCCCGCCTTCGACCTTCAAAGCAGCGCCAGTGGTGGCGCTGGCCTGGGGCGAGGCGGCGTAGACGCACATGGCGGCCACCTCTTCGGGAGAGGCGAACCGACCCAAGAGGCCAGAGGGGCGTTTTTCTTGTAGAAACAGCGCCTCCATTTCCTCGGGCGTCACCCCGCGATCGTCGGCCATGCCTTTGATCATCGACACCGCACCCTCAGTGCGCGTCGGCCCCGGCAGGATGGTGTTGACGGTCACGCCCGTTCCCGCAAGCACTTTGGCAAGCCCCCTCGACACGCCTTGCAGCGCCGATTTCGACACGCCGTAGTGCACCATATCCGCAGGAATGTTCAGCGCAGATTCGCTTGAAATGAATTGAATCCGGCCCCAGCCACGATCCCGCATCCCTTGGGCATAATGGCGCGACAGGCGCACGCCGCTCATGATGTTGATCTGGAAATAGCGCTCCCATTCGTCATCCGTCAGGTCAAAGAAATCCTGACGGCCATAGATGCCCAAGTTGTTGACGAGAATATCCGCCTCCTGCTCCGCCGCAATCAGCGCTTCGCAGCCCTCCGCCGTTCCGAGATCGGCAACGACGCCGCGTGCAGAGCCAGTGATCGCAGACAGTGCCGCATCGACACCGGTTTGAGAGCGCCCCGTGATGACAACCTCTGCCCCGGCCTCGGCCAGCCCTTGGGCAATGGCAAGCCCGATGCCGCCGGTCGAGCCGGTCACGATGGCGGTTTTCCCAGAAAGGTCGATCTTCATGATGCGTATCTCCAATGATTTCAGTCGATTGTCCCCGCAAGCATCGCGGAGTCATTGCCCTTTACCTAATGGGCCGTCTTGGGCGGAAAAGGACAGTTTCAGAGAAGCACTTTCCACAAAACATTCCAGATAAGCCCAAGAAAAAACAATTTTTGACGCGAGCCCCCTATAATAGCGGATGCTCATGACAGAGCAGATTCGGTTCAGATGACAGAGTTTCGTGCGTATTGGATGCTACTATGACACCCCAAGTTCCCTCTCCCCTTGCCCCGAGCCCCTTTCGTCATGTCGGTTTCTGGGCACTCGTCGCCGCAGCGCTGGGACTTGTGATCGTGTTTATCGGAATCGGCTTACCCATGATGGAACCGAAACCCTCCGTCGGCACACAGATCGGCGAAATCGCAGGCGACATGCGCCGTGCCGCGTGGCGGGGATTTTTCGGTTTGGGATCACCAGACCCAGAACCGGTCCCAGCAGGAACACAGTGGCAAGCCATCTTGGCGATGATCGGACCCGCGCTCGGCGCGCTCGCAGTCATCCTCGGCGTTATCTCCGGCGTCAAAGGCGAAAACTGGCGCTATGCGGCCTATGCCGTGTCACTTGGCATTATGGCAATCATCTTTCAGTTTTTCTGGTGGGTCGCCCTTCTCGTCACCGCCGTCATCATCATTGTGGCGATTATCGAGAATATCGGCGACATCTTCGGCGGCATTTTCAGCTAAAT
Source organism: Celeribacter sp. PS-C1 (assembly GCF_019429625.1). GTDB lineage: Bacteria > Pseudomonadota > Alphaproteobacteria > Rhodobacterales > Rhodobacteraceae > Celeribacter. The sequence continues at coordinate 94,700 of NZ_JAHXRW010000006.1, forward strand.
CTATCTGCCATCAAGCGTCGCTCCGCGGAGTTCGTCGTCACGCCAATTCGGTCACTTTGCCGCGTCGTGCTTCGGCGAATGCATAGACCGCTTGGCCAAAGGCCTCGAACAAGGGGCGCGAGACCGGGTCCTCGCCCGCGCGGTATTCCGGGTGCCATTGCACAGACAAGGTGAACCCTGGCGCATCCTTCACATAGATCGCCTCGGGGGTGCCATCGGGGGCATATCCGTCCACCACGATGCGGGCGCCGGGTTTCTTGATCCCCTGCCCGTGGAGCGTGTTGGTCATAACCTCATCAGCGCCCAAGAGTTTGTGGAACACGCCATCTTCCGACAGGCGCACCGGGTGACGCAGGGCAAATTTTTCCTCCAAGGTGCCATCCGGCGGCATGCGGTGGTTCATCCGCCCCGGCAGGTCGCGAATTTCCGGATAGAGCGTGCCGCCCATGGCGACGTTGACCTCCTGGAACCCGCGACAAATGCCCAGAAACGGCTGCCCCGCCTCGACACAGGCGCGGATGAGCGGCAGGGCCACAGCATCGCGGCAGCGATCAAACGCGCCATGCGCTTCGGTCTCCGCCTCGCCATATTCCTCAGGATGCACATTCGGGCGACCGCCGGTGAAAAGAAAGCCGTCGCAGGTCTCCATCAACTCGGCGACAGACACGAAGCTGGGGTGCGCCGGGATCAACAAAGGCATGCAGTTCGACACTTCCGCCACAGCCTCGGCATTCATTCGCCCGCCGGTGTAGGCCGGGTAGCTCCCGTTCAGCAGGTCCGTGTTGCCGATGATGCCAACGACTGGTCGTGTCATGTTCTACTCCCTTTTGGCACTACAATAGGCGCTTTGAGAGGAGAAAAAAGGGGGCAGCGGCTCGGAGCTACGTTGGCGAAAGCACAACGGTTGTGCGCGGGACTGATCAGCTCGTTTTTTGATCAAACACGAAATCGCTCAGGCGCGCGCCGTAAGCCCCGCCGCCTTGATGCCCGCTCGCGCGGCCTCTGCGTCGTGTTCGGGCGTATCGCCCGCGACGCCCACGGCACCGATCACCTCACCCGTCTCTGACAGAACCAACACGCTTCCGGGCAGCGCCACAAGCTGGCCAAAGGCCGACTGCGCGCCCGAAATAAGTTGCGGCATCCGGTCCGCGCGATCCGCCAGTTCAGCGCCATTGAGCCCCATAAGCACGGCGCCTTTGGCCTTGGCATAAGCCAGATCGAACCGCCCCGGCGGCGCGGAGTCGGCGCGGGCGAAGGCCTGAACATGGCCGCCCGCATCCACCACCACAACGCTCAAAGGGTTCCAGCCCTGCGCCTGCCCATGCGCCATCGCCTCTGCGATGATGCACTGGGCTTGCCCCAGCGAGATCGGCGCCATGGCTTACCCCTGCGCCTTGAGTTCCAACCGCCGCGCGTGGAGCACCGGTTCGGTGTACCCCGACGGCTGAACCCGGCCCTTGAACACCAGATCACAGGCGGCTTTGAAGGCGATGCCATCAAAGGACGGCGCCATCGGTTTGTAGAGCGGGTCACCCGCATTCTGCCGGTCCACAACGGCGGCCATTTTTTTCATGGCCTCCATGACTTGCGCCTCGGAGACAACGCCGTGGTGCAGCCAGTTGGCGAGGCCTTGTGACGAAATCCGACAGGTGGCGCGGTCTTCCATCAAGCCCACATCATGGATGTCCGGCACTTTCGAGCAGCCCACGCCCTGATCGACCCAGCGCACCACATAGCCGAGGATGCCCTGAGCATTGTTCTCAACCTCGGCTGTGATTTCGTCTTCGGACCAGTTGACGCCCTTGGCGACCGGAATGGTCAAAAGATCGTCCAAAGTGCCGCGCGCACCGCCTTTTGCGATCTCATCCTGAACGGCAAAGACATCGACCTTATGATAATGCGTTGCATGCAGGGTCGCAGCCGTGGGCGACGGCACCCAGGCGCAGGTTGCGCCAACTTTCGGGTGGCCGATTTTGGTCTCAAGCATCGCATGCATCAGATCGGGCATAGCCCACATACCCTTGCCGATCTGCGCTTTGCCTTTGAGGCCACAGGCGAGGCCGATATCGACATTGCGCTCCTCATAAGATTTGATCCACGGCTGATCCTTCATCTCGCCTTTGCGGATCATCGGACCCGCTTCCATCGAGGTATGGATCTCGTCGCCGGTACGGTCCAGGAACCCGGTGTTGATGAAGGCCACCCGGTGTTTGGCGGCGCGGATGCACTCTTTGAGGTTTGCAGAAGTCCGGCGTTCCTCGTCCATGATGCCAAGCTTCACGGTGTTAGGTTCGAGGCCCAAAACCTCTTCGACGCGGGAGAAAATCTCATCCGCAAAGGCGACCTCTTCAGGGCCATGCATTTTCGGCTTCACCACATAGACGGAGCCCTCACGGGAGTTGCGCGGGCCGGTGGACTTTTGCAGGTCGTGCATGGCGATCATCGCGGTCACGAGCGCGTCCATGATGCCCTCGCCGATCTCAAGACCTTCGGCATCGAGAATGGCCGGGTTGGTCATCAAATGCCCGACATTGCGCACCAACATCATCGCGCGGCCTTGCAGGGTGATCTCCGATCCATCCGGCGCGGTGAACATGCGGTCGCCATGGAGCGCACGGATAAAGGTCTTACCGCCTTTCGCGACCTCTTCGGTCAGATCGCCTTTCATCAGGCCCAACCAGTTGCGATAGGCGCCAACCTTTTCCTCGGCATCCACAGCCGCGACGGAGTCCTCGCAATCCATGATCGCGGAGACGGCGGCCTCAAGCAGAATGTCGGAAATCCCGGCTTTGTCCTGCCCGCCGACCGGAGTGCTTGGATCAATCACGATGTCGATGTAGAGCCCGTTTTTCTCGAGGAGCACGTGCCCCTCTGAGGACCCCGCGAATTGCGCCGGATCGGCCAGGCCGGTCTCGCCCATTGTGCCGTCCACAATCAACATCCCGTTCGTCACGGTGAGCGTGGACACATCGGCCCAAGAGCCTCCCGCAAGCGGCGCAATCGCGTCCAGATGCGCCTTGGCCCAAGCGATCACCCGCGCGCCGCGCTCGGCATCATAGCCCTTTCCAGCAGGCAGATCGCCCAGCGCATCGGTGCCGTAAAGCGCATCATAAAGAGACCCCCAACGCGCATTGGCGGCGTTCAAAGCGTAGCGCGCATTGGTGATCGGCACGACAAGCTGCGGCCCCGGTTTGGTCGCGAATTCCGGGTCGATCTTGCTGGTTTCGATCTGGAAATCAGGCCCCTCGGGGATGAGGTAGCCGATCTCTTTCAGAAACTCCGTATAGGCTGCCGCGTCAAACGCTTGGCCTTTTCGGACCAGATGCCAATCGTCGATCTGCGTCTGCATCTCCTCGCGTTTCGCCAGAAGTGCACGGTTTTTCGGCCCAAAATCGCGCACCATTCCCGCCAGACCGTCCCAAAACGCCTCCGCCGTCATACCCGTGCCCGGAAGGGCCTCTGTTTCGATGAATTGGGCAAGCTCGTGGGCGACCTTGAGGCCGGATTTGTCGACGCGCGTCATATGGGAATCACCTGATTGTGTAGGATTTCACCGCGCAGACTACCCTGCTGCCCCCGGGACACAAGCCAAAGGCCGTGCTGACGCGACACGGACTCGGTCGAAAGCCCTCGCAATTTCCCGTGTCTGGCGTTGCAGCCCCGCCCCGTGCGGCCTACCTTCCGGAGATCACAGCCAGAAAGAGTCGCCCGATGAAAGACGCCGCCCCCCACACGATTTATCTTAAAGATTACACGCCCTTCGGCTATCGCATCGACGGTGTCGAACTGACCTTTAAGCTGCATCAGACCGCGACGCGAGTGCTCTCGAAAATCGCTTTCGCGCCGAACCCTGAGGCGCCCGACACCACAGATGGCAAGCGTTTTTTCCTTCATGGCGAAGAGCTAAACCTAATCTCTGCCAAGATCGATGGCGTGCCCGTCACGCCACGCGACGTCGCGGGCGGCATTGAGGTGGATGTGCCCGACGCGCCCTTCGTGTGGGAGGCCGAGGTGGAGATTTCGCCGGAGACCAACACCGCGCTCGAAGGCCTTTACATGTCGAACGGCATGTATTGCACGCAATGCGAGGCCGAGGGCTTTCGCAAGATCACCTATTACCCCGACCGCCCCGATGTGATGGCGACCTTCACAGTGCGCGTCGAGGGCGATCTGCCGGTGCTCTTGTCCAACGGCAACCCGGTGGAGCGCGGCGAGGGCTTTGCCGTCTGGCACGATCCTTGGCCGAAACCCTCTTATCTTTTCGCACTGGTGGCGGGCGATTTGATTAACCATCCGGGCGCCTTCACCACGAAATCCGGCAAAGAGGTCGAGCTGAACATCTGGGTCCGCCCCGGCGACGAGGGCAAATGCGCCTTTGGGATGCAGGCGCTCAAGGACTCGATGAAGTGGGACGAAGACACCTACGGGCGCGAATACGACTTGGACATTTTCAACATTGTGGCCGTGGACGACTTCAACATGGGGGCGATGGAGAACAAGGGGCTGAACATCTTCAACTCCTCTTGCGTGTTGGCCTCGAAAGAAACCTCGACGGATGCCAATTTCGAACGGATCGAAGGCATCATCGCGCATGAGTATTTCCACAACTGGACCGGCAACCGCATCACCTGTCGTGACTGGTTCCAGCTGTGTCTGAAAGAGGGCCTGACGGTCTACCGCGACCAAATGTTCTCCGGCGACATGCGCAGCCATGCTGTTAAAAGGATTGAAGAAGTGCTCACTTTGCGTGCCCGTCAGTTCCGCGAGGACAACGGCCCTCTGGCGCATCCGGTGCGGCCCGAAAGCTTTGTCGAGATCAACAATTTCTACACCGCCACGGTCTATGAGAAGGGCGCCGAGATCATCGGTATGCTGCGCCGTCTGATTGGCGATGAGGCTTACCGCAAGGGCTGCGACCTCTATTTTGAACGGCACGACGGTCAGGCTGTGACCATCGAGGATTGGCTGGCCTCTTTCGAAGAGGTCACAGGTCGTGATCTTGCACAATTCAAACAATGGTATTCCCAAGCCGGCACGCCGCGACTGAAGATGGAGGAAAGCTGGGAGGACGGCACGTTGACGCTGACCTTCAACCAGACCACGCCGCCTACCCCGGGGCAAAACGAGAAGAACCCGCAGGTCATCCCGATCGCCGCCGGCCTTATCGGCCCGAATGGCGACGAGGTGGTGCCGACCACCGTATTGGAGATGACCGAAGCCACGCAGAGCTTCACCTTTGAGGGACTGGGCGCGCGGCCCGTGGCCTCCGTGCTGCGAGATTTCTCCGCGCCTGTGATCCTCGAACGTGAGATCGACAACGACACCCGCGCCTTCCTCTTGGCGCATGACACCGACCCCTTCCAGAAATGGGAGATGGGCCGGGCGCTGGCCAAAGACACGCTGATTGCGATGATCGTCGACGGCACAGAGCCGAGCCATGCCTATCTCGACGCGATCAAATCGGTGTTGGTGGACGACAGTCTCGACCCCGCCTTCCGCGCCCTGTCTCTGGGTCTACCGTCGCAGGACGATCTGGCACAGACGCTGGTCGACGCCGGCGTCTCCCCCGATCCGCAGCGCATCTACGAGGCCCGCGAACAGCTGCGCCATATCTTGGCCGATCACCTGCAAGACGTGCTGCCTGAGCTCTATCAAGAGAACGAAACCGGCGCTTTCGTGCCGGATGCCGAGGGCTCCGGCAAACGCAGCTTGCGCCTCACTGTGCTTGGACTTCTGAGCCTGCAAGACAGCGGCGCGACGGCGAAGGCCCTGTTCAAACGCGCCGACAACATGACCGAACAGGCGGGCGCCTTGCAAGCCCTGCTCTCTGCCGGACTGGGCGCGGAAGAGTTGCAAGCCTTTGAATCGCAATGGAAAGACGATCGTCTGGTGATGGACAAATGGTTCATGATGCAGGTGGCATTTGCGGCGCCAGAAAAGGCCTCCGAGGTGGCTCAACATCTGAGCCAACATCCAGCCTTCACCATCAAGAACCCGAACCGCTTCCGTGCGGTGTTCGGTGCCCTGACAGCCAACCACGCCGGTTTCCACCATGCCAGCGGCGCAGCCTACCGGCTTTTGGCCGATCATCTGATCGCCCTTGATGCGCTCAATCCGCAAACCACCGCGCGGATGAGCGGAGCCTTCGAGACCTGGAAACGCTATGACGCCGACCGTCAGGCGATGATCCGCGCGGAGTTGGAGCGCATTCTCGCCACACCGAACCTGTCTCGAGACACCACGGAAATGGTGTCGCGGATTCTCTCGGCCTGACGCCGCCTTTACCCGCAATGCTCGCAAAAGTTGTTTGCGCAAACATCGACCGTTTGCGCAAACATCACGCAGGCCATAACAGAAAGTTGAACCGTTTCCGCAGGTTGAGGCATCGGCAGCGCGAGATTGTCACATTCAATTTCATGAAAGTTGTGTCATTATCGTTTTTATCGCGCGGGCGACACGCCTTTTACTTTAGTGACCAGACAGGGAATCCCTATCCAATGCGTAAACTTATCCTTTCCACCGTGATCGCGGCCACTGCGGCCACCACCGCTGCCACCGGCGCTTTTGCTCAATCCCCCTCCGACGTGGCCAAAGCACGCCGTGCCTTCTTCACGCTCGTCGGCTTTGAAATGTCCACGCTGGGCGGCATCGCGCAGGGCAAAATCGACTATGACGCCGAGCTTGCCAGCCAATCCGCTGGCGATCTTCTGTCGCTCGCCAGCCTCCACACCGCCGATTATTTCGCGCCGGGCACCTCGAATGAAGACCTGCCGGGCGAGACCCGCGCCAAGGCCGATATCTGGGACGACATGGAAGGCGTTCAGGAAAAAAGCATGGCCTTCTATCAAGCTGTGGTCGAGCTGAACGACGTAGCAGGCACCGGTCTGGACGCGCTGCGTCCGGCGGTCGGCAAAGTGGGCGGCACCTGCAAGGCCTGCCACGACGACTACCGCGCCGCTGATTTTTGATCAGGACTTGGCGAGACATGTCGGAACAGCTTGAGAAAACCTATCTCTGGGACCCGGTGGTGCGTGTGCTGCACTGGGCGCTGGTGATTGCCTTCTTCACCGCCTTCGGGCTTGGCAAATTCGGCCCCGACCAGATGACGCTGCATTTCTACGCGGGCTATGCCGTGGCCGTTATTGTGGTGTTGCGGGTGATCTGGGGGTTTGTCGGATTTACCACTGCGCGTTTCGCCAATTTCGTCAAAGGTCCGGGCAAGGTCATGGCCTATGCCCGGACGCTGCCGTCCTCCAAGCCGTCGCGCTCCTATGGGCACAACCCGGTGGGGGCGATTTTCGTCGTCGGCGTGCTGATCGTTCTGGCGATGCAGGTGACGAGCGGGCTTTTGGCCGATCCAGAAGATTACGTCAACGTCGGCCCTCTGGCGCAATATGTGTCGAGCGATGTGACACGTAAGGCGCTGTCCTATCACGAACCGCTGTCGTTTCTGTTGCTCTTGATGGTGATCGGCCACATCGGCGCGATTTTCTGGTACAAGAAGCGCAAAGGCGAAAACTTGGTGACTCCGATGGTGACAGGCTATGCCCAACTCCCGCCGCGCGAGACACCGGCGGAATGAGACCACAGAGTAAGATAGAAAAAGGGCGCCGCAGCGGCGCCCTTTTTTGTTTCTTGTGTCTTACAGCGCAATCGGGATCGTTGCCTGCCCATTGAGGGCTCCCGCCCCGGACGACACCTCCACAGTCTGCTGCGCCAGTTCCGCCGCGCTATTGTCGCGAAAGATGCTATCGCGCGACAGCGGAATGCCCGCGAGATTGCGGATTGATTGCGCGTAACGGCCCGCATCAGATTGGTAGATGTCGCCGATCTGCCCCTCCGGGAATGCAAGCTGTGAAATCAGAACCGGGCGCGCACCGGAGACCGCGGCCTCGGCACTCTCGAAGACTTCGAAATGAATATGCGGCCAGCGGCGCGGATAACAGCCGGGCACAACGGTGTCGAAAGCCACCTTGCCCTCCGCATCCGCGACACCAAGACCGCGCAGCCAGTTGGCCTCCGGCACGTTATACATCGAATAACCCCCACCCGCATCGCAATGCCAGATGTAGATCGCATAGCCCTCCAGCGGCGTGCAGCCGGCGTGAGCTTGAAGGGTCAGTTCCAAAGAGATCGGCACGCCCTCGGCCTGACCTTCGGCCTCACCGAAAGAGGTTGTGATATCACGGCGCAGCACACCGCTTTGTTTCAACACATCGACAATCTGCCCCGCCCGACGATTGGTCCCATCCGCCGGAAACGGACCGGCGGTTTCGCGTGGAATGGCGACACAGTCGAGCGCGGCGGCAGGAAGCCCCGCAGTGGCGGAAAGCCCCAGTCCGCTCAGGACAGTCAGAAAGCGGCGGCGGCCCAGAAGATGGGGGAAATCGTGGCGGAATCCATGGTCGGCGTGGTCGTCATGTTGTGGCATCTGCGTGTCTCCGTCGTTGAACATGTTAATATATAACGCAATCACAGGCGGATTTCGTCGCCTCACCCGATAACATTGCCATAACATGCGCGTGACCCGCGCAGGCTTCTCACGCTTTGCCTTAAAGTGGCCCGGGGCGGCGTTCCTCGGACAAGACCACATTGGCCTCGACATTGCCCACACCTGGCAGCGTCATGATCCGCCGCCGCAGCACGCGTTCGAAATCCGGCAAATCCTGCGCCACAACGCGAAGGCGATAATCGAAAAGACCCAAGACGTGCTGCACCGTCTGCACCTCGGGGATCGCGCGCACCGCACGTTCGAAATCTTCGAGGCTGACCCGGCCTTTCGTGGCGAGTTTGACGCCCAAAAACACGGTCACGCCAAAGCCCAGCGCCTCAAGGTTCAAATCCACCCGACGCGGCCCGAACACACCCGACTCGCGCAGCCGTTTGATCCGTCGCCAAGTCGCAGGTTGGCTCAGGCCCAACTCGCGCCCCAAAGCGCCCGCCGATTGCGTGGCATCCTCGCAAAGGGCGCGGATGAGGGCGCGGTCAATGTCATCAAGCTCAATCATAGCGGCACCGACTGGCTGTCCTTGATTGTCGCCACCTGCATCAGCGCCTCGATGTCGGTCATATGCGGCAGGGTGAGGATTTTCTCGCGGTAGACCCGCTGATACTCCGCCATATCCCGCGCAATGACCAAAAGCCGCGCATCCACCCGGCCCAGAAAGGTCCCGATGGAAATCACCTCCGGCACCTCACGCGCGGCCAGAATGAATTCGTCAAAGGCGCGCGGTTCGGTCTTGTCGAGCGTGATCCGAAGGCTGACCTCCACCCCATATCCCATGGCGCGCCAATCGACCTCTTCGCGGATGGATTTCACCACGCCGCCCTCGCGCATCCGCTCCAACCGGCGGGCGAATGTGGCAGGCGTCACGCCCGCGCGTTCAGCCAGATCGGCGGCCTGCGCCTCGGGTTCGGCCTGAATTTGACGCAGGATTCTGCGGTCCGTGTCATCAACTTGCATGATATTTTCGTATTTTTGGAATATGGCGAATGATTTCATTTCACAAAATGCAAAATAGGTCAAACTTTGTCACGAAAAAGCATGTTCCATGCGCGATAACCACCCCAGACATTAGGGCCAAATGCCCGTGCCTGAAGACAAGACAACAAAGGAGCGCCGAACATGCGCGTTTATTACGATCGCGATTGCGATGTGAACATCATCAAAGAAGCCAAAGTTGCCATTCTCGGCTACGGTTCCCAAGGTCACGCCCACGCGCTGAACCTGCGTGACTCCGGCGCGAAGAACGTGGTCGTGGCTCTGCGCGAAGGCTCCCCGTCCGCCAAAAAAGCCGAAGCCGAAGGCCTCAAGGTCATGGGCATCGCCGAAGCTGCCGCCTGGTGTGACGTGATCATGTTCACCATGCCCGACGAACTTCAGGCCGAGACCTACAAGAAATACGTCCACGACAACATCAAGCCGGGCGCAGCGATTGCCTTCGCTCACGGTCTGAACGTGCACTTCGGCCTCATCGAGCCGAAAGAAGGCGTCGACGTGATCATGATGGCGCCGAAAGGCCCGGGCCACACCGTGCGTGGCGAATACACCAAAGGCGGCGGCGTGCCCTGCCTCGTGGCTGTTGACACCGACGCCACCGGCAAAGCGCTCGAAATCGGTCTGTCCTATTGCTCCGCCATCGGTGGCGGCCGCTCCGGCATCATCGAAACCAACTTCCGCGAAGAGTGCGAAACCGACCTCTTCGGCGAACAGGCCGTGCTCTGCGGCGGTCTCGTCGAACTGATCCGTTGCGGCTTCGAAACCCTGGTCGAAGCTGGCTACGCGCCGGAAATGGCCTATTTCGAATGCCTGCACGAAGTGAAGCTCATCGTGGACCTGATCTACGAAGGCGGCATCGCGAACATGGATTACTCCATCTCCAACACCGCTGAGTACGGCCAGTACGTCACCGGCCCGCGCATTCTGCCCTACGAGCAGACCAAGAAAGCCATGAAAGAAGTCCTCACCGACATCCAACAGGGCAAATTCGTGCGTGACTTCATGCTGGAAAACTCCGTTGGCCAGCCGACGCTCAAAGCGTCCCGTCGTGCCAACGACGAGCACCTCATCGAGGAAACCGGCAACAAACTGCGCGGCATGATGCCGTGGATCACCGCCGGCAAAATGGTCGACAAATCGCGCAACTAAGCGCTTTTTGATCCCGAAAAATTGGCCCCGACGTTTCCGCGTCGGGGCTTTTTTGTTGGTCAAACCACAGCGAACGCAAAGACAAACGGACCCAAAACCACGCAGATGCGTCCCAAGGCGAACAATCATTGAGCAATCGCGCAGGATAAGCCACGGAAACGCGAGGCTTTTCACAGAGTTGTCAGGCAGCCGTGCTAAGTCTCAGACCAGTGGTCATCAGTGAAAAATGGGTATGCCAATGGCGAAAGACGGGAAAGTCAAAGAACGAGAAATCTGGGTCGACACCATTCGCGGACTGACCATTCTCATGGTGATTTTCCACCATAGTCTCCAAGCCAGCAGCCAGATCACCTACATCCCGGGCCGTCTGTTCTGGCTCGACTGGATCGGCGATCATTTCTGGATGCCCGCCTTTCTCTTTTGCTCCGGCCTGTTCTACCGCTCGAAACTGTCCAAACCTTGGGCCGTCACATTGGAAAGCCGCGTTCTGTTCTGCGTCTGGCTCATTCTTGTCTGGTCCCTGTTCTCTTGGGCTGCTGAGACTGCCGGCCTCGATCTCTATCCTTGGGGGCTGACCTCGGACACCTCGACCCTGCGCCAAGGTTTGGGCATCTTCTTCCCGCCCTACGGCATTCTCTGGTTCGTCTGGGCCATTCTGATCATGTCCGTCTTCGCGCGGCTGATCGTTGCGCTGGCCTTGCCGCTACAGGTGTTGGCGACGCTCGGCGTGATGGTCGCCCTCTCTTATTGGCATGACAGCCCTCAGACCGCGGGCTCCTTCGAATTCCTGCTCTACAATCTACTGCATCATGCCGTGCCCTATTTCATGCTGGGCGTTTGGCTCAGCCGTCCGGTTCTCACCTATTTCACTCGGCCCTCCCGCGCGCTTGCGCCGCTTGCTGCGGGCCTCGTGCTGACAGGGCTACTCCTCGCCCTCTCCGGCCCTGAGTTTCCGCTCAAAAGCTATTTTCTCGCTTTTGCTCTGACCCTTGGCTACATCAGCGCCACGCGGCTCATCGCCGAAATTCCGTGGATCGGTCAAACACTTGCCATCATCGGCGCACTTTCGTTGCAGGTCTATCTGATCCACGAATTCTTTGTCGCGCTGATCTTCGCAGGCGTGGCAAGCGCTGGTCTAACTTTATCGCCTCTCGTCACCCTCGCCGTCATCGCGAGCCTTGCTTCTGTGGTGACGATTGCTCTCTCTGTGCTCAACGCGAAGTTCGGCCCGCGCTGGCTGTTCGCAACACCGCGCTGGCTCACGCGACAGATTTTCGGCCAGAGGTTTACCTCCGTTAAACAGACCTGACCCCGGAATATGGCGTGACCCTCAGTCGCGACATGCGATAAGAGATGGCGTTAGCTTTTCCCACGGACACATCTATGCCCCGCCTCCAGTCTCGTCCCCGGCCTGCCCCCCTGCCCGAGATCACCCCCGCCAGCTGGATCATGGTCGGCATCCTCGGCTTTGTCTGGGGATCGACCTTCATGCTGATCGAGGTCGCACTCACCGGCGTGACGCCCTTTTGGCTCGCCACCTTCCGCCTCACCATCGCCGCCATCGTCATGGCCGCTTTCTGGGGCGTCGACGGATTCAAGATGGGCAGCGACCCCGACAACAAACCGCACCCCCTCGCACTGATCTGGGCCGGCGCTGTGTCCTCCGCCATTCCGTTTCTTTTGCTCAACTGGGGTCAGCAATATGTGACCTCCGGCTTTGCCGGCACCTCCATGGCCGCTGTCCCGCTGGTCGTGCTGCCCATGGCGCATTTCATGGTCGCGGGCGAACGTCTCAGCCTGCGTGCACTCATCGGTGTAAGCCTAGGCTTCATTGGTGTTTTCCTTTTGGTCGGTCAGGACGCCCTGCACAGTTCCGGCGCAGATCTCGAGTTTTGGGGCCGCATCGCCTGTCTCACGGTGGCCTTTTGTTACGCGTTCAACTCAATCACAATCCGTCGCATCCCGCCGATCAATCCCACTGCCCTGACAACGATCATGATGGCCTCTGCCGCACTGATCACCCTGCCGTTTTCCGTGCTTGCCGAAGGCGCCCCGAGCATGCCGCCACTCAAGGCCTTTCTGGCCGTCATCTTTCTGGGTGTCGTGTCCACTGCCGCGATGAACCAGCTCCGCGTTCTGGTGATCCGTTCGGCCGGGCCGACCTTTATGACATTGGTGAACTATCAGGTGCCCGTGTGGTCCGTGGTGCTTGGCGCGTGGATTTTGCGCGAACCTCTACCCCCGGCCTTGATCCTCGCGCTGGCTTTGATCCTCGGCGGCGTGATGATTTCGCAATGGCCTGCGCTGCGGCCCATTCTACGACGGATTTTCGCGCGGGCCTGACTTGCAGACATCGGGCAATCATGAACAGATGACGCCAAAGGAGTCTCTGATGACCGAACATGACGACCACATCCCCGCCGATCTGACGCCAGAGAACGAGAGCGAGGTACTTGATGAACGCGCGCGGATGTTCACGTTCGGCTTCTGGAAAAGCCTTTTGGCCGGGCATGAGGGACTGGGTGACACGTTTTGGGCCGGGAATTACCTTGCCGCGCTGCTTTTCTTGCCCCTGATGGTGCTCCTCTTCACCATTGCCTCTTTTCTGCCGTCTCTCTCTTTCCTTTTGTCAGCGTCTTTCGTGGCCTTGGGGGTCTACTTCCTGTTCGTCGCTCGCGCCGTTTGGCTCGCCAAGCCCAAAGGTGACACAGGTCTCGGGTGGAAGGTCGTGGGCGTGATTTGGACCCTGATGAACGCCGGGATGTCCTTGGCCTACGCGCCGTTTACAGGCGGCTCGTGATCTCGCAATCGCTCTGGCACGACCGCAATGACGCGCCGCCCCCGTTGATAAGACAAAGAAACACGCCAAGTTCATGAGACCGATGCAGATCAAAGCCCTCCTCTCCGCCCTCGCTCTAACCACAACGCCCGCATTCGCGGGAGATCTTGCCCCCGATTACGCCGTCATCCCACTGGCCTCGCATCATTATGGCGATTGGGGCGAGGATGATGGCGATGATTTCAACGAATTCAATCCAGGGCTGATGTTCACCTGGGCGGAGCGCGCCTATGGGCTGAACTACACCGCCGGGGCCTATCGCGACAGCCGTTCGGACACCTCCCTGCATCTGTCGGCGGCCAAGATGTGGGACATTACTGAGCACGCACAGGCGGGGATCGTCGGCGCCTATATCCACTCCTTTGGCGAGGGTTACACCGGCTTTGCGCCCTCTGTGCAACTGAATTACAAATCCCTCTTCCTCAACGCCGCGACGGGCTATGATGACGATATCTATGGCGTAATCTCGACCGGCGTCATCATTCCGCTGGGCCGTTAAAGGCATATAATCCTTGTCACGAACGAATTAAGGCGGCCCAAAGAGCCGCCTTTCTTGTCATATTCGAACAGTCTCAAAGTTTACTGTGTCGCCGCCTTCACCGCCGCCACAACATCCTCGACAGCCGCGTTCAAAACGCTTTCGCTCACGCTTTCGGCCATGACGCGGATCAGCGGTTCGGTGCCGGATTTGCGGATCAAGAGCCGCCCGTTACCGTTGAGCTTGGCCTCCGCTGCGGAAATTGCGGCTTTGACGCCGCTATCATCCAGCGGCTTTTGTCCGGTACCATACCGCACGTTCTGCAAAAGCTGCGGCACCGGCTCGAAGACCTGCGTCAGCTCGGAGGCTTTTTTGCCGGTCTCCACCATGGCCGCTAGGAACTGAAGCCCCGCCAGCAAACCATCGCCCGTGGTCGCATAATCACTCATCACGATATGACCGGATTGTTCGCCGCCAAGGTTAAAGCCCCCTGCCCGCATCCGCTCCACCACATAGCGGTCGCCCACGGCGGTGCGCTCCAACCTCAGGCCTTCGGCCTCCAGAAACCGCTCCAGACCAAGGTTCGACATCACGGTCGCGACCAAAGCTCCGCCGCTCAGACGCCCCTGATCGGCCCAGGCCTTGGCCATCAAGCCCATAAGCTGATCACCATCGGCCACACGGCCCGTCTCGTCGAGGATCATCACCCGATCCGCGTCGCCATCGAGACAAATACCCACATCCGCGCCATGGGCCACCACAGCCTCGGCGGCGGTCTGGACATAGGTCGAGCCGCAATGATCGTTGATGTTCTTGCCGTTGGGGGCCGTGCCCACCGGGATCACCTCTGCGCCCAGTTCCCAAAGCACTTCGGGCGCCGTGCGATAGGCCGCGCCATTGGCACAGTCGATCACCACTTTCAGCCCTTGGAAATTCATCCCCCGCGGCAGGGTCGATTTCACCCGCTCATTGTAACGGAAACGTCCGTCGTCGATGCGTTTCGCCCGACCGATGTTTTGCGCCTGCGCGGGTTCGACACCCTCTTCCATCAGCCGCTCGATCTCGCTCTCCGCCTCATCCGACAGTTTGAAGCCGTCGGGGCCGAAAAACTTGATGCCATTGTCCTCGGCGGGGTTGTGCGAGGCGGAAATCATCACGCCGACATCCGCGCGCATCGAGGTGGTGAGCATACCCACAGCCGGCGTTGGCACCGGGCCAAGAAGGAACACGTTCATCCCGGTCGAGGTGAAGCCCGCCGTCATGGCGGTTTCGAACATATAGCCCGACAGACGCGTGTCTTTACCAATCACCACACGATGCTCGCGCGAGCCGTCACGTCGGAAATAGCGCCCCGCGGCCGCCCCGAGTTTCAGCGCCATTTCGGCGGTCATCGGATGGCTGTTGGCGCGCCCGCGCACCCCGTCCGTGCCAAAGAATTTACGCGTCATAGCTGTCTCTCCCCACACTTATTACCGCCTGCCACAAGGCAAGCGCCTGTTTTGCCTCTTTGAAATCATGCACCCGGTGAATTTGCACGCCCTGCCCAAGCGCTGACACCGTGACAGCCAGCGTTCCCGGCGCGCGGTCTTGGGCCACGGGAGCCTTGCCGATCTTGCCGATGAAACCCTTGCGAGAGACGCCCAAAAGGATGCCGCAGCCTAGGGCGTGGAATAGGGAAATCCGCTCCAGAAGCGCCAGATTATGCTCAACCGTTTTACCGAAGCCGATGCCGGGATCGACGAGGATCTGTGCACGCGAAATACCCGCCGCCTCGGCCACTTTGATGCGGTCTTCGAGGAAGTCATACACATCGAGCAGCACATTGTCGTATTGCGGATCGTCCTGCATCACCTCCGGGTCGCCCTGCGCATGCATCAGACAGACAGGCGCGCCTGCCTCTGCGCTCACACGCGCCAGATCGGGATCATGAGTAAAGGCATAGACATCATTCACAAGGCTCGCGCCAGCCTTGAGCGCGGCCTCCGCCACCGGAGCTTTACGTGTGTCGATGGAGATCGGCACGGCGCTGATCTCACGGATCGCCGCAATCACCGGCGCGGTGCGGGTTATCTCTTCGCCGATGGCAATGTAATCGGCGCCCGGGCGCGTGCTTTCGCCGCCGATGTCGATGATGTCGACACCGGACGCGATCATGTCCTGCACTTCGGCCAGTGCCGCCTCAGGGCGGTCGAATTTGCCACCATCGGAGAAGCTGTCGGGCGTGACGTTGAGAATGCTCATCACCGAAGGCGCGATCAGATCAAGCCCCGCCATAGGGGCGCGGGCGGAGTTCAAACGCGTGCGGGCTTCATCAGAGAGCGCAGACACCGGCAAAATCTCCGGCGGCGCGTCACGACGCAGGCGTTCGACATGGGTAAACCAGCACCAGCCGCCCGCAAGCGTCAACGCGCCCTCAGGCCGGGCCGGATCGCAGCTCGGGATCGGACGATCGTAGAATGGCTGGGTCATTTCAGGACAGCTCCACTGCAGCATCCGCGTCGCGGCGCTCGGCGCCTTCGATCTCCACCGCGCCGAGGCTCAGAACCTTTGTCGCGGAGAGCTCTTGCGCCAACCAAGCGACCATCTCGGCGATGTCGCCTTTCGGCCCATGCACCGCGTCGAGCACCATTTTGGACGGCGCCCAAACGGAGATTTGCCCCTGCTTCATCGCCCAATCCAACTCAGTTCGGGTCGCACGCACGACACAGCGGGCATCACGCCCGGCCAGAACCCAGGCGTTTTGCTCAATCGCCAAGAGGTCAATGCGCCGCTGCGCCGCCTTATGCCCCGCCTCGGGCCAGTCGCCAGAGGGCAAACCAACGGTCAGAATGACAGGTCGCGGATCGGCCTCAAGCGCGTCGATCCAGGCGGTGAGCTGCGCGCTCGCCAATGCCTCCGGCCCAAGATGCACAATCAGCGGATGCGGCACCGGGGCCTCCATAGCCTCTGCACGCCCACCCTGTTCAGCGCTGCGCACAATCTCGACGCCAAGCGCGCCGGGACCCCGGTCGAGTTTTTCGACCCGCACGAAGACCCGAAAGGCGCGCGGCTCGGCGAGAATGCGCTCTGCGATGCGCTCGGCAAGGGTTTCGAGCAGATTGAGACGCTCGGCCTCCAACTCGATATGGATTGCCTCGGTCAGCCGGTCATAGGACAGGATGCGGTCGACGTCGTCATCGATCGGACCGGTCACCGGTGTCAGTTCGACCACGATGTTGAAGGACACGCGCTGGCGCACGCCGCGCTCGGCTTGAAACGCACCGATTTCGACATCGACCACATGGTCGCGCAACGAAATCCGGTCGAGCGGTGCGGCGTCAGACGTCGCCAGCGCGCGCGCTTCGGGGTGCTCAAAAGCCTGTCTAATCTCGGACATTGACGGTCCCTTTTGCAAGTTTGGCCTTTGCTACAGCTTTGGCGGCGATGGGCCAAGACCCAATCGCCCGGCGCACACGTCCATCGCTGAAATGGCAAAACCCCGCCGTTTTACCGGCAGGGCCTGAAACAATTCCGTGATCTGAGGCGTTACGCCTGCGGCATCCGGTAGAACATGTGAACGCCGATCTGCGCTGTTTTCGCGAAAGCACGCGCCCAACGCGGGTTCACAGCGCGGGTGTGATAGTGGGTCGCGCCCTGCGTCAGCGTGCGCGGCGCGCCGTCGATCATCAGCTTGGCAACTTTCGCCACCTGATCCCAAGCGCCCTTTTCGCGCACGACATCAGCGTAGCCGTCGCAGGTGTAGGTGAACTGGCACTGGTATTTCTTGCCCGTGCCCTGATGCACCACGCCGCAGACCGTGTTCGGAAACTTCGACGAGGAGACGCGGTTGAGAATGACCTCGGCGACGGCGAACTGACCTTTGACGCTTTCACCGCGCGCTTCGAAATACAGTGCCTCTGCGAGACATTGCCATTGCTCCCCCCCCTTGGCGGCGGGCTGACTCGCAAGGAAGTCCCGCGAGTAGGAGATCGCGGGGGTGCTGGATTTCGGCTTGAAGCTCGCCAAGAGACGCTCGATCGCATCTGCGTCGACGTTTTCAAGTCCATTGCGCTCTTGGTTCAACAGCGCGTTCAGTTCGAGCCCAAGCACCGGGTTCGGATCGTTCGAGTGGCTCACCGTCACCTCTGCACGGGACTGTCCCGGAAGTGTCGATGCGCCGAGCGTGACTACAAGCGCGAGCGCCTTGAGCTTAGCTGGAATTTGCATAGGGTTGCCCCTCCATTGCGCCCCAAATTGCAGGGCCTCACGGGTGGATTTCGGAGCGGGGGATAGGTCAAATGTCCCAAAAGGTCCACCCCGAGGCCCTCGACGCATCAACCAGACAGTCAAGAAATAAGCGCAAAAGTGCCGAAAAACACTTAAAGGCAGACCATAACCGCCTTTATTTTCAGCATCTTGCTGCGTTTGTGTGACTATTTTGCATCGTAGGCGACAAGCTGCGCAGCGGCAAGGCGGGCCACGGGCACTCGGAAGGGGGAGCAGGACACGTAATCGAATCCTGCAGCGCGACAAAAGGCGATAGATTCGGGGTTGCCGCCATGTTCACCGCATACTGCGACCGTCAATTCAGGACGTGCTTTGCGCCCTCGCTCGGCCCCGATTTTCAAAAGTTCGCCGACTCCCTCAAAATCGAGCATGTGGAAAGGATCTTCCGGAAAAACGCCCTGCTGCACATATGAGTTCATGAACCGCCCCGCATCGTCGCGCGACAGCCCGTAGGCCATTTGCGTCAGGTCATTGGTGCCGAAAGACAGGAAAGCCGCACTCTGCGCGATGTCACCCGCGCGCAAGGCTGCCCGCGGGGTCTCAACCATCACGCCGAGGCGATAGGTGAAATCCGCGCCCGTCTCGTTGCGCACGGCCGCAGCAACGCCGTCGATCTGGGTTTTGACCAATTCGACCTCGCGTTTGGCAGAGACCAGCGGGATCATGATCTCCGGCACCACCGGCGCACCGTGTTTCGAGGCCTCGATCGTGGCTTCAAAAATGGCACGGGCCTGCATTTCGTAAATCTCGGGGAAGGTGATGCCCAGGCGCACGCCGCGCATTCCCAGCATCGGGTTGAATTCCGACAGCCATTCGATGCGACGGGTCACGTCAGAGAGCGGCAGGTCCAGCGCTTCGGCCAGTTCCTTCGCGCCTTCGCGGTCCGAGGGAAGGAATTCATGCAAGGGCGGATCGAACAGGCGAATGCAGACAGGCAGGCCCTCCATGATCCGGAAAAGCTCTGTGAAATCAGAGCGCTGCATTGGAAGGAGCCTGGCAATCGCCTCGGCGCGATCTTCATGGCGCGAGGCGAAAATCATTTCGCGCATCACAGTCAGGCGGTCGCCTTCAAAGAACATATGCTCGGTGCGGCACAGTCCGATGCCTTGCGCTTTGAAATCGCGCGCCATGGCGGCATCCGCCGGCGTGTCGGCATTGGCGCGCACCCCGATGTCACGGATCGCATCGGCCCATTCCATCAATTGCAGATACCAGTGGTCCTTCACCGGCGGCAGCATCTTGACAGCGCCCATCAGCGCCTCGCCCGCGGAGCCGTCGAGCGTCAGAATATCGCCCTCTTCGAGCTTGCGCCCATCTGAGAGCGTCAGCGTGCGTTCGCGAGCGTTGATCCGCATCGAAGCACCAACGACACAGGGCACCCCCATCCCGCGCGCGATCACCGCCGCGTGCGAGGTGACACCGCCGCGTTCTGTCAGAATGCCGACGGAGGAATGCATGCCGCGAATGTCCTCGGGCGTGGTCTCGCGCCGCACAAGGATGCAGGGCTCGCCACGCGATTCATAGCTTTGTGCGACACTGGAATTGAACACGATCCGTCCGACCGCGCCGCCCGGCGAGGCCGCGATACCTCTAGCCACAACGTCACGTTTCCCTTTGGGATCAACCTGTTGGTGCAACAACTCGGTTAGTGACCGCGCGGGCACACGGGTGATCGCCTCTTCGCGCGGGATGATGCCATCCTCGGCCAGCTGCACCGCGATGCGCAGCGCTGCGCGCGAGCTGCGCTGAACCCGCACGGCGTCCAGCACCGAAAGCTTGCCGTTCTCGATGGTAAATTCGACCTGCATCTCTTCGCGCAGACGCACGCGGCAGAGTTTCGACATTTCCACCAAGGCCTTAAACAGCTCTGGCTGCACCTCTTCGAGCGAGGGCCCACGTTTGTCTCGGGTCAGGTAGAGCGCTTCATCCGCGTCGAATTCGCCATTGCTGACCGCATCGCGGCCCTGCGACTGGCGTTTGTAGCGGCCTTTGATAAGCGGCGCGCCGGTGTTCGAATCCACCAACTGCAGGACCCCTGCCCCGCTTTCGCCAGGGCCCAGCCCCAAGGACATGGCTTGCACGATCAACCCGAGTCCTGCATCCGCCGGCGCCCCCTTGGCCTGACGCAAGAGCCGCGCCGTTGTGCCCTCCCAGGCTCGCGCCATCGAGCGCAGGACTTGGCCCAATTGCTCGGCGGGATCTTGAGGGAACAGCTCTCCCGTTTCATCTTCATGAGCGTCCAGTGCAGATTTCAGAGCCTCACGCACGGGCATAGAGGTGTCAAATTCGAACAACTCCGGATCAAGGCGCTCAACATGGACCGCAAAAGATTGCACAAATCGCAAATATAACGTGTCCGCCGCATCCGGACCAAGGGTCTGCGTCAGCTCCGCATGGCGTGCGTCATTCATGCCAATGTTGAGAATGGCTCCAGGGCCACCCCAATCGGGGTCCTCGGACGAAGGCCGCACAGAGAGCAAAGGCGCATCGCCAAACACCCGCAACAGCGCTTTTTTGTCAAACCGATGCCCCTCCGCCAAGCGATGCACTGCATCGAAGGACAAAGCGACAGTTTCCGGCACGGGCAGATCAAGACGGATCAGGCGTTGCAGGCATTTTGCCCGTCCGCCATGGGTTTCGACCGCGATCGGTGCGACGCGGCGGATGCGGGTGAACCCGAGACTGTCGCTCTCTTGCTGCACTGCGGCACCTCCCTGTTGCGGCACGCTACGCCTCAAGGCCGCGTGAGCGCAACCATTAACCGTAACGGCGCACAGATTTCATGAAACACCGTTGCAGCTTAACACGGCAACGGCGAAAGATCAGCTTTCGATCCGGGTGAGATCGGCGACCGACAGACAGACGTCACGAATGCGTCCCAAGAGGTTCAGGCGATTGCGGCGCACGATCTCGTTGTCGGCATTGACCTGCACCGCCTCGAAGAAGGCGTCCACGGAAGCGCGCATATCGGCCATAGCGGACATCGCTTTGGTGAAATCCTCAGCCTTCATCGCAGGCTTGATCGCCTCTTCCGCCGCATCGAGCGTGGCAAAAAGCGCTTTTTCTTCTGCGACTTCGGCAAATTTGAGATCGGGGCCAAAGCTGTATTCGACACCGTCTTTTTCCTCGGCCTGCGTCAGGATGTTGTTCGCGCGTTTGAAGCCTTGGATCAGGTTGGTGCCATCTTCGGTGTCGAGCATGGCCTGCAACGCACGGGCACGTTTAACCAAAAGCGTGATGTCATCATTGCCTTCCATCGCCAGACAAGCGTCGATCACGTCATGACGGATGCCCTCGTCTTTGAGGAAGACTTTGAGACGGTCGTGGAAGAAGGACAGCAGATCCTCGGAGGTGTCAGGAACATTGCCAGCCGCCTTTTTCACCGCGTCTTTTTGAGCATCGGAGAGCTTGTCGGCGATCGCATCGAAAGCCGCGCCGAAGACGCCGTGTTCAGCGATCTCGTCGAGGATTTCTTTCAACGTGTCGATGATACCATCATTCTCATCAGCCTCTGCAATCTTGTGCAGCAACAGCTGGCTGTCGATGAACCGGTCGAGGTTCAGACGCACATCGTTGGTGATCAAGAGACGGATCACGCCCAGAGCCGCGCGACGAAGCGCAAAGGGGTCTTTCGAGCCAGTGGGTTTCTCATCAATCGCCCAAAAGCCCGTCAAAGTGTCGAGCTTGTCGGCCAAAGCAACAGAGACGGAAACAGCTTCGGTCGGCACATCGTCGGAAGGGCCAAGCGGAGAATAGTGGTCGCGGCAGGCGTCTGCCACAGCATCCGACAGCCCGGCTTTTTGAGCGTAATAGCGGCCCATGATGCCTTGCAGTTCCGGGAATTCGTAGACCATTTCAGAGCTCAGATCGGCTTTGGCAACTTTCGCAGCCACGCCGGCCTCAGCGGCCTCGGCACCAACGATGGGCGCGATTTCTTCGGCCAGCGATGCGATGCGCGCGATGCGGGCCGCCTGAGAGCCGAGTTTGTTGTGGAATGTGACATTGGCGAGCGATGCGGACATCGCCTCCATGCCGTCACGCTCGACGGTCCGCACGTCGTTTTCCCAGAAGAATTTCGCATCCGACAGACGCGCGGAGAGCACCTTTTGGTTGCCCGCGAGGATGGTCGCGCCGTTGTCCTTGGTCTCGCGGTTGGCAACGGTGACGAATTTCTCGATGCGGCCCGTCTTCGGGTTGCGCACAGAGAAGAATTTTTGATGCTCTTTCATCGAGGTCTGCAACACCTCGGGCGGCAGATCGAGGAAATCGGCACCGATCTCGCCTAAAAGCACGACCGGCCATTCGACCAGACCCGCAACCTCGGCCAAAAGCCCTTTGTCCTCAACGACTTCGAGCCCCTGCGCGAAGGCTTGATTGGTGGCGTCGTGCCAGATGTGATTGGCGCGCTCAGCCCCATCGAGCACCACGAAATTCTGTTTCAGCTTGGTCGCGTAGTCGTCGAAAGACGTCACCTTGAAGCTGCCGGAGGGCATGAAACGATGCCCCCGGACCGTGTTGCCGGAGGTGATGCCGTCGATGTCGAGGGGCACAACCTCGGCGCCGTCTTCGCGAGTCATCAGGCAAACGATGGAGTGCAGCGGACGCACCCATTTGAGGCTCCCCGCGCCCCAGCGCATGGATTTCGGCCAGGGGAAATTGCGCACGGTGGCCTCAAGCACCTCGGCCACGATCTCGGCGGCCGGACGCCCCGGCTTGGTGATCTTGGCGAAATAGACCTGGCCCTTTTTCTCGTCGCGGATTTCCAACTCGTCTTTCGTGACACCCGCACCACGCAGGAACCCTTCGAGCGCTTTTTCGGGCGCATCGACGCGCGGGCCTTTGCGCTCTTCGACGGTGGTCGGCGACGCCTCCAATAGCCCTTCGATGGAGAGAGCCAGACGGCGCGGCGTCGCGAAGGCGCCCGCGGAGGCATAGGTCAGACCGGCCTCGACCAGACCGTTCGTCACCAGAGATTTCAGATCCTCGGCGGCACGTTTTTGCATGCGCGCGGGGATTTCTTCGGAGAAGAGCTCGATCAGCAAGTCAGCCATAGTCAGTTTCCTTCAGGAGCGGGCGGACAGCCCACGGGAGTGGGATCGCCGTCGAACACGGCATCGCCACAGCGGTTGATCTGGTTCCAGGCAAAGCCGCGGCCATCGGGGTAGATGGCGACCACACGGTCGATGCCATAGGGAGAATTTTCTGCGCCGAGGAAGGCGACGGCACGGCCCGCCTCGATGTCGGCGCCAATCGCGCCTGCGTCGAAACAGTCGAACCATTTCTGCGCCACGAGAGGAGCCGCATCCTCATAGGGCTGAAAGGTTTCCGTCATCATCGGCAGGGACAGGGGCGTGGTGAAACAGGCGCGGAATTTGATCGGCGAGGTGTCGGCGTCGATGCCGGTGAAATTCTCGGCGAGAATGTCTTCGGACAGGCCCTCGAAGGTGGTCACAGAGACCGAAGCCGCCGGCGCATTGGCCGGGATCGGTTTGTAATAGGCGTAGACCTGCGAATAATAGAGGCCCGCGCCGAACACGAGTGCGGAGATCACGATACCACCTGCGACCAGTTTGCCATTCATTCCACGAAATCTTTCGGCACGAGGCCTTTTTCAGCAGCATCGGCTTGTGTCGCAAGCGCTTTCCAGCCGCCCGCCTCGGTCAGAACGAAGGCATCGGCACAGGCTTTGGCCAGCGCGCGGACACGCCCAATATAGGCCTGACGCTCGGTGACGGAGATCACGCCGCGCGCATCCAACAGGTTGAAGATATGCGAGGCCTTGATGCATTGATCATAGGCCGGATGTGCCATGATAATGCGTTTGCCGGTCTTGGGATCAATATGCTCCTGGTCGAGAATGGCGTGACATTCTTTCTCGGCATTGACGAAATCCGACAGAAGTTTCTCGGTGTTGGCAACGTCGAAATTGTGCCGGGAATATTCTTCCTCGGTCTGTTTGAACACATCGCCATAGGTCAGCGCGATCGGCGCCTGCGGGTCGTTGTAGGGCATGTTCATGACGTGATCGACGCCCAAAACATACATCGCCAGACGCTCGAGCCCGTAGGTCAGCTCACCCGAGACCGGATGGCAATCATGGCCGCCGACCTGTTGGAAATAGGTGAACTGAGACACTTCCATCCCGTCGCACCAAACCTCCCAACCGAGACCCCAAGCCCCCAACGTCGGGCTTTCCCAGTCGTCTTCGACGAAACGAATGTCATGCAGCTCGGTGTCGATGCCGATGGCTTTGAGCGACCCGAGATAGAGGTCCTGCAAATCCGGCGGCGAGGGTTTGATCAGCACCTGATACTGGTAGTAGTGCTGCAACCGGTTCGGGTTCTCGCCATAGCGCCCGTCGGTCGGACGGCGCGAGGGTTGAACGTAGGCCGCAGCCCAAGCATTCGAGCCCAAAGAGCGCAGCGTCGTGGCCGGGTGAAAGGTCCCCGCGCCCACTTCCATGTCATAGGGCTGCAATACGGCACAGCCTTTCGCGGCCCAATAGGCCTGAAGCCTCAGGATGATTTCCTGAAAGGAACGCGGTTTGTCTACAGTCTCGGACATGGGAAGTCTTTCGCCAGAGGTTTGTGATGGGCGTGTTGTCACGCATCGAACGCGGCTCTTCAATAGGCAAGCCCGGCGGGGGCGTCAATGTCACCATAGCGCAATCCCCGGCTCTTGCGCCGCAAAGCCCGCAATCCGCTTTATTTCGATCACATCTCCTCCATTTCTGACCTTACGGCACCGCCCAGATGTTGACCTCGGCCACAAACCTGTTTTCTTAGCGCCCGGACAAGATGACGACGAACAGGACCCGGAGGACACCCTTTGGACCGGTTCGAAAAGAAGTAAGGGTTCTCATGACTAGGTTTTTCGCTGTTGCGCCTCTGGGCGTTGCCGCTTCGCTGTTTCTCTCCACAGCTCTCTCCGCGGAACAATGGATTCAGATCGAGGCACAGCCCTCTCTGACAGAGGCCACCGAGGCGGCCCAAGGCTATGCCAACGCGCTGCCGAATGTCGTGGGATTCAACCTGCCGGGCCGCTGGCACGCCATCGCGCTTGGCCCCTACGCCACGGAGGCCGAAGCCGAAGCCGCCCGTCTGGCACTGCGCGCTCAGGGACGAATTCCCGGCGACAGCTACCTGACCGACGGCGCCCGCTTCCAAGCGGCGTTTTGGCCGGTCGGTGTGAATGTCTCGACTCTCGCGCCCATTGAGACCCCGACAGACGCGCCCGCAACGGACGCCGTTGCCGAAGAGGTGATCGAGACAGCAATGGAGCCTATCGAGTTGGACGAGACCCCGGCAGAGGCCCGCGCCTCCGAGCGCGCATTGGATCGCCCGGCGCGTGAGGCGCTGCAAACCGCGCTGCATTTCGCGGGCGTGTATAATTCCGGCATCGACGGCGCCTTTGGGCCCGGCACGCGGCGCGCCATGTCCGACTGGCAAACGCTTCAGGGCTATGAGCCGACAGGTGTTCTGACCACCCGCCAACGCGCCGAAGTTCTGGCGGCCTATCAGGACGTGGTGAACAGCCTTGGCCTTCGCCCTGTTGTGGATGATGTCGCAGGCATCGCGATCACGCTGCCGACAGGTGTTGTGGAGTTCTCCGAATACACCCCGCCTTTTGCAAAATACGGGGCCAAAGATGGCTCAGACGCGCAGGTACTTTTGATCTCACAAACCGGCGATGCTGCCACTTTGGGCGGTCTCTACGAGATCATGCAGACGCTCGAAATCGTGCCGATGGACGGCCCGCGCTCGCGCGACCAGAACAGCTTTAGCCTGACCGGCACCAATGCTCAGATCACGTCCCACACCGAAGCAAAATTGGTGAATGGCGTGGTCAAAGGCTGGACCCTGATCTGGCCAACACCCAGCAACACCACCGACGAGAAACGTCACCAGATGGCTTTGGAGGCGATGCAGGCGTCTTTCGCGCCCACCGACGGCGTCTTGCCCGATGCCTACGGCGAAGGTGCAGCGCAGGACATTGACCTGATGGCCGGCCTCGACATCCGCCGCCCGGAAAAAGCCGGCAGCGGGTTCTATGTCGACGACAAAGGCACCGTGTTGACCGAGGCCGATTTGGTCGCGAGCTGTGCCAAGATCACCCTCGACGAGACTTATGACGCCACCGTCACCGCGACCGCCGATGGCATGGCGCTTTTGACCCCGACTGAGGCTCTGGCCCCGCTCGAGATCGCCAAATTCGACAGCCAATTGCCGCGGCTTCAGTCCGAGGTCTCCGTCTCCGGCTTTGCCTATGAGGGACGCCTTGGCGCGCCAACGTTGAACTACGGTCTGATGGCCGAGCACAAAGGCCTGTCGGGCGAGGAGGACATTCTGCGCCTCGCAATGACCACGCTTCCGGGCGAAGCGGGTGGCCCGCTGCTGAACAGCGCAGGCGCCGTGATCGGCATGCTCGCCCCCTCTGCCGCGCTGACGCAGGGCCGGGACCTGCCAGCGGATGTGGCCTTTGCCTATGACATGGAAAAGATTGCCGGGTTCCTGTCCAAGAACGGCGTGACCATGTCGGCCTCTGAGGCCGCCGCGGGGGCTTCGGACAGCGATCTGGTCACCATCGGGCGTGACATGACGGTTCTGGTGAGCTGCTGGAACTGATCTGATTTTTCAGAGCAAAAAACATGCGAAACCCCGCTCTGGCGGGGTTTTTCTTTGGCCTCAGGCCCGGAACAACGCCAGCGCCGCCTGATCCGCCTTGCCCTTGGTCAACCAGGCCAGCGCGAAGATCCAGATGCCCATGGCCTCACCCCAAAACACGAGATTATGGCGAGCGACAAACGCCTGCCCCCCGCCCCAGCGCGCGTAGACGAAAGACCCGGCGATCATCGCCAGTGCCACGAGGATGCCGTAGCCGCAGGCCTTGTAGATATAGGGGCGCACGCGGCTTTGGGTTCTCGGGAATTGCACGAGGCAGAACACCACGAGGCAGAGGAAAAACACCACCGCCGAGAGGTTATGGACCCAAGCGGACAAATCGACGCCAACAAGTTTTTGCGTCACGGTGATCTCGGGCAAAATGCAGCTGTCGCTCTCATTCGCTTTCACCACCACGCAATCGTCCAAAGACGGAAACACCGCCACCAAGAGCGCGGAGACACCCGCCACGCTGGACAGAACCTGATCCGAAAAGGTCTCGCCCCGACGGCGCGGGTAGCCTTTGTAGGAAATCAGGAACACGCCGATGGCGAAAAGCGACCCGACGAAGGCCTCTCTGAGCGGCGAAAAGAAGTAGTTCGACACGGAATCGCGCAGATGATCGTCGAGGGGCAAGCCGCCGCCGATCAACAGAAACGGCAGGATGAGCGCCACGAGACCCAGCGCCTGACGCACGCGGTAAAAGCTCAGGACGTGCTCATTCTCTTCCGCCATCTCTTCCGCCACGCATCACCCCCGCCAGAACCGGATGGTGAAGAGCGCGAAGACCGACATGACCTCGAGACGACCGATCAGCATGGCGATGGCCAAAACCCATTTCGCCGGATCGTTGAGCGTTTCGAAGTTCCCCGCCGGCCCGATGATGTCGCCCAGTCCCGGCCCCACACAGGCCAAAGCGGTCGCAGCGCCCGAAATCGCGGTGATGAAATCGAGCCCAGTGGCTGCCAAAAGCACCGCCGTGACGCCCAAAGTGACGATGAAAAACGAAAAGAACGCCATCACGGAGGACAGCACATCCTCTGTCACCGGGTGGCCTTGGTAGCGGGGCGTGAAGACGCCATTGGGGCTATGGATTTTGCGGATTTGCGCCCTCATCGAGGCCCACAAAAGCTGATAGCGGAAGACTTTCACAGAACAGGCCGTCGAGCCCGCGCAGCCGCCAATGAGGCCGATGAAGAAAAAGGCCACAGCCGGGAAGGCGCCCCACAGTTGATAATCCGTCGAGGCATAGCCAGTGCCGGAAATGATCGATGTGACGTTGAACAGGCCCTCTCGGAAGGAATGTTCGAAATGATCGGCGTTGACCAAAAGGCGGTAGACCGCAAAGGCGATGGTCAGGCCGAAAATGATCATCAGATAGGCATGGATCTGCGTGTCGCGCCAGAGAGGTTTTGCGGTGCCTGCGATAAGCTGAACGAAGCGGACAAAGGGCAGCGAGGCGAGGATCATGAAGAAGGACGAAACATATTCCGCCGGCCCCTGGAACGCGCCGAAAGAGGCGTCACGGGTGGAAAACCCTCCGGTTGAGAGCGTCGTGAGCGCATGGTTCAGCGCATCGAACACCGACATGCCGACCAGCAGATAGCTCAGGAAACAGAGGAAGGTCAGCGCCACGTAGATGACCGAAATCCGCGAGGCAATCTCACCGGCGCGCGGCAGGACTTTGCCATCAGTATCAAAGGCTTCGGAGCGGAACACCTGCATGCCGCCCACTTTAAGTTCGGGCAGGAAGACCATAGCGACCACAATGATCCCGACGCCCCCGAACCATTGCAACATCGAGCGCCACAAGAGGATGCCTTCGGGCAGATCGTCTAACCCGGAGAAGACCGTCGAACCGGTGGTGGTCATGCCCGACATCGCCTCGAAAAACGCATCGGTCAGGCTCGCCTCGGTCGCGCCCAAGATAAAGGGAATGCCGCCGAACAGCGGCAGGATGAGCCAGATCAGCGTGGTCAAAAGGAACATTTGCTGGATCGAGAGGCCCTGTTGCTGGCCGTTCTGGGTCGAGAGCGTCAAAGCCGCGCCAATCACGAAGGTGATGACGCCTGCGCGAAAGAACACATGCCATTCGCCTGACCCCGTAGACAGGTCCACCGCCATGGGAATCGCCATCGTCAGCCCCAAAAGGGCGACAAGCGTGCCGATCACATATCCAACAGGTCTTAAATCCGTCATGAGGCCAAGGCTTGGCGGGGCCGCGCCCGCAAGTCAAGCACGCCTTTGCGGCAGAGGCATCTCAGTCCATTATCCGACGTGGAAAAGCGTCGAAAACAGTTTGGGATCGAGGCTTTGCGCGGCAAAGGTCTCCCCTTCGGTCAAAACCGAAACTGCGTCATGAGAATGCAGGCTTTCCTGATGGGAGGCGACCACGCGGAAATCTCCGATGCGCGGATCGTTTTCCAAGACTTCTGAGAACAAACGCGCCGCGTCCTCGACGAAAATCGGATTGGCGGCGTTAAGCTCTGCGAAGGCCTGTTCGTCCTCACGTTTGACCATGACTTGCGTCTCGGTCGGCACCGCTTTGCGACAGAGGTCAATGAGATCTTCGAACCAAAGCGTATCCTGCTGGTTCTTCACCTCGACCGAAATCCGCGCCACGGAGCGTTGCGAATGCGGTGTCGCGAGCTGGTGCCGGGTGCGGCGGGCATGTTCGGAAAGTTCAAGAGAACAGGGGCACGTGGAGCTATAAACATAGTCCAGATGCATGATTTCTGTCATTTTACCGGCGACTTCCACAAGCTCCAGCGCGATGTCGTAATACTGGTAACCCTCAAGACCGGAGCGCAGAGACGGCCGTTTCACCGGGAAGGAAAACCGCATCTGGATGCGCGCATCGAAACTGTCGAGATCGCTTTGATAATCGCGCAGCGCGGCTTGGATCACGTCGAAGGAAAAGCTGCGCTCGGCGTGTTTGTAGAACGACCGCATGATCCGGGACATGTTGATGCCCTTCTTCTCTGCTTCCAAAGACACGGTGCCGGTAACAGAAGTCTCAAGTGTCAGATCGCCGCCACCATTCAAGCTGTCGCGGGTGCGGAACCGGATCGGCAGGCGGAAATTCGAGATGCCGACGTGCTGGATTTGCCGCTTGGCGCCCTTGATCAGGCTCTCCGGTCCGTTTTGCAAATCCGGCAGGCCTTCCTTATAGGCCTCGTCGACCTCGAAATCTTCCGGGTAAGCGCGGCGCAGCGCCGGGTAGTTTGCGAAATCATTGGCCTCGGGCAAAAGCCGCGCGATGGCCGGATCAAGCTCCGCAACTTCGGTCGGCGTCGCCGATTTGGCCCAATCGCGCAGGGTCTCGAGAGCGGCCTCAGCGGCCGCCCGGTTGTTTTTTTCAAGATCGCTGGTCTGCATGTTCATCCGCACATCCCCACAGATTGGCCCAAAGGCTGGCGTGAAAGCTCGGCCCTGACGCTGAGCCTCATATAAGAGGTTTCACTCATTTTACCAATACGAAGGAGATTTGCTTCTGGATCAAACCGCTTCGAGTGCGTTTAGAATATCCGCAATGATGTCTTCGCCGTCCTCAAGACCCATCGAGAGCCGCACCAGGCCGTCGGTCAGGCCCAATTCCGGGCGCTTCTCGACTGGAACGTTCTTGTGAGTCGTGGTGCAGGGGTGCGTCGCGATGGATTTCGCATCGGCGAAATTGTTCGACAGGGTGAAGACCTCAAGCGCGTTGAGGAATTTGAACGCCGCCCCCTTGCCGCCCTTGAGGTCCACGGTGATCACCGTGCCTGCGGCCTCGGATTGCGTTTTGGCCAGCTCATATTGCGGGTGCGACTTGTAGGACGGGTAGCGCACGGAGTTGAGCGCCGGATGGCCATCCAGAGCCTCGCACAGCTTCATCGCCGTCTCCGCCTGACGCCGCACGCGCAGGTCGAGCGTGTCGAGGGATTTGAGTTGAATCCAGGCGTTGAACGGCGAAATCGCCCCGCCGGTGTGTTTGATATACATCTCCACGGGACCACGGATCAGCTCACGGTCGCCCGCGATGATACCGCCGAGACAGCGCCCCTGCCCATCCACATGTTTGGTCGTGGAATAGATGATCAGGTCGGCCCCGGCCTCTTTCGCGTAGGAGAAAATCGGCGTGCACATGGCGTTGTCGACCACGACCAGCGCACCGACCGCATGGGCCAGATCACAGACGGCTTTGAGATCGATGACCTCCAGCGTCGGGTTGGAAATGCTTTCGCAGAACACGGCTTTGGTGTCGGGACGGATCGCGGCCTTCCACTCGTCCAGATTGGTGCCATCGACCAAAGTGGTCTCGACGCCGAATTTTGGCAGAACTTCGGTGACGATGTAAAGACAGGAGCCAAAGAGCGCCTTCGAAGACACCAGATGATCGCCCGCTTTCAGCACGGACATCAGAGCGCCCGCCACGGCGGCCATGCCGGAGGCGGTCGCGAACGCGTCTTCACAGCCCTCAATCGCGGCCATCCGATCCTCGAACATGCGGGTCGTCGGGTTGCCGTAACGGGCGTAGATGAACTCGTCTTCGCCTTGGTTGACGAACCGCGCCTCAGCGGCCTCGGCGGTGTCATAGACAAAGCCCTGCGTCAGGAACAAGGCCTCGGAGACCTCGCCATACTGCGAGCGGCGCACGCCGTCATGGATGAGTTTGGTTTGGGTTTTCCAGCTGTCTTTCGCCATTTGCGCGATCCCTTTCGACAAAAAAGCCCCCTCTCGATCAAGAGCGGGGGCGCGGCGGGTTCTGACCAACCCAGCGTCTCGTCCTGACCTCTTTAGCGGTGTTTTTAGCGTGGCCCGCAATCCGGAGAACAAATCGCCACGTGGTCATCTCATAGGCGGGGTACAAATCCTGCGACATCCTGTCAAGCTCATGACCGATGCACCCGCTCTCGTTAACAAAGATTCACCCCCCTGTCGCAGCATCGTGACACTTCTCGCGCATATCAAACGCAGGGAAGACAATCGGGTGCAACAGAGGGTGGCGAACATGCCCCTTTTGAAGATCAACACAGATGGGCCCTTTCTGCCCGCAGGCACCGCCTTGGTGCTGCGCGAAGCTCTGGCGAAGACGCCACAGGGCGCGCCGATCATCATCTGCATTCATGGCTACAAATTCTCGCCCCGCGTGCCTCAACACGACCCGCATGATCATATTCTCGCGCTTGATCCCGGCCTGACCTGCCGCAAGGCGCTCAGCTGGCCGCGCGGGCTTGGCTTTGGCACCGGTCGCTCGGACGAAGGGTTGTGCATCGCGCTCGGTTGGCAGGCCCGCGGCTCGATCTGGCAGGCGTATTCTGAGGCCCGCGCCACCGGCGAGGCTTTGGCGCGACTGATCTGGAAACTCGACCGGCCTGTTCATCTGATGGGCCACTCCTTGGGCGCGCGCGTGATCCTCTCGGCCCTTCCGCATCTGCCCGAAGGAGCCGTACGGCGGGCGATTCTCCTCTCCGCCGCCGAGTTCCGCTCCACCGCCGAACAGGCCCTCGACAGCGCTGCCGGGCGCAAAGCGGAGGTTCTGAACGTCACCTCACGCGAAAATGATCTCTTTGATGCGCTCTTTGAGATGGCGCTCGTTCCCGATCATGCCCCCGCTCGTTCACTGGGCGCGGGGTTGGGGCAATCGCATCGCGGCTGGTGTGACATCCAGATCGACGATGCGGCGACGCGCGCCACATTGGCCCGTCTGGGCTACGACATTCCCGCAGCGGATAAGAAGATCTGTCACTGGTCCCCCTATCTGCGTGATGGCGTGTTCGAGTTTTACCGCACCGCTCTGCGTCACCCCGAACGCCTGCCGATGGGCTTGTTACAAAAGGCGCTGCCGGCCACGCCCTCGCCGCGGTTTTCACATCTTTTGCCAGTGTTTTCCTTTGCTTCGCCCTTGTCCTTTTCGCGCAAAGCGTCATCCTGAGGCAAACCCCATCCCCGCGTGAGCGGATGGGAGAGAACAACGGATAAGGCAAATGATCGACACCCCCATTACGCTCCACTACTGGCCGACGCCCAACGGCTGGAAAATCGCCATCGCGCTTGAAGAGATGGACCTGCCATACGAGGTCAAACTGGTGAACATCGGCGCGGGCGAGCAGTTTGA
Source organism: Celeribacter sp. PS-C1 (assembly GCF_019429625.1). GTDB lineage: Bacteria > Pseudomonadota > Alphaproteobacteria > Rhodobacterales > Rhodobacteraceae > Celeribacter. The sequence goes on from NZ_JAHXRW010000006.1 coordinate 127,688, forward strand.
GCCAGAGTTTCTCAAAATCTCACCCAACAACCGCATGCCCGCGATCGTCGACCCGGAAGGCCCGGGCGGGCGGCCGATTTCGATCTTTGAATCGGGCGCAATCCTACAATATCTCGCGCGCAAATCAGGTCAGTTCTATGGCGGCGGCGAGCGCGATCAGGTCGCCGTCGATCAGTGGCTGATGTGGCAAATGGGCGGGCTTGGGCCCATGGCCGGACAGGCGCATCACTTTTTGAGCTACGCGCCCAATATGGAGCCGCCGAACGACCTGCCCTATGCCAAAAACCGCTATCGCAACGAAGTTGCCCGGCTTTACGGCGTGCTCGACCGGCGTCTGGCCGAGGAGGAATTCGTCGCGGGCGATTTCTATTCCATCGCCGATATGGCGATCTGGCCCTGGGCGTCTTTGTGGGAAAAACAGGAACAAAGCCTCGATGACAAACCGCATCTGAAACGCTGGATCGCACGCATTGCTTCGCGCCCGGCCGTGCAGCGCGGACGCGCCTTGGCGGCCGAAAAACGCACGGAAACGGCGCATGACAAAGAGGCCCAGAAGATCCTCTTCGGTCAGGGCGGAGCGCAAAAGTGATCCTCACCCGGCGGGAGATGATCCTGGGCAGCAGCGCGCTGAGTTTGAGCGCCTGTTCCGTGCCCTTGATGAACACCCCGCCGGAGGCCCAGGCCACGCAGACGCGCGACCTTCTGGTCGTCACAAACCGCGTTGTGTCGCAGGACCCGCAGCAGGTCTTTGAAGCCGCCCGCTCCGACACGCGGTTCTTTTGCGACTATCAAATTTCTGTGCCATCTGATCGTCGCCCCGGCGAGTTCTCCTTCCCCCGCACGCCTCTCGATCCCGAGCGGCAGTTTTTCGTAGCGGACAGCCAACGTTTTGAAGCAGAGCCCGATTTCCGACATGTCCTAAACCAACGCATCAGAGCCCAGCCCAAGGGCGAGCGCGGCGTTGTGCTCTTCGTCCATGGCTACAACGTCTCCTACCCCGGCGCCGTGTTCCGCGCTGCGCAGATCGCGACGGATTTTGAACTGGATCAGCCGATGGTGCTGTTTTCCTGGCCATCTGCGGGACGCATCTCCCGCTATGCCTATGACCGAGATTCCGTCCTTTTTGCCCGTAAATCACTGGCACAGACCCTGCATGATCTGGCGCGTTCTCAGGCCGAACAGATCACCATTCTGGCACATTCCATGGGCGGGCTTTTGACGATGGAGGCGCTCAAACGTCTCGCGCTCGAAGGCGACCGCGAGACGCTGGACCGGCTTAACGGTGTGGTTCTGGTGCAAGCCGACATTGACATCGATTTGTTTCGCTCACAGGTCACCGATCTGCGCCCCTATGACGTCGAACTCGCGGTCTTCGCCTCGCGCCGGGATCGGGCTTTGAAACTGTCTTCTGTTCTGACGGGCGGGCATCCACGCGTTGGCGAGGCGGAAAATATCGAAGAGTTGCGGCAGCTTGGCGTTCTGGTCGTCGACACCACAATCGCGCCCCGTCCCGGTCCGCTGGGGCATTCCGCGCTTATGCAATCGCCCGAGCTTTTATCGATCATCGCCTCGCGCAGCTTTGTCGACCGCATTGTCGGCGGCGCACCCGGACAGGATATTCTGATCGAGGGTCTGAGCCTCACCGGCTCTGCCGCCTTGGCGATTGCCTATCTGCCCTACACGATCACAGGGACCTAGACGCGATTACTCCGCTGCGTCCTTATCCGCCTCTTCGGTCGAATGCCGCGCCATCAATCCGCTTTGTGCCATGAAAAACAACAGCATAGCGATCGGCAAGCCAAAGGTCTTGAACTTCACCCAAGTGTCGGTCGTGAGGGTCCGCCAGATCACCTCATTGGCGACGGCCAGACCGAAGAAAAACAGCATCATGCGAAATTCGAGTTTGCGCCATCCCTCGGCGTCCAAGGGCATCACCTCGCCCAGAACCAATGAGAGATAGCTTTTCGAGCGCATCAATCCGACGCCCAGAATGGCCCCGAACATGATGTAAATCATCGTCGGCTTCATCTTGAAAAACCGCTCGTCATTGAGCCAGATCGTGAGGCCCCCGAAGACGACCACCAGCACCAGCGTCATGATCTGCATCGCCGACAGCTTGCCGGTTAGACGCCACAGGATCAGGGTGGAGAGCGCCAAAAGCGGGATAAACGCCGCCGTCATCACGATGAACCCGGAATATTCCGTGCCCCCGATAGTGAACACATGGTCCCGCAGCGCGATATAGCCCGCGAAAAACGCCAAAATCGGCCCCATTTCGAGAACCGGTTTCACCCAAGGCTTGATCTGCTTTTCGTCTGACATGCGCGCTCCTTATCCACCCATCTCAACTATGACCGCGCCCAAGGCAATCAAGGCCATGAGGGACAATCTTCTCGGCCCCACCTTTTCGCCCAACACGATCCAGCCGATGAGGGCCGCGAAAACGGTGGAGGTCTCGCGCAGCACAGCCGCCTCGCCCACGTTATCAAGACGGGTCGCCAACATGATACAGCCAAAGGAAAAATAGGCCACAATGCCGCCAAAGAACCCCTTAACTGCCAATGGCCCGAGCGCCGGCTTTTCGACCATATTCCGATAGCGCAGAAACGCCACCACAGGCATCACCAAACCGTCGAGGAAGAAGAACCACGCCAAAAACGTGAACGGATCGGCGGTCGAGCGGATGCCGTAAGCGTCATAGGTCGTGTAAAGCGCCACGAAAGCGCCAGTCAGAACCGCCAGCATCAAGGCGGGAACCATGGTCTCACGCCCGACCGTGATGGTCCTGAGGTTGTAGATCGCGAGCCCGAAGATGCCGGAAATCAACACCAAGACGCCGAGCCATTGCACCAAGGTGAAATGTTCGCCAAACACGAATCCGGCCGCGACCACCGCAAAAAGCGGCCCCGAGCCACGCACCACGGGATAGACGACCGTGTAGGCGCCCATGGTGTAGGTGTATCCCTGCGCGACTTTATAGCCCATGTGGATCACGAACATGCCGAGGAAAATCAACCACATATGTGGCTCCGGCCAAGGCACAACGAACAACGCGAAAGGCGCGGCCATGATACAGTAAAAGAAATCCATCGCACCGCGGGACAGCCATGGATCGTGCCGCCCCTTTTGTAACGCCCCGAAGAGCGCATGCAAAAACGCGGCCATAAGCGCCAGAATCAGCGCTGCCTGGTGGCCCGTTTCCGTGCCTTCAAGAGAAAGAATGAAGTCGCTCATGTGATCCTGCTACCCCCAGCCCCCTAAAAGGTCCAGAGCCAGAAACCGCACAGCGACTGAGCGCATACCTCAGGCCGCGCGCGGATCGGAGCGCGTGAGCCCCGGCATATCAGAATAGGGATTCGGCACCAGCATGCCGTCGGTCGCCTCGATAAACGGATAGGCCGGGTCCAGATAGCCCGCCGTGATCAGCGCTTCTTCCAGCGTGCGGATCACGAAATCGGTGCGGAACTCCGGCAGAACCCCCATGCCCCAGATGCGGGCCGGGCGGTCTTCACGGTCAGGGTCCACCACCAACATGGCCGTGCCCACCAAACGCTCGCCCTGAACCACCACCATTTCGGCGTAAAGCTCACGGTCCTCCGGCCAGTCCTCGGCCGTGTCGTCCGGGCAGACCGGGTGGTCGAAAAACAGCTCCTGAATCGCCTCGCGTCGTTCCAGCGGGTTCCCACAGGAGACCCAGCTCTGGGGACCAATGGCGTGCAGAATTTCGAGCATCAAACCTCCAGACCCGTCAGGGCCGCGGCAAATTCTTCGGGGTCGAAGGGGGCGAGATCGTCAATCTGTTCGCCCACGCCAATCGCATGGATCGGAAGACCGAATTTATCGGCCAGACTGACCAGAACCCCACCCTTGGCGGTCCCATCGAGTTTCGTCATGACAAGGCCGGAGACATCCGCGATCTTCTGGAAAATCTCGACCTGAGAAACCGCGTTTTGCCCTGTCGTGGCGTCGAGCACAAGCAAAGTGTTGTGCGGCGCGGTTTCGTCCTTTTTGCGGATCACCCGGACGATCTTGGCCAGTTCTTCCATCAGGTCGGCGCGGTTCTGCAACCGGCCCGCCGTGTCGATCATCAACAGATCGGCGCCGGTCTCCTGCGCCTTGGTCATCGCGTCAAAGGCCAGACTTGCCGGATCGGAGCCCTCGGGCGCAGTTAGAACCGGCACACCGGCGCGCTCGCCCCAGACCTGCAACTGTTCAACAGCCGCCGCACGGAAAGTATCGCCCGCCGCGATCACCACGGATTTACCGGCCGCGCGGAATTGGCTGGCGAGTTTGCCGATGGTGGTGGTCTTGCCCGAACCGTTCACGCCGACAACCAGCACAACCTGCGGCGTCTTCGTGTAGATCGGCATCGGTTTGGCCACCGGCTCCATGATCCGCGCGACTTCCTGGGCCATCAGGCGCTTGATTTCTTCAACCGAAAGTTTCTTGCCATAGCGCCCCTCGGCCATGGCTGCGGTCACCCGCATCGAGGTCTCGACCCCCATATCGGCGGTGATCAACAACTCTTCGAGCTGTTCGAGCATATCGTCATCCAGCGCGCGGCGGATGACGGTCTTTGTCTCTTTACGGCCCAGAAGGCGCCCCAAGAAGCCCGGTTTGACGGTCTCGGACAGAGTTTGAGCGGGTGTTTCGATCACGGTCTCAACCGGGATTTCAACCGGCATCTCGACAGGAACTTCGACCGGCACCTGCACGGGCATTTCAAGCGGGGCAACTTCGGACGGCGGCGTGACATCCGGCTCCGGAGCACCCGGAAGATCGACAGGAAGCTCTTGCGGCACATCCGTCGGCAGTTCTTCCGGCAGAGGCGCGGGGGGTGTTTCCGGCGCCGGCTCAGGGATCGGCTGCGGCTCGGGCTCAGGCTCGTATTCTGGTGTCGGCAACGGTTCCGGCGTCACATCCGGGGCAGCGGGCGGCTCCGGCGCTTTCGGTTCAGCCGCGACCTCTTCGACATAGGCCTCCTCGACGCTGCTTTCCTCGCCACCGTCCTCGACAATGGCTTCCAACCCTTCGTCGAGTTTCGACGAGGTTTTCATCAGACGGGATTTCAGTTTTGAAAAAAGCGACATGGGGCCTCCGTTCCTGTCGTCACTTAATCGGTCTTGGCCCTTTATGAAAGCCCCCAAACGCGTGGAACAAAGGCCAAAAGGATCGCCCCCTGACCGCAAATATAGAGGATCCATAGCAGATAGCCCGCGCCTCGCGCCGTCTGCGTTCCGGGCTTCATCCGAAAGAGTTGGAGCGACAGAATGAGATCGGAGAGCAAGAACAAGACAGCTCCGAGGCTGGCCAAACGCCAGGTCTCCGGCAGGCTGAGCGCCAGCACCGTCATGACCGAAATGAGCAGAACATAGACGCGGACTGGCCCGCGCAAAGCGCCTGTATGGGGCGCCAGCCAAACTTCCGTCGACAACGCGACACCGGCAAGCATGACAACACCCGGCCAAAAGAGGCCGTCGACCTCAGTCCAAAACAGAAAGACGTAGCAGAGATGCGCGAGCGCAAAGCTGACAAGCCCGATGAGAAAAGCCCGATCCCCCTCACGTGACAGCGCCAGATCGCCCAGCGCCGATAAAATCAGTCCGAATATTAACCAAGATGACCCGCCATGAAGAAACGCCATCAGCGCGAAGAGGCTCAATGGCACTGTCTTGATCCCGCTGCGCCAAAGCGCCGGCGCGCGCCCGGTCAAAGGCAGGTAGGCCAAAGCACTCGCCCCAGCCAAGCCCCATAAAATTATGTCCAAAATCACCCCTCCCCGCCGTCTGAGCCACAGGTTTCGCTTTTGCAGACCACAGGCTCATGCCTATAGTCAGCACAGATTTAAAGGGACGTCCATGACACAAACTCCGCCGCGCAAGACCGCCCACATCATACGTTTTTTCGCGGTCACGACGCTGGCGCCCGTGGCGCTTTTGGCCTTGGGCGCAGTGTTTGGCGGGCTTTGGGCCGTGGCGGGTTTTCTCTATATGACGGCTCTGGCTTATTCTCTCGATCAGCTCGTCGTCCTAGCCCGTGATCCTGAAAACCCGGAGGCCGAATTTCCCGACGCCAACGCGCTCTCAACCGTTCTGGCGCTTTCGCATTTCGCTCTTTTGCCTCTGGCCGTCTGGGCGCTCTCCAATGGACACCTCGCATTTTGGGAAAGGCTCTTTGTGTTCTTCGGCATGGGATTGTTCTTTGGACAGGTGTCGAACTCCAACGCGCACGAGCTGGTGCATCGCTCCAATCGGACGCTCCGCCGTATGGGCACATGGGTCTATATCACGCTGTTATTCGGCCATCACGCCACTGCGCATGTCCGTGTGCATCACCGTTATGCGGCCACCGCCCGAGACCCGAATTCCGCGCCTCTCGGCATGAGCTATTACCGCTTTCTGCCCCGCGCCTGGTTCGGGTCGTTCCGAGCCGGTCTGCGCGAAGAAAACGCGATGCGCGCGCATGCCGGATCGACCGATCTGCACCCTTACGTGCTTTATGTCGGCGGCGCGGTCGTCTGTCTCGCTCTGGCCTATCTCATTGGCGGTTTCACAGGCGTTTTCAAATACATGCTGCTCGCGGGCTATGCCTCCTCTCAGCTTATGCTTTCGGATTATGTGCAGCACTACGGGCTCCGCCGTCGCGAAATGACTCCCGGAAAATTCGAACCCGTCGGCGCAGGGCATAGCTGGAACAGCCCGCAATGGTTCACGTCTTTTCTGATGCTCAACGCCCCTCGGCATTCCGATCACCACGCCCATCCGATGAAACCCTATCCTGCGCTGGAGCTTACGGACGAGATGCCGCAACTGCCGCACTCACTTCCGGCCATGGCAACGCTGGCGCTGATCCCGCCGTTGTGGCGCAAAGTTATGGACACCCGCGTGGCGCGTCTACAGGAGACCACAGCCTCACAACACGCCGGTTAACCAGCTGTTAAGAATGTGAGTGGAGCGACTCGTCGCCCTGTGTCATGGTTGCCAAATGATGAAGACCTGCATCCTCCCCCTCGCTTGCGCGCTCTTGAGCGCCACGGTGGCCTTTGCCGATCCTCTCACTGGCGAAGAATTCGACGCCTACGCGACAGGGAAAACCCTGACCTTCGCAGAAGACGGACAACCTTACGGCGCGGAGGAATATCTGCCGGGAAATCGCGTGCGATGGGCCTTTGATCAGGACACTTGCAAAGAGGGCATTTGGTACGAACGCGAACAGGACATTTGTTTCGTCTACGAGGATGGCCTTGCGCCGCAATGCTGGCAGTTTTTCGTCGAAAGCGACAAGCTCAAAGCCGTGTTCCAGGGCGACAGCGGCACGGAGCTTTATGAGGCCTGGGCCTCGGACGGGCCCTTGGCCTGTATGGGGCCTCAAGTCGGGGTCTAGGCACCGCCCGTCCCACAGGCATGCCAGGAGGACAGGCTCGCCCCACAGCTTACCCACGTTAACCTTAGCCGGTGTTAAGGTTAACCAGATTAAGGTTAACGCGTGAGAGCAACGAAACGCCGACAGAGCGCCGGAACCGCAGCCAGATAGGCGGAACCCCACCATATCAAATGGCGTCGTTTCTCAGAACAAACTGCCCTGAGCGGGCCCGCCACCTGAACCCGGCTCTTTCTTGGCCTTAGGCTTGGCAGGCTTCGATGCCACGCCGCCACCGATCTGCACACGACCGTCGGCGAATTGCACCTCATGCATCCGCGCTGCCTCCTTGGCCGAGGTGACAACCCCGCCCTCGGCATCGCGCACCACGGCATAACCACGTTTCAACGTCTCCTCATAAGACAGCGCCGACAACATGCCCGCGCGCTGATCCAATGCGGCCCGCCAGCGATGGGTCTGGCCTTGAGCGGCGCGTGCGAACCGGTCCGAGAGCTGTGTCAGATCGCGGCGGGCCTGAACCGTTGTACGCGACACCGTTGCGGGCGACAGTCGCGCCGCCAAGCGATCAAGATCACGCCGATGTTGCCCCGCGCCGCGCGCCAAAGCGGGTGCAAGCCGCAGGAACAAAGTGGACAATCGGTCCTTCTGGGCCGCCATCCGCCCTCGCAGCATCGAGGGCCGCAGCACGGTCGCCGCCTCGGACAGCGCCAGCCGCCGGTTGCGCACGCCGTTGATCAGGGCCTGCGTCAGGCGCAGATCGATCTGATCGACACGCTGACGCGGCCCATCGAGCAGGCGGTCTTTCTGCGGCAAAGCCCGGCTCAGATCGCGCAACCGTTGACGGCGCAGCTCGACACCACTGTTCAAAGCCCGCTCCATCCGGGCACGCAATTCCTGAATGGTGACCCACAATTCGCGCCGCACCGGTACGGCCAGTTCGGCGGCGGCGGTCGGTGTCGGCGCACGTTTGTCGGAGGCGAAATCGATCAGCGTCGTGTCGGTCTCGTGGCCGACAGCGGAGATCAGCGGAATTGCGGAGTCTGCCGCCGCACGCACCACGATTTCTTCGTTGAAACCCCAGAGGTCCTCGACCGAGCCACCACCCCGCGCGACAATAATAAGGTCAGGCCGCGGGATCGCGCCGCCTTCGGGCAGAGCGTTAAATCCCCGAATGCCTGCCGCAACTTCGGCGGCACTTTTCTGTCCCTGCACCGCCACCGGCCAGATCAGCACATGACGCGGAAAGCGGTCGCTCAGCCGGTGCAGAATATCGCGGATCACCGCGCCTGAGGGCGAGGTCACCACTCCGATCACCTCCGGCAACCACGGCAGAGGTTTCTTGCGGGAGGCATCGAACAGCCCCTCGGCCGCCAGCGCTTTTTTGCGCTTTTCCAGCATCGCCATAAGCGCGCCCGCGCCGGCCGGTTCGACATTATCGACGATGATCTGATAGCGCGAACCGCCGGGGAAAGTCGTCATCCGGCCCGTGGCGATGACCTCCATCCCCTCTTCCGGCTGCACCTCCATCCGCGCGACCTGGCCTTTCCAGCTCACGGCGTTGATGACCGCTTTTTCGTCCTTCAGGTCGAAATACAAATGCCCCGAACGAGGCCGCGACACGCGCCCCACCTCGGCCCGCACCCGCACATAGCCGAATTCGCCCTCGATCATCGCCTTCACCGCGCCCGAAAGCTCGGAGACGGAAAATTCCGGCGCGTTAGAAGATTTGGGGCTTTCGTCCTCGAAAAGATCGGACATGTTTGGCCTCCGGGGGCTGCTCGTGCTTGTGTCAAACTCTCGGTGACCTTAGAACGCGCGCAAGCAAAGGTGAAGCGGAGAGCGTTGATGAACATTCTGATCCTCGGCAGCGGCGGGCGCGAACATGCGTTGGCCTGGGCGGTGATGCAAAACCCGAAATGCGACAAGCTGATCGTGGCGCCGGGCAATGCGGGCATCGCGAAGATCGCGGAATGCGCGTCTTTCGACATCAATGACGGCCCGGCTGTGGTGTCTTTTGTCGAAGAAAACGCCATTGATTTCGTCGTCATCGGCCCCGAAGCGCCGCTGGCCGCAGGTGTCGCGGACGATCTGCGCGCGGCGGGGGTTCTGACCTTCGGACCGTCTAAACTGGCTGCGCAGCTTGAGGCCTCGAAAGGCTTCACCAAAGAGATTTGTGACGCCTCGGGTGCGCCGACTGCAGATTACGCGCGCTTTGACGACGCGGAGAAGGCCAAGGCCTATATCCGCACGCAAGGCGCGCCCATCGTGGTGAAGGCCGACGGTCTGGCGGCCGGCAAAGGCGTGATCGTGGCGATGGACGAGGCGACCGCTTTGGACGCGATCGACGACATGTTCGGCGGGGCCTTTGGCGGCGCGGGTGCGGAGGTCGTGATCGAGGAATTCATGGAGGGCGAAGAGGCCTCCTGGTTCATTCTCTGCGACGGCGAAAACGTCCTGCCCATCGGCACGGCGCAGGATCACAAGCGCGTTGGTGATGGCGACACGGGACTGAACACCGGCGGCATGGGCGCCTATTCGCCCGCGCCGGTGATGACCGACGGCGTGATCCAAAAAGCCATGGACGAGATCGTCAAACCGACCGTCAAAGAGATGGCCAAACGCGGCATGCCCTATCAGGGCGTGCTCTATGCAGGCTTCATGATCAAAGACGGCCAGCCGCGCCTTGTCGAATACAACTGCCGCTTTGGCGACCCGGAATGTCAGGTGCTGATGATGCGTCTGGGCGCGCAGGCGCTCGATCTGATGCTGGCAACCGCCGAAGGGACGCTTGATCAGGCCAAGGTGAACTGGGCGGACGATCACGCGATGACCGTTGTGATGGCGGCGAAGGGCTATCCCGGCACCTATGAGAAAGGCTCTGCAATCAAGGGCTTGGACGCGCTCCCCGAGGACAGCATGAACATGGTGTTCCACGCGGGCACGGCCGAAAAAGACGGCCAGATTGTCGCGACCGGCGGACGGGTGCTGAACGTGACTGCGCGTGGCGACAGCCTGCAAGACGCGCGCGACCGTGCCTATGCCATGATAGATCAGATTGATTGGCCCGAAGGCTTCAACCGGTCCGATATCGGCTGGCGTGCGCTGAAATAATACGGCGAAATAAATCTGGTGACACGGGTTTCGGTTAAGCCCGTGTTAACCTTACCCGTGGCATAACCACGTTGCGAAATGCACCAACGGCTCGAATGGCCATCTGGTTTGCCCCCTCACGGTTCGAAACTTCGGTGCACAAGTCCGGTTGCGGCTGTCGCGACAGAATAGAGGCGCGCTCGAACGGCGCGCCTTTTCTTTTGCCGTATTTCTTATGAAATGACGCGTATTTGGGGGCCAGCCCCCGCACCCCCGGGATATTTCCAGACAAAAGAAGCGCTATTCACCAGCTATTAACCTTAACCCGTCATGCTGCATACACGGTACAGGCGGGGACGCCGATGACCGTGACGGAAGAAGCCCTCTGTCCTCGTGAGTTTGCTCAGGGGACAGAGGGAAACGCCAAGGCCTCTGATCGGATGAGGGCGCGTGCTTCTTTTGTCTTTAAATATCCCGGGGTGAATGGCCTGAAAGGCCAGAGGGGCAGCGCCCCTTTTAAGGACAGGTCAGGAACGGCGCGAAAGACGCAGGGCCGTCATAAGGGGCAACTGGCGTTGAAACCAATTCACCCGCTTGCCAGCGCGTCTCGACAATTTGTGTCCAATCTGCATCTGCTGTGAGGATCACAGGCGTCTCATCAGGACACCAGCGCACGCCGCCTTCAATATCCCCCGCGCCGAAATGATGGTTGGTCAGACCGGAAAGCCGCGCCGAGGGCACCAACATGCCTTCTCGCGACAGATCGACCGGCAGAAGCACCAGCTCTTTCTTGAGATGCGGACGGTCAACATAGGCGATCTCCTCCACCCCATCGCCATCGAAGTCGGCAATGCCCGCGATCGCGAGCCAGCGGTGGCGTTGGCCGATGGGGGCGCTGGCCTTGGCCGGGATCAGGCGGGCTTGATCGTCAAGGAACCAGACCTGTACCCAGGCGCCGGTGACAAAGCCGCTGACGACCGTCACCACCTCCGGCGCGCCGTCGCCATTGAAATCATGAAGCCGGGGCGCGGTATCTTCGAAAACGCTTTTCTTGAAAGAGGCCTCGCGCGTGGTGCCGTCGTCCAGCGTGACAACAAGACGGGCATATTCGCCGTTCGCAACGGCTCCGTGGCCATAGACCTCCGTCGGTTCCGCATAATGCGCGCCGTTGATCGTGGCGGCGGCAAGGGGACTGGCCACCAAGGAAAGCAAAGCGGCCAGTTTCAGCATCAGATCTGCTTTTCAGGCATATTGACCAGAAGACCTTCGAGCGCCTCAGTCACCTTGATCTGACAGGTCAGGCGCGACCGCACGGGATCCGGCTCAAAGGCAAAATCGAGCATGTCTTCTTCCATATCGTCACGCTCGGGGAGCTTCTCGACCCATTCGGGCGCCACATAGACGTGGCAGGTAGAACAGGCGCAGGCCCCGCCGCAATCGGCGTCAATACCCGGAATGCCATTGTCGCGCGCGCCTTCCATCACGGTGCGCCCCACGGGAACATCCACGACATGCTCTGTGCCGCCGAATTCGACATAGGTGATTTTGACCATTGGCTTATTCCTTTCCGCTGCTCTCGCCTAAAGCTGAAAGCCTGTTCTCGTCCGACATGACCCGATTTGGCTCATGCCCCTCCGGTCCGTTTTCGACACCTGCTTTAGCGCGACCGAGGGCGTGAGAAAAGGGCCATTACGTCGCGACCAGTAGTCCGGCCTGCGTCACGCGCGCATCCTCGTTCTGTGACCAGTTTTTGTGCAGACAGCCTCCTTGTCTGCGCGTCTCATTCGCCCCTTGGAAAACCCGCGCAACGGGGTAACATGCCTTCGCAACCCGCAAATCACAAGCGGGCAAAAGCAGACAGGCGATCAGATGACAGGACGAGTTTCACGAAGGCCGATTGCGCTCTTTTTGGCGAGTGCCGTGTTGGCGGCCTGCCAAATGGCCACGACGGATGAGGAAATCCTGCGCGCCTCAGAGACCCCTGGCGCCCCACCGGGCGCCGATCCCGATGCCTGTTACGCGCGTCATGTGACGCCTGCGATCATTGAAACCGTCACGGAACAGGTATTGGTGCAACCACCGCAGATCGATGTCTCGGGCGCCGTCACCTACCCGGCGGTCTATCGCACCGAAACCCGGCAAGAGATTGTGCGCGAACGCAAGGAATTGTGGTTCGAAACGCTTTGCCGCGAAGAGTGGACGCCAGACTTCATCGCCTCAGTGCAACGCGCCTTGGCCGCGCGCGACCTATACCACGGTCAGGCTCATGGCCGCATGGATCAAGGTACGCGTCGAGCGATCCGGGCCTATCAGCTTGAACAGGGAGTAGACAGCGATGTGCTGTCCTTGGCTGCGGCCCGTCAACTGGGCCTCAAGGAAGTGCCGCGCGAAGAATAGCGCCGCACCTGCTGCCCAGCCCCGAAACGAAAAAGGCGGCCTCGAGAGGCCGCCTTTCGCATGTCACACAAAGCGAAGTTACTCGCCCACGCCGAGCGCCACAAAGCGCGGTTCACCGGCGCGGCGCACCAGAAGCAGAACGGTTTTGCGCCCGGCCTCCTGCGCCTCTTCGATGCGAGCCTCGAGATCGGACAGGCTCGTGAGTTTTTGCTGACCGGCCTCGGTGATCACGTCACCGGCGCGCAGGCCTTTGGTGAAGGCCTCGGAGGCCTCGTCCACTTCGACCACGGCCAGACCGGTGGTCCCGGCGGACACGCCCAGTTCTTCGCGCAGGGTGTCGTCAAGCGGCTGAAGCGTCATGCCCATCATGGACACCGTCTCGGGCGCTTGCGGCGTCATGCCGTCGCCTTCACTCGGGAATGCGGTGTTCTCGGCCTCTTCGCGACGCCCCAGAGTGACCATCAGCGTCTTGGTCTTGCCATCACGGAACACGACGACGCGCACGGCCTTGCCGACCTCGGTTTCGCCGACGGTGCGCACGAGACCACGATCGTCTTCGACGTCTTTGCCGTCAAAGGACAAGATCACGTCACCGCTCTCGATGCCTGCCTCTTTCGAGGGGCCTTCCGGCACGTCAGTAACCAGAGCACCTTTGACCTCTTCGAGCCCCATGGCTTCGGCCACGTCATCGGTCACGCGTTGGATGCGCACACCCAACCAGCCGCGACGGGTTTCACCGAATTCCTTGAGCTGGTCGACCACTTTGGTCACCACGTTCGAGGCCATCGAGAAGCCGATACCGATGGAACCGCCATTGGGAGACAGGATTGCGGTGTTCACACCGATCACCTGACCGTCCATGTTGAAGAGCGGGCCACCGGAGTTGCCGCGGTTGATGGCGGCGTCGGTCTGGATGTAATCGTCATAGGCACCCGACAGTGCACGGCCGCGTTGCGACACGATGCCGGCAGAGACGGAAAAGCCTTGGCCCAGCGGGTTGCCCATGGCCATGACCCAATCGCCCACACGGGCGACATCGCTGTCGCCGAAAGGCACAAATTTCAGCGGCTGTTCGCTGTCGACTTTCAACACGGCGATGTCGGTTTTCGGGTCAGTGCCGACCAGCGTCGCGGGCAAAGTGAAGCCTTCGAAGAATTCGATCTCGATCTCGTCGGCGCCTTCGATCACGTGGTTGTTCGTGACGATGTAGCCGTCCTCAGAGATCACAAAGCCAGAGCCCAGCGCCTGCGAACGACGCGGAGCCTGACCGCCGGGGCCGTTGCGCTCCATGAAATCGCGGAAGAAATCTTCAAAGGGCGAGCCTTCCGGCACGATCGGCTGTTGATTGGTCGACGCCTCAACCACGGTGGTGGTGGTGATGTTGACCACGGCCGGGCTGACCTTGTCCGCGAGATCGGCAAAGCTTTCCGGCGCCCCGCGCGCCTCTGCCGCGATGGTTTGGAACATGATCGCGAGAGCGCCCATCAGCGCCATAACCATCATGCGCAAACCAGCGCGCGTGTCCTGAGGGGTGAAAGTGACGGCGCGAGCCTGTGTCACGGCCTGTGTCATAGGTCAAATATCCTCCGTATGATGCGCCTTGGGGAGCATTCCTCCCGATCTGCGGCGCGGCGACTGTCCTCAGGGGTACAAATAGGGGCTTATCGACACAACTCAATGTCGGTCGCGTTCAGTCAACAGCATGTGAGCGGGGTGTGACAAGGAGAAAGGCGGTGGCTTTGCGGGGAATTCGGGGGCGCAGAGGTCACCTCACGCGATCTTGTGCGGATCGCCTATCTGCGCAGGCCGCAAGCCCATTGTCTCGACGCCATTCAGGCCCGTCTCACTAAAATCGATGCCGATAAAAAAAGCCTGATCACGGCGCCTTCGAAAGAAAAAAGGGGCCCGAAACAGGCCCCTTTTCAATACTTTGCCGATTTGAGGCTTAGCGCCCCGCGTCAGACTTCAGATAATCAAAGAACTCGCTGTCCGGCGACAGAACCATCGTCGTGTTCGACCCTTTGAGGCCCTGACGATAGGCATCCAGCGACCGGTAGAATTCAAAGAACTCCGGGTCCGCACCATAGGCATCGGCATAAATCCGGTTCTTTTCCGCATCGGCTTCACCGCGGGTGATCTCAGCCTGACGACGCGCGTCGGATTCAAGCTCGACCACGGTCCGGTCGGCCTGCGCGCGCACACGCTGTGCCGCCTCTTGACCACGCGCACGTTCGTCGGCGGCTTCACGGGCCCGCTCAGCGCTCATCCGGGCGAAGGTCGCGTCAAGGTTCTGATCCGGCAGGAAGGTTTGTTTCAGACGCACGTCCACAACCTCGACACCAAGAGACAAAGCCTGTGCACGAGCAGAGTCGCGAATGCGTTCCATCAGTTGTGCCCGGTCATCGGAGAGGATGGTCGAAGACGTCACACTGTCCGAACCCAGCACCTCACGCACACGGGCGTTCAGGATGCCCTGCAGACGATCCTCGGCCAGCGCGATACCGCCGGTGGACACGGCCTGACGGAAACGCACCACATCGGAAATGCGGTAGCGCGCGAACGCATCGACCAGAAGGCGACGGTCATCCGAAGGCGTGACCTCGATCTCTGGTGTTTCCAGCGAGAGGATGCGGTCGTCGTAGTAAACGACTTCCTGAATGAAGGGCACTTTAAAGGCGAGACCCGGGTCTTCCTTCACGGATTTAATCTGACCGAATTGCAGCACCAGCGCCTTTTGGCGTTCGTCCACGATAAAGAGCGAGGACATCACCAGCACGATCACGACAAAGATCAGGCCGAAAAAAATGGGAAGTTTCTTCATCAGTTCGCTCCCTCATCGGTGGTACTGCGGCGCAGTTCATTGAGCGGCAGATAGGGTACAACGCCTTGCCCGTTACCGGTGGTGTCGTCGAGGATGATCTTATCCATGCCGCCATAGACCTCTTCGATCGCCTCAAGATAGAGACGTTTGCGCGTCACATCGGGGGCGTTCTGATATTCGGTCAAAACGGCGGAGAAGCGCGAGGCCTGACCTTCGGCGTCGTTCACGACCTGCGCACGGTAGGCTTCGGCCTCTTCGAGGATTTGCGCCGCCGTACCACGCGCGCCAGCCAGCACGGTGTTGGCATAGGCGTCGGCCTGACGGACCAGACGGTCGCGTTCCTGTTCGGCGGCCTGCACGTCGCGGAAATCATCGATGACTTCTTGCGGCGGGTCGGCCTTGTCGAGGTTGACGCGGATCACGTTGATGCCGCTGTCATAGCTGTCGAGCGTGTTCTGGATAAGCGTCATCGCGTTGTCGGCGATCAGGCCACGGTCCCGGTTGAGGATCGGTGCCAGCTCAGAAGCCGCGATGATCTCACGCATCGAGGATTCCGACACAGCCTGAACGGTGGCACGCGGGTCGGCCAGATTGAACAGATATTGCGCCGGATCGTTGATGTTCCAGACCACCTGGAAATCGATGTCGACGATGTTTTCGTCCGTGGTCAGCATCAGACCCGAGCTGCCCTGACCGGCGGTGCCGATGTTCTCTGTACGCTCGCCGGTGACGATGACTTTTTCATAGCTCACGAGCGGCCAGGGGGCGAAGTTCAGACCCGGCTGACCGATTTTGTAGAAATCACCGAGGAACAGTTCAACGGACTGCTCTTCGGGTTTCACGGTGTAGAAAGAGGAAAAGGCCCAAAGACCGATGGCGCCCAGCACAGCGAGGCCGATCATGCCCTTGGACACGCCCGGACCTTCGCCGCCGGGACCGCCGGAGCGGCCATTGCCGCCGCCTTTGCCGCCCATCAGCACCTTCAGGTACTCGTTGCCCTTGTTGAGCATTTCGTCGATTTCGGGGATTTGCGGCTGGTCGCCCGGACGGCGATTGCCGCCGTTGCCACGGTTGTCTCCCCCACGGTTATCTCCTCCGGTCGGGCGATTGCCACCGCCGCCGCCCCAAGGTCCGCCATTGTTGCTGGCCATTAAGGTCAAGTCCTCTCTCGTATGGGTCTGGCCCGGCAGAAAAATCCTGTCGGGCCAAGGCTCCTGTGTAACCTGTTCGTTCTAGGGCCGGGTTTCAAGGGGGCGAAGGTGTCGCAGCCCGTTTAAATCCCCGCAATCCTTCACTTATGAACGCGGATCGGCTCTTTCATGAGGACGATCTCTTCGGCCATGGTCGGGTGCACCGCCACGGTGGCGTCGAAATCTTCCTTCGTGGCGCCCATTTTCACCGCCACACCCGCAAGCTGGATCATTTCGCCCGCATGCGGCGCGATGATGTGACAGCCCAAAACCTTGCGCGTGTCAGAGCAGACGATGAGTTTGAACATCACGCGTTCATTTTTCTCGATAAAGCTGTTCTGCATCGGGCGGAAGGCGGCGGAATAGACCTCGACAGGGCCCTCTTCGCGGGCTTGCTCTTCGGTCAGACCCACGGCGCCATATTCCGGCTGGGTGAAGATCGCGGAAGGCACATTGGCGTGGTCGGGCTTCATCGGATTGCCTTTGAACACGGTCTCGTGGAAAGCCACCGCCTCGCGGATCGCCACCGGCGTCAGTTGGATACGGTCGGTCACATCGCCCACGGCGAAGATCGAGGGGATATTGGTCTGGGAATACTCATCCACCTTGACCTCACCATAGCGCCCCATCTCGACACCCGCGTCTTCGAGGCCCAGCCCCGCCGTCGCCGGCTTGCGGCCCGTGGCGTAGAGCACCACATCAAAGGTGCCTTCGCGGCCATCCGTGGCCTTGACCCAGATGCCATCGTCACGTTTTTCCAAACGCTCCACATCGGTGCCGACATGCAGGTTGATGCCCTGCCCGTCAATCAGTTCCGCGATATGACCGCGTGCCTCGTCATCAAAGCCGCGCAGGATTTGCGCTCCGCGGTAATATTGCGTCACGTCCGAACCGAGACCGTTGAAGATGCAGGCGAATTCGCAAGCGATATATCCGCCGCCGACAATCAGGATGCGTTTCGGCAGTTCGGGAATGTCGAAAATCTCGTTTGAGGTGATCGCCAGTTCGATCCCCGGCACATTGTCCGGCACAAAGGGCGTGCCGCCCACAGCGATCAGGATGTGTTTCGCGGTCTTCTCCGTCCCATCGGCCAGCACGACCGTGTGCGGGTCTTTGACGGTGGCGCGCTGGTGCAAAATTTCGACCCCCGCGTTGCCGGCATTCTTGGTATAGATGCCTTCAAGACGCGACAGTTCAGCCTTCAGGTTGTCTTGGAAATGCGCCCAGTCGAACTGGCCGATGCGGATGTCCCAGCCGTATTTCTTACCATCTTCCGCATGACCGGAATATTGCGAGGCGAAGACCATGAGTTTCTTCGGCACACAGCCGCGAATGACACAGGTGCCGCCCATGCGAAATTCTTCCGCCATCGCCACCTTTTGCCCGCCAGCCGCCGTCAAGCGCGCCGCGCGCACGCCGCCAGAGCCACCGCCGATCACAAAGAGATCATAGTCGAAATCCATCAGTCCCGCCTTTTGAACAATTCTAAAGTTGTGACAGATGTAGGCGGTTTGCCCGCAAAGGAAAACCCCGCGAAAGCCGCATGGGGTCCTTGCGGTTATGGTCAGGCGATGAGACGCAGTGCCCTCCACGACACGCGCAACTTGCACAATATACCGCCAAGGTGAACAGATCACTTCGGCGACTTGTTATAAATACTTACAAATTATAGAAACTGACAGATTTTGTCTTCACCCATGCCACCAAACGCATATGAAGATCATATCGCTCACTCTCGCTTCCGACCGGCGGCGTTTTATTCCGAAAAGTCGACGCGACGCTCAGGGTCACTTCACCGTTTTGTCCATGTTCCGCGGAAATCTCTGTCGATGGCTGTCCGAATTGATCCGGGAAGCGACATATTGTGGAGCGCTCCTCAACAGAGCAACGGCCTCCCATTTCGGGCATCTGCTCTAGAAGCTGAGCCTTGGTTTCCCTGTAGACCTCTGCTTCATGTAACGCGTCGTCTTTCAAGACCACTTCGAAACGACTAAAGGTCTCGCCTTGGCATCCGCTCAAACAACCGAGCGCGGCAAGAAATAGTATAGACCGCAATATCATCTCCTTTAAAATGTCACCCGCTTGCGCAGGTCGCAGAGTAAATTTTAGCTTCAAAAATCCTGCCTAGAAACATCTCAAAAGCCGGTTCCCAAAGGGCAAGTTTTTGGGTCTCAGTCGAGATCAGCGAAAATATTTTCGCTCTCTTCGAATTCGACCCGATCCTCGCTCTCCTCACCGGAGATAATGTCGCGTATCGTCACCCGCCCGTCACCATGGCCAATGATCACCTTGTCGCAAATATCGATGAAGAGCCCGTTTTCCACCACGCCGGGGATCTGATTGAGCACGAGCGCGAGTTGCCGCGCGTTGCCGATCCGTTGCAAATGAAGATCGATGATATGGTTGCCTTCGTCGGTCACATAAGCCGCTTCACCATTCATTCGAAGCGTCGACTGATGACCCAAAACCTCCATCGCCACCAATGTTTCCTCCACAAGCGCCTTCGTCGTCTGCCAGCCAAAGGGGATCACCTCGACGGGCAGAGGAAAGGCGCCCAGCGTATCGACCTGTTTGGACACGTCCGAGATGACGATCATCTGATCCGAGGCGGTCGCAACGATTTTCTCCTGCAACAACGCACCGCCTCCGCCCTTGATCAGGTTCAACTCGCCGTCGAATTCGTCCGCGCCGTCAATCGTCAGATCAAGCCATTTCGCCTCATCCAGAGAGATCACCCTAATTCCCTGCTGACGCGCCAGCTCCGCCGTGCGCGACGAGGTCGGGACCCCCACGATATTGAGCCCCTCTTCGCGCACCAGCTCGCCCAGACAACGCACCATCCACTCGGCGGTCGAGCCGGTGCCCAGCCCAATCTTCATCCCGTCCTCGACATAATCCATCGCCTTTTTCGCGGCGACGAACTTGGCGGTGTCGATAGGAGACAGCGTGTCGGACATGGGAAAACTCCGATTTGAACTCAGGCGGCAAGGTTGTGGCGCATTCCTGCCGGTTATAGGCCCGCGCGGCTTGTTTTGATAGATAAATTCAAGCCCCGCGTGACCATTCTCCCGCCCTCTCACTGGACAGCCGCGACAACTGGCGTAGATGATTTCGAAAGACACATGTGCCAGGCTCTCCCCATGACGGACCGGATCGTGAAATTCATTCATCTGACGCTTGGCGCGCTCTGCGTGGTGCTGGGCTTTATCGGCGTGTTCCTACCGGTGATGCCGACCACGATTTTTCTCATCCTTGCCGCCTTCTTTTTCACCAAAGGTTCGCCGCGCCTGCGCCAGTGGTTGTTGGATCACGGTCATTTCGGCCCCGGCATCCGCGCGTGGGAAGAGACCGGCGCTATTCCAAGGCGGATCAAGGCGCTTTCGATCACGATGATGCTGTCGAGCTTTATCCCGACGTTGATCCTGCGCATCGCCCCGCTCTTTCTGGGGCTTCAAGCCACTCTCATCGCCATCGGTGCGCTCTACATTTTGACGCGACCGGACGCGTGAGGTGAGCGTTCGCGCTCACTTCACGGCCAGAGACGCACAGCCACAACGCTTGCATCCGGCCCAAAGCGCGCGGCAAATGGGCGCATGACACAGACCAGCCCCAAACAAGACCGCCCGCTTCTGGGCATGGCAATGATGCTGATTTACTGCGCCGTCGCGCCGGTGATCGACGTCTTTGCCAAGCTCGCCGCCGCCGAACATGCGGTCGGCCAGATCACTGCCGCGCGGTTTCTGGTGCAGGGCGCTCTGTTGTTGCCCATCGCCTTGACGATGCGTTTGCCGATGCTGCACTCGGCCCGAGATGCGGCGCTGATTTTTCTGCGCGGTCTGTTCACGCTGGCGGCGACCTTTGCCTTTGTATGGGCCGTGTCGATCATGCCCTTGGCCGATGCGCTGGCGATCACTTTTGTCGAGCCCTTCATCATCCTGTTTCTCGGCTGGATGTTGTTTGGCGAAGAGGTCGGCCCGCGCCGTATCCTTGCCGCTTTGGTCGGCTTTGTCGGAGTGTTGATCGTCGTGCGCCCCGGCCTATTGAATTTCGGCTCCGCAGCACTTTTGCCGCTCGCCGCCGGGTTCTTTTTCTCTTGCTACATGTTGGTGACGCGGGCCTTGCGCCACTATCATCCCGTTGCGCTACAAAGCACCACCGCGCTTGCCGCCCTTATCGTCGCGCTGCCTTTGCTGGTGATCTTCGATGGTTCTGGCGGCCCCCTTGACCCTGTGATGCCACAGGGCATTTTTTGGCTCTGGCTCATTGGCGTCGGCATTGCCGCCACGCTGTCGCATCAGGGGCTAACGCTCGCACTCACCCTCGCGCCCTCGGCCACCGTCGCGCCTTTGGCCTATCTGGAGCTGGCGTTCTCGACGCTCGCGGGGTTGTTGATCTTTGGCGATTTTCCGTCGCCCATGGTTTGGCTCGGCATCGCGGTGATCGTCGCCGCAGGGCTTTACCTGATCCATCGCGAGCGGGTGAACCTGAAGAAGCCTGCCGTGCCGGGCGACCCGACCGCCTTCTAAAGCGAGGATTCGTCCGGCCAGTCCGGCGCCGCGATCAGCCGCGCCACCAGCTCCGCGTCACAATTTTCACGCGGCAGAATCACCATCATCCCCGGCTGGTCAAATTCCAGACGGACTTCTGTCTCAACCGCCTCGTTCGAGGTGCCGATTCGACCGTCCGGCGCGAAATCCAAACCCTTGATCGGCCAGCGCAGTCCCTTAGAGCGCCCAGTCACCGCCGCCATCGGAAAGAGCGACACGCGTTGCCCTCGCTCGACTCTGAGCACAAGCTCCGGCGGCGCCATGAAACACACATCTTCCGCCCCCAAAATCACGCAGCGTTTGTTCGGAAACCGTGTCAGTGTTGCGTAAACCGCCAATTCATGATCAATCCGTGCGCCGGTAAAGCCCACACAAAAGATCATCGGCGCCACCACCCGCGTCAGGCATTTTTCGAAATCCGTGCTGTCTTGTTCGGGCACATGAATCAGGCGTTCTTCAGGGATCTTTGCGCGCGTCTCAGCCGTCAGACTGTCGAAATCACCGATGACTCGCTCAGGGCGATGGCCAAGCGCCAAAGCCCGCCCCGCCGCACCATCCGCCGCGACAAGACAGGG
Organism: Celeribacter sp. PS-C1; assembly: GCF_019429625.1. Taxonomy (GTDB): domain Bacteria; phylum Pseudomonadota; class Alphaproteobacteria; order Rhodobacterales; family Rhodobacteraceae; genus Celeribacter. The sequence continues at coordinate 149,688 of NZ_JAHXRW010000006.1, forward strand.
CGCGTGCACAATCGTGTCATGCAGCAACCTGTCACAAATTGTGCCCCCTCCGAGCAAAGTGACGTTTTTCTCAGTGATTAGAACGGGTTCGATGGTTTTCATAAGAAACGGTTAACCCCTTTGCCACATTTTGGACAGGAAAAGATCACGACCATTTCCTTGTTCTGTTCCGATTTCGGAACCAATTCATGGTAAACAAGGAGCTGCTGAGCAAGTCAGAAAGCGAGTTGAGGCATGGTAAGTGACAGTAAAATTCTGACCGTATCCTATGGGACTTTCTCCTGTACGCTGGAGGGATTCGACGATCCCTTCAACACGATGCGGTCCATCGCGGAATATTTCCGCGATCTTGCAGCCGACGACCGGTACTTCGGCGCGGAGCCTCCGACGCCGGACCCGCAGATGCTGAGTTCTATCGCGGAAAAAGAAATCCAGCGCCGGGTCGAGGCCCGCGTGCAAGAGGGAGGTCTGGTCCTGCGTCAGATGGGCGAAGGTCAAGGCGCGGTAAGTGCCGAAACTGCGCCGCACGCTGCCCCCGTCCGATCCGCCCCTGTCGAGAACGCGCCGACCCCGGCTCCGGCCCCTGAAGCTGCCTCCGTCGTGGCCCCTCAGGAAGCGCCCAAGGAAGATGTGAAACCGGTTGCTGCTCAGCCCGCCCCCCGCACCGCGCCCACGTCTCCTGCCGCTCCCTCTGCCACGCCTTCTCTGGCTGCGGGCAGTTCCATCGCCGACAAACTCGAGCGCATCCGCGCCGCCGTCGCTCAGCGCAACCAAGCCGATTTCGCCGAAGATCAAAGCGATTCCATGAATTTCGGCGCCCCGCTGGCCAAAGAGCCCGTGCAGGACGTCGCGGAAGAGGCCGAAGAGATCATCGAAGAGGCGTCCCCCGTCGAAACCTCCCTCGAGGCGATTGAAGACGCGGTTGCCGAAGATGTCGCTGAGGAAGTTGTCGCAGAGGCTGACATCGAAGAGCCTCAGATCGAGGAAAGCGTCGAAGAGATTGCTCTCGAAGAGGCGCAGGACGCCGAGCCTGAAGTCGACATGATCACGCCGGAGGCCCCTGCCCCCGAGGCCGAAGCCGAAGCCGAAGCCGAAGCCGAAGCCGAAGCCGAAGCCGAAGCCGAAGCCGAAGCCGAAGCCGAAGCCGAAGCCGAAGCCGAAGCCGAAGCCGAAGCCGAAGCCGAAGCCGAAGCCGAAGAAGTGTCCAGCACGGCAGCCCCGTTTCAAGAGGCTGCAGCTATCCTGGCCGAAATGAATGCCGAGATCGCCGCTGAGGATCTGGACGAACCGGAAGAGGTCGAAACTGTCGCACTCGAAGAAATCGAAGAGGACGCCGTTGAGGCCGAAGCTGATGAAGACGAGACCCTCGGCAACGTTCTGTCCTCGCTGACGGACGAGACCCCGGAAGAGGCCTTCGAAGAGATCGAAGAGCAAGAGACCCCGTTTCAGGATGCCGATACAGATCTGCACGAAATGGACCCGAATCTGGCCGCCGACATCGCCGAGGCGACCCGCCCGGCGGATGAGGCGTCCGACGAGGTCGAAGACGAGGGTGCAAATGACCCATTGCGCCGCGTGCGCGCCCGTGTCGTGAAAATGCGCCGCGCTGATTTCGAGGCAGAGGCTGAGGCCGACGCAGAGGACGCGGATATCGACAGCGTGGAAACGGCTGCAGAAGCAGACGCCGACGACGCTCTCGCCGCCGAACTGAGCCGCGAGTTGGGTTCCTCCACGCTCGACGCTGAGGACGAAGACGATCTGATGCGTGAGCTCGCCGAAGTCTCCGCCATTGGCGCAGAGACGGACGAAACCGAGACCGCTGACGACGCAGAACCGGAAACGACCCTCTTCGAAGACAACACGACCTCGGAGGACACCACGGAAGAGGATGGAGCGGACGCCACCAATGTGTTCGACGCCTCCGACGCCTCCATGTCGCGCCTGATGGACGAGACGGATCGCGAAATGGCAAAGGGCGAAAACACCCGCCGCCGTAACGCAATCCAGCACCTCAAGGCCGCCGTGGGCGCCATCCGCGCCGAGAAAGCGGACAAAAACAAAAAGGTCGAGGAAGACGAAGCCCAAGATTACAAAGAAGATCTGGCCCGCGTCGTGCGCCCGACCCGTCCGGAAGGCATCCAACAGACCCGTCGGAACCTGCCGCCCCTGATGCTGGTCTCCGAACAGCGAATCGACTCGCCGACCGAGGTCCCCGGTGGTGCAAACATCACCCCCGTGCGCCCGCGCCGGGTGTCGCGCAGCGCCTTGGCCGTGCAGGAGACGGAGAACTTCGACGAAGCCGATGCCATCTCATCGAATGCCCCCGAGAGCGGCACGAGCTTTGCCGATTTCGCCGAATCTCAGGGCGCCGAAAGCCTGCCGGAACTGTTGGAGGCGGCCACCGCCTATTGCAAATTCGTGCAGGGCCGCGAAACCGTGACACGCCCGCAGATCATGCATCTGGCACAAGAGGCGATGCCCGAGGAGCTGCCGGTCGAAGAGCGCCTGCGTTCCTTCGGTCAGCTCCTGCGCCAAGGCAAGATCCGCAAGCTGAGCCGCGGCCAATTCTCGGTCGCCGAAAGCACCCGGTTCAAACCGAACTGAGCCTCGCGCCGATCACAACAAAAAAGGCCGTCCCTTGGGGCGGCCTTTTGCTTTCGCGGTTTTGCTCTTCAGCTGTCTTGGTCTTGCTTGGACGGCGCGTCCGGATCGGCCTGACCGATGCCTTTGAACACCGCCTTGAGCGGAAAGGCCCAAAGCACGCCAAGCCCGACATAGATGCCAAACTCGACCCAGATCGAGGGGCGCTCAAACAGGTTCACGAGCGTGACCGCCAGCACGATATAGGCCGGCAGCCCCAGCACCAGAACCAAAAGCGCCAGACGGCGCCGGGCTTTGTAGCTCAGCGCCATCGGATCAATCCACGAAGGGATCGGTCACGAGGATCGTGTCTTCGCGCTCGGGGCTGGTGGACAGCAAAGCCACCGGACACTCGATCAGCTCTTCGACGCGGCGGACGTATTTCACCGCGTTCGCCGGCAGATCGTTCCAAGAGCGCGCGCCTTCAGTCGACTCGGACCAGCCCGGCATTTCCTCGTAGATCGGCTTGCAGCGCGCCTGTTCTTCCGCGGCAGTCGGCAGATAATCGAGCGTCTTGCCGTCCAGCTCATAGCCCACGCAGATCTTCAGCGTCTCGAAGCCGTCGAGAACGTCGAGCTTCGTAAACGAAATCCCGGTCACGCCCGAGGTCGCGCAGGTCTGACGCACCAGAGCGGCGTCAAACCAGCCACAGCGGCGCTGACGTCCGGTGACGGTGCCGAACTCATGCCCACGCTCGCCCAGACGCTGACCATCCGCATCTTTCAGCTCGGTCGGGAACGGACCCTCGCCCACGCGGGTGGTGTAGGCTTTGACGATGCCCAGAACATAGTTGATCGCATTCGGGCCAAGACCCACGCCCGTCGCCGCCTGACCGGCGATGACGTTAGACGAGGTCACAAAGGGATAGGTGCCGAAATCGATGTCCAACAGCGCGCCTTGGGCGCCTTCGAAGAGGATGCGTTTGCCCTCTTTGCGCTTTTCGTTCAGCACTTTCCAAACGGGCGCTGCGTAGGGCAGGATTTCTTTGGCGATCTCTTTGAGATCATTGATCAAACGCTCGCGATCCACCGGCTCGATGCCGAGACCCTTGCGCAGCGGATCATGGTGCTGAAGCGCACGGTCGACGCGGGCGATCAACGTCTCTTCGTCGGCCAGATCGGCCACACGCACGGAGCGGCGGCCCACTTTATCCTCGTAAGCCGGGCCAATGCCGCGGCCGGTGGTGCCAATCTTGGTGCCTTTCGACGCAGCCTCTTCGCGGGCGCGGTCCAATTCGCCGTGGATCGGCAGGATCAGCGGCGTGTTCTCCGCGATCATCAGCGTCTCCGGCGTGATCTCGACGCCCTGCTCGCGGATCGAGGCGATCTCTTTCACGAGGTGCCAAGGATCGAGCACGACACCGTTGCCGATGACCGACAGCTTACCGCCGCGCACCACACCAGACGGCAGCGCGTTCAGCTTGTAAACCTTGCCGTCGATGACGAGCGTGTGGCCCGCGTTATGACCGCCCTGAAAGCGCGCGATCACATCTGCGCGCTCGGAGAGCCAGTCCACGATCTTGCCTTTTCCCTCGTCACCCCATTGGGCGCCGACAACGACGACGTTAGCCATAGTGAGTCCTTATGATCGGATGAAAACCCGTCGCTGTATAGCGACCCACACCGGCTGATGAAACCATTAAATCGAGCGCGCAATCACGACCGGCCACCGTAGAGAAAATTGCCGCCGCTTTCCGGGCGGACAGCGGCAGCGTTCTTAACCAGGCTTTGATCCATCACTCACTTCGACCTTACACAACTTAAACTGCCTTACGGTGACACGTTATATACGGCGCTTTTGGAGATCGAGGCGGGCGATGGTCGCGCAAAAGCCACGCCCTTGGCTTTTGGCCCTCCATTCGGGGTTGCGCGATCGCATGAGACCCCTTAAGTAGCCCCATCGAACGTCCCCAAAGGCCTGATCCATGGAAAATGTCATTCTCGTCATCCACCTGATCCTCGCGCTATGCCTCATTGGCATTGTGCTTTTGCAGCGATCCGAAGGTGGCGGCCTTGGCATGGGCGGTGGCGGCGACGTCATGACGGGCCGCGCGGCAGCGACTGCTCTGGGCAAGCTGACCTGGATTTTCGCCATCGGCTTTATCGCAACGTCGATCACCTTGACAGTTCTGGCGCGCCAAGAGGCCGCAAGCTCCTCCGTGATGGATGGGGTTGTGCTTGATGATGCGGCACCGGCCTCCACGGATGCGCCCGCGTTGCCGTCCGGGTCCGATCTGTTGCCGCCGTCGTCTTCGGACGCACCGCTGGCTCCGCCGCGCGCCGACTAAGCGCGGGACTTTCGGGCAGGTGATCATCGCGCGCCCGGACTGATCTTTCTCAAAGATTAACAAGACCTTGAGAGTTGAGGGGAAATTCCCCTCAACATGTTGCGGTTTGGTTGCGCGGGGTGGCCGAATCTGTTACTTCTTAAATCCCGTGAACAACGTTGTTTTGAGCAGGGGCCAGCCGGTCGAAAGATCGGCGCAAATGGTCATTGGAGCAACGTTTAGAACAAGAATTCGGACTATCACGGGAGCATCTCCAGCCCATGGCACGCTACGTATTCATCACCGGCGGTGTGGTTTCTTCTCTTGGCAAAGGTCTCGCCTCTGCCGCCTTGGGCGCATTGCTGCAGGCCCGTGGCTATTCGGTGCGGTTGCGCAAGCTGGACCCCTACCTGAACGTCGACCCCGGCACGATGAGCCCGTTTGAGCATGGCGAGGTTTTCGTCACCGACGATGGTGCGGAGACCGATCTTGACCTCGGTCACTACGAGCGTTTCACCGGCGTCTCGGCCCGGTCGACCGATTCCGTGTCCTCCGGTCGCATCTACACCAATGTGTTGGAGAAAGAGCGTCGCGGCGATTACCTCGGCAAGACGATTCAGGTGATTCCGCATGTCACCAACGAGATCAAAGACTTCCTCGCCGTTGGCGATGATGAGGTCGATTTCATGCTCTGCGAGATCGGCGGGACCGTGGGCGACATCGAAGGTCTGCCCTTTTTCGAAGCCATCCGCCAGTTCGCCCAAGACCGCCCGCGCGGCCAGTGTATCTTCATGCACCTGACGCTGCTGCCCTACATCGCAGCTTCCGGCGAGCTGAAAACCAAACCGACACAGCACTCCGTAAAAGAGTTGCGCACCATCGGCCTCCAGCCGAACGTGCTTGTGTGCCGGTCCGAGCATCCGATCCCTGAGAAAGAGCGCGAAAAGATCGCTCTGTTCTGTAACGTCCGCAAAGAGGACGTGATCGCGGCCCCCGATCTGAAATCCATTTACGAAGCCCCGCTGGCCTATCACCGCGAAGGTCTTGATCAGGCCGTGCTCGACGCCTTCAACATCGCGCCGGCGCCGAAGCCCGACCTGTCGGTCTGGCATGACGTGGCCGACCGGATTTTCAACCCCGAGGGCGAGGTCAAAGTCGCCATCGTCGGCAAATATGTCCAGCTCGAAGACGCCTATAAATCCATCGCAGAAGCACTCACCCACGGTGGCATGGCCAACCGGGTGAAGGTCAATGTGGAATGGGTCGATGCGGAAACCTTCGACAGCGAAGACGCAGCGCCGCATCTTGAGGGCTTCGACGCCATCCTCGTGCCCGGCGGCTTTGGCGAGCGCGGCACCGAAGGCAAGATCAAAGCGGCGCAATTCGCCCGCGAGCGCAAAGTGCCCTATCTCGGCATCTGCCTCGGCATGCAAATGGCCGTGATCGAAGCGGCGCGGAACCTCGCGGGGATCACCACCGCTGGCTCCGAGGAATTCGACCATGAAGCCGGGAAAAAGCGTTTCGAGCCGGTGGTGTACCACCTCAAAGAATGGGTGCAGGGCAATCACACCGTCCAGCGCAAGGCCGATGACGACAAAGGCGGCACCATGCGTCTTGGTGCCTATACCGCGAGCCTCAAAGAGGGCTCGAAAGTCGCCGAGATTTACGGTTCGACCAAGATCGAGGAACGTCACCGTCACCGCTATGAGGTGGACACGAAATACCGTGAACAGCTTGAAAAATGCGGGCTGATCTTCTCCGGCATGTCGCCGGACGGGCGCCTGCCTGAGATTGTCGAAGCCACGGATCATCCCTGGTACATCGGCGTGCAATATCACCCGGAGCTGAAGTCCAAACCCTTCGCACCGGCGCCGCTGTTCCGCGACTTTATCCGCGCGGCGAAAGAGAATTCGCGGCTGGTGTGAGGCTGGCGATAGAGATTTGAAAAAGGCGCCCTTCGGGGCGCCTTTTTGCATTCAATGCAGGCTCAGAAGCACCTCAATATCGCGCAAGGACAGACGCTGCATCAGCTGACGCTCTTCACCGTTCAGCGCCTTGCCCTCATCAATGGCCTCTTTGACCAGAATCGCGATCTCCGCTGTCGACTGGTAGTAAAGCTCAGGATGCGCCTCGCTCAGCGCCGTGACCAAGCGGGTCAGTGTTCGTTTCTGTTTCTCAGAGTCGAGGTCGGATTTTTTATCCTGAAGCATGGCGTGCCCCTTTCGCTTTGACGTGACGACTTGATCCCAGTTTAACCAGTTATGATTGCGATAAAATTGATTTCACGCATCCGTCCCGACAATCTTTCAGCCAGAGCGAAATCCATAACTGCGACAGCTCACTCCGCGGCGCTGCCCGAAGGGAAGCTGCCAAGCGCCTGCGCCAGATCGACGCCCTGTTCGCCCGACTGCATCAGCCCAGCATAAGTGCCCTGCCGGTCCGCAGCGCTTTTGTGCTGGTTCACCTTCCATTTGCCCTCAAGCCTGGACACCCGGAACCGCACCCCCACAATGCCACGTTTCAGCGCCGCCACATAGGGCACGGGAGCGTCGGACACGGCCCATGGCTCCGCGCGTCCCACTTCGTGCCGGTTGGTCAGCGCCTCGAGATGCGCGCCAAGCCCCTCCGGGTCGTTGAACGCCTCGAACGCGCCATGGGCATGCACCACGATATAGGCCCAGGTTGGCACGACTTTGCCATCCACCTGTTTCGAGGGGTAAAATGACGGCGAGACATAGGCTTGCGGCCCCTGAAAAATCAAAACCGATCGCGCGCCCGTCAGTTTCCAATGCGCATTGGCACGCGCCAGATGGGTTTCGATCACAGTCGAGCCGGCCTCCTCGCGCACCACAACAGGCACATGAGAAATTTCGATGCCTTCGTCATGCGGCGTGACAAGAGAGGCAAAGCCGATCTCCGTCATCACATGGCGCAGCGTGGCGGGGTCGTCGATGGCGGAATTGTTCGGTCGATACATGGCGCGGCCTCCTGTTGCTCCGGCCCTATCACGCCTGCCCCTTCATAGCAGCAAGAAAGACTCAAAAAAGCGGATCACCCGCGCAGGTCTTTCGGGCTTTCCATTACGATATAAGACGTGATCGAGGCCACATTCGGAACGGTGCCCAAAACCTCGGTATGGAAGCGTTTGTAAGCGTTCAAATCCGCAGCCTCGACACGCAGCAGATACTCAAACGCGCCCGCAATGTTGTGGCATTCCTTAACCTCGAAGGCGGTCTCCATCGCCGCCTCAAAGCCTTTCTGCGACGCCTTATTGTGCTCCGAGAGACCGACGGTGATATAGGCCAGAAACCCTTGGCCGACCTGATCGCGATCAATGACGGCCCGATAGCCCCGGATCACGCCTGAGCGCTCAAGTTCACTCACGCGCCGCGAGGTGGCCGATGGCGACAGCCCGATGCGCTCGGCCAGATCGAGATTGCTCAATCGCCCGTCTCGCCCCAACTCACGCAATATCTTTTCGTCAATGAGATCCATAACCGTGCTTCATTGCAAAATACCCTCACTTGCACACAACATTTGCACACCCATTGCGTCGGAGAAAGCGTAATCTCGCCGCCATGGACATGACACTTTTCTTCGCCCTTCTGGCTTTCGCTTTCGTCACCTCGGTCACGCCGGGGCCGAACAACCTGATGCTTCTGGCCTCGGGCGCCAATTTTGGCCTGAACCGGACGCTGCCGCATATGGTCGGGATCACGCTCGGGTTTACCTCGATGGTCTTTATCGTGGGCTTAGGCTTGGCGGAGGCCTTTGAGACCTTTCCGCTGTTGCGTCAGGTCATGCTGGTCGTCGCCGTGCTCTACATGCTCTGGCTCGCGTGGAAAATCGCGCATGCCACCGCGCCGAAAGAAGGCGAGACGAGTGGCAAGCCTCTCACGACTTTGCAAGCTGCAGCCTTTCAATGGGTCAATCCGAAGGCCTGGATCATGGCCATCGGTGCGCAGACCAACTACGCGCAGGACACGACCTGGCTGGCAGCGGGGATCGTCGCCATCGGGTTTATGCTTATGAACGTGCCTGCGATCACCATCTGGGCCTGGCTCGGTCAAGAAATGCGCCGAATTCTGACCAATCCGCGCCGTTTGGTGGCGTTTAACTGGACAATGGCCGCTCTTTTGGTCGCCTCCTTACTGCCGATCCTTTTCCATTAAGAAACCGTCATATATGAGTGGTTAAAGCAGCCATGATTTTGCGCTGCGCGATGCGGTTTTACAGAGGGAGACGGAGCGATCATGAGCTTTGACAAGGAAGCCCAGGACTGGTTGGAAGCGGAACTCGCGGACACGTTGGACGAGGAATGGGAAATCGAGCTTGAGGACTCCATCCTATCGCGTGAAATCAAGAAGATATATCAAAAAGAGCATCCTGACATGCTCGAGCGCTCGGTCTATTTCCGCGAACTGCTGCGGCTTCAGGCCGAGTTGATCAAGCTGCACGATTGGGTGGAAGAAACCGGTCAAAAGGTTGTTGTTCTGTTCGAAGGCCGCGACTCGGCGGGCAAGGGCGGCGTGATCAAACGCATCACCCAGCGCCTCAATCCGCGTGTCGTGCGCGTCGTCGCACTGCCTGCGCCCTCTGATCGTGAAAAGTCGCAATGGTATTTCCAGCGCTACGTGCCGCACCTGCCGGCGGCGGGAGAAATGGTGCTATTTGACCGCTCTTGGTACAACCGCTCGGGCGTCGAGCGCGTCATGGGGTTTGCCGATGAGGATCAGGTCGAACAGTTCTTTCAGGACGTTCCCGAATTCGAACGCATGTTGGTGCGCTCCGGGATCAAGGTGATCAAATACTGGTTCTCGATCACCGACGAAGAACAGCAGATGCGCTTTCTCATGCGCATTCACGACCCGATGAAACAGTGGAAACTGTCGCCGATGGACCTGCAATCGCGCATCCGGTGGGAAGATTACACCAAGGCGAAGGAAGACACCTTCTTCCGCACCAACATCCCCGAGGCGCCATGGTATATTGTCGAAGGCAACGACAAGAAACGCGCGCGTCTGAATTGCATCGACCACCTGCTGTCGCTCTTCGATTACGAAGAGATCCCGCATGAGGACGTCCACCTGCCTGAGCGGATTTACAAGAAAGACTACGAGCGCGCCGTGTTGCCGCCGGAGCTCTACGTGCCGCGGAAATACTGAGCCGTATGATCGAACGCCCGCAACCTCGCGGGCGTTTGTCTTTGCGCGCGGCAAAGTGATCGAAGCGGCCCCTTTCCCAACGCCGTCCCCCGCCCTATATCCTCTCGCATGTTTGGCGATTTTCTCAAAACCCTGCTGCAACCGGCGCCTGCGCCTTTGAAAGACAGTGACGCGCGCCGTGCGATGGCCGCGCTTTTGGTGCGTGTTGCGCGCTCCGATGGCGTTTATGCCCCAGAAGAGGCGCAGCGGATCGAAAAGCTGTTGATGAGCCGCTATCAACTTGGCCCATTCGAGGCCTCCGCACTCCGTGCCGAGGCGGAACAGCTTGAAGCGGAAGCGCCCGACACGGTGCGTTTCACCCGCGCGCTGAAAGACGCCGTGCCCTATGAGGAGCGCATCCATGTGATCGAGGGGCTCTGGTCCGTCGTTCTGGCCGACGGGGTCCGTGATCAGGATGAGGACGCCTTGCTGCGGTTGGTCGCCAATCTGTTGGGCGTCAAAGACCAAGACAGCGCGCTGGCGCGGCAAAGGGTCGAGGCCAGTCAATAAGACTGGTATTTGCACCACCCTCTGACGGGAATCGCTTGGCAAAGGCACCGCTCGGAGGCGGCCGCTGACTGACAACCAGAACGCGACACCGCGTCAAAAATTGCACCAAACCGCGCCTAAGCCCTAAGCGAGAGCCCCCAATTTGATCAAAAACGGGGCAAGACGCTGCGGCAAACTGCCGTTCATAGTTGCATCTGCTGAAAGATTAGCCCTAACTCTTGGCGATGCTGACCAAAGATTCAAATTCCGAAACGCCCGTCATCGAAATCCGTGATTTGCACAAATCCTACGGAGACCTCGAGGTTTTAAAAGGCGTCTCCATGACCGCTCCGCGCGGCCATGTGACCTCGCTCATCGGCTCGTCGGGCTCGGGCAAATCCACGCTCCTGCGCTGCGCCAACCTGTTGGAGGACAGCCAAAAGGGCGAAATCCTGTTCAATGGCGAACCGATTGCCTGGAAGGGCACGGGCCTCGAACGCCGCCCTGCGGATCGCAAACAGGTCACCCGCATCCGCACCAACCTCTCGATGGTGTTCCAGCAGTTCAACCTCTGGTCCCACATGACCATCCTGCAAAACGTGATGGAAGCACCGATCACGGTGATGGGACGTGACCGCAAAGAGGTCGAGGAAAAGGCCCGGATGTATCTCGACAAGGTCGGCATCGGCGACAAATGCGACGTTTATCCGGCGCAAATGTCGGGCGGTCAGCAACAGCGGGCGGCGATTGCGCGCGCGCTCTGCATGGAGCCGCAGGCATTGTTGTTCGACGAACCCACCTCCGCGCTCGACCCGGAGCTTGAACAAGAGGTGATCAAGGTGATCAAGGCGCTGGCCGAAGAGGGCCGCACGATGATCATCGTGACCCATGACATGCGCATGGCCGCGGATATTTCCGACCATGTCGTGTTCCTCCACAAGGGGCTGATCGAGGAGGAGGGCAAACCGTCCGACCTCTTTGGCGCCCCCAAATCCGAACGGCTCAAACAGTTCCTCAGCGCGACTGTTCCGGCCTAATCATAAGCGCTATTTACGGGAGACATTCATGAAGAACATCCTTCTTTCCGCCGCCGCCCTCGCCCTTTTGGCAGGTGCTGCCTCCGCCGACACCATCCGTCTGGGCACCGAGGGCGCCTACCCTCCGTACAACTACATTGACGACAACGGAGAAGTGGCTGGTTTCGAGCGCGTGCTGGGCGACGAGCTTTGCGCACGCGCCGAGCTGGAATGTGAATGGGTGACCAACGACTGGGATTCGATCATCCCGAACCTTCTGTCCGGCAACTACGATGCCATCATCGCAGGCATGTCGATCACCGACGCCCGCAAGGAAAAGATCGACTTTTCCCAAAACTATACCCCGCCGTCCTATTCCTCCTATGCCGCCATGTCTGACGGTGTGGACCTCGAAGGCGGCGTGATCGCGGCACAGGCATCGACGATCCAGTCGCAGCACGTTGTCGACACTGGCGCCACCCTTCTGGAATTCCCGTCCTTCGAGGACAGCCTCGCCGCGATGCTCGCAGGCGAAGCGGATGCGGTCTTTGCAGACAAAGACACGCTCGTACCCGTGGTCGAGGAAGGCACCGCCATGTGGGTGGGTGAAGACGTCGCCCTGTCCATCGGCATCGGCATGGGCTTCCGCAAATCCGACCCGGAACTGCGCGCCAAATTCGACACGGCCATCGCCTCCATGAAGGAAGACGGCACGCTCAACGAGATGATCCTTGAATATCTGGGCGAAGACAGCCCGGTCTTCGAATAATCCCATCTCATGACTTTTCGGGCGGGGCGCAAACGCGCGCCCTTCCCTTTCCCGATCCCCGCCAAACAGGTGTCCCATCTTTTCCTATTGCGCCGATCCTGACACGCTTGACCGCCTCGCCTGGCTCAGCTGTTACCTTACGACCGGAAAGCACATGTCTTTCTACGCCTCCTTCGGGACGGTGCTTTTGCTTTTGGCGGTCACCGCCCCTCTGGCGCTTGGGTTTGGATTTGGCGCCGCGGCCGGATCGCGGTCGCATCTTGTTCCGGTGAAATGGCTGTCTAACCTTTATATGGCCATCGTGCGCGGCGTGCCGGACATCGCGTTTTTCCTGTTTTTCGTCATCGCGCTCGACCAAGGTCTTGAGTGGATGCGCCATCAGGTTCTGTGTTCTGACTGGGATCAGCCGATCCGTCAGGGCAATGATTTCGTCGTCTGCGCAGCAGCCAAGCTGCCGCAGAACTCCGCCCCCGAGGTCTATCACCAGATTTACGGCTTTGCCCTTGCGGTGCTGACCTTTGCCATCGTCTTTGGTGCCTTCGCGGGCAATGTGATCGCGGGCGCCTTCAAAGCCGTGCCCCATGGCCAGATCGAGACTGCAGAGGCCTACGGCATGACCAAGCGCCAGACCTTTTGGCGCATCATGGTGCCGCAGATGTGGACCTATGCTCTACCGGGTCTGTCGAACCTCTGGATGGTGCTGATCAAGGCCACGCCCCTCTTGTTCCTTCTGGGTGTTGAGGATGTTGTTTATTGGGCCAAGGAGCTGGGCGGCACCAAGACTGCGCGCTTCACGGATTATCCCCATGGCGACTGGCGGATGTATTATTTCTTCGGGCTTCTGGTGTTCTACCTGCTGTTCACCAAAGTCTCCGAAGTGGTCCTGAGCCGCATCACCCGCAAGCTCTCCCACGGTCAGGCCACCGCCGCAGGCGAAGCCATGCGCAAAGCGGGGGCAGGCGCATGAGCTGTTCAGACACCATCACAAATTACGCATTTCGCTCTTTGGGCTTTGGCGAACGCCGACTGCCGACTGCCGACATAACGCTCTGCGATCAGTTCACACTGATCGGGTCTGGTATGATCTGGAACATCTATTTCGGCCTTCTGGCGATCCTCTTGGGCTTTTTCTCGGCGCAGGCGATTGCCTTGGCGAAAGCCTCCTCGAACAAGGCCGTCCGCAAACCCGCCGAATGGTTCATCTTCGTGTTCCGCGGCTCGCCTTTGTTCATCCAGTTCTTCTTTGGCTACTTCCTGTTCCTGAGCCTCAAGCAGACCTTCCCGACGTTTGACAACCTGACGGACGCCTGGCTGGGTGCCGCCATCGTTCTTTGGCTCAACACCACCGCCTATTCCGCCGAGATCTTCTTTGGCGCGCTCATGGCGGTGCCGAAAGGCGACCTGGAAAGCGCCGACGCCTATGGCTTCACCGGCTGGCCGCGGTTCCGTCGCATCGTCTGGCCGACCATGCTGCGGCTCGCTTGGCCCGCCTATACCAACGAAGCGATCTTTATCTTTCATTCGACCACGCTGGTGTTCTTTTCCGGCTTTCCGGCCTTGCAGCAAAAGGGCGACGCGCTTTATTACGCCTCCTATTTTGCCGACAAGACCTTTAACCCCTTCATCCCCTATCCGATCCTTGCTGGCTATTTCGTGCTGGTGACGCTGTGCATCATCACCGTCTTTGGCCTGATCGGAAAACGGCTGAACCGTCACCTGCCGCAGGCGCGAGTAAGTCGCCCCCGGCTTATGTCGCAAATTTTCAGATAGTGTGCAGATATGATCTCCCCTCACGGCTGGCTCGCCCAGAACCCCCACGTCAAAACCATTCGCGTCGCAGCGGCTGATCTCAACGGTCAGGCCCGAGGCAAACGCATGTCGGCGCGTTTTGCCGATAAGGTCGAGACCGAAGGCACGCGGTTCCCGCTTTCGGTTCTAAACCTCGACATCTGGGGCGAAGACATTGAGGACAGCCCTCTCGTGTTCGAGAGCGGCGATCAGGACGGGGTGCTTTTGCCGACCGAACGCGGTTTCCTGCCGCTGCCGTGGCTTCAGGGCGCGCCGACTGCACTTTTGCCGATGTGGATGTTCCTTGAGGATGGCCGCCCGTTTGACGGCGACCCGCGCCAAGCGCTGGCCCGCGTTCTCGAACGCTACAAGGCGAAGGGTCTGACCCCGGTTGTCGCGACCGAGTTAGAATTCTATCTGGTCGACGACAGTTCACGTCAACTACGGGTGCCCCGCTCGCCGCGCTCGGGCAAACGCCGCCCCGGTGCGGAAACGCTGGCGCTGCGCGCGCTCGACGCCTTCGACATTTTCTTCTCGGAACTGTTCGAAGCCTGTGAAGCGATGGACATTCCCGCGGACACGGCGATCTCCGAGGCAGGTCTTGGCCAGTTCGAGATCAACCTTGCCCATTCCCCGGACGCGCTGAAAGCCGCTGACGATGCTTGGCTGTTCAAGCTGATGGTCAAGGGCCTCGCCCGCAAACACGGGTTTGCCGCCTCTTTCATGGCGAAACCCTATGACGAATACGCCGGCAACGGCATGCACACCCATTTCTCGATGCTCGATGAGAACGGCGACAATATCTTTGACGATGGCTCAACCGCTGGCACCGACATGATGCGTCACGCCATCGCGGGTTGCCTTGCCGCGATTCCGGACTCGACCATTCTGTTTGCGCCGCATGGCAATTCCTACGACCGTCTCGTGCCGGGCGCCCATGCGCCGACGCGGATTTGCTGGGGCTATGACAATCGCACGGCCGCCGTGCGTGTGCCGGGCGGCTCGCACAAGGCCCGCCGGATCGAACACCGTGTGTCGGGAGGTGACGTGAACCCGCATCTGATGATCGCCGCCATTCTGGGTGCGGCGCTCATCGGCATGGAAGACGAAATGAAAGCCCCGCCGCCGATCACCGGCAACGCCTACGCGCAAGGCCTTCCGGAGATGCCCGGCGATTGGGGCACAGCGATCGACACCTTTGCCGCCTCGCCCCTAATGAAGCGCATCTTCCCCGCCGAACTCGTGCGCAACCTGACGCTGACGAAACGCCAAGAGCTGCGCGATTGGACCGAACTGACGCCCGAGGAACAGGTCGAACTCTATCTCGACACGGTATGAGTCAGCACATTCAGCAGGCATATTGAGCATGCCATGAGAAATTTGATCAAATTTCAGAGTTTCGCCGCCTGCCCCCTTGTCGGGCTTGCGGCGAAACGCTAGCGTCGGGGCATTCCAACGCTTTTGGTGACTTATGAAACTCGGCATTCTGCAATGCGGACACGCGCCTGACCCCGTCGCGCAAATTCACGGGGATTTCACTTTGATGTTCAAACGCCTGTTTGATCGCCCGGATTTTTCCTACGAATATTGGGACGTCGAGCATTTGGACTTCCCGATAGGCCCCGAGGACGCCGACGCCTGGCTTTTGACCGGCTCGAAACACGGCGCCTATGAGGACCATCCCTTTATCGCACCGCTCGAAGCGCTGATCCGCGACATCCATGCCTCAGGCCGCAGGATGTTGGGTATCTGTTTCGGCCATCAGATCATCGCCAAGGCTCTGGGCGGCACGGTCGAAAAATACGAAGGCGGCTGGGCTCTTGGGCGGCAAGCCTATGACATCCCGCCGCTAGGCCATATTCATCTCAACGCTTGGCATCAGGATCAAGTCACGCGCCTGCCCGAAGGGGCCGAGGTGCTGGGCGGCAATGATTTTTGCACCAACGCGGCGCTGGTCTATGATGACAGCATCCTGACCATCCAACCGCACCCGGAACTGCGCCCCCCAATCATCGCCGATTACCTCAAGGCGCGCGCGAATGACCCCACCTACCCCGCCGATCTGATTGCGCGGGCAAAGGACGAAAACGACAAACCGACCGATGACAAACGCTTCGCGGATCTCATGGCCGCGTTTCTCGAACAAGGGCGGGAGGCCCTGATCTGATGGAGTTTCTCGACCAACTTCCCGAAGCTGCTTTGGAATATCTCGACGGGCGCAGGCTCGATGAGGTGGAATGTATCGTCGCCGATCTGTCCGGCATTGCGCGCGGCAAGGCTATGCCCGCCGCGAAATTCGCCAAACAGTCGCATTTCTACCTACCGAACTCGATCTTCCTCCAGACCATCAATGGCGATTGGGTCGATGATGCAGAAGCGCCCTTTACCGAGCCCGACATGGTTCTGGTCCCCGACTTCGAGACCGCGACAGCGGCGCCCTGGACCGGCGATCTGACGCTTCAGGTCATCCACGATGTGCTTGATCAACAAGGCGAGATGGTCCCCACCGCGCCGCGCAACGTCTTGAAACGCGTCGTCCAGCTTTACCACGATCAGGGCTGGAAACCGATTGTCGCACCGGAGATGGAATTCTTCCTCGTCGCCCGCAACGTCGACCCGAACCAGCCGGTCGAACCCCCGATTGGCCGCACCGGTCGCCGCGCGGCCCAGCGTCAGGCCTATTCCATGTCGGCGGTGGACGAGTACGGTCCCATCATCGACGACATCTACGACTTTGCCGAGGCGCAAGGTCTTGAGATTGACGGCATCCTGCAAGAAGGCGGCGCCGGTCAGATCGAAATGAACCTGCGTCATGGCGATCCGGTCAAGCTGGCCGATGAGATGTTCTACTTCAAACGTCTGATCCGCGAGGCCGCACTCCGACACGATTGCTTTGCGACCTTCATGGCAAAGCCCATCCAGGACGAGCCGGGCTCGGCAATGCACATCCACCACTCCGTCGTGGACATCAACACGGGCGAAAATATTTTCTCCAACCCGGACGGCTCTGAATCCGAGGCGTTTATGCATTTCATCGCGGGCCTGCAAAACCACACGCCCTCCGCGATTGCGATGCATGCGCCCTACGTGAACAGCTATCGCCGCTACGTCCGCGATTTCGCAGCGCCCATCAACCTCGAATGGGGCCGCGACAACCGCACCACGGGTCTGCGCGTGCCGATCTCCGGGCCTGAGGCACGGCGGATCGAGAACCGTCTGCCGGGCATGGATGTGAACCCTTACCTGTCGATCGCGGCCTCTTTGGCCTGCGGCTACCTCGGCCTCATTGAGCGTCGCGAACCGCGCGCGGAATATATTGGCGATGCCTACGCCTCAGCTGAGGGCATCCCCGACACGCTGTCCCGCGCGCTCGATCTTTTAGAAAACTCCACGCAGATGCAGGATGTTTTGGGCCAGGATTTCATCCGCGTCTACCTTCAGGTCAAACGTGCCGAAAACGATGCTTATCTTCAGGTCATCAGCCCTTGGGAACGCGAGCATCTCTTGCTCAACGTCTAAAGGGTCGGAAGCGACGATCAAGGGGCCTTCGGGCCCTTTTTTCATGCCGATTTACACCGCACTGCAGCATGTGAATTTTTTGCGAAATTCCGCCGGCCCTCACATGCGACACTAGATTTTTAACCGTCGAACACTTACAGTAAATCCGAAAGAAGAATTCCAAAAAGGTGAAAATATGAGTCTCGGGCCCAATGTCTACGACGCCGAACCAATCCCGGAAGAGGCGCGCGCCATCGTCGAACAGCTGCTGAAATCCGGCGACCTGTTCCGCTACACTGCCGCACAAGACGCTCCCGTGACGCTTTTGGAACAGGAATTCGCCGAAATGCTGGGTGCGAAATACGCGCTGGCCGTGGCCTCTTGCTCCGCCGCTTTGTTCCTGTCCCTGAAGGCTCTGAACCTGCCGCGCGACGCCAAGGTTCTGATCCCCGCCTTCACCTTTGCCGCCGTGCCGTCCTCCATCGTGCACGCCGATTGCAAACCGGTGCTCGTGGAATGCGGCGACAACTACCGCATCGATCTTGAGGATTTCCATGCCAAGATCGAAGACGCCGATGCCGTGATGATCTCCCACATGCGGGGCCACACGTCAGACATGGATGCGATCAAAGCCGCCTGTGACGCGAAGAACATCCCGCTGATCGAGGACGCCGCGCATTCGCTTGGCACCGTTTGGGACGGCCAGAACATCGGCACCATCGGCAAGATCGGCTGTTTTTCCTTCCAGTCCTACAAGCTGTTGAACGCGGGCGAAGGTGGCATCATGATCACCGACGATCCGGAGATTATGGCCCGCGCCGTGATCATGTCGGGCGCCTATGAGCACAACTGGGGCAAGCACAATCCGCAGCGCGACAATGCGCTGGCCGAAGCCTTCGCCAAATGGCAGAACCAGCTGCCGCTCTACAACACGCGCCTGTCGAACATGTCCGCGACCCTCGTGCGCCCGCAGTTGGGCGAAGTGCCGCGTCGTGTGGCAGACGGTCGTCGCAACCACGATTACACCGCAGCGCGTCTGGAAAGCTCGCCGTTTTTGACCGTGCCCGCTAAACTCGACAAAGAGGTCCGCGCGCCCGACAGCCTGCAATTCAACCTCGTCGACTTCACCCGCGAGGAAGCCATCGCCTTTCAAAACGCCGCCAAAGCGCGCGGTGTGTCCGTGCAGGTCTTTGGCCTTTCGACCGACAACGCACGTGCGTTCTGGAACTGGAAATTCTTGGGCGAGACGCCCGATCTGCCGAAAACCCGCGAGATGCTGTCCAAGGCCTGCGACACCCGCCTGCCTGCGCGTTTGACCGAAGAGGATTGCGATTTCATCGCCGACGCACTGATTTCCGCGGCGGCAGAAGTGAAAGCGGTAAAAGTCGCCGCCGAGTAAATCGGCCCCCAAAAGCAAAGAAACGCCTCCCCTCGCGGGAGGCGTTTTGCGTTACAAAAGCTTGAGATAGCCACCTAGCCACGGGTATTGCGCTACCACAGGATCGACAACCTGCTCTTGCAACAAAGGCCCCAACTGCTGGACAATCTCGGTGGCCATTTCCGACATCCCGTCGCGCCGCACAGTGAGCGAAATTTTCCGCGACAAGGGGGCGACCGGCAAAGGAATCGCCTCGATCTCATCGGCATATCGCCCAGCATTCAACACGCCAAGAGACGACAAAACCGTCCAGCCCGAGCCGCCCGCCACCATCGCCAAAATCGCGCGGTAGCTGTCCAACTCGAAGCGATGCGTTAGCGTCATCCCCTCGCTGCTCAGATGCTCCGCCAACATCCGCCCCATCACATGGCGGCGCGTATATTGGATCAGCGGCAGTTTGCCCGGTGCGTCATGCCGGCCTTTTGGCACCACTGCCACAAACGGGTCCTGCAACAAAGGATGACGTTCGAACCACTCCGCACTCTCGCCCAGCTCAGCCGCCACGATCACATCAAGCGCGCGGTTTTCCAACCGATCCAGCAAGCGATGCGACGGCCCGGTCTCCAATTCGAACCGCGTCTCCGTCAGGCGCCCCGCCATCTGCGTGATCATCATAGGCGTCACGGAGGTTTCGAAGTCCTCGACCATCCCCAAACGCAATTGCCCCAGGTGGCTGAGATCCAACCCCGCAATCTCGGAGCGCGCGCGGGCCGCTTCCAACAAAATGCTTTGCGCCCGGCGACGCAACACGCGCCCCGCAGGCGTCAGGCTCATTGGACGTTCGCGGCGGTTGATAAGTTCCGTGCCCAGCGCGGTTTCAAGGTTCGAGATTTGCTGCGACACGGCAGAGGGCGAAGCGCTAAGGCGTTTGGCGGCGGCGGAGACCGAACCTTCTTCTGCCACGGCGAGGAACACCTCGACCCCCCAGAGCGTCAATCGCCCAACCTTGTCACTCATCCCAACGACCTCCCATGTCCTTTGTGCCCTAAATACTCAAAAAACCTCACAGAAAAAAGAAAACCCTGATCCTTGGATCAGGGTTTGCATCATGTCAAAGCGTCCCACTCATTTCATCTTGGAAAGCTTATCCTGAAGATCCGCGAGCTGCTTCTTGATCTCGCTCAGGTCTTCCTTGGTCTCCTCCGGCTCAGCGCTCGGGCCCGACCAGTTTTGCCCCATGCCGCTCG
This sequence comes from Celeribacter sp. PS-C1, assembly GCF_019429625.1. GTDB lineage: Bacteria > Pseudomonadota > Alphaproteobacteria > Rhodobacterales > Rhodobacteraceae > Celeribacter. The sequence continues at coordinate 169,983 of NZ_JAHXRW010000006.1, forward strand.
CCATTCCGCCAGTCATCGCCTTGATAAAGGCCTCCTGCTGCGCCTGCAGCGCCTCGAAGCCTGGGATCTGCGTGCCAAAATTCTGCATCATCTGTTCTTGGCCCTGACGCAGCATGTCAAAGCTTTGCGCCAGAAATTGCGGCACAACGGATTGAATGTCGGTCGTGTAGCTGCGGACAAGATCGGTCAGTACGCCCAAAGGCAGCACGTTTTCGCCCCGGCTTTCGTGTTCCGCGATGATTTGCAAAAGATATTGGCGGGTCAGGTCATCGCCGGACTTCAGATCAACGATCTGCACATCACGCCCCTCGCGGATAAATCCCGCGATGTCTTCAAGCGTCACGTAATCCGAGGTTTCCGTATTATAAAGCCGCCGGGACGCGTAGCGTTTGATCAGCAGCGGCGCAGACGTATCTGCGTTTTTTTTATCGGTGGCCATATTGGGCTCCCCTCCCTTTATTGGCAATGAACCGAGCCTAAGCGAGCAATGCTGCAAAAGCAAAAGAAATCCGGCCGATAATGTTAACGCAACCAAGGCGTGCATCGCGGCTCGGAAAGCCATGAAAAAACGGGCCTCCGAGGAGAGAGGCCCGTTTCACGATCCACATTTTCAGGGAGGAGGAAAAATGTGGAGAAGTTACTCGTACTGAATTCGAACGCTTACTTCGCCGTCGCTTTTTTCGCGGCTTTGGTCATTTCATCGGTCGCTTTTTTGGCAGCGGCGGTCATGTCTTCGCCCATGTCTTTGCCAGCGGCCAGCATCAGCTCGACGGTTTCCATTTGCACTTTCTTAGCCACTTCCGCGAAGGCAGCCATGTTTTCGGCGGCCATTTCAGCTTGGGCGGAGGCAAAATCGGTCAACGCCTTGGTGTAATCGGTCGGCTCTTCTTTCACGGTGGTGATGTCGGAGACTTTGGTCAGGGTGTCTTTGGTCCATTTCGAGGAAATCTCGGTGGATTTCTCAGCGGCTTCGATTGCCACTTTGGACATTTTCTCAGCGAGCGAAGCTTGGGTTTTGAAGCTTTCCTGCATCGCGGACATGTCAATCGGGAAAGAACCCATCATGTCTTTCATCATCTTGGTGAAGTCGTCGGTCTTGGCCATATCTCGTAGTCCTTCTGGTATTTTGCGAAATCGGCCCCTACCGGTTGGTATGGGTTTTCGCTTTGTCTGCGCATCTGAACGCCCGTTCAGCTTGCGTCTGCACAAACAATATGCATGCCGCAGTGCAGAAAATCAAGAGATTTATGCTGCGGCGCAGAATACACCTAGGAATGTCGAGTTTTCAGGCACTTGCCCAAGAACGAACCAGAAGATTCAGGGCGTCGCTTGGGATTTAACGTAATTGCCCGGCGCCGGACCGAGGATTTCCGCCCCCGAATCGCCAGGGACCCGCGCAGGGATCATCTTGCCCGACCGCGCACGTAGCCACTTCTCCCACCGAGGCCACCACGACCCCTCATGGAACTGCGCCTCTGCTTTCCATTCTTGCGGAGACAAAGTCAGATCGGCGTTGGTGTAATGGCCATATTTCTTTTTCGAAGGCGGATTGACGATGCCCGCGATATGGCCGGACTCGGACAGGATGAATGTCTTGTTCTTCGACCCCATCTGGCGGACACCGTTGTAGGAGCTGTCCCAAGCGGCAATGTGGTCCGTCTCACAACCGATGGCACAAAGTGGTACGGTGACTTCGGAGAGATGCACCTTGGTGCCGCAAATCGGAAAGCCCGTGGTGGCCAGTTCATCGCGCTGGCACAGGCCCCGCAGATATTCCACCGCCATCTTGCCCGGCAGGTTGGTCGCGTCGCCATTCCAATACAACAGATCAAAGGCCGGCGGCGCCTCGCCCATCATGTAGCTGCGGATGGCGGGCTGATAGATCAGGTCGTTGGAGCGCAGATAGGAGAATGTCCTGTTCATATAGAGTGATTTCATCAGGCCGGTACGCTTGGCCTCCGCCTCGATCCCGTCGACGAAATCGTCATCGAGGAACACACCCACCTCGCCCTGATCGGAGAAATCCGTCAGCGTCGTAAAGAAGGTTGCGGATTTCACTGACGTATCGCCGCGCTGCTTCATCAGGCCCAGCGTGATCGACAGCGTGGTGCCCGCGATGCAATAGCCGATGACATTGATCTTCGGCTCTGCGGTGATCGTTTTGACCTGTTCGATCGCCGTCAGGAATCCCTCTTCGACGTAGTCATCCATCCCGACATCGGCGTAGCCCTCATTCGGGTTGACCCAAGAGACGACAAAGACCGTGTAGCCCTGCTCCGTGATCCATTTGATCAGCGAATTCTGTTCGCGCAGGTCGAGGATGTAGAATTTGTTGATCCAGGGCGGAAAGATCAAAAGCGGTGTCTTATGCACCTCTTCGGTCAGGGGCGCATATTGGATCAGTTCGAACATCCGGTTGCGAAACACCACGGAGCCTTTCGAGGTGCCGATGTTTCCGCCCACCTGAAACGCGTCCTTGTCGGCGAGGTTGACGATCATTTCGCCACTGTGATCTTCGAGATCGCGCACGAGGTTCTCCAAGCCTCTCACAAGGCTCTCGCCATCGGTCTCGAGCGCTTGCTGTAAAGCATCCGGGTTGGTCGCGAGGAAATTCGTGGGCGACATCATGTCGATGATCTGCCGGGTAAAATAGTCCACGCGCCGACGATCCCGGGCGTCCATCCCTTCAAGACCGGTGACGGCGTTCTCCATCGACTCGGCGTTCATCATGTATTGCTGTTTGAGAAAGTTGAAATAGGGGTTGCTCTGCCAGAGCGGGTTCTGGAACCGACGGTCTTTCGGTGTCTCGTCGGGCGGCGGCGTCAGATCACCTTGGCTGAGCCTCTTCTGCGCTTCGACGTAATGCTTGAGCGTCTTGCCCCAATGGCTCACCTGATGCTCGATCACGCGGGCCGGATTGTTCATCATTTCGGCCATGTAGGCACTCGCGGCCTTGAGAAAAAGCTCCTGACTGGGCCCCTGAAGCGCGGGAGGAATCGGCTTTTTCTGAGCCAAAGCAGAAACAAGTCGCGAAGAAAGCTCTTCGATTTTGACAATATTCTCGTTGAGCTTGTCCAAATCCTGTTGTTTTTCCTGCGTTTTGACCTCTCCATCACGAGCCATCGCGCATCCTCCCCAATTTTTTGCACTTGCAGCATCGAAAAATGCTGTAAGACTATATCAGTTACGATAGCGACAGACTTGTCCTGTGGGAAGACGCAGCCGAAGATTGCGATACCGCAGCGCGCACTCTCCCAGAGGTCAGGCCTGTATCACGCACAAACAGGAGGCCCACATGCGCTTTATGGCAACCTACGATCTGATGGAAACGATCCGCAACACCAACCAATGGCTGGGCGCCACCGCTCAGGCCTTTGGCTCTTACCCGGCGGTTGCGATGATGCCCAACCCCGGCATTCAGTGGCTCACCGCCTGGGGTCAAGTGACCGAACGCGCCTTTTCGCGCATGGTCGCCAAACCCGACTGGGGCATCGGCTCGGTTGTGGGCGAAGATGGGCGCGATCACCTCGTCGACATTGATGTCGAAGTGGCGAAACCCTTCGGCGATCTGATCCATTTCAAAGTGCAGGGCCGTCAGGAGATGAAACGCCGCGTGCTTTTGGTCGCGCCGATGTCCGGCCACTACGCCACGCTTTTGCGTTCGACCGTCATCTCGCTCCTGCCCGATTGCGAGGTCTATGTCACCGACTGGCACAATGCCCGTGACATTCCGGTCTCCGAAGGCAAATTCGATGTCGAGGACTACACCCTCTACCTCGTCGACTTCATGAAACATCTGGGCCCGAACACCCATGTGATCGCCATCTGCCAACCGGCACCGCTGACGCTCGCGGCCACGGCCTATCTCGCCGAAGAAGATCCGAAGGCGCAGCCCCGCTCTCTAACCCTCATCGGGGGGCCGATCGACCCGGACGCGACACCGACCGAAGTCACAGATTTCGGCAACCGCGTCACCATGGGCCAGCTCGAAAATTCGATGATTCAGCGCGTCGGCTACAAATACAAAGGCGTCGGACGCAAGGTCTATCCGGGGCTGTTGCAGCTGTCTTCGTTCATCGCGATGAACATGGACAACCACTCCAAAGCCTTCGCCGACCAGATCGCGCGCGTCGCCAAAGGTGAGGCGGGCGAACATGACCGCCACAACAAATTCTACGATGAATATCTCGCCGTCATGGATATGACCGCCGAATTCTACCTCTCCACCGTCGAGCGCATCTTCAAAGGCCTCGAGATCGCCAAGAACGAATTCGTGGTCGCTGGAAAACGGGTCGACATCGGCAAGATCACCGATGTGGCAGTGAAAACCGTCGAAGGTGAAAATGACGACATCTCCGCGCCGGGCCAATGTGTCGCCGCGTTGGATCTTTGCACCGGCTTGCCGGACAGCAAAAAGGCCGCGCATCTCGAACCGGGCGCCGGGCATTACGGGATTTTTGCGGGCAAAAGCTGGCGCAACAACATCCGGCCCTTGGTGCTCGAATTCATCGACGCCAATTCCGGCCCGCGCATTGTGGGCGGCAAGGACGCCCAAGCGAAAGCAGGCTAAAAGGACGGCACACTCGAAGACGGCGCCGAAGCGCGCCGTTTCTTTGAATATTTCTGCTGCAATGACGACTTAGCGCAGGACAAAGGGGGCCTCGGCCTCCAACCATGTCTTGAGTGCCTGCGAAACGGTGCGCGGCGCCTCCAGCATGGGTAGGTGCCCGGCCTTTTCTATCAGCACCAGATCTGCACGCGGCATAAGCTGGGCGATAAAGTCCTGACGCCGGGGCGGGCAGACCGTATCGGCCGCGCCCCCGATCACCAGAGCCGGAATGCGCGCGCGGCGCAGGACGTTTTGATGATCCGGGCGACGTTGCAGGATGCGCGATTGCGTCAAATAAGTCTCAAGCCCCGCCTCCATCGCCATGTCGAGCCAATGATCGCGAATAGCGTTGCGATGGGGTGACTCATAGAGCGAGGTCGAGGGCAGTTCTTCGAGCAGCACCTCGCCGTATCGACCGGTCTTGGCCTTGATCATCCGCGGTTCGCGGGCGGCGGCGGCATTGGGCGGCTCGGCCTGGGCAGAACCGGAGATCAACGCGATACGGCTCACCCGCCCAGGCGCGCGGCGCAGAATTTCGGTCGCAACAGAAGCCCCGAGATCATGCCCCGCCACCGCGAATTTCGGCGGTGCGACGGCCAACACCGCGTCGGCCATTTCCGTCAGGTTTTCCCCAATCAAAGGTGCGACCATCACCGCATGGTGGCGGCTCAGATCAATGATCTGATCGGCGAACACCCGGCCATCGGCCAGAAATCCGGGCAGCAAAACGAGGCTCTCGGTCATAGATCAATCCACAGAAAAACTTATACTTTTTTTGTCACATGCCGCAGGACGGGCGGTCAAGAAGAGCACTGATCAACTCTGCGTTCATATGCGCGCCAGCACATCAAAGATCGCGGCTTCGATGATTTTAAGGCAATCAACAGTAGAGAACGAATGATCTGCACCTTTGACCAGCGTCAGGCGGATATCATCGCCCGCCGCATGCTCGAACAGCTGCATCGCCGTCTCGACCGACACCGATGTGTCCGCCGTGCCCTGCAAGAACCGCACCGGGAAGGGCAGCGCAAGCGGGCTGCGCAGGATCAGGTGATCACGGCCGTCCTCGATGAGGCGCCGGGTGATCGGATAGGGTTCTGCATAGTCGGAGGGCACCATGACGACGCCCTCATCCATGAGCGCCTGACGCTGTGCCTCGTCGAACCCGGCCCAGAACCCGTCTTCGGTAAAGTCAGGTGCTGCGGCGATGGTGACGAGGCCACCGACGCGCGAGTGAATGCGTCTGCACATCAACAGCGAAATCCAGCCGCCCATGGAGGAACCGACGAGAATTTGCGGGCCGTCCGTCAACGCTTCGATCACCGCCTGCGCATCCTCGGCCCAGTCGCCAATCGCACCATCGCGAAAGGCCTCAGAGCTTTCGCCATGCCCCGAATAGTCGAACCGCAAGAAGGGCCGTCCCTGTGCCGCCGCCCATTGTTCCAGCGCGACGGCTTTGGTGCCCGCCATATCTGACATGAACCCGCCAAGGAACACGACGCCCGTGCCCTCGCCCTCAAGGCGATTGTAGGCGATGCGGCGGCCGGAGGGGGTGTCGAGATAATCGGTCATGTTGGGCTCCCTTTTGAGATGAGTGCTATCGGTCCTGCCGAAGGTTTGCAATCAATCGCGCATCAGTCTTTTTCCATGGCGAAGAGCGTAAAGCCCTTTTCGACCTCTTCGAGACGGAAAGCCACTGCAGCGCCCGCAAACGCCAGACCCGCAAAGGTCAAAAGGGCGGCATGCGGACCGATGGCCGATGCCGCGGCGCCAATGACACCCGACCCCAAAAGGATCACGCCGATCACCGTGTTGGCAACCGCGGTGTAGGCCGTGCGCTGGTCTTCGGGCGCGAGATCGACAAGGTAGGTGGAGCGACCCTGACGCACGCCGTGATAGCAGATCATGAGCAGGAATAGCGACAATGGTATGGCCCAAGAGGTCGCGGAGAGCCCCATGAAATCAAGAGCAACGCCAAGCACAAGTGCGGCAGCCCCGAAGAGGCCGGAAAGCGCCAGAACGGTTTTCGACGAGCGATCCGCCAACCGTCCCCAAACGTAAGACGACAGAAAAGACGCAAGTGCGGAGGCAAGAACGGAAGCCCCCAAGGCCTCAAACGTGCCATTGCCCGCCTCCGCGCCCAGGACGATCAGATAGGGCGGGGCCAGTGCCGTGCCGGTCAAAAGCCCGCGTGCATAGATAAACCGGCGCAGCATGGGCTTCTCTTTGAGGAGCTTGAGCTGGGCCAGTACTTTGTCCCGACCTTCTCCGGGGTCCTTTTTCTCGCGCAGAGTGGAAAAGATCACAAAGGCCAGCCCCCAAAGCACCGCTGCGAGGGCCAGCGCGCCAAGGACCAAAGCATAGCGGTCGACAGGGAAGAAAATGAGCAAGAGCGCGAAAGCCACGACCACAATCGAGGACACAGAGCTCGCAGCGCCAGTGACCGCACCGCGCCGGGTCTTGGCGATAGTTTTGCCAAGGATGTCTTTGTAACTGACCGAGGCCACGGAGCGGGACACCGCCAGAAAGGCGACGGCAACACAGGCCGCGAGGCCCGCCGCCCAACCTGAAAGCGTCAGACCAATGAGCACGAGGGCAGCCGCCGCTATCCCCTGCCCCAGACAAGCCAGCGCCCAAGCCCATTTGCGTTGCGCCATGCGGTGAATGCGGGGCGCGGTGAAAAGCTGGGGCAACAAAGCGCCCGCCTCACGGATCGGCACCAAAAGCCCGATGAGCGCGGCGGGTGCGCCCAGATGCGACATCAACCATGACAGGACAAGTTTCGGATCGAACAGCCCATCGGCGGATTTGGTCATCGACAAAGCGCCGACATGGCACAGGAAATTTGTGGGTTCGGCTTGCGTCGCCTGATCGCTCAGACCATTGGCCGTGTCTTGCGCGTCTGCGTCTCGCAGTTGTGCCCCGCTCAGGGTGCGAAACAGACGCTCGGAAAGAGACATTTGGGAAACCTTTCACATTGACTTTACACATTCAAACGAAGACATAGGGCAAACACACATACCCGCAACCGGGCGCTTGGTAGGCGCCAAACCGACGAGGAGAGCCACAATATGGCACCGATTTCTCTCACATTCCCCGATGGCAATTCCCGCGAGTTTGATGCTGGCGTGACCCCTGCCGATGTGGCCGCAAGCATTTCGAACAGCCTTGCGAAGAAAGCGATCTCCGCGTCCGTCAACGGTCAGCACTGGGACCTCCAGTGGCCGATCAACGCGGACGCCCAAATCGCCATTCACACCATGCAAGACGACGCCCCCGCACTTGAACTGATCCGGCATGACCTTGCGCATATCATGGCGCGCGCGGTGCAAGAGCTTTGGCCCGATGTCAAAGTGACCATCGGCCCGGTGCGTGACAACGGCTGGTTCTATGACTTCGACCGCGAAGAGCCGTTCACGCCCGAAGATTTGGGGGCGATCGAAGCGAAGATGAAGGACATCATCAACGCCCGCGAGCCGGTGAAGACCGAAGTGTGGGGCCGTGACGAGGCGATTGATTATTACAACGCCCGCAATGAGCCGTTCAAAGTCGAACTGGTGAACCGCATTCCCGAGGGTGAGGATTTGCGGATGTATTGGCATGGCGACTGGCAGGATCTCTGCCGCGGTCCGCATTTGCAACACACCGGCCAAGTGCCTGCGGATGCCTTCAAACTGACCCATGTGGCGGGCGCCTATTGGCTGGGCGACAGCTCGCGCCCGATGTTGCAGCGCATCTATGGCGTGGCCTTCAAGAACCGCAAGGATCTGAAGGCCTGGGAACTGATGATGGAAGAGGCCGCCAAGCGCGATCACCGCAAGCTGGGCAAGGAAATGGACCTGTTCCACATGCAGGAAGAGGCCCCGGGACAGATTTTCTGGCATCCGAACGGCTGGAAAATCTACACCACGTTGCAGGACTACATGCGCCGCCAACAGGATCGTGACGGCTATGTCGAGGTGAACACGCCGCAGGTGGTGAACCGCAAGCTCTGGGAAGCCTCGGGGCATTGGGACAACTATCAGGAAAACATGTTCATCGTCGAAGTGGACGAGGACCATGCCCGCGAGAAGACCGTCAACGCGCTGAAACCGATGAACTGCCCCTGTCACGTGCAGGTTTTCAATCAGGGTTTGAAATCCTACCGCGACCTGCCGCTGCGTATGGCCGAATTTGGCTCGTGCAACCGCTATGAACCCTCGGGCGCACTGCACGGCATCATGCGCGTGCGCGGCTTCACTCAGGACGACGCGCATATCTTCTGTGAAGAGAAGCACATCGAAGCGGAGACCAAGAAGTTCATCGAGTTTCTTGCGAAAATCTACGCCGATCTCGGGTTCAACGACTGGTCGATCAAACTTTCGACCCGTCCCGAGAAACGTATCGGTTCGGAAGAAAGCTGGGATCACTCCGAGGAGTCTCTGGGCAACGCCTGTAAGGCCGCCGGTTACGACTATGAGATTCAAGAAGGCGAAGGGGCGTTTTACGGACCGAAGCTTGAATTCGTGCTGACCGACGCGATTGGCCGCGAATGGCAATGTGGCACGCTGCAAGTGGACCCGAACCTGCCGGAGCGTCTGGACGCCAGCTACATCGGTCAGGACGGGGCGAAACACCGCCCGATCATGTTGCACCGCGCCGTTGTGGGCTCTTTCGAGCGCTTTATCGGCATTCTGATCGAAGAGCACGCGGGCAAACTGCCCTTCTGGCTCGCGCCCCGTCAGGTCGTTGTGACCACCATCGTCTCCGAGGCGGATGACTACGCCGCCGAGGTCGTGGCCGCCCTCAAAGCCGCCGGAGTGCGCGCCGAGGCCGACATTCGCAACGAGAAGATCAACTATAAGGTCCGCGAACACAGCCTTGCCAAAGTGCCGGTGATTCTGGCTGTGGGTGCCCGCGAGGTCGAGGACAAGACCGTCTCAGTGCGCCGTTTGGGTGAAAAACAGACCGCTATGATGTCACTTTTGGACATCGTGGCTGAGCTGAAAGACGCCGCTCTCGCGCCAGACTTGAAATAATTCAGACACTTCCGAAACGAAAAGGCCCCGCTTTGGGGGCCTTTTGCATTGCGGCACACGCAATATCGCTTTTTGCGTGAGGATTGTTACAGGCGGACAGCGGCGGATTTTGGCCGACAAATACTTGAGTATACGCTCAAAATAGCAACCTCGGAAAAATTCGAGAGTTTGAATTCGGGCGTCGCGGACCAGTTTCGCCATCGGATCAATTCACAAACCCGTTTGTTTCAAACCCTGACACACGCGTCAGGTGACGCCCCCGTGAATGGCCTGTGACCGCCTCAGTCGGCCAATCTGTGTTCACCGCCACTGACGGCGGAAACGCATGAAACCAACGGGAGACACACCCAATGAGCACTCAATCCAAAACCCTCGCGCTTCTGGGCGCAATGACCGCCGCCCTCTCCATCGCGAACGCCGCCTCTGCCCAAGAGCAGGAAAAATGCTTCGGCGTGGCACTGGCCGGTGAGAACGGCTGCGCGGCAGGTCCGGGTACGACCTGTGCCGGCACCTCGAAGGTCGACTACCAAGGCAACGCCTGGACGCTGGTGCCTGCTGGCACCTGCGCCGACATCGAACTTCCGGCCATGATGGACGGCACAGCGCGCATGGGCTCGCTCGAAGCGCTTGACCGCGACCTGCCGATGGACAGCTAACCGGTTTGGCCCGGCGCGTGACGGACCACATGTGCCGGGCCAATTTTCGCAAACCTGTAGGAGGCTTCGATGTTGGACCAGACAAAACAGCTGCCGATGGGCGTCGGCGTGGGATATAAATCCAAGCACTTTTCAAACATTTCCGAGGGGGATCACCCGGTAAAATGGCTCGAAATCCATGCAGAAAACTACATGGGGGAAAAAGGCGCGGCCGGCGGACGTCCGATGGCGCAGCTGCGCGCGCTCTCAGATCGCTTTCCGATTTCCGTGCATGGTGTGGGGCTTTCTATTGGCGGCGAGGGCCGTCTGGACCCGGATCACCTCGCCCGGCTGAAACATCTCATCGACGAGATCAGCCCCGCCTCTTTCTCGGAACATCTCGCCTGGTCAACGCATGACACGGCTTATTTCAACGACCTCTTACCCCTGCCCTATACCGCCAAAACCCTCGCCCGTGTGTGCGATCATATCGACGAGGTGCAGGACCGTTTGGGGCGGCAGATGCTGTTGGAAAATCCGTCCTCCTATCTGGCCTTCGCCGAAAGCACCTATGGCGAGGTCGAGTTCCTGCGCGCTGTGGTCAAGCGCACCGGCTGCGGGCTTTTGCTCGATGTGAACAATGTTTTCGTCTCCGCCAACAACCTGCGGATTGACGCCCATGACTATATCGACGCCTTTCCGCATGAGGCCGTGGGGGAAATCCACCTTGGCGGTCATGATGAGGATCAGGACGAAGACGGCGCGCCGCTTTTGATCGACAGCCACGGTCGCGAGGTCGCCGATCCGGTTTGGCATCTTTACACCTACGCGCTGGCCACCGGCGGGCCGAAGCCGACACTCATCGAATGGGACACGGATGTGCCCGAATGGGACGTGCTGGCCTCTGAGGCCGCCCGCGCAGCGCTCCGTCTTGAACAGGTGCTGGTATGAAACAGCAAGAGTTCATCCAAGCCGCGCTTGCGCCTGATGCCCCTATTCCGGCAGGGCTTATCACCCCCTCTGGCGCCCCTGCACAGAGGCGCTTTGACGTCTATCGCAACAACATCATCGTCGGATTGAAAGAAGCCATCGCCGCCTCCTACCCCGCGGTCAAATCTCTCGTCGGAGACGCATTTTTCGAGGCGATGACGGGAGACTACGTCCGCGCACATGCACCAAAAACGCCAATCCTGCCACTCTATGGCGATGATTTCGCAGAATTTATCGAGGGCTTTGCTCCGGCCTCCCGTTTGCCCTATCTCGCCGATGTGGCGCGCCTCGAATTTGCGCTTCGCCAAAGTTATCATGCCGCCGACACGCGCCCGGTGCCGGCGGCGGAGTTTTCTGATCCCTTGTTGTTCACCCGCCAAGTGGTGCTCGCGCCCACGGTGATCTGGCTCGCGAGCACCTATCCCGTCACGCAATTGCGCCGCTTTACCTTGGACGGCGACAGGCCATCCGGCGGGGCGGAGGATGTTCTGATCACCCGCCCGGGCTATGACCCCGTCGCCACGGCCTTCCCTCACGGCACCATCGCCGTGCTTGATGCGCTGCGGAACGGCATGGCGCTCGCGAATGCCGCCGAGCTTGCGCCTACAGAGCTCGATCTTTCGCAGTTTCTCGGCACGCTTTTGAAAGGCGGCGCCATCATCGACATTCTGGAGGGGGATCACGATGTTTAAAGATCTATGTTCGACCAAGCTCGCCCAGACCAACGCTGTGGCCATGAACGCCCTGCCTCTGCTGGCGCGTCTCACATTCGCCGCCGTGTTGCTGCGCTATTTCTGGGCCTCGGCGTTGACCAAATTGGAGGGACCGCTGACCCCGTCCTTCAACGCCTATGCCCAGATTTTCCCGCGAAAAATGGAGGCGGCAGGCTATGACATTTCGGGCTTTGGTGCTTTTGAATGGCTGGTGATCATGGCGGGAGCCTACGCCGAATTCCTACTGCCTTTGCTCATCACATTAGGGCTCGCGACCCGGCTGGCCGCACTGGGCATGATCGGCTTTGTCCTCGTGCAAAGCCTCACCGATGTGATCGGGCATGGTCTCGACATGGCGAGCATTGGCGCGCTGTTCGACCGGCATTCAGACGCGCTGATCCTCGATCAACGCGCGCTTTGGGGGATGGTCTTGCTTACGCTTGTGGGCCTTGGCGGAGGTTGGGCCTCATTGGATCGGCTCATTTTCAACCGCCTGAAACACCGTTAAAAATGCGCCTTGGCCTCGTCCGGTTTGCCCGCCGCCAGTGCCAACAAACCGCCCAACACGCAAAAGCCCAAGGGGAACATGGTAAAGACGTTGAAGCCAAAGCCGACATAGATCAGCCCCGACGCGGCCCACATCAGAACACCGCCCCAAAGGGCGCGGGCGTGGGCCATGGCGCCACCTGCGATGGCGAGGATCGGGGCCAGAAAGCTCGCCGCCCGGATCAGATCAACATTCGCAACCTGTTCGAACAACCCTTCGACCTCGCCCCAGCGATCGATCGCCTCGGTATAGCCAAAGCTGAAAAATCCCACAAACATGGCGAGCACGCCGCCCAAAATTCCAAGCACAAGCGCCGCGTTGCGCATCTTCGCTCTCCTTTACACCTGTCGCTTGCACATAAGACATGTGGAGCCGCGTTTAAAGAAGGGCTGCCTGCACATCTTTGCCCCAGCCGAGATAAAGCTGGCCGTCTTTTTCGATCACCGGTCGCTTCATCAGCGTCGGGTGATCCGTCAAAAGATCGAGCGGCGCGCGGGTGCGCTCTTCCTCCGAGAGCCCGCGCCAGGTGGTCGAGCGCGTGTTCACCAAAGCCTCACCAAACACCGCATAGAATCGCTCAAGTTGCTCATTGGACAGAGGTTCTGCGCGAATATCGGTCAACTCAACACCCAGAGACTTCACCGCTTTTCGGCATGTATCACAGGTCTTGATCCCGTAAATCACAGTCATTTCTCTCTCCTCACTGGCGGTTTTGGTGGCATTTTGCCCAAATTTCGGCACTTGGCCATGTGTTACGATTTTGTCGCTTGCCTTTATACGGATGTGTTGCACACTCAAAAGCGTGACTGCTGACTTTCGAACGACCGCTCCTTTTTACGGGGCAGCAGGAAGACTTGGAAGACCTGGCTGCACCGGCCCGTCGCACGTTGCGGCGGATGAAACGATAAGGAGATACGGACTATGCCCACTGGCACCGTGAAATGGTTCAACACCACCAAAGGCTACGGCTTTATTGCACCTGACGATGGCGGCAAGGATGTGTTTGTGCACATTTCCGCGGTCGAGCGCGCCGGCATGACCGGCCTCGCAGACAACATGAAGATCGGCTACGAACTTCGTGAAGGTCGCGACGGTCGCGCATCCGCCTCTGAACTTGTCGCGCTTTAAAGCTTTTCGATCTTGAAAGTCAGCGGTTCCGGGCGCAGTCTCGGGGCCGCTTTTCTTTTTGGAGATCCCGATGCCTTTGATCCTGACCTTCGGCGACAGCAACACCCATGGCGTTCAGCCGATGATCACGCGGCCCACCGACTTGCCGCGCCTTACCCGCCGATGGCCGGTGGTGATGGCCGAAGTTCTGGGATGGGACGTGATCGAAGAGGGGTTGCCGGGGCGCACCTTTGCCTTTCCCGATCCCGAAATGGGTCCGCATATGGATGGGCGGATCGGGCTGTTCACCGCGCTTGAAAGCCACGGGCCGATTGATGCCTTGACGATCATGCTGGGCACCAACGATCTCAAGGCGCATTTCGAAGCCTCCCCCGCAGAGATCGCTGCCGCCTGTGCCTTTCACCTCGACGTCGCACTGTCCGAAGAGATGCAGTCCCGCCACGGTGGGTTCGAGCCCTTCCTCATCCTGCCGCCCCGCCCTCATGCAGCGGGCTGCCTGGCTGAGACCTATATCGGCGCAGCGGACAAAGCGCAGGCGGTTCAGGACGCCATGCGTGCAGAGGCCGACGCCCGCGACGTGGCCGTCTTTGATGCCAATGAGGTGATTTCCGTCTCTGATCTGGACGGCGTGCATTTTGACGCCGCAGCCCATGAGACCTTGGGTCAGGCCTTCGCCGCCTTTATCCTGTCGGAAATTGCGGAGGACTGAAGCTCAGCCGGCGGTCTCCGGTGTGTCCGTCGGCACGAGGTCTTCCCAATATTCGCCCATAGCGACGATGCAGCTGTTACCCTCGACATAGGTTTGCACAAGGGTCCAGTCTCCGGATTTGGGATTGGTCCAAATCTCCATCACCGCCTCAGGGCCACGCAGTCCGGCTCCTGTTTTGACCGCGCCGAATTGGCGGGTGAGTTTCGTATGAATGTCCTCTTTGGTGCCGCAAAGGACGTCGCCGATCAGGCTTTGAGCCTGCACGCCCGAAACACCGGTTATCGAAACCGCGAAGAGGAAACAGAGAAAAGCTGTGCGTCTGGTGGTCATGCCCCTAATGTAACACAGATATGACAACCACCCTATGAAATCTCTGCGCCAATGCAGATCCCGTTTAGTTTCCCGACATGTAGATCGTGTCGGGCTGATAAATGGGCGATTTCGGACCGGTCGCCTGCGCGGTGGGCGCAGGGCTTCGACGCACAACGGGCGCCTCGCCGTAGCCGGTTGCGTTGGGTATTCCACAAGAGATCATGCCCTCGTAGCGGATCGGCTGCGTGCCTGACGGGCAGAAGTTATCCACCTGTTTTTCATAGGCGAAAAGCTTGACCGAAGGATCGTAGGGCTGCGTCTCCGCGGCAAAAACCGAGCTTGCGCCCAGTGTCACGACGAGGGCGGCGATGGCTGACTTCCACATGGCTCGAACTCCTGACACGACTTGTTTGTCAAGGATACCTCCGGGCCAGATGTGCAGCAAGGATTGGAGGCGAAGACGGAATAATTGTTAACAAGAAAGAAACAATCACGCCCCATTCTGCGCATTGGTGCGACTTAGCGCATCCACTCCACAACCTCGCAGCGCGGCGCATCCTCGCGGAGCACAACACGGGACACTTCTCGCCAGTCCTTGGGATCGAACGTCGGGAACCATGTGTCTGCGCCTTCGACCTCTGTATCGACCTCGGTGATCACCAGCCGATCGGCCAATGGCAGCATCGCCTCGTAGATCCGGAAGCCCCCCATCGCATAGATGCGCGCGCGGCCTTCGGATTGGGCGAAAGCGATGGCGTCTTCTACCGTCTCAAAGACATGTTCGTGATCGACGCCCTGCCGCGACACCACAAGGTTGAGGCGGTTTTTCAATGGCTTGAATGGCAGACTGTCCCAAGTATGCCGTCCCATGATCACCGCGCCCCCCATGGTTTCGCGCATGAAGAATTTCAGATCCTCCGGCGCCTCCCACGGGATGGTGTTGTCCTTGCCAATGGCCCCGTTGCGGTCACGGGCGGCGATAAGCGTAATCATCTGTGCGGGTCCTTACACGGCCACCGGCGCTTTGATCGCCGGGTCGGGGTCGTAGTCGAGGATTTCGATGTCCTCATACTTAAAATCAAACAGGCTCTTCACATCAGGGTTGAGACGCAATGTCGGCAACGCCTTCGGCGTGCGTGACAGTTGCAGATCCACCTGCTCCATGTGGTTGGTGTAGATATGCGCGTCACCGATGGAATGCACGAAGGTGCCCGGTTCATAGCCCGTGACCTGCGCCAGCATCGCGAGCAGAAGCGCGTAGGAGGCGATGTTGAACGGCACGCCGAGGAACATGTCGGCGGAGCGTTGGTAGAGTTGCAGATGTAGCTTGCCGCCGAGGATTTTCACCTGCCACAGCGTGTGACAGGGTGGCAGTGCCATATTATCGACCTCCGCCGGGTTCCAGGCGGAGACAATGAGGCGGCGGGAATCGGGAGATTTGCGGATCGCGGCCAGCAGGTTCTCGATCTGATCAATGGGTCCACGCTCATGCCCTGGCCATTTGCGCCATTGCGCGCCGTAGACCGGACCAAGATCGCCATTCTCATCGGCCCATTCGTCCCAGATCGAAACGCCGTTCTCTTTCAGGTATCGAATGTTGGTGTCGCCGGAAAGAAACCACAGAAGTTCGTGGATGATAGAGCGCAGATGCAGCTTTTTCGTGGTCACCATCGGGAAGCCATCGACCAAGTCATAGCGTGCCTGAAGACCGAAATAGGATCGCGTCCCCGTACCTGTGCGGTCGGTGGTGTCGACCCCGAGAGCTAGGATGGTTTTCAGCTGATCATGGTATTGCTGCACGGGCATCCCCCAAGATGTAGTGGCGTCAGAGAGTCCAGTCATACAAATGCAAAGGGGGTTCGCCAAGCAGGAAGAGGACAAAACATGGAATTCGCCCCGAGAAAAGCTAGAGTTCAGGCAAGACAATGACAGGAGGAAGCCGCATGCGCTATCTGCACACGATGGTCCGGGTGAAGGATCTGGAAAAAACCATGGCGTTTTTCGAGCTTTTGGGGCTCAAAGAAACCAAACGGATCGACCATGAGGGTGGGCGTTTTTCGCTGATCTTCATGGCGCCCGAGGGCCAGCCTGAATGCCCGGTGGAACTGACCTACAATTGGGACGGCGACGAGGGCCTTCCTTCTGACAGCCGACATTTCGGGCATCTGGCCTATGAGGTCGAGGACATTTACGCGCTGTGCCAAAAGCTGATGGACGCGGGCGTGGTGATCAACCGTCCGCCGCGTGACGGACATATGGCCTTTGTGCGTTCGCCGGACAATGTGTCTGTCGAATTGTTGCAGAAAGGCGAAAGCCTTGCCCCTGCCGAGCCTTGGGCCTCGATGGAAAACACAGGGCATTGGTAATCCAAAGACGACGAGCCAGCGACCCTATTGAAACGTGGAACGCCTCCCTCTGCAGGGAGGCGTTTTCCATCATGGGGATCGTTAAATATCTTAATAAATGTAGCGAATCTGATCCGCCCAATACCGCTCGACCCGGCGCAACGCGGTGTTGATGTCCTCAATCCCTTCGGAAGAAATTACACCTTTGCCCTGCAAACCCTCGGCATGGCGCGCGAAGAGATCGGCGACAGTCACACGCACATGGTTGCCTTTATCGGTCAGCTTGACACGCACAGAGCGACGGTCAATCTCACAGCGTTGGTGGTGCATATAGCCCATATCGACGAGTTTCTTGAGGTTATAGGACACGTTCGAGCCCTGATAATACCCACGCGTTTTCAATTCACCGGCGGTCACCTCATTCTCGCCCACGTTAAACAGCAAAAGTGCCTGAACCGCGTTGATCTCGAGAATGCCAACCCGTTCGAATTCGTCCTTGATCACATCTAGAAGCAAGCGATGAAGCCGCTCCACGAGGGACAAGGCCTCAAGATATTGAGACATAAACGGGGTCTCTACCGGCTTTACGAATGCTGAATGCATACTCATCTGTTACTCCGCCAATGGCTTTTTCACAGAGCAGATTGACCGTAATTTCCCAAAATTCGGTTAAACAGCTGAGATTTTTGCAATCGAAGCAAATTGATCGAAAAATTGCCTGACGAGAGCGCAGGATATGACAAGGGTTTGGTAACCTTTGTGGGCCTTCTTAGCCTTTCACGCCCCATGACGCGTGATCCGCATCCGCGATCACCTTGTCGAGCATCGGCTTCAGGTGCTCCGGCACAGGCTTCAGCCCAGTCGCATAGGACAGAAGATCCTGATCATGCTCATCCATCAGCTGCTCGAATTCATCAAGCTGCGCCTCATCCATCATCGACAGATGCGCATCGGCATAGCCGCCAATCAAAAGGTCCATCTCCTTGATCCCACGCCGCCAGGCACGAATTTTCAGACGCTTGCGGCGAATGTCGATGGTCTCTGTCATGGCAAACTCCCTTTGATCACGCGCTTTTTGCACCGGGTACAGGATTATCGCAAGGGACGTCTTGGCGCGGGGCGGTTTTTGACGCTATCACTACGACGATCTAACGCAAATGGACTCATCCCATGCCTTTTCTTTCCGAGACCCTCTCCCGTGTAAAACCGTCGCCCACCATCGCCGTGACCAATAAGGCGAGCGAACTCAAGGACGCGGGTAAGGATGTGATCGGGCTGGGCGCAGGCGAGCCGGATTTCGACACGCCCGCCAACATTAAGGCGGCGGGCATTCGCGCCATCGAAGAGGGCAAGACGAAATACACCGCCGTCGATGGCATGCCGGCACTCAAAGCCGCGATCTGCGCCAAGTTCAAACGCGACAACAACCTCGACTACACACCCGCCCAAGTCTCTGTGTCTGGCGGCGGCAAGCAGGTGCTGTTCAACGCGCTGGTCGCGACGCTGAACCCCGGCGATGAGGTGATCATCCCGGCGCCTTATTGGGTGTCCTATCCGGATATGGTCTTACTCGCAGGCGGCACGCCGGTCGCGATCGAAGGCAAGCTTGAAAACGCCTTTAAAATCACAGCGGAGCAGCTTGACGCCGCGATTACGCCGAAAACCAAATGGTTCATCTTCAACTCGCCCTCGAACCCGACGGGCGCAGGCTATTCAAAAGCGGAACTGAAGGCGCTCACCGATGTGCTTATGAAACATCCTCATGTCTGGGTGATGTCGGACGATATGTATGAACACCTCGCCTTTGACGGGTTCGAATTCTGCACCCCTGCCGAGATCGAGCCGGGTCTCTACGAGCGCACGTTGACCGTGAACGGCGTCTCCAAAGCCTATGCGATGACCGGCTGGCGGATCGGCTATGCGGCGGGTCCGGTGGAACTCATTGCCGCAATGCGCAAGGTACAGTCACAATCGACCTCGAACCCCTGTTCAATCTCGCAATATGCCGCCATCGAGGCACTCAATGGCCCGCAGGACTTCATCGCAGAGAACAACGAGGCCTTTGTGCGTCGTCGCAATCTGGTGGTTGAGATGCTGAACGCGGCGGAGGGCATCACCTGCCCAACGCCCGAGGGCGCCTTCTACGTCTATCCGGACATCTCCGGCTGTCTGGGTAAGACCTCGGCAGGTGGTGCGCAGATCACCAACGACGAAGAGTTCGCGACCGCTTTGCTCGAAGAAAACGGTGTCGCCGTGGTCTTTGGGGCGGCCTTTGGCCTATCGCCGAACTTCCGCGTGTCCTACGCCACCTCGGACGAGACCCTCAAAGAAGCCTGCACCCGCATTCAGGCCTTTTGCAAAGGGCTGAAATGAGCGTCGATCTCCCCGAATATTACTTCCGCGTCCGTGAGAACGGCGCGTTTGTGTTCCGCGTGGACACAGAAAACCGTCAGCGCCGGATCGAGATGGATCAGATCGCTGTGGTGAACGTCAAAAACGGGGAGATCAAACCGCATGGCGGGCGCGAGTTGTCGCCGGAGGATCTAAAGGTCATCGAAGACTGGCTGGCCGAACGCGTCGCGCTTCTGGCCCAACGCGACATCGACGACATTCACCGCGCTGTGGACTACCTGAACCTGACGGCGCATTGGGCCCAGACGCGCGCCACGGATGAGCAATTGGAAAACGTCACCGATGCGCTTTTGCTGGCGATGCATGACCTGCGCACCGTTTTAGTGCGCAAAAAGGCTGACCGTTTGCTGGGGAAAGACTGAGACTTACGCTACGCGCGACAGCCGCGCTTTTTGCGCCCAGAAGCGATAGCTCATCATCACCCACGCCGCAGTCAGACCGAACAAAAAGCCCATCCAGACGCCCTCTGCGCCCCACCCCAGCACGAAGCCAAAGATGTAGCCCGCAGGCATGCCGAGCACCCAATAGCTGATCGCCGCGAGCCACATCGGCACCGCCGTGTCATGCAGGCCTCGGAGCAAGGACAATGCCACGACCTGACCGCCGTCAGAGAATTGCATCGCCGCCGCGAAGAAGATCAGCACACCGCCGATGGCCAAAACCTCATCGCGCGCCGGCTCGTCCGGAGCGATGAACAACCCGATCAGAAGATCCGGCAGCAACAGAAACAGCGCCGCAGACAGCGCCGCCATGATCAGCGACAGCACAACGACGACCAAAGCGCCCTTGCGCATATCAGCCTCGTCGCCGCGCCCCATGGCGTTGCCCACACGGATCGTCCCGGCCTGTGACAGGCCGATCTGGGTCATAAAGGCAATCGCCGTAAGCTGAAGCACGATGCCATGCGCCGCAAGTGTCGCTGTGCCGATCCAGCCCATCATGAGGGCGGCAGCATTGAAGAGGCCAACCTCAGACAGAGAGGTGATGCCAATCGGCACGCCCATCTTGAACACTGTGGCAAACATCGCCCAATCGGGCTTGAACGGGTTGCGGAATAGATCATTCTCCGGCGTCGCCTTCGCAGCATAGACCGCCAGCACCGCCAACATTGTAAAGTTGACGATCAGAGAGGCGATCGCCGACCCCATAACGCCCAATTCCGGCGCGCCCAGATTACCGAAGATAAACATATAGTTCAGTCCGGCGTTCAGGATCACCGCCCCGATCACCGCAAAAAGCACCACGCGGGTGCGCTCAAGCGCGGAGAAATAGCTACGAAAGACGGCGACGATCAGCGCGGGGATCATTTCAATCCCGGCGATGGCCAGATAGGGGCGAGCTTGGGCCGCGATATGCGGCTGTTGGCCCAGCGCCATGAGAATGTCGTCGGAAAAGCCAAAGATCGGGTAGATCAGCACGGCCGCCAACACCGACAGCCAGATCGCCATCCGGGTCGCGCGGCGCACCGTGGTGCTGTCCCCCTGCCCCGAGGCGGTGGCAACGAGCGGCATCACCGCAAAGGCAAAGCCCGCCAATAGAATAAAGAGGATGAACCAGAACCCCGAAGCCAGAACAAGCGCGGCCAACTCATCGAGCCCATACCACCCCATCATGATCACATCGGTCATATGGACCGCAAATTGTGCGATCTGACTGCCCGCCAAAGGCAGCCCCAACACCAGAGTTTTCTTGGCGTGCTCAAGATATGTGCGTTCCATCGTCATGGCACGGCCTATAGGCGGGATTTTTCAAACCGCCTAGTCAAAAATTCTGCATCCCCCCATCACCATCTGTGAAGAGGGGATTTCCGCTCATATCTGAAAGGCTTATCTGACGATCAGCGCCGCCGCGCCGGACGCAACAGCCCGACATCGTAGCCATTCCATTCCAAAATGCCCTCAACCGCCAGCTTGCGGTCCGACGGCAGGCTCAGATCACGCGACAAAACATGCGCTGGCCCCAATGGGTAGCCAATCACCGCCGTGTGGTATTCCGCGTCGACCCAGAGCACCCAGATCTCGTCGCCTTTGAAGGCATAGCGCCCCGGCCCCACCTTGCGCGCCAGACCGCGCGTCGGTTGACCATCGGCACAAGGCCCCTCGGTCACCATCAGGTCACCGGACTTCTGCGCCGTGAACGTCACCGCCCCGATGACGCAGGATTTGCCCTCGGGCACGAAGGCCGCGACCTCATACCAGCGACCGGAAAACCGCACCGGATCAAGTGCCGCGATGGAGGACATCGAGGCATCAGCATTGCGTGTCACAGGTTCAGAGGCCTCCGGCGCCAGACAGCCTGACAGAACGACAAGAGACACAGCAGCGATCAGTCCACGCACAGGCTCACCCTACGCCCTTCGGCGTCCAGCATTTCGTTACAGCCAAAAAGCGGCGTGATCGGCGCGCAGCTTTGAGAACGTGCGAGGCAATTGCCCGTCGAGCAATCCGTCGACTTTGTGCAGCGCTGACCCGCATCCTTCGGCGTCACAAAACAGGTCATGAACCCACCCAGCCCGCCGGGCTGAAACTTGCCCCCACGCGCTTCGCAGGCCGTTTTTTGGGTCTGGACCGCATTGGGATCAAACCCCGCAAGCCCGTAGCCCGGCGAGGTTTCCGTCTCCTCGCCCTGACAGGCCGCGAGGCTTACACAGACCAAGAGGCCCATCAAAATCTGGCGCATCACGCAGGATCCTTAGAACGGCATCGCATGCAGTTTGTGCAGCTTTTCGATCTCTTTCAACAGATCTTCGGGCAAAGTCACATCGCGGGCGTCGAGAGATTTCTCAAGTTGATCGACAGAGGTCGCGCCGATGATCGGCATACAGTCGAACGGGCGCGCCAGCGTCCAGGCCACCGCCATCGTCGTCGGATCAAACCCGTTCTCTGCCGCCAGCGCCACATAGGCGCGCTCTGCCGGCCAGACACGATCGCTTTTGGTCCGCCCGCCAAGATCACCGTTGAGATCCATCCGCGAGCCCTTCGGCACCACCGTGCCGCCCTCGTATTTACCGGTCAAAAGCCCGGCAGCCAGAGGAGAATATGCCAAAAGCGTTATGTCTTCATGCACCGCCAGCTCGGCCAGATCGAGGTCATACAGGCGGCACATCATGGAATATTCGTTCTGGATCGACTGCATCCGCGGCGCGCCCATTTCCTCGGCCAGCTTGAGCCACATCGCCATGCCCCAAGCGCTCTCGTTCGAGGTCCCGAATTCGCGCACCTTGCCGGCTTTCTGCAATCGCGTCATCTCCTCGAGCACGCCACGCATGTTGTCCTCGATTTCGGCTTTAGACGGCTGTTTTGAAGGATTGTAATGCCAGTTCTGGCGGAAGGCGTAAGAGCCACGGTTCGGCCAGTGGAATTGATAAAGGTCGACATAATCGGTCTTCAACCGTTTCAGGCTCGCGTCCAGCCGCGCCTCGAGGTTGCTGGGCAGAATGCCCTCTTCATTGATATTGCCCGGCCCCGCGATTTTCGACGCGATCACCCAATCCTCGCGCCCGCCACGCGCCGCGAAATATTGCCCGATGATCTCTTCGGTATCGCCTGCGGTTTCCTTGCGCACGGGGTTCACCGGATACATTTCGGCGGTATCGATGAAATTGACGCCGACCTCTTTGGCCCGATCGATCTGGGCGTGGGCTTCTGCTTCGGTGTTCTGGCTGCCCCAAGTCATGGAGCCGAGGCAAATGTCCGATACCAAAAGGTCGCTGCGACCAATTTTGCGCATTTTCATGAAAGGATCCTGTCTCTTTGTGAGTTGTCGCATACACTAGCTCTGCTGGCCCGCAGAGCAACCCCGAGCGCACAGGTTTTTCCGCACAGCCAGGACCTCACTTGGTCCGGAAACCCTATGCCCTCTGGCCCTTTGCCCACAAGCGCGATAGGAAAGCCCCAAGACATATGTAACCGACCGGACCACTCTCCTCATGGCACGCACGCTTATCACATCCGCCCTGCCCTATATCAACGGCATCAAGCACCTCGGCAATCTCGTCGGCTCTCAGTTGCCTGCCGATCTCTATGCCCGCTACCGCCGCGCGCGTGGCGATGAGGTTCTGTTCCTCTGCGCCACCGATGAGCACGGCACACCCGCAGAAATTGCGGCACAAAAGGCCGGGAAGCCGGTCGCGGAATATTGCACCGAGCTGCACGACATTCAGGCCGAGATTGCGTCAGGCTTCCGCCTGTCCTTTGACCATTTCGGGCGGTCCTCCTCGCAGCCGAACCATGAGCTGACCCAGCACCTCGCGACCAAACTTTACGAAGCAGGTCTGATCGAAGTCGTAGAAGAGACGCAGATCTATTCGGAAACCGACGGGCGCTTCTTGCCGGACCGTTATATCGAAGGCACATGCCCAAACTGTGGCTATGATTCCGCGCGGGGCGACCAGTGCGACAACTGCACGAAACAGCTCGACCCGACCGATCTCATCGAGCCGCATTCGACGATTTCGGGCGCGACCGATCTGGAACAGCGCGTCACGAAACACCTCTATCTGAAACAGTCGGACATGCGCGATTCCCTCAATGAGTGGATCGACAGCAAGACCGACTGGCCGGTGCTCACCACCTCGATTGCCAAGAAATGGCTCAACGACGGCGATGGCCTGCAGGACCGCGGCATCACCCGCGACCTGAGCTGGGGCGTGCCGGTGCAATTCGAAGGCGCGCCTTGGAATGGCATGGACGGCAAGGTGTTCTACGTCTGGTTCGACGCCCCGATCGAATACATCGCCTGTGGCGCCGAATGGGCCGCGAAACAGGGCTTGGACGATGAGGCTTGGGAACGCTGGTGGCGCACGGACAAAGGTGCGGACGATGTTCGATATGTGCAATTCATGGGCAAGGACAACGTGCCTTTCCACACCCTCTCCTTCCCGGTCACCATGCTCGGCGCGGGCGAGCCATGGAAGATGGTCGATTACATCAAAAGCTTCAACTATCTGAACTATGACGGCGGGCAGTTCTCCACCTCGCGCGGCCGCGGCGTGTTCATGGATCAGGCGCTCTCGATCCTGCCGTCCGACTACTGGCGTTGGTGGCTATTGAGCCATGCCCCCGAAAGCTCGGACTCCGAGTTCACTTGGGAAAACTTCCAGCAATCCGTGAACAAAGACCTCGCCGACGTGCTGGGCAACTTCGTCTCCCGCATCACCAAATTCTGCCGCTCGAAATTCTCCGAAGCGGTGCCTGAGGGCGGTGAGTATGGCGAACAGGAAGCGGCGTTGATTGCCGACCTGACCGCAAAAGTCGTTGAATATCAGTCCCATATGGACGCCATCGACGTGCGCAAAGGCGCCAACGCTTTGCGGGCCATCTGGGTCGCGGGCAACGAATACCTGCAATCGGCCGCACCGTGGTCCACCTTTAAGGAAGACCCGGAAAAGGCGGCGGCGCAGGTCCGTCTGGGCCTCAACCTGATCGGCCTTTACGCGCGCCTCTCCGCCCCCTTCATCCCGGACACGGCAGGCAAGCTGCAAACCGCTCTGGCGCTGCCGGATCTCGATTGGCCGGAAGACGTGGCAGGTGCGCTTGACGCCTTGAAACCGGGTCATGCTTTCGCTGTGCCGGACAATCTTTTTGGCAAAATCGCTGACGAGCAGCGCGAAGAATGGCAGGAAAAATTCGCGGGCACCCGGAGCTAAGGCTCCTCCGCGACCATGATCGAATGTGACGAGGCCCTCCCCCCGCGGAGGGCCTTTTCATGTCCAGGAGACGCCGTCGCGTGTCGCTGTTTTCAGATATTTGGTAGTTTTCTGACGCAAAGCGTCATTGGTACCCGCGGCCGGACTCGAACCGGCACGGCCAGTTACGGCCTAAGGATTTTAAGTCCTCTGTGTCTACCATTCCACCACGCGGGCCAATTCATCGGCGAAGCCCTTTTTCCGGGATCAGCCTCAAGAAACATGTCAGGACGGACAGTTACAGGATGTATCGGCGGTTACAAGTCGATTTCCAACCAGAAAGCCGCGAAGGGCTCACTCGGTGTTGGACGCCACGCGCCGTGCGCCAATGCGGCTGAGCGTGCGGTCGAAGGCGACACCCACAGGGGTCGGCTGTAAGGTGTTGGAAACCAGATTGATCTGCGGCTTGGCCCCGCCATAGGGATAGGGATTGGCGGCGAACCAGGCATGGCGTTCGACGAAGGGCAAACGCTCCATCATCAGGATCGCGGATTCGGCGAAGGCGGCGTTTTGCGTGTAGCTGACGCCCCGCACGTTTTCCCAATCAATAAAGGCAAATTCCGTGACCCAGATCGGGCGCTTATATTCGGCGTGCACCTTACGCAGCCAGTTTTCAAAGTCTTTCACATTGCCATTGGTGGAATAGTAATGCACCGCCATGAAGTCGACGCGCAGGCCTTTCGCCTCAGCCTGCGCCATAAAGCGCCCCTGCCACGAGTTTTTGCCAAGCGTCTGCCCCTGTGTCACCGCCGGGCTGCCAAGACGCAACCCACGGGCTTCGAGTTTGGGCCAGAGGGCGACGGCCTGCTCGACGGAGATATTGCTGCCCTCGCTTTTGCGCGAATCCGGTTCGTTGAATCCCAAAAGAGCGCGCACCGGCAACTCGGAGACGATCTTTTTATTCACGTCAGACGCATCACGGATCATCGGCACGAATTCGACCGAACGGCGCGATCGGCTTTGCGACCACATCTGCGTCGGGCGCCATGTGTAATACCAATCAAGCGCCGGCGCCTCTTCGATCCAGCGCAACATGGAGTTGCTGCTGTTCTCCCACGCGCCAACACCGGCCTTATCTGCGAAAAGTCCTGAGGGCATGAGCATGAGGGCCGCCAATATGAAGAGATTACGCATCGAAGCCTCGTCATTTTTTCCGAGGCTATAAAAGGCCGACGTCCTAAGTGGGGCGAGAATGTGGCAATGCTTTGACAAATGGCATGATGCTGCCTTGATTTAAGAAAGACACGCGGGCCCTTGCCGACTCCTCAAAACATCACCTTGTCGTGGTTATGCAGATGCGGCATACGGTTTCCCTTGACCTGCCGCCACCGGCCCCCAAATTGGCGATATGTTCCCAATCCGCGATCATAATCCGTCCCGCCGACCCGCCTTTGTCACCTATGCGTTGATCGCAGTGAATATCGCGGTGTTCATGGCAATGTTGCCCAGCTACGGCAACGAGCGCGCGCTGTTGCAGATCTATTCGGACTGGGCGCTCTTGCCTGCGCGCATCAGCTATGGCGACGGTTATTTCACATTTTTCACCTCCATGTTCATGCACGGCGGCTTTCTACATATCGCGGGCAACATGTTGTTCCTGTGGATCTTCGGCGACAATCTCGAAGATGAGATGGGACATCTGCGCTATCTCGGGTTCTATCTGACCTGCGGCCTCGCGGCAGGTCTGGCGCAGTATCTTGCCGACCCGTCCTCACGCGTGCCGATGGTCGGCGCCTCGGGCGCAATCGCAGGCGTGATGGGCGGCTACCTTCTGCTGTTCCCCAAGGCGCGCGTCGATGTCCTGTTCATTTTCATCATCTTTTTCAAAGTCTTCCCCATGCCCGCATGGATCATGCTAGGACTTTGGTTCGGCTTGCAGGTTGTCGCGGAAATGGGATCGACCGGCGCGGGCGGCGTGGCGCATCTTGCGCATATCGGCGGCTTCATCGCCGGGGTTGTCGTGACCTACCCGATGTGGAAACGTCTGGGCGGCACAGCGTTCTGGTCACACACGCGCGGCCATCCGGCCCATGCCGAGGCGCGCTATCGCTTTGCGCAAAGCTCTATCCCGGTCGTCCGCAGACGCCGGTAACAGTCGTTTATCTGTGTGAAGAGAGCGGCGAAGACACGCCAGCCAGATCAGCCGCCATCCATGCCGCTGATGTATTTTTCGACATCGATGTTTTCGATTTCCGTGGTCACTTTCGTGGTCAAGGTGAAAGCGCCCCCCCAGATCACGTTCAGCAATGTGATACAAAGAGCGACGACCGCGGAAGTGAGCACGACCCAATCCACAGTGACCGCGCCGTCGTCTGCGGTGCGAAACTTGCGCCAAGAGATTTTCATCGCGTCCATCACATTACATCCATCTGATAACGATTTCTTTATCCGCGCCAAAAGCGCCGAAACTGAGGCGAAATCCGTACAAATGAAAGGTGAGTGGACGAAGGAGCCGTCACAAGACGGCACCTAAGGTCGCGTTTTGTCGCGCTATCAGGCGGAGCGGATCACATTGGCGAAACGCTCGAACAGCGCCTCGTTGCCACAGATCACTTCGCCGCTCTCGACCGGATTGTCCTCCGGATCAATCGCCTCAACGAAACCGCCAGCCTCTTTCACCAAGAGCACACCCGCAGCCATATCCCACGCATTGAGGCGGCGTTCCCAGAACCCGTCGTAACGGCCCGCAGCCACATAGGCGAGATCAAGCGCCGCGGCGCCCCAACGACGCACACCGGCGGTGGCGGGCAAAAGCCGCGCCAGATCGCGCAGAGTTTCCGGCAGATCGGCACGACCGCCAAACGGCAAACCGGTGGCAAAAATCGACTCGATCATCTTGGTGCGGCCAGAAACGCGGATGCGCATGTCATTCATCCAAGCGCCATTGCCTTTTTCCGCCCAGAACAGCTCGCCCTTGGCCGGATCGAAGACCACGGCGGAGACAATCTCGCCCTTATGCTCAAGCGCGATGGACACCGCCCAATGCGGCAGGCCGTGCAGAAAATTCGTCGTGCCATCGAGCGGATCGACGATCCAGCGACGCGTCGGGTCCTTGCCCTCAACGGATTTGCTCTCTTCGCCGGTCCAACCGTAGTTCGGACGCGCCTCCATCAGCATGTCGCGGATGATCTCTTCGGCGCGGATGTCGGCCTTGGACACAAAGTCGCCGGCGCCTTTCGAGGACACTTGCAGGTTTTCGACCTCGCGGAAGTCTTTCACCAGCGAGCGGCCTGCGGCGCGCGCAGCTTTGATCATGACGTTGAGATTGGCACTGCCTTGCATGGGTCCGGGCTCCGGGGCGTAGATTGTGTAAGATGTTCAGACCGGGCGTATACGCCGCCAAACCCTTTCTGCCAAGGGTTTGCGGGCAAAGAAATGCTCTGGCGCCGTTTTTGACACGGATCGCCATTTTCCGCCGGTCGCGATGGGGGGAAACGAAAACCGTCCACCTCCGATAGCTCCGTGCTATCGTCTCGTGCAAATACGGATGAAAACACAGTGAGGTTCACCATGTCTTATTTTCAAATCGCCGTCATCCCCGTGCCCACGCAAAGCCGCACTCAATATGAAACCATCGCCGCCAAGATGGCCCCGCTCTTTATGGAATACGGTGCCGTGCAGATGTTCGAAGGCTGGGGGAGTATGGTGCCGCCGGGCGAGGTGACCTCCCTGCCGATGGCAGTTCAACTGAAGGACGATGAGACCGTGGTCGTCTCTTTCATCGAATGGCCCGATGCGGAGAAAGCCATGGCCTGTATGGAAGCAATGGAAACCGACCCGCGTTTCGCTGAGATGGGCGCAGACATGCCTTTCGACGGCAAACGCATGATCTTCGGCACTTTTGAGACGATGTTGAAACGGTGATCAGGCGCCTCTGAGCTTGGTCGCCTCGGCTTTCGCGATGCGCAGCACATCGGTCATATAGGGTTTTTCCAGATCAGTATCGCGCACGGCGGCATACATCGTGCGCTTGACCCCCTTCGCGGTCAGCGGGCGCACGGCGTAATCCGGCATGTTGCGAATATCGCGCATCACCCAATCGGGCAGCACCGCCACCCCGCGCCCGGCGGCGACCAGCATGAGGATCACATCCGTCAACTCGACCTTACGCTGTTGCAACGGCTCGACCCCCGCCGGGATCAGCAAATTCTTAAACACATCAAGCCGCGTGCGGTCCATCGGATAGGTGATCAAGGTCTGATCGCGAAAATCCTCCGCCTCGACATAGGCCTTTTGCGTCAGCGGCGACTTGGACGACATGGCACACATCGGCGCGTAATCAAACAGCGGCACAAAGGTGATGCCGTGAATGTTCTCGGGATCGGACGAGATGACGAAATCCACCTCCTCGCGCTCCAGCGCCGGAAGTGCCCCGAAGGCGAGGCGTTGGCGAATGTCGATGTCGACCTCGGGCCAAGCCTCGCGGAACTGATGCAGCACCGGAAAGAGCCAGTCGAAACAGGCGTGGCATTCCATCGCGATGTGGAGCCGCCCCAACGTGCCCGCCTCGATGCCGCGGAACTCGTCTTCGAGGGCTTCGACCTTGGGCAGCACGTCCTCGGCCAAAGCCAACAACCGCATCCCAGCCGCGGAAAGCTTGAGCGGTTTCGAGCGCCGCACGAACAATTCCACCCCCGCCTGATCCTCCAGCCCCTTCACTTGGTGGCTGAGCGCGGATTGCGTAATGTTCAGACGCTCGGCCGCACGCGCCAGACCGCCCTCCTGATAGATGGCCTTGATCGTCCGCAGGTGGCGAAATTCGAGATGCATCTTGAGTAACGCTCATGTTGTTCTTGAGAATTATGAATTTGTCTCACATGGCGAGGCATGACACAAGGCGTCAAAAGACCAAGGATAAGATCATGACCAAAGCGCCCAATATCTCTTTCGAATTCTTCCCGCCGAAGAATATCCAGGCCTGTTTCAGCCTGTTCGAAACCGTCGAGGCGTTTCAGGGCATGGACCCGACCTTTGTCTCCGTGACCTATGGCGCAGGCGGCACGACGCGCGAGTTGACCCATGATGCGGTCTCTCTGCTGCATAAGGAATACGGCTGGAACGTCGCCGCGCACCTGACCTGCGTGAATGCCACCAAGGAAGAAACGATCGCGATTGCAAAGAGTTACAAAGAGGTCGGCGTCAATGAGATCGTCGCACTTCGGGGCGATCCGCCGAAAGGTGCGGGCAAATTCACCCCCGCCGAGGGCGGCTTTGCCAACTCTGTCGAGCTGATCAGTGCCCTGAAAGAAACCGGTGACTTCAAAATCCGCGTCGGCGCCTACCCCGATCCGCACCCTGAGGCCGCGGACGAGAATGCGGATGTCTCCTGGCTGAAACAGAAATTCGAAGCCGGTGCCGATTCCGCCATCACGCAGTTCTTCTTTGAGCCGGAAAACTTTTTCCGCTTCCGCGACCGTTGCGACCGCGCAGGCATCACCGGGCAATTGATCCCCGGCATTCTGCCGATCACCAGCTGGAAAGGCATCCAGAGATTCGCCTCCTCCTGCGGCACGCCGATCCCGATCAGCTACGAAGCAGCCTTTGAGCACTCGACGGACCACCACCAGCTGTCCATCGATCTGTGCACCAAGCTCTGTGAAAAGCTTCTCGCGGAAGGCATCGAGGATTTGCATTTTTACACGCTGAACCGCCCGACCCTGACCAAAGCTGTCTGCGCCAATCTGGGCGTGATTTAAGGTGCGATCTCTGATTTGAGCGCAGGGTGCAGGATCTCTGACGGGTCCTGCCCCACCTTGCGCTTGTCACGCAGCCAAAAGAACTTGCCCCACCCGCGATTGAGCCCGACCGACGGCCCATGCGGGTCCGCCAGATAGCGCATCCGCCACCCCTCCGGCAGCTCCAGCCCCGACTGCTCCGCCTTGTCCAGCATCCACACAAGGGTCGCATTGGACAACCGCCGCTCCGGGTTATAGCCCGACAATTGCCCGCCGACATCGCCATGGGTGCCGGGGAACCACATCTGCTGCAACACTTGTTTGCGCCCGTGGAACACAGGCGGATCGGCGGGGCTTTCGAACAGGACCGGCTCATAGGCGCGGCGGCGTTCGTGATAGGCCAGCGCATGATAAACCGCTTTGACACAGCACGCCGGTTCTTGGTCGTGAAACTCGTGAAACACCGAAGAATAGCGCCACACCAAAGGCATGTGCAGGCCGAGGGCTGCCACTGTGTCCCAGACGCCCAAGAATTCAATCTCGACCTTGTCGTGGCAATGCGCCTGTGAAAACAGCTTGGAAGACCGCGCATGCGGCGCCATTTGGTAGTGCCGGTAAGCGTCCCGAATGTTGCGCTCGGTCGCCTCTTCGGCGCGCAACAGCCCGATCATGTCGATGAACCCAGACAGTGAGCGCACCGCATAGGCGCCACGCGAATAGCCGAAAAGGTAAATCTTGTCGCCGGGTCGATAACGCGAGGCCAGCGCGCCATAGACACGCTGAATTTGCCGATTGATGCCCCGCCCCTCGATCACATCGCGCGTGTCACGCCAATCGACCCATTGGACCCCCGCCTCATAGCGCACCAGCATGTTCGCCGCCTGCGCCTCTTCGGAGCAAAGTTTATACGCCAGTCCCGCATTGGTCTCCAACCCCGGCTGCAAAGACGACAATGTGCCATCCATCAAGATCACATGGCTCAGCGGCCCACGCGAATGATGCCCGCCAGAAGTGCGGACGCGTTTGCGAAATTTGAACAAAGGGCCGAGACGGCCAATGACGCTTTTTCTCTCTTCCATTCCTGAGAGTTACCATAGAATCGCTAAAAATCCCCTCCCCGGTTTTCGAGGAGGGGTTTCGCATGAGGAACGACTCTCAGGCGTATCTCAGAGGCGCCCGATCACAAGTGCCAATCACAGGTGACGGTGCACGGTTTCCACGGTGATCTGACCGAAACCGTTGAACTTCGTTGCGGTCGCCAAAGAATAGGCGCCGAGGCCGTAGAAGATCACGTGATCTTCCTCTTCCATCGTCACCGGGAAAGCCAGTTCGGACGGCAGTTTGTCGAGGCTGTCACAGGTCGGGCCAAAGACAGTGCGGTTCACGGTCTCGCCGTCGCGTTTGACGCCTTGCGGGCCGAACACGCCGATGCGGTCGATGACGCCGACGAGGTGCAGCTCGGAGAGGCCACCGTAGACGCCATCGTTCAGGAACACATGGGCGTCGTCACGGATCGCTTTGACGCGGGTCACAAGCGAGTAGCTTTCGGCCACAAGACCACGGCCCGGCTCACAGACGAGCGCCGGCATGTCGTCGCCAAAGGCTTCCGCGGCCACACGACCGATGAGGTCGAAGGTCGGCTCGAGCTGCGGTACAACTTCGTTCAGACGGTGCGACGGGAAGCCGCCGCCCACGTTCAGACGCGCGATTTTGACATCGGCCATGCGGGCGATCTCGGCAGCGGCACGGATGTATTTGTCCCATGCATGCGGATCGGTGCACTGGGTGCCCGGGTGGAAGGTCAAAGACGGCGTGAAGCCGAGCTGAGAGGCGAGCAGCAGAAGCTCGGCAGCGGATTCGACAGTCGCGCCGAATTTCGCACCGAAGTTGTAGGCTGCGCCCTCGACCGGCAGTTTGAAGCGCACGGAAATCTCGACACCATCGGCAGGCACCAGTTCACCGAGTTTCACAAGCTCGGAGTGGCTGTCCACGGAGTAGGATTTCACGCCCATTTTGACGGCATGCAGGATCTCGGTGCGCGAGCGGACCGGGTTGTTGTAATGCATGGCCGCACCCGGCGCGATGCGGGCAATGGTGTCCATCTCGACGGGGGAGGCCACGTCGAACCCTTTGACGCCAGCGGCAACGAGGTTGGCGAGCACGCCTTCATCCGGGTTGGATTTGACCGCATAGGTCACAAGCCCCGGGAACCCCTTGAGAAAGCGACGCGCGGTCGCTTGCAGGATCGAGGGAGAGAAGAACAGCACCGGATGCTCAGGAGCATGAGTGCGCAGGAATTCGCTGGGCGTTGCCCAGATGGTCTTAGAGAGCCCCATTGGTGTCGTCCTTTACCAACAGAGCGCAGCCACATCTTGCCCGGGAAAAGTCCGGTTGGGATTGCGCTTACGCGGTTAATCCGAACCAGGCCAGGTGCAGGTCTTCCGGGTCTTCCCGGGGGTCTCGACCGCCCTTTGATCCTGTAAATCAATGATCGCTATATGCGTGTTGATTTTGCCGTTCGAAAGGGTAAAATCATGCGGAATGCCGGTCATTTTGACGAAATGATCGGTCAATTTGACACGAGGCAGATTTGCGGGCCCTTCGAGACCGCACCTCGGGCTTTGGGAGACGATTTTGGACGATCTCGACAACAAGATTCTGATGGCGCTGGCCGCCGATTCCTCGACCTCCGTGTCGCGACTCGCGCGTCGATTCAAAGTCGCGCGCTCGACCGTACAGGCCCGCCTTGAGCGGTTGGAGACCACAGGCATCATCGCGGGCTATACGATCAAACTGGGGGACGTGGCGCTGGCGCGACGGATCAAGGCGACCGTGCTTATTCAGGTGGAGCCGCGCAGCTCGGCCTCTGTGGTGACGAAACTCAAAGCCGTGCCGGAGGTGGAAATGGTCGCGACCTCGACCGGTCGCGTCGATCTGATCGCGCAGATCGCCTGCGAGACGACCGAAGAGATCGACCAGACGCTTGATCAGATCAACGGCATCACCGGCGTGCAGGACATCGAAAGCCTCATTCACCTGTCGACCAAATTCGACCGGTCTATTTAAGATCGGGCCTGTTGAATGTCTGAGAGCCTCTGCGGAGCGCGGCACAGGTTGTGCGTCCGGTCCCCGATGCAACGCAAAAGGGGCGCATCAAGGTCGATTTCCTCGCCCTATCAGAGCGGCAACAGGATTGGCGTCACGAACAATTTGGGCACGCCCATCGCAAAATAGGGCAAGCGGTGGTCGAGCATATTGCCGCCCACATGGGTTTCCCGACCGGTTTCCCGCCGCAGTTCTCCCGGTCTTTCGCCCTTTTCCTTCACAGCCGCACAGGCTAAACATCGCGAGACCGAGAAATCCGACTGAGCGAGACATAAGATGGCTATGGAAAAGACATTCGACGCACATGAAGCGGAAGCCCGCATCTATGCGGAATGGGAAAAGGCAGGCGCCTTCAAGGCCGGGGCCAACAAGAGCCGCGACGAAACCTTTACCATCATGATCCCGCCGCCCAACGTCACGGGCGCGCTGCATGTCGGACACGCGTTCAACAACACCATTCAGGACATCCTTGTGCGCTGGCACCGGATGCGCGGCTTTGACACGCTCTGGCAGCCGGGTCAGGACCACGCGGGCATCGCCACGCAGTTGATGGTCGAAAAGGAACTCGCCAAAACCGGCCAGCCGTCGCGCGCCGAATTGGGCCGCGACGCCTTCATCGAGAAGGTCTGGGAGTGGAAAGGCAAATACGGCGCCACGATCATCAACCAGCTCAAGCGCCTCGGCTCGTCCTGTGACTGGTCGCGCAACGCCTTCACCATGGCCGGCGCGCCGGGTGATCCGCGCATCGGCCATGAAAACAGCCCGAATTTCCATGACGCCGTGATCAAGGTCTTTGTCGACATGTACGACAAGGGCTTGATTTATCGCGGCAAACGGCTTGTGAACTGGGACCCGCATTTCGAAACAGCGATCTCCGATCTCGAAGTCGAGAACATCGAAGTTGCGGGCCATATGTGGCACTTCAAATACCCGCTCGCGGGTGGTGAGACCTACACCTATGTGGAGAAGGACGAGGACGGTAACGTCGTGTTCTCCGAGGAACGCGACTACATTTCCATCGCCACGACCCGGCCCGAAACCATGCTGGGCGACGGTGCCGTCGCGGTACACCCGGATGATGAACGCTATGCGCCCATCATCGGCAAGCTCTGCGAAATCCCGGTCGGCCCGAAAGAACACCGCCGTCTGATCCCGATCATCACCGATGAATACCCCGATATGAACTTCGGTTCCGGCGCGGTGAAAATCACCGGCGCGCACGACTTCAACGACTATCAGGTGGCGAAACGTGGCGGCTTGCCGATGTATCGCCTGATGGACACCAAAGGCGCGATGCGCGCCGACGGGTTGTCCTACGAAGACAGCGCCATTCTGGCCGCCGAAATCCTCGCGGGCAAACCGTTCACCGAGGCCGAAGTCGATACGATCAACCTTGTGCCGGATCACCTGCGCGGTCTCGACCGTTTCGAGGCGCGTAAAGCCGTTGTTTCCGAGATCAACGACGAAGGTCTCGCCGTCATGACCACGGTAACAAAGAAGGTCAAAGACGAGGATGGCAATGAGTCCGAGGTGACCGAGACCGTTCCTTACGTCGAAAACAAACCGATCATGCAGCCTTTCGGCGACCGCTCCAAAGTCGTGATCGAGCCGATGCTGACCGATCAATGGTATGTGGACGCCGAGAAAGTTGTCGGCCCCGCGCTGGACGCTGTGCGCTCTGGCCGCACAAAAATCATGCCGGAAAGCGGCGAGAAGACCTACTACCACTGGCTCGAGAACATCGAACCCTGGTGCATTTCGCGTCAGCTCTGGTGGGGGCATCAAATCCCTGTCTGGTACGGCCTCGATCTCTCCGCGCCGAACTTCAAAGACGACGAGGGCGATGGCGCTCTGGACGAAGTCGAACTCATGCGCCTCTTGACCGAGGGCGGCATGTTGCACGCCGGTTCCGTCCACCACTGCGCGTCGGACTTCGACGCCGTGCATGCCAAATTCTTCGCCGATATGGCTAACCTGCCGACGCCGCTGAACCACTGCCGCGTCATCGAGGTCGCAGATCGCCAAGCAGGCATCGAAGCCTTCGCCGAAGGCCTCGCGCAATATAACGTCACGCAGGACCCGACCAAACTCGTCTACCCGGTGTGGCGTGACCCCGATGTGCTCGACACCTGGTTCTCTTCGGGCCTCTGGCCGATCGGCACGCTGGGCTGGCCGAATTGGGATGAGAGTACGTCGAAATACTTCCCGACCGATGTTCTGGTCACCGGCTTTGACATCCTGTTCTTCTGGGTCGCCCGGATGATGATGATGCAACTGGCGGTCGTGGATGAAATCCCGTTCCACACGATCTACCTGCACCAGCTCGTCCGCGACGAGAAGGGCAAGAAGATGTCTAAAACCACGGGCAACGTCATCGACCCGCTGGAGATCATCGACGAATACGGCGCCGATGCGCTGCGCTTCACCAATGCCTCCATGGCTTCCATCGGTGGTGTGCTGAAACTCTCCGTGGACCGCATCAAAGGCTACCGGAACTTCACCACGAAGATCTGGAACGCCGCGCGCTTTGCCGAGATGAACGAGGTCTTTGACGCCTACGAGCCGGGCCTTACACCAACGCCCAGCGCGACCGTGAACAAATGGATCATCGGTGAAACCGCCAAGGTGCTCTCTGAGGTCAACACCGCCTTCGAGGAATACCGGTTTAACGACGCCGCCAACGCGCTCTATGCCTTTGTCTGGGGCAAGCTCTGCGACTGGTATGTCGAACTGTCGAAACCGCTGTTCTACGATGGCGATGAGGCGACAAAGGCCGAGACGCGCCAGACCATGGGCTGGGTCCTCGATCAGGCGCTGGTCATGTTGCACCCGATCATGCCGTTTATCACCGAAGAGCTTTGGGGCACGATCAAACCGGGTCGTGGCATGCTGGCGCTCACCGATTGGCCGGAGCTGTCCTCCGATCTGATCGACGCGGACGCCGATGCGGAAATGAACTGGGTGATTGATCTGATCGAGAGCATCCGCTCGTCGCGCGCCGAGGTGCATGTGCCTGCGGGTCTCAAAATCCCGATGGTGCAGGTCGAATTGAACGAGGCGGGCAAAACCGCCTGGGCCAACAACGAAGCGATGATCATGAAACTCGCGCGCCTCGACAGCTTGTCCGAAGGTGCAATGCCCAAAGGCGCGATCACGATTTCGGTTGCGGGCGGCACCTTCGCCCTGCCCCTCGAAGGCGTGATCGACATCGCTGAGGAAAAGGCGCGTCTGGAAAAAGCGCTTGGCAAATTGGCAAAGGAACTCGGCGGTCTGCGCGGTCGGTTGAACAACCCGAAATTCGTGGACAGCGCGCCTGAAGAGGTTGTCGCCGAGGCGCAGGAAAACCTCGCCGCCCGCGAAGAGGAAGAGGGCAAACTCAAAGCGGCACTCGCGCGCCTTTCCGAAATCGCCTGATCTTCATTGCGGTCAAAAATACTCATGAAAGGCTCGCCACACCGGCGGGCCTTTTGAGTATTTAGACCAAGAAGAACCCCTTAATTATACTTGGCCGCGCGGCCCTGCATCTGCGCCATGACGCTTTCCATCTGGTCCTTAGTGCCAATCAAGGCCCGTTGCTCGCGACTTTCCTCCATCAGGATATGCGTGCGATCCTCCGAGGTTTCCGCCACTCCGATCAACCGCTTGGCGGCGCGCATCGCCGATGGGCTTTTACTGGCAATGGTGGTGGCAATCTCAAAGGCGCGCGTGTGCGCGTCTTCGGCCACTTCGGTGACGAGGCCCAGCTCAATTGCGCGGTCGACAGGAACGATGTCATTCGTGTAGGTCAGCAGCCGCAACACATCTGATCTCAGCACGCGCGGAAACAGCACCATGCCCCCCATGTCGGGAATCAGCCCCCATTTCATCTCCATGATCGACAGTTGGGCTTCAGGGCTCGCGATGCGAATGTCTGCCGCGATGGCAAACTGCATGCCAGCGCCGAAACAGGGACCATGGATCGCGGCAATCACCGGGATCGGCAGGTCGTAAAGCGCGAGAGAGAAGGCCTGAAACGCATTGCAATCGCCATGAGTGCGCTCCATCACGAGTTGGTCCAAATCTTCGGACAGGAAGCGTTGGAAATTCGAGGTATCAAGCCCCGCGCAAAAGGCCTTGCCCGCGCCCGAAAGCAAAACG
Organism: Celeribacter sp. PS-C1; assembly: GCF_019429625.1. Taxonomy (GTDB): domain Bacteria; phylum Pseudomonadota; class Alphaproteobacteria; order Rhodobacterales; family Rhodobacteraceae; genus Celeribacter. The sequence continues at coordinate 208,004 of NZ_JAHXRW010000006.1, forward strand.
ACACGAGCGTTTGAGGCGGCAATCTCCGCCACATGCGCCAGAAGATCGGCAATCATGCCTTCGGTCACCGCGTTCATCTTGTCGGGGTGATTGAGGGTCAGATGGGCGATGTGGTCTTTGATCTCGAGCGTGACGGTCATGGTGGGTCCTCCTTCAGCCACCTTATCAAGGCACGCAAATCCGTCATGTCTGACGTTGCGGCGCTTGCGCGCCCCTGCGCTTTGGGGCAGGAAGCCGGTATGACAGACACACGCCAAACCCCGCTCGCCCAATCCCTGCCCGCCACCGTGCCTTTCGTCGCGCCCGAGCGCATGGAAGAACTGCGTGGCGCCGCCTTTGACGCCCGACTGGGCGCCAATGAACTGTCCTTTGGACCCTCTCCGAAGGCCTTGGAGGCGATGGCCGAAAGCCTGAGCGGTGTCTGGAAATACGGCGAACCGGAAAATCGCAATTTGCGACTGGCGTTGGCCGCGCACCATGGCATTGACGCAGATGAGATCACAGTGGGCGAAGGCATCGACGGTCTGCTGGGCAATCTTGTGCGGCTCTATGTCGGTGCTGGCGATGCGGTGGTCACCTCGGCGGGCTCTTATCCGACGTTCAACTATCATGTCGCGGGCTTTGGCGGCGTGCTGCACACTGTGCCTTACAAGGGCGACTTTGAGGACCCCGAGGCGCTGATCGCCAAGGCAAAAGAGGTCGGAGCCAAGCTGGTTTACTTGTCCAATCCGAACAATCCGATGGGATCGGTGCATCGGGCGGAGACTGTGCAGGCGATGATTGACGCCGTGCCAGAGGGCTGTCTTATGATCTTGGACGAGGCCTATACCGAGTTCGCACCGGAGAGCACCCGCCCAGCGCTCGACACCTCGAACGCCCGTGTGATCCGGTTTCGCACCTTTTCAAAGGCTTATGGCATGGCGGGCGCCCGTGTCGGCTATGGCATTGCGCATCGTGACATCGCCATGAGCTTTGACAAAATCCGCAACCATTTCGGCGTGAACCGGATGGCGCAGGCGGGTGCCTTGGCAGCGCTTGAGGATCAGGCCTATCTGGCTGACACCGTCAAGAACGTCACACAGGGCCGCGAAAGACTTGCACAGATCGCACAATCGGCAGGTTTGACACCACTGCCGTCGGCCACCAATTTCGTCACGATGGATTGCGGGCACGATGGCGATTATGCCCGCGCGCTGGTCAAGGCGCTCGATGCCCGTGGCGTCTTTGTCCGCATGCCTGGTGTGGCGCCACTAGATCGCTGCATCCGCGTCTCTGTCGGGTTGCCCGAAGAGATCGAGATTTTCGCGGAGCGCCTGCCGCTGGCGCTCGCGGATTTGGGGTAACGGCCCACGCTTTGCGCCACGTTCCATAACCTCGCATTAAAGTTAACGCGAGGGGAAGAGGTGGCAGCTAAGTTCCTCTTCAATCTGAAAGACAAATCCGCAGAAAAGAAAGGGACCCGAAGGCCCCTTGGATCACACCCGGCTGGCCAAAAGCTTGGCCGCGGCGACAGACCCGCCTTCACCATGCGGAATTTCAAGCGCCGTGAAGGCCGTTTCCATCGCGCCAATGATGCCCAGCACCATATGCGCGTTGATGTGGCCCATATGACCAATGCGGAAATAACCGGCGGCCTCAGACGAGCCTATGTCACCAAAGCCCAAGGAAATCCCCAAGGTGATCCCCAGATGCTCCGTCAGCCATGTGCGCAGCCGCGTGCCGTCTCCAGCGCCGAGGCTCAGCGTCGAGACAGCATGTGAGCGGTAAGCCGGATCGGCGATGTTGAAGCGCAAATCACCGCCCTGCCCCCAAGTCTCGACAGCGGCCCAATAGGCCCGCGCCAACGTTTCGTGCCGCTCCCAGACGTTTTCCAGACCTTCCTCGAGGATCATCGTGACGGCCTGACGCAGACCATAAAGGTGATGCGTCGGCGGCGTGCCGTCAAAATATTCGTAGAGATGCACCGGCTTGGCGCGCGTTTCCCAGTCCCAATAGGGCGTGCGCAAATCATTGCCCTGCCCCTCCTGCCGGGCCTTTTCCGAGAACCAGACAAAGCCCATGCCGGGAGGCGTCATCAGCCCCTTTTGCGAGGCTGCGATCATCACATCGACACCCCAGGCGTCCATTACGAACCGGTCACAGCCGAGGGACGCGATGGAATCGACCCCAAAGACAGCGGGGTGCCCGGCGGCGTCGATCGCCTCGCGGATCGACGCGATGTCGTTGCGCACGGAGGTGGCGGTGTCGACATGGGTGGCGAGCACCACCTTGATCTCATGCTTGGTGTCTGCCCTCAAAGCCGCTTCGAGGCGAGCGGGATCGACCGGGGCCTGTTTCCCGAAGTCGAGAATTTCCACATTGGCACCCAGACGCGCCGCGACATCGGCCCAGCCATGGCCGAAATTGCCAGTCACACAGACCAGAACCTTGTCCCCGCGCGAGATCATGTTGGTGAGAGAGGCTTCCCAAAGACCGTGACCATTGGTGATATAAAGCGCCACATGGCCAGAGGTCCCGGCGATCGTCTTGAGATCGGGGATCAGACCGTGGGTCAGTTCCACCAACTCGCCGGTGTAGATGTTCGGCGCCGGGCGATGCATCGCCTGCAACACGGGATCGGGGATCACGGACGGACCCGGAATAGCAAGGTAATGACGGCCGTTGGCAAGAGACATGAGAAACCTCGAAAATCTGTGAAGACCTTTCGACTAGCGCTGCGCTGCGCCTGCGTCAATGACATGTAGAGGCACATCCGCCTTGCAGAGATGGCGCCGCCTGCGCCTCGCTTGCCCCAACCCGCAAAGACGGATAAAGAGACGCGATCTTTCTTAGGAATGGACCATATGTTCAAGACGCTGAAAAAAGGGTTCAAGAAGCTTGAACGCGCAGAGGTCGGCCAATTTGGCAACGACGTCACGACCCCGCGCACCCGGCGTCTGGCAATGTGGCATTTCCACCTGTTCGACCACGCGTTTCTGCGCGGGATTTGGACAAACCTCTATGAATTCGCCCCCGGCGCCTGGCGCTCGAACCAGCCGTCGCCGCGCCGGATTGCCCAATACGCAAAGATGGGGATCAAGACCGTTCTGTCGCTCAGAGGCGACAAAGATGTGTCTTACACTCTGCTCGAAAAGCAGGCCTGCGAAGCGCATGGTCTCAATCTTGTCATCACGAAAAAGGCAGGCGCCCGCAATGCGCTTAAGGGAGAGGATTATGTCGAACAGATCGACATTCTGGCCTCGCTCGAAAAGCCCTTTGTGATCCATTGCAAATCGGGTGCAGACCGGGCTGGCATGGCCGCGGCGCTCTATCTTTTGCATTGCGAGGGAGCGTCGATCAAAGAGGCCAAGAAAATGCTGTCCTGGCGGTTCATGCATCTCAAAAGCACGAAAACCGGCATTCTTGATTACATCCTGCGCCTTTATGAAAAAGACGTGGAAGAAAACGGGCCGATCCCGATCCGCGAGTGGTTCCTGACTCGTTACGACCGGCAAAAAGCGCGTGAGTTCAAAACATTTCGGGCCTTCCCATGACAGGCACACCGCAAAAAACCAACGGCGACCCCAGCGCCCCGGCTCGACAGTCTCCGCCCCGGGGCAGTCGCCTTCAAGTCATCCCGGACACACCGTCCAAAGTGCTGATCCGCTGGATGTGGCGGGACTATCTCAGCTCTCATATCGGCCTGGTCATCATCGCCCTCATTCTCATGTCGGTCGAAGGTGCCATGTTGGGGGTCTTCGCCTCCCTGATTGAACCGATGTTCGACAAGGTGCTGGTCGCAGGGGAATCCAACGCACTCTTTTGGGTCGCTTTCGCGGTTTTCGGCGTCTTTTCCATGCGCGCTCTGGCCTCCTTTGGTCAGCGCGTGATCATGTCGCGGGTCGGCCAAAAGGTCTCCGCCAAACTTCAGGGCAATCTGGTGGCCCACATGCTGACGCTCGACGGGCGGTTCTTTCAGGACAACCCACCGGGCACACTGATCGAACGCACCCGTGGCGACAGTGGTGCTGCGGCGGGCGTGTGGAGCACGGTGCTTTCCGCCGCCTTCCGCGATGTTATCATGCTTGTCTCGCTACTGGCTGTGGCGATCTCCGTTGATTGGCGCTGGACCCTGATCGCTGTGGCCGGCGCGCCGCTCTTGGCCGTTCCTGTCACAGTGCTGCAAAACCTCGTGCGCCGGACCACGCGCCGCGCCCGTGCGGCCTCTGCCCGCGTTTCGACCCGTTTGGATGAAATTTTCCACGGCGCCACCACCATCAAACTGTCCGGCACAGAACGCCGTGAGGCGGATCGGTTCGAGGATGAAATCTCCGATCTGGTGAGCGCGCAGATTCGCTCTGACGCCGGTCAGGCGGGTATTCCCGCGCTGATGGATTTGGTCGCAGGGCTCGGCTTTTTCGGGGTGCTTCTCTACGGCGGGCAACAGATCATCGACGGCACAAAGACTGTTGGCGAATTCATGTCGTTTTTCACCGCCATGGCCGTGGTGTTCGAACCCCTGCGGCGTCTCGGCAATGTCTCCGGCTCGTGGCAGGCCGCGCGCGCCTCTTTGGAGCGCATCTACGCCATTTTCAACGAACGCCCGGACATCACCAGCCCCGCAAAACCCGTTTCCCTGCCGGTGCCGGCCTCAAAGGCCGACATTCGGTTCGAGAACGTGGAATTCGCCTATGCGGACTCCCCCGTGTTGCGCGGCACGACCTTTACCGCCGAAGCGGGCAAGACCACCGCGCTTGTGGGCGCGTCTGGTGCCGGGAAATCGACGCTGTTCCATCTGATGACCCGCCTCGCGGATCCGGTCAAAGGCCAGATCAGCATCGGCGGCGTGCCGACCACGAAACTGGGCCTGACGGATCTGCGCGGGCTCTATTCCGTGGTCTCGCAAGACGCGCTTTTGTTCGACGAAAGCCTACGGGACAACGTGCTGATGGGCACCGAAGTCGACGACAAGCGCTTGAAAGCCGCACTTAAGGCCGCCCATGTCGAGGATTTTGCCAGCCGCCTGGATCATGGGCTCGACACCCCGGTCGGACCACGCGGATCGGGCCTGTCGGGCGGTCAGCGTCAGCGCGTGGCCATCGCCCGCGCCGTGTTGCGCAACCGGCCCGTGCTGCTCTTGGACGAAGCCACCTCGGCGCTTGATGCCCAGTCCGAAAAGATTGTGCAAAACGCGCTCGAAGATCTGTCGAAAAACCGCACCACTTTGGTCATCGCGCACCGTCTGTCGACCATCCGCAACGCCGACAAGATTGTGGTGATGGACAAGGGTCGCGTGGTGGACGAAGGGACCCACGACGAACTGATCGCACGCGGTGGGCTTTATGCCGATCTCTATCGCCTACAATACGCCGACGGGCGCACGGTTATGGACGGTAGCCCCGTGCGAGCCGGGCAGGATCGGCGCCCAGAAGGTAGCGCAGAAGACGCCAAAGGTTCCGGGCTCCTTGCCGCCACCAGCCGGATGTTTGATAACGTGTTGGGTCTGTTTGGACGCGCAAAGGACTAAGCGCGATTTTGCCCTTGAGGCGGCGCGCGATCTCCACGTCCTCCATCAGCGGCAGTTCTGCAAATCCGCCGATCTCGTCGTAAAGCTCGCGCGAGATCAACAGGGCCTGATCGCCATAAGGCAGATCGAACACCCTGCTGCGCAGGTTGGCCCAACCTGCCGTCACTTTCGGACCCAGCCCCTTTGCGTTGCGAAACGACAGACCATAGACCAGCGCGTGGTCATAAGATTTCGCGAGATGCTGCACGGTCGCCTCGGCCCAGCCCTCCGGCATCCAAGTGTCGGCATGCAAAAACAGCAACCAATCGCCTTGAGCCGCTTCTGCGCCGCGCTTGAGCTGCGCCCCGCGCCCCGGCGCGCCGATGACAAGTTCGGCGCCCACGAAATCGGCCATTCTCTCCACCCCATCGGTGGAACCGCCGTCCGTGAGGATCAACTCCCGCACCAGCCCGGCATCCAGCCCCTCCATCAGAGACAGCATCGTCTCCCGCAACTTTGGCGTCGCGTTCAGCGTCGGGATAATGACAGAAATTGGTGCGCGCATAGGCCCCTCAACAGGTTTGCAGCTTCTCTTGGCTTCTTCCCTTCCTATATGAAGGGCAACAAAAGGGGAAAGGGTTCACATGACTGACCAAGCGCGCAAAGTGATCGAAATCTCGGGCGACGACCGGCTACATTTCCTGCAAGGGCTGATCACCAATGATGTCAAAGGCCTCGAGACCGGCGCGGTCTATGCCGCCCTTTTGACGCCGCAGGGCAAGTTCCTCGTCGATTTCTTTCTCGTCCCCGAGGGCGACGTGGTGCTGATGGACATCCCGGCCTCCGAAGAAGAGAGCCTGATGAAGCGGCTCACCATGTATAAATTGCGCTCGAAAGTCACACTGACGCCGACGGACCGTGTTGTATCTCGGGGCCTCGGCGAAGCCCCCGAGGGCGCTTTCCAAGACCCCCGCACGCCCGAGATGGGCTGGCGCGCCTATGACGGGCGGCCCTCGGAGGACGTCGATTGGGATGCGATCCGCGTGGCGCATTGCGTGCCGGAATTCGGTATTGAACTCACGCCGGACACTTTCATTTTGGAGGCAGGCTTTGCGCAGCTGCACGGCGTGAACTTCAAGAAAGGCTGTTATGTCGGCCAAGAGGTCACCGCTCGGATGCATCATAAAACCGAATTGCGCAAAGGCTTGAAACAAGTCGCAATCGACGGCTCCGCCCCCGTCGGCACCGAGATTGTGACCGAGGACGGCAAAACTGCAGGCACGCTCTTCACCCAGTCGGGTGACCGCGCCATCGCCTATCTGCGCTATGATCGAGCCCATGGCACGCTTAAAGCCGGTGACGCGCTGATCAGCCTTTAACAAAATCGCAAACTCTTTTCTGTTCAATCCGCGCAAGCGACGGCATGATGGATATGCCGACGGGAGGCATGTTGCACATCGTGCCGCGGCGGGAAGATCATTTTGAAAGGAACTGGCATGAGCGATGTCGCCGGAAAACCCTGTATCATCTGTGTGGCGATCACCGGCTCCTTGCCGACGAAGGCCGACAATCCGGCCGTTCCGATCACCATTTCCGAACAGATCGAAAGCACGCATGAGGCCTATGAGGCCGGCGCCTCCATCGCGCATTGCCATGTCCGCGACGACGAGGGCAAACCGACCTCCGATCCCGAGCGCTTCGGTCGCTTGATGGAGGGGATCCAGCTTCATTGTCCCGGCATGATTGTCCAGCTGTCGACCGGCGGTCGGTCCGGCGCTGGCAAAACCCGGGGCGGCATGCTGTCCCTGCGCCCGCCGATGGCCTCGCTGTCCGTGGGCTCGAACAACTTCCCGACCCGCGTCTACGAGAACCCGCCGGATCTCGTCGATTGGCTCGCCGCAGAGATGAAGACCTACGGCGTCAAACCAGAGATCGAGGCCTTCGATCTGTCACACATCTATAAAGCCCACGACATGATGGAGCACGCCCAGATCGGCGCGCGGCCCTATGTGCAATTCGTCATGGGGGTGAAAAACGCCATGCCCGCCGTGAAGCGCGTGTTCGATATTTATGTCGACACGGTGCACGACCTCTTTGGTGATGATATCCCGTGGTGTGCCGCAGGCATCGGGCGGCATCAACTTGAGGTCAATGAATGGGCCGCAGCCGCAGGTGGTCACCTGCGCACCGGGCTTGAGGACAACATCCGCATCGACAAGACCACGCTTGCGCCCTCGAATGCGGCCTTGGTGGAACTCGCGGTTCTGGCCGCCCAGCGCCACGACCGCCCCATCGCGACACCTGCACAGGCCCGCAAAATTCTTGGACTGCGGGCCGGATAATCCTCGCACCCTGAAAACGGAAAAAGCCGCCCGAAAGGAGCGGCTTTTTTAATTTCAGCGAAAGACCTGAGCCTCAGGCGCGTTCCGAATACTCCATCGTCTCGGTATTCACCACGATGTCCTCGTCGGTGCCCACGAACGGCGGCACCATAACGCGCACGCCGTTGTCGAGCGTAGCGGGTTTGAAGGAGTTCGCAGCGGTCTGACCTTTGACGACCGGCTCGGTCTCCACGATTTTGCAGATCACTTTCTGCGGCAGGGTCGCGTTCAGCGCCTCCTCCTCGTAGAACTCAACAACGATGGTCATGCCGTCCTGAAGGAACGGACGACGCTCACCCAGAATGTCGGCCGGGATCGTGACCTGTTCGTAGGTCTCGGTGTCCATGATGTTCAAAAGACCGTCGCTCTCATAGAGGAACTGCATGTCTTTTTGCTCAAGACGCACGCGCTCGACTTTGTCGGCGGAGCGGAAGCGCTCATTGAGCTTGCGTCCGTCGCGGAGGTTTTTCATTTCGACCTGAGCAAAGGCGCCGCCTTTGCCGGGCTTCACGTGGTCGACTTTCACAGCGGCCCAAAGGCCCCCGTCATGTTCCAGCACATTGCCGGGGCGGATTTCGTTACCGTTGATTTTGGGCATGTCACTAAACCGTGGCGTTTGGTTGAAGATATCTCAGCGCACCCTATATCTGGCCAGTCGCTGGCTGACAAGGCTCACGACAAGCGCCTCTGGGCGCTCCGGAGTAAGGTGTACCGCTTTGTCTCGCGGAAACTGGGGCAGGATGTTAGCGCTGAAAGATATGCGCCAAATGCAAGATAGGTATGCATTTGCGTTGTATCCGAATCGTTACAAACCTGCCATAAGGGCCCGCACGCCAAAAAGACAAGAGCAATAATACAAGGATAACTCATGGCTGAGTTCGTGGATGGCACCGCATTCAATTACGAGCAAGGACAACGCGCACGCAAACTTTTTGCCGCTGTTGTTTTGGCTGCGCTCGATGATGCGATCGCCGATGATAAAAAATATGGCAATGGCCCGGAACAGATCGCCCGTTGGGCGCGCTCTCGTGATGGCCGTGAAGTTCTGTCCTGTGCCGGCATCGACCCGTGTGAACGCGTCGTCTCCGGTCTGATGGAATTCGTCTCCAAAGGCATTCGGACCTCCGTCGCGCTGTCGCGCGAGGAAAGCGAACGTCGTCACGCCCAAGAGGCGGCAGAGGCTGCGTAAAACACGCTATTGCCGATGTTCTGAACAAGACGCGCCAAGCTGCTGGCGCGTCTTTTCTTTTGCGCGCATGCTGTCTCAAAAGGAGAGCCACATGAGCAAGAAAATCGACATCTCTGCCATCTCGCCCAAGATCGGCACCCTCTACCCGCCCCCGCATCACATGGGCACGCGCGACCGCGTCAAACGCGCGCTTGGCGATCAGGCGGGGCTCACACAATTCGGTGTCAACCTAACCACACTGCCGCCCGGCAGCAGTTCCGCCCTGCCCCACTGGCACGAACAGGAAGACGAGTTTGTCTATATCGTCGCGGGCCACCCGACGCTGGTTTATGGCGACAGCGAAGAACGCCTCTCGCCGGGAGATTGCGCAGGATTCAAAGCAGGCGTCGAGATCGGCCACTGTCTGCGCAACGACACCGACAGCGATGTGGTCGTGCTGGAAGTTGGATCGCGCAAAAAGGGCGAGCGGGCTTTTTACCCCGGCCTCGATCTCATGGCGGACACAGGAAAAGATAATTTCTACTTTCAACTTGATGGAACACCTTACCCGAACATCCGTCGCCGTGGCCCCGGCGAGGATTAACCCCTTCCCTCTTCATTGCAGCTCACATACTCATGAGCCTCAAAAGGGAGAGGCACATGGCCAAGGCGATCATGATCCAGGGCACCGGCTCTAATGTGGGCAAATCCATGTTGGTGGCGGGGCTGTGCCGGGCCTTCACCCGTCGCGGGCTCAAAGTCGTGCCTTTCAAGCCGCAAAACATGTCCAACAACGCTGCCGTGACCCAAGATGGCGGTGAGATTGGCCGCGCGCAGGCGCTTCAGGCTCGCGCTTGCGGTTTGGCTCCGCATTCCGACATGAATCCCGTGCTATTGAAGCCCGAAAGCGAACATGGCGCTCAGGTCGTGGTGCAAGGCAAACGCGTAGGGGCGCTCATGGCGCGCGATTATGGGCAGGAAAAGCCCAATCTGATGCCCAAGGTTTTGGAAAGCTTCCACCGCCTCACCGCAGCTGCCGATCTCGTAGTGATCGAAGGCGCCGGCAGCCCGGCGGAGACCAATCTACGAAAAGGCGACATTGCAAATATGGGCTTTGCCGAGGCCGCCGATGTGCCTGTCATTTTGGTCGGCGACATCGATCGGGGAGGCGTGATCGCGCAGCTTGTCGGCTCTCACACGGTGCTCTCCCCTGAGGATCGCGCCCGCATACGGGGCTTCGCCGTCAATAAGTTTCGAGGTGATCCAAAACTGTTCGAAGAGGGCTCGAAAGACATCGCCCAACGCACCGGCTGGACCGATCTCGGCACCTTATCTTGGTTTCCCGAGGCCCATCGTCTGCCCGCCGAGGATGTAATGGAGATCAGCTCGCGTGGAACAGGGCGGATCAAAATCGCCGTTCCGAAACTCTCGCGGATCGCGAATTTTGACGATCTTGATCCGCTCGCCGCCGAGCCGGATGTGACGGTGCAGATCGTGGAACCGGGAGAGCCGCTGCCCGGTGACGCTGATCTGGTTCTGATCCCCGGCACGAAATCGACGCTGGGCGATCTGGCATTCTTTCGGGCGCAAGGGTGGGACATCGACCTGCACGCCCATATCCGGCGTGGTGCGCACGTTCTAGGGATTTGTGGCGGATATCAAATGCTTGGACAATGGATCGACGACCCCGAGGGCATCGAAGGGCCGAAAGGGCGCCATCCGGGACTTGGGTATTTGAACGTGGAAACCACCATGGGCGGCGACAAGCGGCTGGCGGAAGTGGTGGCGACGGACCACGCCAGCGGGCATGAGGTGCGCGCCTATGAAATCCACATCGGGTGCACCGACGGTCCCGACATGGCCCGCGCTTGGCTCACCCTGGAAGGACGCCCCGAAGGCGCGGCGTCACAGGACGGGCGTGTAATGGGATGCTATTTGCACGGATTGTTCACCGCAGATGCGTTTCGCTCAGCCTATCTGGAGCGATTTGGCGCCGCGAACACAGGGATCATTTTCGACGCCACGGTGGAGCACACGCTGGATGCGCTGGCAGATCATATCGAGGCCCATCTGGACCTCGACCGAATTTATGCGCTTGCCGAAGCCATCAAAGCGGTCTGATCACTCAAACTCGCGCAGGGTCAGAGCGCGCTGCACTTCGCGCCGCACAAGACTGCGCACATTGCGGGTGATGCGCTGGCCCAACTCGCCCTGCAACTCTTCGCGAATGACCTGAGCGATCATCTCACGTAGCGCCTCTTCGTCGAGAATCTCCTCATCGGCATAGCCCGCCAAAGCGAGTTCTTCCTCGAAGTTTGGATCGAAATCGGGGGCGACGCCCTGTGCGGGCGCCTCAAGTTCTTCATCCTCGGCTGCGACATTCTCCGACGCGTCTTGGGCAGACTGAAACGCGCTTTCCTCAATCACCTCGGCATCGGCGATGTTATCCATCTCGTCATCTGCCCGGTCGTCAGACTGTGTCATTGCAGCTCCGTCTGCCTCATGTGCTTTGTCCGTCCCGTCCTCGGCGGGCGTCTCATCCCCCTCCGAATCCGCAGTATTCGTTTCCTCCGGACCAGTTTTCGTAGAGCCGGTTTCAACTGGGCCCGTTTCTACCGGACCGAAATGAAGCACACGCCCCCCCGGCTCCGCGAAGGCACGCGGCATCTCACGCGGAATTTCTGCCTCAAGGTCCTCGGAGCCGTCCGGCTCCCATTCCATGCCCTGCGCGCCGACAGCGGCTTCAAGCTCGGCAATGCGTTGTTCAAGAGACAGACGTGCGACATGGGCGGCCGCGACCTCGTCGGGCGTGTCGTCCAAATCGGCGCTCCAATCTTCCGCCGTAGGCACGGGCTCTTCGGGCGCGTCCGCCGCAGCGTGCACCTCTTCTGCAACCAAGGCTTCGAGGTCCGTCTCAGGCGCCTCTTCTTCATCCGCTTGCGGAACATGCACGGCCTGTTCCATCGACAGAACCAAAGGCTCGGGGGCTTCCGAAAGCGGCTCGCTAGCCTCTTCCGGTGCGACGGCTGGCGCTTTTTCCACCCGGAAATCAGGCGTCAAAACCAGCGCTGCAGGCGCAGGAGCGACGTCTTTCGGCTCAGAAGGTGTCTCAAGCGGGCGTTCCAAAGTCAGGGGCGGCTCTGCGGCTTTTGATGGCGCAGACGCCTTCACAGCACTCTGCGCGTGGGTTTCCGCCACCAAACGACGGATCGAGGCCAAAACATCGTCCGCATCAAGATTTGTCATCGGATCAGACATCCCGACTCCCCTTACACTACCCCTGATGGTAGCCAGCTTCCGTCTCACATACAACAGAAGCCGTCTTCAAACGCAAACCCCCGCAGATCGGAAAACCGACATGCGGGGGCGTTTTCAGTCAACCGAAAGCCTCGGCTGTTACTTTTTCATCAAACCTTCGAGCACCCGATCCAGCTTTTCGCCTTGCGGGCTGACATAGCGGGTCGGGGCATTTTTGACAGCGTTATAGTAAGCTGCAGGGTCATAAACCGGAACATTGAGCTTGAGTTGCTCCACGGTCAGCATACCCAGCGATTGCAGCACCGCGTAGGATTGGGTTTCGCGCGCAATACGGGCCTGAATGGCCGAGACCTGCGCATCGAGCAGGTCCTGTTCCGCGTCCAGCACATCGAGCGTGGTCGCTGCGCCCAGATCGGCCTCTTCGCGCACACCGTCATAGGCCACACGCTGGGCCTGAACATAGGCGTTCGACGCGCTCTCGGAAGCCGCAAACACAGACAGCATCGCCCAGCTGGTGCGCACGCCCTGCTCCACTTCGCGGGTGGTTTGCAGCAATTCGGCACGCGCCGCATCGCGGTTGGCAATCGCGCTCCGCACACCGGAGGCGACGGCACCGCCGGAATAGATCGTGCCGGAGACGCCAACGCCGATGGAGGTCGTGTCATTGTCAAAATCGTCGGAATAGCTCTGCGTCACCGAGCCGGTCACAGTCGGGAACATATTGCGTTCGGCAATATCGACGGCGATGTCCTGAGCGGTGGCCTGGTGCTGCAGTGCGATGATGCCCGGATGTCTTTGACGCGCGGTGGAGACAGCAGCCTCCAGCGTCGGCACCGGTAATGTGATGTTGGGCGGGGTCGAGAGCGACGTCGGATAATGTCCGACAGCGACCTTATAGGTCTCGCGCGCGGCAGAAAGCGTACCCTGCGCAGAAGCCAGATCGGCGCGCACGGACGCCAATTGCGCCTCAAACTGCGCCACTTCGGTGCGGGTGATCTCACCGACTTCGAACCGATCCTGTGCAGCGCGCAAGTTTTGCTGGTTCAGACGCACAGCGTTCTGGCGCAGATTGACCAGCGCCTGCGCTTCTCGCACACTCATATAAGCGTCGACCGCAGAGGCCAGAACGGCCTGTTCGACATTGACCAAAGAGGCGCGCGTCGCAAGCACAACCTCTTTTTGCAGATCAACGGAAAGCTTGTTGCGTCCAAAGGTGTAGATGTCCATCGAAGCGACGAAAGACAACGTGTCGCTCCAGTCAGACCAGACATCGCCGGTTTGGAAACCGCGTTCTTTGCCGACCTGATAATTATACGTCAGAGAAGGACGTAGATCGGAGAGAGCCGAGGCCACCCCCTCGTCCGTCGCGCGCAGCGTGGCGCGGTTCTGTTCCAGAAGTCCGGAATTCTTGTAGGCCGACGCCAGCGCATCGCCCAGCGTTTCCGCCCAAGATGCCATCGGCATGACGCCCAGGCCAAGGGCTGCCACACCGGCGTACAGCGCTTTCTTGATTGTTGTGCTCTTGCTCATTGGCCTCATGCCCCTTTGTTATCTCGAACGCCGGGGCCTTCCCGGCCAATCCTACGCTCGCATCCTTATAGCGCGAATTGCGCGCGCTTTACAAAACCCGGCAGTACCGGCGCGGTGGCATTGAACGCCATACGCCATGTAATTGCACCGTCTATCTTGTACCCTATACGCACGATGCCAAGGGCTCCGTCTAGGAAAATAGCACAGATGCGACCTTTTTCCTTCACCTGGGACAGAATTTCATCAGGCATTTCTTCAACCCCGCCTTGCAGGATAACAACATCATAGGGTCCGTGCTGCGCAGCGCCTTTGGCAATCGGCCCTGTTTCAAGGATCACATTGTCCGATCCGTTGGCGGTCAGAGCGCTGGCAGCCTCAGCGGCCAGAATCTCGTCTTCCTCGACGGCAACCACCGCCTGCGCCATGCGCGCGATGACCGCGGAGGAGTAGCCCATGGCACATCCCAGATCGAGCACCAGCTCGTCGTTTTCGATATTCAGCACATCCAGCATCTTCGCCAGAACCCGCGGATCCAGTACCACACGATTGTTGCCGAGATCGACATGTTCGCCAACATAGGCGCCGACGCGCTTGTCATCGGGCACGAAATTCTCGCGCGGGACGGTCAACATGGCCTCAATGATCGGGAACTTGGTCACATCGGAGGGGCGAACCTGCGTGTCGACCATGGTGGTGCGGAGCTGGGTGAAATCTGGCATGGGCTGAACTCTTTCGTTCATGGGCATCTCTTTCGCCGTTTTGCCACAAGCCTCTGGCAGGGGCAACATAACAATGCACATGCGAAATCCATCAAAAGGCGGCTTGCACAGGTTTCAAGCATGGTATAGACAGCGGCACACCATTTCAGGCGAGTTGGCGGAGTGGTGACGCAGCGGATTGCAAATCCGTGTACACCGGTTCGATTCCGGTACTCGCCTCCAAATTTTCCCTTAAAATACAATAATATGCCTGTCGGCTTGCGAAAGCCCGCTTGCCGTATAAACTGTTACACACTGTTATACACACCGCGAGCATTCATAAGCCGATGAGCGACAGCCCAAACCGAATTTTAAAACAAAGGCAGATTCGAAGCGGCGTCTACATCTACCAGACGCCTCGATCCCCCTACTGGCAGGCAAAAGTCTGGGTTCCTCGGCAGAAACGCTACATCACCAAATCCACAAAAGAGACGGTCCGCGCTGAGGCGTTTGACGCCGCGATTGCATTTGCCGACAAGACCCTCTCGACCATTGGCACCGTCGACATCAACCCCAGGGCCACGCGGTTCGAAACCTATGCGGACAAGTACGACCGGCACCTGAAAGCCGTCGAAGGCGCAGACTCCCGAAAATACAAGGACTACCATAGCTCACTTTATCGCAAAGAGGCCGGCATCGTTCACTACTTCGGCGACATACAGCTCTCCAAGATCACGACCGGCACCATGCGTGACTTCCTCGTGGAGCTAGACATTCAGCGCGAAGAACCTCTCGCGGGCAGTTCAAAAAAGAAGCTGATCATGACAGCACGTGCGGTGATGCGCATGGCCCTCGAAGATGGGGTCATTGATCGCCTGCCGGACGCTCCAAAAATCGCTGCGAGAGACAACCCGCGCGTCGCCTTTACCAACAGCGAGTACATGGACTTTATGAGGGCCGCTCGACGCTGCATAGAACGCGGAGACGTGGTCAGCGGCATAAAGCTGAGCCAGCATCACATCCACATCTTCCGCTTCATCGTTCATGCCTTTGTTCGGCCGACGACTAATGAACTGTTTTACCTCAAGCACCGCGATATTCAGATCAAGACTGATCCCGCCCACCTCTGGATGGTCATCAGGAAGGGCAAGACCGGATTACGCGAAAGCTTCACCATGCCCTTTGCGGTCTCGATCTATAAGCACATCTGCTCTCGCCCCGGCGACCTACGCGGCGTTGCCTTTCGGGAAGCAAACATGGACGAGTACGTCTTCATGCCGGAGTACCGCAAACGCTCCTACGCGCGAACAGCGCTGTCGCGCATATTCCTTCACATCATCCGAGAAGCGGGCCTTGAACGGGACGAAGACCGTCTGGTGATGTATTCCCTGCGCCACTACGCGCTTCAAAAGCGGGTGCGAGACTCCAAAGGGAACGTTTCCCTGAACCAACTAGCGAAGAACGCCGGGACCAGCGTCGACATGCTGGAGCGTTTCTACCTCAAGCGAATGGCGCCCTCATCGGAGATTATTGCCGAGTTCCAGCGGAATGGGTAAAAGCGTGAACAATTACTTTCGCTGCCCTTTACGGACGCGTCCAACCTTCCTCCAACTTCTCCAAGACCTTCTCAAGCCAGCCTTCGTACCAATACCATTTTCCAGCGACAGATACCCCATAGCCCTTTCCTGGATTGCGAGCATCCAGCTGCTGCGCCAGTTTTGTGTGATCGTACATCTCAAAGTGTGGAAAACCATCCACCTTAGCCTTTGCGACAATCTCTGATGGCAAGTACTTCGGCCGCTCGGTTTCCTTAAGCAATACTCTTTCGACGCCTTTTGCTTCCTCAGTTCCGGGCTTCACGAATTCGACGGCAATATCCGACTTCGAAGCCTTTCCGGCAACCTTAGGGACAAAAGCAACCCGATAACGGAACTTTGGGTCCGCTTGCTCCTCCGCACTTAGACGACCGTGAAAATCATCCATTGCAGTTGCAACATTTGGGGGAAGATCCTGCCCTATCAAGCTGGCTCGCTGCGAGCCATCAAACGTGACAAATTGCAGCGCAAGCGGAAGACGCTTTTCTAAAGCAAATTCCTTACCGAACAAGCGTTTGATCGCATCATTGAAGTTGATTGAGCACGCTTGCAGCTTTGCACCAAGCGCATCGTCAATCCGATTGGTCGATTGGTGCTCGATTTCATGCCGAATTTCGGACAGAAATTTCAAATTGTCGACAACACCTTTCTCCAATGGGCAGCCTTGATGAGAGAGGCACTGACCAAGCTCCCAATGCTTGTCAGCCCCGTGCTTTGTTTTTTGAACAACGCCCCCCTTCTTGTATCGAAAATCAACACCCTCTCGCTTGTAGTAAGCGTGCATCAGATATGTCCACGCGATGATCGCCGTCACGATATAAAGCTCTGCGCGAAAAAATAGCCCAGCACTGTTGAACGAATGGACAGCCGCAATCATCGCTTCCCGAGCCTTGATCAGCAGTTCGTCGCCACGCAAGTGCAGCCCTGTTGAAGGATCAACGTCGGGCCAAGCATTTAAGAACGCGTCTAGCTCCGCATCGCTCGCAGGCTTGATCACAGCGTGCGTTTTTCCATCTTTGATCCCGGATATCCGCGCTTGGTTTATTGAGCGCGTTGGCCTTGAAAAGTACGCGTGAATATCCTGCGGAACATATTTCCGTGCAAGCATCGCCTTGACGATAGCAACTTCCCACTTCTCCAAAGAATTTCTTGATCTACGCGCCAATACCCCGCCAAGCCTCCATCAAATTCATAAATAGCCCGGATGGGCTGAAAATTTCTGCCGCATTTAGGTCATATATCTGCGCAGAGGTCAAAAGGTCCGGCATTCGATCCAACAAACTTTGCGACTGAACTTCGGCAGCCGATTTTTTTACCTTTTTCGAAACCCTGAGAGACCGGACACATCTAGGCTCCCCTCACACCCTGTGAGCACAGACAGTTCGACGAAAGTTCTGCTAAGCTTCAGGTCAGCGATCAACCCCACCGAGCAACACGCGCATAAGCCGCTGGCACATCGGCCTTGATCCGCGAAACCGTAAACTTTGTCAGGCCAATTTGCCGGCCGATCTCGTTCACACCGGTTCCAGCTTCGAGCAATTCGACAACGCGGTCGATCTGGTCCTTGGAATATGAGGGCTTTCGCCCCTTGTATGCTTCAGGATCAATCCGTTTCCGGTGAGCATGTCCTGCTTTCGCGGCAAGTTTCGTAGCTTCGGCCTGCGCTTGGGCCGATGCCGCCATGAATGAGATCATCGCGTCCCGAATTGCCTTCTGCATTGGGTCATTCGTCTGGCCGTCAAAGGTCATATTGTTGATAACGGTCCTGATCGTGACGCCCATCTCCACGAATTGCCGAATATTCGACGTGACATCCTCGTAATTGCGACCCAATCGGTCGACCCAGCGGACAACCAACGTGTCGCCCGCCCGCAATTTGTCGAATAACCGCCTACCGCCCGGCCTTTCCTTGAGTGGAACCGACAATCCCGAGACCCCAGTGTCCTCAACCACGTCATCAATCTGGAAACCCGCCGCCAACGCCTGATCCTTCTGGTGATCTACCGTCTGATCTGCGGTCGAGACCCGCGCATACAAGATAATTGCCATTCTTCGCCTTCCCATGTGTCGCATTAGCCTACGTAGCGAAAATAATGCCACGTATAGGGCAGAACAATCCTTTCAATACAGGTTTTTCGGGCCAAATTTCCATTGCAGAAGGGCATGTCTTTGTGCTATAATATATTGAAATTGCTCATACTTCGGGATTCCGGAGATTCGCCAGAGCATAAATATAGATGTCGACCGGCAATCGACGCTGACTTCAGATTTGAAGTCGTTCAGCACATCCAGTCCAGACGACCTACGCAGCCTCTAGCTTGAGAAGCATTGGCTGTGCGGTTTTTCGTGCGCTCCGCATCCAGCCGAACGCTCAAATTTGTAACTGCGCTGCCCCACGGCAGACGCAAGTTTTAAACATGCAAAAATGGAGAAATGATTTTGCTCAACAATCAAAAACTAAAGAAAACGGAAATCGACCGAATTCACGCACAACAAGCTTTGGCGTCGGCAGTGGCACACTGGCCAAGTGACGAACTACAAGGCCTTGATGATCGAGTGATCTTCTTGACCGTTCACGTCGCGACACGAGATGAAATCCAGACGGTGATACCTGGGATTTACCTAAAAATTCGTAAGGCGTTTGGCTTCAAGGACAGGCCAATCAACCAAAGGATATCCTTTATCGCCGCAGGCGATTTTCGCGGGACGCGAAACAATGCGGTTGGTTGCTTTGACTTCGAAGCACCGCACATCCACGGCATCATCATCTTGCCAAAAGCACTTGCACCCGAAGATGACGACAATTGGGAAGCCGTCTTGGAAGAACTGCGCAGGGTGATCGCCGAGCTTGAAGAGGTCTTCAACATGATGCGCCTTGGACGCGAAGAAGTCGTTGTTGACCTCAGAAAAGCCGTGTTCGACAGATCCGATCTGCAGAACCTCATTCTGTACACAACCAAGGCTGATCGAAAATACTTCGATGTTTTTGGCGATCTGACGAAGTGCAGGATTTTCCCGCTAGAGGATATTCGCAACGGCTATCGCCTCCAACACGCCAAGGTTGAAATTGAGTACCGCACGCGCTTGCACCTAGAACGGGACAAGCTTTACGCTCAGGTAGCTAATCAACGCTTTGATCGTTTCGAGACGGAACATCTGTCGGCAATGAGAGCGAAAGACGACGCGACGCGCCAAAAGGCACAAGCCCGCTTCAAGTATTACATCCACTGAAGGCACCGACGGGTTAGTCCTCATGAGATTAGGTCTAACCCGCACCTCGAACGGCACAGTTTCCTCTGGTGACGACGGCCCTTGTCACGCTACAATCTTCAGCGATTGAGCAAAAAAAGCTAAAATGTACTGCCTATTGCCAGCACAGCCGGTGTGAGATTGAAGACGTGAATGCACTTAGAAATCTAACTTTCGACCTAAGCATTGTTTCAGCGCGGGACCGAGTGCTACTCGAGCATCTGGTCATAATGATTGAGGCAAAAAAGTTTTCAGCACCGCACGACTTAGCCGACATACCTGAGAGGATGGTGAAGGACTTCAAAGGGAGAGCGAAGAAGTTTCTTCGGGACGCGGGCGGAGACCGAAAAACCGTTGATCGCCATGTAAACCTATCGGTCCGCTTGGCTGATAACTTGTCCCAAAAATTCTGCTTCTCCATTGACATGCCATCCATGGATTCAGCTCGAATTATTCTCCGAGAACTAGGTCAGAATGGTGTCCGCAGCGTCGCAGAACTGAAGACATTTCTATGCTGAATGGGTAAGTTCCAGCCATTCCAAAGCAATCGCATTCCTCACCCCCATTAATAGCCAAGAGGCCGCCCTCACGTCAGCAGCTCAAGAGTTAGCTTAATTTACGCCAAATTCTGTCCAAGAGATGGGGAGTAGCTCACATGATATCGAAACTGCTTTCTTCAATTCCCTGAATCAATCGACTATCGAGGCCGGCCAAATAGCGGTTAAGCCCCTCTTCCTCATCAATGGTGGTGCCGTGGTCACACAGGAAAGCGGAAACACATTTGCGGCGAGTTCTCCAGTGCACTGCATTCAAGGCAGGGCTACGCATATTCGTCTATTCTAGCGCCAAGCCACCTGGTTTAAATTGATCAAAATCCCCCCTTCGAAAAAGAAGCGACTTTGAGCTCTCGTGTACGTAAATTTGTTCTCCAAATTTTGTCACAAGATATGGAAGCACATATCCCAATGCTTGGCCAAGGCGCGCATCCGCTCCAAACGAGACACGTGAGACATCATCGAACCGCTCTAGCAGCCCATCAACGATCTTTTCAGAAGTCATAGTACATGAATTGATGCTCGAACACGAATAATCGAAACGTGAAATTTCTGAATCAGGAAAGCCTGATTTGGCTTCCCGCCAAGCAAGATAAAGGTCTGCTTTTGATACCTGCGGGAAAATACAACGGCCATATTCATCGTGGAGAACGGAGTTAACTTCTTTCCGAAATTGAAAATTTGTTCCGATCCGCACCTGTGCTTCCTCCACAC
Source organism: Celeribacter sp. PS-C1 (assembly GCF_019429625.1). Lineage (GTDB taxonomy): Bacteria > Pseudomonadota > Alphaproteobacteria > Rhodobacterales > Rhodobacteraceae > Celeribacter. The sequence continues at coordinate 228,636 of NZ_JAHXRW010000006.1, forward strand.
CATCCGATGCTTCCTTGGAACAAACAACTCCACCAGAAACGGCAGCCCAACGCTCTTGAACCTTGCCGCCGCAGAAAGGCCCGTCACCATGCAAATCAACACGACATGTAAAACCACGCTCTCGAAGCACGTTTACCGCCTCACAAGCATTTTGGCTGAAACTCAATCCGAAAATCGAAGTACCTTGATCAAGTACGGTGTCTGACCGCGCCACACTCAGGGAACACACCTCTTCACCTACCTCAAACGACATCCCCATAACTGGCAATGGAAGAAAAAAGGCCCAAACGCCAATCTTGAATCCTAGCGACATCGATGAAATCCTTTCTGTATTAGCCAGCGGCGTCCCCTCTCAAGGACGATTGGCACTTGTAAATGCCCACAACACCCCCACTCTTTCCCGCCGTTAGGTGCAGCAGACCTATAAAAAAATACCAGCTAGCACCTCAGTATACCTGCTCTTGATAAACGATTTCCGGCATATCTACCGAAATGTTAACCCTTAGATGGTCTAGCAATTCGAGCGACGAAAGCCCCGCACCACTCCGAAAGAGAATAATTTCTTGATCTAAAACGTTGGGGGTTTGCGTAAGTCCCCTCACGGAACTAGGGCTGCACAACTGTTGAAGCTCCTGTTGGATTGCCTCCGACTGCACATCTCTCCCAGTAATATCCACAAAGTCTTCGTCTGGCCCATACGCTTCAGACACAAACCAAGGAACGATTACCGCCCCCGCGCTAAAGACAGTCTCATTCAAGTCAAGCGAGACTACAAAATTTGAAGGAGGCTCGCCATCCCTCAAAATTGCCCCAGAAATGAAAGTTTCGTCAGCATCTTGATAAAAATCTTCTTCCCCTCGGTAAGTTACTTGCGCCGACCATTCACACCACATGTACGATCGAAAAGGGACATTCTCATTTTTAAACGGATCATGTTCATAATCTACACCGATTTTTGCCGCGACCATGAACAAATCCATTTCAAATAGAAGCTCACCTTTCGGCTCATGGATTGTTTTCATACCTTCCGCAAAGATTGGAACTGCCGAAACAAGCGAGAAACCCAGCGACAAAAAGAAACGTTTAGAAATGTGAAACATCGGGGCCCCAAAAAGTGTCCTGTACAAATAACTTACATTCAGCTCGCGCCCGATCAAAGCCGGAACTGGTGAAACAGCCGAGATATCGATAGGTGATAAGGAGGCCCTTGGCTACCAAGTTTTCTCACTTCATGAGAACTACTGTTGAACGTCAGGCACGGAACGTAACTACAGGACCGTAAATCCATATGGCCCCAATCTGACCCTCTGGAACAACTATACGATCCAAAGGGAGAACAACGGCTCACCGTGGCGCAGGTTGCTCCTGAGGGTCCCTCCACCCTAGCGAGCCAGCAGTCATGCCACGGGTTAGGAAATTCAAATTTGGCTCCCAGGTAGTTATACAAAATGCTACACAAAAAATTATAAAATATTGATAATAAACGTGGAAAACTAATTGCAAATCCGTGTACACCGGTTCGATTCCGGTACTCGCCTCCATTTACTTTCAATGACTTAAGAGAAGTCGAGCAGACTGCGAATTGAAAGTCTCAACAAATATCTAAACATTCTGTTTTTGTTCTGTTCGCTTTCGCGGAACTGCTTCCGTTTCGATATCTCTGATTTCTCTCGTAGAAGATCAGCAGACAACCAATCGTAGCTTACGTCAGTGTCCGATTTTCTGGGGGTAGCTCACGGACCAAGCGGCTAACAAACGCGGGGGTCTGCGGGGCTCTGTCAAAGCGGTTCAGCAGTTGTCAACAATCAGCGCAGTCTTCACACTCACAAAAACAAAGGGCCGAACTCTCGTCCGGCCCCTTTGCCTTTCATTTCGCCGGCGGTTTACCAAGTCATCCGAAAACCGATTTCGCCGTTGATAGCATAGCTTTCGCCGAAGTTGTCGAGACCTGTGGCCGCAGTGACTTCGCCGAAGACAGCGTATTTACCCCCGGCCCAGTGGTATTTGCCGCCGAGGCCGATCTCGCCCGACCAGTCGTTTGCATCCGAGGCCAGCGCGGCCTGCGACGCAGTGACCGTGGTGCCGTTGCCGAAGCCGCGGTAGAGGTTCACGATGCCATAGGCATCGGCAGAGCTCTCACGGGCGGTGTCCGGCTGCCAGACCGAATTGCGCTCCAGCATCAGACCCAGGCGCATGTCGTACTGGGTGCCGTCCTGCAGCGCCACATCGATACCGTTGGCATCGGTGAAATCATCGAAGGCGACCTTGGTGTATTGCAGCTGCGCCTGAGGGGTCAGGGCATAGCCTTGGCCGAGGTCGGAGCGGTGGCCAATTTCCAACGACAGGCCATGGCCCTTGCCCGAGTTCGATACGTTCCCGTCTTCGGTGCCAATGGTTGCGTCATAGAAAGCCAGCTTGGCCTGCGCGTCCACATAGGTGCCGTCCTGACCATACCAGGTCAGGGTACCAACGAGGATCTTGGCGTCGAGGTCAATCGCCCCGTCCCCCGAACTGGCGGTGGTCGTGGCCGAGCCGTTGGCGACCTCGAAGTTCAGACCGGCCACGATGGACAGGTCTTCGCTGTCGAACAGCAGACGGTCGACACCGGCTTGCAGCGCCCAAAGGTCGAGGTCGTGGGCGACGCCCGAGGTGGTGTTGATCCCGTCCGAATGGGTGGTGCCCGCGGCGATCTGTGCCCAGACATTTACGGGCGTATCGAGCGTCAGCGCGCCCTCGCCAATGTCATGTGTCCCACCGGTCCGGTTGCGCAGCGCATCCATGCGCAGCATGCCGATCAAGATCTGCGTGTAGGCTTCATAGGCCGCCACGGATTCGGCGAACTCACCAGTCGAGGCCAGGACATAGCTTTCATCCTGATGCTCGAGGTCATAGTAGAGCGCGCCCATTTCGACCGGGCCGTCGACCAGATAGAAGGCATCGTCCGCGCCCGAGCCATCGGCAACGGACACCAGCGTCCAGGTGCTGTCCTCGGTAACACCATCGGTGGCGCCCAGAACATAGACTGTGATCGCATTCGAGGTGGCGCCAAGCGAGGCAACGTCCAGCATGTCGGCATCGCCGGTCTCGGCATCGATCTCAAGCGACAGCGTGCCCGAGCCCGAATAGGTGCCGCCGACCTCCAGCGTATCACCGGCGGCACCGGTGACCAGCGTCGTCTCGCCATCGTTCACGTAATCGCCGCTGATCGAGGCACTGCCCGCCAGCGCCAGCTCGCTCGCCGCGTCGCTGTCGACATTGCCAAGCACCGACAGACCATCATCGAAAGTCAACTGTGAGCTCACAAGGTGAACGCCGTTGCCCGCATCGTCCGACAGAACTTCCAGCTCGCCCCCTTCGATCACCATCGTGGAATTCTCGAAGGTAATGCTTTCCAGATAGGCGAGGTACTCAGCCTGAGTGGTGATCCCGTCGATCCCGTCGAAGGTGAGTTCATCGAAATACTCGTCGCCGGATTCTTCCGCCACAACTTCGTCGGAACTCCAGGAGTAAAGACCACCGGTCACGACCTGCGATCCGTTGTATTCATCGGCGGTGATCAGGAAAGTATCGGAACCGGCACCACCGGCCAGCACACCATGGGCCACGTTGGTGCCGAGGTTGCCGGAGTGCCATTCGATGGTGTCATCCCCATCTGGGTCCGCCGCGTCCGTGTCGCCGCCACCGATGATCGCTTCGCCGATGTCGGCGCCGTCAAGGATGATCAAATCCGATCCGGCATCGCCGAGGACCGAGTTCCCGACGCTGCCCGAATAAAGATAAATCTGATCATCGCCGTCTGGAATGCCCTGATTGTTCCAGCCGCCGCGAAGGTATTCAGCAATGGACGCGCCATCCAGCGTGATCACGTCGGCGTCGCTGTTCCCGCCGACATAGCGGATCGTGCCGCCGGTCAGCGTGATGGTGTCTGCGCCAAGCCCGGACATCAACTGGTCCGTAATCGTGCCGCCCGACACAATGATCGTGTTCGATCCTGTGTTGCTCTTGGCTGCGGAATGGCCGACGGCAGCGACCGTGCCACCCGAGATCTCTAGGTAATCGTCGCCAGAATCGAGCCGGATTCGTCCTGTAGAGCCGCCCGTCACGTAAATCTCGTCATTGCCGTCGCCTGCGAAAAGCTCGCCGACAACCTGACCGTCGTCGTTCACATAGATCGTGTCGTCTCCATCGCCCGCATCAAGCCCAATGGCGAAGACGGCTGTGCCGGAACCGACAATACCTGTGCCATCAACCGTAATCGTGTCGGCTCCGTCACCGAGCGTCACTTTGGCCGCGGTTACATCGGTCACTGTCACGGTATCGTCAAAGGCCGTGGTCGAGAACGGGGCACCTGCCGGATCATTCGCCGGGTTACAGACGACGGTCTGGCCGCCGTCACCGTTCACGGTGACGTCACAGGCCGCAAAGACTGCGCCGGGGGTGATCATGGAAAAAGCGGAAATAAGGGCGATGGGCGAAACCGACGTAAAAACGGTCTTGCCCAGAGCCGGGATAAGGCTTTGGTTATACATATCTCCCCCTCATTACTGCCCACTCGAGGATTTCAATTTGTCCGGCTTCGAAGCAGCACGAAGCCAACTAAAGTACTCGTGACGCAGGACTAATGGGCCCTGACCCTAGCAAGTAGATCTTGCCGCTTTGGCCTTTGGGCCTCGCAACCAGTCAGAAATCACTGTCGTTTGAACGTGGACTTGCACGTCGTCTTGCTACTCCACATCGTCGTCGATACTGGACAGATCAAACGCGGCGTCAGGTAGTGTCGAAGACACCACTGAAACGGTCTTGGCCGGGGGGTGGGTCGGCGCATTCCACAACCAATGCCCCGGGCCTGGAAGATCGCCACTAATGTTGACGACACCAACCGTTTCACTCAAACGATATAGCTCTTCGGGATCTGTTCGCTCGGTCATAGTGCGCTCCATGGAGAGTGACCGCCGCGTTGCCTGAGCAAGCCACACTGTGCGTCGCTCACATATAACGCGACATAGGAATAACTCTGCAGCAGCAAGCCGTTGACGTTCATGATTTGCGGAAGCTCCGTGAAGAGCGCAATGTACTCGACCTCATGCATGACGCAGGTCTGAATATCGAAGGATTGCTCTGCCAACTCTAAGGCGCTGCAATGCTCCAATGCTTTCAGGCTGTTTGTGCCCGCCACCGAAAAAACCGTTTGCCCCGGGGAAACATACACAACCTCTTGCGGCATGTGCGGCCCCAAGGCACAGGGCCCTACGCGCAGCGGCCAAAAGGCGGCATGCAAGGCGCGGTCACCTTCGGTGAATCGGATCTTGCGGGACAGAATATCCACGATCTCGACGCTTTTCTTGAGCACCGGATCGAAAACCCGATCACCGGTCACCAAATCCTCCACCGCTTTGCTTTGGCCATCGCGGTCGCACTGAATACGAGCCCCGTCGCTGATACCCCTTGTTTTACTGGAGTTACCAGCTGAGGCAGTGCCTGTAACGGGAAGCTAACTAAAAAGCCAACCGTGTGGGGGCACCATAAAATCTCACTTATCGCATTGATTTTATTGGTGTATCCTCTCTGGTGTTGCGCCTGTGTATCCATGCCCGTATCCATGCGGGAGAATATGGAAGTGCGGAACGTGACTGTGAAATACCTCAAGCGAGACCCTCGAAACGGCAACTGGCTATACAGACGGGTCGTGCCGAAAGTCCTGAAATCTTGGGTGAGCCAGACGGAATTCGTGATCAGTCTTGGGAAAACACAGAATGACGCGCTGACCCAATACGGCACCCACCACCAGAAAATCGAACACATGATTGCCCTTGCCAAGATGGGGGTTTCGGGTCTTTCCCCAGCGGAGCAACGCGCGAGGCTCAAAGCCATGCTCGAAGTATGGGGCGCAGACCCGCACAGCGCTGGGCGCGATGATGAAGAGCGAACGTGGCGGGAAGAGGCGGCAGCAAAGATCGTTGATCGCTACCAAGACCCCGTGACTGGAGAGTATGAGGGGGTGCCGGAGGAGGAGGCGGTCAAAGCCAGAGCACTCCTAGGAGGTGTAACGAAAAATTCCCCAGAACCCACTGTCACGGATGCTTTCAACTTCTATTTGAGAGAGAATGCGAAGGACACGCCGGAGAAGCGGAAGAAGCAAGAGCAGCGTTTCCGGAGGGCCGAGCGCAATCTGATTGCAGCCCTAGGCGGCGATAAGGCGGTATCCCAGCTGACCCGTGAAGAGGTCCGCAGATGGCGCGACATGAGGATTGAAGCGGGTGCAGCCGCTGGGACGATCAAGCGGGAGAAATCTGACCTGAGCACGGTGATCAACACGGCGCGAAGCGAGTTGGACGTGAGAGGGGATAACCCATTCGAAAACCTGAAGCTGCCCAAATCGAATGTGAGCCGCCGCGATGAGCGAGAAGGCCTGCCCGAGAACGTGATTGCTGGGGTCTACGCGCAACTTGAAGCGGGGCCACCGGACCTTTTGGCGATCTGGACGCTGCTGGATTTCACCGGAGCGCGACCGAGCGAGATCAGAGAGTTGAATGTCGGGGAAATTGTCCTCGATCATGATGTGCCTCATCTCGTCATCACGGAGAGGGAAGGGCGCTCGCTGAAGACTTCGTGGTCTATCCGGAAGGTGCCCCTTGTGGGGAAAGCGTTCACGGAGGCCAGAAAACTTGTGAAGGAGGACGCCGATGCCTCCGCTCCCGTTTTTCCGCGATACAGCCGCGAGGGTGGCATGGACCGCCTGTCGCAAGCTTTGAACGGTCGTATCAGGAAGCTTTCGGATAACCCGAAGCATGTGACCTACAGCTTGCGCCATAACATGTCGGACAGGTTGCGAGCGGCGGAGGTCTATGACGCGACCCAGCGGGCCATTCAGGGGCATTCATTTGGGCGCGGCGAGGCTGCGTCATATGGCGGAGATATTCCGCTGGAGAAGAAGCGGGAGGCGTTGCTAACTGCAATGAAAGTGCATGAATAGGTGCTGGAGAGCATTGAACTCTCGACCTCTCCCTTACCAAGGGAGTGCTCTACCTCTGAGCTACAGCAGCGCCGGGTGCGGCTAATTAGACGTCATCGGGCCGCTCAATCCAAGCGGTTGAATTCGAAAAGCTCACTGCCCGCCAATGAGACCATATGAACCTAGACGATGTACTATTTCTCAACCTGAAAAAATTGTTTCTTAGCTAAACACACAAAGCGCACTGGGTACTAGGTCACAAATGAGGCCTTTGGTGTGGTGCCGCCCCTAGGAGGCGACCCGTTACGCAGTAACTCTCGTTCAGAAGGAGCTATTTTCACAGTAAGCAGTCTAAGAAAGAGCTTCACAAAGTGAGCAGAGAGCATCGGTCGATCCAATCCGAAAATTTATCTTTCAACATGTTATTGAGTTGCAGATTGCGCCTGAAACGTTGAAGCTGCAGAATGACTAAAGAGATAAAAACCTATTTTTTTTAGAGGGATAATTGAGATGGATGTGGCGGAAATTTTCGATCTAGGGCGATGGCTTCAAAAGCAGGCGCCGATCATAAAGCGTTATCAAGCCCTGCAAACGGCTTTGGAACACAACGCCACACAAAGCCAAAAGATGCCGCTTCGCGAACAGCTTGACCAACTCCTTTCGGGCTTGCGGGAAATGCCGATGACCGAACTCAACCTTCAACAAATCGCGCATCTTGACCAGACGGGTGTCGCAAAGCTGATTGGTCCAGCTGGCGCGACCTATGTTGAAAACGTTGTGAAGCAATCGAGTTATGATCCTGCGACCGCATCTTCCGAGATCAAGGCTGCGTTACAGACAGTCCAGAGGAGCTTAGCAGAGTTTAGAGGTGTTGCGGAAACCCTTACTGCCGCTGGCTTTACTTTCGAGGAGCCGGAGCACGTGTTCGTTGAAGGCATGGCAAATGCGCGAATACAATTTCGGAATGAAGCCTCAATTGACAACATTTCTGAAATGAAGAAGTGGTCCGCGGATTGGAACGATATCGTGCGTGGAGTTGGGCATCTGGCTGGCCAAACTCCTCATGACATGAAAGTTCTGAGTGCGTCGAAGGGGTCGATTATCGTTTGCGTGAGTGGAACTCTCACGCTTGTTTCCTTGATGGCTCTTATGTCGAAGAAAGTATCCAGCATCGTGCTAGAAGGACTGAAGGTCGCCAACGCTATTGAGGATCTCCGGCATAAAAAAATCTCCAATCAGATCATTGAGCAGTCGATGAAAGATGACCTGAAGACGAAACAAGACGCACTGGAGGAAGAAACGGTCACCGCACTGAAGGATCATGCTGGAGTGAAATATCAACCGGAACACGATGCTCATTTACGGATTGCGGTGAAGAAGTTTGTCGACTTCTCGAAGAAGGGCGGAGAGGTTGACTATCTACAGCCACCAGCAAACGTGGACGACGATGAGGATAATGAAGTCCTTCAAGACGATCAGAAACAGCTTACCAACGAACTGCGCGAGCTGATCTCTGAAATCCGGACAATAAAAGGTCAAACCTTGCTTCTGGAAGATCAGTCAGTAGACTCCATCGAGTAAACGTAGTTCTCACGCACATTAATCTCTCGCAGGAAAGAACCAAGTTTTGGCTAGGAGATGAATTTATCTCCGCTTTCCGAGAGATTTGGTGTGTGGTCATTTTGCCCCAAAAATTTGAGACCCCTTTTCGATATTGGCGAAAACGCAATTCCCCCCCCCAATGCCCAGACCACAGGGGGAGGCACTACAGGGGGGCAGTCATCCCATAAAGGGCACGGGTCTTTCCCAGAACGCTGAACCTCCCCCCCTCCATTGAGCAGGGGCTGGGGCGCCCCGTGAGGACGGGGCGCGGGCGGGCATATGCGGGTGAGAATGCTAATTGTAACACTCACAACCAACGTTGACATTTGCAACATGCGTAAATACGGCTGAAAGGAAGACCAGATAGGGGGACCATCGGCCATGCGTCAGTTCGTGATTTACAAACGGGTCAGCACAAAGGAGCAGGGACGCTCAGGGCTTGGGCTTGCTGCGCAGGAGCGCGACATCAGATTGTATCTCGACACATACGCCGAGATGCCCTTTGAGGTCATCGGTGAGTTCACCGAGATGCAGACCGGAAAGGCGGATGATCGACCAGAGCTTGCCAAGGCGCTTGATCTGGTCCGCAAGACGGGGGCGGAGCTACTGGTCGCCAAGCTGGACCGCCTGAGCCGCAAGGTCTCCTTCATCGCAACCTTGATGGATGACAAGCGGGTGAGCCTCAGGGTCGCGGCCATGCCCAACGCGGACAAGTTCCAACTCCATATTTATGCAGCGCTGGCAGAGCAGGAGCGGGAGTTCATCTCGCTCAGGACTAAAGCGGCGCTTGCTGAGGCCAAGGCGCGGGGCGTGAAGCTGGGCGGCGAGAGGGACGCCACGATGAAGCGCAACGATGCTGTGAAGGCGCAGGCGAAGAGGGATGCCGAAAAGGTCGCTGGGATTGTTATGCCGCTACGGGCGAAGGGGGAGACCCTGCGCCAGATCGCAGAGACGCTGAATAAGTCAGGAGTGCCAACGGCGCGGGGTGGGCAATGGCAAGCCTCTCAGGTGCAGCGGGTCATCAAGAGACTAGAAGAGGCAGAAGCATCGGAGGCGTGAGTGTCTGCTATCTGTTTTCGCTTGTTGATGGATGATTGCAGAGGTCACCCAACCGGCACCCTACACCGCGCATCTGGATCAAGCGCATTGAAGGCGGACGCACAGAAGGCTTGGAGGGGTGTGTATTCGGCTTCCGTTGGTTCTGGGGGCGCTGTGTGGAGCCGCTGAGGGTGGCCGCAGGGATTGCGGGGGAGTAACCGCCCAGCGCCCGTGACGGACCATGAGGGAGGCTCTGCGGGGTCTCCCAGACGGTCACAGTGCGAGGCTGACCATTGAGGCCCCCTAAGTGAAGGGAAGGCATGTGAGCCTCCTTCGGCAACCCACCCAGACCTCAAAGGACACCCCATGACAAAACAACGCACGTGCTTGGAGCGCGGGCGGAAGACCTCCGTTCGCCTTGACCAGATCAACCTCGAAAGCGAAGCTGGGACAGCAAGACCCGGCCCCCTCATCAAAGAACACGTCAAGGACTTGGTGCGAACCAAGAAGAACGTCGGCGAGTTGGACCCCGTTCTCCTCTGGAAGAACCCCGACAACCCCGAGGCCAAATACATCATCCTCGACGGACGCCACCGAGTGGCAGCTTATCGGACCAGCAAGCAAACCCAGAAGATACCCGCAGAGGTGCTTGAGCGTCCATTCCGCGAGGCACTCCTGATCTCGGGTCAGCGTCACACGAACAGCAGTCTTGCCCTCACCTCTCAGGAAAGAGCGGACTTCGCTTGGCGTCTGGTCTGGGAAGACTTTGACTATTCCAAGAAGGAAATCTCGCAAGCATCCGGCGTATCAACCCGACAGGTTGCCTACATGCGCAAGAGGCTCAAGGAGATCGAGAACACGGATTACGACATCACAGGAAGTTGGTGGCGGGACAAACAGGAGCAAACCGTGACCGAGGACAAACCCATGCTGGCAGATGCCCAGCGCAGACAACAGGTCGATGAAATGGCGAAAGTCATCCGAGACCTTTTCGACCGGAGAGGCAACCCGCTGCCCTTCTGGAACAACGAGCTTGTCGCAGAAGCTACCGCACAGGCGCTGGGCGAACAGAAACTGAGGATGATCTACGAATATTCCTTTGGGGGGCTGGATGATGAGGAGGACGAATGGGGCGACCTTCCTGTTCGGTCATATCCCGACGAAGACCCTCACGCAGGACCCGAGGAAGACACCGAGATAGACTTCTGAGGAAACCCTCGGGTATGCAGACAGTAGGAGGTGCAATTTGCACACCCTCAGAACACGCGGAGAGAGCCTGAAAGCTGTATCCATGCCCGACAAAAGTGTCAGGATGTCTGGTGTTTCTCCGTGAATTCATAGGGTGGTGAGTACCTGCCATCCCGTGTGGGGTGCCACGAATAGTCACTCATCACATTGGATTTTTTGGCTTATCTCTTCTGGAGTTGCTTCCGGCGCAAGTCTGTCCATTGGCTAGGTTCGTGGCTTGTAGCGGAATTCCCTAAGCCGCCGTTTCGCAGCCTGAAGCTCCTCAGGTGAAAACAATGCGTGGCATTCTGGGTTCTCAACAATCATCGCTTCGACCGTAAGATCGAGCCGCCCTCTTTCATAAAGAGCGGCGTATCCGCTACTTGGCATTCTCGAATTTAGCAATGATTTCGCTGTGTCGATACCGCCTCGCTCGTTGAGCATCGTGAGAAACGCCGTAGCATTGTAGCCTGCCTCTTCTTTCGCCCGTCGATAAATGTCAAACATCATTTGGTCGAAGTTTTTCACAGAAAACACCTCTCTTGCAGGATTGCGACACTCAGTAGTCGAGCGAAATCTTCACTTGGCTAGGGGAAATGCCCGCCAGTTTCGCGATTGTCTGCTTTGCTTCCGCAATGACGGTTGGGAGGTCCTGATTGGTTGGAAGGGGGGCAGACACCGGAGTGCTCTCGTCAGCCGTCAACATTGTGGGCGAGACGCCCAGCACCTTGGCCAGCTCAGTCAGATTGTGTTCCCGTGGCTCTGTGTTGCCCTCTTCCCAGTTCCAAACACACGTAGTCGAAACTCCAATCTCGGATGCGAGGCGCGTCTTGGACATGCCATTCTTTTCCCGAAGGTTCTTTAGTCTTTCAGCAAAGGTTACGCTGTGCGCATTCATGACTTCCTCCAATTCTGTTGCTTGTCCGAGGATATCTCGTAATTTTACTTTTTAAAAGTAAAAAGTGAAAAATTACTTAAAATTGAAGTAAAGGTCTGTTTGGGGGCAATGATTGTCAATTCCTCAAGGGAAGGCTCATGAACTCGTTTTCTGGGAGGCAAAGGTAAGTTCAAAGTTTGCGCCAACCTTGCTGCCGCGCACGGGTGCGGAATGCAAAAATTTGTATCCATGTCTGACTACACAATTGTGAAAATGGATGATATTTTTCCTTTTAAGTCATAGGGCTATGGATGCCCGTCACCCCGTGTGGGGGCACCATTTTTCAAAATAAAATCGATTGTTCGGATCTGCCGCTTTCGTGTTTGTTCCGTTTTGAAAATGGAAGCCATACGGAGGCACGCTGAGGGAGGAAGCTGAGTGTTGCGGGGGCAACGGCGTTGAGCGTTTCGTCTGATCCGTAAACAGTTTCTCTTTTGGCTTGCGGCGCTTCGAGAGCGCAGAGAGAAATCAAGTTTCATCCCATCCCTGATAGTTCGGCTCAGGGGGGAGAAGGCGAGGTCTCGCCTCATTCGAACTTCTAAAGAAGCGAAGCTTTCCGGGAAGGTGGCGGAGGTTTGTCCATCCGCAGCACATTCGTAGCGCCTGTTGCGTTCGTTATCGTCAGGCTCAGACTCAACCATGTGCCAAGAATGCTTGGCGACGGATAGATGAACACAACCCTAAGCAATTGCTTCCCTTCTCCCTCGGAAGGGGGAAGGGAAGCACGCCAGTGTGGGCGCTATCGTCCCAACCGCTCGAATTCAGTGCGATTATCCCGGCCAATCCCAAGCCAACCTCGGGTGGTCTCCGCGATCTTGGCGACGATGCGTCTACGTTCGGCGATCCCGTCCTCGCCGCCATCTACGGCGACGAGCGCGCGACCGTCGGACGCGATCATCTGCTCCGGGACGATGACTGCCTGGGTCCGGGCATCTCGCACCTCGATCTTGTATCGGACACTTTCCACACCCGTTCCCGAGGGGGCGCTGTGAAAGGCTCTGGGGGTCAGCGCATGAAACTGGACCAGCTCGACGTCAAAAACGACAGGAACCGGACCTCTGAGAGATTTGCTGCCTTCGGAGAGGCCATCCTCGAGGATCGCCGCGACCTGCGCGCGCGTGTTTCCTGGGCCATCGCCATACCAGACGATATCTTCGCTGGGGATCATGGCATTGGTCGTGTTGACCTCCAGCTCTTCTGGAACGTCGACATGGACGGCCTTGACGGTCCAGCTTCTGGAAACCTCGGGCGAGATCGGCGCGTAGTCCACCAGAAATCCGGAACAACCGGCGAGCCCGATCAGAGCGAGAGAAGAGATGATTTTGCGGGAGACCGCTGACATGGGTATTTCCTTATACTTGTTGTGCGAGATGGTTTTGCTGTCGCCGAGAACGGCGGCAGACTGAATCCTTCAGAATCTATGAGGAACGGCCTGAGTGGAATTCTCTACCGCGCGGCATCCGGTACGGATGCAAGAAAGCCCACGGCCTTCCACGCGATCACGAGTTCCTCTACGTCGTTAGATCTTTTCATTTCCGCGGAAATATCGAAGCTCTCACAGGAAATGTCGGAGAGTTCGATCTTCCAGTCTGGCGACAAAACAGCAGTCTCCAAGGAGATCGAAGGTGGCGCGTCGAAGGTAACGTCGAGCCAGACGCGACGGATCAGTCTGATGGCTCGGATGTCCTCTTCGGTTTCGGGGAGGCATGGATGCAGGCGGGTCTGAAGATGCTCCTGCCCGTGCAGCAGGCAGGTTTCCTGATCGGACGACGTCACATGTTGCTTGGACCGTTTCATCGGGTCTGAATGCGCCGCATCAAAACAGTCTCGAGCCAGCCAAACCTTGCGGATCATTCTGGGGACATGGTCTTGTTGCGGACGTTTTCTCAGATTTCTGACCGTACTCGTAAAACCCATATGGTTCTCCTGATCGTAAATCACCGCAAACATCGTTGGGCGGTGTATAGATTGCCATAGATATGAAGCAGGCCAGGTCGGAGCGGACTCCGTTGCAACCTCATCATTATTTGGGGGGCATGAGAGGTTGCTGCTGGTCCTGGCCTGCAGACCTCTCTCCCATGAAAGGGGGGCAGGAGAGAGGAATTCCAGAATTCAAGTGGCTTAAAAAACGAAGGCTCTGTCGCGCTCCTTCACCTCATGCCATTTCACCAACATTACGCCGCCCCTTGCGCGATGTGGCCGCGTGCGATGGTGGGACGGAGCAAGGCCGCTTCGTGGCTTTTCAAAGCCATGCGGGCCGTGGTTCTGTCGGCGTCAGGGTGGTCCGCGTCCAGCTCCGGGAAAAGTTCCAGGATTTCCGCCCGCGTGTCTTCGCACAGGGTGTCCAGTCCTTCTTTGCCCGGGTGGAAACTTTCCGACCAGGCGCCTTCGGCGAGGATGATTTCATGGTCGTCGAACAGGATATGCCAGTATTCGACCATCCCGCCTTCGACTTGGCGCACGTGTTTGCCGTCCAGCAGGTGTTTTGCGGCCACGAGAACTTCGCTGTGACCCACGAGCAGTTCCACCTCTGCGCCCTTCATCAGCATCCGGTGGTTCGGTGACACCATCAGATCGCGCGCGTTGCCCAAGGTGCCCTCAGGGATCAAAATGGGCGCGACCTTGCCCGTTGCCGGGCGTTTGGTCGACCCGATCCAGCGCACCGGACGGAAGCCATGGTCGCGTGTCAAAACCAGATCGTCGGGGGAGAGATCTTCGATCGGCACCAGTCCAGACGCCGTGGTGATCAGCGTCCCAGACACGAAGCAGATGACATTTGTGTTGTCCCAGGTCAGATCGGCGGAGGACACCGCGGAACCGCCATTCTCAAGGGTCAGGCTGTTCCCCGTCCCCCAAGCATGGATGTCGTTTAAGATGCCGTCGTCGTCTTGGTCGGCGCGCATCCATTGCCGCGGATTTGTGATGACAGTCGGGTCGATGTCCCCCGCGGCGACGGCGGCATCGTAGTTTTCCTGATTATAATAGCCCGACAGATCGACAAAGTCGTTGTTGGACTGGTCTTTATCGTTGATCGGCCCGGAGTTCCCGGTGTTGAAGTCCGTGATCGTGTCATGACCCCCGTCCGTCGGATCAACGACGAACGTGTCGTTTCCGGCTCCCCCGGTCAGAACATCATCGCCGGTGCCGCCATCAAGCGTGTCATCGCCGGTGCCGCCATCAAGCGTGTCATTTCCGGCTTCGCCGTAAAGCGTGTCATCGTTTCTTTCGCCGTAAAGCGTGTCATTTCCGTCGCCGCCGTAGACCCAGTCATCTCCCCGGCCCGCATAGACCGTATCGTTGCCGCCATAGGCTTCGATCAGGTCGTCATTCGATCCCTCGGCGCCCCCGATGTCGACACCAGCCCCTGTGTTGTCTCTGTTGTCGACCATGTCGCCCTCGGGGTCACCCGAGTAGCTCACATCAATAAAGTTATCGGCTTCAGTGCCTTCGATAATGCCGTCTGGGAGGCCGTCGCTTAGGTCGATCGAGTACGGAGTATAGTTCCCGAGATAATCCGAACCCAGCAATTCACTGGACAGAACCTCAAAGCTTTCGATGACCGCATTTTCATATTCTGGCGGGACGCTGGCCAGATACCAAAGGTATTCGCCGTTTTCCAACTCAAGAACGCGGGCATTCTCAGGAGAGCCCGCAGCGTCCCAATTGATCACGGTGCCATCCGTCAGCGTCAACTCAACGTCGACGGCATAGATATTCACGATGGTTGTTTCGACACCATTTACGATAATCGTGTCGTTAGGACCCTGATAGCCATCGTTCGCGAGGTCGAGATCGAAGCTTTGCAAATCAGCCTCGGTGATCGTGTACACGGTACCGCTTGTCAGATCCAACGAGGACGTGACGTAGGTGATCCCGCTGCCGTCATAGTTAGGAACCTTAGTTAAAGCCATTTCACATACCCCTTTACTTGCGCGCTCGCACGGTCATCTGGGCTTGCAGAGTTCGCGCGCTGGCTTGCGCCCCCATTCGCCTTTGCGTCCCGCGCCGCGCCGTTGCCTCACGGCTCTTGCGCCGCGACCGGAATCGCAAAGTCTATCCGTGACTTTCTTCACAAACCTCACGTTTGACGCGATGGTTTAGGGGCAAAGGGACGAAATTTGGGACGAAGGGACGAAGGGACGGACACGCTTTCGCCGCCAAAATGCGGTGTAAGCGGGGGGGGGGGGACGTGAACGCGGCTCATCAAATGAGGTTGCTGGCTTTGAGCGGCGTTGGCGTGCGAAGTCGAGGTGGAAACTGGATGATGGGGGCTGCCTCAAGGCAGGACGGTTTAGCCACACTGACGAGAAACCTGATGTTTTCCCCGTAAATGCGGCTTGTTTTGCCACACGTGGGCCAATAGTTGGTCTTACCCCACGTTAAGCGCAGGTGCGCTCAGCGTGAGATGCGTGCGCATCGCCAGTTGTGAGAATCGTCAAGCCAATTAAAGTGAGCCAGATGGAGACAGCGAAGAAGCCGCCAGTGCAGATAACTTTGAAGTACCTAAATGGAACGTCAGTGACATTTGGGGCGGATAAATGTCTGACGCTCCTGTCGCATCGCTTCATTCTGATCGCGATGCTCTCATTTATTATGATATTTACCCTACTTGCGCCTTGGGACAACGCCAACACTCTGCCCTTCATGCAGCGCTTTATTCTACTCACTTTGGCGGTCGTGTTCGGGTGGTTGGAGTTCATGCTCTCGTTAAAACTCTACGCATACCTAATGCGGCGCAAGAGGGCGGTCGTCGTCTGGTCGATTGGCCTAGTAATCGTCTTGGTCACTGTCACGACACCGTTTTGGTATTGGTTCACATACCTTCTGGGAGGCGAACCGCTTAAACTAAAGTCTCTCTTCTTTCAGGTCGTGTTCAATACCTTCATCAATGAAATGCTGCTGACGGTCCTCGGCAACTTCGTCATTCCGAGTGCTTTGAAGGACATGCGGAAACATGAACAAAAAGCCAGCCCGGCTCCGCACGCCACGCAGGATGATCAGAGGTCAGAAGTTGCGCCCCCGAGATTTGTCACGCTGGGAACGGAAACGCTTGATGCCCTCAGTATTGTAAAGATCGAGGCGCAACAGAACTACATTCTGATCACCACGACCGACACTGGAAATCGGCTCGCAAGGACCAGCTTGTCCAGCGCTATCGACAAGTTGCCCAAAGATCTCGGGGCGCGCATTCACCGCAGCTATTGGGTCGCATATAGCCAGATTGAAACCGTCGAGAAGGTTGCAAACGGATATCAAGTTCACTTGTGTGACGGAAGCATCCTGCCTGCACCTCGCTCACGCTTTCTGGCGGAGGTCGACATGAGCAAAGGCGCGAAGACCCTGCCAGACCCGACAAATTTTGAACGTTCCATGGCGGGCTGAACCGCCCCCAAGCCGCATCATCGCGCGGCTTT
>NZ_JAHXRW010000007.1 GCF_019429625.1 Celeribacter sp. PS-C1
TGAACGATGGCGCGGCTGCGCTGATCCTTGCCTCGAAAGACGCCGCCGAAAAGCACGGTCTGACACCCATCGCCAAGGTGCTGGGCGGGGCCGCCGCCGGTGTTGCACCGCGGATCATGGGCTTTGGCCCGGCGCCCGCGTCGAAAAAGCTGATGGCCCGTCTCGGTCTCACGCAGGAAGACTTTGCGGTGATCGAGCTCAATGAAGCCTTCGCCTCGCAGGGCCTCGCCACGCTGCGCGATCTGGGCATCGCCGACGACGACCCGCGCGTGAATCCGAACGGCGGCGCGATCTCCATCGGCCACCCTCTGGGCATGTCCGGCGCCCGGATCACCGGCACCGCGATGCTGGAGCTGAAGCCAGGTGAAAAGTCGCTCTCGACCATGTGCATTGGCGTGGGGCAAGGCATCGCGATTGCGCTCGAAGCCGTCTAACTCTTTCAGCGGGCGGAGAAGTCCTTCGCCCGCTGATGCAACAGACTGGCCAGAAAATCCGCCGGACTGTCCCGTGTGAAATCGAATTTCCGCGTCACCCCCACCGCCCCTGTCATATAATCGACGCCGAGATCGAGTGTCGAAAGCCGCCTCTCGGACAACTCTCGTTCGACGACGCCGCGCGAGATGAACCAGAGCATGTCGGAGCGCTCCACAAGCGGAAGGCCCACAGGCCGCGCCACGGTTTCGAACCGCACATCCACATTTTCATCAAGCCCTGCGGCAATGAGATATTGCATCACCTGTTGGCGAATGATCGAGCCGGGATTGGGCAAGATCACGGGATAGCGTCGCAGCGCCTCCACAGGCGAGAGCGCCAGCCCCGGATGATCTTTGCGCCCGACCAAAAGCACAGTTTCGTCGTAAAGATATTCAAACGACAGCCCCGTCATCTCGCGCGCAGGCGCCATACGGCCGACAACGAGATCCAGCCCGCCAGAGCGCATACGATCAATGAGATAGCGGTTCGGTCCGGTGATGACGGCGATACGCGCGTCCGGGCGCAACTCGGAAAATTCCAGCGCCACGGCGGGAAACAACCCGCTCGCCACCGTCGGCAACACGCCGACTTTCACCACATCCATCCGCCCGCCGCCCGTCAGCGCCCGCACCCCGGCCTCAAGACTTTGCAAGGACGACAGGGCATGACGGCGAAAGGCCTCGCCTGCGGGCGTCAAAACCGCCTGTCGCCCCGTGCGGGTGAACAGTTCCGTGCCCAGCTGCGCCTCCAACTCGCCGATGGTTTTCGACAGTGCCGGTTGCGACACATTCCGCGCCCGCGCCGCAGCCGAGATCGTGCCCGCCTCCGCCACCGCGAGAAATGCCTCCAGATGGCGCAGTTTCATGCCGTTAGGTATATTCATTTGGTTATGCTTTTTGCATCATATTGTATTTTTCACAGAGAAATACTTATGGCAATCTGACAAAAAGGGAAGAGAAGAATGCACGCACTCAAACGCGACTGGGGCACCATGCATGTTCGCCACAAAGGCGGCACTGGGCCTGCTCTGGTCTTTATCAATTCACTCGGCACCGATCTTCGCATGTGGGACGAGGTTTGCGCGCACCTGCCGCAAGACTGGATCACTTTGCGCATGGACAAACGCGGGCATGGCCTGTCGGACACCGCGCCCGAAGGCTACGGCATCCCGGAGTTGACCGAAGACGTAATCGCTGTGATGGATGACGCGGGATTGACCACGGTCATTCTGGTCGGTTGCTCCATCGGCGGGCTGATCGCACAACATGTGGCGCTCATGGCGCCGGAGCGGGTCACCGGGCTGGTTCTGTCAAACACCGCGTCGATGCTGGGCGCGGCCGAGGGCTGGCTCACCCGTATCGAAGCTATCCGCGAAAACGGCATGGCGGCGATGGCCGAGGGCATTCTGCCGCGCTGGTTCGGCCCCGAGATGCTCGCAAATCCGAACGCGCCTTTGTGGCGCACGCTTTTGGCCCGCACCGATCAGGACGGCTACATCGCCACCTGCGCCGCGATTGCCGGCACCGACATCACAGACCGCCTCTCCGAGATCACCCAGCCCGCGCTGGTTTTCGGCGGCAAACACGATCTGGCGACCCCGCCTGAAGTGGTCGAGGCACTGGCCCGCGCCCTGCCCCGCGCCGATCTGGTGATGTTCGACAGCACCGGGCACCTGCCCGCCATCGAGGCGCCGGAGGCCTTTACCGAGGCATTGACGAAATTCGTGGAAAGGATCGCCGCATGAGCGAAAAATTTGATCAAGGCATGAAAACGCGGCGCGAAGTTCTGGGCGATGCCCATGTCGACCGCGCCGAGGCCGCGAAGACCGAGTTCGACCTGCCGTTCCAAGGCCTCATCACCGAAGGCGCTTGGGGGACCGTCTGGTCCTCGGACAAAATCTCGCGCCGTGAGCGGTCTATGCTAACCATCGCGCTTTTGGCGGCGACCGGAAATTTCGAGGAAATTCCAATGCATATCCGTGCCACCGCGCGCACGGGTGCGACGAAAGACGACGTGGCGGAGGCACTGCAACACGTCGCAATTTATGCCGGTGTGCCGAAGGCGAACCATGCGCTCAAGCTCGCCAAACAGACCTATGCGGAAATGGAGGAGACCCAATGACCAGCCTGATCAAAGATCAGGGCCCGCTGATCCCGCGCAACCGCGCGATTCACCCGGCCCCCTACGACCCCGATTACAAGACCTCTGTGGCGCGCTCGCCGAACCTGCCGCTTTTGTCGATGGAAAGCTCTCCGTCGGAGGAAACCGGCCCGACCTTTGGCCATGGCAAACTCGGCGCTTTGGACAACAACCTGATCCTGAACTGGACCAAGGGCGCGGCCCCTGCCGTGGGCGAGCGCATCCTGATGCATGGCCGGGTCCTCGATGAAAACAACCGCCCCGTTCCGCACACGCTGGTGGAGATTTGGCAAGCCAACGCCGGCGGCCGCTATCGCCACAAGAAAGACACCTATTTCGCGCCGCTCGACCCGAATTTCGGCGGCTGTGGCCGGACCATCACCGATGAGAACGGCTATTACGAATTCCTGACCGTGCGTCCCGGCGCCTACCCTTGGCCGAACCGCGCCAACGACTGGCGTCCGATGCACATTCACATCTCGGTCTACGGTCACAGCTTCGGCCAGCGCCTGATCACGCAGATGTACTTCGAGGGCGACCCGCTGATCGATCACTGCCCGATCGCCGCAACGATCAAAGACCGTAGCCAGCTCGACCGCCTTGTCGCGCCGCTCGATTTCTCGAAATCGCGTCCGCTCGATTTCCTCGCCTATAAGTTCGACATCGTGCTGCGCGGCCGCCGCCAGACCATGTTCGAAAACAAGATGGAGGGTATGTAATCATGGTCCAGAAACTTGATGTTCTGCAAGAATCCCCGTCGCAAACCGCGGGCCCCTACGTCCACATCGGATTGATGCCGAGCCATGCGGGCAACGCGGGCGCTTATGAAAACGAAATCGGCCTTTCGCCCATCGACGGCGACGTCCAGGGCGAGGTGATCGAGATCACCGGCTCCGTGTTTGACGGCACCGGCTGGGCACTGCGCGACGCCATGGTGGAAAGCTGGCAATGTGATGGCAACGGGATTTTCCCGGGCCAAGAAGGCGCCGACCCGAATTTCAACGGGCTCTGCCGCTTTGCCGCCGATGCCGAAAGCGGGGAATTCACCTTCCGCACCGTGAAACCGGGCGCCGTCAAAGGCCGTGGCGGAGTGATGAGCGCACCGCATATCTCGCTTTGGGTGGTCGCGCGCGGCATCAACATCGGGCTGAACACCCGGATTTATTTTGACGATGAGGACAACGCGAACGATCCGCTGTTGAACCGGATCGAACAGCGCCCGCGTGTAGATACTTTGATCGCCAAGAAGACCGGAGAGGGCAAATACCGCTTTGACATCCGGCTTCAGGGCGAGCGGGAAACCGTGTTCCTCGACATCTGAACGAAAATCTGACGGTATGGAGGGGGCGGCTTCGGCCGCCCCTCTTGTTCTGAAAGGAAAAATGATGAGCCTGAGCGTCTTTGATCACCCTTGGCTGTCCGGTCTGTTTGGCGACCCTGAGATGGCGGCGGTTCTCGCGCCTGAGCGTCAGATGGCGCATATGTTGGCGTTCGAGGCGGCGTGGTCGCGGGCCTGTGGCAAGGCCGGATTGTTCGACGCAGCACAGGCCGAAGCCGCGGCTCTCGCCACTGAGACGGCTGAGATCGATCTGGCGGATATTGCCGCCGGCATGGCGCAAGACGGCGTGCCGATCCCGCGTCTGGTGAAACAGTTGAAAGCCCTTGCACCCGGCGAAGCGGTGCACAAAGGCGCGACCTCTCAAGATGTGGTGGACACGGCTTTGGTGCTCGCATTGCGCGAGGCGTCTTTCCTGATCGCCGGACGACTGATGGAGCTGGACACCCATCTCAAGGCGCTTGAAGACCGCTTTGGCGACACCCCACTGATGGGCCGCACCCGGATGCAGGCGGCGACCGAGATCACCGTGCGCGACCGCGTTCTGGCCTGGCGCCTGCCGATTTCCGATCACCTCAAGACACTCGATCAAAAACGCGCCGATGTTGAAAAAGTGCAAATTGGTGGAGCCTCGGGCGACCGCAAAGCGCTTAGGGACAAGGCCGATCTTGTCGTCTCTGAGGTGGCGAAAACGCTCGGCCTCGCGCCCACGGACAAGACATGGCAAACCATGCGCCACGGGATCGCGGGCTACGCCTCATTTCTGTCGCTTGTGACCGGGTCATTGGGAAAAATCGGCCAGGATATTGCCCTCATGGCACAGCAAGGCATTGAAGCTGTGTCAATTTCCGGCGCGGGGGGCTCGTCGGCCATGCCGCATAAACAAAATCCGGTCGCGGCCGAGCTTTTGGTCACGCTGGCGCGCTTTAACGCCACGCAAGTCAGCGCCATGCACCATGCGGTCATACATGAACAGGAACGCTCCGGCACGGCCTGGAGCCTTGAGTGGATGGTCCTGCCGCAGATGCTGATGGCCACGGGGCGGTCGCTCTCAATCGCCATTCAACTCGTTCAAAACATTCAAAGATTGGGCGACCCGGCATAAAGCGCCGGGCCGTTTGCCTTAGAACGGCAGACCGATGTAATTCTCTGCCAGATCACGCCGCGCGGTCTCCGACGTCGCCAAATGGGTCAGCGTCGCCTTGCGCATTTGCTCGGCAAAAGCATCCTCGCCATCAAATCGGTGCAACATGGTGGTCATCTGCCAGCTAAAGCGCATCGCTTTCCAAATCCGCTCCAGCGCACGGGTGGAATATTCGTCCACGCCGGTCTTGCTGCCGCCTTTCACCGCGTCGATCAGCGCAGTGTAGAGATAGTACACGTCCGAGGCGGCAAGGTTCAGCCCCTTCGCCCCCGTCGGCGGCACGATATGGGCGCTGTCACCCACGAGGAACAGATTGCCCCAACGCAGCGGCTCGGACACAAAACTGCGCAGCGGCGCAATGCTCTTTTCGATCGACGGCCCGGTGACGAGACGGCTCGCTGCCTCTGACGGAATGCGGCGCGAAAACTCGTCCCAGAACCGCTGATCCGACCAATCCTCGACCTTATCCGTGAGCGGCACCTGCACGTAGTAGCGCACAAGGTTCTCGTTGCGCATCGAGGCCAGCGCGAAGCCGTGGCGGGAATTCGAATAGATCAACTCGTCATGCACCGGCGGGGTCTCGGACAGGATGCCCAGCCAGCCAAAGGGATAGACCCGCTCGAACTCGCGACGTTTCTCTTCGGGAATGGTCTTGCGCGACACGCCGTGGAAGCCATCGCAGCCCGCCACATACAGGCATTCAAGCCGCTTGCGCGTGCCCTCATGCGTAAATTCGACATGGGACTTCGCCTGATCGAGATCGTGAATTTCCACGTCAGAGACTTCATGCAGCACGGTCGTGCCCATGGCGTCCTGCGCGTTGTACAAATCCGTCGTTACCTCCGTCTGGCCGTAAACCATGACCTGCTTGCCGGTCAGATCTTTGAAGTCGATGTGCACCATCAACTCCTCGTCGGTCAGATAACAACCGTCATGCGGAATGCCCTCAGCGTCCATTCGCGCGCCGACACCCGCCTCGCGGAGCAATTCGACAGTGCCCCACTCAAGGATGCCGGCCCGGATACGGGCCAAAACGTGATCTCGGGTGGAACGTTCGAGTATGACGGTCTCGATGCCCGCTTTGTTCAAAAGCTGCGACAAAAGCAGGCCGGATGGGCCGCCGCCGATGATGGCGACCTGGGTGGTCAAAGTGGTCATATGCGTCTCCTCCAATTTGAGAAGACTTTAAAGCGAGCGGCTTGACACCGGAATGGACCCGCGCGGCAATGAATGGTACTTTTCCGGCATGAGTGAGCACAGCCAGATTCCCGCCTTCAACCTTTTTGGCGAAACCAGCGCATTCCCGGACGTGATCCATTGCGAACGCATCTTTGATCGCGCACGGCTCCACGGTTGGAAAATCTCTCCGCATCGACATCACCAGATGGCGCAGGTGTTTCACATAGAAAAAGGCTTTGCGCAGGTCATTCTGGATGGGGAAGAAGCCACACTAAAAAACGGCGAAGTTCTCTATGTTCCGCCGAAAATTGTGCATGGGTTTACCTTTGAGAAGGGCACTGAAGGGTTTGTGCTGTCGCTGCCCTCTCCCGTAGTGCAGCGTCTCGGACCGCAATCGCAACCTCTGACGGCGTGGCTCAGTGGTACGCATCACGCGCCCCTCTCCGACACAGCCAGAGGGCTCTTGTCCCAGATTGCACTATTTCATGATAAATCTGGTATATTTCGCGCACAGAAGCTTGTCGCCCTGTCACATGCGCTCTTGGTGACATTGGCGGAAGACAGCGCCCAGATCGACACTCCGGACCAAGATCAGACGCGGCAAATGCAGCAACTGGACGCCTTGATCGCCGATCATATGACGGAGGGCTGGAGTGCCACCGACTATGCCCGAGCGCTGCATATGACCGCCGGTCATTTGAACCGGATCGTGCGGCGCGACAGCGGGGTGACACTGACCGAATATCTCGAAACCGCGGTGATGACGGAGGCCTGTCGCCACCTCGCTTTTACGCGGCTCCCGGTGGCGGAGGTGGGCTATCGGCTGGGCTACACAGACCCGCCGTATTTCTCCCGCCGCTTCCGGGCGCGCATGGGGGAGACCCCCACGGCCTATCGCGCCCGGGTCGCGGGAGATATTTAAGCGCTGAGTGGCAACCGCACCGGCAGAGGCCGACGCGCCACGCGTTTGGCCAGACGGACCATATCCGCCTCGCCCGTCGCCGCCAATTTGCACCAGACCGCTCGGAACAAAACTTCGCCGGTCAACACCATGAAATCATGGGCTTTCTCCACGGCTTGCTCAGACATGCCTGCACGCGCGCTTTGCCAGTCGGACAAAAGCGCGAGACAGTCGGCATCGCCAGACGCCAGCTCCTCAACAAGTGCCGCAAAGGCGTCCGGTCCCTCTGGCGCACGCAGACCGCGCGTCGCAATGGCCACCGCATGGATGCCATTCGCACCCTCGTAGATCGAAGTGATCCGCGCATCGCGCCAGGTTTGAGACACGCGATATTCGGTCAGGTAGCCATAGCCGCCCAGCACTTGGATGCCGAGATCAGCGGCATCGATGCCCGCATCCGTACAGAACACCTTGCAGATCGGCGTCAGAAAATCGACCAGCGCGCGATTCTGACCGAGGGTCAGCTCGGCCATGGTGAGATAGGTCATGGCGCGGGCGCCGAGCGCGAGGGCTTTTTGCGCGTCCAACATGCGCTGCACGTCCGGGTGATCGGCAAGCACAGCTTCGGCGCCATCGGGCTTGCGACCCTGTTTGCGTTCGGCGGCATAGTCCGCCGCGATGTCGTGCGCGCGCGAAGCATGCGCCACGCCTTGCAGCGACACATCGAGGCGGGCGTGGTTCATCATGGTGAACATCGCCATCAGCCCCGCGCCCTCTTCGCCGATCAGTTCCGCATGCGCACCATCAAAAGCCAGCTGACAGGTGGGCGAGGCATGGAGGCCCAGCTTTTCTTCGATCCGGGTCACCGTGACCGCGTTGCGCGTGCCATCAACCTCGGACGAACAAAGGAACAGCGACAGGCCTTTGACACCTTCGCCGCCGGTTCGGGCAAGCACCAGATGCAACACGTCCTCGGACATGTCCTGATCGCCGCCGGAGATGAAAATCTTCTCTCCCTCGATCCGCCATCTGTCACCCGAAGGCGTGGCCTTGGTGCGGATACGAGAGAGATCGGACCCCGCGCCCGGTTCAGTCAGGCACATGGTGGAGAGCGTCTTGCCCGCCGCGAGACGCGGAATCCAATGCTTTTTTTGCGCCTCAGTTCCGAATTTCATCAGCGTCGAAATGGCGCCCGGCACGAGGTTGCAAACCATCTGCATCGCGTGGTTCGCGCCAGAGAAAATCTCCGAGACGCCCGCCGCCAAAAGGGCGTTTTGCCCCATGCCACCGAAATCCTCGGGGGCTGTGAGGCCTTGCCATCCGCCCTCCGCGAGCTGGGTGTAGGCGTCTTTAAAACCATCGGGCATGGTGACACGGCCATCGGAGAGGGTGCAGCCCTGCGCGTCGCCCGGCTCGTCCAGCGGCGCGATGATGCCCTCGGCAAAGGCGGCGAAATGACCAAGAATGCCCTCGGCGAGTTCGTCGTCCCAGTCAGGCAAACGCTCCGCCCCAGCCACGTTGCGTAGGCAAAAGAGAATGTCATCAAGCGGCGCTTTGAACGGCGTCATTCGGAGACCCCCAACAACCGCATCGCGTTCTCCTTCAAAATCAGCGGCCGCACTTCGTCGCGGAACTCGGCTTTGTCGAAGGCGTCGAGCCATTTCTCCGGCGCGATCATCGGCCAGTCGGAGCCGAACAACATCTTGTTTTTCAACAAAGTATTCGCGTAGCGCACCAGGATCGGCGGGAAGTATTTCGGCGACCAGCCCGACAGGTCGATGTAGACATTCGGCTTGTGGGTCGCGACCGACAGGGCCTCCTCCTGCCACGGGAAAGACGGGTGCGCGAGGATGATCGGCATCTCGGGAAAATCGACCGCCAGATCGTCCATATACATCGGATTCGAGTATTTCAGCCGCATGCCATTGCCGCCCTTCATCCCCGATCCGACGCCGGTCTGACCGGTGTGAAACAACGCCGGTTTGCCGGCCTCGGCGATGGCCTCATAAAGTACATAGGCGCTCCGGTCGTTCGGATAAAACCCCTGCATCGTCGGGTGGAATTTAAAGCCCTGAATGCCGTGATTTTCCACCAGATCGCGCGCCTCGCGGGCGCCCAATTTGCCTTTCGCGGGGTCGATTGACGCAAACGGAATGAGGATGTCGGAATGCTTGGCGGCGGCGTCGGCGACCTCGTAATTGTCGTAGCGGCGGTAGCCCGTCTCGCGCTCGGCATCGACCGGAAAGATCACGGCGGCGATGTTTTTCTCGCGGTAATGCGCAGCGGTCTCGTCGATGGTCGGCGGATGGGCCCAGGGCGCGTTGAAATATGTCGCCATCGCGGATTGCAGATCGTCATAGCCGTCATCGTGGTGACAGCCGCAGGCCTCCTCGGCATGGGTGTGAAAATCAATCGCGCGGACGCTGGAAAAATCTACCATATTCAATTCCTTACACTCGGATCAGGGCCGGATCTTCGTTGTCGTAGAGACGCTCCAAAAGATCGGCGCGGCGGGTGATGATTTTGCGGGTGTTCAACGACCCTTTATCGGTGATCTCGCCATCTTTGACCGAGGGCGGCTCGGACAGGATGATGGCGCGGGCAATGCGTTTGGCAGAACCTGAAGCGGCGCGGGCCATTTTGCGCAAGACGTGGTGAATTTCGGCCTGAAGATGATCGTCGATCACGGCACCCTCAGAGGTGTTGTCGTCATGCACGTGATCGGGGCGCGGGAAGACGAAAAGGCCGATCTCGCCGCGATCATGACCACAGATCACGACATCAAGCACCAGCCCACGCAGGGCCTCCAACGCATCGAGACGCAGTTTGCCCGCCTGCACCCATGTGCCGGTCAGGAGTTTGAAATCCTCTGAAACGCGGCCATCAAAAACGAGGCCCCGGTTCGGATCGTCATTGTCGAGGAATTTGACCGCATCGCCGGTGATGAAAAAGCCGTCTTCGTCAAAGGCCTCTGCCGTTTTCTCCGGGTCATGCAGGTAGCCGGGCATGACGTTCGGGCCTTTGACCCGGATTTCACAGCGCATGTCGTCATCGGGCAAAAGCTTGATCTCGGTCCCCGGCAGCGGCACGCCGATCACGCCGGAGCGGCCGATATGTTCGTGCACCATGACGTTGGCGGGTGCAGTCTCGGTGAGGCCCCAGCTTGAGATCATCAGCGGCAGGCGCCCGCGCACTTCCATCGCCATCTCTTCGAGCCGGGTCCAGATGTCTTGCGGCAGCGACGCACCCGCGTAGAACAGCATGTCGAGGTCTTTGAAATAGGCCTCGCGCAGCGCCATGTTGTGCTCCATCTCATGCACCAGCATTGAGAAGCCCACAGGTACGTTGAAGGCAAAGGTGCCTGCCTTGTCGGTGATGTTGTCGACGGTGTGCTGGAACAGCGCCTTCGTGGGTTTGCCATTGTCGATGTAGAAAGAGCCGCCATGCATGAGCATCATGTTGACGTTATGCGAGCCGCCGAAAACGTGGTTCCAAGGCAGCCAATCGACGATGCGCGGCGGACGTTCTTTGGTGAACGGCAGGACGGAGACCATCTGCGATTGGTTAGCGCACATCATGCGCTGGGTGGTCATGACGCCTTTCGGGTCCGAACTAGAGCCCGAGGTGAAGAGGATTTTCGCCAGCGTATCCGGCCCAACTTTTGCATGGACGGCCGCGAGGTCCACACCCGCATCCCCTTTCAGGAGATCGGCAAAGGGAGTCACCGGGCGCGGGGCGCCTTCGGGATTGACCGCGACAATCTCGATGCCGTCGAGATCGGAGAGGGCCAGCGCCTTCGCGTAGCGCGCGGCGTCATCGACAAACGCCATTTTCGGCTTCGTCTTACCGATCGCATATTGTAGGCGAAAATGCGCCTCTTCGATCAGGGAATATTGTTCGGCCAAGGGCACAGTGGGCACACCCGCCCATTGCGCGCCGAAAGACAGCAAAGCGTGATCGACGGAGTTGCCGGACATGATCAGGATCGGCGTCGTCTCATTGAGGCCGCGCGCGGCCAAGGAGGCAGCAATCGCTTTGACGCGCTCCAACACCTCCGCATAGCCCAACTCGCGCCAGCCCGCGCCGGAGCGTTCGGCGAGATAGGTGTGATCCGGGCGCTCAGAGGCCCATTTCTCCAACCAGACCCCGGTGTGTTCGACCACAGGATCGAGCGGCAGGGCCGAGGTCAGGATGATCTCACCCGCGCTTTTGCGGTCCATGTGCACCGAATGCGGTGCAAGCGTCAGCCCCGTCGTTTGATCTTTCATAGATTCCTCCCAAAAGCCGATAAGATGCGGCTATTTTCTCCCGACGCGGCCCAAAAGGGTCCGAAGCGTGGTCCGTTCTTCATCCGTCAGCGCAGCAAACAGAGCATCCTCATGGGCCTCGACCGCCCGCTCAGCTTCGCGCCATTTTTTATCGCCCAGCGCAGTGGTGCGCAGGGCATATTGCCGCCGGTCCCCTTCGACGCGTCCGCGTTCGATCAGATCGGCACTTTCCAATTCATCCACCAAGACCACCACGCCGGAGCGCTCGATATGCAGCGCCACGGCGAGGCGGCTCTGGGAGATGTCGGGGTTTTCCTGAATGATCGCGAGTGCGGAAAAAGACGTCATCCGAAGCCCCAGAGGCTCCAGCACCTGGGCCAGATCCTCGCGCACCGTCAGGAAGGCACGCTTCATGTTGTAGCCCACGAATTGGCGCAGGTTCTGGTCGGTGATTTCGGTATCTTTATCGCACTTGCTCATCGTCTCTTCCTCAGTTGGCCACCAAATCCACCAGCCAATAGCTCAGCACCGGGAAGCTGACCAGAATGGCGATGCGGAAGAACTCCGCGATGATGAAAGGCGTAGTGCCGCGGAAAATCTGGCTCGTCGGGATGTCTTTCGCCATTGAGGAGATGACAAAGAGGTTCATCCCCACAGGTGGCGTGATCAGCCCCATCTCGACCACCACCAAAGAGATGATGCCGAACCACATGGCTTGCTGTTCCGGCATGAGACCGAAATCGAGCGCCATGATCGTTGGGAAAAACACCGGCACGGTGAGCAAGATCATCGAGAGACTGTCCATGAGGCAGCCCATGACGAGGTAGAAGACAATGATCCCCAGAAGCACGACCATCGGCGCCACATTCGCGGCGGCAAAATAATCGGCCACTTCGGAGGGCATACGAGACAGAGCCAAAGCGACGTTGAAGATGTCCGCCCCAAAGACGATGGCAAAGATCATCGCAGTGGAGCCCGCGGTGTCGATCAGGCAATCCAGAATGGCCCGGCCATCCAGCCCACGGGTCAAAAGCCCCGCGACCAGCATCAGGATCACACCGACGGAGGCGCCCTCTGCAGGCGTGAAGAACCCGCCATAAATGCCGCCCAGCACGACCACGAAGATCACGACCACATGCCAAATGTCTTTCAAGGCTTTCAGACGCTGCGCAAAACTTGCGGCCTGATGGGTCGGGCCCTCTTCAGGGTAGAGCCGGACATAGATCGCGATGGCGATACAAAATCCGATGACGGCCAGAATGCCGGGAATGGTCGCAGCCAAGAACAGTTTGACAATGTTCTGCTCGGTCAAAAGTGCGTAGATGATCAGCACGACAGACGGCGGAATAAGAATACCCAAGGTGCCGCCCGCAGCCAAAGAGCCGGAGGCCAAAGCGCCAGAATAGCCATGTTTGCGCATCTCCGGCAGGGCCACGCGGGCCATGGTGGAAGCGGTCGCGAGAGACGAGCCGGAAATGGACCCGAACATCGCACAACCCGCCACAGAGGCCATCGCCAGACCGCCACGCAAATGTCCGATCCAAGAGTTCGACGCCGCAAAGATCGCCGCAGAGATGCCGGAGCGCGTTGCGAGATGTCCCATGAGAATGAACAAAGGCACGATGGCCAGCTCATAGGACATGAATTTATCGACCCAGGCCGTGTTGAAATAGGCCATGAGCGCGTAAGGCGAGGCGAGCGTGACATAGCCCACGGCGCCGACCAGCCCCATGCCCAAAGCAATCGGCATCCGGGCAAAAATCAGGAGCAACAGCCCCACGACCATCAGGGTGGCAATCGTCATCGGCTCCATCAGCGCACCTCCAGACCGCGAAAGGCGGTGCTGATCATCGGCAGGCCTTGCAAAAAGGCCACGATGGCCGAAAGCCCGGTGCCCAAAAGCGCGGGCAGATAGACCCACCACACGGGCGCGCGCAGCAACATGGTGCGGTCGCCATAGTCATGCATTTCCAAAAGTCCCATTGCGAGCCGCCAGGTCAGAAACGCCCAACAGACGGCGAAAATCATCGTCCAGACGCCATCGAACCGGCGCTGGGTCACGGGTTTCAGCCAGAGCGTGAAGAGATCGACCATGACGTGCCCCTTGTTGAATTGGCACAGAGGCAGGAACAGAGAGGCACAGGCCGCACAGGCCAGCTCGACCAATTCGAAATCCCCGCGGATGCCGCCCAAACCAAGGTTGCGCATCACAACCGACAGGGTGACGGCCAGAGAGGCGGCAAAAATCACAGCCCCCCCAAGCCCAGCAGAGGCCAGGCAAATCGCCCGGAGCGCGAGGAACAGGGGGGTGTGATCCCCCTGGTCCGTTTCAATGTTAAGCCGCTCGGCCATGATGGATCACCCGGCGTCCAGAAGTTCGTTGGCACGCGCCACGATGGCCGCCCCGTCGAGACCCGCGTCGTTCAGCTTGCCGATCCATTCGTCATAGACAGGCGCCGCCATTTCACGCCATTTGGCGATCTCTGCGCCCGGAATGGTGTGGATCTCATTGCCCTGCTTTTCGACGACACCGCGACCGAAGGCCTCAAACTCATCGAATTGCGCGCCGAGGCGGCGGGACAGATCAGGGCCGGAATGATCGTCGATCACCTTGCGCAGATCGTCAGAGAGACCTTCATATTTGCGCTCGTTCATCACCAGCGCGAAGGTGTTTGCGTAAAGGCCACGCGCACCCGCTTCCGGCTCGTTGGAGATAGACGTCAGTTCCTGCAGCTTGAAGGCCGGAACAACCTCATACGGCAGGCAGCAGCCGTCGATCACGCCATTCGAAAGCCCCACGACCATCTCGGTCACCGGGAAGAACACGGTCTCGGCCCCCATGATCTCCAACATCTTGCCCGTCGCCTGATTGGGCGCGCGCAGTTTGAGACCCTTCACGTCGTCAGCGGTCGAGATTTTCTGGCCACGGGTGTGGAACTTGCCGCCATCATGGGTGTGGAATGCCAGCGGCTTCAGCCCGCGATATTCGTTCTGGCCGAACTCATCCATAAGCGTGTGCATCGCGACCGAAGTCTTCTCGGCATTGGTCACCATAAAGGGCAGCGCCATGGTTTCGGCCACCGGGAAACGGTCCGGCGTGTAGACCGGCAGGGTCCATGTGATGTCGGCAATGCCTTGACGCGCCTGATCGGCGAGTTGGGGCGGTTTGCCGCCAAGCTGCATCGAGGGGAACATCTGCATCTCGATGGCACCATTCGTGGCCTCGGAGATTTCCTGAGCCCAAACGTCAAAGAACCGGGTCTGCATCGGGGCCACGCCCGGCAGGAAATGCGCCACGCGAAGGGTCACTTCAGCGGCGTGGGCTTTTTTGAGAAAGGCGGGTGTCGCAAGGGCTGCGCCCATTGTGGCCATAGCCATACGGCGAGTCATATTTGTCATGTGTAATCCTCCCAAATCATGACGGATGCCCGGTTTGTCTCGGGCTATGTTGTGATTGGATGCGGGCCGCCTCCTCTGCCGCCCGCCTCAATACGCATTGCGAGAGCCCGTTAACGGAAGATAGGCACGCGCTTTTCCAAGAAAGCCTTGAGGCCCTCCTCGGCATCTTCACTGGTCTGCGAGACGGCGGCGCACATGCTTTCCATGAACAAGCCGTCCGCTTTGGACATATCCTCGATCCGGCTGATCGCCTGAATCATCATGTAATTCGACAGGGTGGCGTTCTTGGCGATCTTGGCCGCGAGTTTCTGCGCCAGAGCCAAAGCCTCGCCTTCGCCCACCGCATAATGGGTGAGGCCCAGCGCCAAGCCTTCGTCCGAATTGTATTTGCGCCCGGTCAGCATCATCTCGCACATGCGATCCGCGCCAAGGATACGACCAATGCGCACCGTCGCGCCGCCGCCAACAAAGATGCCGCGCATGCCTTCGGGAAGTTGGAAAATTGTCGAAGGCTCCGAAATCCGCACATGAGTGGCAGCAGCCATTTCAAGCCCGCCACCGATAACAGCGCCGAACATCGCCGAAATCACCGGCAGCCCGCCGAACTGGATCTTCTCCATCACGGAATGCCAGTTGCGCGAGTGGCGCATGGTGCCCTCTGCGTTGCGAGCGACATGTTCGGACAGATCGAGGCCAGAACAATAATGCCCCTCCGTCCCGGTCATGATCACAACACGCACGCCCTCTGGCGGCGCTGAAAAGAACCCGTCGATGGCGTCCAAAAGCTCGTCGCACATGGCGTTGCGCTTGCCGGGGCGGTTCATGGTCAGAGTGGCGATCGGCCCCTCGATGTCGATTTTGAGAATCTCGCTGGTCATGGTGTTTTCTTCTTATTTGATCGGCATACGCGCAGCGGCGTCGAGGCGAATAACCGTCCCGTTCAGCATCGGGTTTTCAACAATCGCCTGCGCGAGGCGGGCATATTCGTCCGGGTCGCCCATGCGGGACGGGTACGGCACGTTTTTGAGAATGTCGGCGCGGATATCATCCGGCAGACCGGCGCTCATCGCGGTCTCAAAGAGCCCCGGGGCGATCGCCATCACGCGAATGCCGAAGCGAGCAAGTTCACGCGCGGCCGGCAAGGTCATCGAGGCCACGCCGCCTTTCGAGGCGGAATAGGCCGCTTGCCCGATCTGACCGTCTTCGAAGGCGACCGAGGAGGTGTTGATGATCACGCCCCGCGCGCCGTCTGCGTCCACCGGATCAGCGGCGGCCATGGTGCGGGCGGCGATGTTCATCACCGCGTAGGTGCCCAACAGGTTGACGTTCAACGCCTTGGCGAAAGTGTCGATGGTGAGCGAGCCGTCCCGCGGCAGGATGCGCCCTGCCGTGCCGATGCCCGCGCAAGACACGACAATGCGCGGCGTGCCCAAGTCGCTTTCGATCTGCGCGAACGCCGCCTCGACCGCGCCTGCGTCGCTGACATCTACGGCATAGCCTGTGCCACCGATTTCAGCCGCCGCTTTGGCCGCCGCCTCCCCAGACAGATCGAGAATGGCCACCGTGGCGCCCGCGCCAGCGAGGCGCTTTGCCGTGGCAAAACCCAGCCCGCTGGCAGCACCCGTCACAACGGCGACATGCCCTTTGATCTCCATGATGTCTCCTCCCGTTTGAAGAAACCATGCAGAGGATTAATTGTTCTGTCAATGAACAATTAAATGGATGACCTATCTCGCAGACGCAGCATGATCATGCGCCCACTCAGAAACACCATAAACTTCAACGAATGCGCAAAGAGGCCCCTGCCGAGAGGCCCCCGCCCCTCAAGCACACGTTGCAATGCAGCAAAGCTCAGTTTGAGCGAATGTCAGGATTTCTTGCCGAGAATCAGAGGCGCACGACTGAGGCTGTTTCCGGCGTCGGCCGCCTTGGCCGCGAGGCGCAGAAACTCACTGCGCTCCTCATCCGAAAGACCCGACAGGATGTCATCCTGAAAACCACGCACCACGGGGATCAGGGTCTCCAGGAGCGCTTCGCCATCGGGCGTCAGATGCACCAACCGCGCGCGCCGATCATGTTCAGAGACCTTCCGCACAATCAGCCCCTTGCTTTCGAGCCGGTCAATGACGCCACCAATCGTCGCACGATCATAGGCGATCATCCCCGCCAGCCGCGCCTGATCGATGCCAGGATTGGCGTGCACCGCATTCATCGCCGCGAATTGCACCGACGTCATGGTCAGACCTTGGGCCTTCATCCGCTCCTGAAACACGGACATCGAGATCTGATTCAACCTGCGAATCAGATGCCCGGCCATGTTGTGAATCTCAAGAGCCATGATGAGTGTTCCCTTCGCATCTTGCGGCATGTCGCCCGCCTCATTGCCTTATTCGGGTGACGCAGGTCAATAATAAGTATGCTTACGGAATTGACTCAGATCAATAGTAAGTATACCAATCATTCAAGGCGCAACGGGAGTGCGCCACAAAATTACGACAAATTTTCGGAGGAGCTCACATGTCCATTCGGGCCAAATTCACCCGAGCCAAGCTGCTCGGCACCATCGCCGCAGCGACACTCGCATCCGCAACGTCTGCCTTTGCACAGGACGTCACCCTGATCATGCACCACTTCCTGCCGCCGGTGGCCAACGCTCATAAGGTGATGTTGGAGCCTTGGGCGCAGAAGGTCATGGATGAAAGCGACGGGCGCATCGAGGTTCAGATCTATCCGGCCATGTCGATGGGTGGCAAACCGGGCGAGCTCTACAACCAGGTGCGCGATGGCACAGCGGACATCGTCTGGACGCTTCTGGGCTACACCCCGGGCGTCTTCCCCCGCACCGAAGTCTTCGAGCTGCCCTCCGTGCACGAAGGCTCCGCCACTGACACAACCATTGCGCTGAACGCCTCGATGGATCTTCTGGCCGAGGATTTCAAAGACATCCACGTGCTGTTTCTGCACTCCAATGACGGCAACCTGATCCATTCCGGCAACAAGGAAGTCACCACCTTCGAAGATGTTGCGGGCATGAAACTGCGCACGCCGTCCCGCACCGGGGCCTGGCTGATCGAAGGCATGGGCGCCGAACCTGTGAGCCTTCCGGTGCCCGCCGTGCCCGAAGCCATGGCGAAAGGCGTGATTGACGGCGCGATGACCACCTACGAGATCGTTCCCGCCCTCAAATTGCAGGAACTCGACAAATACACCGCAGAGCTGCCGAATGGCGACCGATTCGGCACCGCCGTCTTCATGGTGGCGATGAACAAAGACGTCTACGAAGACCTGCCTGATGACCTGAAGGCCGTGATTGACGCCAATTCCCGCGCCAATGTCGCCGCCGAGATCGGCGCGATGTGGGAAGGTTTTGAAGAGGCCGGCATCGGCGCGCTCGATGGCGCGGGCGTCACACGTCACACCTTCTCCGACGAGGAAGCCGCAAAATTCCATGCAGTGAGCGAAGAGGTCGTGGCCCGTTGGGTCGTTGAAGTGACCGAAAAAGGTATCGACGGCGCCGCTCTCGTGGAACAAGCCCGCGCGGCCGTCGCCGCCGCACACGGCGAATAAAGCCCGCGACTAATCATACATCCTGAGTGGCGGGATCCTCCCGCCGCTCGCCCCAAACGAAACGCACCCAACCGGGAGGCATGCTATGCACGCTCATGTGACGCGTCTGGCAGACATATTCGCTATGCTTGGAGGCGCGATCCTCTTTGTCATCGTGATGGTCACCACCACCAACACTGGCGCCTTTATTCTTGATCGGTTCATGGGCCTCTTTGGCCAAGACGTCTCCGGCCTGCCCGGCTACGAAGATTTCGTCCAACTCGCCATTTCCGGCGCAGCACTCATGTTTTTCCCCTACACGCAAGCCTCGCGCGGCCATGTCGCCGTGGATTTGTTCGTCGCCAATGCGCCGATGCCCGTGAAACGCGTGCTCGACCACATGTGGCTTACGTTGACTGCCGCGATCGCGCTGTTTCTGGCCTATTGGATGGTCCACGGCATGCTCGAATCCCGCTCTGACGCCGCCGAAGCCGGTGTCCTCGGCTGGCCGATCTGGCCCTTCTACATTCCCGGCATCGCCTCCATGGTCCTTTGGGCCGTGGTCTCCGTGAGCCAGATTTTCGGAGACGCGCGCTATGCTTGATCCCATCACCATCGGGGTTGTCGGCCTCGTCGTTCTCTTTGTCCTTCTGATCCTGCGCATGCCCGTCGGCATCGCGATGATCATCGTCGGCATCGGCGGCACCTATGCGCTCTCGCTGGCCCTGCCCTATGTGCGCTTCGTGCCCTACATCCGTCAGTTCAAATCGCTCCTGTGGGAGAATGTCGCGAGCTACGATCTCTCCGTCGTGCCTTTGTTCGTTCTGATGGGCTACATCGCCGCCGAAGCGCGATTGTCTTCTGATCTGTTCAAAGGTCTCGAAGCACTTCTCTCTCGCCTCAGAGGCGGCGTGGCCATGGCGGCCATCGCGGCCTGTGGCGGCTTTGGCGCGGTTTGCGGGTCTTCGCTAGCGACCGCCGCGACCATGGGCAAAGTGGCCCTGCCGGAACTCAAAGAACTTGGCTACAAGGACCGTCTCTCTGCAGGCGCTTTGGCCGCAGGCGGCACGCTTGGCATCCTGATCCCGCCCTCGGTGGCGCTGGTGATCTATGCGATCATCGTCGAAGGCTCAATCCTCAAGATGTTCCAGGCCGCCGTAATCCCCGGTCTTCTGGCCGTGCTGTCCTTCATCGGTGTGATCGCCATTCTGGTCCGTGTGAACCCGTCGCTGGCGCCAGAACCCCGCCCGATGCCGCGCGATGAACGCAACCTTGCGCTCAAGCGCCTCTTCCCCGTGATCCTTATCTTTGGCGCGATCATCCTTGGTCTGGGTTTTGGCCTCTTCACACCGACGCCCGCCGCCTCCATCGGCGTCTTCCTGATCGGCGCTTACGGCTTTGCGCTCCGCGCTCTGACTGGCGAAGGTCTGAACATGAAAGGCCTGCGCCGCGCGTTGCAAGCCACGGCGATCACCTCCGGCATGATCTACCTGATCCTGTTTGGCGCCGAAGTGCTTAAGGGCTTCTTCACCCGCTCCGGCCTGCCGCAAGCGCTCTCCGAGTGGGCCGCCACCTCCGGCATGGACCCGATGCTGGTGCTGGTGATCATGCTGATCGCCTTTGTCATCCTCGGCTGTTTCATGGAAAGCCTCGCGATGATCCTCGTTGTGGTGCCGTTCTTCTGGCCGACGCTGATCGCACTCAATGGCGGCGAATATGTCACCGCAGAGACCGCCGCCTACGGCATGGACACCGAGAGCCTCAAAATTTGGTTCGGTATCCTCGCGCTCATTGTCGTCGAGCTTGGGCTGATCACGCCCCCTGTCGGCCTCAACGTCTTCATCATCTCCTCGCTTGCCAAGGACACCCCCATGTCCACCGTTTTTCGCGGCGTCATGCCCTTCCTTGGTTCCGAGGTCATTCGCGTGGCTCTGATCCTCATGATCCCGGCCCTCACCCTCACCATTCCACGCCTCATCGGCGGCTGACATAAGGAGACACTACCATGTCTGATCTTCCCATTCTCATTGCCGGTGGCGGCATCGGTGGCCTTGCTGCCGCCTGTGGTCTGGCCCGCAAAGGACACCGGTCCATCGTTGTCGAACAAGCCCCCGCCTTGGGCGAAATCGGCGCCGGCATCCAGATCGGCCCGAACGCATTCCATTGTTTCGACTATTTGGGCGTCGGCGACGAGGCCCGCGAGAAGGCGGTCTATATCGACAAGCTGCGCCTGATGGATGCACAAACCGCCGAGGACATCACCTCTATTCCCTTGGACGAGCCGTTCCGCGAGCGCTTCAAAAACCCTTACGCCGTGGTGCACCGCGCCGACCTGCATGGTGTTTTGCTGAAGTACTGCGAAGACAGCCCGCTGGTGGATATTCGCACCTCACACGTGGTCGAAGGCTACGAACAAGACGGCACCTCCGTGACACTCAAAGTCAAAGACCGCGATCCGATCAAGGGTTCCTTCCTGATCGGCGCCGAAGGTCTGCGTTCTGCGATCCGCGGTCAGATGATCGGCGACGGCGAGCCGCGCATCTCCGGCCACACGACCTACCGTTCCGTCATTCCCACCGAGCAAATGCCCGAAGACCTGCGCTGGAACGCGGCCACGCTTTGGGCCGGTCCGAAATGTCACATCGTGCACTACCCGCTCAAGGGCTGGAAAGTCTTCAACCTCGTCGTGACCTATCACCGCGACGTGCAAGAGGCCATCGCAGGCCGTCCGGTCTCTAAAGAAGAGGTCGCACAAGGTTTTGAGCACATCCACCCGAAGGCCCGTCAGGTCATCGAACATGGCTCCGACTGGAAACTCTGGGTGCTCTGCGACCGCGATCCGATTTCCAACTGGGTCGACAACCGCGTGGCGCTTTTGGGCGATGCTGCCCACCCGATGCTGCAATACTTTGCGCAAGGCGCCTGTATGGCCATGGAAGACGCCGTCGCCATGTCCCATTGCATCGAGCATTACGGCGAGAACGTCGAGCGCGCGCTGCAAATCTATCAGGAAATGCGCAAGGTCCGCACCGCCCGCGTCCAGATGAACTCCCGCCTCATCGGCGAATACATCTACCACCCGGACGACGCCAAAGCCGCCGTGCGCAACCACGTCATGTCGAACATGACCCAAGACGAATGGTACGACCAGCTCTCCTGGCTCTATGGCTCGACCGGCCTCGATGACACGACTGTGAACGCCGCGCTGAAAACCGCCGCCGAATAACCTCCCCTTTCGAAGAAACGCAAAAAGGAACCGATATGTCCTATGTCTTCCCCCCCGCCCCGCAGGCCTCCGTGGCCGTCGACGGCACTGACGACCGCCTGCCGGTCCGCCGCATCTTCTGCGTCGGGCGCAACTACGCCGCCCACGCCCGCGAGATGGGCAAGGACCCCGATCGCGATCCGCCCTTCTTCTTCACCAAACCGGCGGACGCCGTGGTGGACTCGGGCGAAGTGGTCGCCTACCCGCCGCAGACCGAGAATTTCCACTACGAAGCCGAGCTGATCGCCGTGATCGGCAAAGCGGGCAAGAACATCGCAGAGGAAGACAGTCTCAACCACGTTTGGGGCTATGCCGTCGGCAACGACCTGACGCGGCGCGACCTGCAACTCAAGGCCCGCGAGCAAGGCCGTCCTTGGGATTGGGGCAAGGCGTTCGACCGCTCTGCTGTTATCGGCCCGGTGTTCCCGGTTGAAAAAGTCGGCCACCCCGACAAGGGCGCGATCAAGCTGACCGTGAATGGCGAAGTCAAACAAGACGCCGATCTCGCAGAACTCATCTGGTCGGTGCCTGAGATCATTTCGATCCTGTCGCATTCCATCGCGCTTGAGCCCGGCGATCTGATCATGACCGGCACCCCCGCAGGCGTCGGGCCGATGGTTGAGGGCGACGTCTGCGTGGTCGAGATCGAAGGCCTCGGCAAGATCGAGACCCCCATCGGAAAACGCGAGGCGTAGGACATGCCTTTGAAGTTGCATAACTTCTTCCGCTCCTCCACTTCAACGCGGCTGCGTGCCGCGTTGAACCTCAAGGGGCTGGAGTATGACTATATCGCCTATGTGCTGCGCGACGGGGAAACCCGGACGCCGGAGTATCTGGTGAAGAACCCGCAAGGCCTCGTGCCAACGCTCGAGACCGAAGACGGCAGCTTTCTGACGCAATCTCTCGCCATTATGGAGTGGCTGGAGGAGACCCACCCGGAGCCCGCGCTTTTGCCCGCAGATGCCGCCGGTCGCGCCCGTGTGCGTGCGCTGTCATACATGATCGCCTGCGAGATTCACCCGCTCAACAATCTGCGCGTGCTCTTCCGCATCCGCGATCAGTTTGGGGCCGATGAGGAAGCCCAAAAAGAGTGGTTCACCCATTGGGTCACCCTCACCTTCGACGCGCTGGAAGCAGAGCTTTCCGCCTCCGCTCAGACCGGCACCTATTGCCACGGCGACACGCCGACGATGGCCGATTGCTGCCTCTATGCGCAGGTCTGGAACAACAAACGCTTCGGCGTGCCGCTGGAGAACTGGCCGACGATTTCCCGCATCTATGCGGCACTCGACACGCTACCAGAGATGACCAAAGCGGCACCGCCCAACCAACCCGACGCCGCCTGAGGCGTCGCCCAATATGCGCGCGGCCTGACGCGTGACCAACCCGGAGGAAATTCACCATGCTGACCGAAGATCGCAGCCACGACACCATCGAGCACGGCATGCAGCCGGAGGACACTCCGGAACTGCGAGAACTCTATAAAGGGTTCGAAGAGAACAACCTTTTGCCGCTCTGGACCCAGCTTGGCGACCTGATGCCGATGACGCCCAAATCCAAAGCTGTGCCACATGTCTGGCGGTGGGCCGATCTTTTGCCGCTGGCGGAAAAATCCGGCGAGCTGGTGCCCGTGGGGCGTGGCGGTGAGCGTCGCGCAATTGGCCTTGCCAATCCGGGTCTCGGCGGCAATGCCTATGTGACGCCCACGCTTTGGGCCGCGATCCAGTATCTTTGTCCGGGCGAGAACGCGCCGGAGCACCGCCATTCGCAAAACGCCTTCCGTTTCGTGGTCGAGGGCGAAGGCGTCTGGACCGTTGTGAACGGCGATCCGGTGCGCATGTCGCGCGGCGATCTGTTGCTGACGCCGGGCTGGAATTTCCACGGTCACCACAATGTCGCGACGGAGCCGATGGCCTGGATCGACGGGCTGGACATTCCGTTCTCGCAACAGATGGATGTGGGCTTTTTCGAGTTCGGGTCTGACCGAGTGACCGACAATGCGACGCCGGATTATTCGCGGGGCGAACGGCTCTGGTGCCACCCGGGTCTGCGCCCGCTGTCGCAGTTGCAAAACACTGTGTCTTCCCCGATTGGCGCTTATCGTTGGGAGTTCACCGACCGGGCGCTGACCGAACAGCTTTTGCTCGAAGACGAGGGCCAGCCCGCCACGGTTGAACAGGGCCACGCCGCGATCCGCTACGTCAATCCGACCACCGGAGGTGACGTGATGCCGACGATCCGCTGCGAGTTCCACCGCCTGCGCGCAGGTACGGAAACCGCAACGCGCAACGAAGTCGGCTCGACCGTGTTCCAAGTGTTTGAGGGCAAGGGCGCCGTGGTGCTGAATGGCGTCACCCACAAGTTGGAGAAAGGTGACATGTTCGTCGTGCCGTCTTGGGTGCCGTGGTCCTTGCAGGCCGAGACGCAGTTCGACCTGTTCCGCTTCTCGGACGCGCCGATCATGGAACGTCTGGGCTTCATGCGTCAGATGGTCGAGGGGCAATAACATGTCTCTCACCGAGACAGACATCGCCGCCCGCGAAGCGCTAAAGGAACGTTTGGGCAAGGGGGCGCGGTTCGACGCCCCCAACGCCCCCGCCGAAGATTTGTTGCTCGCCCGTCGCGGCACCGCCTATTTCGCTCGCAAACTCATGGAACTCACGGATGACGACCTCTATGCGCCCTCCGCTATCGACGGCCTGAGCCGCGCGCATATCATTGTCCGCGTCAGTTACGAGGCCCGCTATCAGGCGCTGGCTTTGGAGGCTTTGGACAAGGGCGAAGTCTTGGAGTTGCCTGAAGAACTGCCCTCGCTCGATCTCGCAGCGACCCTTCCGGCCCGCGCGCTTCGGCACCTATTCCAGCATTCCGAAGTGCATCTCAACGTCTGTTGGCGCGATCTGTCCGAGGACCAATGGGATGCGGCGCTCACATTGGCCGACGGCACGCAAACGACCCCACGCGCCCTGCCCTTGATGCGCGCGCAAGGCATCTGGCAAGGTGCCCTCGATCTCGGCAATGGTGCAAGGCTCAAGGATGTGCCGAAAGCGCTCGCGCTGTGATCACTCGTCGAGCAAGTGCTCGTAACGCGCATCCGTCAGGGTCTTCATAAAGGCCACAAGCGCGTCAATCTCGCGATCCTCAAGCGCCGGTCCCGTGGTCAGCTCTTCCATCGAGAGGTTCTGCGGCACCTCCGGCGCACCAAAGCGTTCGCCGGTTTCCGGGTTGAGCATCCGCGCCTCGGATTTCGTGTTGTAGGTGTTGTAGAACAGCACGACCGTGCGCAGGTCCTGAAACACACCGTTGTGCATATAGGGCGCGGTCACGGCGACGTTGCGCAGCGTCGGCACCTTGATCTTGCCTGCTAAACCCGCCGTATCCTCGACCAGCGCGTTCTGCGCCAGCCCCAGATCGACCTGCCCCCGCCCAACGCCGTTCATGTCGCGCAGCGCGCCATTCTCCGGCACGCCGATGTTGTGATATTCGTAATTGGTGAAGGTCTCGCCCTCCATCCCCGCACGCGGCAACAACTCGTGGCACAGGTTGCAATTGGTGAATTGCTGAGAAAAGAACAGCGTCTCGCCCAGCATTTCCTCGCGCGTCAGTTCTGCTTCCCCGCGCAGGTAGCGGTCGTATTTGCTGTCAAAAGGAGAGAACAGATCGGTGCCTTCAAAGGCCGCAATCGCCTTGGTCATCGCCCCATAGGCCTCGTCTTGGTCGGCAAATATCTCGTCGCCGAACAGATCTTTGAAAGCCACGACATAGGCTGGGTTTTCCTCTAGTCGCGCCACCACGGAGGCCGCATCCGACATGCCCATCTCGATCGGGTTCAACGGCGGCCCGCCCGCCTGATCGGCCAAGGTCGCGGCGCGTCCGTCGTGGAACTGCCCACCGCGATAAACGCCCTCATCAAGCTTTTCGAACATCGGCGCGAAATGCGCGTAGCTCGCAGTCGGCGCGTTGCGGTCGCCCAAAGACACACCATCGTCGCCCGGCGAGGCCATGCCACGCGGATCGGCAAAGGCATATTCGGGATCATGGCAGGTCGAACAGGATTGCGTGCGGTTCTTTGACAAGTTTTCGTCAAAAAACAGCGCCTCCCCCAGCCCTTCGAGTGTGGCGAGGTCTTCCGCCATCGCGGGCGTGACCAGCAAAGTGCAGAAGAGCGGCAGGGCGAGCGTTTTCATCATGGGCTTCCTGAAAAGCATGGGCAGATTTCCAAAGCACGGCGTCTATCGAGACGGCCTTATCCGAGCTTTTCAATCAGGAATTTGACCAAAGTCAAGCCCCGCACCCAAATCGTGATCGCACGTGCCGAAAGCCCTTCACAAATGGCATCGCCGTTGACCACTTGACGCTCCAAAATCCATAGCCTAAACACAGGGCTCTACGCGGCGGGCGTTGTGTAGTGGTAAGACCTTAGCCTTCCAAGCTAATGACGCGGGTTCGATTCCCGCCGCCCGCTCCAAAATCCCCCTCCATCTCGAAATCTGTGGCCCGGCGAAAGGTCGTCCTGCGGTTCTCTTTGGCAAAAATTCTCATAAAAAACGGGGCCGCAAAGGACCCCGCTTAAACGTCATGTCGCTCCGAGATCACTTCTCGAAGGCACAGCCTGCCGGGATGCCGAGTTTGGCAAAGACTTTGGCCGCAGGGCACCAGCCGGTAAAGGACGATTGCAGCAGGTTGGCGCCGATAAAGACGGTGAACCAAACAAAGCCGGGGTGGACGAACTGGGTCAGCGCAACGCTGATCAGGACCATGATGCCGGCAAAGCGGAACACAGCGCGGTCGATGGACATGGGGGATTCTCCATAAAAGGTATGCCAAGTTTGGGACTAAGATATCAGGTCTTGAATACAAATTCAATATATTGAATGCGAGTTATCCACCGGATCGCACCCGAAACGTCCCCTGCGCTGTGGCGATCAATTCTCCGGTCTCATCGGTTAAGTGCCCTTCAGTGAAAAACGTCTTGGCCCCGCCGCCCAGACGCCGCCCCACTGCGATCAGCCGCGTGCCTTTTGGACGCGACAGATAGTTGATGTTCAGCGACAAGGTGAGCGTCATGCGCCGATCTTCCGGGTCACCCGTGTAAGCCCCAGAATAGCCCATCGCGGTGTCGAGCATTGTGGCATAAACGCCGCCATGCGGAAGGCCCGAACGGTTCAGGTGCTCGGGCGCCACCGTCGCCTCGAAGCGCGCCACATCCCTGTCCCACCCGGTCATTTCAATACCCAGATGCGCCAGCGCCGCAGACGGCCCCTCCAGAAGCGATGTGTTCATTCTTCGATCTCCTCGATCAGCTCAGGGCCACTGGCCCGATTGGAATTCACGGCCTTGCCGACGCGGTGAAACTTGAGCGAGTCGTCAGAAGCAGGCTGCATCAAACGTGCGGCGCCATGCCCTTCTTCACCCAGCCATTTGCCCCAGTCGTGGGGCTGCAAAATAACAGGAATTCGGTGATGAATTTCGGCCATCCGCCCCGTGGCCTCGGTCGTGACCATAGCACAAGTCGTCAGCCGTTCACTG
Organism: Celeribacter sp. PS-C1; assembly: GCF_019429625.1. Classification (GTDB taxonomy): domain Bacteria; phylum Pseudomonadota; class Alphaproteobacteria; order Rhodobacterales; family Rhodobacteraceae; genus Celeribacter. The sequence continues at coordinate 27,181 of NZ_JAHXRW010000007.1, forward strand.
TTTTGCTCCCACGTTTGCCAAATGCCCGCAAAGACCATCGGGCCCTCACCAGAGGGCTGGATGTACCACGGCAGCTTCTCCCCCCCTTCGGGGCGAAACCATTCATAAAACCCATCCGCCGGAATGAGACACCGGCGCGCGCGACAGGCCTCGCGAAAGGCGGGTTTCTCGGCGAGGGTCTCGGCGCGTGCGTTGATCAAAAGCGGCCCGTCAGACGGCGTTTTATACCAATGCGGGACAAAGCCCCAGCGCATCGGCACGAGGCGGCGCTGGCCCTTATCCTGCTCGCTTTCCCGGTAGATCACATGAATCTGCGTCGTCGGGCATATATTATAATTAGGCAGGATCGGCAGGTCATTCGCGGGCGCGGCCTTGAAAAGCTGCGCCATGGCGTCACTGGGCATGGAAAGGGCAAAACGTCCGCACATAGGCGCATTTTACGTGCTGGGGCGACGGGGGCCAGAGGCGATCGTGCAGGTGAGGGAATGAAATAGTGCGCTCCCTGCCCAATGGGCGAGGCCGCAGGAGAATCGATCTGACATTTCGCCAACTCGTCCGGCCCCCATCGCCACAACATCAGCTGTGCAGCGTAAGGGAAGCGGGCACGAAAAATGCGGCAACGCCTCTAGAGCTTGTAAGTTCGAGAGCCAGCTGCGGTCTCTCACCGATGCGCCTTACGCGCCAGATCGATCTTGGCGTCCATCATCGACATCTCCTTCATGATCTCGGTCCGCCGTGTCCGGTCTCCCGTTTCACGCAACTCCTCGCGCAGTTTTTCCAAATGCCGCGACAGAGTTACGAACTCTGGCACGCCACCGTTTTCCTTGATCACCCGATTGAGCAAGGCGTTCTCCGGGTCGTCCTCCTGCGGCAAGGGCTTGCCCGCCCCCGACAGGTTGTCAAAGGCGCCCTCACGCTCGGCCTCGGCGATCTTCTGATTGATCAGATCGATGAGTGGGTGATCCATCTACGCCTCCTTCGCGGCCCTGAACCGCGCGAGGCTTTGCGCGGACCAGACCTCTTTCGGCTTGTAGAAGCCCTCAAACACCTGCGCCCCTTCGGGCAAAACGACCCAAGGCAGTTTCGTCGAGGTGAAGATATGCACATCCGGCACGATCTCAGCGCGCTCCTCAAGCGTGCCGCAGCGCACGAAGGCAAAGGCCTCTCCCGAGCCCGCGTAGTGGGACCACAGCGCGACCTTGCAGGTCGGGCACCGCGCAATGGTCTGGCCATGACCCGAGTTCGAGGGCGTCATCACCATATCAGGCAGACCCTTGGTGAGTTTAATCTCAGATGTCTCGACATAGGCATTCAGCGCAAAGGCCGATCCGGTTTCCCTCTGACACCAAGTGCAATGACAGCAATGCACAATCATCGGCGGGGCCGTGACCTCGAATTCCACCTCACCACATGTACACCGCCCGTGCATCGTCGTCCCTCCATAAGAAAAGCCCCCGCATGTTCGCGAGGGCTTTTCCGTTTGTCTAGATCGAACCGCCTATTACCCATCGCGGCTCCGCGATTTACTTCACGGTGATGCGACCGTCCGTGTAGGGCGTGTAGGGCGCGTTTGCGATCAGATAATCGGCCAGAACGTCGGCGACATCGGGGCCGAAGTCATAGGCATTCTCAGCGCTCAGGAACATCTTGTAGCCATCACCGCCGTTGCGGACGTAGTTATTGGACGCCACGCCATAGACCTTGTCCATCTCGATCGGAGCGCCGCCGACCATCACGTCGGAAATACGGGCGCCGACCTCGGCGTTCGGGTCAACGGTGTAGGACATGCCGGACACTTGCGGGAAGCGGCCCGCGCCATCGGCCATCTCCGAGACACCGTTTTCAAGCGCTGCGACGATGGTTTCGCCTGTCACCTGGAAGGTCGAAAGCGTATTCTGGAACGGCAGAACCGTGAGCACGTCGCCCATGGTCACCTGGCCACTTTGAATGGAGGCGCGCAGGCCACCGCCGTTTTGGATCGCGATTTCGATGCCTTGATCTTTCACACGCTCCAGCATGGCGTCAGCCACGAGGTTGCCCATGGCGCATTCAACCGCACGGCAGGTTTCGCGAGCCCCATCGATGTCAGCGGCGGCTTCCGCGACGACCGTAGCTTTCAGCTCGTTGATCGGTCCGGCCAGTTCGGCAACACGCGCTTTGATGCTTTCATCTTCCGCCACGGAAGCGTCGAGCAGGATCGGCGCGCCCTCGGCGGAGATCAACGCGCCATCGTCGTCAAAGGTCAGCACGAGGTGACCGAGATATTTCGAGTAGGCATAGGCGGAGACCACCGGGACCTCGCCAACCATGGTCGGGTAAGCCATGGCGCCTTCGATCTCGTTGGAGAACAGCGTGTGGGAGTGACCTCCGACCACAGCGTCAATGCCAGCGACCTCTTCCGCGAGAGACATATCTTTTTTCACACCCACGTGGGTCAAGGCGATGATCTTGGTCACACCTTCGGCCTCAAGCGCGGCCACATCTGCGGCAAGGCTGTCGGCTTCGTCTTGGAAGATCACATTCGGGCCGGGGCTGGAGGTCTCTGGCGTGTCGACTGCGAGCGCGGAGATGATACCGATCTTTTCGCCGCCCACCTCAAGCACAACATGGTTCTTCACCTTGTCCGCCAAAATGTTGGATTGCGACACATCGAGGTTGCCGGAGATCACCGGGAAGGAGACGTTATCAATCAGCTTGAGCGTGCCATCGGGACCATCGTCGAATTCGTGGTTGCCCAGCGCCATCACGTCATAACCGATCTTTTCCATCATCTCGGCTTCGACATCGCCCTTGTAGGTCGTGTACATCAGAGAGCCCTGATACTGGTCGCCGGCGTCCAGCAGGAGCACGTTCTCACCGTCGAGTTCAGCGCGCATTTCGGCGACTTTCGTGGCCAGACGGGCATAGCCGCCAAAGCACTCACCCGCGGCGTTATCCTCTTCGGCGCAGGTGTTGTCGTATTTCGTAATCGGTTCGATTCGGCTGTGCAAATCGTTGGTGTGAAGAATGTGCAGCGTATATTCGGCATGCGCCGCGCCGGCCATCAGAGCCATTGCAGCGGTGGTGGTGAGAACTTTTTTGAGCATATCGTGCCCCCTGTTAAACTAGATGACCCCGAGCCTGACCAAAGTTTATCAAAGAGTCAAAGCCCAGTGCTGGGATTTGGCTACATTCGCAACGTAACGGATTTGTAACGATGCAATGACAGGCAGATCATCCTTTTTCGACGTTTGGCCCACTCAGCCACCCGTCCAGCACCTCATGCGCCAGTCGTTCAGGGTCGGTCTCAAGCCTTCCGGTCAAAAGCCGCATCCAGGCCGCCGCCATAATCGTCTCCGCGATGCCCTCGGCGGACACACCCGGCTTTACCTCTCCCCGTTCGATCGCGATTTCAACCACATCACGCAGCGCCTCAAGCCGCTCAAGGCGATACCCCTCCAAGGCCTCCGCGACATCCGCGTTGCACTGCGCCTCCGCGATGATCAGTGCGAATATCTGCCCTTTCGGTGTCTGCCAATGCGTGAATACAAAGCGGTAAAACGCCGAGATTGTGGCAATCAAAGTGCCTTTATCCCCATGCGTATGGCTGCCCTTTGCGCGCTCATAGACCGCAACCAGCAAGGCACCGCGCGACGGCCACCACTTATATAGCGTCGCCTTGCCCGCCCGCGCACGCTTCGCCACGGCCTCCATGGTCAACCCCTTCACGCCCTTCTCGACCAAAAGCGCCTCGGCCGCCTCCAAAATCGCCTCCTCGGTCGCGGGATTGCGCCGCGCTCCAATGGATCGACGTTGCGGCCGAGACTTTTTCCCCTCTCCGCCCATCGCCTCCGCGGAGGGGGCTGTGCGATTTGCCACAGGATTTGTCACAAGCTGATCCTTTACATATCAAAACGCATCGTTCATATAACTCTAACGAAACGCATCGTTCTCTTTGGAGCTACCATATGTCTGCATCCACCGCCACCCCATCCAAAACTCCTCCCAGAAAACCCAACCGCCTTCGTTTCAGCTTTTTTGTCTTTATGGGCGTCTACCCTCTGGTGACCGCTGTGATCTACGCGCTCACCCCCTTCACCTCCGAGTGGCAGATCTGGCAACGCAACCTCATTATGGTGCCCATGATCGTCGGCTCCATGGTCTTTGTCATCATTCCGGCGATCCACAAGCACTGCCACCGCTGGCTCTGAACCACGCGGCATTTTCGCCTCTGCGTGAAAGTGTCATTGACCGCGCGGCCCGGCACTGGCATCTGGAAGCCATGCTGATTTACAAAATCTTCCGTGCCCCCGAATGGACGGCAATGCAGACCGCTGGCGAGACCCTCGGCGCCCCCGTGGATCTCGCCGACGGCTATGTCCATTTCTCCACCAAAGATCAGGTCGCCGAGACCGCCGCGAAATGGTTCGCGGGTGAAGAGAACCTGCATCTTCTTGCGCTCGAAAGCGATGCGCTTGCGCCCCATCTCAAATGGGAACCCTCACGCGGCGGCGCACTTTTCCCGCACCTCTACCGGGCGCTGACCATGGAGGACATCCTTTGGGTCAAACCCCTGCCGCTTGGCCCAGAAGGCCATATCTTCCCCGATCTGTCCTGAGCCCCTAGGAGCCGCAAATGTCTATTTTCGAACAATTCGGCATGATGGTCCTGCGCAGCTTTGACCCGGAAAAGGCGCACACGCTTTCTCTTTCCGCGCTGCGTGCAGGGCTTGCCCCCCTGCCCGGTCCGGTCACCTCGCCCCGGCTCAAAACCACCTTCGCCGGGATTGAGATGCCTAACCCTGTCGGCCTCGCGGCAGGGTTCGACAAGAATGCCGAAGCCATCCCGCAGCTCTCGCGCGCGGGTTTTGGCTTTATCGAATTGGGTGCGGCCACGCCACGTCCGCAGCCCGGCAATCCAAAGCCGCGCCTGTTTCGCCTCACAGAAGACCGCGCGGTGATCAACCGCTTCGGTTTCAACAACGACGGCATGGAAGAGATCGCCAACCGCCTCGCCCGCAGCCGTCACGCCGCCAACGGCATCGACATTCCCGTTGGCCTCAACCTCGGCGCCAACAAGGACAGCGAAGATCGTGCCGCGGATTTCGCCAAGGTTCTGGCGCATTGCGGCAATTTCATCGATTTTGCGACGGTCAATGTGTCGAGTCCCAACACCGAGAAGCTGCGCGACCTGCAAGGTGCCGAAGCGCTCGAAGCGCTCTTGGCCGGCGTCCTCGACGCCCGCAAGGGCCTGAAACGCGCGGTGCCGGTTTTGCTGAAAATCGCCCCCGATCTTGAGCTGACAGAGCTACAGGAAATCGCCGAGGTCGCCCGCAAATCCGGCATCGACGGCGTCATCACCACCAACACCACGCTGTCGCGCGAAGGTTTGAAATCTGCACATAGAGGCGAAGCAGGCGGGCTTTCCGGGCGTCCATTGTTCGAAAAGTCCACGCGCGTGCTCGCAACGCTCTCCCGCGAATTGGGCGACGACGTGCCGCTCATCGGCGTTGGCGGCATCTCTTCGGCGCTCGATGCCTATGCGAAAATCCGCGCGGGCGCCTCTTTGGTCCAACTCTATTCCGCGATGGTCTACCAAGGCCTCTCGCTCGCCCCTCGCATCGCGCGCGGCCTCGACGACTTGCTGGCGAAAGACGGTTTCGACCACGTCTCGGAGGCGGTTGGCACAGGACGCGGCGACTGGCTCTAAGCCGCCGTTTCCTTTGCTGCCCAAATACTCAAATCAGACCTCAGCACTCCGCTCCAGCCCCGGATATTTCGCAAACAGCGTCGCGCCACGGGCGATGTAGCTGATCATAAGCGCCGCCCAAAGCCCGTGATTGCCCCATAGCGGGATCAACACGGCCACCGCCGCCAGATAGACCAAAAGCGACAGCACCATCATATTGCGCATGTCGCGGGTGCGCGTCGCGCCGATGAAAATCCCGTCGAGCATCCAGGCCGCCAGCCCCAACAAAGGCCCGGCCACCATCCACGGCAGATAGGTGCGCGCCTCCGCACGCACATCTGGCGCGGTGGTCATCACGTCGATGATCGTGCCGCCCAAGACGGCAAATCCCAATGCCAGCAAAGCGGACACGATCAGCCCCCAAAAGGACGCCAAAACCGCGCCTCGGCGCAGCGCCATGCGCGACCGCGCGCCCAAGGCATTCCCGACAATGGCCTCGGCGGCAAAAGCAAAGCCGTCGAGCGCGTAGGCAGTGATTTCGATGAATTGCATCAGAATCTGGTTGGAGGCCAGCGTCAGATCGCCGAAACCCGCGCCAAAGAACGTGAAGCTCACCATGATGCCCAAAAGCAGGACGGAGCGGATCAGGATATCCGTGTTGACCCGCAGCATATGCATCAACCGCGCGCCATCGAAGACCTGCGCCCAATCGCGCCAGAGTGTGGTTTTGAAGGCATCTCGACAGAGCCAGAGGCCAAAACCCGCGCCGGAGACCTCGGCCAGAACCGTCGCGATTGCCACGCCCTCGACGCCCCACCCCAGCCCCAGAACGAACCAGAGATCGAGCCCGATGTTGAGACCGTTCATCCAGAGTTGCAGCAGAAGGACCCCGGTCGTGCGCTCTTGTGCGATGAGCCAGCCGGTGAGGCCAAAAACCGCGATGTTAAACGGCGCGGACCAAATGCGGATGCCGATATAACTGCGCGCAAGGCTTTCGACCTCGATTGAGGCCGGCGCCACTTGAAACGCCGCCCAGAGGAGCGGCGCTTGAAAGAGGATCAAGAGCCCGCCACCGATGACGCCGATCATCAGCGCGCGGGTCAAAAGCGCGGCCACTTCGGCCGTATCGCCTGCGCCCCGCGCCTGGCTGACCATACCGGTCGTGCCCATACGTAGAAAGCCGAAGACCCAGTAAAGAGACGCTAGAATAATCGCGCCAAGCCCGACCGCTCCGATGGGCGCGGCCTCCCCCATTTGCCCCACGACGCCGGTGTCGACCGCGCCCAAAATAGGGACAGTGGCGTTGGACAAGACGATGGGCAGCGCGATTTTCAGGACCCGTCGATGGGTCAGGGGAAGCGCTTCAGTCATTGGGAGTGCGAGTGTCCGGCATCAGGAAATGCCCTGTCGCATGCACAGTCGGGCGCGCGCGGTTGTCCTGCCAGGCCTCAACCTGCACCGAGGCGTAACGCCGCCCGGCGCGTGTGATCTCGGCACGGGCATAGGCATCGCGCGGCAGGCCGGAACGCAGGTAATCAACGGTCAGGTCGATGGTTTTCGGAAACTTCGGCAGCACATCCACGGTCTCACCCGCTTCGATCTTGGGCCAGACCATCGACCAGCTCAAAGTGATCAAGGCGGTCACCTCGAGAAAGGCTGCCAAAGCTCCACCATGCAACGCAGGCAGCGCTGGATTGCCGATCAAATCGGGGCGATAGGGCATCACGGCGGTCAACTCATCACCGCGGCGTTCGAATTCGAACCCCATGAAAGCGATATAGGGCACGCGCGCCACCAGGGCTGAGAGCGCGGCATCACGGCGTTCCTTAACGACCTGAATCGGTTCGGGTTTTGCGCGGCTCATGAGTTGCCCCTTTCCACAGTAAAGGCGCCAGTGGCGGCGGCGACCGGCACATCGGAGGCCCCATCGGTGGCGGAGACCCGCACGAATCCCACAGCACGCGTCATGTGATAGCAAATTGCATGGGCCGTGATCGTCGCGCCGGGTTTGGCTGCGCGCATATAGTCGATTCTGAGATCGAGCGTGGCGGTCGCAAGCCCTGCGTTCGGATGGCTCATCACCGCAGCGCCCGCGCAGGTGTCCATCAGGGCCGAAACGGCGCCACCGTGGATCACGCCGCTTTCCGGGTCCCCAATGAGCTTTTCCGAATAAGGCATGTAAACCTCTGCCTCGCCTTCCCCAATGGTTGTCAAAACCATGCCAAGCGCCTCGCAGTGCGGCAGGCTCGCAATGAATTGGCGGGCGATTTCGGTGCGGTCGGCGGACATGATCTTCTCTTTATGGTCTTGCGTCTCGGCTCTGTCGGCGCGCTTTTAGTGAGGTGGCTGACAGGCGTGTTCATAATGTGTCCTGCCGCTCTCGCTGCAAGGAGAAAATCATGCAAAGCACATACGCGCGCCCTGAGCTGACGCAACGAAACCTGTGTGCGGAACATGGCTTGATCCGTCCCCTCGCGCGTGGCTATGGTCGCGCACGACAGCGGAATAGAGTTGCCAAACTGAACTCATCAGTTTAGATGCGACGTGAGGAGAGAGAAGCCATGTCCGATCAACGTCTCACGTTCAAAGAGATGTGCGCCGAGTTCGATGTGACCCCGCGCACGTTGCGATACTACGAATATATCGAGTTGTTGGCCCCCGAAAAGGAGGGTCGGTCACGGTTCTATACGCCGCGTGAAGTGGCGCGCATGAAACTGATTTTGCGCGGGCGTAAATATGGGTTTTCTCTGGAAGAAATCCGGCAGTGGCTGTTGATCTACGGCGAAAAGGGCACGGCGGCGCAAGCACAGGCTTTCCTTGAACTTGCCGATCGTCAGCTGACCGCGCTCGAAGAGCAAAAACGTGAGCTTGATCAGGCCTTGGCTGAACTCAAAGAGCTGCGTGAAGAGACAGCGAAGAGCTTTTCTGGCTAAACCGCGTCCGACCGTTGTCGCCCTTGCGACGTTACGTTCCATTACAAGCCCCCCAAGACTCGCCCCACACACGCAGCCTGAAACCGGCTGCGCGATACGTCATTTATAGGAACGACCGGCCGACCACCAAAGCGCTTTAAATAACTATATTCCTTTAAAAACATTCACTTCTCCAAATCTAAACCAAATCGTTTGCATTGACGTGCGCGAAAGAATATTTTGTCGGAGTTCAGCAGAGCTTTTATCCTCGTCGCGTCGCCCAAAAGTGACGCCACGTTTCGATTAAAGAGGCCTCTGTGATAAGATTAGAGTAAGTGCGAAGGCAAAGCTTCGCGCCTCAGAACAGGTCGCCACGTCCCGAGGGTTTACCCCATAGGACCAGCCACCTAAGCGACGAGACCGGAGCACGCCGACGTGACGAATGAGGTTATGACGATCCGTGAAATGTGTGATGCGTTCGACGTGACGCCCCGCACATTGCGCTTTTACGAAGCCAAGGAGCTTTTGTTTCCGATCCGCGAGGGTCAGAAACGGCTCTTTACCAAACGGGACCGGGCGCGATTGACGCTGATCCTGCGCGGCAAGAAATTTGGCTTCGCCCTTGAAGAGATCCGGCAGCTGCTCGATCTCTACAAGGAGGAAGATCACGGCGAAAAGCAGTTGCGTGAGACGCTAACGGCCTATCACGCGAAGCGCGCGGAAATGGAAGCGCAGAAACAGGCGCTGATCGCGGTCATGACCGATCTGGAGGATGAAATCGCATTTGTCGAAGGACAAATCGAAGGATTGAAACGCGTCGGGTGACGAAAAAGTCTCCCCGCGCGCTGAGTGAAAGGGAGACACGCCATGCCGAGCTACACGGCTCCGACCAAAGACATTCAATATGTTCTGCACGATGTGCTGAACATTTCGGGCTCCGATATTCCGGGCTACGCCGATCTTGAACCCGAGTTTACCGAAGCCATTTTTGAAGCTGCGGGCCAACTGGCCTCCGAGGTGATCGCACCCTTGAACGTGATCGGCGATCAGGAAGGCTGCAAACTCGAAAACGGCGTTGTGACAACGCCCACAGGTTTCAAAGAGGCTTTCGAGCAAGTGAAAGAAGGCGGATGGCCCGGTCTCGACATGCCGGAGGAATACGGCGGTCAGGGCATGCCCTATGTGATCAACACCGCCGTGGGCGAAATGTTCTCCGCCGCGAACCAGGCGTTCACCATGTATCAGGGCCTGACCCATGGTGCGGCCTCCGCAATCCTCGCCCATGGCACGGATCAGCAAAAGGCCACCTACCTGCCGAAGATGACGTCCTGCGACTGGACCGGCACGATGAACCTGACGGAACCGCATTGCGGCACCGACTTGGGCCTCATGCGCACCAAGGCAGAGCCGCAAGCGGACGGCAGCTACAAGATCTCCGGCCAGAAGATTTTCATCTCGGCGGGCGATCACGACATGTCCGAAAACGTCATCCACCTCGTGCTGGCAAAGATTGTCGGCGGGCCTGAGGGGATCAAAGGCGTGTCCTTGTTCATCGTGCCGAAATTCATCGTCGATGAGGATGGCAATCCGGGCGCGCGCAACGGTGTGTCTGTCGGCTCCATCGAAGAGAAAATGGGCATCCACGGCAACTCGACCTGCGTGATGAACTACGATGAGGCGACCGGCTATCTCTTGGGCACCGAACACAAAGGCATGCGCGCCATGTTCACCATGATGAACGAAGCGCGTCTGGGCGTCGGCATGCAAGGTCTCGCCCAAGCCGACGCCGCTTACCAAAACGCGGTGATCTACGCCAAGGACCGCCTGCAAGGCCGCGCCGTGACCGGCGTCGAAAATCCGGACGGCCCCGCCGATCCGCTGATTGTCCACCCGGACATCCGCCGCAACCTGATGGATCAAAAGAGCTTCATCGAGGGCGCCCGGGCCTTCATGCTTTGGGGCGCGCAGCTCATCGACCAGGCGCATCGTTCCGAGGACAAGGACGCCGACGGCCTCATCTCTTTGATGACCCCGGTGCTCAAGGGCTTCCTGACCGACAAAGGCTATGAGGCAACCGTGAACGCGCAGCAGGTCTACGGTGGCCATGGCTATATCGAAGAATGGGGCATGTCGCAGTTCACCCGCGACGCCCGGATTGCCATGATCTACGAAGGCGCCAACGGCGTGCAAGCGCTCGATCTCGTGGGCCGCAAACTGGCAACCGATGGCGGCAAACACGTCATGGCCTTCTTCGAGATGGTGAAATCTTTCTGCAAAGAGAACGGCGACGGCGACATGGCCGAATTCGTCGACCCGCTGAAAGCCGCCTCAAAAGACCTTCAGGGCGCGGGCATGTTCTTCATGCAGAACGGCATGAAAAACCCGAACGCGGCTCTGTCCGGCTCTTATGACTTCATGCATCTCTTCGGCTATGTCTGCCTCGGTCTGATGTGGGCGCGGATGGCGAAAGTCTCGCTGGCGGCGTTGGAAAACGGCACGGATGATGCGGAGTTCCACCAGAACAAGCTCACCACCGCGCGCTATTACATGGCCCGCCAACTGCCGATGACCGGCACGCTTTTGAAACGCATCGAATCCGGTGCCGATCCGGTGATGACTCTCCCCGCCGAGGCGTTCTAAACTGCATTCAACCCGAAACATGAGGCCCCTGCCCTTCGCGGCGGGGCTTTTTCTTTTGATGCGTCTGAAAAGACGAAATGACGGAGCGTAACCATGGCAAAGCGGTTCAGAATGACGCGGCGTTTTCCTGTTTCCATGACCGAAGACGGGTATCGTCGTCTCAGAAGTTTCGCGAGGGAGGCGGGACTCGATGAAGGGGAGGCGCTGTCTTTCCTGTTCGAGAATTTCAACTCCGTCACGGATGAAGAAAAGCTGACGCACAGGCTGCGCCTGTTCAATTCGGATTTGGAGACAAGAAAGAGATGAAACGCCCGGCGCATCATACCCAACAGGCCCGCAAGGGGCATGTGATGCGCCAAGAGTGTTTTATCCGAGAAAACGCCCTCAAAACCCGCGCCATCCGCCCTAGCTATAACAGGAAGGGAGACGTGGAATGAGCATTCAACTCTATTGCTTTGGAGAGAGCGGCCACTCCTACAAGGTGGCGCTTGGCCTGACGTTTGCGGGCCTCGACTGGACCCCGGTCTATGTCGACTTCTTCCATGGCGAGGCCCGCTCCGAGACCTTCCGCGCACTGAACCCGATGGGCGAATGCCCGGTCTATGTCGACGGCGATCTCGTGCTGACGCAATCGGGCGTGATCCTCGATTATATCGCGCGTCAGACCGGCAAGCTCGAGGGCCAAACCGAGGCAGAGCGGCGCGAGGTCCTGCGCTGGGTCCTGTGGGACAATCACAAGATGTCCGCACAGGCTGGCACAACGCGGTTCTTGATGAACTTCCTGCCCGAGGACAAACGCCCGACTGAGGTGATCGCCTTTATGCAAGGCCGCCTCAAAGCCGCCTTTACGGTCCTGAATGACGCACTTGCGGAGCGCACATGGCTGGCCGGAACGGAGGAGATCAGCGCCGCCGATCTGTCCTGTTGCTCCTATCTCTTTTACCCGGAGCCTTTCGGATTTGACCGCACCGACTGGCCCCATATCGACGCCTGGCTGGATCGCATCAGCGCCCTGCCCGGCTGGAAACACCCATACGACATGATGCCCGGAAATCCATCGGACCGACTTTGATATCCGGGCCTGAAACGCCACTGCCAAGACTTTGGAGGAGACTATGACCGAAGCCTATATTTATGACGCCCTGCGCAGCCCGCGCGGGAAAGGGCGCAAGGACGGGAGCCTGCACGAGGTGACCTCGGCCGCGCTCTCCGCGCAGATGCTGAATGCCGTCAAAGACCGCAACGGGCTTGAGGGCCATGCCGTTGAGGACGTGATCTGGGGCAACGTGACCCAAGTGGGCGAACAGGGCGGCTGCCTCGCGCGCACCGCCGTTCTGGCCTCTGAGTTGGACCAATCCATCCCCGGCCTCGCGATCAATCGCTTCTGTGCCTCGGGCATGGAGGCCGTGAACCTCGCCGCCAACCAAGTCAAAGGTGGCGCGGGCATGGCCTATATCGCCGGTGGCGTCGAAATGATGGGCCGGGTGGCCATGGGTTCCGACGGGGCGGCGATTGCCGTCGATCCGGCGATTGCGATGAAGACCTATTTCGTGCCGCAGGGCATCTCGGCGGACATCATCGCCACCGAATACGGCTTCACCCGCGAAGAGGCCGATGCACTGGCGGTCGAGAGCCAGAACCGCGCCGAAGCGGCATGGAAAGACAACCGTTTCGCGAAATCCATCGTGCCGGTCAAAGACATCAACGGGCTGACCATTCTCGACCATGATGAATACATGCGTCCGGGCACGACCGTGGACGCGCTCGGCCAACTCAAGGCCTCGTTCAAAGACATGGGCGAAGTCATGCCGGGGTTCGATAAAATCGCCCTGATGAAATACCCGCATCTGGAACTGATCAACCACATCCACCACGCGGGCAACTCGTCGGGGATCGTCGACGGCTCCGCCGCCGTCTTGATCGGCAACAAGGAATTCGGCGAAAAATACGGCCTCAAGCCGCGCGCCCGTATCCGCGCGACCGCCAAGATCGGCACCGATCCGACCATCATGCTGACGGGTCCGGTTCCTGTGACCGAGAAAATCCTGCGCGACAGCGGCATGTCGATCAACGACATCGACCTGTTCGAAGTGAACGAGGCCTTCGCCTCTGTCGTCATGCGCTTCATGCAGGCCTTTGACGTGGACAGTTCCAAGGTCAACGTCAACGGCGGCTCCATCGCCATGGGCCACCCACTTGGCGCGACCGGCGCGATCATCATCGGCACACTGTTGGACGAGCTGGAGCGGTCTGGCAAAGGCGTGGGCCTTGCCACGCTCTGCATCGCATCCGGCATGGGTGCGGCCACCATCATCGAACGCGTGTAAGGGAGGGAACGCTATGACCGATTTTCACTACTCCGTAGACGCGGACGGCGTCGCGATCATCACATGGGACATCCCGAACAAGAGCATGAACGTGCTCTCGATGGAGGGGATTTCCGAACTGGACGCCTGTATCGACAAGGCGTTGGGAGACGAGGCCGTCAAAGGCATCGTGCTCACCTCCGGCAAGGACACATTCGCTGGTGGCATGGATTTGAACATCATCGCCCGGATGCGCGACGAGGCCGGTGACGAGCCCGCCAAGGGGCTGTTCGACGGCATCATGAACATGCACGCGATCCTGCGCAAACTGGAACGCGCAGGCATGGACCCGAAGACCAACAAAGGTGGCAAGCCGGTCGCGGCGGCCCTGCCGGGCACGGCGCTTGGCATTGGCTTGGAGCTTCCGCTGGCCTGTCATCGCATCTTTGCTGCCGACAATCCGAAGGCCAAGATCGGCCTGCCGGAAATCAAAGTCGGCATCTTCCCCGGCATGGGCGGCACCACACGCGTCTCGCGCATGGTCGGCGCGATGGCGGCGGCGCCGATCTTGCTCGAGGGCAAGATGCTGGACCCGAAGAAAGCCAAGGGCGCGGGCATCATTCAAGAGGTGGTGGAACCCGGCGAACTTTTGGCGAAAGCCAAAGAGTGGGTGTTGAACGCGAAAGACACGGACATCGTGAAACCTTGGGACGCGAAAGGCTGGAAAATGCCCGGTGGCGCGCCCTACCATCCGGCAGGTTTCATGACCTTCGTCGGTGCCTCCGCTATGGTCAACGGCAACACGCAGGGCGTCTACCCGGCGGCGAAAGCCCTGCTCTCGGCGGTCTATGAAGGCGCGCAGGTGCCGTTTGACACCGCCCTCAAGATCGAAGCCCGTTGGTTCACCCATGTGCTGATGAACCCGTCGTCGTCGTCGATGATCCGGTCGCTGTTCATCAACAAAGAAGCGCTTGAAAAGGGTGCGAACCGTCCCGAGGTCGCGGACCAGACCGTCAAGAAAGTCGGCGTCTTGGGCGCAGGCATGATGGGCGCGGGTATCGCTTATGTCTCCGCCAATGCGGGCATCGAGGTCGTGTTGATCGACATGAAACAAGAGGCCGCGGACAAGGGCAAAGCCTATTCCGAAGCCCTCCTCGACAAGGGCATTTCCCGCAAGAAGGTAACGACGGAGAAGAAAGAGCAAGTGCTGTCGCGCATCACCGCGACCACCGATCTCGACGCTCTCAAGGGCTGTGACCTGATCGTCGAAGCCGTATTCGAAGACATCGGCGTCAAGGCGGAGATGACCAAGAAAGTCGAGGCCATCGTGGGCCCGGACTGCATCTTTGCGTCAAACACCTCGACGCTGCCGATCACCGAGCTGGCCAAGGCGTCTGTGCGCCCGGAGCAGTTCATCGGCATCCACTTCTTTAGCCCCGTGGACAAGATGCTCCTCGTGGAGATCATCAAGGGCAAGGAAACCGGCGACGTGGCAGTGGCGAAAGCGCTCGATTACGTGCGCCAGATCCGCAAGACCCCGATCGTCGTGAATGACGCGCGCTTCTTCTACGCCAACCGTTGCATCATCCCCTACATCAACGAGGGGGTGCGCATGGCGGCCGAGGGTGTGGATCTGCCGCTCATTGAGAATGCTGCGAAGCTTCTGGGCTTCCCGCTCGGGCCGCTTCAGCTCATTGACGAAACCTCGATTGATCTCGGTGTGAAGATCGCGAAAGCCACAAAAGCCGCGATGGGCGATGCCTACCCGGATGAGGCCGTGGACGAGGTGGTGTTCTGGATGTTCGATCAGGGGCGTCTGGGCAAAAAGGCCAACGCGGGCTTCTATGACTACGACGAGAAGGGCAAGCGCGGCTATCTCTGGGAAGGCTTCAACGAAGAGTTCCCGGTGGCCGACGCCCAGCCCGACCTCGACGAGGTCCAGCACCGTCTGATGATGGCGCAGGTGTTGGAAGCCGTCCGCGCGCTTGAAGAGGGCGTGTTGGAAGACATCCGCGAGGGCGACGTGGGCGCGATCCTCGGCTGGGGCTTTGCGCCTTGGTCCGGTGGGCCGTTTAGCTGGCTCGACATCATCGGAGCAGGCAAAGCGGTGGAGATTTGCGACAATCTCACCGCCACGCACGGGCCGCGGTTTGAGACACCGAAGCTCCTGCAAGAGATGGCGGCTTCGGGCGAGACCTTCTACGGTCGCTTCGGCACGGGAGTGGACAGCAAAGCCGCCTGAACTGCTTTCACATGAAAATCGGCCCTTCCCAAATTGGGAAGGGCTTTTTTTATGCGTCTTCTTTGGCCAGTTCAGCGAACATTTCGCGGCCTTGGATTTGCGGCGCCATGGTGCACCAGCGGTCTTCGACCTGCACCCAGTGGGCGTCCTGTTCCGTGGCATGCACGATGATCCGCCCCGGCTCCGAGGTGACCGGCGCGACGATGAGATTGAGGAAAAGCGCGAGCGCTTCGGCTGAGATACACATGGATCGGGCTCCGTAGTTGTGAACCCTCGCGCCCTAATCATTCCCCCTGCACGAGGCGTGGTCTCAGTTTAAAAGCTGGCTTTCCCAAAAAAGATCAACAATGCTGCATCGCAGCATTATCTCGGGTCAAATGATACATTTTCAGGCAAAAAAGCCCACATAAGCTCAAAGATGCTGCAACCAATCAGTCAAAACCATAGCCAAATCGGGCAATATCCTCCGCCGCGATCCGGGCCACAAGCGCCGCATCGGCCTCCGAATAATAGGTCCGATAATCGCGGTTGCGCATCGACTCATTCACCGGCGCAATTGGCGAGAGATCAAAGCCCAAATGATCCCAGAGCGGTGCCAGATCCTCATCGAGCGCCTCAAGCCGCACGTAAAGATTGGCCCGCTCCCGCCCTGCCCCGTCGCACATGTAAGCGCGGGCGGGGACAGAAAGGCCTTTCACGGTTTCAGGCGCATTCAGAAATTCGGAAAACTGAGACGCCTTGGCCAGGGCCACCGCAGGATGCTCGAAACGTTGCGCCCCGAGCCAGTGATAATAGGACACGAAACGATCCCAAGGATTGCGCACAAGGGTGAAGATGAAGTGATCCGCAAAGTCCTCGCGCGCGACCACCCCTTCGATGTCCGCAAGGCCCGAGTGTTTCCACAACCGCCCCGCAGCACTCAGTCCCTTGACCCGCCCGCGTCGCTTAACGGCCTTGGGTGTGTCGCCGATCAGAATGTCATCGGCCATCGCACGCGACTCCAACGCCTGCGCCAGCGCCGTGCCCCCGGTTTTGGGAATGTGAACAAAGATATAGCGGCGGCCCGGCGAGATGATCATGACCAAAGACTAATGCTTTTTATCTTCGCTTCCCAGAACGATTGTGGCGCCCGACGTTCCGCGATAGATTGCCCGAAACAACGATGAAAAGAGCAGCCCGCGCATGATCGCGCTTACGGAATTCGAACGGCTTGAAGCCCCCGGCCTCTGGCTTCCCGAAGGGGAAAGCCAGCGCCGTTCCGTGATCGTGTCCGTCGGTGAGGCGACCTTGACGCTCAGCGATGATCGCACCGACGGCAAGCCTCTGACGCATTGGTCCCTGCCCGCCATTGAACGCCTCACCGCCGAGGGGGAGACCCCCGCCCGCTACCGCCCGGCATCCGATAGCGGCGAAGAACTGGAGATCGACGACGAACTGATGATCGAGGCGATCGACCGCATCCGCCGTGCGATTGATCGCGCCAGACCGCATCCCGGTCGGTTGCGCGGGGCGATGATCGGGCTTGGGGCGGCTGCGATCCTTGGGCTGGGCGTGTTCTGGCTTCCGGGCGCACTCATTCGTCAGGCCGTCACCATCGTGCCCCCCGTCACCCGCGCCGAAATCGGCCAAGAGCTTTTGGACCGAATTCAGCGCCTCGCCGGTGCGCCTTGTGACACAGTTCATGGGGCTCGCGCGCTCAACACATTGAAAAAGCGTCTCATGCCCGGCGGTGGTGGCCAAATCGTCGTGCTTACCAGCGGAGTCGCCCTGTCGCAGCACCTTCCCGGCAAGATCATCCTGTTGAACCGCTCCATCGTGGAGGATCATGAAGACCCCGAGGTTTTGGCGGGCTATGTGCTCGCTGAACTGGTGCGAGCGGAGGAACAGGACCCGCTTGAACGCCTGTTGCAAGACGCAGGTCTCACCACCTCGCTCAGACTTTTGACCACCGGGCATATCCCGCCCGAAATCCTCGACGCCCATGCCGAGAGCCTGTTGACGGCCCCCGTGGCTCCGGTCGAGGACACGATGCTGATCGCAGCGTTTGAAACAGCCGAGGTGCATAGCGCCCCCTATGCCTATGCCCGCGACATCACCGGCGAAAGCGTCCTCCCCCTGATCGAGGCCGATGGAGTCCAGATTGAGACCACTCGACCCGTGTTGTCAGATGGCGATTGGGTTGCTCTACAAGGAGTGTGTGGCGGTTGACGATACGCGACAAAGCCAACTGCAGATAAAAGAATACCCCCGCCAGATGCGGGGGTTTCTTTTTTATTGTTCTGCCTCGTCTAACTCAACGCTATTTGCGCGCGAATGCGTCCCCATAGCCTGCCCCACGAACGGCAGACAAAGCGGACAGGGTTTGCTCGGGCCGGGCGAAGGGGCCGGCCAGAACAATCTTCAAAGGCTTTCCGCCTCGGCGCAGAATCTGCGACGAAACCGGATAGCCCATGGCCGAAAGGCGCGCGATTGAGCGCTCGGCATTTTCGGGGACACCGAAGGTGCCCACCTGAACATAGCGCAAAGCCTGCGCCTGTTGTTGTTTTTGCACCTGAGCCACCGCCGTATTGACAACAGTCGGCGTGCGGGCGGGCGCGACAGATTTGGTCGAAATCTGGACCAGCGCCTCTCCTTGCGGTGCATAATACGGAGCCTGAACCGTGACGGCCCGCGTCTTGACCGGCGTGCCGAAGAGCCATTCCCAAAAGGTCTTGCGGCGCGGCGTGTATAGGTCATAGGCGGGCGTGGTCTGGGTCCAGACTTGCGCCATCTGCAAATCGCCCCGCGCGGTTTGCGGACCACGGTTCGGATTGAGACGTCCGTCGGTCCAAGCGCGGCTATAGCCCTCCGGCAGAGTTCCCACCACAGGGCGCGGCAGCGCGTAGGGCTCAATCCCTGCAGCGCGGGCCACGGCCTGCTGATTGGCGCTCTGCGTCGAGAGGCGCAATTGGACCCTTTGCTGAATGTAAGCAGAGGGATGCACTGCCTGAGGACCACAACGCACGGCATAGCGTCCGTTGGTGTTCAAATATTGCGCCGCATTGCCCGAAAGACCGCCGCATTGCGTC
Organism: Celeribacter sp. PS-C1; assembly: GCF_019429625.1. Classification (GTDB taxonomy): domain Bacteria; phylum Pseudomonadota; class Alphaproteobacteria; order Rhodobacterales; family Rhodobacteraceae; genus Celeribacter. The sequence goes on from NZ_JAHXRW010000007.1 coordinate 46,016, forward strand.
AGGGCGACCGTGCCAGTTGGCGCAACGTTGGCCGGAGCAGTAGTCGCGACCATGATCGGCGCAGGCATGGGCGCGGCACGTTTGACCGGCACACGCACCAGCGTCGGCTCCGTCGTGGTCATACGGCGACCGTCGGCGGTGCGCACGGTGACGCCTGCGGGCAGACGCTTGAGAATATATTCGACAGTATCGGTGGCACAGCGTACTTGGCCGTCCGCCACGGAAGCCACACAGCCGCGCTCGCCGACGGTCTTCCCGGCGAGCTGCGCGAGCGGCGGCAGGCTTGGCTGTTGTGGCTTGGGGGCATTCTCAGCACTTACGGAAACAGGGGCCACCGGAGCGCCACTTTGCGGCACGGGTTTCGCAATCGCGGCCGCCACCGTGTTCGGCGTCGCACCGACAGGATCCGGGATCACCGGCAGGCTTTTTTCGGTCTGGGCCAATGTCGGTTTGAAGCCGCACAACACCCGACGATCCCGCGACACGCGCGGCACCCATTGCACCGCGCCGCCAGAGCCTGCACGCACATAGGCACAGCCCCGGCTGTCGACATATTGCAGTCCTTTATAGGACGCTGGCGGGAATTCTGCCGGGTGATCGGCATCGTAGAGCGAACGGGCCCCTGCCTCGGACAAGCCGAGGACGGACACTCCCAAGGCCGCTACCATCACTGCGACAGAAATCGTTCTCAAACCCTGCATTAAGCTGCCCCGCACAAGATATGGGGGACAGCGTAGCGCAGAACTGATTCGCTGTTAAGAGGGGAAATCGCTTATTTTGTACCAAACATGCGATCGCCCGCATCCCCTAGCCCGGGGACAATATATCCATGCTCGTTGAGCTTTTCGTCCACTGCTGCTGTCACGATCGGCACATCCGGATGGGCCGCTTCCATCCGCTTCACGCCTTCAGGTGCCGCCAAGAGGCAGAGAAAACGAATGTTTTTCGCGCCTGCCTCTTTCAGCTTGTCAATAGCCGCGACCGAGGAATTGCCGGTTGCAAGCATCGGATCGACTGCAATAACGAGACGGTCACCAAGATCTTCGGGCACTTTGAAGTAATATTCAACCGGCTCGAGCGTCTCTTCGTCTCGGTAGAGCCCGACAAAACCGACGCGCGCGGAGGGGATAAGCTCCAAAATCCCGTCCATCAGACCGTTGCCCGCGCGCAGGATCGAGATCAGCGCCAGTTTTTTGCCATCTAGCGTCGGCGCCTGCATGGTCTGCATCGGTGTTTCGATGGTTTTCTCCGTCATGTCCAACTCGCGGGTCACCTCATAGGCGAGCAGCAGGGAAATCTCCCGTAGCAGCTGCCGGAACCCGGCGGTGGAAGTGTCTTTGTCCCGCATAATGGTCAGCTTGTGCTGCACCAGCGGGTGTTTCACGACGGTCAAATGATCAAGCATCGGTTGGCTCCAGTTTCTTTGCGACCGCCCCTCGGGTCGCCTCATTACAGAAGGCCGCCTCAATCGCGACCTTGTTCAAGTCTTTGAAATCATCCTCTTCCCAACCGAAAGTCTCGGCAAGGCGGTCGAATTCATACCGCATGGTAGAATGAAAGAATGGCGGATCGTCTGTTGAGACGGTCACCTTCACACCGCGCTCGCGCAGTTTGGCAATCGGGTGATCGGACCATTTCGGATAGACACCCAACGCAATGTTCGAGCCCGGACAGACCTCCAACACGATCCCCGCTTCGGCAATCTCATCGACCAGAGCAAGGTCTTCGATGGCACGCACGCCATGGCCAATCCGCTCGACCTTGAGGTCGCGAATGGCGTCGCGGACACTGTCCGGCCCGCCCCATTCGCCCGCATGAGAGGTGAGCCGCAGCCCCGCCTCGCGCGCCATGTCGAAAGCGTATTTGAAATCGCCCTGCTTGCCCATCGCCTCGTCACCCCCCATGCCAAAGCCGGTCACGAAATCGCCCCCAGTTTCCTGCGCGCAGGCAGCAGTTTTCTTGGCCTGATCCGGACCAAAATGGCGCACACAGGTCGGGATCGCTCGCATCACGATGCCCGCCTCCTGCTCAATCTCGTCAGCGGCCTGTTTGATCGCGGCGAGGTAGTCTTTCCACGCCGTGACATCGCCGCCGCCACAAAAATCAGGCGCGAGGAAGCTTTCGGTGTAGATCACATTCGACGCCACACTTTCTTCGAGAACGGCGCGGGTCAGGCGGTAGTAATCCTGAGGTGTTTTCAGGACCGAGGTGGCGGCCTCATAGACCTTGAGAAAGTCCCAGAAGTCTTTGTATTTATAGGCGCCTCTCTCGTCGAAAACGCCCGAGAGATCGACCTTTTTCTCAGCCGCCAAGCCGCGAATAAAGGCCGGCGGCGCGGCCCCTTCGAGGTGCATGTGCAGCTCGATTTTCGGCATATCAGAGACTGTCATAGGAAACTCCGTCCGGGCCCTTGCGCCTCAATCCCGAGGTGTTTGGCAATCGAGGCCGCTACATCGGAAAAGGCCACAGGGCCAATGGGTTTAAGACCGACACCATAGCCCAGCACCGGCACCTGTTCGCGGGTGTGGTCCGTGCCCGACCAAGTCGGGTCGTTGCCATGGTCGGCGGTGAAAATCAAAAGATCGCCCTCGCGCGCCCGCTCGAACAGTCGCGGCATCTGGCTGTCGAACCATTCGAGATGGCGGGCATAGCCGGAGACGTCGCGCCGGTGGCCGTAGAGGCTATCGAATTCGACGAAATTGGCGAAGGTAAAGGAGCCGTCAGGCGCCTCTTCCATCACATCACAGAGGTGATCGAAGAGCAGATGATCGTTGCCCTTGCGCACCTCATCCAACCCCTGCATCGAGAAAATATCGCCAATCTTGCCAATAGCATAGGTTGCACGCCCGGCGGATTTCGCCCAATCGCAAATCGTCGGACTTGGCGGCGCGATGGCGTAGTCGTGACGATTTCCGGTGCGGGTGAAACCGTCTTCCAGCGTGCCTATGAAAGGCCGCGCAATGACGCGCCCGATCTTCATGGCATGGAGCGTGGGCGCGAGGTCTTCGCAGAGCTTCAACAGCCGGTCGAGGCCGAAATGATCCTCATGCGCGGCGATCTGAAACACGGAATCCGCAGAGGTGTAGCAAATCGGCCAACCGGTCGCGATGTGCTGCGCGCCGAACTCTTTGATGACTTCGGTGCCGGAGGCGTGGCAATTCGCCAAAGTGCCCCCTGCACCACAAAGCTCCGCCGCCTTCTCCATCAAATCCTTCGGAAAAGATGGCTGCTCATTCGGGAAATAATGCCAATCCCACGGCACCGGCACACCGGCCAATTCCCAATGGCCCGAAGGCGTGTCCTTGCCGGGAGAGATTTCTGCTGCCACACCATAAAGCCCCTTGGGCATCGCCTCCAAACCCGGCGCGGGATCAGTGGTCGCGTGCGCCATCGCCGCGCCCAAACCAAGCGCGTCTAGGTTCGGCAGATGCAAGGGCCCGGAACGCCCCTCTTCGGCGCGGCCCTCGGCACAGGCCTGCGCAATATGGGCGATGGTGTTGGCGCCCGTGTCGGGCCGCTCCCCGTTGAAAAACGCGTCCGCATCCGGTGCGCCGCCGAGGCCCACCGCGTCCATCACGATCAAAAATGCCCTGCTCATACCGATACCTTCTCATATACAAGAGGCGGCTCGTCGGGGGCTTCAGGCGCCAGCCGAACCGCCGCACGGATCGCGGCCTCCGCCCGGTCAGCCTCATCCACGGATTTGGCATGGATGGTCGCGATCAGGTTGTCCGCATCGAGATATTCCCCGATCATACAACAATTGGAAAGCCCAACCGCCGGGTCGACTTTGTCGCCCCCCTTCATGCGCCCGCCGCCCAGATGCACCACCGTCATGCCAAGCGCATGGCCGTCCATCTCTGAAACATACCCCGGCTGCTCTGACAAAACATCGCGCACGACGGGGGCCGAAGGCAAACGGTCGCGCCAGTGATCGACGAAATCGGCGGGTCCACCCAATTCGGAAATCATCCGGCCAAACCGCTCGGCGGCGGAGCCATCGGTGAGCGTGTCGCGCACCGCCCAAGCGGCTTGGTCCGCATCCTCGGCCAATCCGGCCAAAACCATCAACTCTCCCCCCAATGCACAGGTCACATCGCAAAGGATATTGTCCACTTCGCCCGTGGTCAGCGCCTCCATCACCGTCATGACTTCCAAGGCATTGCCCAGCGTCGGACAGAGCGGCTGGTTCATATCGGTGATCAGCGCGGAGGTCTTGCAGCCTGCGCCATTGGCTGTGGTGACGAGGCTCTGCGCCAAGGCGCGGGCGTCCTCGGGCGTGGTCATGAAAGCCCCCGAGCCGCATTTAACGTCGAGCACCAACGCCTCAAGGCCCGCCGCGAGTTTCTTCGATAGGATCGAAGCGGTGATCAGGTCGATGCTCTCGACCGTGCCGGTGACGTCGCGGATCGCGTAGAGCCGTTTGTCCGCAGGCGCGATGGAGCCGGAGGCGGAGACGATGGCGCATCCAACGCGCTCGACAATCTCGTGGAACCGCGCATCCGTGACTTCGGTTTTGAGGCCGGGAATGGATTCGAGCTTATCCAAAGTGCCGCCCGTGTGACCAAGCCCGCGCCCCGAGACCATCGGCACACAGGCGCCCAAGGCAGCCAAGGCGGGCGCGAGCAAAAGCGACACACAATCGCCGACACCGCCTGTGGAATGTTTGTCGATCGCGGGGGACGGCAAGTCCCAGCGCATCACTTCGCCACTATCGCGCATCGCAAGCGTCAAAGCCACGCGGTCAGGGTCGGACATACTGTTTAGCAAAGCGGCCATGGCAAAAGCACCCGCTTGCGCGTCGGTCACGGCACCGCTGGCGAGACCCTGCGCAAAGCCGGTCAGCTCCGTTGGCGACAGCTCGCGCTTGTCCCGCAATTTCTCAATGATTTGGCGCGCATCAAACGTCATGAGGATTAATCCATATGATCCGGCGTAAACGCCCCCGGCAAAAGCTCGCCCACCGTCATGGTCAACACTTCGCCCGTGCGCGACATCATAGAGACCTTCACATCCGGCCCTGCAAATTCGCGAATTTTCTGACGACAGCCCCCGCAAGGCGGCACCGGTGCGTCACTGTCCCCGATCACGGCAACCTCGGCGATTTTGGTCTCCCCGCCCAAAACCATCGCCGCGATCGCGCCCGCTTCGGCACAGGTGCCTTCGGGATAGGCGGCATTTTCCACATTCACGCCAGTGAAAACCGCGCCCGATGCGGTGCGGATCGCTGCGCCGACGCGAAACTTGGAATAGGGCGCATAGGCTTTGTCCTGAATTTTTGCAGCTTCATCCAAGAGAGAGGTGGGCGCAGACATGGGAAACCCTCATTTTTGACTATCCGGTCCAGAGTGAAGCCTCACCCGTCCAGATGCAAGTGCGATACGCTGTCCAGACCACGACCTTGCCGATTGTGCGGTTCCCCACACAGGTTTGCTCGTCTTTTACGCGCAGCCATATGCCCTCAAGCAGATGCCGACCATTTTACATGTCTCCCCTTGCATCAGCCCCCTCCTGCGGCGTAGAGGCTTGCCGAGGGAGAGGCCTTGAGGCAAACTTGTTTAACATTAAACAATACCCCCGCGCACCGCAACCGCGGACATGAGCACAGACAAGGCAGCAGACAAGATTGGGAGATCACCAATGGCGACGGACAAGCGCAACGACAGCCTGAGACAAGCCGCGCTCGACTATCACGAATTCCCCAAGCCCGGGAAATTGGAAATTCGCGCCACCAAGCCGATGGCCAACGGCCGCGACCTCGCGCGGGCCTATAGCCCCGGCGTCGCCGAAGCCTGCCTCGAAATCAAGGCCGACCCGACCACCTCAAGCCGCTACACTGCGCGTGGCAACCTCGTCGCCGTCGTGACCAACGGCACCGCCGTTTTGGGCCTCGGCAACATTGGTGCCGCAGCCTCGAAACCGGTGATGGAGGGTAAGGCGGTGCTCTTCAAGAAATTCGCCAACATCGACTGTTTCGACATCGAAGTGAACGAAAGCGACCCGGAAAAACTCGCCGAGATCGTCTGCGCGCTGGAACCGACCTTTGGCGCGATCAACCTCGAAGACATCAAGGCGCCGGATTGCTTTATCGTTGAACAACTCTGCCGCGAGAAGATGAACATTCCGGTGTTCCACGACGACCAACACGGCACCGCCATCGTCGTCGGAGCCGCCGCGACCAATGCGCTGCGCGTGTCGGGCAAAAAGATCGAAGACATTAAAGTGGTGTCCACCGGCGGCGGGGCGGCGGGAATTGCCTGTCTCAACATGCTTTTGAAACTCGGCCTCAAACGCGAAAACGTTTGGCTCTGCGACATCGCCGGGCTGGTTTACGAGGGCCGCGAGGAAGAGATGACGGCGCAAAAGGCCGCCTTTGCGCAAAAGACCGACCTGCGGACGTTGGACGAGGCGATCGAAGGCGCGGATATGTTCCTCGGCCTCTCCGGTCCGGGCGTCCTGAAGCCCGAGATGGTCAAGAAGATGACCAAACAGCCGATCATTTTCGCGCTCGCCAACCCGACGCCGGAAATCATGCCCGACGAGGTCAAAAAGGTCGCCCCCGATGCGATCATCGCCACGGGGCGCTCGGATTATCCCAACCAAGTCAATAACGTGCTATGTTTCCCCTTCATCTTCCGCGGCGCGTTGGATGTCGGTGCAACCGAGATCAACGACGCGATGCAGATCGGTTGCATCGAAGGGATCGCAGCCCTGGCCCGCGCCACGACGAGCGCAGAAGCTGCCGCCGCCTATCAAGACGAGCGGATGGAGTTCGGCCCGGATTATCTGATCCCGAAACCTTTTGACCCGCGCCTTATGGGCGTTGTCGCCTCTGCGGTCGCGAAAGCCGCAATGGAGAGCGGCGTGGCGACCAAGCCGGTCACGGACATGAAGGCCTACAAGGACGCGCTCGACGGTTCGGTGTTCAAATCCGCGCTGATCATGCGCCCGGTCTTTGCCGCCGCAAGCCACGCCGAACGCCGCATCGCCTTTGCCGAAGGCGAAGACGAACGCGTGCTGCGCGCCGCCCAAGGCATGATTGAGGAAACCACCGATAAACCGATCCTGATCGGCCGCCCGGAGGTGATCGCCATGCGGGCCGAACGCGCAGGCGTGAAAATTCGCCCCGGCATCGATTTCGAGGTGGTGAACCCGGAAAACGACAGCCGTTACAAACAATATTGGCAAGCCTATCATGACCTGATGGCCCGCAAAGGGGTGACACCGGATCTGGCAAAAGCGATCCTGCGCACCAACACCACGGCGATTGGCGCCATTATGGTGCAACAGGATCACGCCGACAGCATGATCTGCGGCACTTTCGGTCAATATCTGTGGCACCTCAACTATGTGACGCAAATTCTCGGCACCAAGGAGCGCCAGCCGGTCGGCGCGCTCTCCTTGATGATCCAAGAAGACGGCCCGCTGTTCATCGCAGACACCCATGTGCACACGGAACCGACGCCGAAACAGATCGCCGAAACGGTGATCGCCACGGCGCGCCATGTGCGTCGTTTCGGGATCGAGCCCAATATCGCCCTGTGTTCCCACAGTGAGTTCGGCAACCTCAATTGCATGACGGGTCGACATATGCGCGAAGCCATGGAAATCCTCGACTCGGAGCCGCGAGACTTCAAATACGAGGGCGAGATGCACATCGACAGTGCCCTGACCCCGGATTTGCGCGAACGCAACTTCCCACACTCGCGACTTGAAGGCCCGGCGAATGCGCTGGTCTTTGCGATTGCCGATGCGGCCTCCGGCGTGCGCAACATCCTCAAGACCAAAGGCGGCGGCCTCGAGGTCGGTCCGATCCTGATGGGGATGGCGAACAAGGCGCATATCGTCACACCCTCGATCACCTCGCGCGGACTTTTGAATATGTCCGCCATCGCGGGAACGCCGGTCGCACATTACGGCTAAGCCCAAGTCCTAAAACAAATTTGCAACGCCTCCGCCTCACCCGCGGGGGCGTTTCTGTTTGCAACATCAATCTCTTGTGTCAAAGTTTGCAAACTACATTTCTAGAGATGTTTGCGAATTTTATATAAACATTTGCGGCGCGCTCTGGTAACAACATTGCCGGAGCGGGCCAAATTACCAGCGGCCCCCGTGATTGTTGCGCGTGATATTCCTACGTAGCCCCGCAGGGAATCACTGACTGAGCCAATCACGCCAAGTCAGCGAGGAGGACGCGAAGAGTGGCATATAAAGACGTTTACGAGGCCTGGAAATCCGACCCGGAAGCATTTTGGATGGAGGCCGCGGAGGAGGTCCATTGGTTCAAAAAGCCGTCGAAGGCGCTGTTTGACGACAATGCACCGATTTACGAATGGTTCTCGGACGGGTTGACCAACACCTGTTACAACGCGGTGGACCGCCATGTCGAAGCCGGTCGCGGCGATGAGATTGCGATCATGCACGAGAGCCCGATCACCCATTCGACCAAGGGCATCACCTACAAGGAATTGCAGGCCCGCGTGTCCTCTCTGGCGGGTGCGCTCAAGATGCGCGGCGTCGAAAAAGGCGACCGCGTCATCATCTATATGCCGATGGTGCCCGAAGCGCTTGAGGCGATGCTGGCCTGTGCCCGAATTGGCGCGGTGCACTCCGTCGTTTTCGGCGGCTTTGCGGCGCATGAGCTTGCGGTGCGAATCGACGACTGTACGCCCAAGGCGATCATTGCCGCCTCTTGCGGCCTCGAACCGAACCGCGTGGTGCATTACAAACCGCTTCTGGATGAAGCCATTGAGGTGGCCACCCACAAACCTGAGTTCTGCGTGATTTTCCAACGCGAACAAGAAGTTGCCAAGCTGATCGAAGGCCGTGACTTCTCCTGGCATGGCTTCCAATACGGCGTGAAACCGGCGGAATGTGTTCCGGTCGAGGGCAATCACCCGGCCTATATTCTCTACACCTCGGGCACCACCGGCGCGCCGAAAGGCGTGGTACGCTCCACCGGCGGGCACCTTGTGGCGCTGAACTGGACGATGAAGAATATCTACAACATCGAGGCAGGCGACCGGTTCTGGGCAGCCTCCGATGTGGGTTGGGTCGTGGGCCACAGCTACATCTGTTACGGCCCGCTGATCAAAGGCGCGCAAACCATCGTCTTCGAAGGTAAGCCGGTCGGCACGCCGCATGCCGGTGTGTTCTGGCGGATCATTCAGAACCAGCGGGTGAAGTCGTTCTTCACCGCGCCCACGGCGCTGCGCGCAATCAAGCGTGAGGACCCGAATGGCGAATGGATCAAACGTTACAAGGCGCATGAACTTCAAGCGATTTTCCTTGCCGGTGAACGCGCGGACCCCGACACGATCAAATGGGCGCAGGAGAAATTCGGCGTGCCAGTGATCGACCACTGGTGGCAGACGGAAACCGGCTGGGCCATCGCCGCAAACCCGCTGGGCATCGAGGAACTGCCGGTCAAGATCGGCTCGCCGTCTGTGGCCATGCCGGGCTATGACATCGACATTCTCGACGAGGCAGGTCATCCGGTGGCCGACGGTGAGTTGGGTGCCATCGCGATCAAGCTGCCGCTGCCGCCGGGCACGTTGCAGACGCTATGGAATGCCGAAGATCGCTATAAAAAGAGCTATTTGACCACTTTCCCGGGTTATTACGAGACGGGGGATGCCGGGATCAAGGATGAGGACGGCTATGTCTACATCATGGCCCGCACCGATGACGTGATCAACGTCGCCGGGCACCGCCTCTCCACCGGCGCGATGGAAGAGGTTCTGGCGAACCACCCCGATGTGGCAGAATGCGCCGTGATCGGCGTGGCGGATCAACTCAAGGGGCAATCGCCCCTGGGCTTCTTGTGCCTCAATGCCGGTTGTGACCGCGATCACGCCGAGATCGTCAAAGAGGTGGTGGCTTCGGTCCGCAAGGACATCGGCCCCGTGGCGGCGTTCAAAATGGCCTGTGTCGTGGACCGTTTGCCGAAAACCCGCTCGGGCAAGATCCTGCGCGGCACGATGGTGAAAATTGCGGACAGCCAGCCATTCAAAATGCCTGCGACCATCGACGATCCGGCGATTCTGGATGAGATCAAGGTGGCGCTTCAGGGACTTGGCTACGCAAAAGAGTAAATTTTAACAAAAAACCACTGTTTCCCGGCGCGAGGTTGGTTCAGACTTTGTTAACCAACATGCCGGGGAACGACGCGGCCCCATTTGGCCGCGTTTTTTTTCATGCCCAATTTGGCGATCGGCAACAGGTGCTCAATTTCAGCATCAGGTGAGACGTAAGGGGACAATTTGACTCAAAAGAACGAACAAAGCCACACGCTTCAAATCAAAGATGCAGGACGTATTTCCCTGCTATCACACGATATTCGTTCGACTTTCGGAGAATTACAAAGCACCCTAAAAATGTTGGCGCAGAACACCTGTCTGCCGCGGCACATCCAAGACGAGCTGTCCCGCCTGAGCCATACCGGCGCGCATCTCGGTCGCCTTCTCGACGAGGCCTCCGAAGCGCTGTTCCACGATCACCAAAAGCGCCCTCCCCCCATTTTGAGCAGTGCGCCGCGTCTGGTTCTGACGGGCCTCGTACAGCGTTGGCAGAGGATCACCGAAAAGCTTGGCTGTGAACTTTTGTTGAGCGGCACCGATCACCTGCCGGACATTGCGGATCTCGACATGCTGGCACTGGAACAGGCGCTTTCCAACCTCGTGTCCAACGCGCTGCATCACGCCGGACCGGGGCCGATTTCCATCGACATCGCACGTTCCGGCCAAGGCGCAAATGAAGAACTGGTGTTTCGCATCCGTGACAGCGGCCCCGGATATCCAAAACGCGTTTTGGACACGGAGAAACAGGCCACTCCCCCGATTGGAGCAGGTGAGCCGGGATCGGGGTTCGGCCTTCATGTGGCCTTTGACGCAACCCGGCGTCTGAACGGAAAACTAACGCTGCACAATCCGCCAGACGGAGGTGCGGAGGCCTGTTTGACGCTGCCGTTTCCACGGCCCAACGAGACCAAAAGCGACACGATCGTACACTCGCAACATTTACCCGCCGGACTCGTGGCGCTTTTGGTCGAAGACAGCGCTGCCATGAGACTTGGGCTCCGTCACGACCTTGAGGCGCTCGGACTGACCGTGATCGAAGCCCATGACGGCATCGAAGCGCTTGATCGCCTCACCGACCCCGACATCCGGATCGACATCGTATTTCTCGACGTCGAATTGCCGCTCCTGTCCGGCCTTCAAGTGTTGTCCCGGCTCAAAGTGCAAAACCATCCCATTCCGCCAACTGTCGCCATCACCTCTCATGTGTTTCTGGTGAACCGCCGAACGATTCTGGCCCATGGAGCAAAGGCAGTTCTGAGCAAACCGATCAATGCCCAGCGCGACATCCTCGACGCTATCGCCACGGCGCTGGATCTTGAAAACCTCGTGCCACCGCAGCAGGTCTCACATTATACACCCCACGTGATCGACTGGCTTCGCACGCCGCAGCGCAACGCCCTGGAGAACTGCCTCAACACATTGATCGGCCATCTGCCCTGTCCGACCGCTGCCGTGGTTCTGGCGCAGATGTCCGAGGATCTGGACCAGTATCTCGACGAAGCCAATCGCGCGATGCAAGGCCCGGAAGGACCCCAGCGCCACGCCCTTTTGTCGCGCGCCTGCCATTCCCTCTCCGCGCTTTTCGCCGCCGTCGGCATGGAAGCCGCACAGCAGGAATCGCGTCTTCTGTCAGAGCGCTCGGAACAGGTTCTGCCGTCGGAAATCATTGAAATTCTAGGCCACCTTCGGCAGTATGCATCCCATATTCAAACTGAAATTCATTCAATCTTAACGCGCGAGATGGACACAGATGTCCCACCCCCCCATTTTAATCGTCGATGATGTTGCCACCCATTTGACCCTCTTTTCAGCCACCTTAGAAGCGCAGGGACATGTCGTTCTCACCGCCCGCAGCAAACAAGAAGCGCTGGAATTGGCACAAACCCATTCCCCCCGCATCGCTCTGGTCGATCTCGTTCTACCCGATGGCGACGGCGCGGAATTGATCGAGAGATTGACCTCACGGTGCCCCGAACTGAAAGCCATTGCGGTCACAGCCTTCGCGACCGTCGACCGGGCCGTTGCCGCGATGCGCAATGGTGCGGTCGACTTTCTGGTCAAACCGCTGGCTCCGGATCAATTGATCTCTGCGATCGACAATGCGCTGGCCGGACGCAGCATCGGGACCTTGCCCGGCGAGGCGATTGGCCATGGCGACGGTTTGGAGGGCGCTCTCAGTTCGTCGCAGCCTATGAAAGACGTCTACGAGACCATCCGTGCCGTCGCTGGCTCTGCTGCACCGGTGTTCATCACCGGCGAGAGCGGCACCGGAAAGGTCAAGGCCGCGGTCACCCTCCACGCGCAATCCGGGTTCCAAGACGGGGCCTTTGTCAAACTCGATTGTTCCACCGCCGATCCGGAGCGGATCGAGGAAGAGCTGCTCGGCCATGTCGCGACATCGGACAGCCCCGCCAAATCCGGCGCCGTTGAGCGCGCCAACGGCGGCACTCTGTTGCTCGACGAGGTCTGCGCCTTGTCGCCCGCGATGCAGGCACGACTTTTGAATGTGCTCCAGACCGGTGAGATCACGCCGCTTGGGGGGCCCTCCCCTTTGCCTGTCTCTTTGCGCCTGATTTGCACCTCCACGCCAGAGCCTACCGAAGAGGTGGCCGAAGGACGGTTTCGTCCTGATCTGTTCTATCGCCTGAACGTGGTGCCGATCCACCTACCGCCACTGCGCGAGCGCGGATTGGAAGTGATCGAGATCGCGGAAACCGAATTGGATCGTCTCTGTGCGCAAGAAGGTCGGAACTTTCGCACCCTCTCCACCCCTGTCAAAGCAATCTTTCTCGAGCACAATTGGCCCGGCAACATTCGAGAGTTGATGAACGTGCTCTGGAATGTCGCACTTTTGAATGACGGGCCGATTGTGGAGATATCGGACCTGCCCCCCTATCTGCGCGGCGTCGGCATATCGTCGCCGCCGGGCTCTGACGGCGCCACGCCCCGGTTTCCCGGGCGGGCCGATCCGTTCGAAGGGCGAACTTTGGCAGAGATCGAAAGACATGCCATCGAAACCGCAATTCAGTCAGCGGACGGGTCGATCCCGGCGGCAGCAAGGGTGCTCGATGTCTCGCCCTCGACGCTTTACCGCAAACTGGAAACCTGGGGCAAACCCGTGCGCGGCGCACGCAGAGGCTGAGGCTAGCGCCTCACCTCAGACGAATTGTTCGCGTAATAGCCGCTCTTCGAGACCATGCCCCGGATCGAAGAGGATGCGGTGTTTCACCTTGGGCTCCGAGGCGATCTCGACCCAGAGCACCTTATCCGTGTGGCGGCTGTCGGCATCGGCCATGACCGGGCGTTTTTCCGGTTCAAGCACATCGAACCGCACCTTGGCGGCACTGGGCAGCAACGCCCCGCGCCAGCGCCGGGGCCGGAACGCAGCCATGGCGGTGAGGGCCAGAACGTCCGACCCGATGGGCAGGATCGGCCCGCGCGCAGAATAGTTATAGGCGGTCGAGCCCGCGGGCGTTGAGACCAGAACCCCGTCACAAACCAGCTCATCCATGCGGATTTTGCCGTCGATCGAAACCCGAAGCTTCGCAGCCTGCGGCCCCGCACGTAGCAAAGACACCTCGTTGATCGCCAGCGCCTTATGCTCGCGCCCGTCCTCGCCGCAGGCCACCATAGAGAGCGGGTTGATCACCTCTTCCTCGGCCTCGCGCAAGCGTTCGATCAGATCGTCCTCACGAAACTCGTTCATCAAAAAGCCGATGGTGCCGCAATTCATGCCGTAAACCGGCGTGTCGAGATGCATGGTCCCGTGCAGGGTCTGAAGCATGAAGCCATCGCCACCAAGTGCGACGATCACCTCGGCCTCCTCCAACGGCACCGCCTTATACTGCGCAGACAGCCGTTCGAACGCGCGCTGCGCGATCTGGGCATCGCTGGCTGCAAAGGCGATTTTAACCATGATGTGTCCCTTTCAGAACCGGTGTTTGGTTTTCAGTATCAAAGCTGATTAGGGATTTCACCTGAATTCCTGCGGGGTTGCGCAATCCTCCTGTCGTCAAAATTGTGCCCTCAAACGGCCGCGCGGGCGCGGATCGGAAACTTTCGTCGCCGCAAAAGACCCAAACGGGCCCGAATTCATGATCATTATGCAACGACAAAGGGTTTTCCAAATGTGACAGAATGGCTAAGACAACCGCGACACTCCCAGTCTGCCAAGGAGCATATCATGACGGCCAATGTCCGCGATTCCGGTTTCTTCACCGAGGCACTCGCCTCCCGTGACCCCGAGCTGTTCGACAGCATCACCAAAGAGCTTGGCCGTCAGCGCCACGAGATCGAGCTGATCGCCTCTGAGAACATCGTCTCCGCCGCAGTGATGGAGGCCCAAGGGTCCGTCCTCACCAACAAATATGCCGAAGGCTATCCGGGCCGTCGCTACTATGGTGGCTGTCAGTTCGTCGACATCACCGAGAACCTCGCCCGCGACCGCGCGAAAGAGCTGTTCGGTTGCCAATATGTCAACGTCCAGCCGAACTCCGGCTCTCAGGCGAACCAAGGCGTGTTCAACGCGCTTCTGCAACCGGGCGACACGATCCTCGGCATGAACCTCGCCTCCGGCGGCCACCTGACTCATGGTGCGACCGTGAACCAGTCCGGCAAATGGTTCAAAGCCGTGCAATACGGTGTGCGCCAACAAGATCAGCGCATCGACTATGACGCCGTTGCCGAGCTGGCCCGCGAGAACAAGCCGAAACTGATCATCGCCGGCGGTTCCGCCATTCCGCGTCAGATCGACTTTGCGAAATTCCGTGAGATTGCCGATGAAGTCGGCGCGATCCTCATGGTCGACATGGCCCACTTCGCCGGTCTCGTCGCCGGTGGCGCGCATCCGTCGCCCTTCCCCTATGCCGATGTGGCGACCACCACGACGCACAAGACGCTCCGCGGTCCGCGCGGCGGCATGATCCTGACCAACGACGTCGAGATCGCCAAAAAGGTGAACTCCGCCATCTTCCCCGGCATTCAGGGCGGCCCGCTGATGCATGTCATCGCCGCGAAAGCCGTGGCCTTTGGCGAGGCGCTGCGTCCCGAGTTCAAAGAATACGCCAAGCAGGTGATCGTTAACGCTCAGGCGCTGGCCGATCAGCTGATGAAGGGCGGTCTGGACATCGTTACCGGTGGCACCGACACCCACGTTTTGCTCGTCGACCTGCGCCCCAAAGATGTGACCGGCAAGGACACGGAAAAGGCGCTGGAGCGCGCGCATATCACCTGCAACAAAAACGGCATTCCGTTTGACCCGCAGCCGCCGATGGTCACCTCCGGTGTCCGTCTCGGCACCCCTGCGGGCACGACGCGCGGCTTCGGTGAGGCTGAATTCCGCCAGATCGCCGACTGGATCGTTGAAGTCGTCGACGGCCTTGCGGCCAATGGCGAAGAGGGCAATGCAGAGGTCGAGGCCAAGGTGAAAGCCGAGGTCGAGGCGCTTTGCGAGAAATTCCCCCTCTACCCGAACTTGTAAGTTTCGAACATTCGAGACAGGTTAAGGGGCCTTCGGGCCCCTTTTTCTTTCACAATTGCGATGTTACCCGATGTCTCAGCCCACCACACTTGAACGCCGTCTCGGCGACTGGCTCCGCGCCCGTCTGCCGCATGTCGTCACTGAATTTGTCATGTTCACGGTCAAAATGGGCTGGGCCTCGCTCTTTGGCGGGCTGCTGTTGATCGCCATGATGGCGACGCATGCGATCTGGCAGGACGACTGGCTGATCGCGCGCTATGACGCCCTATTGCTCTACGCGCTCGGCCTGCAAATCCTTTTCCTGATCTTTCGGTTGGAGACACTGGACGAGGCCAAAGTCATTCTCCTGTTCCACATGACCGGCACCGTGATGGAGATTTTCAAACTCCACATGGGCAGTTGGGATTACCCCGGCGCTGGGGCAATCAAAATCGGTGGCGTGCCGCTGTTCTCAGGCTTCATGTATGCCTCAGTCGGTAGTTTCATGGCCCGTGCAATCCGGCTCTTCAACATGCGGTTTGCGCCCTACCCGCCCTATTGGGCCTCGCTTCTGTTTGCGCTCGCGATCTATCTGAACTTCTTCACGCATCACTTCGGCCCGGACATCCGCATCGGGCTTTTCATCGCCTCGCTCATACTTTTTGCCCGCACCCGCGTCTGGTATCGTATCGGCCACTGGCACTGGATGCCCCTGCCTCTGGCCGCCGTGCTCTCTGCTTTTTTCCTCTGGATCGCCGAGAACATCGGCACGGCAACACGGATCTGGCTCTACAACGGTCAGATCTCCGGCGAGATGGTCAGTTTTTCAAAAATGGGGTCGTGGTATCTGCTGCTTTACGTCAGCTTTGTCACGGTCACATTGGTGCAGCGCGATGCGCTTTGCCCGAGCGCCTTTACACCAGACCGCGCCAAACCATAACCGCCAGCCCCAGCGCGATGGTGGCAAAAACCACAAAGCCGATCGTCGCGATCAGGTCCAAAACCCGGTTCTTCCGCCTAGTCTTCACATCCTGACGTTCTAGGAAATAGCGCAATTCTTTAAAGGCCTTGTCGACCTTTTTATGCGGCACCTGCTGCGCCAGCTTGGGATGCGCTTCCAAAGCCATCGCCTCAATGATGACCGCGGACTTCTTACGCGCCCAACGTGGCAAACGGCGGCCTGCGTGTTTCACCTTGGCCTCGAATCCCTCGCCCATACGCACGCCCAAATGGTCGCGCATTAGCGCGGCAAGCTCATCTGATCTGTGCGTCACGGAATGGTCCATGGGCTTCTTTTAGGGGGTTTGCGACGAGGCGCCAAGGCGCTATCTCTCAACCATGCTGCACATTGAATTGACCGGTCAGCCGACCGACGCCTCGCCCCTTTTGATCGTCCACGGCCTCTTCGGCTCCGCCCGCAACTGGGGCGTGATCTCGAAACGCCTCTCTGACGAACGCCTTGTCGTCGCCGTCGACCAGCGCAACCACGGCGAAAGCCCGCGTTTCCCGACGCAAAGCTATCCGGATATGGCGGGTGATCTGGCTGAAGTCTTGGAGCCTCTGGTGGCCGAACACGGGCCCATGCACGTCATGGGGCATTCGATGGGCGGCAAGGCGGTGATGGTGCTGGCGCTCACACGTCCTGAATTGATCAAGTCGCTGGTTGTGGCCGATATTTCGCCCGTCACCTACAGTCATGACAACACGCCGCTGATTGAGGCGATGCGCAGGATCGACCTGTCCATCGTGGAGAAACGCTCCGACGCCGACAAACAACTCGCCCGCGATGTGTTGGACGCGGGCGTGCGGGCGTTTTTGCTGCAAAGCCTTGTGGTCAAAGAGAAACGCTGGCTCTTGAACCTCGACGTGCTGGAAGCCGAGATGCCGAAGATCACCGCCTTCCCCGAGGTCTCCGGGCAATACGACGGCCCCACGTTCTTCCTCTCAGGCGGCGAAAGCACCTATGTCGAGCGCGATCATCGCGAGCGCTCCAAGGCACTGTTCCCAGAGGCCAAATTCGCATCCATCCCCGGCACGGGCCATTGGCTTCATGCCGAGAAACCCCGCGAATTCGAGGCCGCGATGCGGGCCTGGATGCATGCCGTCGACGCGAAGGCTTAAGAGAATTCTTCCATGATCTTCTTGGCCACGACCCACGTCACCGGGATCGCGATCACAAAGCCGATGGCCGCCGCGATCAAAATGGGCTGAAGCGTATCTTTGCCCATCGTCAGCGCCACGACGACGGCTGTGCCCATCAGGGTGGTGGAAATCAGCGAAAAAAGAATGCCGGCAAGTCGGTTCATGGATCTCTTCCTCATATTCAATCGCGCGCATATGACCTTAAGATGATTCCACGATGTTTCTTTGATCGGCGTCAAATGGCCGCTCAATGAAATGCCTGACATGCGCCGACATCCCTCGTCCGCGACACAGCCTGTCACCCGGAAACAGTTGAGCCTTTCAACGAAGCGCGCTACCAAATCCGGGACGATATTTGACGGAGACCAACATGAAACGTGTGATGCTTTTGGGCCTGACCCTTTTGGCACTAGCCGCCTGTGAAACCATTGAGGGCGCAGGCCAAGATATTTCGAAAGCCGGTCAGGCAATTTCGCAAGCCGCGCGCTGATCGACCGCCTCCGGGCAGGAACCTTTCCCGCCGCGCACGCGTTGAAACGTCAAATGCCAATCAAGGAGTTTGATATGAAACGCGTGATGATTTTCGGTGCCGTCCTTTTGTCCCTTGCCGCTTGCGAGACCATTGAGGGCGCGGGTCAGGACATCTCCAAGGCTGGGTCTGCGATTTCTCAGGAAAGCCGTGAGGTTCAGAGTGAGATGTGAGTGGGGTGTGAGTGGGGTGACCGCTCGAAGGATTGTGGAAAGCGCCTGCCCTTTTTTTTGGGGGGGCGTTTTTTTGTGAGAATTGGTGGGACAAAGACTCGCCTCGACAAGACTGCGACGCACCCGCGCTGAAATTGGACAAGAAAAAGCCGCCCCGAAGGGCGGCTCTTTTTAACTGTCCATTTTCAGCGCGTTAATAAACGCTTCCTGCGGGATTTCCACTTTCCCGAACTGGCGCATCTTCTTCTTACCCGCCTTCTGCTTTTCCAGAAGTTTCTTCTTCCGGGTCGCGTCGCCGCCGTAACATTTGGCGGTCACGTCCTTGCGCAGCGCGGAGAGGGTTTCACGCGCGATCACCTTGCCGCCAATCGCGGCCTGGATCGGGATTTTGAACATGTGGCGGGGGATCAGCTCCTTGAGCTTTTCACACATCGCACGGCCACGGGACTCAGCTCGGTCGCGGTGGACCATCATCGAGAGCGCATCCACAGGTTCGTCGTTCACCAGCACCTGCATCTTCACGAGGTTGTCCTCGCGATACTCGGTGAATTGATAGTCAAACGACGCATACCCTTTGGTAATGGATTTGAGCCTATCGTAGAAATCGAACACCACTTCGTTGAGCGGGAGGTCATAGACAACCATCGCGCGGGCGCCGGCGTAGGTCAGGTCCATCTGGATGCCGCGGCGGTCCTGGCAGAGTTTGAGAACATCGCCCAGATATTCGTCAGGCACCATGATCGTCGCCTTGATGCGCGGCTCTTCGACGTGATCGACATAGGTCAGATCGGGCATGTCGGCGGGGTTATGCAAGTCCTCGACCGTGCCGTCCTTCATGTAGATTTTATAGACCACGGAAGGGGCGGTGGTGATCAGGTCGAGATCGTATTCGCGCTCCAGACGGTCGCGGATCACTTCGAGGTGTAACAGCCCGAGGAACCCACAACGGAAGCCAAAGCCCAAAGCGGCGGAGGTTTCCATCTCAGAGCTGAAGGACGCATCGTTCAGTTGCAGTTTCTCAATCGCGGTGCGCAGGTCTTCGAAGTCATTGGCATCGACCGGGAAGAGGCCACAGAACACCACGGGAATCGAGGGCTTAAAGCCCGGCAGCGGCTTGTCGCACTGTTTTTTCTCATGGGTGATCGTGTCGCCCACCTTGGTGTCGCGCACCTGTTTGATCGACGCGGTGAAAATACCGATCTCGCCCGGCCCCAGCTCGGCGATGTCGACCATCTTCGGTTTGAGCACCGAGAGCTTGTCGATCTTATAGGTCGCCTTGGTCTGCATCATGCGGATCTGGTCGCCTTTTTTAACCACCCCGTCGATGACGCGGATCATCACGACAACGCCAAGGTACGGATCGTACCAGCTGTCGACCAGCATGGCCTTAAGCGGCGCGTCGCGATCGCCTTTCGGCGCAGGCAAACGGGTGACGATGGCCTCGAGCACATCGGGGATACCGATGCCGGTCTTGGCGGAAATTTCGATGGCATTCGAGGCGTCGATGCCGATGACATCTTCGATCTGTTCGCACACACGCTCCGGCTCGGCGGCCGGGAGGTCAATCTTGTTCAGCACCGGCACGATCTCGTGGTCGGCATCAATGGCTTGATAGACGTTCGCAAGCGTCTGCGCCTCGACGCCCTGCGTCGCGTCCACCACCAAAAGAGAGCCCTCGACAGCCTGCATCGAGCGGCTCACCTCATAGGCAAAGTCGACGTGGCCGGGGGTGTCGATCAGGTTCAGAATATAGGTCTCGCCGTCCTTGGCCGGATATTCGATCCGCACAGAGTTCGCCTTGATCGTGATCCCGCGCTCGCGCTCGATGTCCATCGAGTCCAACATCTGCGCCTGCATATCGCGCTCGGCCACCGTGCCTGTGAGCTGGATCAACCGGTCGGCAAGCGTCGATTTGCCGTGGTCGATATGGGCCACGATGGAGAAGTTCCGGATGTTTTTCAGCTCGGTCATGACAGGCCTTTAGCGCGTGAAGGTTTGGCTGAGTTCTATGCGGGGAAAGGGGGGGAATGGCAAGCCCCCTGAGGGCTACAGCCCCACATACATCCAGCTTTTGAACCTCATTTTCTCAAACTTAGCGCACGTATTTGCGATGAGCCGTTTTCAGCCAGCCATTTACGCTTTTTGCGGTGAATAAGCACCCCTCCGCCCATCCGGCCCCCGCGACAAACTCCGCAATTGCCTCAAACCCCAGACTCAGGCATTTTAACAGTATCTTCACCAAAACGGTGGACTCTGCGGGTGTGAAAACATCAAAAGACAGGGCCGCGTCTTGGCACAAAGAGAGGCACGAGAGGCAGAGACATGAAAAAATCATTGACCGTATTGACCCTGATCGCCGCTGGCTTCACCGCGACGTTGTCGCCCATGGGCGCCTCCGCTGGTGCGGTTGAGCGGGCCTGCATGGCGTCGGACCGGGCCGCGAACAATCGCGCGCTCTGTGGCTGCATTCAGCAGGCCGCCGATCTGACCCTGTCAAATAGCGACCAACGTCAGGCCGCGAAGTTCTTTAAGAACCCGCAAAAGGCGCAGGACATTCGCCAGTCGGACAATTCGAGCCACGAGGCCTTCTGGCGTCGTTACAAGGTGTTTGGGGAAACCGCCGCACAATACTGTGGCTAAGCCCGAAAACCTCTACCCACCGCTCAACACGCTTAAACCTGTCGGCCCAGATGTAGATTCAGAGATTTGGCTCGCCGACGGGCCGCCTGTGCCATTCTACGGCATGAATTTTCCAACACGGATGACGGTGGTGCGTGTGGACGGCAAGCTCTGGGTGCATTCACCAATCGCACTTGACGAGGGGCTCTTGGACGAGATGGCCGCGCTCGGCCCCATCGGTTGGTTGATCGCCCCCAATCCAATCCATTACGTCTCGCTGAACGCCTGGCACAAACGCTTTCCCGGTGCTGCGGTTCTGGCCGCCCCCGGCGTCAAAGAGCGCGCACGGAAGTTCAACATACCCGTCCCCCCGCATGAGATTTTGACCGATGAAGCGCCCGAAGGCTATGCACACGCGATACGCCAGCGCGTGGTCAAAGGGCATCGCTTTCTGCACGAGGTGGTGTTTTTCCACGAAAGTTCGAGAACCCTCATTTTGACCGATCTGATCGAGAACTTCGAGGCGGAGAAAGTCGGTCCCTTCCGTGCTGTGCTGACGCACCTCGCTGGCATTCTCGACCCGGACGGCAAAGCCCCCGCCGACATGCGCGCCACGTTCAAATCCAAGAAAAAGGCCCGCGCCGTAATGCGCGAGGTGATCGGCTGGGAACCCGAGAAGGTGATCCTCAGCCACGGGCGCTGGTACTCTGAGAACGGCACGGAAGAGCTTAAACGCGCCTTTCGCTGGCTACGTCTTTAAGCGCATGATGAGCCCGTCGGCGGCCACCTCGATCAGGTCCAGCGCCTCATCGAAATCTCGGGTGTAATAGGGATCTGGCACGGCCTTAACCCCCGCCTCCGCCGCATAGGACATCATCAAAACGACAGGCGTATCACTTCCCGCCGGCCGAAGCCGTTCAATGTCATGCAAATTGGCCTCGTCCATCGCCACGATCAGGTCGAAGCTGGTGAAATCCGCCGCCGTGAATTGACGCGCGCGGAGCGGGGAGAGGTCATAGTCCCGCAGTCTCGCCGCCGCCTGCATCGGACCATAAGGTGCTTCGCCGACATGCCAATCTCCGGTGCCTGCGCTGTCCGCGCTGACAGGTAGTCGCGCAGCCTCCGCCTTGGCGACAAACACCGCCTCAGCGGAGGGCGAGCGGCAGATATTGCCGAGACAAACGAAAAGGATTTTATGCATGAGGGCTCCTGTTTGTTGACACGCTACCCTTGCCCGCGTGTCGGGCACAAGGCAGGGTGAAAGAAAAGGGAGACCTCAGATGACAGGCGGAATTTTCATTCTCTCCGGCGCCGGTTTGTCCGCGGAGAGCGGGCTCAAAACCTTTCGCGCCGAAGACGGGCTCTGGGAAGATCACCGGGTCGAAGATGTTGCCACGCCAGAGGCCTTTGCCCGCGATCCCGAACTGGTTCAGACATTTTACAATATGCGCCGCGCGCAGGCGGCGGAGGCGGAACCCAACGCGGCACATCAAGCGCTGGCAAGGCTGCAGGCCGCCCATGACGCGCCGGTGTACCTCGTCACGCAAAACGTCGATGACCTGCTGGAGCGCGGTGGCGCACGCGACGTTATCCATATGCACGGCGCTCTCAAGGATGCGCTTTGTGCCACCTGCGACCATAGGTGGTCCGCGCCGATGGCGATGGACGTGAAAGACCCCTGCCCCTCTTGCGGCGCTCCCGCGACCCGGCCCGACATCGTCTGGTTCGGCGAAATTCCCTATCATATGGACACGATCCAGGAGGCTTTGGAAGACAGCGACCTGTTCGTCTCCATCGGCACCTCCGGCGTCGTCTACCCCGCCGCAGGGTTTGGCCAAATGGCGCGTCAGCTGGGTATCAGGACCATGGAATTGAACCTCGAGGCTTCCGGCGGGCGGTTTGACGAGGTGCGTGAGGGCTTGGCCAGTACGGTTGTGCCGCAATGGGTGGACGAAGTTCTGAGCCGTTGAGCGAAGTTGAGTATTTGAACCAAGAAGAAGGCTCAACCGAACGTTAACCTTCCTCAGATTAATCTGAAAACGCGGTACAGGCGGGAGCGCCGATGACCGCCCAAGGAGAAGACGCGCCGGTTCGTGTGGCCAGAACCCTTCCGAAGGTCCGTCACAGAATGGAGTATCGGCAACCGGCGCGCACCCTACCCTGCTTCTTCTTGGCCGAAATACTCACCGAAACGCCGGCCCATGGACCCAAGTCGACAGGGAAAACCGCTCACCCGAGGTCACGGGCGTCACCCGGTGCAACACGAAGGACGGGAACAAAACCGCAGAGCCCTTAGCGCGGTCGGCTTCGCGGATATTGGCATCGGGCTGCAATTCGAGCGCGCCACCCTGGTAGTCAGACGCCTCGGAAAGCTGCACCACCATGGTCAGTTTGCGACGCGAAGCCAGTGCACCTTCGCCAATGTCAGAGTGCCATGTGAAATGCCCCTGACGCTCAGAGCCATAGCGGGCAACCTGCGGGCTTTCGCCGAACTCGGTCAGGGCAAAATCGAAATGCGTGCGGTTGGCCTCGGCCACCAGCGTCATGATCCGCTCCATAATCCATTCGCCGCCGTCGCGCTCGTCAAGCCAGGCCAAATCGGCACGCCGCAGGTTATGATCGGAGCGGTTTTTCACCAACCCCGCATCCGCAAGATCTTCCTCACGGGCCAACATCACAATCGCATCACATTCGGCAGGCGAAAACGCCTCCGGGAACGCATAGACGTTCAGCATGATCGGTCTCTTCACATGTCAAGAAAGGGCGCGACTCAGGCCGATAATTTCCTGCCTCGCTCAAATGCGTTCTCTAAGCCATTTTGAAATCCGCGCAAGAAAAAAGGCACGCCGGGGCGTGCCTTTCGCATGCTTATGACAAAGCGTCAGTTGCCCATATTCATTCCGCTATGGTCTCCTGCGCCATCCATCGGCATCGCCATCGTCGGCGCGTCCTGACGTTCCATATCGACGGGAATTTCGACCGTGATGTCACCAGCCTTCTCAAAGGTCAGGATCACGTTGACGGTGTCGCCTTGGGCCATCGGCTTCAGGAGCCCCATGAACATCACGTGATCGCCACCACGTGCCAAGGCGTGTGTGCCATGGGCTGGGATGGAAAAGCCCTCGGGCACATGCATCATTTTCATGATGCCGTCGCCCATGTCCTTATGAGTGTGCAATTCGGTGATTTTGGAAATATCGGCCTTGGCGTCGATCAGCTGATCGTCTTCATCGCCCGAATTCTCGATGACAAAAAAGGCGGCGCCCGTTTTTGCCATCATTCCGGAAGACCGGGCATAGGCGTCAGTGATGGTGATATCGGCAATGGCAGGCAGAGCGAAGGCACAGGCGAGCCCAGCCAGAAACGTGGTTTTGAACATAGTGTCAGATCCTTGTGGTCTTTGAGTGTCTTGAAGGGAAGAACTCAGACCACCGGTGGCGCACGGGCCCGCGGCCGCGGCGGAACCGCATCATGCGCCTCAAGGGACAGGCGCGGCGGAGAAAAGCGCAGCTCGTTTTGCGCAGGCGTTGGCAGGTCGAATGCCTCCGCCAGCCCCGCGATCACCGACAAAGCACAATCGGGACAGATGTGCGTCGGTCCAATCGGCTGCCCGTCCGCATCGATCAAAACCGTGATCGGGCCTGTTCCAGTACAGAGCACCGTGGCACCGGTGGCATCGCGCATGGTGCCGCGCGCCACGGCCATGGATTGGGACGTGACGATAAGCAAAAGCGCGACCAAAACGGCCTTTATCGTGCGGGATAGACGCATGGCCGCACTTTAGCGTTCAGCGCCCGAAAGAAAAGAGACCAAATGACACACCGTTTCAGACAGAAAAACCCCGCGAAGGCGATGCCTTCACGGGGTTCAATCCGTAAAATCCGAAAGGATTACGCGGCAGCCTGAGCTTTCGCGATCTCTTTCTTGATTTTCAGAGCGTTATCCGACAGCTCTTCGTCCTTTGCTTTCGCAAGGAAGGCGTCCAGACCACCACGGTGGTCAACGGAACGCAGAGCAGCAGCGGAAATCCGCAGTTTGAAAGAGCGGCCGAGGGCTTCCGAAATCAGCGTCACATCGTTGAGGTTCGGAAGGAAACGGCGGCGGGTTCTGTTTTTGGCGTGGCTGACATTGTTGCCAGTCATCGGGCCTTTACCGGTCAGTTCGCAACGACGCGACATGGGTTCATCCTCGTTTCTACTTTCGAAAGCACGCCCTGAATGACGCACTCTCGCAGTTTAAAAGACTCAATTCCGTCTTGATCGGCCCTCTTTTACGCGCCCTCGCTCCGGACGCAAGTCCGAAAAGCGATGAGAAACACGGGAAAACACCGATTTCCAACAGAAAAGGACACCGCCCGAAAGCCGTGCCCGAAATTCAGTTCGCGGTGCATAGGCGATCACAGGAGAATCGTCAAGCCTTTCTCATGCAATCTCTCATCCGCGCTGAAGCGCCTCAAGCACATCGGCCGCCGCGTGGCCCGGCGTGATCTCGCCTTGGGCCACCTTCTGCGCCAGACCTAAGATCATCGATTTGAGCGGCTCGCGCTCAAGCTGAGACAAAAGCCCGTGGCGGATATCTTGCCCGAACCAATATTCCGCCTGCTCCGAGCGCCGTTTGTCAAAGAACCCGTTCTCACGTCGCCAGTCCGCTAGCGTGGTCATCTCGCCCCAGGCCTCTCGCAACCCCTTTTCCTCAATGGCCGACACGGTCATCGCCTTGGGGAAATCCTGCGGGTCTTGCGGGCGCTTTCGGATGAGGCGCAGCGCACCGGCGTAATCGGCACAGGTCCGCTGCGCTGCGGGCTTCAGATCACCATCTGCCTTGTTCACCAAAATCAGGTCGGCCATCTCCATGATGCCGCGTTTGACGCCTTGCAGTTCATCGCCCCCTGCGGGCGCCAGCAACAACAAAAACAAATCGGACATCTCAGATACCACAGTCTCGGATTGCCCCACGCCCACTGTCTCGATCAGGATCAGATCATATCCAGCCGCTTCACAAAGTGCGACAGCCTCCCGCGTGCGCCGCGCAACACCGCCCAATTCGGATTGCGATGGAGACGGGCGGATAAAGGCATCTCGTTCGCGCGACAGCATCTCCATCCGCGTCTTATCACCCAGAATAGAGCCACCCGAGCGCGACGACGACGGGTCCACGGCCAGCACAGCGACCTTTAGCCCCTCTTTGATCAGCATCATCCCAAAGCTCTCGATAAAGGTGGATTTTCCCACCCCCGGCGTGCCCGACAACCCAAGCCGCAGCGCCTGCCGCCCGCTTTTGCCGATCACCTCCATCAGCTCAATCGCCTGCGCCCGATGATCCGCCCGCGCACTTTCAACCAATGTGATCGCCCGCGCCAGCGCCCGGCGGTTCCCTGCGATGACCTGTTCGGCAAGCTCTTTGATGTCCATTATGACCTTCCGGGTTGCGGAGCGTTGATGCAGTTTTTCCCGCAGCCTTGCCGCTTTGTCCACCCCTGCCCTCTTTTCGGCCTCTCAGCTTTCGACCATATAGAGGAGCATGTTCACACCTCGCCTGCCTATTGATGACGTTCTCGACGACCTAACCGATGCTCTCACGGCCCACGGTCGTGCGGTGCTTATGGCGCCGCCGGGGGCCGGCAAAACCACCCGCGTGCCTCTTGCTCTTTTGCCAGTGATCGAGGGCAAGATCATCATGCTCGAACCCCGTCGCTTGGCCGCGCGCACGGCGGCGGAGCGTATGGCGGAAACCTTGGGCGAACAAGCTGGCGAGACCGTCGGCTATCGTATCCGGGGCGAAGCGAAAGTCTCGAAAGCCACGCGGATCGAAGTGGTGACCGAGGGTATACTTACACGAATGCTACAATCGGACCCCGAATTGACCGGGGTTGGCGCGGTAATCTTTGACGAATTCCACGAACGCAGCCTAAACGCCGATCTCGGCCTCGCGCTCACCTGGGAGGTGCGGCAAGCGCTGCGGGATGATTTGACGCTCGTCGTCATGTCCGCGACATTGGATGCAGAGCCCGTGGCCGCCCTTTTGGACGACGCCCCAGTGATCCGCTCCGAGGGCCGCGCTTATCCGGTAGAGACCCGCTGGCTCGACGCCCCGTTTCCGAAGACGCAGCGCCTAGAACAAGCAGTAGCTGACCTGACGCTTAAGGCCGTCTCGGAGGCCGAGGGCTCGGCGCTTCTGTTCCTGCCTGGAGAGGGCGAAATCCGCCGGGTCCAGAGCCTTTTGGAGGGCCGCGTGCCGCAGGATTGCACCCTGCGCCCACTGTTCGGCGCCATGAAATTCGCCGACCAACGCGCGGCAATCGCCCCCACAAAAGATGGGCGCAAGATCGTGTTGGCGACCTCGATTGCGGAGACCTCGCTCACCATCGAAGACGTGCGTATCGTCGTGGACGCAGGTCGCGCGCGGCGTGCACGGTTCGACCCCGCCTCAGGCATGTCGCGACTGGTCACGGAACGGGTCTCAAAGGCCGAGGCGGAACAACGTCGCGGCCGAGCCGGACGGGTGTCGGAAGGAGTGTGTTACAGGCTTTGGACCAAGGGCGAAGAAGGCGCGCTGTCAGGCTTTGCCCCTGCCGAGATTGAAACCGCAGACCTCACCGGGCTGGCTTTAGAACTCGCACTTTGGGGCGCCTCCGAAGGAGACTTGGCCTTTCTCACACCGCCCCCTCCGGGACCATTGGGAGAGGCCAGAGCACTGCTACAAAGCCTTGGCGCGCTCGATCCTGAGGGGCGGATCACAGAGCACGGCAAGGCGCTCTCCGCCAAGCCGCTGCATCCCAGACTTGCACATATGCTACAAATTGCGGGGCAACAGGCAGCAGATTTGGCTGCAATGTTGAATGAACGCGATCCTTTGCGCGGAGCGGGCGTGGACCTGTCCTTACGGATGCGCGCCTTGCAAAGCCCCGGGAATGCCGACCGTGGCGTGATCGAACGCGTCAAACAAGAAGCCAAACGTCTGCGACAGGGCCTCACGCAAACGGAGCCGATGAGCCTTGGAGAAATGGCCGCACTGGCCTATCCGGACCGCGTCGGTCTGCGCCGTGCGGGCGATCAACCGCGCTATCTGTTGTCGGGCGGCAAAGGCGCCGTCATGCCGGAGAGCGATGATCTGGCCTCCGCCCGACTGATCGTCGTGACCGATACGGACGGCGCCGCACGGGATGCGCGCATCCGGCAGGCCGTTCAAATCAGCGAAAGCGAGCTGCGCGGCCTTTATGGCGATCAAATCAAATGGCACGATGTTTGTGATTGGGACAAACGCGAGAAGCGCGTGGTGGCGCGACGACGCGAGATGTTTGGCGCTTTGGTGCTGGATGACCGGCAATGGAAAGATGCGCCGAAAGAGGCAATTGCACGGGGTGCTCTGGTCGGCTTGCGTCAAATCGGACTGCCGTGGAGTGAGGCTGCGAAACGCTTTGCCGCGCGCGTACGTCTGATGGGCGACAGCTATCCCGATATGTCGGAGGAGACGCTGCTCGCCACGCTTGAAGACTGGCTTTTGCCCTATCTCAAAGGCGCGAAAACCGAGGCGGCGCTGCGGGCGCTGGACATCACCGACGCGCTGCGGGCCATGTTGGATTGGGACCAGATGCAACAGCTTGATCGAGAGGTTCCGGGGCATTTCGAAAGCCCCGTGGGTCGCAAGCTGCCGATTGATTATTCTGGCGATCACCCGGAAGTCACCGGCAGGCTTCAGGAATTCTTTGGCACCACGCGGCATCCGACCGTGGGGCCGAACCATGTGCCTTTGAAAGTGGTGCTGACCTCTCCGGCGCATCGTCCGGTTCAGGTGACGATGGATTTGCCGAATTTCTGGACGACCTCCTATGCCGATGTGCGCAAGGATATGCGTGGACGCTATCCGAAACACCCCTGGCCCGAAGATCCGACGGAGGCCGATCCGACGCTGCGCGCGAAGCGGCGGGGCACGTAAATGAGCATTGTCATTTACCAAGCTTTAAAGACTGTGACAGTCCGCCCGCGAGAAATATGACAGGATTTTAACCTTTGAGCCGCGGTTTATGACAGGGCGTTAAGGTTAATCTGATTAAGGTTAACGCGTGAGAAAGGGATAGGAAATCCCTCAGCGGTTGGCCACCAACTCTCGCCAAAACAACGGCGCCATCAGCGCGTAAACCGTCGCCATTTCGAGCCGCCCGAGATACATGCCAAAGCTCAGAACCAATTTCGATGCCGTGTCCAAACTTGCAAAATTGCCCGCAGGACCGATGACACCACCGACGCCCGGCCCCACATTGGCCAAGGCAGTCAAGGCGCCGGAAAGCGCGGTCGACATATCGGCGCCGAAGAAACTCAAGAGCGAAGCCAGAACGCCAAATGTGGCGGCATAAAGCACGAAGAACGCGATCACACCAGAGAGCGCATCGGGGGCGACGGGGCGGCCTTCGTATTTCACGAATGTGATCCGATGCGGCGCGAAACTCATGCGGATTTGCGCCAAAAGCGCGCGGAAGGCCACGAGCCAGCGCATGGCTTTGGCGCCTCCCGCCGTCGATCCGGTCGCGCCTCCGACCGCCGTCAGGACAAAGAAGGCGGCGACCGCAAACGGTCCCCAAAGCGTGTAATCCGTCGTAGCGTAGCCCGTGGTCGTGACCACGGAGACGACATTGAACGCCACGAGGCGAAGCGCGTCAGGCAACGTTTCATCCTGCACATACATCAGCCAGACGGCGAGGACGGAAATCGACAAACCGAGAGATTTCAGCATCGCCACGACCTGTTCAGAGCGCCAATTTCCGTGACGCACCCCTCTGATATACCAAGAGAAAGGCAAAGCCCCCGCGAGCATAAAGAGCGTGCACGTCCATTGCAGAAAGCCGCTTTGGAAGTGGCCGAAAGAGGCGTCATAGCCCGAATAGCCGCCGGTCGAGAGCGTGGTCAAAGCATGGGTCAGCGCATCGAAGGGCGACATACCACCTAAGAGATAGAGCAGCCCGCACAGAATGATGAGCGCGAAATAGATCTGCAAGGTGGCGGAGGCGAACATCGTCGCATTGCGCAGTTCCCTCTCGCCGGTCTCCGAACTTTCCGAACGGAAAAGCTGCATCCCGCCCACTTTCAGGATCGGCAGAAGCGCAATGCCTGTGACAATGAACCCGACCCCGCCGACGGCCTGCAACGTCGCGCGCCAAAAGATAATACCGCGCGGTGTGTCATCGAGGCCGGACATTACAGTGGATCCGGTGGTTGTGATCCCCGACATGGCCTCGAAAAACGCATCTGTGAGCGAGAGGTTGTAGAGGTGCAAAGGGCCCGCACCGCAGAGCGCGGCCACCATCCAGACGGAAGAGGTCAGGAGAAAGGTATGAAGAGGGCGCAGGTCATCGGTGCGCGGCGAGGACGCCAGCGCAAGAGCGCCGCCGAGAAACCCGAAAAAGAAAGCGGATTCTTCGAAAACGGATGCCGTGTCGGGAAAGGCCAAGGCCACCACGCCCATGAGGGCGGCGAAGAAGACCATGACCAAACCATTGATGAAGATGACGAAGCTCATTCCCACCCATCTTGCAGCACAGGCGCACCTCTGGGCGCGTCAGCTCTGGAAAATCACAATTTCAGGGGCGGAGGCAAGATAAACCTGTCGCCTCACGCATGCCATGGCCCGTGCTTCCCCTCACCGCCATCCGTGCGTTCAAACCCATGCGCGCCGAAGAAATCGCGTTGCGCCTGAATGAGATCGGTGGTGCCACGGCCTTGGCGCATCGTGTCGAAATAGGCGAGCGCATTCGAAAGCGCCGGGACTGGAAGCCCTGCAGAGGTGGCGTAAGACACCACGCGGCGCAGGGCAGAGAGTCCGCCTTTCACATGCGCGATGAAATCCGGGCTAAAGATGAGTTGATCCTGCGGCAGACCGCTGCGGATTGCCGCCGCCATATCATCCAAGAGCGCCGAGCGGATGATGCACCCCTCGCGCCAGACTTCGGCAGCGCGCGCCAGATCAAGGCCCCAGTCATAGTGATCGGAAGCCGCTTTCAAAAGTTTGAAGCCCTGATCATAGGCAACAAGTTTCGCGACCAAAAGCGCTTCTTCAAAGTCACTCTCTTTCGGCAACGTCGGGCGAAATTCGGGCTCAGTGCCAAAAATCTCTGCCCCCACCAGACGCGTTTCCTTTTCCGAGGACCAGGACCGCGCGGCGACCGCAGCCTCGATTGTGGAGGGCGATTGCCCAAGGGTAAGCGCCTCAATCGCAGTCCAGCGCCCGGTGCCCTTTTGCCCGGCCTTATCGACAATCACCTCAACCATCGGCTTGCCGGTCGCCGGATCATAGGCCTGAAGCACCTTGCCGGAGATTTCCACGAGATAGGAGTTGAGCGGACCTTTGTTCCAGCGTTCAAACAATGCGCCAATTTCATCTGGCGCCTGATGTGCGCCGTCTCGCAACAAACCATAGATCTCTGCGATCATTTGCATGTCGGCATATTCGATGCCGTTGTGCACGGTTTTGACGAAATGCCCCGCGCCGTCCGGCCCGAAATGCGCGGCACAGGGATCACCCTCATGTTTGGCGGAAATCGCCTCGATAATGTCGCGGATCGTCTCATAGGACGCTGGATTGCCGCCGACCATGATCGACGGCCCATGACGCGCACCCTCCTCACCACCCGACACACCCATACCGATGAAATTCAGCCCCTGCTCGCGCAGCGCAGCCTCGCGCCGACGCGTGTCGTGGAAATCGGCATTGCCCGCATCGATGATCATGTCCCCCTCTTCCAACAGAGGCACGAGGGCGTCGATCACCGCATCGACCGGACCGCCCGCTTTTACCATGATGATCACCGCGCGGGGGCTGTCGAGCGCCGCAACAAGCTCTTCATATGTTTTGGTCGGCACCAACGCGTCCCGCAGATCGCCGCTTTCGGCAATGAACTCGTCGGTGACCGATCCGGTGCGGTTGAACACGGCGATAGGAAAGCCCTTTTCCGCAATGTTGAGCGACAGGTTTGCCCCCATGACGCCCAATCCTATGAGACCGATGCGGGCTTTTGTGTTGAGCTGTGACATGTGAGGCGGCGCTCCTTGATCGCGGGCTTTGGGAAACTATCTGACACATCCGGTGAGTGGCACCAGCGCGTCGCGCCTAAACCTATCGCGAAACGGGCCCGTGACAAGTATGCCTAAAAAGGCGCCTTTCGACACATGCGGATCGGAAGTTTTCTGCGAATGGCTTGCAATTTAAGGGCCAGCACCCTATGTATATACGCAATATAGACAAAAACAGGCACATATCCGGTTCATGGTTACACTCCTCAAATCCGCTTGGACAGGCGTCTTCGACCCCCTTCTGCGTCGCCCCGACCGCGTGCAATCCGCGGCTCTGTGTTGGCGTAACGGCAAGAAAGGCAAAGAAGTTCTGATGATCACCTCGCGCGACAGCGGGCGTTGGATCATTCCGAAAGGCTGGCCGATCCGCGGGCTTGATGGGGCTGGAACTGCGGCGCAGGAAGCCTGGGAAGAAGCTGGCGTAAAACCCGCACAAGGCAAGACCAAGCCGCTGGGCCTTTATCACTATATCAAGAAGCTCGACAACGGTTTGCCTGCGCCGGTGGAGGCCACGGTCTATTCGATCGAGGTCGACCATCTCGAGGATGACTTCCCGGAAAAAAGCGAACGCAAACGCAGCTGGATGTCGCCCAAACAGGCCGCCGCTCTGGTTGATGAACCCGAGTTGCGCGAGTTGCTTCTGGACCTCTGAGACAATTTACTCTGCGCTGAAAAGACGCGAAAGGCTTGCAATGCAAGGCCGGGCACGTTAGCGCTTCGCCGTTTGTAACAGATTGACAACGGACCGAAGCCACGATGTCTGACAGCGAAGAGCACGGAAAACAGTGGAAGACCCTCGATAAGGACCTGAATCGTATCAGTCAGGTCGAGATGGCGACATTCCACATCGCGCGCCCCATGGTTGGGCTCGGGGTTGCATTGGCCTTTATCATCGTCGCGGGGCTCTTTGCGGCCTTGGTCTTTGGTGGCCAACCCGGTTCCGCTGTCGTCATCGCCGCCGCCGCTTTGGGCGCCTATATGGCGATCAACATCGGCGCGAACGATGTGGCGAACAACATGGGTCCGGCCGTGGGCGCCAACGCGCTTACCATGGGCGGCGCCATCGTCATTGCCGCGCTTTGCGAAAGTGCAGGCGCGCTTTTGGCGGGAGGCGATGTGGTCTCGACCATCTCCAAAGGCATCATCGACCCAAGCGCTGTGGCCAACACGCAGGTGTTCATCTGGGCCATGATGGCCGCACTTTTGTCCTCGGCTCTTTGGGTGAACCTCGCCACATGGATTGGCGCGCCGGTCTCCACCACACACTCGGTCGTGGGCGGCGTTATGGGCGCAGGGATTGCGGCTGCGGGGTTTGCCACGGTGAACTGGGGTTCAATGGGGCTGATCGCTGCGAGCTGGGTGATCTCTCCCCTTCTGGGCGGCGTGATCGCGGCCGGTTTCCTGTGGTTCATCAAAGCCCGGATCATGTATCAGCCCGACAAAATCGCAGCCGCGCGCCGTTGGGTGCCGGTGCTGATCGGCATCATGATGGGCACATTCGCGACCTATCTCGCTGTCAAGGGCCTCAAGAAAATCGTCAGCGTCGATCTCCTGACGGCACTTTTGATCGGTCTCGGCGTGGGGGCGCTGTCCTATGTGGCCTCTGCGCCTCTGGTGCGTCGCCAATCCGAAGGTCTGGAAAACCGCAACAAATCGCTCAAGGCGCTTTTCGGCCTGCCGCTGGTGATTTCGGCCGCACTTTTGTCCTTTGCCCATGGTGCTAATGACGTCGCCAACGCGGTCGGCCCTCTGGCCGCCATCGTGCATGCCAATGCCTCCGGTGAATTCGCCGGTAGCGTTTCCATCCCCCATTGGGTCATGGTGATCGGCGCCTTCGGCATCTCTTTCGGCCTCATTCTGTTCGGCCCGAAACTGATCAAAATGGTCGGCAGCCAAATCACCAAACTTAACCCGATGCGCGCCTATTGCGTGGCACTCTCTGCCGCCATCACCGTCATCGTCGCAAGCTGGCTCGGCCTACCTGTATCGTCGACCCATATCGCCGTTGGCGGTGTGTTCGGTGTTGGTTTCTTCCGCGAATGGTATCACGAAAAGCGCCTCGACGAGACCATGCGCAAGAAAAAAGACCTGCGCATCGCTGCCGAGGAACGCCGCCGCCGCAAGCTCGTCCGCCGCAGCCATTTTATGACCATCGTCGCCGCTTGGGTGATCACGGTTCCCGCTGCTGCGCTCCTGTCGGCGATTGTGTTCTGGCTCTTGTCGCATCTGGCGGGCTGACGCCTCCCCCGATGCGAACCTCAATGCGAATAAAAAAAGGGCGCCCTCACCGGCGCCCTTTTTCGGTTTTCATTGCAGGTGAAGTACTCACTCAACGCACCAACGCATGATCGCCTTTTGCGCGTGGAGACGGTTTTCTGCCTCGTCGAAAATCACCGATTGCGGACCGTCCATAACGTTGTTCGTCACCTCATCGCCGCGGTGCGCCGGAAGACAGTGCATAAACAGCGCATCGGGGTTCGCATGAGACATCAGCTTGCGATCCACCCGGTAAGGGCGCAGCTGATTGTGGCGCCGTTCGCGAGCCGAAGCCGGATCGTGCATCGAAACCCAAGTGTCAGTAACGACAAGATCGGCGCCCGCAACGGCCTCCTCGGCGTTTCGGGTGATCTCGATGTTCGAGCCCTTGGCACGCGCCGCCTCTACGAAACCCATCTCGGGATCAAGCGGTTCAGGGCCGGCAAAAGTCATGTCAAAGCCGAACTGACCGGCGGCATGGAGGAAGGACGCACAGACATTGTTGCCATCGCCCAGCCAGACGACTTTCTTGCCTTTGATCGAGCCGCGATGCTCCTCATAGGTTAGAATGTCGGCCATGATCTGGCAGGGATGGGTGCGGTTCGTCAGCCCGTTGATCACCGGCACGGAGGCATATTCCGCCATCTCAAGAAGCGTTTGCTCCTCGAAGGTGCGGATCATGATCATGTCGACGTAGCGCGACAACACGCGGGCCGTGTCAGCGATGGTTTCGCCGTGGCCCAGTTGCATATCCGCGCCCGAAAGCACCATGGTCTGCCCGCCCATCTGGCGCACGCCCACATCAAAAGACACGCGCGTCCGGGTCGAGGGTTTCTCGAAAATCAGCGCGACCATTTTGTCTTTGAGCGGCTGCTCCTCGTCCAAGGCCGCTTTCGGCTTGTCATGGCGCGCGTTCTTGGTGAGTTTCGCGGTCTCGATGATCCGGTGCAGGTCTCTTGCGTCTGTTTTGTGAATGTCGAGGAAGTGGTTCATAGGTTTGGTCTCTTCGTCTGTCAGAGCGCGCTGGCGGCGGCATCAATCCGCGACACGGCCTCGGCAATCTCTTCGTCAGTGATATTGAGCGCGGGCAAAAGCCGCACCACGTTGTCGGCGGCGGGCACGGTCAGGACACCTTGCTCATAGCCTTTGCCCACCAGATCGGCAGGCGCGATTTTGCATTTGAGGCCCAACATAAGCCCCTCGCCACGGACGCCCTCAAAAACATCCGGGTGATCGGCCACGAGGCCTTCGAGTTTCTGACGCATCAGCCCCGCTTTGCGGTTCACTTCGGCGAGGAAGGCGGGATCGGACACGATTTCCATGACCTTCAGCCCGATGGCACAGCCCAGCGGGTTGCCCCCATAGGTCGACCCATGGGTGCCTGCGGTCATGCCCGATGCCGCCTCTTCGGTGGCCAGAACAGCCCCCAGAGGAAAGCCCCCGCCGATGCCTTTGGCGACCATCATGATGTCCGGCGTCACGCCAGCGTATTCATGGGCGAACAACTTGCCCGTGCGCGCGACGCCACATTGCACCTCGTCGAAAATCAGCAGACAGCCTTTGGTC
Organism: Celeribacter sp. PS-C1; assembly: GCF_019429625.1. Taxonomy (GTDB): domain Bacteria; phylum Pseudomonadota; class Alphaproteobacteria; order Rhodobacterales; family Rhodobacteraceae; genus Celeribacter. The sequence goes on from NZ_JAHXRW010000007.1 coordinate 81,901, forward strand.
TCCGCAATCTCGCGCAGCCGTTTCAGCGCCTCGTCGGGGACGACACGAATGCCGCCTTCCCCCTGCACCGGCTCGATCAGGATCGCCGCCGTTTTGTCGGTGACGTGATCGGCCACAGCCTCCCAGTCGCCAAACGGCAAGTGCACAAAGCCCGGCATCAGGGGGCCAAAGCCCTTTACCATTTTCTCGGAGCCGGAGGCGGCAATCGCGCCGGTTGAACGGCCATGGAAACAGCCGTCAAAGGTGATGATCTCGATCTTTTCCGGCTGGCCTTTTTCAAACCAATATTTGCGCGCCATCTTGATCGCCAACTCAGCGGCCTCGGTGCCCGAGTTGGTGAAGAAACAGGTGTCGGCAAAGGTGGTCTCGACAAGCTTGTTCGCCAGCGCTTCCTGCGCCGGGATTTTGTAGAGGTTCGAGACGTGCCACAGCGTGTCAGCCTGTGCTTTCAGCGTCTCGGCCAGTTCCGGGTTGGCGTGGCCCAGCGTGTTCACCGCAATGCCCGCGCCCAGATCGAGGAAACGTCGCCCGTCCGCCTCGAAAAGCCAGGAGCCTTCGCCTTTGACGAAGGACAAGGGAGCCCGGTTGTAGGTCGGCAGAACGGGGGTGATCATCGGTCTTATTCCTCTGAAAATGAGAGGCCTCATGGGTGGCGAAAGCCAGCGGGCCTGTCAACGGTTTGGACGGGGATTTTGCGGTATTTTGCAAGGTTTGCGCCAGTTTGGCGCGTTTTGTGCCGTGGACATCACGTCTTGGCACGAGAGAACGGACATCTTACGCGTTACGGCATCGACGTCGGATGATACGGGCATATGTGCGGATCATGTTCATAGGATGGGCTTTACGGTCAAAGCGCGGGCGCTGTCAAAGGGTATTTCGCGCGCCACTCAATCTGCCGACAGGAATTTCGAATTGCCGACCGAGCGCGACGACGACCCGCCGACCGTGATGCGTTTTGCCACCGCCGGTTTTGCGGCAACTTCAGGCGCGCCCAGAGCAATCTGTTGTTTCAACGCGCTCACCCGGTCGAGCAGCGACATGCCAAAGCCCACCTTGCGGCCATCGCGCGTGCCGAGCGCCGAGACGACCGACACGATCGCGGGCCGTACCCCGTCATAGGCAAAGACCGGCGCGCCAGAGGAGCCAAAAGTGATGTCGCAATCAAAGCTGTAAATGTCGTTGGAATAGTCGAGCACATGGCATTCGCGCTGGATCGACAGGGCCGCGTTGCGCCCGCGCCCGTAGGAGGCGACCATCAACTCGCCGCGGGGTTTCGAACTCCGATGCACCGCAAAGGGTCGTGCCAGCGCCGTAGGGATCGGAGAGGCCAGTTTGATCAGAGCCAGATCGTTGCGGATATTTTGCGCGGTCACATCGACGCGGGCGTCATAGCCGGGCGTGACCGCCACAGCCAAGCCTTTCGAAGCGGCGATATAGTCTCCATTCCGAAGCCCTGCACGAAACAGAATGCGGGCGGGTGGCACGGGGGAATTGTCCTCGCCAACCACACAATGCGCCGCCGTCAACACGAGATCAGCCGCGATCAACGCGCCGGAACAGGTGCTTTGTCCTGCAATATCCAGACGTCCAACGCCCTCCCAGCCGATCAGCTCCGCCCGGCGATCCGCGCTATCCAATTCAAACGGCAGGCTGTCGGCGGCCATGAGACCAAGGGGCAGAAGAGCGAGGATAAGGGACAGAACAAAACGCATAAGAAAACCCGGAAGCGATGGAACACCCCCGAGTTTAACCATAAAATCAGGCCGAATTTTGGCGGCAACGACAAAATCAGGATTTCAGCTTGGTGCCACGTTTAAAGAAGGTCCAATCGACAAAAACCACCACAGCCGTCACCGCCGTCATCACCGCGAGGCCCAGCCAAGGCGAGCTGTCCGAGGTGCCGATGATGCCATAGCGTACACCGTCGATCAGATAGAACACCGGGTTCAAATGGGTCAGCACCTTGAACCACTGCGGCAGGGTCTCGACGGAATAGAAAGTGCCCGACAGAAACGACAGCGGCGTGATGATAAAATTGGTGATCGCAGCCATATGGTCGAATTTCTGGCTCACAATGCCCGCCAAGACGCCCAAACCGCCGATAAACAGCGCCCCCAAGAGGATAAAGGCAATCGCAAACAGCGGGTGATGCAAAGGCAGGCCGACAAACACGGCCATCACCGCCCAGATCGCGAAGGCAACCAACATCCCGCGCGCAACGCCGCCCGACAGGTAGCCGATGACCAGCTCAGAGGGAGACAGAGGCGGCATCAGCGTGTCGACGATATTGCCCTGCACCTTCGAGATCATGATCGAGGACGAGGTGTTGGCAAAAGCGTTCTGGATCACCGTCATGGTCAGGATACCCGGTGCGAGGAAATGCACGAAAGGCACACCCATCACATCACCGCGCGAGGGACCTATGGCCAGCGTGAAAATCGTGAGAAACAGCCCCGCCGTCACCAGAGGCGCCAGAAGCGTTTGCGTCCAAACCGCCAGAAAGCGGCGGGTCTCCCGCAGCATCAGCGTGTAAAGCCCAAGCCAATTCACGCGACCAAAGCGCCGCACACCCATCTGAATTTCATATTCAGCCATCTTCATCCCCTTGTTCATCCCACATGCGCCTTGCTATATAGGCGCGCGCCCCTCATCGACGTGCCCTGCGGTAGAACTTTGTTTTTCCCGCTGGCCCGCTTGTAACCGCAAGCGTGGTGCTTAAAATAGGGGTTAGAAGAAATTCTCAAGCACGCCTTGCCAGACTTAGGCCAATTTGGACCGCAAATGTCTTGTGCAAGGGTGATCATGGTGCGGGCGCTGCCCGGATCAGCAGACAACCGAAGGAAACACGATGTCCTGGACCGATGAGCGCGTCGAACTGTTGAAGAAAATGTGGGGCGAGGGTCAATCCGCCTCCCAGATCGCCAAAGAGCTTGGCGGTGTGACGCGCAATGCGGTGATCGGCAAGGTGCACCGTCTGGGCCTGTCGAACCGCGCGGGATCGGGTGCTACCGCCAAACCCGCCGCAGCGCCCAAGGCAAAACCCGCCGCCGCTCCCAAACCCAAGACCGAGGCCAAGCCGAAACCCGCCGCGAAACCGGCGGAGGCCCCTGTTGCTGCCGAGGCCGCTCCGAAACCGGTAAGCCCGGCACGCCGCGCGATCATTCCGGCGGGTCAACCGCTGCCGCCGCAACCCTCGACCAATGAAATCCCCGCCGAAGCTCTGGCGAAGGTCAACGAGGTCGAGAAAAAGGCCAAGAAGCTGTCAGTGATGGAACTGACCGAGAAGACCTGTAAATGGCCGGTGGGCGACCCCGCGACCGAAGATTTCTGGTTCTGCGGTCTGCCGTCGCAAGCTGGCAAGCCCTATTGCGAGGCCCATGTGGGCGTAGCCTTCCAGCCCATGTCCTCGCGCCGCGATCGCCGCCGCTGATACGGTCACGAGCCAAATTGAAAAAGGCCGCCTTTCTGGAAAGATGGGCGGCCTTTTTCTATCGACCCTGCGCATAGTCGAACAGAATTCGCACAGTCTTGGCAATTTTTCGCAGAGACATGTTTACCCATGCACAAATTCTGTTTGGGACTGCGGAATATGAGACAGACAAGACAGTCGTTAGCTTTGTCGCATCTTCAAATCGCACTGCCAAAGAAAGCTTTGACAACATGAAAAAACTGCTTCTCTCCACCGCCGTTGTTCTGGGTGCCGCTGCTGCAGCCAATGCCGAGCCGGTGAAATACGTCCTCGACGCCTCGCACAGCCAGATCGTGTTCTCCTACGAGCACCTCGGTTACTCCACCACCACCGGCATGTTCTCCGGTTTCGACGGTGAGATCATGTTCGACGAAGCCGATCCGGCCGCATCCTCCGTCTCCGTGTCCTTCCCGACCGACAGCCTCTACACCGGCTGGGCCGAGCGGACCGCACACTTCCTGACCGGCGACTTCTTCGGCGCTGAAGAGAACCCGACAATTTCCTTCGTGTCCACAGGCATCGAAGTGACCGACGAAAACGAAGGCAAAATCACCGGCGATCTGACCATCAACGGCATCACCAAATCCGTCGTGATCGACGCCGAGCTGACCCAAAAAGCCGACCACCCGATGGCGAACAAGCCGTGGGTTGGTTTTGACGGCGAGTTGACCGTGCTGCGCTCCGACTTCGACATGGGCCAATTCGCTCCCTACGTCTCCGACGAGGTCGAGATCGAGATCTCCATCGAAGCCACCCCGGCCGAGTAAATCTCACGTTAGAAATAAGAAGGCCGCCGGAGCAATCCGGCGGCCTTTTTTTGTTTGGGTGAACCTCACCTTTACGACGGGTCGCTCTCGACGTCCTGCCGCGCCGCCGTCAGTTCGGTGGTGACCTCGACTCCGAAACCCACCGTGCCTTCGTCCTCATAGCCCGCGCCCATTTCGAATTCGCGGCGATCCAAGGTGGTGGTGCCGGACATCGTTGCGCGTGCACCTTCGAGCGTGAGATCGAAGCTCAGCGTCACCGGCACGGTTTTCCCGATAAGGGTCAGCGTTCCGACGGCCTCATGCGACGCGCCGTCAATTCGGGAAATGTCACCGGTGAAGATCGCGGTCGAATAGGCCTCTGTGTTGAAAAACTCCGGACCCTGCGCCTGTTGCGTCACGGTTCCGAGCGACAAAGAGGTGGTGTCGATCGTGACGGTCACCTCGCCCGTGCCCGTGTCTTCGTCATAGGCGATGGCGACGTTCCAGTTGGCAAAGCTGCCCTCGACCGGTGCGCCCATCTGGGTGACCGTGATCGTCAGATTGCCCTGCTCCACCGTCCAGGTGGGAAGTTCGGAGGCAAGCTCGACCTGCTCCATTTGCGTCACCGCAGCCGTTTCCGCATGGTCCTTCACGGGCAGCGCGAAAGGGAAGACCACAACCGCAAGCCACAGCACAGCAGCCAGACCGACCGGCAGGGCTGAAGCGTGGCTTTCGCCCCCGACACCGCCTGCGACACCGGCCTCCGTGCCCCGCAGCATTCGCGACAGCACACCGTCCTTTTCGATCACCGCATGTTTCAGCGCACCCAGAATATGCAGCGCCACGGTGAGATAAATCACCCATGCCGACAACCCATGCACCGCGCCCGCCATATGGGCCACATCCTCGGATTTCGGCACGAAGGGCAGGTTTTGGCCAAATGGCCAGAGGATCGGGGCAAAACCGGTCTCAGCCGAATGCATCACCCAGCCCGACAGCGGCATGATCAGGATCGCGCCGTAGAGCATCCAATGGATCGCCTCCGCCAGAACCGTCTCCGCCTTGCGTTCGGGATGCACAGGCACGGGCTTCGGTTGCGTGAACGCCCAGACAAAGCGCAGCACAGCAAGGCCGAGCACAACGACGCCGATGGTCTTGTGCACGGAATAGAGCGTCTGAAGCCGCGCGGCGGTGTCCGCCGTGCGCGGGGTATTTTCACCAATAAGGCCAAGCGCGATGTCCGCGAGGATCAAAAGAGCGATAGACCAATGGAAAAAGCGCGCGGCGGCGCCGTAACGGGTGGCTGTGTTGGAGAGCATGAGGCGACCTGAATTGTGCGTGTTTCAACGCACTATGCCCCAGTCTGGCTTTCATCACATCTCTACCCCCCGCACAGAGACTGTGCAGCCACACGAAAGCGGCTTTGCGTGCGCGCGCTTTCGGAGTATATCGCGCCTCATGAGCCAGAACCCGCCAAACCTCCGCCCCGACCTTGCCCCGAAGCCCCTGTTCGACGGCCCCCGTCGCGATGGCCAGCCGACCATCGGCATGGTCTCCTTGGGCTGTCCGAAAGCGCTTGTCGACAGTGAACGCATCCTGACGCGTCTGCGCGCCGAGGGCTATCAGATCAGCGCGGACTATTCCGGCGCCGATGCGGTGATCGTCAACACCTGTGGCTTTCTCGACAGCGCCAAGGCCGAAAGCCTTGAGGCCATTGGCGAGGCCTTGCAGGAAAACGGCAAGGTTCTGGTCACCGGCTGTTTGGGCGCTGACCCTGAATACATCACCGGCGTGCATCCAAAGGTTCTGGCCGTCACCGGCCCGCATCAATACGAACAAGTTCTGGACGCCGTCCACGCCGCCGTGCCGCCCTCCCCCGATCCCTTTGTGGACCTGTTGCCAGCGACCGGCGTGAGCCTCACGCCCCGGCATTTCAGCTATCTGAAAATCTCAGAGGGCTGCAACCACGCCTGCAAATTCTGCATCATCCCGGACATGCGTGGCAAATTGCAATCGCGCCCCGTCCACGCGGTGCTGCGCGAGGCGGAGAAACTGGTGGAGGCGGGCGTCAAGGAATTGCTCGTCATCTCGCAGGACACCTCTGCCTATGGGCTGGATCGCCGTTACGAGGCCTTCCCGTGGAAGGACCGTGAGGTCCGCAGCCACATCACCGATCTGGCCCGCGAGTTGGGCCAACTGGGCGCGGCGGACGACCTCTGGGTTCGGCTCCACTACGTCTACCCCTACCCCCATGTGCGCGAGCTGATTCCGCTCATGGCGGATGCGGGCAATGCGGTGCTGCCTTACCTCGACATCCCGTTCCAACACGCCCACCCGGACACGCTCAAACGCATGGCGCGGCCTGCGGCCTCGGCCAAGGTTTTGGACGAAATCGCCGCCTGGCGCGCGATGGCGCCGGACATCACGCTACGCTCCACGTTCATCGTCGGCTATCCGGGCGAGACGGAGGAAGAATTCCAATATCTCCTCGACTGGATGGACGAAGCGCAACTCGACCGTGTGGGATGTTTCCAATACGAAAACGTCGATGGCGCGCGGTCCAATGCGCTCCCCGATCACGTGCCCGCCGAGCTGAAACAAGAGCGCTGGGAACGGTTCATGGAGAAGGCGCAGGCGATTTCCGAGGCCAAACTCGAAGCCAAGGTCGGCACCATCCAGCAAGTCATCGTGGACGACATTGACGAAGACGGCATCGCCACCTGCCGCACCAAAGCGGATGCGCCAGAGATCGACGGGAACCTCTTTATTGATGAGGGGACCGAGGGGTTGTCCGTTGGGGATTTGGTGACGGTGGAGGTTGATGAGGCTGGGGAGTATGATTTGTGGGGGTTCATTCGGAAATAGAAAACAGTCTGGGGGACTGTTTTCCCGAATGAACGAGATTTGAGACGGTAGGAATTCAAATGCTCTCTTGGTTCAAATTTCTTCGGAATTTTTATTGGCTTTATTGCCGCGATGGGGCTGTTTTGGTTCTTGGGAGCGGATCTTAGCGAAGACCTCACTCGCTATGGCACCTACATTCTAACAGCTCTGGCGTCGTTGCTGGCATCTGCTGCGGCTTTTGCAACAGCAGTATGGAATTCGGAACGGCAGCGCGAAGCACGCCTGCGCGCCGCGCGCGCAGCGCTGCCTATGGCACTTACGCATCTGACTTCGGTTGCAAAATCAGGAATTCGCTACTCCCTCAAAGACAATGTCTTTCTGAACGACCCGGCAAATTTGGAGAAAGTGTCAAAAGCGTTAGAAATTCCCACTGAAGTTTTGGAGATTCTACGTGCCAATATTGAGAACTCAGATGAAAAGACAGGCCTATGGCTGTCTCTGACAATTTCACGTTATCAGGTCTATCGCTCAAGACTTCTGGGGATGATCGCTGATAGAGACATGCGTTCTACTGATGAGTATCGGGTAGATTACGCAGCGTGCTGGGCGCTTTACCACGCTGTAGTGGGGCACCTCTATCGCTTCGCGCGGGAAGGCGTACCGCCAGAAGACTATTTTGAACTAGATAGAGTTCACAGTCCAATGTTTGAGCGCGTAGGACACCCACTTGCAAAGCACATTCACGTTACGCTTCAAGAACGATTTGGTGACCCGAGCAAAAGAACGGCGGAAGCTTTAACATTTCGAGAGGACTAGCAACCCAGCGCCTGACCCTCGGGTGGGGGCTGAAAGCGCCCTCCCGTGGGGGAGGGTCGGGCGCTGAGCGATGCCTTGCATCGCTCGGGGTGCTCATTGGACAAGGCGTTTCACAAGCTCGAACAGGCCCGGCGCTCCGTTTCACTCCGCGCGTTCGCACGTTTTAACAGTCCCCCGGACTGTTAAAACGGCTCACCCCATCCCACTCGAATTGTTCCCCCGCTTGGCCGCTCGCCGTTTATCATCCCGCCAACTCATCACGGAAATAAGCCCCCACGTCCCCAAATACACCGCCCCCATCGCCAAGATCCAACCACCGTGCACCGGGCCGATGGCGGCGCGGGCGTAGAATTGTTCGAGGCTGGTGAGCGGTTCAGGGTGGACCAGAAGTTTGCCGACATAGGCGACCGACTGGATCAGCAATATCCAGAAGTAGTTCCGGCGGATGCGGCGGCCCATCGCGACGTGGAGGGGGACATGGTAGGCGGGATAGAGGTAGTCGTTGGCCAAGACCTTTTGCCAGTCGGTCTCGCAAGTCACGGCCTCGCGGTCCAGCATGGGCACGAAAAAATGCGTCTCCATCCACCGGCACCGCGCACGCCAGACGTTGAAATACCTATACCGCCGCGCCTCCAGCATCAGGAAAAAGATGATGAGAATGCCAACGAGCAACAGAGGCAGGGGCGAGGCATTGGGCGTTGCAAAGGCAATCGACAGGGCGATGCCAAGCGTCACCACCGCCCAGTTCGTCGTGGTATCAAGCCGCGTGCGCCAGAGTGTCGAGCGGTAGACTTCCCCCCGATAAAGATGAGAGAAGGCCGTAATCTCGGCGTCCGACAGCGCGGTATACGCTTTCGGGTGATGGTCTTGCATATCTCCTCCTCCGATCACTGTGCACGGGGGGTAAGGGGCTGGCAAGTCTCTTGACCTTCGCGCCGCCCCTGCTCACTGTCTCGCCCCAAAGGGAGGCCCATATGCTCAAGAATTACAAAGACCTGCTCGCCGCGGCCCATGAGGTGATCGAGACGATCCCGACCGAGGCCGCGATCAAGCTCATGAAGGATGAGGGCGTGCAGTTCGTGGACCTCCGTGACCGGCGGGAGTTGGAGCGCGAGGGACGTATCCCCGGCGCGTTTCATTGTCCGCGCGGGATGTTGGAATTCTGGATCGACCCGGAAAGCCCCTATTACAAGCCCACGTTTGGCGAGAACAAAAAGTTCGTCTTTTACTGCGCCTCGGCGTGGCGCTCGGCTTTGGCGACGAAAACCTGTATCGAAATGGGATTCACCAATGTGGCGCATGTCGCCGGCGGGTTTACGGCATGGAAAATGCACGGCGGGCCTGTCGAAGCGGTGGAGAAGCACTAACTTCTCCCTATGAGCAACGCACAGACAGAGCCGAAAACAAAAGTTCTCTACAACGCCCAATGCCCGGTCTGCTCCTTTGAAATCAACCATTACAAAGGCTACGCGGCGCGTTGTGCGCTGCCGATCCGGTTCGACGACCTTAACACGGAGGCAGACCGATGGGGCTTGGCGCCGGATGTGGCGGCGCAGAGGTTGTATGTTGAAAAAGACGGGCAGCTTTTGTCAGGCGTGCCCGCGTTTCGGGTGCTTTGGGCCGAGATGCCGCGTTATCGCTGGTTGGCGCAGGTGACGGGCTGGCCAGTGCTGCGGCCTCTGTCAGAGTTTGCCTATGACCGCGTGCTGGCCCCGCTCATATACGGGTGGCATACACGGCGGCAGGCCCGAACAAAGGCCCTCACTCAGAGCCGGTCCAAATAGTAGCGCACAGCGTCCTGCACATGACGAAAGCGGTCGCCGCCTAGGTGCTTGCCACCATACCACCGCGTCACCACGACGATCTGGCCGGTGACGCCCTCACGTTCAAGCATCCGCAGGATCACCATCCCCGCGCCGCTTTCGCCATCGTCGTTCTTCAAAGGCATGCCATCGGGAAGCAAAACACCCCAAGTGTTGTGGGTCGCTTTAGCGAATTTCTTTTTGCGACACAGCTCTTTGAGAAAGGCCTTGGCCTCTTCCTCGGATGCGCAGGGGCCGCCGGAGACCGCATATTTCGAGCCGCGGTCGGATATGATGCCGTCATAAATCTGCATGACGCGCTTATAGGCTCAGCCGATCAGAACCGCCAGCCATGCCACACCCGCCGCAATCGCCGTCACTGTGACAGCGGCCGAGCCCGCGTCCTTGGCGGATTTGGCCAGAGGATGTTCACGCTCAGAGATGTAATCGACCGCATCCTCGATGGCGGTGTTGAACAGCTCGGCAGCGAGGATCAAAAGGCCCAGCGCGATCACAAGAGCGCGCTCCAAAGCACTCAAATCAAGGACAAACGCCAAACAGGCAGCGATGAGATTGGCCCAAACCCAAGTGCGGAAGGAATGCTCGGAACGCCACGCATAGCAGAGGCCAGCCGCGCTCCAAACCATGCGCCGCTTCAGCCGTTTCGCGGTATAAATCGCTTTGTCTCTCATTTGTCTCCTCCCAGTCCGAGAATGGGCGAGGAAAATGCCGCTGGCAAGCGACGGAAGCGATGCGCGCGCACGTAAAAGAGCACAGAGACAAGAAAGGCTTTTACCATGTCCACGTTACGCAAATTCGCCACGCCGCTCACCATTGCCACATTCACCATTGTCGGCGTCACGGGCGTGCTTTGGTATTTTCATTTCATCACCTCCGCCGGGCGCTGGATGCATGAGATCATCGGGCTGGCGATGATGGTCGTGATTGTGTTGCACGTCGTGTTGAACTGGCGCGCGTTCAAGACCTATTTCAAACGCCCGCTGGCCATCGGGATCATCGCGTTGGGCGTCGTGCTGACGGTTGGCGCCTATCTGGTGCCGGATCAGACACAGGCCCGCGGTGGCCCGCCGCAATTCGCAGCATTCGCTAAATTCGCAGATGAGAACCTGACCACCTTGGGCCCGATCTTTGACACGTCGGGCGAGGTTTTGGTGACCCGGCTGCAAGACGCAGGCTATAGCGGCGCCTCGACAGAGAGCACCATCGCCGGTCTGGCGGGCGACAATGTGCGGGCACAGATGCAGGCATTTTCTGTGCTGGCCTCTGACGGAGCCTCTCTAGGCGGTCAGGGTCAGGGCGCTGCCGCACGCAACTAAGACAGCAAAAAGGGGCCTCTCGCGGCCCCTTCTTTTCTTCTGCGAGTGATAGACTTACTCTGCCGCAAGCTGGTTCTGCACGGCACGGACGTAGTTCAATTCCTGCGTATTCAGGCAATACTCCGGGGTCGCGTCTTGCGGTCCCTGATGCTCGAGCAGCCACAGGATACAGGCGTCATGCTGGGTGCATTGGCCACAGCGGGTTTCCATATTGGAAAGCTCCTGCGTCGAGATTTCACCGGATGCGGCGGCACGCACCACATCTGCGCCCAGCCGGTCAGCCATACCATGCATGAGGCAGGCGGTTCCCGGTTTCAAGCGCGGAAGGATGTCTGTCGTCATATCGTCCTCCATTAAAGCTCGCCGAGGCTCATTCCGCCGCGAGGCGTTCAAGCTCAGCTTTGTTGCGGCAGTAGCGCGTGGCAGAAAGCGCTGGGGCACCCATCTCGGCCTGCGCATCGAGAAACTTGACGCACATATCGGGCGCCGTGCAGCTCAGGCAACGATAGACGCGGTCAGTGGCCTCAACCTCCGAGACCTCCACCCCACGCTGGGCACGTTCTTCCAGATCGACACCCAAAGCGCCCGCCATACGTTCCACAAGGCGCGCGTGGGTTTCAAATGTCCCGAACTTGGTCATGACAGCCTCCGATGATATGCGTTTTTACATCCCGCAAGAAAAAGACCATGGAGGGGCATATGCCTCTTTGATCCTGATCAAACGCAGGACCTGAGGCGGGTTTCGGCGGCATTTGCACCGAAAACGCGAAAAATTAAGGCGTTGTTTACGGGATTTCCGAAATCCTTACGCCGCACGCCCGAAAAGAGCAGCCGCCCTGCCCCGAATCTCGGGACGCGCCAAAGGCACCGCGGCGGCCTCTCCGAACAGGCGTAGCACTGGAAAAATACGGAACAGCTCGTCGCGTGTGGACTCTTCCAGCACGCCCACGGCCGTTGCCCCCGGAAAGAAGCTCTCAGAAATCAAACCGCCGCTGTCCAAAAGCTCATGGCGATCAAACATCAGGTGCACATAGGTGACTTCGATTAAGTCACTTCGTTGGCGGATCGTCTCGCCGTTCACCAAACACCGCGCGGGGACCAAAGCCTCCTCAAGTGCCGCGTAAAGCTGGACAAGATACCCGGTGATAAGCACGCGGTGCTGCGGCGAGACCAAAACTGGGTGACGCGGCACATGACGGTCCAGCGCGCCGCGTAAAATTTCGATCGGCGCCAAATCCGGGGTACGCGTCAGGTCAATCTTCGAGGTGCCGACCCAGCGCACAGGTTGCAACCCGTGATCGGCGGTCCAAACCAGATCACCCACGGCAATGTCGTCGATAGGTCTCGCCCCAGCCGCCGTGCGCAAGACGGATCCGGCCGCGAAGCAAATCACCATCGCGTTCTCGACCTCTGAGACCTGCAGTTCGCCATCGTTGTTGCCGCTGCCGGGATCGGCGATCTCATCAGCCGAGGTATAGACCATCGTAGATCCATCCAACCCTGAGATGTCGAGGATATAGCCGTTCTGAAACAGAACATGTTCGTCGCCTGCGCCCATGTTCTGGTAATTGTTGTTATCGGGATTCAGCCCCTCCATGATCACATTGCCATCGGCATCGGTCAGCCGCCAAAACTGGCCATTGGTGAAGGTGTCCGACGGGTTTTGGTAGACCTCGAGGTAATAGATATCGTCCGAAGTCCCGAGCGGAGTGATGCCAGAGACAGTCAGCTCCAGATTGGGCGGGTTGGTGCCATTTAGCGAGGCGGAACCATAAGTGCCGATCATGTTACCAGTGATTTGGACCGCCATCTCGCACCATACCCTTTTGTCAAATTTCCCAAGCATGACGTAGGGTTAGCTTACATCGGACTCGGTTTTTTGAGGGGTACGGCACAATTCAGACGCAGGAAAGGCCACAGGGTGGCTCCTCACTCAATCGTGTGATCTGTCTGTGCAAATGTCTACAATTTCGCCATCGTGCGGCGCACGGTTTCGATCCGTTGGCCATTCGGCGGGTGAGACCCAAGGAACCTATCGCCGGGATCAGGAATGCGGGTGAAATAGGCGGCACCACGCAACGGGTCATAGCCCGAGTAGTAGGAAATCACCGTGCCGAGTTTGTCCGCCTCCAGCTCATAATCTTTGGAATACCGCCGCGCGCCCACTGTGGCGCCGATATCCTGTGCGCTTGAGACGGCATTGGCGTCGCCCCCGATCGCGGCGATCAGGACGCCGCCCAAAAGCGCACCGGTCATCGCCGTTTGTTGGGTCCGCGCGATATGGCCAGAGATGTGATGCGCCGCCTCGTGCCCCATGATAAAGGCCAGTTCGTCATCGTTTTGTACATCTTTCAAGAGCGCCGAAGTGAAGGTCAAAACCGGACGCCCCGATTTGTCCTGCGATTGCCAGGCATTGGAAGGCGCGCGCGGATCCGTTTCGACGACGATCTTGAAATCGCAATTCGCCCCTTGGGTGCGCGTGCGGCATTCCCGCTCGGCCACCGGCTCGACGCGGGCGACGATGCGGTTGAAATCGGCCACCGTCAGGCCCGGCCCCGTCGCCCGGCTCACGGGAGCAGCGGCGGGGGCACTCGGCACGGTTGTGGTTTCGACACAGCCCGCGAGGGTGAGTGCCATCAAAATGGAAAGGCCTGCACGATACATTACTCGGTCTCCGACACGCTTTTTCGCGAAAATAACCGCAAGCGTTACGGCTGACCAGTCACATCGCTGTGGCCTCCCTTTATGAGCGAAAAACCGGGGCATATCCCGCCCCGGCTCCCAGAGGTTCCTCAAAACCGCGTCGTCAAACCGATTTTAAACAGACGCCCGTTTTCGCGATAAGAGGTCTCATCAGCGGGCTGTTGATCAAACAGATTGTCGATGCCGAGGTTCAGAGTGGTCGCATCTGTCAGCTCATAGCCCAGCGCCACATCGACCAGAAAATACGGATCCTTGTTTTGCCCCGCAGGCACCGCGCGGGCCTCATCTGCGCTCAGCTCGTCTTCGGTCACATAGCCGATCTGTTTGCCGACATAGGTGATGTCGCCGGAAAGCGTCAGACGATCATTCGCCTGCCAGCTAGCCCCAGTGGTGACGTTCCATTTCGGTGTCGTGGCCATCGGGAAAGCATGATCGAGCTCTTCATATTTGAACTCGGATTTTGCCAGATAGGTAAACGAGCTGCTCCAGATCACATCTTCGGTCACATCCCAAGCGAATCCCCCCTCGATCCCCGCTGTTTTGCCGCTTTCGATATTGGTGCGCTCAAACACGTCATATCCGGTGTCCGGGTCGACTTCGCCGGTTTTGCGCGCGCCGATCATGTCGGAAATGTCGTTGTAAAACGCCGTCAGCTCCCAATTGACCACACCGCCCTGATAATTCAGCCCGATCTCGTAGTTATCAGAGGTTTCCGGTTCCAGATCCGGGTTGCCGTAGATGATGCAAGGCCCGGTGTAGGGTTTACAGCCATTGCCACGCGACGACATTTTGTAGTTCGGGTTGAGCGAGCGCAGATCAGGCGCCACAAAGGCCTGCGCATAGCCGGCCTTGAGCATCAAGCCACCGCCGAAATCGTAATTGGCATAAAGCCGCGGCGTGATGTGTTCGCCGTACTCCTCATGGTGATCGTAGCGCAGCCCGCCGGTCAGGGTCAGGGCGTCGGTGACATCATAGCGCCCTTCGGCATAGAGCGCGCCGGTCACCACATCGCCTTCGATCACGGCACCATCGCGGTTCGTCGCCGGATCGCTCAGCTTGTCTTTCGCAATCGTGCCGCCCAGCGTATAGCCAAAGGCTTTGCCCGCGAGGAAGGTCTCCGCCGCATAGCGGGTCTCAAATGTGGTGGTTTGATAGGTGATCGGATCGCCCCAGGCCGGATCGACCCAAGAGGCGTTGGACGAATCCTCGTAGCGCAGGTAGCTCGACAGGGTCCCCGCCCCGACCATCCACTCGTTGGTGATGGCATAGCCCTCGCGGTCGATCTTGTTGGTGTCATGTGCGCCCTCGGAGGCGAGGTATTTCTCCTGCCCCGTGGTGGACTCAAACCCCCATTCAACCGCCCCGTTGGGCCGCCATGTGAAGCGCGCACCAAATTCGCGGGCGTTCGAGCCGTCGGAGCCATAGGTGGTCTGTTCCGCGCCGGTGTCATCGGTCCAGACAAAGCCCTCAGGGGCGTCACGCTCGGAAAGTTTACTCCAAAGTTCAACATCCACCGTCTCGCTCAAGGCACCGCTGACGTAGCCGGAAATTTGCCGGCTGTCCGCCGTGGTCGCCGACTCTCCAAAGCCGAAATCGGTGGTGATCGAACCGCCCCAGACGCCGCTCGGTTCTTTGGTGATGATATTCACCACCCCGCCCATGGCGTCCGAGCCATAGAGCGTGGACATCGGCCCGCGCACCACTTCGATCCGCTCGATCGCATCCAGAGGCACGGCGTTCAGATCACCCTGATAATGGCGCGCAAAGCTTTTGCCGGTGCTGATGCGCTTGCCATCGACCAGCGTGAGCGTCCGGTTCGAGGAGATGCCGCGGAAGGAGACACTGGAAATCCCGTTATTGCCCCGTGTCAGGTTAAGCCCCGGCACACGCCGCAACAGATCGTTTAGATCGCGCGCGCCCTCCTGGGCGATTGTGTCCTGATCAATCACGGTGATCGAGGCAGGCGCATCCTGCACGGTGGTCTCAAGGCCAGAGGCGGTCGAGACGACGATCTCGTCGAGAATGATCAGGTCGTCCTGAGCCAGCGCCACACAAGGCAAAAAACTTAGGGCCGTGGTCATCAGGAAACCGCGCGACAGCGATGCGCGGCGGGGAGGAAGGGCGGACATGGTGCGTCTCCAAAAATGTTTCAAAGTGGATCACATCATCCGGGCGCCAGAAAGCTGGCCACGCATCACAGCGCGCCATGCGCGCAGGCGCGGCGCAGCAAACGACCAAGTGATCATGGGGTAAGACAGCCCAAGCGACGGAACCTGATCCCGGATGTGGATAGCTCGCGTCAACTGGCTGCCTCTCAAAACACAAAATCCACAGGGAGATGCAAGAGGATTAACTTATTATTTTAGTCGGAATATAAATTCATCCGATCAAGTTGCCTCAGGATCACAGCTCGTGACTACCGCAGCCTCTTGCTTTTGCTGTGCGGCGGGTGCAGCATCAAACCATGTTTACAATCGAACACGATTTTGACGCGACGGTCGTCACCATAGTGGATGAGGGCGAAGCCCCTCTTCTCGAGGATGTCATCATTTCGGCCTTTGCCGAATGCGTGACGGTCGAACAATACGACCCGCGCACAGACAGCACACAGAAAATCACTCTGTCGTTGCAACAGCTCCACGATCTCGGCGCAGCGCTTGATCTCCCCGAGGGCGCCTACCGGCTGTCGCCTGTGGAGGAGTAAGGTTCAGTCGAGCCGAAACACCTTGTCCCGCGAAGTCTCTCCTCGAATGAGTGTCAGCGTCGATTTCGCCTGCCCCATCGCCTTGGCTAGGAGCTTGATCACGTCTTTCGTCGCCTTGCCGCCTTCGGGCACCGTAGTCACGTAGACCCGCACCAGCCTCCCTTCGGGCCCCTCTTCGACCACCACCGCATTGCGCGAGGCCTTGGGCGTCACGCGCACCGACAGCATCCCGTCGATGACGGCGGCCTCAAGAGCTGCTTTCAATTCCACCTTATCCATGCCTCCCTTTACCATCTGCGCGGTTGAAAACACCGACAAAAACGCCGACATGTTGCAGGAACCGCAGATGAAAGGCCTCTCATGCCCGCTCCCAACCCCGCCGCGCTCGATTTTCTTTTGAACCGTCGGTCCCGTCCGGCCAAAACGCTCACAGCCCCCGTGCCGGATCGCGACACGCTCATGACGCTGTTGACCGCCGCCGCGCGCACGCCAGATCATGGCAAACTGGAGCCTTGGCGGTTCATCGTCTTGGAGAAAGCCGCGCTCACCCGGTTGGCGGACCGCATAGAGCCTTTGGCCGCAAAGCTCGGCATTGAGCCGGAGAAGGTTGAGAAGGCCAAGCGTCAATATGCCGACGCCGATCTCGCCGTGGCCGTGGTCTTTTCCCCGAAAGACAGCGAAAAAGTCCCGCACATCGAACAGCTTTACTCCACCGGAGCCGTGTGTCTGTCACTGTTGAACGCGGCACTGGCGGCAGGTTGGGGCGCAAATTGGTTGTCGGGATGGGCCTCGCATGACCGGTCGTTCTGCGAAGAGGGCTTGGGTCTGGCCGAGCATGAAAGCATCGCTGGATTTATCCATATCGGCACCGAAACCATCGCGCCGCCAGAACGTCCCCGCCCCGATCTCGACCAGATCATCGAATGGGTCTCCGCCTGATGTTCAGGGATTTTGCAAAGGCGCTTGGCCAGCTCAGTGACAAACGCTTTCAATCCGTGCTGTTCAAGGGCCTCGGCCTCACTGTGGCGCTTCTGATCGCGATCTATCTGGCCTTTGTCTGGATCATCGGCGTCTTCGTGCCCGACACATTCACCCTGCCCTTCATCGGCGAGATCACATGGGTCGACAACGCGCTTTCCATCGGCTCGTTCTTCCTGATGATCGGCCTCTCGGTCTTTCTTATGGTGCCGGTCGCCTCGGCCTTCACCGGCATTTTTCTCGAAGAGGTCTCGGAGGCAGTCGAGGATGTGCATTACCCGGGGTTGCCAGAAGTGCCGCGTCAGAGCCTGTCGGATATCATCATGGATTCCTTGGGCTTTCTGGGCGTGATCGTGGTGGCGAACCTGATCGCCCTCGTGCTTTACTTGCTCCTCAACATCGCCGCACCCGTGATCTTTTGGGCCTTGAACGGGTTCCTGTTGGGCCGCGAATATTTCCAGATGGTCGCGATGCGCCGTCTAGGCCGCGAGGGCGCGAAGGCCGCGCGCAAACGGCATATGCCGGAGATTTGGCTGGCGGGGGCCTTGATGGCCATCCCGCTCACCATACCTTTGGTCAACCTGTTGATCCCTGTTCTGGGGGCTGCGACCTTCACTCATATGTTCATGCGGCTCGAAGGCAACGCCGCGCGCGGAGCCGCCCCCTCCGGTTCAGCGGTCCGCAACTGACGGCAGCTTGGCGGTCCAGTCCAGATCCTGCCACGTGATCCAGCCCGAGGAAATGATCGCCACCAAGATGGCCCAGATCACCGTCGCAAACCCCGTGACCCAAAGCGCCTTGCGCTTCGGGTTGTAATTCGCGGGCGCCCCGTCATGGGTGCCATCCACCTTGTCGATGCCGTCCTCATGACGCAGATCTCCTTGGGTTTTGAGCCCGATCGGCAAGGCGACGAACATGGTCATGAACCATGTCACCGCGTAGAGCACGATGGCCGAGGTGATGCCCATCTCAGACCTGTTCCAGCTCGACCAGACAGCCGTTGAAATCTTTCGGATGCAGGAAAAGCACCGGCTTGCCGTGGGCACCGATTTTCGGCTCGCCCGTGCCAAGGACGCGCGCGCCCTCTTCTTTCAACTTGTCGCGGGCGGCGAGGATGTCGTCGACCTCGTAGCAAATATGGTGAATGCCACCCGCCGGGTTCTTGTCGAGGAAACCTTGGATCGGGGAGTCGTCCCCCAGAGGATAGAGCAGTTCGATCTTTGTGTTCGGCAGCTCGATGAAGACCACGGTCACGCCATGATCCGGCTCATCCTGCGGCGGGTTCACCTTGGCGCCCAGCGTGTTGGCATATTGCGCGGATGCGGCTTCGAGGTCCGGCACGGCAATGGCGACGTGATTCAGGCGACCGATCATATTTCTCTTCCTCCATGAAATATCCGCCCGTTTATCACCCGAGACCGGGCCTCTCGCAAGGCATTTGCCGCACCGATAACGCTCACAGTGCAATTCACGGTGCAACGGTTTCCCGAACAACGCTTTGGGTTAACCGCTCGTTCACCAGTTCTGCGGTTTACTCTGAATCGCACTGGATGGAGCTGAACAATGAGTGATGATCTTGAACGCCTGTTGACGATACAGGCCCCGACCGCGGAGCGCCCGCTCCTTGGGCTGACCGTTTTGGTTGTCGAGGACAGCCGATTTGCCTCGGAAGCGATGCGGCTTTTGTGCCTGCGCTCCGGCGCGCGCATCCGACGGGCCGACAGCCTGAGTTCTGCGCGCAAGCATCTGCGCGTTTATCGTCCCAATGTGGTGATCGTCGATCTCGGCCTGCCGGATGGCTCCGGCGCGGAACTGATCGACGAACTATCGCATGCCCGTCCTCGCGTCGATGTGGTGCTGGGCATGTCCGGCGACAGCGGCGCCGAAGCTCTGGCGATTGCGGCCGGCGCCGATGGGTTCATCGAAAAACCGATTTCTTCGCTTGGTGCATTTCAGGAATGCGTTCTCTCCTGCCTGCCCGACGGTGTCCGCCCCGAAGGCCTGCACGCGGTGAGTTCTGACGAGATCAACCCCGATCCCATCGCGCTTCAGGACGATTTCGTCCATATCGCCGATCTTTTAACCACGGAAGGCGGCGAGAACCTTTTGGATTACATCGCGCAGTTTCTCTCAGGCGTCGCACGCACGGCGGGCGATGCGGAGATGGAAGTGGCTGCCAAGGCGCTGGTCGCTCAGCGCGAACAGGGCTTGCCCTACGGCTCCGATGTGGCGCGGATCGCGGGGCTTGTGCAATCCCGGATCGAGCCGCGCAAGGTGATATAACCCTTTCGGCCCATCCAAAGAAAAAGGGCGCCGGAATGTTCCGCGCCCTTTTTTGATGTCTGGCTTAACCGTGCTGGTCCCTATCAGTCTTCCTGAGGAATGACCCGCAGGTTCAACTCGCGAAGCTGTTCGTTGGTCGGCTCCGAAGGCGCACCCATCATCAGGTCTTCGGCACGTTGGTTCATCGGGAAGAGCATCACTTCGCGGATGTTTTCCTGATCGGCGAGGATCATCACCGCGCGGTCGATACCAAGGGCACAACCACCGTGCGGCGGGGCGCCATATTGGAAGGCGTTGACCATACCGCCAAAGCGCTTCTCGACCTCATCCTTGCCATAGCCCGCCAGTTCAAATGCCTTGAACATGATCTCCGGCTTGTGGTTCCGGATCGCGCCGGACACCAACTCATAGCCGTTACACGCCAAGTCATACTGCCAACCCAGCACCTTGAGCGGATCGCCCATCAGTGCGTCCATCCCGCCCTGCGGCATGGAGAAGGGGTTGTGTTCGAAATCGATCTTGCCGGTCTCTTCGTCCTGCTCGTAGATCGGGAAATCGACGATCCAAGCGAATTTGAACGCATCGCGCCAGTTCTCGTCCTCCGGCGCTTTCGGGGTTTCTTCCCAGATCACGGTGCGGGCCTTGCCAGCCACACGCTCAAAGGACTTCGGCTTGCCCCCCAAGAAGAAGGCCGCATCGCCCACTTCAAGACCCAGCTGCTGACGGATCGCCTCAGTGCGTTCCGGCCCGATGTTTTTCGCCAGCGGACCCGCGGCTTCCATGCCATCGCCCTGATCGCGCCAGAAGATGTAACCCATCCCCGGCAGGCCCTCTTGTTGGGCGAATTTGTTCATCCGGTCGCAGAACTTGCGTGAGCCGCCTTTGGGCGCCGGAATAGCGCGCACTTCGTTGCCCTCTTGCTCAAGGAGCTTGGCGAAGATCGCAAAGCCAGAGCCACGGAAGTGCTCGGAGACGTCCTGCATTTTGATCGGGTTGCGAAGGTCCGGTTTGTCGGTGCCATACCACAGCGCGGAATCGCGATAGGAGATTTGCGGCCAATCGCGGTTCGACTTCCGGCCCTTGCCGAATTTGTCGAACATATCGGCGATCACCGGCTCCATCACGTCAAAGATGTCCTGTTGCGTGACAAAGGACATTTCCATGTCAAGCTGATAGAAGTCCGTCGGCGAGCGGTCAGCGCGCGGGTCTTCGTCGCGGAAGCACGGTGCGATCTGGAAATATTTGTCGAAACCAGAGACCATCAACAGCTGTTTGAACTGCTGCGGCGCCTGCGGCAGGGCGTAGAACTTGCCCGGGTGCAGACGGGACGGCACGAGGAAGTCACGCGCGCCTTCCGGCGAAGACGCCGTGATGATCGGCGTCTGGAATTCGTTGAAGCCATTGCCCCACATGCGCTGACGCAGGTCGGCGACGACTTGGGAGCGCATCACCATGTTCTTCTGCATCTGCTCGCGACGCAGGTCGAGGTAGCGGTATTTGAGACGGGTCTCTTCCGGGTATTCCTGATCGCCGAACACCATGAGCGGCAACTCGGCAGCCGCGCCCAGCACCTCGAGATCGCGCACAAAGACCTCGATCTCACCGGTCGGCAATTTCGGGTTCACCAGCTCCGGGTCACGCGCCTTCACGGTACCGTCGATACGAATACACCACTCGGAACGCACCTTTTCCATCTCGGAGAACACCGGGCTGTCCGGATCGCAAAGCACCTGCGTCATGCCATAGTGATCCCGCAAATCGACGAAAAGAATGCCGCCATGATCCCGGATGCGATGCACCCAGCCGGAGAGGCGTACGGTGTCGCCCACGTTGGAGTTGTTCAATTCGGCGCAGGTATGGCTGCGGTAGACATGCATGGATCGGATCCCTTTAGGAGATGTGGGCAATCGTTTCGAAAACGCTCGCGCTGATACACAAGGCCCAGAGCGGAAAGTCAAGCCTCCGCCGGGCCTGAGCCCTTGCGTGGCGCCACTGAATGACAGAAACTGCATAAAAAATTTAGTGAGTAGATTTGGGGACGCGCCGTGTCGCGATCTTTCATGCAGCAATCTGTTACGAGTAAAACAACATGACAAAACCGATCACCCGGTCCGAGTGGCTGTCCGTCGCCTGCCTGATCTTTGGTTTCTCCCTACTTTGCGTCACGATTTACGCCGAAGTGCCCTCCCCCGATTTTCTGGCGTCATGGATGGCGGGCAAAGCCTGGGTCGCGGGCGAGACCCATAACATCTACCCCCCGCTCGAGAACGGCATGTTCGACCTCTATGCGCCGCGAGACTGGTATGAGGCGCTGACCGTAGATGGCGAGACAGAAGAAGTCTTTCCGTTCATCTACCCACCCATCTGGGTCTTTCTCATGGGCAAGCTTAGCCAGATTGCCGACTATGAGACCATCCGCACCTTCGCCTCTTACATAAACCCAGTATTACTGGCCTCTTGCGCGCTCCTGGCGCTGCGCATCACGCGGCGCCCGACCCCAGTGATCCCGTCTCTTCTCATCGGCATGGTGTTCTTTTCACTCAGCGCCATCGGCCAGATCGCCCTGATGCAAAACCAGTTCCAAATTCTCGTCGCCTTTCTGACGCTTCTGAGCATCGAGCGAAGCCGAAACGGCCATGAGATTGCAGGAGGAGCAGCATTGGCTCTGGCAGCGGCGATCAAGCTTTATCCCGCGGTTTTCGTCATCCTGTTTCTGGCCGGCGGCCATCGGCGCACCGTGGTGTCCTTTGTCGGCTTCGGCCTCGCGCTTGGCCTTTTGTCCATCGCATTGACTGGCTGGCCGCTGCACGCGCTGTTCCTGCACACGGTCTCGACCATTTCCGGCACGGTTCTCGTGACGCCCGTCTCGTGGTCTTTCGACCCGATGATCGGACAGATGTTTTTCGAGGACACCCTGCGCGACCGGTCGATCCCGGACTGGACGGCGCTCTACGGCATCGACATGAAACCGGGCGAAGGCTTTTACTTCATGATCAAACCGGCACTTTGGAAAACCCTGTCGAGCCTTGCGGTTTTGGCCACCTTGGCCATCGGTGCCGTTCTCATTCGCCGCGCCGAACGTCATGGCGCGGACAGCGGCTGGGTCTGGCCCTTTGTCATGGGGCTCTTCGCGCTCGCCAATCCGCTAAGCTGGAGCTACCACTACATCGCCATCGCCGCCTTCGCCCCGCTCTTTGTTTTTCGTATCGGTCTCCTGCGCGGCGTGATCTGGTTTGCGCTCATCGCGATTCTCAGTTCGAATTTCGCGCCGGAGATGTCCTATTGGGTTCAGGACCGCCTGCGCTGGCCATTGGTGTCGTTTCAGATCTGGGGCACGCTGGTGATGACCGCTATGGTCGCCTCTTTCGGCTATTCCGTCTATCATCGACATTGAGCCAGACGGCTTGGGGCGTTTTTTGGAAATCCGCCCTTGCGCGCCAGCCCGTCATGACTATAACCCACGACAATTTGCGCGCGCCCTGCTCGGCACGCGTCGAAGCTGCTCAAACATATTCCGGGGTCTGCCATGCCGAAGAGAACCGATATTTCCTCCATCATGATCATTGGTGCGGGGCCGATCATCATCGGGCAAGCCTGTGAATTCGACTATTCAGGTGCGCAAGCCTGTAAGGCGCTCAAGGAAGAGGGCTACCGGGTCATTCTGGTGAACTCCAACCCCGCGACGATCATGACCGATCCTGACATGGCCGATGCGACCTATATCGAGCCGATCACGCCGGAAGTCGTTGCCAAGATCATCGAAAAAGAGCGCCCCGATGCGCTTTTGCCGACCATGGGCGGCCAGACCGGTCTCAACACCTCGCTGGCGCTCGCCGACATGGGCGTGTTGGAGAAATTCAACGTCGAACTGATCGGCGCGAAACGTGAAGCCATTGAAATGGCAGAAGATCGCAAGCTGTTCCGCGAGGCGATGGATCGTCTCGGCATCGAGAACCCGAAGGCCGACATTGTCGCCGCACCAAAGCTCGAGAGTGGCAAATACGACATCGGTGCGGGCATGAAGATCGCGATGGACTCGCTTGAGCACATCGGCCTTCCAGCGATCATCCGCCCCGCCTTTACGCTTGGCGGCACCGGTGGTGGCGTGGCCTACAACCGGGACGACTACGAGAAAATCTGTCGCTCGGGTCTCGAGGCCTCTCCGGTCGCTCAGATCCTCGTCGATGAATCGCTTCTGGGTTGGAAAGAATATGAGATGGAGGTGGTGCGCGACACCGCCGACAACGCCATCATCGTCTGTTCCATCGAGAACGTCGATCCGATGGGCGTCCACACCGGCGACTCGGTCACCGTGGCCCCGGCGCTCACGCTCACCGACAAAGAATATCAGATCATGCGGACGCATTCGATCAACGTGCTGCGTGAAATCGGCGTCGAAACCGGCGGCTCCAACGTGCAGTGGGCGGTGAACCCGGTCGATGGCCGTATGGTTGTCATTGAGATGAACCCGCGCGTGTCGCGCTCTTCCGCTCTGGCGTCGAAAGCCACCGGTTTCCCGATTGCGAAAATCGCCGCGAAACTGGCCGTGGGTTATACGCTCGACGAGCTGGACAACGACATCACCAAGGTGACGCCGGCCTCCTTCGAGCCGACCATCGACTATGTCGTCACCAAAATTCCGAAATTCGCCTTCGAGAAATTCCCGGGCTCCGAGCCGAACCTCACCACCGCGATGAAATCCGTGGGCGAGGTGATGGCGATTGGTCGGACTTTCCACGAGTCAATGCAAAAAGCGTTGTCCTCGATGGAATCGGGCCTCACCGGCTTTGACGAGATCGAGCTGCCGGAAATGCCGAAAGCCGCCGACATCGTGGAGGCCGACGGCTCCGCGACGACCCTGCCGCGCATCCTTTTGGGCGCCGACGAGGTCGCGCAGCAGAAGATCGACAAATCGGTCACCCGCGAGCTGGCAAAAGCCACGCCGGATCGTCTGCGCGTGATCGCCCAAGCCATGCGCTTTGGCTTCTCCGACGAGGAAATCCAAGAGATCAACAGCTTCGATCCGTGGTTCCTCGCTCGTATCCGCGAGATACTCGTGGCCGAGGCCGAGGTCAAACGCGATGGCCTGCCGGTCACCGAAGAAGGCCTGCGCAAGCTCAAGATGATGGGCTTCACCGACGCGCGTCTGGCGAAGCTGACAGGCCGCGACGAGGCCAATGTACGCCGTGCGCGTCGCAACCTCGGCGTCACCGCCGTGTTCAAACGCATCGACACCTGTGCCGCCGAATTCGAGGCGCAGACCCCCTATATGTATTCCACCTACGAGGCCCCGATGATGGGCGAAGTAGAATGCGAGGCGCGTCCTTCGGATCGCAAAAAAGTCGTCATTCTGGGCGGCGGTCCGAACCGGATCGGCCAAGGCATCGAGTTCGATTACTGCTGCTGTCATGCCTGTTTCTCGCTGACCGAACAGGGTTACGAGACGATCATGATCAACTGTAACCCGGAGACCGTGTCGACCGACTATGACACCTCCGATCGTCTCTATTTCGAGCCGCTGACCTTTGAGCACGTCATGGAAATCCTGCGTGTCGAACAGGAAAACGGCACGCTGCACGGCGTCATCGTTCAGTTCGGCGGTCAGACGCCGCTGAAACTCGCCAACGCGCTTGAGGCCGAAGGCATTCCGATCCTCGGCACCTCGCCCGACGCGATTGACCTTGCCGAAGACCGCGAGCGGTTCCAGGACCTCGTCAACCGTCTGGAGCTGAAACAACCGACCAACGGCATCGCCTCCACCGACGCGGAAGCCATTGAAATCGCGGCAGGCATCGGCTTCCCGCTGGTGATCCGCCCGTCCTACGTGTTGGGTGGTCGTGCGATGGAAATCGTCCGCGACATGGAGCAGCTCAAGCGCTACATCTCCTCGGCCGTGGTAGTCTCTGGCGACAGCCCGGTTTTGCTGGATCACTACCTGTCCGGCGCGACCGAGATCGACGTCGATGCGCTTTGCGATGGCGAAAAAGTCCACGTTGCGGGCATCATGCAGCACATCGAGGAAGCGGGCGTCCACTCCGGTGACAGCGCCTGCTCCCTGCCGCCCTACTCGCTCAAGCCCGAGATCATCGAAGAGCTGAAACGTCAGACCGAAGCGCTCGCCCTTGAGCTCAACGTTGTGGGTCTGATGAACGTGCAATTCGCGGTCAAGGACGACGTGATCTTCCTCATCGAAGTGAACCCGCGTGCGTCGCGCACCGTGCCGTTTGTCGCGAAGGCCGTGAACAGCCCAATCGCCTCCATCGCCGCGCGCGTCATGGCGGGCGAAAAGCTCGACACATTCGATCTGGTCGCGCCTGAGGGCACCGGTCGCTTTGCCGTAAAAGAGGCCGTCCTGCCCTTCGCCCGCTTCCCGGGTGTGGACACGATCCTCGGCCCGGAAATGCGTTCGACCGGCGAGGTCATGGGTGCAGACAAGAGCTTTGCGCGCGCTTTCCTCAAGGCACAGATGGGCGCCGGCACCGATCTGCCGCGCTCGGGCAAGGTCTTCCTGTCGGTGAAGAACTACGACAAGAAACCGAAGATGGTCGAAGCGATGCAAACGCTTGTGGATCTGGGCTTCGAGATCGTCGCAACTCGTGGCACTGCCAAGTTCCTCAAGGAACACGGCATCGAAAGCCAAGTGGTGAACAAGGTCTACGAGGGCCGTCCGAACATCGTCGACATGATGAAAAACGGTGAGATCGCCTTGGTGCTGAACACGACCGAAGGCCAGCAGGCGCTGGACGACAGCCGTGAAATTCGCTCCGTCGCGCTCTACGACAAGATCCCGTACTTCACCACCGCCGCAGCGTCCCATGCCGCCGCCATGGCGATCAAGGCCCGGTTGGAAGGCGAGATTGAGGTGCTGAGCCTTCAAGACGCCTGATCGCCGAAGCCTTAAAAGACTTAGGAAACGCCCCGCATTGACGGGGCGTTTTTTGTTGCAGCGCGGCAAATCCCTTGACTTCTGCCCCACTCTCCCCCATTTGAGCGACATTCCTACCCCGTGCTGCCGCGTGAGCAGCCGCGTTTGACGCGCCGGGTGGAATATCGGGCGACCAAGAGACGCCCAAAGGTTCCCAACATCACGCAAGGGGTCCGGCGGAAAGACGGGGTGGGCATATGGCGCGCTCCGGAGACCTTTTCCGCGACCAACCAAGTGCCTGCGAAAGCGGGCGCGTCTAGCGTGTGGGTTTCCCACCAAAGGACAGATATGACTGATTTCTCCATGCTCGGCCTCAAGCCGAAGCTGCTCGATGTTTTGAAAGAGATTGGCATCGACACCCCGACGCCCATCCAAGCTCGCGCCATTCCCGAAGTAATGCAGGGCCGCGATGTGATGGGGCTGGCACAGACCGGAACGGGCAAAACGCTCGCATTCGGGTTGCCGCTCATGCACATGTGTTACAGTGACGGCTCGAAACCCGCGCCGAAAACCGTGCGCGCACTGATCCTGGCGCCCACCCGCGAGTTGGTGAACCAGATCGCCGACGGCTTGTTCCCCTTCATCAAAGGCTCGCACCTCAAACTCAATCGCGTCGTTGGCGGCGTGTCGATCAATGCCCAGATCAACCGTCTGGAGCGCGGCACCGATATTCTCGTGGCCACGCCGGGCCGTTTGATGGACCTGATCGACCGCAAGGCGGTGCGTCTGGACGAGACCACGTTCCTTGTCTTGGACGAAGCCGACCAGATGCTCGACATGGGGTTCATCCATGCGCTCAGAAAACTGGTGCCGATGCTCGCGAAAGAGCGTCAGACCATGTTGTTCTCCGCCACGATGTCCAAGGACATGAACGAGATCGCGCAGAGCTACCTGACCTCGCCGGTGCGGATCGAAGTCTCCCCTCCGGGCAAAGCCGCCGACAAGATCGCGCAAGAGGTGCATTTCATCCCGCAGCCCGACAAATACGAGCTGTTGAAAGAGTTGCTATGCGACCATTCCGACGAATTGGCGCTGGTGTTCTCACGCACCAAACACGGTGCGGAGCGGATGGCGAAGAACCTTGTTCGCGACGGATTCGAAGCGGGCGCGATTCACGGCAACAAATCGCAAGGTCAGCGCGAGCGCACTCTGGCGGAAGCCAAATCCGGCAAGATCAAAGTGCTGGTCGCGACCGATGTGGCCGCACGCGGGATCGACATCCCGGCGGTGCGTCACGTCTACAACTACGAGCTTCCGAATGTGCCGGAGAACTTTGTGCACCGTATCGGGCGCACGGCGCGTGCAGGACGTGATGGCAAGGCTGTCGCCTTCTGTTCGCCGACCGAGCTTGATGAGTTCCGCGCCATCGAAAAGGTGATGAAAATCCGCATTCCTGTGGCGACCTCAGCCTCTTGGGCCGCCGATGGGATGAAGGCGGAGCCGAAACCCAAACCGCAAGGCGGTCGTCGTCGTGGCGGCGGTGGCGGTGGCCCGCGTGGCGCAAATGCGGGCGGCAAACCGCGCGCGAAACAGGGCGGCAATCCTGCCGGAAAACCCGCAGGGAAACCCGGTGGCGCGAAAGGCCGCCCCTCCCGGCAAAGACGCCGCGGCTAACGCAAAGACATAAAAAAGGCGGCCCCAGTGGCCGCCTTTTTTCATTCCAAGTCAATGCCCTATCAAGTGGCTTCCTGCTCAAGGTGCAATTTCATATTGATCAGCACCTGTTGCAATTCAAGCGTCTCTCGCAGCAAACGCTTAGCCTCGTTGTAGGTGATAATTCCGTCCTCGATCGCATCGGTGTATTCGGCCATCAGCATCGCGAACCGCTGAGAGAGCGCGACCACATCGGTGTTCACGCCGCCCTGTTTCGGATGCTCGTTGCGTGCCGCATCATAAGACAGCGCAATGCCCTTCAACTCCGCCAAAGCAGAGGTCACATGCGGATAGCCCGCAGCCGCCTCCAACTGGGCAACGGCATCGACCGGAATGAAGCGATCCGAATGCTCATCCGCCGTCGAATAATAGCGCCCCAGAGTCGCCTTGGACTTTCCGGTCAGCGCGCAGGCTGCTTCCAGCCCCACATCCTTGACCAGCGCTTCCGTATGTTTCTTCAGATAATTCCCAGCAGCATCCATTGTGCGTGTCTCAACCCCTTACGTCGTCCATCCCATGGGGAATTCCATAAACCATTTCCCATTAAATTCCCGATTTTCGCATGACATACAAGCATATACCTGCTGTTGCGGGGTTTAGAGAGTATTCGATGCAGTCACGCATCGGGTCGGGTGGGAGCATTTTTTCGAGAAAGCAGGTTTTCAGGTCGGTTCTGGCACCCTCATCCCCTTTGCCTTTGGCAAACGCCGGACATGTTCATGAGTTTTTCTCACGCTTCCACCCGTTAGTTTCCCGCAACACCACTGCCTTGCTGCAAATTTTTCACCTTCATATAGGTTCGAGCACATTGCCCGCTTGATCCCTGCCTTTGTGATCTGGCACAGAACGGCGCATGGCAAAGCTTTATTTTCAATACTCGACCATGAACGCAGGCAAATCGACCCTGCTGCTTCAGGCCTCCTACAACTATCGCGAACGCGGGATGGACACCTATCTCATCACCGCGAAACTTGATGACCGCGCAGGCGCCGGACGCATTGCCAGTCGGATCGGCATCGGCGATGAGGCGGACACCTTCGAGGACCATGAGGATATGTTCGCCAAGATCGAGACCCGTCTCAAAGACGGCCCTCTGGCGTGTATCTTTATCGACGAGGCGCAGTTTCTGACCAAGGAACAGGTCTGGCAGCTGGCGCGCGTGGTCGACGATTTGAAAGTGCCGGTGATGGCCTACGGGCTGCGCGTCGACTTTCAGGGCAATCTCTTCCCGGGTTCCGCGGCGCTTTTGGCACTGGCGGACGAGATGCGCGAAGTACGCACGATCTGTCATTGCGGGAAAAAGGCAACCATGGTGGTGCGCATGTCTGAGAACGGCATGGTGCTGACCGAAGGCGCACAGGTCGATATCGGCGGCAACGAGCGCTATGTCTCGCTTTGCCGCAAACATTGGCGCGAGGCGACGGGGGGCATCTAAGCCCCCAATCAGGCCTTAATGCATCCGTCCACCATTCGGCACCGAAAGCCCCGGCTGCGCGAGGACAATTGCCCCATCCGCGTCTGGGAACCCGAGCACCAGTACTTCGGACATGAACCGGCCGATTTGGCGCGGCGGGAAATTCACCACGGCCATGACCTGTTGCCCGACCAAGGTTTCGGGCGTGTAATGCACGGTGATCTGCGCCGAAGATTTTTTCTCGCCGATCTCCGGACCGAAGTCGATCCAGAGCTTGATCGCCGGTTTGCGCGCCTCCGGGTAGGGCTCCGCGCGGACCACAGTGCCCGCACGGATATCGACTTTCAAAAAGTCGTCAAACCCGATCTCGGCTTCTTTCTCTGCGGCTTTCTCACCGCTCATGCCAATTCCTCGTCGCGCTTGATCGCGGCCTCGACGGCACGCTCCAAGAGCACAGGGAAGCCAGTTTCCTCATCCATCAACACGCGCAGCGCCTCGGCAGTCACGCCGCCCGGAGAGGTCACATTGATGCGCAGCTGTGCCGGGCTTTCATCGGAGGTTTCCGCCAACTGACCTGCGCCGCCGACAGTGGCCTTGGCCAGTTGCATCGCCATCTCGGGTGTCAAACCTGCCTTTTCGCCTGCCGCCGCCATGGCCTCGATCAGGTGAAACACATAGGCAGGGCCACAGCCGGAGATCGCCATGAGAGGCCGGATTTGCGCTTCTGTTTCGAGGCGCACCACCTGCCCGACCGCTTGCAGCAGGCTGTCAGCCAAATCGACATCGGCCTCGCTCGCCATAGCATTGCCGACAATGCCAGTGATGCCGCGCCCGATGGCAGCCGGCGTGTTGGGCATGGCGCGCACGATGGGGGTTTTGTCGCCCAGCATCTCTTCATAGCTCGCCATGGTGATCCCGGCGGCCACGGTCAGGAACACGGTCGTGCCATTGCCCAGCTTTTGCAGCGACGGCAGCGCATCGCCCATCATCTGCGGCTTGACCGCGACGAGAACAATCGCTGGATTGTCCGGCAGCTCCGCGTTCAGCTTCACACCGGTGCCTTGCAGCCAAGCTGACGGGTTCGGGTCGAGCACAGTCACAGAGCTGGGAGGCAGACCGCCATCGAGCCAGCCCTTGAGCATCGCCGAGCCCATTTTCCCACAGCCCAAAAGCACCAAACCGCGTGTTTTCAGATCATCCATGATCTCGTCCCTCTCTGCATAATAAAAAGCCCCCTGAGGGCATCAGGGGGCACTCTATCAAGCGCATGGCGGAGCGCAACGCATCCCGCCCTCTACATTTCCGCGCAGTTACGCGCGTCCGTAGGCCTCGCGGATCGCGACATCCATCGCCTCTTCGGGCGAACGATCAGACCAGGCGGTGAGTTGGAAGGCCGGGTAGAACCGCTCGGCGGCACCGACGGCAGAACCGATCAGACGATCCACCTGTTCCGCGCTCGCAATTTGACCACCGGAGAGCACGAGCCCGTAACGGTAAACCATCAACTGTTGTTCCGGCCAGAAGGTGAAAGCACCAGTCCAGATCTGGTCGTTGGCGCGGTTCAGGATCTCATAGATCTGCGGCAGCTTCTCAGCCGGCGGTTCCATTTCAAAGGTGCAGATCAATCGCAGGGTCTCGTCGAAATCGGACCAAGCCAGCGTGATCGAATAGGTGCGCCACTGGCCCTCGACCGCCATGGCGATCTGATCGTCGGTGACACGGTCGAATTCCCAGTCGTTGTGTTCGCAAAGATGCTCGCACAGATCAATCGGGTGGATTTCGGTAGAAAAGCTCTGCTCAATAAGCGACATACACGGACCTCGTCTGTTTTGCGTCTCTTGTGGCGCTGCGACATCCCCCCTTTGTGACATCACGGTGGCTTCCACTAAGACTTGGTGCCTGCTCTAAGGGTCGGCGTGTGCAGCACCTACCCTTACTAGATATGGTGTGACGAAAGCATCGAATCTGTAAAGCGAAATATTTGTGTTATCCCCATCAAACGACCGTCATCCACAGGATGCCTGTTTTTTCCACATCCCCACAAAGCCCCCTGTGGACAGAAAAAAAGCCCCCTGAAAGGGAGCTTTTCGGGCGCATTTGAAACGGATTTACCGGATCAGGCTTTTTTCTTGGCCTCAAGCGCATCGAGCCGCTTTTTCAGCTCTTCGTTCTCTTCGCGGGCCTTTTGCGCCATGCCGCGTACGGCGTCGAATTCTTCGCGGGTGACGAAATCGCGATCCGCCAACCAGCGGTCGACAAGGCTTTTCATCGCGGTTTCCGCCTCGTCCTTGGCGCCTTGAGCCACACCCATGGCGTTGGTCATGAGTTGCGAGAAGTCATCAAGGATCTTGTTGCGGGTCTGCATGGCGGCCTCCGGCGCAGTCGTGAATGTCTGTGATCTATATGGGACGGGAAAGCGCAAATCGCAAGGTTGACTTCCGCGCGCCTCTGACGACAGTTGCGCGCATGTTGAACATGATCCCTGCCGTTCTGAATTTTCCCGACCTCTCCCCGGTGATCTTCGAGATCAATCTGGGTCCGATCAACTTTGCGCTGCATTGGTATGCGATGGCCTATATCGGCGGCTTCCTGATCGGATGGCTCCTGATCCTGCGCGCCTTCAAGGCCACGCGCCTTTGGGCCGATGGCACAGCGCCGATGAGCAAGGAAGAGTTCGAAGACCTGCTGACGTGGCTCATTCTGGGCGTCATTGTGGGGGGGCGGCTTGGCTCTGTCCTGCTCTATAATCCCGGCTATTATCTCAGCCACCCGTGGGAAATCCCGATGGTATGGAAAGGCGGCATGGCCTTTCATGGTGGGTTCTTGGGCGTTGTGATTGCGGCTCTGATCTGGGGGCGTAAGCATCAGAAGCCCTTATTGTCGCTCGGTGATCTCTTAGCCATGGCCACGCCTCCGGGGCTGTTGCTCGGGCGGCTCGCGAATTTCGTCAATGCCGAACTTTGGGGCAAACCCTGGGATGGGCCTTGGGCGGTGATCTTTCCGGGCATGGACGCGCAGGCCTGTCAAAATATCGACTCTGTCTGCGCCCGCCACCCCTCACAGCTTTATGAAGCGGGGATGGAGGGGCTGATTCTCGGCACGCTGATCCTTGCCCTCGTCTGGTTCACCGATGTTTTGAAACGCCCTGGATTCATCATGGGGCTGTTCTTTGCGGGCTATGGCCTGTCACGTTTCATCGTCGAATTCTTCCGCCAGGCGGACGCTCAATTCATCACCGCGGCAAATCCCACTGGCGCCGTCTTCCTCGGCATGCAGATGGGCCAGCTTTTGTCCCTGCCGATGATCCTCTTGGGCCTGTTCTTCATGCTCAGAGCCAAGAAAGCATGACCGCCCTCAAGGACATTCTCACCCGCCGGATCGCGCAAACCGGACCGCTTTCGCTGGCCGATTATATGGCCGAGTGCCTGCTGCACCCGGAACATGGCTATTACACGACACGCGATCCCTTGGGGGCCTCTGGCGACTTCACCACTGCGCCCGAAATCAGCCAGATGTTCGGCGAGCTTTTGGGGCTCTGTCTGGCGCAAAGCTGGCTGAGCCAAGGCGCCCCTGCCCCCTTTACGCTGGCCGAGAT
This sequence comes from Celeribacter sp. PS-C1, assembly GCF_019429625.1. GTDB lineage: Bacteria > Pseudomonadota > Alphaproteobacteria > Rhodobacterales > Rhodobacteraceae > Celeribacter. The sequence continues at coordinate 115,170 of NZ_JAHXRW010000007.1, forward strand.
CGGCCCCGGACGCGGCACCTTGATGGCAGACATCTTGCGCGCCACCAAAGGCGTGCCGGGCCTGCACGATGCGATGCAGGTGCGTCTGGTTGAGGCCTCCCCCACGCTGCGCGCCGCGCAAAAAGAGCGTCTTGCGGGCTATGAGGTCACTTGGTGCGATCACGTAGCGGAGCTGCAGGACGCACCTTTATGGTTGATCGCAAACGAGTTTTTCGATGCGCTGCCGATCCGGCAATTCACCCGCAAGGGACAGGGCTGGGCGGAAACCCAAGTCGGACTGAAAGATGGTGCGCTGACCTTGGGTCTCTCCGCCCCTACGCCGCTGGCCGAATTGGCGCCTCGGCTTGAGGACACGACGGACGGCGATGTGGTCGAAACCTGCCCCAGTGCCACCCCCATCGTCACCGAGATCGCACAACGGATCTCCAAGCATGGCGGGGCTGCGATCTTTGTCGATTATGGCGACTGGCGCTCTTTGGGGGATACCTTCCAAGCGCTCGAGGCCCATGAGATGGTCGATCCCCTCGCCCGTCCCGGGCAGGCAGATCTGACCGCGCATGTGGATTTCGAGGCGCTGGCGCAGGCCGCGCAGCCGTCAGGCGTCGTCTCATCTCAAATGGTCCCGCAAGGGCTGCTTTTGGCGCGCTTGGGCATCTCGGAACGCGCGCAAGCGCTTGCCGCAAAACTGAGCGGAGAGGCTTTGGAAAGCCACGCCCGCGCATTTGACCGGTTGACCTCGCCCACAGAAATGGGAACCCTTTTCAAAGCGCTGGCCCTCGCCCCCAGCCCGGATAAGATGCCCCCAGGATTCGACGCGGGATAAGAACATATGAGCCTTGAAATCATCACCTCTGACGCGCTGGACGGTATTCAGCACGGGTTCTTCACCCGCAAGGGCGGCGCCTCGTCGGGGGTGTTTGGCGGGCTCAACTGTGGGCTTGGGTCGACGGATCAGGCCGATATCGTCAAGATCAACCGGACCCGGGCCGCCGGCGCGCTCGGATTGACGTATGGCGATCTCTGCGCCGCGCATCAGGTGCATTCCGCCGATGTCGCCCGTGTCACCGGACCGCAAGACGGCCCGGCCCCGAAATGCGATGCGCTGGTGACCGATCAGCCGGGACTGGCGCTTGTGATCCTGACCGCCGATTGCCAGCCGGTGCTCTTCGCCGATCCGAAAGCCGGCGTCATCGGCGCGGCCCATGCCGGCTGGAAAGGTGCGATTGGCGGGGTTCTGGAGGCGACGATTGAAGAGATGGAGGCCTTGGGTGCCCATCGCGAGGACATCACCGCCATCATCGGCCCGACGATTTCGCAGCGCGCCTATGAGGTTGGCCCTGAATTCCTTGAGGATTTCCTCGCGGATACGCCCGACAACGCCCGGTTCTTTGCCAATGGCGAGGGGGATCGCTATCAGTTCGACCTGCCTGCTTACGGGTTGCACCGCTTGCGTCAGGCGGGCGTCGGCAATGCCGAATGGACCCGGCATTGCACCTATTCCGATCCGGAGCGGTTCTATTCCTATCGTCGTTCGGTGCATCGCAAAGAGGCCGATTACGGACGACTCATTTCTCTGATCCGACTCTGACGCATACCTGAAACTGCAAGCGTTTTGGGCAGGAATGCGGCGTGCGCCTGCCCTATTGTCGCCCGAAACAATCCCTCGACTTGCGCGCCATTGTTTTCATAAATTACAATTAACCTTAAATTTCATATAGTTATATGACGAAAACCCCTCTCCCGCGGAACTGCGCCGCCCCGACGAAGGCTCCAACGCTTTTCCATGACAATCGCCGCATTTTCGCCGGAGGCGCGGGGCATATTGTTCTCAAGTTAGAAACAAGCACTGAAGATAGTGCCAAGAATGTGAGAGCAGCCATGAAAAATCGTCGCTGGATGGCATCCATGATCGCCGAAGCCAAAAAGACCGAGGTTGAGATGCCCTGGGCCCGCGGTGCCCGTCGTGCCGCGCTCATCGCAAAGACGTCGGGTCCTGTCGCCAAACCTCACCTGCGCGCCTCGGCCTAACGATTCGAGGCACCCGCCTCTCAGTCACCACAAAATCGGCATATTTCGAATTGAGACGGAAACAAACCACAACTGGTGCCACCCACTGGTTCCATCCTTAACCGTAATTCGATAAAATTTTTGACAATCCACCTCGTTTCTTGTGATCTTTAATCCACTGTTTTCGGTGGGGGCCGTCACAGTCACGAGGCGTTTCATGTCGCAGCCCCTTTCCGGCCTACAGGCACTCCACCGCAGCACCGACTCTCTTCGGAAGAACGACTCCGCGCATGGATATGCCCAGAGCGGCCTTCAGGTGAAAACCGCTTGGACCGTGCGGCGTGCACGCCCCATTGATCGCCTTGCTGACCGCCCCAACTACGCGCTTCGCCGCTATGAAATCCTTTGGCGCGGGCCCAACGGTGATATCTGTGACACCACTCTTAGCGCCCCGGCCCTACCGCTCTTTGAGTCCGCATTCAACGCCTTTGCCCGCGGCGCGCTGATCCCGACACCACTTGGGCCTATCGCCATCGAGGATCTGTTGCCGGGGGATATGATCGAAACCGTGGACAATGGCCTTCAGCGCGTTGAGTGGATTGGCGCGATGATGATGGACCCAAAGGGCACACGCAGCCCGGAGGCCAAGCCGGAGCGGCTCTACCGGGTTATGGCGGACGCCTTTGGGCTTGGCCGCCCTGCCCCCGATCTGGTGCTGGGCGCCGGAGCGCGGTCGCTTCTGCGTTCGGACACGTTGAAAGCAACCTATGGCACTTCGCAGGCCATGGCTCCGGTGCCGAGCCTTGCCGACGGCATGTCGGTGATCGAGGTTACGCCGATCTCCTCGGTGCGCAGCTATCACATCGGCCTTGCACGCCATAGCCTCGTTCGAGTGAACGGCGTTGAACTTGAGAGCTATCACCCCGGCCCTGCCGTGGCTGGCGAGCTTCAGGGCGCCCTGCGCGCGCGGTTTATGGCGCTCTTTCCACATCTCGACGACTTGGGCGATTTCGGCGCCATGACGCAGCTGCGGCTAACGCCGACGGATATGCTGGAACTGGCGCTCAGCTGACGCATTTCAGAAGACCGATACGTTGTCCCCGTGTTGGTCATCACAGAAAACGGCCCGTCTTTCGGCGGGCCGTTTTTAACATCGGAAAACTGAGTTGAGGCGCTTATCTTAAGCGTTCTGCGCCAGCCGCGCCTCAAGCACATCGAAAGGAACACCGGGCTCGTCTTTCGCACCCCGGATCACCAGCGACGTTTTCACGCTCGCGACATTTTCGGTCGACAGCAACTCGCCGGTCAGAAAGCTCTGGAAGGTCGAGAGGTCGGGCGCCACGCATTTGAGGATGAAATCCACCTCGCCGTTCAGCATGTGGCATTCGCGCACGAGCGGCCATTCCTGACATTTCGCTTCGAATTTCGATAGATCCACCTCAGCCTGACTTTGCAGACCGACCATGGCGAAAACCTGCACCTCGAAGTTCAACGCACGGGCATCGACCACGGCGTGATAGCCCTTGATGTAGCCGCTCTCTTCCAAAGTGCGCACCCGACGCAAACAGGGCGGCGCAGAAATGCCGACGCGTTTTGCCAGCTCAACGTTGGTCATGCGTCCGTCTGCCTGCAATTCCGCAAGAATTTTGCGATCAATCTCGTCGAGTTTATGAGAGGGCATCTGTTTTCCCGAAGCCTTGGCCAAATTGGCGTAAATTCCAACAAATGCGCAAAGAGGGCCCTGCGCGCAACATTCTTTCTCATTTTGGCAAGAAAGTTTCAAGAGCATTTCGCACACGAGACGCGCTCGATACCAAACCGCGCCTATTTTTTCACCCCCGCTATGCAGCACACGGGGTTTGATAAGCCGGAGCGCCGTGTCTATATCGGTGCCGACACAAAAGACAACATGAAAAGGGTCCACCATGGCGGACACGAAACACACCAAAGTTCTGATCATCGGCTCGGGTCCTGCGGGCTACACGGCGGGCGTCTATGCGGCGCGCGCGATGCTGTCCCCGATCCTCGTACAAGGCATGGAGCCGGGCGGCCAGCTGACCACCACGACCGAAGTCGAAAACTTTCCGGGCTTCACCGAGGTGCAAGGCCCCGAATTGATGGTGAAGATGGAAGAGCACGCCCGCGCGATGGGCACCGAGATCATCTCCGATTTGATCGTCGAATTGGACACCGACAGCCGTCCGTTCGTCGCAAAAGGCGACAGCGGCACGATCTACACGGCCGATGCGGTGATCCTTGCCACGGGCGCGCGAGCGAAATGGCTGAACCTGCCGACCGAGGAAGCGTTCAAGGGCTATGGTGTCTCCGCCTGTGCGACCTGTGACGGGTTCTTCTATCGCAACATGGAGATCGTCGTCGTGGGCGGCGGCAACACCGCCGTCGAAGAAGCTCTGTTCCTGACCAACTTTGCCTCGAAAGTGACGCTGATCCACCGCCGCGACGAATTGCGGGCGGAGAAGATCCTGGTCGACCGCCTGATGAAGAACGAAAAGATTCACCCGATGTGGGACAGCGAATTGGTCGAGGTCTACGGCGACGAGGCCCCGATGAAGGGCGTGAACGGCGTGAAAGTGAAAAACGTCAAAACCGGCGAGATCACAGATATTGCCGCCAAAGGCGTTTTTATCGCCATCGGCCACGCGCCCGCGACCGAACTGGTGAAAGACAAGGTCGAGATGCACCACGGCGGCTACGTCAAGGTCAAACCTGGCACCACTGAGACCTCCATTCCCGGCATTTTCGCCGCCGGCGACCTGACGGATCACAAGTATCGTCAGGCTGTGACTTCGGCGGGTATGGGCTGTATGGCTGCGCTTGACGCGGAACATTGGCTGGCTGCGCAAGAATAACTCCCATTTTGCAAAACAAAGGACCGGTTTTGTCGCAAATGGACGAACAGAGTTCCTGATACCGATCAAAAGTGAGGCCCACGGGCCTCATTTTCATGACGTCAGCGCCACCAGTGTTGAATTGACCGGTAAAAAAAGGCTACTTCGGCATGAGAGCGATGCCGCTTTGCAGCATCGCTTTTTCATCGTTGAACCGTACCTGCCACAAAAAGGCGATTTGCATGGCCGAAAATCTTGCCCCGATCCCCGAGCTTTACGTCTCTTACGAAAGCGCACAGAAACTCAAGGTCGAGGCGGCGGACCTCGTCAGCTGGGACCTCTCCCCGCGTCAGATTTGCGATCTCGAATTGCTGATGAACGGTGGGTTCAACCCGCTCAAAGGTTTCCTTTCGGAAGAAGATTATAACGGTGTCGTCAATGACATGCGTCTCTCTGACGGCTCGCTCTGGCCGATGCCGATCACGCTCGACGTCTCCGAAGAGTTCGCCGCCTCCCTCAAAGAGGGCCAGGACATCGCTCTGCGCGATCAGGAAGGCGTGATCCTCGCCACCATGACGGTCACCGACAACTGGGTGCCGAACAAATCTCTCGAGGCTGAAAAAGTCTTCGGCGCCGATGACGACAAACACCCCGCCGTGAACTACCTGCACAACACCGCAGGCAAGGTCTACCTTGGCGGCCCGATCACCGGTATCCAACAGCCGGTGCACTACGATTTCCGCGCCCGTCGCGACACGCCGAACGAACTGCGCGCCTATTTCCGCAAGCTGGGCTGGCGCCGCGTCGTGGCCTTCCAGACCCGCAACCCGCTGCACCGCGCGCACCAGGAACTGACCTTCCGTGCCGCAAAAGAAGCGCAGGCCAACCTGTTGATCCACCCGGTCGTCGGCATGACCAAACCGGGCGACGTGGACCATTTCACCCGCGTGCGCTGCTACGAAGCCGTCCTCGACAAATACCCGCAGTCGACCACCACGATGAGCCTTCTGCCGCTCGCCATGCGGATGGCTGGTCCGCGTGAGGCTGTGTGGCACGGTCTGATCCGTAAAAACTACGGCTGTACCCACTTCATCGTTGGCCGCGACCACGCAGGTCCGGGCTCCAACTCCAAGGGCGAAGATTTCTACGGCCCCTATGATGCACAGGACCTCTTCCGCCAGCACCAGGAAGAAATGGGCATCGAGATGGTGGACTTCAAACATATGGTTTGGGTTCAGGAACGTGCGCAATACGAAGCCATCGACGAGATCGAGGACAAGGATAAAATCACCATCCTCAACATCTCCGGCACCGAATTGCGTCGCCGTCTGGCCGAAGGTCTGGAGATCCCGGAATGGTTCTCCTTCCCCGAGGTGGTAAAAGAGCTGCGCCGCACCAAACCGCCGCGCTCCAAACAGGGCTTCACCGTGTTCTTCACCGGCTTCTCCGGCTCCGGCAAATCCACCATTGCGAACGCTTTGATGGTCAAGCTGATGGAGATGGGCGGCCGTCCAGTCACGCTTCTCGATGGTGACATCGTGCGGAAAAACCTGTCCTCCGAGTTGGGCTTCTCGAAAGAGCACCGCGATCTCAACATCCGCCGCATCGGCTACGTGGCCTCCGAGATCACCAAGAACGGTGGCATCGCCATCTGTGCGCCGATCGCGCCCTATGCGACCACCCGCCGCGCCGTGCGTGAGGATGTCGAAAACTTTGGCGCCTTCGTCGAAGTGCACGTCGCCACCTCCATCGAGGAATGCGAAAAACGCGACCGTAAGGGCCTCTATAAACTCGCCCGCGAAGGCAAAATCAAAGAGTTCACAGGTATTTCCGACCCCTACGATGTGCCGGAAAACCCGGAACTGCGCGTCGAGACCGAAGGCCATGATGTGGACAACTGCGCCCATCAGGTCATTCTCAAGCTCGAAAGCATGGGCCTGATCGCTGCACACTAAGTCGGCTGATATTCGAACAAAAAAGCCCCGGCCATAAAGGTCGGGGCTTTTTCGTATGATCAGGCCTGAACTCAGTGAGGCGCCATACGTTTCAAGAGTTGATCCTTCAGAATAAAGTGGTGGAACAGAGCCGCTCCAACATGGGCAATGATCAGCAAAAGCGTCAGGTTCACCAGCGCCTCGTGAAGATCCCCTGCATCATGAATGCCCAAGAACCAAGCCGCAGCGCCCGCGGCAGGGGTCGCGACCATCGCCGCGTAGAGCAAAAAGTGAACCGCATGGGCGGCCTTTTCCATCAACGGATGCGGCGCAGGCGGCATCGCTGGCGCGCCTTGGATCAACCGCACCACAAGGCGCAGGATCATCAGCACAAGCGTCGCAACGCCGACGATCACGTGCAGCTCGGCCGTGAGACTGTCGTTCACCCCGGTCTGAAGGAATGTCCGCAGCGCCCGGCCCATGCCATCGGACACCACATAGTTAAAGGCAAAGGTCAGGACCACCGCCCAGTGCAGGAGTTTTTGCAACCCACTGTAGGATTGGGAAATTTTCATCGTCGCTCGCTTTCTGGCTGGCAGGCGTCCGGATCAGGCCTCATGCCATGCGCCGGTCGTCGCGGGATCAATACGCGATAGCTAGACCCGCCCATGCCGCAGCGCAAATGCGTTTCAGGCCCAAAATGCGGATCTATAACCTGAGTTTAGCCCCCAAGAGAGGTCAAAGGGCTCAGCCGTTCCAGCGACGCGGTTCGCTCAGGTCGCGTTCGAACCGTGTCGACGGATCGTCCCCGCCCCAAATCCCATATTCACGCCGGAAGTATTCTATACAGGCGGTGTCGGCCTCTGCGCGCCCATGTCCTTGATAGACGAAATCGGCAAGCGCCTCGGCGCCCACATTGTGCTCGTGCCGCAGGGGCTCGGCGCTGCGCCAGATGCCGTGACCGTTTTTGGTAAAATGCCCCGACAACCAAGGGTCGTCCACCGTCCAGAGAATCTCAGGGATGTCATACATGTCCGGCGTGAAAAACGACGGCCGAGCCAGAATGCCGCCGTAGCCCTCTGCCAAATCCATGTAACCCGGCGTGCCAATAAATTCCTGTTTCTTGCGCAGCCCCGTGCTCAATCGCCAAAGCCGGTAGCGCCAGTCTTTCGGACGGCGCATCGCACGCGGCTGAAACCTGCGCGGGAAGTCATAACAGGGATTCACTAACCGCTCATGAAGGTTGTAGCCCATGTTGGCGATCACATCGTTCGGATGGGCTTCTGCGGCTTTGCCGAGCTTATAGAGCAAATGCGGCTCATAGCGATGATCGTCGTCGCAAAAGAACAACAATACATCCTGCCCCGCATAGGCCTGCGCCGAGGGTAGGATTTTCGTTGCTGGTCCGTAGTCACAGTCATGCAGATACAGCGTCACCCAATCGGGCAGATCCGGCAAATCGGTTGACGGATCAAAATCGAAACGGCGGTAGGCCTTTGGCAAATCGAGACGAATTTCCCGAATATTCACACGTTTCTGTGCCTTCAGCGACAACAGCGTCGGCATCAAATCCGAGAACCGAGGAGGGATGGTCGTCAGCGAGACAACGAAATCTTTCATGGCGCTAGTCCGAGGCAACGAGAGTATCTCCTCCGCGATAAGCAAATGCCCTCGCTCTATCAAGAACGAGGGCATTTTTAACCTTTGAGTTTTGTCTTCACATTAGTGCACGTTCACCGGCGCGAAATCATGTTCGCGGGCGATGGCAAAGGCCAGAGGCAGGTTGGCAACCAGTGCGAGCCGGGTGCCCTCTTCGTCATTGACGGAGTAGATGTGATCCAACCCCTCGGCCTGCGCCTGCACCTCTTCGGGCAAATCGGAGACTGCAACAGGGCGCACATAGGCGATTTTGACCTCGTGGGTCTCTTCTCCAAATGGCAAATTCGGATAGCGCGTGTTCATGTCTTATCCTTTCCTGATCTGGATGGTTTGCACGACGGTTTCAGGTTCCGCGCGGGTCAGGTCGATGTGCAACAGACCGTTTTCCATCGACGCGCCGCTGACCTCGACCCCGTCGGCCAGCACGAAAGAGCGCTGGAATTGTCGCCCGGCGATACCACGGTGAAGAAAGACGCGCTCGCCCGTCTCCTCCGGCATCCGCCCGCGCACCACCAGTTGCCGGTCTTCGAGCGTAATCGCCAGATCGCCTTCGGAAAACCCCGCAACGGCCAGAGTGATGCGGTATTCGTTGGCGGAGGACTGTTCGATATTGTAGGGCGGATAGCCCCCGGCGTCGGTCTTCGCCGTGCGCTCCACCAGACGTTCCAACTGATCGAACCCCAGAAGGAAAGGATGGGCGCCAAAACTCACTTTCGTCATCTACACGTCCTTTTCGAAGCGACTGTGTTGTGTCTTGGGTCCCGAAACCAGCAACCCTTCCTATATGATATGGGCAACAGACCCTCATGGTTCAAGTGCCCTTACGTTGCGCCAAACGAGAGCGTTCAGAACGCTTTGAGTTTTTAAACTTTGCGGCTAAGCTCGGAGCACCTGGCGGGCCGCGCATGGCGCCTGAGTCTGTCAGGACAATTGCAAACAATGACAGAGACAACGCGATGAACGTGTCCAACCGTATGGATCATCTGGATGTGCTTCGGGTCAAACTCGAAATGCTCAAACGCGAACACCGCGATCTCGATGCGGCCATTGATGCGATGCAGGAAACCGGGCATCTCGATGCCCTGCGGCTTCAGCGTATGAAAAAGCAAAAGCTGGCGCTCAAGGACCGGATCGCCCTGCTCGAAGATCAAATCACCCCCGACATCATTGCGTAAAGAGTTTCTGCTTAAACCTGAATCCGGGTTTGAGCAGAAACGCAGTGCAATGTCGAAGCGGAGCGAGCGTTTCGACTTTATGTGATAGATCAAGTTAAAGCCGAAACGCTTTAAACCCACGCCTAAACGTTGCGTCACGCCGCGCATCGGCTATAAGGCGGGAAAGCGACACTTTCCCGGGAGATCAGCCATATGAGCGTCGAAGTCGGCATCATCATGGGCAGCCAGTCGGACTGGCCCACCATGAAACGCGCAGCGGACATTCTGGACGAATTGGGCGTGCCCTATGAGGCGAAAATCGTCTCCGCCCACCGCACGCCGGATCGTCTTTGGAGCTACGGCAAAGAGGCCGCCGGGCGCGGCCTCAAGGTGATCATCGCGGGCGCCGGTGGCGCGGCACATTTGCCTGGCATGATGGCGTCCAAAACCCGCGTGCCGGTGATCGGCGTGCCGGTACAGACCCGCGCCCTCTCCGGCGTAGACAGCCTCTATTCCATCGTCCAGATGCCGAAAGGCTTCCCGGTCGCCACCATGGCGATTGGCGAAGCAGGGGCGGCAAATGCGGGCCTGATGGCCGCGGGCATCCTTGCGATCAATGATCCCGCTTTGGCCGAACGACTCGATGCCTGGCGTGAGGCGCTCTCCGCCTCTATCCCTGACGAACCGATTGATGAGTGACGCCATGAGTGACGTGCAAACGCTTACCCCGAATGCAACCATCGGCATCCTCGGCGGCGGTCAGCTTGGCCGGATGCTCTCGGTTGCGGCCTCCCGCCTTGGGTTCAAGACCTGCATCTTCGAGCCGGGCGGAGATTGCCCCGCCTCTCATGTCGCGAACTATCATTTTCAGGCCAGCTACGAAGACGAAGAGGCGCTCAAGAAATTCGCCGCCTCCGTCGATGTTGTGACCTATGAGTTCGAAAACGTGCCGACCTCGGCGCTCGATCTCATCGAATCCCTCGTGCCGATCCGCCCGAACCGCAAGGCCCTGGCCGTGTCACAGGACCGCCTGATCGAGAAGAACTTCCTTTCCGATCTGGGGCTTCAAGTGGCGCCTTTCGCCGCCGTGGACGACGATGTCGATCTCGCAGAGGCTTTGGTGGAGATCGGCGCCCCCGCGATCCTCAAGACCCGTCGTTTCGGCTATGACGGCAAAGGCCAAGCCCGGATCATGGAGCCCTCTGAGGCCGATCAGGCGCTTGTCGATATGGCCGGTGCGCCCGCCATTCTTGAAGGCTTTGTCGATTTCTCGCATGAGGTGTCCGTGATCGCCGCCCGCGGTCAGGCGGGGGACATTTCGTGTTTTGACCCCGGCGAAAACGTGCACAAATCCGGTATTTTGCACACAACAACCGTCCCTGCCCGCCTCACGCCTGCTCAACGCACCGATGCGGTTCTTCTGGCGGCCAAGATCCTGAATGCCCTGGATTATGTTGGCGTCATGGGCGTCGAGCTTTTCGTCACCTCGGGCGGTCTGGTTGTGAACGAGATTGCACCGCGCGTGCACAATTCCGGCCACTGGACCCAGAACGGCTGTGTCATCGATCAGTTCGAACAACACATCCGCGCCGTCGCAGGCTGGCCCTTGGGCGATGGCAAACGGCATTCCAATGTCGAGATGCTGAACTTGATCGGTGACGATGTGGATCGCATCCCCGAATTCGCAAAAGACGGCTCCGTTGCGATTCACCTCTATGGCAAAGCCGAAGTGAAAGCGGGCCGCAAGATGGGTCACGTGAACAAGATCACCGGAGCGGCATGACGCCCCATCGGGTCAAGTTCGCGCGGCCCGGCCCACAGCGTCAGGATAGATGACACGCCGCAATTCCTGCGGCGTGTTTTCGTCAAGGTAGAGGACCTGTGTCCTCTCTTCCCCAAACGGCAGGATAGCCTCGCGCCTGGAAACAGGCGCAAAACCCAGAGGGGTATAAAAGGCCGGGTCGCCAAGCACCAAGACGGCCTGAGCCGCCTGCTTGCGCGCAAGCTCAAGAGACTGCCGGATCAGATAGGCATCGGCATCTTTTTGTCGCCAAGCCGATGACACGGCGACGACCGCAAGGCACCACCAATTCTCCGGTGATTTAAGGTGTGAAAACACGAGATAGCCGTAAACGTCGTCACCTTCGCTGGCCACGCACTCCAGAGCCATGTCTCCGTCTCGGCGCAACTGCTGCACAAGCTGATACATACCCGCCCCTTCGAACTGCCCGTCCAGAAGGACAGAGACAGCGAGATCATCTCCCGGTTCATGGCGTCGAATACGTATCATCAGCTCACATCAAGACCGTCTGCGCCCGGCCCAAATACGGAAAGTAAGACACAGCCCACCCAAAACCGATCTCCAGAGATGTGCAGAAGACACATAACCGATCACCGGCTTTCAAACGTCATTTAACTATGGAAGAGCTTACGAAAGCCTCAATGTTGACGTAGGGTCAAGTTGAAAAAATACAACTTTGAGGCGTCAACCATCTCAAAAAAGTGCACTCAGGAGACTTTTAGCGACATACCGATCAAACGTATCAGCCAGAAATCGCGCCAACGAATTTTCCATAAGCGCCCGGAAAGATAAGCTCATTCCGGCTCATCCCCGTCCTCGGCGCAATCGGATAGAGCGAGGTGTGCTCTTTCAGAAAAGGCGTCTCGAGATTGCTCGCGGCCAGTTTGGAAAACCCAACACGGGAGAAATATTTCGTGTCTCCAACGACCACCACGGCTTTGGCGCCTTCTCGCCTCGCGTGCTCCATGCCACGCACGACCAACTCCCGCCCCATGCCGCGTTGATGATAGATTGGCGAAACGGCGAGGATGGACAATGCCCACCAGTCCTGCGGCAAGGTCATGCGCGCGCAACAGATATAGCCCAGAATGGTGTCGTTTTCGTAGGCCACCCGCTCCATGGCGACGGCCTCTTCTTCGCGCAGGCATTGCGCCAAGCGGTACATGTCCGAATTGCCGAATGTGGTGTCCAAAAGCACGGACACTGCAAGATCATCGTCGGCGGAAAGGGCGCGTAGGTTCATGCAATCACTCATCAACAGGCTATCCCGAAACTTTGCGGGCGCAGAAAAACGATAGCAAGACTGAAGTGCTCAGTTACCCGGCACCTTTGTGCGACATCGTTGTAAAATAGAGATTTACGGCCTTTTTTTGGGCGAAATGCCCCCTTCAGCCGCGCATTTCGCATCTACAGCATGAGTTTCCAGACGCAAAACGAGAAAGGGCCGCCCCGAAAGGCGACCCTCAAATCAAGCCGGATGGCAGATCACATCTCTTGCGAGATGATTACATCATACCGCCCATGCCGCCCATGCCGCCCATGTCGGGCATGCCGGCGCCAGCACCGCCGTCTTTCGACGGTTTGTCAGCAACCATGGCTTCGGTGGTGATCAGCAGGCCCGCGATGGAGGCTGCGTCTTCCAGAGCGGTACGGGTCACTTTGGCCGGGTCGATCACGCCGAAGGAGAACATGTCGCCATATTCTTCGGTTTGAGCGTTGAAGCCGAAGGCCAGATCGGTGGACTCGCGCACTTTGCCAGCCACGACAGCGCCGTCGACGCCAGCGTTTTCAGCAATCTGACGCAGCGGGGCTTCGATGGCTTTCTTGACGATGGAGATACCAGCGTCCTGATCGGCGTTCGCGCCTTTCAGACCGTCGAGGCCTTTGCCAGCCTGCACCAGAGCAACACCGCCACCCACAACGATGCCTTCTTGCACGGCAGCGCGGGTTGCGTTGAGAGCATCGTCCACACGGTCTTTGCGCTCTTTCACTTCCACTTCGGTCAGACCGCCGACGCGGATTACAGCAACACCGCCGGCCAGTTTGGCAACGCGCTCTTGCAGCTTCTCACGGTCGTAGTCAGAGGTGGTTTCTTCGATCTGGGTGCGGATCTGAGCCACGCGAGCTTCGATTTCCGCTTTCTCGCCAGCGCCGTCGACGATGGTGGTCTCGTCTTTGGTGATGGAGATTTTCTTGGCAGAGCCGAGCATGTCCATGGTGACGTTTTCGAGCTTCATGCCGAGATCTTCGGAGATCACTTGACCGCCGGTCAGGATCGCGATGTCCTGCAGCATGGCTTTACGACGATCACCGAAGCCCGGAGCTTTCACAGCTGCGATTTTCAGACCGCCGCGCAGTTTGTTGACCACGAGGGTCGCCAGCGCTTCGCCTTCCACGTCCTCAGCGATGATGAGGAGCGGTTTCTGGGACTGGATGACCTGCTCGAGGAGCGGAACCATCGGCTGCAGCGAGGAGAGTTTTTTCTCGTGCAGGAGCACGATGCAGTCTTCCAGCTCGGCAACCATTTTGTCCGGGTTGGTCACGAAGTACGGGGACAGGTAGCCACGGTCGAACTGCATGCCTTCGACCACGGTGGTCTCGGTTTCCATGCCTTTGTTCTCTTCGACGGTGATCACGCCGTCGTTGCCGACTTTCTGCATCGCGTCTGCGATTTGCTGACCGATTTCAGCTTCGCCGTTGGCGGAGATGGTGCCAACCTGAGCAACTTCAGCAGAGTCATTCACCGGGCGTGCAGCCGCTTTGATGGCTTCCACAACATTGGCGGTCGCGAGGTCGATGCCGCGCTTCAGGTCCATCGGGTTCAGACCGGCAGCAACCTGCTTGAGGCCTTCTTTGATGATGGCTTGGGCCAGAACGGTGGCGGTGGTAGTGCCGTCGCCCGCTTCGTCGTTGGTGCGGGAAGCAACTTCCTTCACCATCTGTGCGCCCATGTTTTCGAACTTGTCTTCGAGCTCGATCTCTTTGGCAACAGACACACCGTCTTTGGTGATGCGCGGGGCGCCGAAGGATTTGTCGAGAACCACGTTGCGGCCTTTCGGGCCGAGGGTCACTTTCACAGCGTCGGCGAGGGTGTTCACGCCTTTGAGCATGCGGTTGCGTGCGTCGACGTCAAACTTGACTTCTTTAGCCATTGTTCACTCCGTAAATTGGGTTGATGGGGGTCGGTCTCAGGCGATCGCTTAGGCGATGATGCCGAGGATGTCCGACTCTTTCATGATGAGAAGCTCTTTGCCGTCCACGGTGATTTCCGTGCCGGACCATTTGCCAAAGAGAACGATGTCGCCTTCTTTGACGGAGGGTGCGATCAGCTCGCCGCTGTCTTTGCGAGCGCCTTCGCCCACGGCAACGACTTTGCCTTCAGCGGGCTTTTCTTTTGCGCTATCGGGGATGATGAGACCACCAGCGGTCTTTTCTTCGCTCTCAACACGTTCGACCACAACGCGGTCGTGCAGCGGTTTGAATGCCATCTTCGAGGCTCCTTCGCTCAAAGTTTCCAGTTCATCCACCCTCTCTGAGGGCGGGGGTAAATCAATCGTTAGCACTCACCTCAGGAGAGTGACAACGACGCATAGTTAGGAAGGTGATTGAGGTGAGTCAACAGGGGAGACGGGGAAAAATTTGATGCCGTGCGCGCGGGAAAACTAGCATTTCTCGATTTGAAACGCCGTTTTCAGTTTATGGGTGAATAGATAACAGAGGTCATCTCACCCCCTCCTAATAAAGGTAACTAATTTTGAATGACGATATATTCATAGAGGGGCAACAAACCGGTACCCGGCATTAGAAAGAGAAACGTATTGTTTTCACCTTCTATCAGCGTGACGAGGGGCACCAGTGATGCCGCACTAACGCCAATTGTTTCCGATCCTGCGTCGTGCCATTTTCTCGCGCGCCAGTACTGCGGCATTCTCTGCTCAAAAAAGGGTTTAACTTCTTCAGGAAGATTATTTCTGCATTTGACATCAGAAACACACTCCGAGACTTGAGGATATTCAGACATGAGGACGTCGTAACCATTGGCCAACAAATCAATATCAGAGGCAATGATGGTATTTGTCTTAGGAGCAAAAACCACTCGGCTATCGTTAAACGCCAAGCCTATGGCATTATAGTCATGACATCCCTTCGTTATTTCATTCTTATAAAAGCCAAAAAAACATACATTTGGCTCGCGAATAATTTCTGTTTCTTCGGCAAAAGCCTCTTGCCAGAAAAAGCAGGCGAGCATACCCGCAGAAAACTTAGACCAAAATTCCATAAACACCCACCTCAACCTTCTCAAACCACCCATAATGATTGTCCCACATCATCCGGGTGGCGTGTTTGACGCCTGTGGCCTTCGCCACCTCCGCGCCCTTAGGCGGCCCATGCTCCAACAAATACGCCCGGCCTTTCTCCGCATCCTGACGGTAGGCGGTCACGCGGCCACCGGCTTTTAAGCCTTCCGGCAAACTATAGAAGTATTTCAATCCGAAAGTTGCTGCATTCATCAAAACTAGCAAAAACATCTTCGACCTGCCCTGCCGCGAGCGGCCGCAGCACCAGCCTCATCTGATCGGTATCGAATTTGGCAATATCGTAGATGAAATAGCTATGGGACGCGCAATCCAAGACGACCGCAGCCCTTGCATCCCCATCGACCTCAAAGCCAAGTCTGCGGAATTCATTCACGCCCCAAGAAATTGAGCTGTCACAGACTGGCCGCAGCACGAAGGAAGAAAACATAGTCTGGACGATGTCTTCCCACTCATCATAGGCGTCAGAGTAATCCGTCGCGACACCTGCAGCCTCGACAATCCGCACGATGGCTTCAAGCGCTTTGATGCATAGTCCGACTTGCACTTTAATATCGACAGCCTGGTTCAATTCTTATTCCAATAAGCAAGGCAGTACACGCTACCGCTTTGAGCCATATAGCCCCGCTTTCACAGAGCCGATGGACGCAGTCATGCTGCAGATGCTCAGTTATTTCGCATGCTTGGACCAGTCGCCTCCCGAAAAGCAAGCAATGCAAACTATTTCACCATAACGCCCAACCCTCTGTTTCCAACACCAGAATACCCCCCCCACACCTAAAGCAACCCCGTGTCCCCGACCGGCGCAGGCAACCTATGGCATGACAGAACCAAGACCTCTTGCTACGGTGCAGCAAAATTTACAAAAACCAAAAATTCGCTTCGTTCGTGTTCAGTTTAGTGTGGGGTGACGATGTATAACCCGGAAACAAAGCAGCATTTGGATTATCTCGATGGGTGGCGCGGATTGGCGATTGCGCTCGTTTTGCTCGGGCACTTTTTCCATTTCGGAATCGTGGAACTCGGGAAATTCGGTGTAGAGTTCTTTTTCGTCTTGAGCGGGCGCCTTATGGCGGAAATCCTGTTCATACGGCAAACCTCGCTAAAAACCTTCATCCCGCGTCGCATCAACCGCGTTTATCCCGCCTTGTTCGTCTACGTCGTGATCGTTGCGGCACTGGCCCAATTTTCCGAAACATTCGCAGTCGGCCCAAAGGCCGTGGTCGCCGCCCTGATGTTTCTCTGGGATTATGTCTTGGCCATTCCATTCCTGTATCGCACCGAAATGTTCGATCATTTCTGGTCCCTCTCGGTCGAAGAACACAGCTACCTGCTCTTGGCGTTGATTGCCTTTTTCTTCCGTAAAAACCTACGCCTCGCAGCCTTCGTGATCCTCGCTGTCGCCCTTCTTTCCTTCGCGAACGGCATCGTCAGCTACTCCGTGCTCGACCAGGGATACTTCGACACCTATTGGCGGTTCGACGTTCACGTCGGATCCATCTTTATCTCCACGGCGCTCTATTGTTTCCAAAAGATGAACATTCTACCTTCAACAGCCTTACTGTTCTGGCCCTCGCTGATTGGTGCCTTCGTGCTCAGCATGAGCGCCCTGCCGATGCCGTTGCACTACTCCGCGGCGACGGTCTGTCTTGCCCTCGCAATCTGCAACATCGACAACGCAAAAGTTGCGACCCGCCTGCTCTCGGCGCGCCCGATCAGAGCGCTCGGCCTCATCTCTTATTCGCTCTATCTCTGGCAACAACCATTCTACCAGCTCACGACCTATGACATGTTATCGGTGTGGCTGGCCCTCCCCCTTGCGGTCCTCTGCGCCTACGTAAGTTACCTCCTGATCGAGAAACCGGCGCGCTCCTATTTGAATGAGGCATGGGACGCGTTCCAGACAAAGCGCGCGGCGCGTCAGGCAGGAGAGGAACAATCTGAGCTGGCTTGATAGACGCCCACGCCCACCTTGTCGAACCAGCCATAATGATTGTCCCGCATCATCCGGGTGGCGTGGGGGACGCCCGTTGCCTTTGCCACCTCAGCGCCCTTGGACGGCCCATGCTCCAACAAATACGCCCGGCACTTCTCCGCGTCCTGACGGTAGGCGGTCACGCGGCCACCGGCCTTTGAGCCGCCCAAATTCGGGTCGCCATCGCGGCGGTGAAACTCGGCCAAGAGCTTTTCCGTCTTCGCCTTGTTCTTGCGCGGGGTGAACGGCCTCGGGTCGTGATGCACCTGCACCGTGTCCTCATCCACATTCACCGAAATCACCCCGAGGCCGAGCCGTTTACAAAGCCCAAGGTTTCCCTTGAACATCCGCCAGCCGGCTTTGCCCTTCCACCGCGGCACGGCGAGGTAGACGTGATCGCTCATCACTTGGCGTGCGACGCCTTGTTGCAAAAGCTGGAGGGTAAATCCGGTTTTCAGTTCGATGATGACGGACAAACCATCCTTCACCGCCACCACATCCGCGTCCCGCACCTCCGCCTTCACAACATAGCCCAGCCCCTCGAAATGGGCTTTGACAGGGAGATAAAGGTCGGTTTCGCGGATTGTGGCCATGGCCATACTGTTACAGCCAACCTGTGAGCGCTCGCAAGGCGTGACAAGCCGTGCCGCACTGCCTATAAGGCCCGCAAAACGACCATTCACGAAGGACAGCCTCCGCATGACCACGCTTGTTTTCGGCCACAAATCCCCCGACACCGATTCCACCGGCTCCCCGCTCATCTGGGCGTGGTACCTCAATGAGGTGAAAGGCGTTGACGCCAAAGCCGTCCTCTTGGGCGAGCCGAACACCGAGGCCGCCTTTGTGGTCGAGAAATGGGGCTTCGACAAACCGGAGATCATTTCCGAGGTCGCCGAAGGTCAAGACGTCGTCATCGTCGATACCAACAACCCGGCTGAGCTTCCGGCCGCGATCAACGACGCAAATGTGACCGCGATCATCGACCACCACAAACTCGTGGGCGGTCTCGAGACCAAAGGTCCGATCGACATCACCATCCGTCCGCTCGCCTGCACCGCGACCATCATGTACGACCTGATGGGCGACGATGCCGACAAGATGCCCGACAACATCAAAGGCGCGATGCTGTCCTGCATCCTTTCCGACACGCTGGAATTCCGCAGCCCCACCACCACCGACGTGGACAAGGCACTGGCCGAGAAACTGGCCTCCGAGTTGAACATCAATCTCGGCCAATACGCGTCTGAGATGTTCGAAGCCAAATCCGACATTTCCGCCTTCTCCGATGCCGAATTGATCCGCATGGATTCGAAAGAATACGAAGTCGACGGCACCAAATTCCGCGTCTCCGTTCTGGAAACCACCGCGCCGAAACTCGTGCTCGACCGTCAGGCGTCGATCATGGAGAGCTTCAAAGCCGTTGAGGCCGAAGACGGTGTCGATCAGGTTCTCCTGTTTGTTGTCGACATCCTGAATGAAGAAGCCACCTTCTTCACCCCGAACGATCTCTGCAAAACCGTCGCAGAAAAATCTTTCGGCGCGACCGTGACCGGCGACTCCGTCGTCCTGCCGGGCATCATGTCCCGCAAGAAACAGATCATCCCGAACCTCAAGGTCTGATCGGGTCCAAGCACAGGCATTATAAGGGGCGCAAACTTGCGCCCCTTTCTTTTTCCGGAGCCCCCAATGCCCAACACCCTTTTGTTTCGCCTCAGTGCCTACCTCTTTTTCGCGCTCTGTGCCGGGCTTCTCCTCGCCCCCGGTCTTTTCGGCGCGATCTTCGGCCTTGACCCGTCCACCGGCGCCGAAGTCATGGCACGCCGCGCGGGGCTTTTGTTCGCTCCTTTGGGTCTCCTCTACCTGCAACTGGCGGACATTGATCACCCCAAGGTTCAACGCATATTGCTCTCCGCAGGTGTCGTATTCTTGATCACCATCGCGCTTCTGGGCCTCACCGAATGGGCTTTGGGCCGTGTCGGCCCAGGCATTCTGGTGGCTGTGATCACCGAAGTCATCTTTGCCGTCCTATATTTGAAAGCCCTCCGCCATGTTTAAAACGCCCGACTTCATGCGCGAAATGAAACGCGGCGAAGAGAACGCCGTCACCGACCTTCTCACCTCCGCTTTCGGCCAGAAGGACGAGGCGCAGTTGGTCGAGGCCCTGCGCAAATCTAAAGCGATTGCCGGAGAAATGGTCCTCCCGATGGCGGGAGAAGTCATCGGCTACGCGGCGCTTTCCAAAATGATCGCTCCCAAAGGCTGGCTCTGCCTCGCTCCCGTGGCGATCCGCCCCGACCTCCAAGCGCGCGGATACGGGCGCCGCCTCGTCGGCATGATCACCCAATGGGCGGAACTCTCGGGACAAACCCTCGTCGTCTTGGGTGATCCGGCCTTTTATAGCCGCTGCGGCTTCAAACCGATTGCAGAGGGCTTCACCTCCCCCTACCCCTTGGACCACACACTGACCGCAGGCCCGGCCAAGGCCAAATCCAAAGAGCTGATCTACCCGAAAGCTTTCGGCTGAGCTGGTCTCCTACCAAAAACTCTGCGGATCAATGTCGATCTGAAGCCGCACATTGTTGGGCAGTTTCACCTGTCCGACCCACTCCGCCAAAGCGGCCTGAATAGGCGCGGTTTTCTCGGCCTTGACCAGAAAACGCATGCGATGCCGCCCGCGCACCCGCGCGATGGGGGCCGGTGCAGGCCCGAAAAGCTGGGCATTGATGCGTTGCAACGGCCCCGCAATGCGCGACAGATGGTTGGCCACGTCTGTCACCACTGCCAGATCCGGCCCCGACAGGATGATGCCCGCCATGCGTCCATAGGGCGGCACGCCCGCCATTTTGCGCTCGGCGGCCTCGGCGCGCCAAAACCCCTCTTCGTCACCCGACAGGATCGCACGGATCACCGGATGTTCGGGCTGATAGGTCTGCAACAGCGCGACGCCTTTTTTCTCCGACCGGCCCGCGCGGCCCGCGACCTGACGCATGAGTTGAAAGGTCCGCTCGGCAGCGCGCAGGTCAGAGCCTTGCAGGCCCAGATCGGCGTCGATCACCCCCACGAGGGTGAGGTTCGGGAAGTTATGCCCTTTCGCCACCAGCTGCGTGCCGACAATAATGTCCGTGTCACCCTCGGCGATCTTTTGAATCTGCTCTTTCAGCGCCCGCGCGGAGGCAAAGAGGTCCGACGACAACACCGCACATTTCGCCTCCGGGAAACGCTCAGCAACCTCTTCAGCCAGACGTTCGACACCGGGGCCGACGGGGGCCAGACGCCCCTCGACGCCACAAGAAGGACAGGCCTCCGGCATCGGTTTGGTCTCGCCGCATTGGTGGCACATCAGGCGTTTCAAGAACCGGTGTTCGACCATGCGCGCATCGCAATGATCGCAGGCGATCTGATGCCCGCAGGCACGACAAATCGTGACCGGGGCAAAGCCACGACGGTTCAGGAACAAAAGGCTTTGCTCCCCCCGCTCCATCCGCTTTTTCACCGCGCCGACCAAAGTGTCGGAAATAAACCGCGTCGAGGGCAGTTTCTCGCCCCGCATATCGAGCGCGTGCATGTCGGGCATCACCGCGGGGCCATAGCGGCTTTCGAGATCGAGGCGTTTGTACTTGCCCGCTTCGACATTGGCCCAGGTCTCCAGAGAGGGCGTGGCAGAGGCCAAAACGACCGTCGCAGAGCACAGCGACGCGCGCAGCACGGCCATGTCGCGGGCGTTGTAATGCACCCCGTCCTCTTGTTTGTAGGAGCCGTCGTGCTCCTCATCGACCACGATCAACCCGAGGTTTTGAAACGGCAGGTAAAGCGCAGAGCGCGCGCCGATCACCACCTGCGCGCCGCCTTCGCCGACCATTTTCCAGACGCGGCGGCGTTCGGTCATGGTGACGCCGGAGTGCCATTCGGCAGGCCGCGCGCCGAAACGTTCTTCGAACCGGGTGAGAAAGGCGGAGGTCAGCGCGATCTCGGGCAAAAGCACAAGGGCCTGCCGCCCCTGTTTGAGACATTGCGCGACGGCTTCGAGGTAGACCTCTGTCTTGCCCGACCCTGTGACGCCCTTCAAAAGCGTGGTGGCATAGCGCTCGGCGGCGACATCTTCGCGGAGCGCAGAGGCGGCGGCCTCCTGTGCTTCGGTCAGCTCTTTGCCGGGGGCATTGGCGTCCAGACGCCGGTAAGGCAGATCGCGGGGCGTGTCCTTTTCGATCACTGCACCAGAGGACAACATCCCTTTGACGACAGAAGCCGTGACCCCCGCCGTGTCGGCCAATTCCTTGAGTGTGAACGATAGCCCGCCATATTCGTCCAAGGTCTCCAAAACCTTTGTGCGTGCCTCGGTTTCACGCGGTGGGCGCCCCTCGCCCCGACGATACACCTTGCGCATCCCCGGCGGGTTCATCAGTCCCGGCGCGCGCGTCGCAAGGCGCAGCATGGCGGGCATCGGCGTGAGCGTATAGGCGGCGACCTTTTCGAGGAACTGCCGCATCTCATCGCGCATCGGCGCGAGGTCCAGCACCGTCGAGATCGAGCGCGCTTTCGAGAGATCAAAGCCGCCAATGCCCTCGCCCCAGACACAGCCCAGCACCTTGCGCGGGCCCAAGGGCACCTCGACGAAAGCACCCATGGCGACACCGCCCTCGGGCGCCTTGTAATCCAGCGTCCGATCGAGTGGTTCACAGGTCAAAACGGCAACCAGATGGCCTTCGGGGTAAAATTCGGCGTCACGCATGAAGATGTGATAGGGGTTTTACGCAGGGCAAGCCAGAGACGTTTGTGCGCGAAAGCCCCCTTTCTATAGGCGCTCACATCGACTATGAGTCCGCCCGAACGCAGGCGAAAGGAGACGCCCCATGAAATTCTTTGTTGATACCGCCGATGTGGATGCAATCCGCGAGTTGAACGACCTTGGCTTTGTGGATGGTGTGACCACCAACCCGTCGCTGATCAAGAAATCCGGCCGTGACATCCTCGAAGTCACGAAAGAGATTTGCGAGATCGTCGATGGTCCGGTCTCCGCCGAGGTTGTGGCGCTTGAGTATGACGCCATGGTCGCCGAAGGCCGCAAGCTGGCGCAGATCGCAGACAACGTTGTGATCAAACTGCCGCTGACGCTCGATGGTCTCAAAGCCTGTAAAACGCTGGCTTCCGAAGGTCACAAGATCAACGTGACGCTTTGTTTTTCCGCGAACCAGGCGCTGTTGGCCGCAAAAGCTGGCGCGACCTTTATCTCTCCCTTCATCGGGCGCCTGGACGACATCAACCTCGATGGCGTGGACCTGATCGAAGACATCCGCACGATCTACGACAACTACGGTTATGAGACCGAGATTCTCGCCGCCTCCATCCGCACCGTGAACCACATCACCGAATGTGCGAAAATCGGTGCCGACGTGATCACCGCTCCGGCCAATGTGATCAAGGCGATGGCGAGCCATGTGCTGACCGACAAAGGCCTGGCACAATTCGTAAAAGACGCTGAAGACGCCGGCATTAAGATCGTCTGATCAACGGGGCGTGGCGCCCATTTCCGGCAGACAGTAATGAAAAAATAAAAAGCCCCCGCGAAAGATAAGCGGGGGCTTTGCAACATCGTCCTATGGGATCATTTTCTCTTGGCCAGATCTGCCTCAGCTTGACGAAGAGCCTTGCGAAAGATCGGGCCAGGCTGACGCGCCATCACCGCCGCGCAATATGATTTGGTCAACCAAGGCCGCCCCTTTTGCTGCAAACGCGCCAACATCTCTTTCTGATATCGCCGCGTTTCTCTCCGGCTGCGCATCAAATGATAGAACTCCTCAGTCGTCAGCGTGCCGGAAATCGCACCTTCCACGATGGGTTTCAATACGCCCATCCGCACCCAGAGAGACGCGATCCGGTGACCGAAATAGCGACAGCGGAATTTGGTTACATTTTCGCCCCGAAACAGCGCAGCGTGCATGGCATCCAACTGCGCCGTCGGATCATAGAACAAATGGACGCCTTTGGCCTCTGAAACCATATCCGGCGCGTAGCCGTAAGGCCCCGAGAAATCCCGCGACCAAGCCCGGTGATAGCGGGATTCCCACGACGCATCTTCGCGCGACAATGTCGCCTGTGGTGAAATCAGCACCACCTGCGATCCCGGCGCGGCCGCACTGAACGCTGCCGCCGCGTATCCCCCCATGGACGCGCCGTAAAAGATCACCTTTTTGAACTCTTTGAAAAAACCCTCGTCTCGCAGACGATCAAAAAACGCATAGACGGATTCATCGCGATACCATGTGAACCCATGCGCCATCATGCCAAGCATGGACCAGCCGCGCTTTTCGACGAAATCATAGCCCCAAGGCATTTTGCTTTCAGAAAAATCGCGGATGTGATCGAGGTTCTCGAAGGTGACGATCAATATGTCACCGCGGCGCACATGCAATGCCGTGTGATCCTGACCAAGCTCTTCATAAAAGCCTTCTTCATCGCCGATATTCTTCAGTCGCGCACGCCACTCCTGCAAGCTTTCGCCTGCCGCCTGAGCGTCCGTCGAGGGTTCACTCTCATCATCCGCGTCATTCAGAAGTTTCAGATCAGACAATCCAGCCTCATAGTCATAAGGGATTTCGCTCAAAGCGGGCCATGCACGTTCGACAATATCGCGAACCACCACACCTTTGCGTCGTTTTTTTTCGTTAAACTGTAAAGACAGCCCGATCAAACGTCGCGATGAAAACGGCGACATATAAAAATTGCGCCACATGGCCGGGAAGCTCATGCCAACGGACGCCGCGTAGAACAACTCCAAAAACATGAAGTCTGCGGCTTTTTCCATGGCATTGTCCGGCAAAGTCGCCTGCCAGGCTTCGAATTCCGGGCCGTATGTTTTGACGATGTCCTCGGAGAACATCTCACGCGGCACGATCAAGAGGCGGCGCAACTGCCAGCTCACCTCTTTCCACGCCGGCTTCGGACGAAACACATAAACAGCCCTTAGAATATCCGTGTGATGTCCCCGCAAAACCACGGCACCGTCTTCGACGCCTTCGATAACACCCGTCTTATATTCATTCGGAAGCGCCATTGCGCCACCCGATGTGATCTGGAACAGATCTTTCCATTCCTCCCTGCGCCATTTCTTGATGTGAAACTCTCTACGATCATGTGTTTCGTGCGGAACACCGGCTGATTGGCAAAGACTTTGGGCGACAGCATCATCAATACGCCCGGCATAATTCGTGATATGCGTGTAAAACATATCAATTTCATCCACATGTGGCTGGGCGCAACCCAACAGAATGCGGCTGTCTTGACCGCCAGTAATCGGCATAGCCACTTTATGCGCTTTGGCGATCTCGCCAATATTGAAACGGCATCGCGCGATAATGTCGTCGTAAACAGTTTCAATCGGAGCTTCGAGTTTTGTAAAATCCTCGTCTCCTGGCCAAAACCGACTTGGGGTCATGTTGTTTAGATCAAGGTAATAGTTCGGGTTCAGACGCTGCACGTTCAGATCAACCGTATGCAAAAGCGGCAAACGTCCCACCTGTTCACGCACCATTTCAACATCGACCAAAGGATCCGGAGCAACATCACGCTGTGTCGCCAACAGACCCGAAGACGCGACATAGCGGTCTTCTTTGTTGAAAACGACACCGATCATACCCGCTGGATCGCAATAGAGGCGGGTCTCGCCTGTGACAGTTACAACAAAAGCGAACCGTCCAGCCGTTTCGACTACAAAAGCCTCAAACTTTGTCCAAAAATCTTTTTCGCGCGAGGAAAACGGGAGCGTTACCTTGGGCGAGGACAACAATCGGGAGGGGCCGACAGCAATCCCGATAACAACGCCTATCTCAAAATCGTTTTCATCAAAAACAGCCGCGCGCGGGAGGTCAGAGCCTGAGTGGAGAAACCACTTTCCGACAGAGCCAACCACAAAGCCAGGCAAATCCTCTTTGTGCTCTGAAAGACAATACTGATACCGAAACGCCAGCGAAAAAGGTACTCTCTTATTGGTCCACAAACGTTGCGCTTCAAACATCAAACCCACTCTTCATATACGTATTTCAGCTGCAATCTGCAGTTTAGCCTATTAAAAGCAATATGTTTTATAGGATTTAATCAGGCCGTTGTATAAATCGGGAAATAGGGACATAGTTGTCGCAACGACCGGAAAACCGGCGGATCGAGTAAAGTACGAGGCAATATGAGCACCCATCTCCCCCGGGCCATCTCGCCCATGGCTGAAGAGCTGCGTGAGAAAATCATTTCCGACCCCGATATGGTGTTGGACGATCAGGACGTGATGCGCGCGCTGATCGCCGCGAATGAACGCAGCACAGGTTCCAATGTCGTCGACCTGCGCGGGCTGGCGATGGAGCGGCTCGAGGATCGGCTCGACCGGCTTGAGGACACCCATCGCGGTGTGATCGCCGCCGCTTACGAGAACCTCGCGGGCACCAATCAGATCCACCGCGCCGTGTTGCAGCTCTTGGAGCCGACCGAATTCACGCCGTTTCTCAAAGCCTTGTCGGGCGAGATCGCCCAGACCCTGCGCGTCGATGCCGTGCGGCTTTTGCTGGAAACCAAAGTCGAGAGTGACGAACCCGCGACCCGCAAACTCGGCGATGTCTTGATCACAGCAGAGCCCGGCTTCATCGAGACCTATATCACCTATGGCCGCAACGTGCCGGTGCGCCCCGTCACCCTGCGCCAGGTCGCGCCGGAGACTGATGTGATCTATGGCGACAGCACCGGCTTCATTCACTCCGAGGCGCTGATGACGCTGGATTTCGGTCCCGGTCGCTTGCCTGGGCTGTTGGTTTTCGGCTCGGAAGACCCGCATATGTTCCGCCCCACACAGGGCACCGATCTTTTGGCTTTCTTCTCCGGCGTCTTCGAAAAAATGATGCGCCGCTGGCTGGGATGAGCCTCAAGATCACAGAGGGGATGCGCGACACGCTGGCGCGCTGGCTCGATCACGAGCGCGCGCTCAAATCCGCCTCAGAGAACACCCTCACCGCCTATGCGCGCGATGTGTCGGGCTGGCTCAGTTTTCTCGCCGAACATGAGGGCGGCGGCTTTGGTCCGGCTCAGATCGCAAAGCTTCGGATCACCGACATGCGCGCCTGGATGGCGCATGAGCGCAGCCGAGGCGTGGCGCCGCGCTCGCTGGCCCGGTCTTTGTCTGCGGTCAAAACATTCGCCCGTTGGCTGGCCGAACGCGACGGGTTCGACGCCACTGCGATCCTCTCCACCCGCTCGCCGAAGTTCCAAAAGAAACTGCCCCGACCTTTGTCGCCTGACGCGGCCAAAGAAATGCTCTCGACGGTCGAGTTGCAACATGACGAACCTTGGATCGCGGCGCGCAATGTGGCTGTGGTGACGTTATTATACGGCTGCGGCTTACGGATTTCAGAGGCCCTGTCGCTGACCGGCGCCGATGTCCCACTAGGCGAGGTCATTCGTATTGTCGGCAAGGGCAACAAGGAGCGGATCGTGCCGGTGCTCCCCGCCGCACGCAAGGCTGTCGCGGACTACACCCGGCTCTGCCCCTATGATCTGACACCAGAGGCGCCGCTGTTTCGCGGCACCCGTGGCGGCGCGCTCAACCCGCGTTTGATTGCGAAAGTCACCGAAGCCGCGCGCATGCAGCTTGGCCTACCCTCCTCCGTGACACCCCATGCAATGCGCCACTCCTTCGCAACGCATCTGTTGAATGCCGGCGGCGATTTGCGGGCTATTCAGGAGCTTTTAGGCCACGCCTCGCTCTCGACGACCCAAGCCTACACCGCCGTGGACAACGCGCGCCTGTTGCAGGTCTATGAGGCGGCCCATCCGCGTGCAAAACAAGAATGAAGCCTTCGGCCTTTGCCCAAAAGTCCATGTTTCCGTCTTTCGGAAAACACTCTAAGTTTGTCCAAAGCTTACCATTTCTTCACTTCCTCCACCCTAAACTCGGGGCACTTGGGGCAGTCTAGGGGTAGACAGATGGCGGACGACACGACACCGAAAGAGCCAAATTTGCGCGAGGTCGCCACGATCACGCGGATCACGCAGGAAGATTTTTTTGCGCAATTGGCGCAGGCTTTGGCACTCTACGATCGAGATGGCGACGGTCTTTTGACTGAAGAAGAATGGAAATGGGTCGAGGACACCTATAAGGACGCGGGCTGATCCTTGGGCTCCGCGAGCACGGTTCAATTCCATTTCAATAAAATCTTACAGAGAAAGCTCCGTCCGAGCGTGACATGGCCAGCTTGATTTCTGATTTATCAACCTTTCCGCGCAATCCTGAAGCCGTGTTCGTCAGGCCAGAAAGGACTACGCTATGGACATTTCAATGCTGAATCTCGCCTCGAGGTTCAATTCCCCACCGACCTCTTCCTCCGCACCCATCTTCGTGAACAGAGAGGGAAGCGGATCGGTCGCCACCCCCATCCTCACGAACCGCGACGAGGGCAAATCAGTTTCGACGCCTGTCTTCACACTTGAAGAGCGCAATCCCATCCGTGACATCACCGATGATTTTCTTTTGGGAACCATGGGCAACAGTGGCAGCGCTGATGATACGCGGACGATTGCGGACGCTGACCGAGACACCTCTGCCCCAATCAGCGAGTCCAAACCGGAACTGTCGAAATCAAAAGCACATAATGTGTTCGAAAGACTGATTGAACGTGCCGCCTTAGCGCGGGGTCAAGACCCTGCGGAGTTTTATGCGCAGATACAGAGGCGCTTGGGCATTTTCGAACTTTAGACAAAAAAGGCGGCCCGTGAGAGCCGCCCTTTGGCATGTTTTATCTGTCGTCAGCTTAGCTGAGCGCTTCGTCGCAGCGTCCGCAGACCCCTGCGTGGCTGTGGGTGCCCACATCCGGCAGGATTTTCCAACAGCGTTCGCATTTCTCGCCGTCGGCCTTCTCGAATACGACGCCGATGCCGTCGACCTCGCCTTCGAGGCGGAAGGCCTCGGACGGGGCCGGATCGCCTGTCAACGTGATCGCGGAGGTGATGCAGAGATCGTCGAAATCGACGGTCTTGAGCGCGGTCAGGACAGACTCGTCCTCGACATGCACGATGGGTGCGGCCTCCAGAGAGGCACCGATCACCTTGTCGCGGCGCTGCACTTCGAGTGCTGCGGTCACGACGCGGCGCGCCTTGCGGATGCCCGCCCATTTCGATGCCAGATCACCATCAAGCCAGCCCGGCGTAGCCGCCGGGAAGTCCACGAGATGCACGGAGCTGTCATCGCCCGGGAAGCGTTCGAGCCAGACCTCTTCCATGGTGAACACGAGGATCGGGGCGAGCCAAGTGGTCAGGCGATGGAACAGAACGTCCAGCACGGTGAGCGCCGCGCGGCGACGATCCGTGTCACCATCGCAATAGAGCACATCCTTGCGTACGTCGAAATAGAAGGACGACAGATCAACGGTCGCAAAGTTGAACACCGCTTGCCAGACACCGGAGAAATCAAAGGTCTCGTAGCCCTCGCGCACCGTGGTGTCGAGTTCTGCAATGCGGTGCAGCACCCAGCGCTCCAACTCCGGCATCTCTGCGGCATCAAGACGATCCGCCTCGGTGAAATCGCTGAGCGAGCCAAGGATATAGCGCATGGTGTTGCGCAGACGACGGTAGCTGTCGGCCACGCCTTTGAGGATTTCCGGCCCGATCCGCTGATCGGCGGTGTAATCCGTCTGCGCCACCCAAAGCCGCAGGATGTCGGCGCCATATTGTTTGACGATCTGCTCCGGCACAATGGTATTGCCGAGAGATTTGGACATTTTCATGCCCTTCTCATCAAGCGTAAACCCATGCGTCACAACGTTTTTATAGGGCGCACGGCCTTTCGTGCCGCAAGCCTGCAAGAGGGACGAATGGAACCAGCCGCGGTGTTGGTCGGTGCCTTCGAGGTAGACATCGGCGATGCCATCAGGCGTCCCGTCTTCGCGATCACGCAGCACGAACGCATGGGTCGAACCAGAGTCAAACCACACGTCCAACACGTCAAAGATCTGATCGTAGTCCGCCGGATCAACGATCCCGTCCAGAACCTTCTCCTTGAAGCCCTCTTCATACCAGACATCCGCGCCCTTCTCTTCGAAAGCGGCAGAGATGCGGGCGTTGACCTCGTCATTGCGCAAGAGGAAGCCGTCCTCGGTCGGCAAAAGGCCCTTTTTCGTGAAGCAGGTCAGCGGCACGCCCCACGCACGTTGACGCGAGAGCACCCAGTCGGGGCGATTCTCGATCATCGAGTACAGACGATTGCGCCCGGTTTGCGGCGTCCATTTCACCAGTTGGTCGATGGAGGTCAGCGCGCGAGAGCGGATCGTGTCACCATAGGTGCCCATGCCGTCATCCAACGTGCGGTCCACCGCGGCAAACCATTGCGGCGTGTTGCGGAAGATCACCGGGGCTTTCGAGCGCCAGGAGTGCGGATAGCTGTGCTTGATCTTGCCGCGCGCCATGAGACCGCTCACCTCGGTGAGCTTAGCGATCACGGCGGCGTTGGCGTCGCCCTCCCAATCGCCTTTCTTCGGCTTGTCGCGCAGGATGCGCTTGCCGCCGAAGAAGGGCAGATCCTCGCGGAAGCTGCCGTCGTCCATGACGTTATAGGTGATCACCTGCTCGAGCATGCCGAGATCGCGGTAGAGCTCGAATTCCTCCATCCCGTGCGAGGGCGCACAGTGGACAAAGCCCGTACCCTCGTCATCGGTCACGAAGGGAGCCGCACGGAAGTCGCGCAGGTCGTCCCATTCGCCATTGCTGCCTTCGACACCGGCAAGCGGGTGCAGAAGCCGCAGACCTTCGAACTCAGAGGTCGGCACATCGCGGACGCGGGTCCATTGATCCTCAGAGAGGCGCGCCTTGGCAAAGCATTGCGCGGCGAGCTTATCGGCGAGGACATATTTCTCCCCGACCTTGAGCCAACATTCGTCCGGCGTGCCGGTCACCTCATAGAGGCCGTAGTTGTAATCGGCGCCGTAGACCACCGCCTTGTTGGACGGAATGGTCCAGGGCGTGGTGGTCCAGATCACGACATAGGCGCCCTGAAGCTCCGCCCCCTCGTTTGCAACCGCAAATTTCACCCAGATCGTCGGGCTTTCCTTGTCGTGATATTCGACTTCAGCTTCGGCAAGTGCTGTCTCTTCGACCGGCGACCACATCACGGGTTTGGAGCCCTGATAGAGCGTGCCGTTCATCAGGAATTTCATGAACTCCTCGGCGATCACCGCCTCGGCATGGAAATTCATCGTCAGGTAAGGATCGTCCCATTTGCCGTAGACACCCAGCCGTTTGAATTCCTCGCGCTGGATGTTCACCCATTCATCGGCAAAGGCGCGGCATTCCTGGCGGAAATCCACCACCGGAACCTCGTCCTTGTTCTTGCCCTTTTCGCGGTATTTCTCTTCGATCTTCCACTCGATCGGCAGACCGTGACAATCCCAGCCCGGCACATAACGCGCGTCAAAGCCCATCATCTGATGCGAGCGCGTGATGATGTCCTTGATCGTCTTGTTCAGCGCGTGGCCGATGTGCAGGTGCCCGTTGGCGTAGGGAGGGCCATCGTGCAGCACGAAGGACGGGCGGCCGTCGGCCTTGCCCTTGGCGCGGAGCGTCTCATAGACGTCGATTTTGGCCCAACGCTCCAGCCAGCCCGGCTCGCGGTTCGGCAGGCCCGCGCGCATCGGGAAATCGGTTTTCGGCAGATTGAGCGTGTCTTTATACTCGGGTGTGGTCGTCTCGGAACACATGGATTTTGTCCTTGGGAGGAATGGTCGGAATATTCGAGGGCGGCGCGGTCTCCATACGCCTTGTCCCGGCGGCTCGTAGGATCTTTGAGATCAGAGCGCCGGGCTGATAATTCGAATAATGATCGCGACCATGAATGTCATAAGCGCCTTATAGGCCCGGGCAAACGTAGTTGCAACGACTTGAACAAGCGGACTTGCCGCATTGCAGCCCCTCGCAATATCACGCAGGATCGCCGCGCTGCAAACAAGCTGCCATCCAGAGGCCCCCATGTCAGACTCCCGCTCCGCCCTGCCCCCGAAATTCGAGATCAGCCATGACGAGATGGACCGCGTTCTGAACCGGTTCTACGCCCGCGTGCGCCAGCACCCCGAACTCGCCCCGGTGTTTGGCGCCCATGTCGAGGATTGGCCCGCGCATGAGGAGAAAATCGGCCGCTTCTGGCGCAACGCGATCCTGCACGAACGGCAATATGACGGATTCCCGCAGCGCGTCCACCTGATGGCGCCGGAGGTGAAAGAGCATCATTTCGCCATGTGGCTTGATCTGTTTGACGAGACACTCACCGCAGAGCTGGACCCAGAGACGGCCGCGAAATGGTCGGAGATGGCACACCGCATCGGACGGGCTTTTCGCATGGGGATCATGCAGCGCGACCAACCAAAAGACGCGCCGCCGAAGCTGTTCTAATCGGTTTAGTCACCGCCCCTGTCAAACAGTCCGGTCAAAGCCCGCTTCACCGTGCCCGAGACAGACGGTTTCTTGGCCTTCATGAACGGCAGCGGGCGGCAGACCTCTATGGCGGCCACGCCCACACGCGCGGTCAGGGCGCCGTTGACGACCCCCTCACCAAAGCGGCGCGAGACTTTAGCCATCACGCC
This sequence comes from Celeribacter sp. PS-C1, assembly GCF_019429625.1. Taxonomy (GTDB): domain Bacteria; phylum Pseudomonadota; class Alphaproteobacteria; order Rhodobacterales; family Rhodobacteraceae; genus Celeribacter. The sequence goes on from NZ_JAHXRW010000007.1 coordinate 147,465, forward strand.
GCCCCCGGCCATGGTGCCGATCAAGTCATCGCCCACGGCGACGGCGCCGGTTGCAACCAGATGCGTCAAAACGGATTTCGTGACCCGCCAGGACCCAAGCGTCCCCGAGCGCCCGCCGTAAATCTCGGCAATCCGGCGGATCATCCGCAGGTTCGCGGTGAGGGCCGTGAAGACATCCGCCAAAGCCAACGGAACAAGGGCGGTGACAGTGGCGACCTGACGCGCGGCGGCTTCGACTTCGCGGCGGGCACTCGCGTCGAGCGGCACGAGAAGCTCTGTTTCCGCCAACCCCAAAAGACCGTCGGCATCGAAGACTTCGGCCTCGCGTTCGCGAAACCGATCCTTGCCCCAGTTCAGCTCCGGGCGATGCGCGTAGACAGACAGAAGCTTATCCGCGACGCCTTTCGCGGCTTTCAGATCGGCGGCCCCCACCGCGTCCACGGCCGCTTTTTGCAGCGTGTCGATCCGCTTGAGGCGCGCGAAGGCGGAGAGTTCCCTAAGCGCAATCGCGACCAGAACCAAGACAAACGCGCCCGTGAGACCCATTGCGACATAGCCCAACACGGGATGCGCAGCGATCAGCCCCATAATGGCGTCATAGGTCACAATCGAGACGGTGAAGGCAAAGAGCGCCGCGAAGAGCCGCCAGAACCAGCGCGCCAAAGCCGAAGGTTTGCGCGCCGCGAGAACCGCGACACGTTCCATCGCCGCAGGCCGCGCGAGCGGGGCCAGATCAGGGACAGGCGCAGCGGTCGAGGGGGTAACCTTCGCTTCCTCTTCCAACTCGATCAGGATCGGGCCACGTTTTGCACCGGGGTTTTGCTCTGTCATAGCTTGTCTCCGATCAAAAACTCGGCGGCGCGATCCAACCGAATATGCGGCGGACCTTCGCCGGGGCGCAAGGTGAGCCGCGCGGGGCGGAATTTCATGATTTCATACTGCGCATCCAGCCAACGCTCCGCCCCCTTGCGCGCGGGCGACAGGATATGCGCCGGGTCTTCGGGCAATTCGCCCGGATAAAACGCCGCCTGCTTGCCGCCTTCGGTCATGCCGCGCACCACATCGAGGCTCTGCCCCTGATGGTCCATGGTCTCTTCGACCGTGGCGCGAAGCGCCGCCAAGGACATGGCCTGCGTCGAAGCGCCTGCAAAATCGGCGCGGTCGCGGGCATCGCGCACCAAGGCCTCCATAATCGCGGTCAAGCGCGGGTGTTGGCTGTGATGGATGTGGTCGGCTTTGGTCGCAGCAAAGAGAATTTTTTCGACCTTGTGCTGACCGAGCAAGGACATGATCCGCCCCACCCGCCCGGGCCGGAAGGCGGAGAGAATATCGGCCATGGTGCGGCGTAGGTCTTCGACGGCTTTTGGCCCCGAATGGATCGCGCCCAGCGCATCGACCAACACGATCTGGCGATCAATGCGGGAGAAATGATCGCGAAAGAAGGGTTTCACCACCTCTCGCTTATAGGCCTCAAACCGGCGTTCGAATTCGCGGTGCAGCGAGCCGCGCGGGGCATCGCCCGCTGGCAGAGGCGCGAAGGTCAGAACCGGAGAGCCAGCGAGTTCGCCCGGAAGCAAGAACCGACCCGGCGTGCAATCGGAATAGCCCGCCGCACGGGCGGATTGCAGATAGGCGGTGAAACTTTGAGCAAGCGCTTTGGCGGTGGGTTCGTCCTGTTTGGCGCTCGGATCGGCGGCGTCCAGAGCCGCAAGGAACGCCTCCCCTTCCGCCCGGTCGTTCGTAGCTTGCAAAGCCTCGGCGGACCACTCGGCATAGGATTTTTCCATCAGGCCAAGGTCCAAAAGCCATTCGCCGGGATAGTCCACAATGTCGAGATGCACCGTTTTCTGCCCCGTCAAACCGCCCAAAAGCCCCGCAGGCCGCACCTTGAACGACAGACGCAGTTCGGACACGGCACGCGTGCTGTCGGGCCAATGCGGCTCGGGCGCTGTCAGCGCGGAAAGGTGGCTTTCATAGTCGAACCGCGGCACGGTGTCGTCGGGCTGCGGTTGCAGATAGGCGGCGGTGATGGCGGAGGACGGTCCGAATTGCGGCATCCGGCCCCGGTCCAGAAGATTGGCCACGAGCGAGGTGATGAACACCGTTTTGCCCGCGCGTGACAGACCCGTAACGCCCAGCCGGATCACCGGCTCGAACAGTGCCTCATGCACGCCGTCCTGAACGGTTTCGACGCTTCGGACAATCCGGTCTGCAATCGTGTTGAGGATCAAATCTGCCGCCCCATTTTTGATGTTTACCTGATCAACATAGGCACTCAAAGGCCCGGTTGTAAGGGAGAAAGACTGGACGCGCCTTCCCCGCCGCGTTATGGCCCGCATATGCCCAGATACGCCCTTTTGATCGAATATAACGGCGCGCCTTTTGCCGGTTGGCAACGCCAGAAAGAGCACCCCTCCGTCCAGCAGGCGGTAGAGGAGGCTTTGCGCAAACTCGAACCCAACTGTCCGGGGATCGGGGCCGCCGGGCGCACGGATGCGGGCGTGCACGCCACGGGTCAGGTGGCGCATTGCGATATGGCAAAGGATTGGGATCCCTTTCGCCTGTCTGAGGCGTTGAACCACCATTTAAAACCCAACCCGGTGGCGATCCTGAAAGCAGCCCGCGTGGATGACGACTGGCACGCACGGTTTTCGGCGCTGGAGCGGCGCTATATGTTTCGGCTGGTGTCGCGCCGCGCGCCTCTGGTGCATGACGCGGGGCTGGCGTGGCGGGTCAATCATGAGCTTGACCGCGATGCGATGCAGGCGGGGGCGGATCGCCTGATCGGCCTGCATGATTTCACCACGTTTCGCTCGACCATGTGTCAGGCGGATAGCCCGATAAAGACGCTGGACGAGGCGCGTGTCGAGGTTGCGGACATCCCCTATGGGCAGGAATTCAGGTTTTATTTCCGCGCGAGGTCCTTCCTGCACAACCAAGTGCGCAGCTTTGTCGGCACGCTCGAACGCGTCGGCTCCGGCGCCTGGTCGCCGGAAGATGTGACCGAGGCCTTGGAGGCCAAAGACCGTGCCGCCTGTGGTCCGGTATGCCCGCCGGAGGGGCTTTATTTGGTGGGCGTTGGCTACCCGGACGATCCTTTCGCAGACTGATCTCCGGTCAATTCGCATTTTAGCTTCGCATTTTGCCAAAGTAACCCAAAGCGGCCCGAAGCCCGCCCCAATTCGGCCTGATTCTGCTGTCAGCTGTTGTCCCGACACACTCGGGAGCATCGCTATGGACCTGTTCAACATCAGCTTTGATCAACTGGCTCTGGCCATCATGACCACCATCGCGATCCGCGAGGTGATGATCGTCATACTTCCCGACAGCATCGCTGGCCCCGGCGGCTGGCTGATTGATACCAAGCTGGGAGATCACGTCTGAGCCGCACGGGCCCGATCCGGACACCTTAGAGACTGAGGTGAGTCTCGCCCATTTCGGCTCTGAATTGCCCGAAACTGTTTCGATTGCACAAAAATAGGGCAACATGTAAACGCCCTGCGCGCTTTCCCGAATATTTGCACAGGAATGCGCCGCTTTCCCCGACCCATGCATTGAACCCCTCAAATCTGTCTGCTCTACGAGAAAGAAAAGACAGGGGAAGCCCAATGGCAAAACCATCTTCGCAATTCTCAACGCGCCTGCGCGCCCTGATTGAACAGATTTACCCGGATCAGGACAGCAAACGCCTTGCCGACCAGATCATCGACGCCTTTTGGCCCGAAGGGACCAAGCCGCGTAGCCGCGCTCGCGCTCCGGGCAACAGCCTATGGAATGAGACCGACACTTTGGTCATCACCTACGGCAACTCCTTGGTCGACGGGCAGCACAAGCCTCTCGATCTGCTGCGCGATTTCCTCAATCGCTATCTCAAGGGCACGGTGCACGGAGTGCACATCCTGCCGTTCTTCCCGTTTACTTCTGACGACGGGTTTGCGGTGACGGATTACCGGCAGGTGAACAGCCAGCTTGGTGACTGGGCCGACATTCAGCGCATCGGCGGCGAGTTCCGCCTGATGTCCGATCTGGTGTTGAACCATGTGTCGTCCATGTCGACCTGGTTCTCCGAATACCGTCAGGGCCATGAACCCTATGACAAGTTCTTTGTCGAAGCCTCGCCGGAGGACGATCTGTCGATGGTGACCCGCCCCCGCACCTCGCCTTTGCTGCGCGAAGTAAACACGGTGAACGGGCCAAAGCACGTCTGGTGCACCTTCTCACATGACCAGATCGACGTAGACTTCAAAAACCCAGAGGTTCTGTTCGAATTCCTGCGCATCATGCGGCTGCATGTCGACAATGGCGTGCGCATCGTCCGCCTCGATGCCGTGGCCTTTGTCTGGAAGGAGCTGGGCACGACCTGTATCCACCTACCCCAGACCCATGCCATCGTGCGTTTGATGCGACTACTCTGCGACTACGCCGAGGAGCGCGTGGTTTTGCTCACCGAGACCAACGTGCCCAATGCCGAAAACCTGAGCTATTTCGGCAACCGCAACGAAGCGCATATGATCTACAACTTCTCGCTGCCGCCTCTGTTGCTGCATGCGCTTCTCTCCGGCACCTCGACCTATCTCAACCAATGGCTGATGCGGATGCCGCCAGCGCAGTTGGGCTGTGCATACCTCAACTTTGCCGCCTCTCACGACGGCATCGGGGTCCGCGGCGCCGAGGGGCTTTTGGCGCCCGAAGAACTGGGCGAAGTGATCCAATGCGTGCGCGATTTCGGCGGCCTCGTGTCGATGCGCGCCCTGCCCGACGGCTCGGAGAAACCCTATGAGCTGAACATCACCTATTTCGATGCGCTCAAAGGCACGATTGCCAAGGGCGAGGACGATCTTCAGGTGGATCGCTTCCTCTGTTCGCAGAGCATCGTCATGGCGCTCGAAGGTGTGCCAGCGTTCTACATCCACTCGCTTCTGGCGACCCACAACGACCACGCGGGTGTCGAGAAGACCGGCGTGAAACGCGCGATCAACCGCCATCGCTGGGACTACCCAGAGCTGCGCGCGTTGTTGGACGATCCGGAAAGCCAGAACGCAAAGGTGCTGGCCGAGATGAAACGCCGGATCGCCATTCGCATCGATCAAAAGGCATTCCACCCGAACGCGACGCAGTTCACCATGCAGCTGGGCGAAGAGATGTTCGGCATCTGGCGCCAGTCGCCGGAGCGCGATCAGTCGATCTTTGCGCTGCACAATGTGACGGATCACGACGTCGAGGTGCCGCATATCGCGATCAACCTGATCGACGGCGAGGCGTGGTACGACCTGTTGACGGGCGAGAAAATCGACCTTTCAAAACCCAACATCAGCTTTGCGCCTTATCAGTGCCGCTGGATTTCCAACCGTCTCTGAGGGCTTCAAAGAACTATGAACACAGGGCGCCTCCGCAACGAGGCGCCCTTTTTTTGATGACGCCTCCCCGTTGACCTCCCCCCGCTGGCGCAGTAGGGGCTGTGCTCCCCCTTCAGCGACGACGTTTAAAGAGATTTTTCGATGCCCGTTTCCCTTGATGCCTTAATCGACCAGTTGAAAACCGGCGCGACCGCAAGCGAGGTGTATGGGGTTGTAGCGCCCTCGAACCGCAGCCGGGCAACGGTCGAAAAAGTGCTTGATGAAGCGGTCGAGGTTCTGGCGACCGAGGGGGTGAGCGGGCTGAGTTTTCGAGCGCTGGCGCGGCGTTGCGACATGCGGCTCAGCAATCTGCAATATTACTTTGCTACACAGGACGCGCTTTTGACGGCAGTGACGCGCCATGCCTCGGCGGCGCGGCTCGAAGAACTGCGCGCGCGGGGCGCCTTGACACTGCCGGACCTGCGCGAACGGTTCCACGCCTATCTGGATTTCTGCATGGACCGCGCCCGAACGCCGCGCGCGCAGGCGATCGCCTCAGGGCTCAAGGATCTAGCCCAACGTCTTGACGGCCCTGCAAAACATTTTGGCGCGGCCTGCCAGTTTCACATTCACATTCTCGAGGAGATGGTGGCGGCGTTCTCTTCCGACCTCCCGGCGCAGACCGTGACACATAAGGCCGTGATGATCGCCGGTCTCGTCGATACCGTGGGTCCGATGTGCGGGATGGCTTATGCCCCCCCCGAAGGTCTGCGCGAGGCGATCCTGACGCAGGCCTCAGACATCGCGGGCGCAACGGCAGGGCTTTAGGCGCTGAGTTTCATCAACCCCATCCCCGCCACAATCAGCGCAGCGGCGGCAACTCGCGCGACGTTGACCGCCTCGCCATGCAGGATGATCCCCGCAATGAAGGCCCCGATCGCGCCGATTCCGACCCAGATCATGTAGGAGGTGCCCAAGGGCAGGCTTCGCATCGCTACAGACAACAGCCCGAACGAAATCACCATGGTGACCACGGTCAAAACGCTCGGCCAGAACACCGTGAAGCCGTTCGAGTATTTCATCGAGGTCGCCCAGACGACCTCGAGAAGTCCTGCGATGATGAGCAAAATCCACGCCATTTCGCGCCCTCTTCTGCGTCGTTATGCGTCGGGAAAAATCCCCGGCGACGTTGGCGCACCATCATCGAATTGCGACAGGTAGTCCACGATGAATTTCTGATTCACCGCAAAGCCTTTGTACTCCGCCAGATCCGGATCAATGTCGCGCAGCACACGGTGAAGACGGCGACCCCATTTCGGATTGCTCGCGATGTCTTCGAGGTTCATCAAGTAACACCGGATCGGAAACGCCAGCGCATTGGAGCGCGGCAGGCGGAAAAATGTCTGCAATTCAACGCGCAGAAACTGTTTCTGGCCGACGTTCTCCGGCGTGATCGTCCGCTTCTCCGGACCCCACTTGTGATAGTTCTCGGGGCTGGTGTCGAGACGCGGATTGACCGTCATCGTCCAGTTCAACCGGCGATAGTGCTGGCCCTGGCTCACCGCCAGAAGGAATTTCAGCGCCTTGTCGAACACGCCCATCTTACGGGCTTTCGGAACCGGGGCGTGCCATTCGAAAAAGTTCATGCCCACGTCGAAATCCAAGGACCAGTCGGCTTGGGACGTGATCATGCCTGCGTCCATCCAGAGGTTGTTGTCGCGCTCATGCAAGAGGGCAAAGTCACCTTGGGTCTGCCGCGTGATATATTCCATCGGACCGCAGGGCAGCGTGGTCGCGTCGAGGAAGGTGAATTTCTTTTCGATCCCCAACGGCTTGTTGATCCAGTGCCAATCATTGCCATCGCGATGCAGCGTGAAGAGATCGGGATAATCCTTCGCCTTCGACACCATGATGAGTTCGAGCAGATCCCAGCCCGCCAACTCCATATGCGGCAGGGACTGACAGCGCAGCGGGTCTTCGGCCAGCGTGATCTCGCGGTCCTTCATCTCCGCCACGTAATGCTCGTCGACGTCGAACATCTTCTCGAACGGTGTGCCCTTCGGGCCGCCCGGATGCTGTTCAATGTTGACCGAATACATGTACGTGTCTTGATCGAACGGAAAGGGAAACCGGCGGATCGCCTCGGGGGAGTTGTGATAGGTGTAATCGCCCCGGAAGGTCTCGTCATTGAATTGCATGGTCATGGGTCTGTCTCCTCACAGGTCCAGTTCAAGCCGCGTGCCTTTGAAACGCGACATGCAGGGCATGATGTCTTGTTGTGCGGCGCGCTCGTCGTCCGAGAGCCAGTGATCGTTGTGCAGGATGCGACCATCACAGGCCGTCACCTTGGTGTGACATCGGCCACAGGCCCCGCCACGGCAGGAATAATCAATCTCCACCTTGGCGGCTTCCAAAGCCTCCAAGAGGCTCTGATCAGCTTTCACATGCACGGTTTTGCCGGAGGATTTCACCACCACGTCAAAGGGTTCGCCCGGCGGGGGCGCGGTGAAGGCTTCGGAATGCACGGAGGTTTTGGGCCAGCCCAAACGCGCGGTCTGATCGGCCACCGCCGTGATCAACCCGTCGGGACCGCAGGTGTAGACATGCGTGCCCAAAGGTTGGCCGTCGAGAATGGAACCCAGGTCCATGCGCGAGCCCTCTTCAGAGATATGCACATGAACATGCGCGGCCTGCGGCAAAAGCTTGATCCCGGCGGCCTCTTCGCGCGACCGGGCGGCGTAATGCAGCTCGTAGGGTTTCTGCTCCATATCAAGCTGGCGCAGTTGCGACAGGAAGGGCGTGATGCCGATGCCTCCCGCGATCAGCACATGCTTTTTCGCGCGCAGATCGAGTTGGAACAGGTTTGAGGGGACGGAGACGGTGATCTCATCGCCCTCCGCGACCTTGGTGTGCATGTAGAGCGAGCCGCCCCGCCCCTTGTCTTCGCGACGCACTGCGATCTCATAGCCGCTGCCGTCATAAGGATCGGAGATCAGCGAATAGGAATTGCGGCGGATCATGTCGCCTTCCGGCATTTCCACCGTCAAATGCGCACCGCCGGAGAAGACCGGCAGAGCGGCACCAGTCGGCTCCTCGAAACGGAAGCGTTTCACCAAGGGCGAGAGTTGCTCGACTTCAGCGACTTTCAAACACAGCTTTTTCATGCCTGAATCTCCACGGTTTCGGGCACAACACCCGGGGTTTCCGCATCGACACAGACACCTTGGAACACGCCCAACCGGCGCGAGAAATGATCGCGCACGAAAAGCGTCAGCCCGCAATGGGCGCAGGTAAACGGATCGGTGGTGACTTCCTCGGTGATGCCTTTGCAATGCACACATTGCATCCGCCGCGCGATGGAACCGCGATGTTCCATCTGAATCTCGTCGACCGGCATCCCTGCCGCAAAAGCCAGAGCGGAGACATGGCCGATCAACCCTTCGGAGCCTGCGAGATAAATCTGCGTGCCCATGCGCGCCGTGTTCAAAAGCTGCGTCACCAGCGGCGTGGCGGCGTCGAAATCAGGGGCATCGTGGATGGCCACGGGTTTGACATCGCCGAGTGCGGCGGCGCCACAGCCGACCAGCACCACATGGGCGTGATCCATGACGGAGGCATCAGAGGCGGCCAGATCGGAGAGCGCCTGAGCGCCCGCCTCATCCGCGACCATGATCGTGGGGGCGGCACCTTGCGAGACAAGCCCGGCGTAGGTCGGCCGGCTGTCGATGGACGGGGAAAATTCAGTCTTGGGCATTACGGGTCCTGTTGGTCTCAGGAGGCGGGCACGGGATTGCGCCCGCCTCGTAAGTCTTTGTGCTGATTTATATTTGGGGCTTAGCCCTTGGCGGTGCGACGTTTCTTGTCGATGTCATAGAAGGGCATCGGATGCGCGATGGCCTTGATCTCGCCATCGGGGTTCTTGACGGTCAGCTCGGTGCCTTCGACGGCGCAATCGACCGGCATACGCGCGATGCCAACGTTGTGCTCATTGAGGGGCGAGTACATGCCGATGGTCACAACGCCCACCTCTTTGCCGTCCTTCAGCAAAGGCGCGCCTTCTGCGGCGGGCGTGGTGCCCTCAAGTTTCACACCGTAGATTTTGAAGCGCTCCTTGCCCTTCAAACGGTAGTGTTCTTCGGCACCGCGGAAGCCGGTTTTGCCAGGGGAGACGGTGAAATCGAGACCCAGTTCCCACAGCGTATCGCCATTGGACTCGTTCTCGAACGGATACATTTCCGAGTTGTCATAGGGGAAGAACAGAAGATAGCTCTCCGCACGCAGCCAATCGAGCGTGGTGAAGCGCGTCGGAATGATGCCCATCTCCTTGCCCTCGGCGACGATGGTGTCCCAGATCTCAACAGCATCCTGACGGCGACAGAAAATCTCATAGCCGCGTTCGCCAGTGTAGCCCGTGCGGGAAATCATCACCGGCTTGCCGAACAGGGTCGTCTGCAGGTGGCTAAAATAGACCACGTCGCGGATACCCGGGACATGCTTTTCAAGGTAGTCGACAGCGAGCGGGCCTTGCAGCGAAATGTCATGCAGTTCATCGTCAAAGATGATCGCAACATTGCGGCCAGCGGCATACATGGTCAGCTGTTCATGACCCGCGCCGGAGCCGTGCACGACCATGAAGTTCTGCGGCCCGAGACGATAGATCACACAGTCATCGACGAATTTGCCGGCATCATTGAGCATGGTGGCATAGGTCGAGCGACCGGGTTTCAGTTTTTCGATATTGCGGGTCGTGGCCTTGTCGATCACGTATTGGGCGTGCGGCCCCACAACGTAAACCTTCTTCAGGCCCGAAACATCCATGACGCCCGCCTTGGTGCGGATCGCCAGATACTCCTCCGTCTGATCCTTGTCATAGCTCCAGGCGGTGCCCATGCCACTCCAGTCTTCGAGATCGGAGCCAAGGGCGCGGTGCCGGTCCGCCAGTGCGGAAAATCTCCATGATGCGATCATTGTTTTTATCCTTAGGGTCGTCGTTTCAGTTTTTGTTTTGAGAACCGGCGACGGGGCGCGCCGCCGGTTCAGGGGAAGGGCGTGAAACCCTATTCTTGGCGATGAGATTTTCTTCTCAGCTTTTCTTCTCTGTCGCTTTGTAGGCGTGCTCTTCATGGCGCCAGCCAAAGACGATCGCGATCACGACCATAGCGAGAACCAGCAGGAGCCAGAGACCTTCGACGGAGCCGTAGCCAGCGTAGATGGCGCCGGTGATGCCGTCCCAGGAGGTTGCGTCAAATGGTGCTTCCATTGGATTGTCCTTTCCTAATCAGTGGGATCACTCAGCCGGGCTAACCGACGGGTGAAGCGATTCAGGGTAGGCTTCGGCAGGCACTTTGACCTTGTCGAGACCCATGATCTCGGCTTCTTCCGGAACGCGGAGCTGACCGGTCACCTTCAGGATGAAGGACACAGCATAGCCAGGCACGAACCCGAGGAGACCCATGGTGACGGCACCGACGAGCTGACCGATGAAGGAGGTCTCAATGACGTCCTCACCAAAGAGCGCCGGGTAGCCTTGGGCCGCGATACCGACCGCGATCAGACCCCACATGCCGAGGAAACCGTGCACCGCAAAGGCGCCAACCGCATCGTCGATGCCGCGCTTCTCGATGAAGGTTGCGACGAAGGGCATCATGCAGGCCCCGAGGAAACCGATGGCGAAGGCCATGGGCGGATACCACAGGTCCAGACCAGCAGCCGCAGAGATGATCCCGCCGAGCGCGCCGGACATCATCCAGAACGGATCACGTGTCACCATCCATGCACCGATGATTCCGCCAGCGAAGGCCATCAGGGTGTTGAAGGTCATGCCGGAGATGGTCATCGGCGTGCCGTAGATCGTCGCTTCGATCTGCGTGCCCCAGGACCAAGCTTCGCCCGGAACGATGACACAGCCCATAAGGAAGCCCCAGAACCCGGCGATGATCAGCATCAGACCAATGAGCGTCATCGGCATGGAGTGACCCGCGATGTGATTTGCGGTGCCATCGGCGTTGAATTTGCCAATCCGCGGCCCGAGGTTGATCAGAACACCCAGCGTGAAGAAGCCAGCGATCATGTGCACGACACCTGCGGCGCCGAAGTCATGATAGCCGAACTTGGTCACAAGCCAGCCGTCTGCGTGCCAGCCCCAAGCGCCCGCCAGGATCCAGACGAACGCGCCCAGAACGATGGCCAGAACAACAAAGCCCGTCAGTTTGATCCGTTCGATCACACCACCGGACATGATGGAGGCGGTGGTGGCCGCAAAGAGCACGAAAGCCCCCCAGAACACGCCAGAGGCGCGGTCATCGAGGTTCGGACCCATGTATTGGCTCCACGGCAGAGCGACTTCGTTGGCATAGGCCAGACCGGAGATGCCCATGGCGCCTTCGGAGAGCGTCAAACCTGTCGGGAAAGCCCAGTAGATCCACCAACCGATGAAATAGAAGAAGGGCACGATCATCGCGAAGGCGAGGATATTCTTGATGCCCGAGGCCAGCGCGTTTTTCGATCGCGATGCGCCCATTTCATATGCGAGGAACCCGGCATGGATCAGCACCATGAGCGGGATCGTCAAATAGTAGAAAGTCTCGGAAAACGTGCCGTTTGTTGCGGCGTGGTTTCCCTGTAGCTCCGCAACCGCGGCAGCCAAGGATGCAAGATCCTGTTCCAAGTCGTTCTCCCTGTCCTGTGAACGTGACCTAGTTTCAAGCCAGCTTCGGTCCGATTTTTGGTTTGGACCAATTGTGCGAACTGGCTCACTCAGTGACTTCCATGAGGGTGGATGGATCACCATGGGTCAAACTTTTTTCCTGTCAGGAATTTATTTTCACCTGAAGTGCGCCGCTTTTTAGGTCAAACGACCATCTGAACAGGTCGGAGTGATGAATTTATGGGCGCAAGGAGAACCCAACCAAGCCTGATTGAGCCGTCGACAACCGATGCCTGTCCGGAAAAATGCCGAAGAAAACGACGAGGAGAGGGAAAACACGGGAGAGATTCGCAGTTTTGCGGTGCAAATGTCGCAAAAATGACAGGCCGAGCGCGGGCCGATATTGGCCCAACCAATTTTTGCCCGTGTTGAGGATCAATCTTCCTGAAGCAAAAGCCGCTGATCCTCGATCAACGCGAGCTTCATGAATTCGGAGGCCTCTTCGATGTCGCGCGCGGCGATAGCGTTGAAGAGACCGTTGTAGCCACGCTGGTAAATCTCGATCCGCGCGGGCGTTAGATGGCGCCGATACATCGCCGCCCGAAAGGACTGCCGCCGCGCGTCGATCACAAGGTTATAGCAGGCGATCAAAAGCGGGTTGCAAGTGCCCTCGGCGATCAACCGATGGAACTCTTCTTCGAGCGCGACAAAGGCGGTGGCGTCGGCCTGCACCGCCTCCATTTTCGAGAGCACGACGGAAAGCGCCTCGATCTGTTTCGGCGACATGTTGACAATGGCCAACCGCACCATTTCGGGCTCAAGGATTCCCCGCATCACCTGCAATTGCAGAGGCCCGGTCTCATGCGCCACGGGCGACAGCGCCTCGCTCGCGCCATCGGGATTATAGGTCACGAAAGACCCAGACCCCGCCCGGCGCCGGATCATGCCGCGCGTTTCCAACTGGTCCAACGCCTCGCGCACCGTGTTGCGCGCGACCCCCAGCTCCTGCGCCAATTGCCGCTCGGACGGCAGCCGCTCCTCGGTGGCATATTCACGCGTCACAATCCGCGTCGAGAGCGTCTCGATCACGTATTTCACGGTCGCACCGGGCAGAGAGGCGTTGGGCAGAGAGGAATTCGGCAACGGATCAGTCCTTTGAAATCACCGCCTATTAGACCAATTTCTCACAATTGGTCCAGAGGCAGGCGGCCGGGAGATGGGACTGAATGACAAAGAGGCGCGGAATTGCGCGCCTCTTTGGGTGGTTTTTTGATTGCTTAGACAAACGTCTTTACCCGGCGCCCGCAAGCTTGCGGGCGCGTTCGAACCTCACAAGGCTCCATTGGAGCCTTGTGCCGCGGCAAAGCCGCGACCGGTTCTCACCCCATCCGCTCAGACGAATACGACCCCGGAGACGCCTGGAACACGACAGTTTTGTTGCCGTTCAGGAACACGCGGTGGTTGGCGTGGGCGTGAATCGCGCGAGCCAGCACTTGGCTTTCCACGTCACGGCCCAGCGAGACGTAATCGTCGGCACTTTGGGCGTGGGTGATGCGGACGATGTCCTGTTCGATGATCGGGCCTTCGTCCAGATCGGCGGTCACATAGTGAGAGGTCGCCCCGATCAGCTTCACGCCGCGCGCATAGGCCTGCTTGTAGGGGTTCGCGCCTTTGAAGGACGGCAGGAACGAGTGGTGGATGTTGATGATCCGGCCCGACATCTTGGTGCACATCTCATCCGACAGGATCTGCATGTAGCGTGCCAGAACGATCAGTTCTGCACCGGCATCCTCGACCACCTTCATGATCGCGCGCTCAGCCTCGGGCTTGTTCTCTTTTGTGACTTTGATGCAGTGGAACGGGATGTCGTTGTTCACGACAACCTTTTGATAATCCATGTGATTGGAGATCACAGCCACGATCTCCACCGGCAGCGCGCCGATGCGCACACGGTAGAGCAAATCGTTGAGACAGTGGCCGAAACGGCTCACCATGATCACGACTTTCATCTTCACGGCCTCGTCGTGGAAAGAGAACGTCATGCCGAACTCCTCGCCAATCGCGGCAAAGGCCTCTTCGAGAGCTGCAAGCTTCACGCCTTCTTCAGAGGCAAAGCTCACGCGCATGAAAAACTGACCCGTTTCGGTGTCGTCAAACTGCGAGCTGTCGGTGATGTTACAGCCGTTTTCAGCAAGGAAGGTGGCGATGGCGGCGACGATCCCACGTTTGGTCTCGCAGGCCACGGTCAGGCAAAATTTCGTCATGTCTTGTCTCCAGATGGGAGCGCTCCCCTGAGTGCGCGGCCCCGATGTTGGTGTGTTTTGTCGTTGTTATCGTTGTTTTAACTTTGGTCCCGCGGCCCGATCAGGCCGTCAGCCCCTCGGGCTCGGGAAGATCATTGGCACGGCAGGCGGCCGTCACTGTGTTGGCCAGAAGGCAGGCGATGGTCATTGGACCGACACCGCCCGGCACCGGCGTGATGGCGCCCGCCACCTCGACTGCCGTGTCGAAATCGACATCGCCCACGAGTTTCGATTTCACAGACCCATCTTCGCGCAGGCCCTTTTCGGGTGCATCCACGCGGTTGATGCCCACGTCGATCACGGTCGCGCCGGGTTTCACCCAATCGCCTTTGATCATCTCCGGGCGACCTACGGCGGCCACAAGGATGTCCGCGCGGCGACAAACCTCTTCGATGTCCTTCGTACGCGAGTGCGCTATGGTCACGGTGCAGCTGTCGCGCAGCAACAGTTGCGCCATCGGCTTGCCAACAATGTTCGAGCGCCCCACGACCACAGCATTGAGCCCGGAGAGGCTGCCGAGATGATCGCGCAGCATCATGAGACAGCCCAGCGGCGTGCAGGGCACCATGCTCTTTTGACCGGTCCCCAAGAGACCCACGTTGGAAATATGGAACCCGTCCACATCCTTCGCCGGATCAATCGAGTTGATCACCAGATCGCTGTCGAGATGGTCAGGCAACGGCAACTGCACGAGGATACCATGCACCGCCGGATCAGCGTTCAACTGTTGGATCAACGCCAACAGATCGGCCTCAGAGGTGTCCTCGGACAGCTTGTGCTCGTAAGAGTTCATGCCGCACTCAATGGTCTGCTTGCCCTTGTTGCGCACATAGACTTGGCTCGCGGGATCTTCGCCCACCAGAACCACGGCGAGACCCGGCGTGATGCCATGCACCTCTTTGAGGCGCGCCACATGGGAGGCGACTTTCTCGCGAACGGTGGCCGCGAAGGCCTTTCCATCAATGATCTGTGCAGTCATGTTCTTTCTCCAGCTCAGTCTTCGAGGCGGCGCGCGGCGACGGCCAAAGCATGCCACAGCGATCCCGCCAATGTGCGCATCCCGATCACAGCCAGCCGGTCATCGGCGCGGCGGATCAAGAAGACGGTCATATGTTCCAGCCCTGTGCGCACCACTTGCCCCGACCCGAGTGCTTTCGGGTCGATGTTGACGAGCTTGCGCATCAAGGCCTCGATCGGCGCCGCCCCTTGCGAGGAGGCAATTTCAAAGGCGGTGAACCCGTCGGTCTGCTCCGTCACAGAACACTCCGGCGCCTCGGCTTTCAACATGGCGGCGAAGTTCACCTCCGCCTTGCCGGTCGCCTCGAACATCCA
Organism: Celeribacter sp. PS-C1; assembly: GCF_019429625.1. Taxonomy (GTDB): domain Bacteria; phylum Pseudomonadota; class Alphaproteobacteria; order Rhodobacterales; family Rhodobacteraceae; genus Celeribacter. Next base: position 163,082 of record NZ_JAHXRW010000007.1, read on the forward strand.
TTGATCGCGGCCGGTCCAAAACGCACCATAGTCGCCCGAGGACACAACCTCGCCCACGCCCGGCAGAGCCAGACCAAAAGGCTGCGGCGCGCTCTGGCCCTTACGGAGCGCCAAAGAGGCCAGTCCGAGGTCCGCGTTTTCCGTGATGGTCAGCGCGCCAAAGCTTTCAGTTCGCGCAGCGGTCGCGCCCAGAGCGGTGATGGGGGTCAAATCAGTCATATGATCAAGCACGGAGACGTCCTCCTTCGGGATCAACGAAATGGGCAGAGACCACTTCGAGTTTCACAGTCTGGCCTTCGACCGGGTTGGCCGCCACGATGATCTCGCCCATCCGTGTATCGCCATTCTCCAAAAAGCCAAGCGCGATGTAGCCATTCAGATGCGGTGAGTAGCACGACGACGTCAGCCAGCCTTGGTCTGTGCTCATATCCTGCACCGCGCCTTCTGTGAAGAGATGCGATCCGGCCATGGCCTGTTTTTGCGGCTCAATGGATTTTAAGCCCACGAGACGCCGCTTGTCTGCCGCCATACCTTCGCGCCGCGACATCACCGCGCCGATGCTGTCTTTCTTGGCGGAGACCATCTTGCCCAGCCCCAGCATCTGCGCTGTAGTCTGCCCATTGAGTTCCGCACCCGCTGCGTGACCTTTTTCGATCCGCAGAACCGCCAGCGCTTCAGTGCCGTAAGGCGTCGCGCCAAGGTCCGCGCCCTGCTCCATCAGTCGTTGCATCAAAGCATGACCGTAACGTGCCGGCACTGCAATCTCATAAGCCAATTCGCCGGAGAAAGAGATGCGGAACAAACGTGCCCGCAGACCGTTGCAGATCGTCAGTTCAGAGCAGGCCATAAAGGGAAACGCCTCGTTCGACAGGTCAAACTCATCGACGATCCGGCTCAAAAGCTCGCGCGATTTCGGCCCCGCCACGGCGATTTGCGCCCAGGCGTCTGTGGTCGAAATGAGCTGCACATCCAGCTCCGGCCAGAGACATTGATGCGCGAATTCCATCTGGCGATAGACGAGGCCAGCGTTGGCGGTCGTCGTCGTGACCACATAGTGATCCTCCGCCATCCGCGCGCAGGTGCCGTCGTCATAGGCATGACCATCTTCGCGCAGCATCAACCCGTAACGCACCATGCCGACCTTCAGCGTGCCCATCATGTTGGAATACATGCGGTTGAGGAATTCGCCCGCATCCGCGCCCTGCACATCGACCTTGCCGAGCGTGGTCACATCACAAAGACCCACGCCGGAGCGGACAGCCAGCACCTCGCGATCTACGGTTTCGCGCCAAGTCGTCTCCCCTGCACGCGGGAAATATTGCGCCCGCATCCACGGCCCGACTTCGACAAATTCGGCGCCTTGCGCCTCGGCCCAGCCATGGGTCGGCGTCAGACGACGCGGCCGGAACAAAGGCCCGGTGTCGCCGCCACCCAACACACCCAGCGAGACGCCGGTGTAGGGCGGACGGAAAATTGTCGTGCCAGTTTCGGGGATCGACTTGCCGGTCAGTTCGGCCATCACCGCCAGCGCGGAAATGTTCGAGGTCTTGCCTTGATCGGTCGCCATGCCCAGCGTGGTCCAGCGTTTCAGATGCTCGACCGGCGTCATGTTTTCTTTGTGGGCGAGCGCGATGTCTTTGACGGTCACGTCGTTCTGGAAATCAACCCAGGCGCGTTTTTTGCCCGGCACATGCCAAAAAGCGACTTGCTCGGAGGGCATATTCTCGGCCTGCGGAAGTGCAATCTCAGAGGCCGTGACACCAATCTCGGAGAGCGCCGTGATCGCGGCTGTCATGCCATCCGTCAGCGCCTCAGCGGTGCCGCCCTTACCCGCCGCAGCCCCAGCCGGGATCAGCCCCTGCGGCCCGTTCGGCCCCGGCACAAAGGCCAGAAGGTTATCGTCCCAAACCGGACGCCCACGGTGGTGCGAGGCCAGATGCACGTTCGGGTTCCAACCGCCCGCCACACCAAGCGCGCCGACATTGTGCCACTGCGACCGGCCGTTGCGGGTGATCTCAATCGAGGTGAGGCCCAGACGACCTTTCGTTCCGGTCACGGTCGCGCCGGCATAGACGTCGTAATCGCCAAAGCGCGGCGCGGCCTCGCGGGCATCAATCACGCCCATCACCTTCGCGCCTTTCGCGATCAGATCCATCGCGGTGCGGTGACCATCATCGCCATTGGTGAAAATCGCAATCGCATCGCTGTCGCGCTTCACCGGGCTAGCGGCCCAGCGGTTGGCATAGGCGCGCATCGCACCGGCCAGCATCACGCCCGGACGGTCGTTGTCGGCAAAGGGCATATGCCGTTCGGTCGCGCCCGCCGCCAGAACCGCGCGTTTCGCGGTAATCCGCCAGAGCGTCTGACGCACCTTGTCGCCCGGCACCGCGAGGTGATCCGAAACGCGTTCGACCGCGCCGTAAATGCCGTGATCATAGACGCCGAACACCGTGGTGCGGGTCATGATGCGAACATTCGGCAGGCTCTCCAACTCGGCTTTCACGCTGGCGATCCAATCGGTCGCGGCGGCCTCGTTCAAAAGATCGCTTTCCATCGTGAGACGTCCGCCGAGCGCGAAATCTTCGTCGGCCAGAACGACCTCAGCGCCTGCGCGCCCTGCCGTCAAGGCCGCCGCAAGACCAGCAGCACCGCCGCCCACGACCAGAAGATCGCAATGCAGGAAGCCTTTGTCATAATCATCCGGGTCGGGCAGCATGGAGAGCGATCCAAGCCCCGCCGCCTTGCGGATCATCGGCTCGTAAAGCTTTTCCCAAAACACCTTCGGCCACATGAAGGTCTTGTAATAAAACCCCGCCGCGAAGAAGGGCGACAGCAGGTCATTCACCGCCATAAAGTCACGCTCGAGAGGTCCGACATGGTTCTGAGACCGCGCGATCAAACCGTCGAACAGTTCGGTCACGGTCGCCCGCGTGTTGGGCTCTTGGCGCGCGCCGGTGCGCAGCTCGACCATGGCGTTGGGCTCTTCGGAACCTGCCGCAAAGACACCGCGCGGACGGTGGTATTTGAAACTGCGGCCCATGAGCTGAACGCCATTGGCGAGCAAAGCAGAGGCCAGCGTATCGCCCTGAAAGCCTTTGTAAGCCTTGCCGTTAAACGTAAAATTCAGCGGTGCGTTGCGGTCGATCAGACCACCGGTCAAACGGGTCATTTCACCGCTCCTTTCACATCAGAGGCCAATTCAGCGCCGAGGATTTCATGTGTGGTGGTGTCGCGGGTGACGACCAGCCAGCTCCGGTCACCCTGTTCATGGAACCAAAGCTCGCGGTGCTCGCCCGCCGGGTTGTCGCGCAGGAATACGTAATCGCAGAATTCAGCTTCGGCATTTTGCGCAGAGGCATCGGGCCGCTGCATCAAAGAGGCGTCGCCCAGATAGGTGAACTCCTGACTGTCGCGCAGGCCGAGAAGTGGGTGAGGGATCAACATGTTACGCGCTCCTCAATGCAGGTTCGGTTGGGCGCCAACGCCCTTTTCGTCGATGACATAACCGCGGCTGAACCGGTCAAACCGGAAGGCGGTCGCAGTCTCATGCGGGGTGTCGGTCGCCAGCAAATGGGCGAAGGTGTAGCCCGCCGCCGGCGTCGCCTTGAACCCGCCGTAGTTCCAGGCGCCGTTGAAATAGAGACCTTCGATCCCGGTTTTGTCGATGATCGGTGAGCCGTCCATGGACATGTCCACAAGCCCACCCCAAGCACGCAGCAAACGCGCGCGACCGATCATCGGCATCAGAGCCATGCCGCCTTCGAGCACATCCTCGACCACCGGCAGGTTGCCGCGCTGTGCGTAGGAGTTGTAGCCGTCGATATCGCCACCAAACACCAAGCCGCCCTTATCGGACTGGCTGACATAAAAATGCCCGGCGCCAAAGGTGATGACACCCGGAATGGTCGGCTTGAGACCCTCAGACACAAAGGCCTGCAACACATGGCTTTCGATCGGCAGGCGCATCCCCGCCTGTTCCATCACCCGACCCGAAGACCCCGCAACCGAGACGCCGACCTTTTTCGCACCGATAAAGCCGCGCGAGGTCTCGACGCCAAGCACTTTACCATTCTCGATCTTGAACCCGGTAACTTCGCAATTTTGGATGATGTCGACGCCGCGCTGATCCGCGCCTCGCGCATAGCCCCAGACGACGCCATCGTGGCGCGCCGTGCCCGCACGGGTCTGCATCAAGCCGCCCTTGATCGGGAAGCGTGCATTGTCGAAATTCAAGAACGGCACCATGCGTTTGATGTCGTCGCGCGACAGCAAACGCGCGCCTGCATCCGACAGCATCATCGCATTGCCGCGCCGACGATAGGCGTCGCGCTGACCATCCGAGTGGATCAGGTTGATGATCGAGCGCTGCGAGACCATCGAGTTGAAATTCGTGTCCTGCTCGAGGTTCTCCCAGAGTTTCATCGAAAACTCGTAGAAGGGCTGGTTGCCCGGCAGCAGGTAGTTGGAGCGGATGATCGTCGTGTTGCGGCCCGCGTTGCCGGACCCGATCCAGCCCTTTTCTAGCACCGCGATGCTCAGCTCGCCGTAGACCTTCGCGAGGTAATAAGCCGTCGCCAACCCGTGTCCGCCGCCGCCCACGATCACGATATCATAGGCCGATTTCGGCTCCGGGTTGCGCCACAGTTGCGTCCAACCCTTGTGCCCGGTCAGGGCCTCTTTCACGACTTTGAAACCTGAAAATTTCATAGATGCGCTCCTTCGTCACAAAACTGTTTTAGCCGTGATTTTGAGGCTATTCTTCCTGTTTCGGGTCATATATTTTCATTATTAAGACGTAATTTGGAAAAATTTGAAGAGGCCTGCGAATGCGGAGAATCGCCTTTCTTTTGCTCGACGGATACGCGCTTTTGTCGACCGCTTCGGCGCTTGAACCCCTGCGCGCGGCGAACCTGTTTTCCCCCAATTTACGCTACGACATCACGCTCTTGTCGGGGGGCGGGACGGAGGCGAAATCCTCGGTCGGCGCGACCTTTCAGACCCGGCCTTTTCAGGATGTTTTCCCACTCTTTGATCTGTTGTTTGTCGTCGCGGGCGGAAGCCCCGCGCGCATCACCGACCCAGCGCTGGTCAAGTGGTTGCGACAGGCGGACAGCAACGGCGTGGCCCTTGGCGGCATCTCGGGCGGTGCGGTGATTTTGGCCAAAGCAGGCCTGTTGGAGAACCGGCGATTTACTGTCCACTGGCACCACTACGACGACTTCGACACCATGCCCGGCGACTGGCTTTTGGAGCGCAAACTCTTTGTCATCGACCGGGATCGCTACACCTGCGCGGGGGGATCGGCGCCCCTCGACATGATGCATGCAATCATTGCGCGCGACCACGGCACGGGGTTCGCTGGGCGCATTTCGGATTGGTTCATTCAGGCCGAAGTTCGGGGGGCCGAAGCACCGCAGCGCCGGTCTTTGTCAGCCCTTTATGGCGTCTTGCCGAACGCGGTCATGGCCGCTTTGGAACTCATGCAATCGCATATCGCGGACCCTTTGGATCAGGACCAATTGGCCGATTTGTCCGGTCTCTCGACCCGCCAATTGCAACGCCAGTTCCGCGAAAACACGGGCCGGTCGGTGATGGAGGAATATCGCCGTATCCGATTGGAAACAGGGAAAGATTTGATTGAAACAACGCGCATTCCTCTGGCCGAGATTGCCCAGATGACCGGGTTTTCTTCACAGGCGCATTTCTCTGATGCCTTCCGGAAATCCTACAGCATCGCGCCCTCGACGCTGCGCAAAAAAGAAGGCCCAGCGTAAGCCGGGCCTTTGAGGGAAAGCGGTGGCTCTCGCGCGCACCGCTCAGGGATATTTCGGGATCAGATGTCGAGCGTGTTGTCTTTTTCCCAGCGCGAGAAATGCGACACGAAGGTGTTCCATTCCTGATGCTTCATCTTGATGTAAGACGCGGAGAAATCATTGCCGAGCATGGCCTTGAGTTCCGGATCGGCATCATAGGCGCGGATCGCATCCAGCATGTTGAGCGGCAGTTTCGGCGCGCCTTCGATCTTGTGACCCTCGGCATACATGTCGATATCGTAGCGCGGACCGGGGTTGGCCTTGGACTTGATACCAGAGAGACCGGCAGCGATGATCACAGCTTGCAACAGGTAGGGGTTCACCGCCCCATCCGGCAGGCGCAACTCAAACCGGCCCGGGCCCGGCACGCGAACCATGTGGGTGCGGTTGTTGCCGGTCCAGGTCACGGTGTTCGGCGCCCAGGTCGCGCCAGACATGGTGCGCGGCGCGTTGATGCGTTTGTAGGAGTTTACCGTCGGGTTTGTGATCGCCGCCAGCGCTTCGGCGTGTTTCATGATCCCGCCAAGGAAGTAGCCGCCCTGCTCAGACAAGCCCACTTCACCGATCTGACCACCGGCGTCGCCCGCAAAGGCGTTGGTCTTACCCTCGAGATCCCAGACCGAGATATGCGCGTGACAGCCGTTGCCGGTCAGACCTTCGATGGGCTTCGGCATGAAGGTGGCGCGGAAGCCGTGCTGTTCAGCGACGGATTTGACCATGAATTTGAAGAAGCTGTGGCGATCCGCGGTGAGCAGAGCATCGTCGAAGTCCCAGTTCATTTCGAACTGGCCGTTCGCATCCTCGTGGTCGTTCTGATACGGGCCCCAGCCGAGCTCCAGCATGTAATCGCATATCTGCGCGATCACATCGTAGCGACGCATCACAGCCTGCTGGTCGTAGCAGGGCTTTTCCGCCGTATCGAACGGATCAGAGATCTGATCGCCCTCGGGCGTCAAAAGGAAGAATTCCGCTTCGATCCCGGTCTTGACGCGCAGGCCTTCTTCGGCGGCTTCTTTCACGAGTTTTTTCAAAACGTTGCGCGGCGCCTGCTCAACCGGCTGGCCTTCCATCACGCAGTCGGCAGGCACCCAGGCCACTTCGGGTTTCCAAGGCAGTTGGATGGCGGCGTCCGCATCCGGCACGGCCAGCATATCGGGGTGCGCCGGCGTCAGGTCGAGCCAGGTTGCGAACCCCGCGAAGCCCGCGCCGTCTTCCTCCATATCCGCGATCGCTTGGGCCGGCACCAGTTTGGCGCGCTGGCCTCCGAAGAGATCGGTGTAGGAGATCATGAAATATTTGACGCCTTTTTCCTCGGCGAATTTGGCAAGTTTGCTCATTTTCAATTCCCTGTTGGTGAATGAGGGGCCAGAGGCCCCTCAAATATGTGCGTTTAGAGCTCAGAAGCCGGGCTTGCCCGGGTACCAGTTGGTCCCAGCCAGCGGCACTTGCGCCATGGCAGCGGCTTCCATGGTCAGCGCACAGAGGTCTTCCGGCTCAAGGTTGTGGACGTGGTTGTGACCACAGGCGCGTGCGAGCGTCTGGCTTTCCAGCGTCAACACATTGAGGTAGTTGCGCAGTTTGCGGCCCGCCACTTCCGGGTCGAGGCGCTTCATCAACTCCACATCTTGGGTGGTGATGCCCGCCGGGTCGCGACCCTCGTGCCAGTCGTCATAGGCGCCCGTGGTGGTGCCGAGCTTGTTGTATTCAGCTTCCCATTTCGGGTCGTTGTCGCCCAGAGCAACCAAAGCAGCGGTGCCGATAGCCACGGCATCTGCACCCAGTGCCAGTGCCTTTGCCACGTCCGCACCGGTGCGGATGCCGCCGGAGACGACCAGCTGCACTTCGCGGTGCAAGCCGAGGTCCTGGAGTGCCTGAACAGCCGGACGGATACAGGCCAGCGTCGGCTGACCGACATGCTCGATGAACACGTCTTGGGTCGCGGCAGTGCCGCCCTGCATGCCGTCGAGAACGATCACATCGGCACCCGCTTTACAGGCCAGAGCGACGTCATAGTAGGGACGCGCGCCACCGACTTTGATGTAGATCGGCTTTTCCCAATTGGTGATTTCACGGATTTCGAGGATTTTGATCTCCAGATCGTCCGGGCCAGTCCAGTCAGGGTGACGACAAGCGGAACGTTGGTCAATCCCGACCGGCAAATCGCGCATACCAGCGACGCGTTCGGTGATCTTCTGACCCAGCAGCATGCCGCCGCCGCCCGGCTTCGCACCTTGGCCCACCACGATCTCGATGGCATCCGCACGACGCAGGTCGTCCGGGTTCATCCCGTAGCGCGACGGCAGGTATTGGTAGACGAGCTTCTCGGAGTGGCCGCGCTCTTCCTCGGTCATGCCACCGTCGCCGGTGGTGGTGGAGGTGCCTGCCATAGTCGCGCCGCGGCCAAGGGCCTCTTTCGCGTGACCGGACAGAGCGCCGAAGGACATGCCCGCGATCGTCACCGGGATTTTCAGTTCGATCGGCTTCTTCGCGAACCGCGTGCCGAGCGTGACGGAGGTGTCACATTTCTCACGGTAGCCTTCGAGCGGATAGCGCGACATCGAGGCGCCGAGGAACAGCAGGTCGTCGAAATGCGGCACACGGCGTTTCGCGCCACCGCCACGAATGTCGTAAATGCCGGTGTCGGCCGCACGACGGATTTCCGAGTTGATCGAGTTGGAGAAGGTCCAGCTCTGACGCGGTTCGGTTTGAGGTGTCTTGTCCATATCGCGCTCCTCAGTATTCGTCGGCGTGATCGATGTTGAAATTGTAGAGCTTTCGGGCAGAGCCGTAGCGCTTGAACTCTTCGGGCTTGGCATCGGCGCCGGCTTTCTCGAGAAGCTCTTTGAGGATCGCGATGTGCTCGGGACGAATCTCTTTCTCGATGCAGTCGGCACCCAGAGATTTCACGTTGCCGCGCACAAAGAGGCGGGCCTCATAAAGAGAGTCACCCAGAGCGTCGCCTGCATCGCCCAGAACAACCAGATTGCCCTTTTGCGCCATGAAGGCGGACATGTGGCCGATGTTGCCATGCACAACGATGTCGATGCCTTTCATCGAGATACCGCAGCGCGAGGAGGCATTGCCTTTGATGTTCAAAAGCCCGCCGTGACCGGTGGCGCCCGCGTATTGCGAGGCGTCACCTTCGATGGTCACAACACCGGACATCATGTTTTCGGCGACACCCGGACCTGCGGAGCCTTCGACGGTGACGGTGGCTTCCTTGTTCATGCCCGCACAGTAGTAGCCGGTGGAACCTTTGATCGTCACAGAGAGCGGGCCGTCAAGGCCGCAAGCCATGGCGTGCGAGCCACGCGGGTTGATGATTTCATAGGCTGCGTTGGCTTGCGCCTTGGCCGCGGCCTGAAGCGTGGTGTTGACGTCGCGCAACTCGGTTGCGGTCATGTCGAGCACCGTTTTCTCAAGCGTCATAGTCATTGGATCAGCGCTCCCAGAAGTAAACAGTTGCAGGTTCCGGCTCCCAGACGCGGGCGGCTTCGATGCCCGGCAGGTCTGCGAACGCGCGATATTCAGACGCGAAGGCCACGTAGTCTTCGGTCTCGGCCATCACGGCGGGTTTACAGGCGATCGGATCGCGCACGACGCCAAAGCCGTTCTTGGTGCCGGTCACAAAGGTGAAGAAACCGTCGAGATCCTCAATGGTGCCTTCGAGCGCTTCGCCCAGAGATGCGCCATCCGCGATGCGGGACGAGATGTAAGCCGCGCCCACTTCGGTGTCGTTCTCGGAGCGGGTGAACACGCCTTTCTTAGCGAGTTTGCGGCGCATCTGGTTGTGGTTCGACAGCGAGCCATTGTGCACGAGGCACTGGTCGTCGGCGGTGGAGAACGGGTGCGCGCCCATTGTCGTCACGGCGGATTCAGTCGCCATACGGGTGTGGCCGATACCGTGGGAGCCGCCCATATCGCGCAGACCAAAGCGGGCCGCGACGTCTTTCGGAAGGCCGACTTCTTTGTAGATTTCCATGGAAGCGCCAGAGCCCATGATGCGCAGGCCCTTTTCTTCGAGGGCGGCGATGGCGGCTTTTTCGGCCGCTTCCGGCAGGGTCAGAACCGCGTGGGTATCGACCACCTTGATCGTCACCGGCGCGTCGATGGCGGCGCACACGGCGGCATCGAGATCGGCGAAGGCCTCGGCGGGCGTGTCCGATTGAACGGTGATTTTCACCATGCCGTCCGTCTCATCGCCATAGATCGCGATCCCGGCGCTGTCCGGGCCGCGGTCGGTCATGGTGATAAGCATATCGGTCAGCAGATCGCCCAGCTGGGGGCGCAATTCATCCTTTTTCAGGAAGAGGCCAACAATGCCACACATAGGTTCCTCCATAGTGGGTGAGGTTATCGGCGTCTTGCGCCGTCACCAACATCACTAGCGGGAAATCTATTTTCTCTTCAAGAAAGTTTTTCTCCTCCTCGGAAAAAATACTTATCCACAGGAAATATGCTTTCTTTTTACTCAACAACCGCTCGGCGCCGCGAAATTCGCCCAGAAAATAATCAAAATGTAAAAATCACGGCAGAAACGGCGCAGAATCGGAGGCAATCCCCGGAGACTCAGCGCGCCTGCGGGTAGGTGATGATCGACAGATAGCGGGCAGGCAGTTCTTTGATGACCTCTGGCCCGTGCGGCGCATCCGAATCGAACAAAAGCGTGTCACCCGGCTCCAGCGCATAGATCTTGTCGCCATGACGGTAATCGACGCGCCCCTCGAGCATATACAAAAGCTCGATGCCTTCGTGCTGAAACGCCGGAAACCGGTCGGAGGCATCGGTCAGTTCGATCAGATAGGGTTCGACCACAACGCCCGAATTGTTCGACCCGATATGCCCCAAGAGACTGTATTGATGCCCGGCGCGGGTGCCTTCGCGTTCGATCTCGACCCCCTCGCCCGCTTTCACATGCATGCAACCGCGCTCTTCCTCGTAGCCGGAGAACAGCTGAACCAGTGGCACCTTCAACGCATGGGCCAGCGCAGAGATCGTGTTGAGAGAGGGAGAGATCACGCCATTTTCGATCTTCGAGAGCATCCCCACCGACAGCCCGGTCTGTGCCGCCAGATCGGCACCAGTCAGGCGCTGACGTTTGCGCAACTCGCGCACCTGCCGTCCGATGGCAACCTCAAGGTTCTTTTCCCGCTGCTCTTTCACGGCATGGGGGTTTTGACGCAGGGCAGTCTCTTCTCGCTTCAAATTCGTTTCTCCTGTCACTTTATGCCTCGCTTATATGTGCGGCCCGCGTTTTGGCGGTCAGTCCTGCGCTAACGCGCGTGTTAAATCGGGTTTGTCGCGCTGGTGCCAAAGTTGGCCAAGTGCGCCCAGTTCTTCCATCAAGCGGCCCCCATGGGCCTCAAGCCAGCCCAGCACCGAGCCGAATTCCTGAATCTCGGCCTTGCCCTCACGGATCGCCACCACCGGCCAATCGCCGACCAGCGCATTGTCGATGCCGTAGACATCCGTGCCCCACCATGTCGCGAGCCCGAAGGCATGCGGCATCCGGCGGCCCCGTTTCAGCGCAGCCAAAACCGAGGACGCGTTGAGGCTGTCAGCCGTCTCCACCGCATCGTGCCAGAGGTCCAGAATAGAGGCATATTCCCAACTCACCGCAGACCAGTGATCCGGGAAGCGGTCGATATAGGCGTCGAAAAAGGCCTTGGGCCGGTGAAAGAAAAATGCCGTATCGGCCAGCGCCGCATCGTCGAAATCAGGAAACTGAAAGGTGAAGCGCTCCATGAAGTCGGGCGAGGTGCGGGCGATCAGCCGCTGATAATTATCGCAGGTACAGGCGAGAATCTCGCCCGTGAACCCGGCCTCATAAGCCGCCACGGTCAGTTCCTCGATCATCGGCGGCGCAGACGAGCACCAACAGAGCACATCGGGATCGGAGGCCAGCATCTCCGCGACGATGGCGCGCGCGTCCCCTGCCTCGGCTTCATAATGCACCTCCCGCACGACCTCGCGGCCTGCAACATCGAAGGCGGCGCGGTAGGTCGCCAGAGACGGCAGACCCATGAGGTCCCGCTGGGAACAGAGCGCCACACGCATCGCCTCGGGCCGGGTGCGAGCCAACCAGTCGACTCCGGTGACATTAAAGAAAGGGTGCACCTCGGCGGGCGCGATGAGAAAGGGGTGATCGGGAGAAAGGTCCGACGGCAACAGTGTCGCGGTCAGAATGCGACGTTGCATCAGATACGGCAGTGCCAGCGCCATGTCGCCGCCGCCCAAGGTCAGGACCAGCCGCACGCGCTGGGTCTCGACCATCTGCCGCGCGGCCTCAAGCGTCGCCTCCGGCCCGTCACCGCTGTCATAGACGCTCAGCTCGACCAAGTGCCGCCGTCCGCCCAGCATCATGCCGCCGTGCGCGTTGATCCAATCGACCCAAAGCTGACAGCCCTCGACTCCCGGGCGCCCCCAGAATTCCTCGGCCCCCGACATCGGCACCAGCGCGCCAATGCGAATGGGGGCACGATCCTGCACGCTAAGGCGCGGCAGGGTGCCTGCGACGGCCAGTCTCTGCGCCAGCGAAGCGCTGCTCATTTTTTCACCTCGCGCTCAAAAATAGGTCAATGGACCGAGAGATTTCCCGATTCACATATTCCTCTAAGGAAAATTCATTGACCAGTAGAAAATTTTTGGACCAAACCAGAGTAAATCCAAAAGAACCAATCTTGATTATTGGTCCATACCAACACACGCTCAACCAACGGGAGTTTTCAATATGACCAAACGAGTCGCCGTCATCGGTGCTGGCCCCTCCGGCCTCGCTCAACTGCGTGCTTTCCAATCCGCCGCCCAGAAAGGCGCCGAGATTCCGGAAGTCGTCTGCTTTGAGAAGCAATCGAACTGGGGCGGGCTGTGGAACTACACCTGGCGCACCGGTGTCGATGAGAATGGCGAACCTGTGCACGGGTCTATGTACCGCTACCTCTGGTCCAATGGCCCGAAAGAGGGTTTGGAATTTGCCGACTATTCCTTTGAGGAACATTTCGGCAAACAAATCGCGTCTTACCCGCCGCGCGCCGTGCTGTTCGACTATATCGAAGGCCGCGTGCTCAAGGCCGACGTGCGCAAGTGGATCCGCTTTTCTTCCGTGATCCGTTGGGTCGAATATGACGCCGAGAAAGGCGATTTCGAAGTCACCGTACACGACATGAAAGAGGACCGCGTTTACAAAGAGCGTTTTGACAATGTCATCGTCGCCTCCGGCCACTTCTCCTCGCCAAACGTGCCAGAATACGAGGGATTCGATCAGTTCAACGGCCGCATCGTTCACGCCCACGACTTCCGCGACGCTCGCGAATTCGAAGGCAAGGATGTGCTTTTGATGGGGTCCTCCTACTCCGCCGAAGACATCGGATCGCAGTGCTGGAAATACGGCGCCAACTCGATCATCACCTGCTACCGCTCCGCGCCGATGGGCTTTAAATGGCCGGACAATTGGGAAGAAAAACCGGCGCTGCAAAAGGTTGAGGGCAAGACCGCCTATTTCGCCGATGGCACCACCAAGGACATCGACGCGATCATCCTGTGCACCGGCTACAAACACTATTTCCCCTTCCTGCCCGACGATCTGCGCCTCAAAACCAAGAACCGTCTGGCGACCGCCGATCTCTACAAAGGCGTGGTCTACGTCCACAACCCGAAGATGTTCTACCTCGGGATGCAGGACCAGTGGTTCACCTTCAACATGTTCGACGCGCAGGCGTGGTATGTCCGTGATATCATCATGGACCGCATCGAAGTGCCCGCCGACAAAGCCGTTCTCGAAGCTGACGTTGTGGAACGTGTGGAGCGCGAAGACGCCTCTGACGATGTGAAATACGCCATCAACTATCAGGCTGAATACATCAAAGAACTCATCGCTGACACGGACTACCCGTCGTTCAATGTCGATGGCGCGACCGAGGCGTTCATGGAGTGGAAGAAACACAAGGCGAAGGACATCATGGACTTCCGCAACAATTCCTACACCTCCGTCATCACCGGCACCATGGCGCCCGTCCACCACACGCCGTGGAAAGATGCGCTGGACGACAGCATGGAAGCCTACTTGCAGAACTAACCGATCTTCGCGTCCGGGTGACCGGGCGCGTATTTCCCTCCCCTGATCCGGGGGCCGCGTCCCCGCACCCCCGGATTTTTTTATTCTGACCGATGGAGATCCCGTTGATCCTCGATCCTTCCGGCCTTCCCTTTCGATCCGGCCCGCCAACGGCCTCTCTTCCGCGTCGCGCAGGCGCCTACCGGCTGGCCTCCAACGAGGAACGCCACACCGTCCAAGGCGGTGGGGCGTCTTTGCTTGAAGTAAAGCCCGGTGATCGGATCACCGTCACCAACTCCGAGGGCGGGCAGCGCTGTGAATTGCTCGCGGCGCACACGAACGGTCGCGTCGACGCGAGCGTCTTGGGCTGGTCCGCCGACGCCTCCGGCGACGATCTGCGCGCCACCGTCAACAGCGCCCTGCCCGGCATGGCGCGTCTCCGTTTGGGCCTCGCCAAACGCCAGATTGAGCTGGCCGGCGCCAAGACCATCGGCCTCTTTTCCGCGACAAGCCCGGCGGGCGAAGGCGTCAGTTTTACCGCGCAAAACGCAGGCTGGCTCTTGATCACCGCCCCGGCCCCGGAACCCGATTTCGAGGCGCAGAATACCGCCACGCCGCTCACGGTCACAATCACCCGAGCGGAGGCCCGCCATGAGGGCAGTTTCGCCCTGCCCGACCCGCTCGCCGACACTTTGCAAGACATCCGCATCGCCTCCGCCACGGCCAAGGCCTATACGGTCAAAAAGGGCGAATTCATCCAGATCATGGATGTCGATGGCCGTCAGTGCACCGATTTCCAGTGCTTCGACGCGCGCAAGGTCGACAAGGGCATTTTCCACCCGCTCGACGTCACAACCACCCGCACGATCCAGGGTCACGCCTACCCGATGCCGGGCCTACACTCGAAATATTTCGACCATGACCTGACGCCTTTGGTCGAAGTTGTCCAAGACACCTGTGGCCGTCACGACGCCTTTGGTCTGGCCTGTAATGCGAAATATTACGACGATATCGGCTATCCCGGTCACGCAAACTGTTCCGACAATTTCAACGCGGTTCTCGACCCCTATGGCATCCCCGCCCGTCCCGGTTGGATGGCGGCGAATTTCTTTTTCAACACGGGCGTCGACGAACATGGCGTGATGTTGGCGGATGAGCCGTGGTCCCGTCCCGGCGATTACGTGTTGTTGCGCGCGCTCACCGATCTGGTCTGCGTCTCGTCGTCCTGCCCCGATGACACCTCTGCCGCCAATGGCTGGCACCTCACCGACATCCATGTGCGCACCTACAGCGCCGAGGAACGTTTCTCCCGCGCCACCGCCTGGCGCCCGACCCCTGACGAGGATCCGATCATGACGCGTGAAAGCGGTTTCTACGATTCCTTTGCCACGATGACCCGCGACTTTGCCGACTACAACGGGTTCTGGCTACCCAACTCCTTCCCGGAATGCGATCCCGTCGAGAGCTACTGGGCTTGTCGCGAAGACGTCGTGGTCATGGACCTCTCCGCGCTTCGTAAATTCGAGGTCACCGGCCCCGATGCCGAGGCGCTGATGAACTGGGTTCTGACTCGCAATGTCGAGAAACTCGCCATTGGTCAGGTGGTCTATTCCGCCATGTGCTACCCGCACGGCGGCATGATCGACGATGGCACTTTGTTCCGCCTGGGCGAACACAATTTCCGCTGGATCGGCGGCTCGGATGAGGGCGGCGTTTGGATGCGCGAAGAGGCGAAGCGTCTTGGTCTCAATGTCATGATCCGCTCCTCGACCGACCAAATGCACAACCTCGCCGTTCAAGGTCCGAAATCGCGTGATTTGATCAATGAGCTGTTTTGGACAGCTCCGCACCATCCTGATTTGATGGAGATGGGCTGGTTCCGCTTTACGCCCGCGCGCCTTGGCGACCACGAAGGCATCCCCGTGGTTATCTCGAGGACAGGCTACACCGGCGAGTTGGGCTATGAGATTTTCTGTCATCCGAAACATGGCGCGGAGATTTTCAAAGCGGTCTGGGAGGCCGGTCAAAAGGTCGGCATGAAGCCCATGGGCCTCGCGGCTCTGGACCTCGTGCGGATCGAGGCCGGGCTGGTGTTCGCGGGCTATGATTTCTCCGATCAGACAGATCCTTTCGAGGCCGGCGTCGGCTTTACCGTGCCGCTGAAATCCAAGACTGCAGATTTCGTCGGGCGCGATGCTCTGCTGCGCCGCAAGGAAACGCCGTCTCGAAAATTCGTAGGGCTTGAGATCGACGGGCAGAACGCCGTGGCGCATGGCGATTGCATCCGCATCGGGCGCGCGCAGGTTGGCGAAATTTGCTCCGCCATGCGCTCTCCCCGCACCGGTCAGTGGATTGCACTCGCACGCATCGACGTGGCCCATGCCGAGGAAGGAACACAGGTCGAGGTCGGCCAGCTTGACGGTCACCTCAAACGCTACTCGGCCCGCGTCGCGCCCTTCCCGCATTACGATCCGAAAAAAGAACGTCCTCGTTCCTAAGGCGCCAAAACAACGAAACCCCGCCAAACCGGCGGGGTTTTTTAATGTCGATTTGGCCGCTCTCGTGCTCTCTTAGAGCGTCTGACCCGCCTCAATCACCAGAGCATGTAAGCCTTCGCCACCCTGCCCGAGATAGGTCTTCAGCTGGTTGAGCATCCGCGGCTCCCAAAAATCCTTGAGATGAGCAGCCACACCCGCAGCCTGATCTTCGCCCGGCTGAGTGGCAAAAAAGCTCGCGATCTGATTGGCCATCAGCACCATTTTCGCATCGGTCATGCGCAATCTTCCTTTTCATCCGTATAGGCCACCACCGCCTCGCGGCGCAGTACCATCAAAGTCAGTCCTGTGTCTTTTGCCAGCTCCACCGCCGCGCGTGTCGGCGAGGACAAAGCGAAGAGGCCGGAAATCCCGGCGCGCACGCATTTTTGCACCAGATCGACGGAAAGCCGGGAGGTGATGATCACAGCCCCCTCGCTCACATCCGTTCCGGCCAGCGCACCAATGAGTTTGTCGAGGGCATTATGCCGCCCTACGTCTTCGCGCAAGGCAATGAGCCCCTGATCCGTGAAGAAGCCAGCAGCATGCATCGCCCCCACCTGATCACGACGCTTTTGTCCGGCGTTGAGCGCGTCCAAAGCAGCGCGGGCATGGGTTTCCAGCCCTGCAACCATCGGCTTAACCGTCCCCGGAAAAGCAGTCGCTTCATCTAGACTTTCGATGCCACACAACCCACAGCCCATAGGCCCGACAGAAGCCCGTCGCCGCGCATCCATCGCCTCCGAGCGGTCGTCAGGAATGCGCCCGCGCACCTCATAGCCGTGAGCATGTTTGAACGCCGATATTTCGGTCACGTCAGAGGCCGCGGACACGATGCCCTCGGACACCGCAAAGCCGGTCAAAAACTCAGGTAAATCAAAGGGCGACGCCATCATGACAGCCGCCGTCGACCCGTTATAAACGAGCGCGACAGGGGCTTCTTCCGGGAGGGCGTCGACCGTGGTCATTCAGCGGCCTCGATCCGGCGCGATTGCTCGGCCTGCGCGTTGTAGCGTTCCTGCCATTCCGACGGGCCGTTCGACGGCGACACCTGCACCGCCGTCACCTTATATTCCGGGCAATTCGTCGCCCAGTCGGAGTAATCCGTGGTGATGACATTGGCCTGCGTGTCCGGGTGGTGGAAGGTGGTGTAGACCACGCCCGGGCTGACCCGATCGGTGATCTTGACGCGCAGAGACGTCTCGCCAGAGCGCGACGCCAACCGAACCCAATCGCCATCACGAAGACCGCGATTTTCTGCGTCATGCGGGTGAATTTCCAACACGTCCTGATCGTGCCAGACGGAGTTCTCCGTCCGCCGAGTCTGGGCGCCCACGTTATACTGGCTCAGAATACGCCCCGTGGTCAGCAAAAGCGGGAACCGCGGCCCGGATTTCTCGTCTGTCGCGATATATTCGGTCACGATGAACCGCCCCTTGCCACGCACGAAGCCGTCGACATGCATGAGCGGCGTGCCGTCCGGATGCTCCTCGTTACAGGGCCATTGCACGGAGCCTTTCTCTTCAAGCACCGCGTAATCGACACCCGCAAATGACGGCGTGGTCGCGGCGATCTCCGCCATGATTTCCGCCGCATGGGCGTAGGCCCAAGGCTTGCCACCGGTCTCTTTAAGAACCGCGTTGGCGAGCAATTGGGTAACTTCCCAATCCTCATAGCCGTTCTTCGGCGCCATCACTTTGCGCACGCGGTTGATGCGGCGCTCGGCGTTGGTGAATGTGCCTTCTTTTTCGAGGAAGGACGATCCGGGCAGGAAAACATGGGCGTAATTTGCAGTCTCGTTCAAGAAGAGATCATGCACGATGACGCATTCCATGGCGGCGAGACCGGCGGCCACATGTTTGGTGTCCGGGTCGGATTGCAGGATGTCTTCGCCCTGACAATAGAGCCCTTTGAAGGTGCCATCGACAGCGGCATCCAACATGTTTGGAATGCGCAGGCCCGGCTCAGCGTCCAGCTCAACGCCCCAGGTGTCTTCAAAGATTTTGCGCACTTCCGGCTGTTTCACATGGCGATAGCCCGGCAACTCGTGCGGGAAAGAGCCCATGTCGCAGGAGCCCTGCACGTTGTTCTGCCCGCGCAGCGGGTTCACACCCACGCCTTCACGGCCGATGTTGCCGGTCATCATCGCGAGGTTGGCGATGGCCATGACCGTGGTCGAGCCTTGCGAATGTTCAGTGACGCCGAGTCCGTAGTAGATCGCGCCGTTACCACCCTGCGCGTAGGCGCGCGCAGCTTCGCGCAATGCCATTGCCGGCACACCGGTGAGCGCTTCGGTCGCCTCGGGCGAATGACGCTCATCGGAGATGAAGGCTTTGTAATCTTCCCACGCATCAACGTCACAACGTTCCGCGATAAAGTCCTGATCGAACAAGCCTTCGGTCACGATCACATGACCCAGCGCAGAGACCACAGCGACGTTGGTGCCGGGTTTGAGCGGCAGGTGATGCGACTCGCCCATATGCGGGCTTTCCAAGAGATCGATGCGACGCGGGTCGACCACGATCAGCTTGGCGCCTTCGCGCAGACGTTTGCGCAAGCGCGAGGCAAAGACCGGGTGCCCGTCCGTCGGGTTCGCGCCGATCACCACGACAACGTCGGATTTTTCGACAGAGTCGAAATCCTGCGTGCCCGCGGAGGTGCCAAAGGTCTGGCCGAGGCCGTAGCCGGTCGGAGAGTGACACACGCGCGCGCAGGTGTCGGTGTTGTTGTTGCCAAACACAGCACGGGTGAGTTTCTGGACGAGGTAGGTTTCCTCGTTTGTGCAACGCGACGAGGTGATCACGCCAATGCTCTTCTGACCGTATTTCTGCTGAAGGCCGACGAGCTTTTTCGCCGCGAAAGACAGCGCTTCGTTCCAGGACACTTCGCGCCACGGCTGATCGACGCTGTCGCGCACCATCGGGCTCAAAATACGATCCTGATGGGTGGCATACCCATAGGCAAAGCGGCCTTTCACACAGGAATGCCCCCGGTTGGCTTTGCCGTGCTTGTACGGCACCATGCGGACCAGTTGATCGCCCTGCATCTCCGCTTTGAAGCTACAGCCGACACCGCAATAGGCGCAGGTGGTCACGACGGAACGGTCCGGCGTCCCCATTTCGATCACGGATTTTTCTTGCAGCGTTGCGGTCGGGCAGGCCTGAACACAGGCGCCACAGGACACACAGTCGGAGGCGAGGAAGTTCTCTGCGCCCACGGCCACGCGGCTGTCAAAGCCACGGCCTTCGATGGTCAGAGCAAATGTCCCCTGCACCTCTTCACAGGCCCGCACACAGCGGTTGCAAACGATGCATTTCGACGGATCGTAGGAGAAATACGGGTTGCTGTCGTCTTTGGGCAGCCATTCGGGATTGGCCTCGCCAGAGGTATTGCGCGCCTCGAAATGGTTCGCGAGCGGCGCGTTTTTCGGCGCTTCATAGCGCACATCGCGCAGGCCCACGGCCCCCGCCATATCCTGCAATTCGCAATCGCCGTTGGCCGAACAGGTCAGGCAATCGAGCGGGTGATCGGAGATATAAAGCTCCATCACGCCCTTGCGGATGCGGCGCAGTTTGTCGGTCTGGGTGTGGACCTTCATCCCGGCATGCACAGGCGTGGTGCAAGACGCGGGCGTGCCACGACGACCCTCGATCTCGACAGCGCAGAGACGACAGGAGCCAAAGGCCTCGAGGCTGTCGGTGGCGCAGAGTTTCGGCACTTGGATGCCCAACTCCGACGCCGCGCGCATCACGGAGGTCCCCTCCGGCACGGTGATCTCCATACCGTCGATGGTCAGTGTCACCGGCTTGCCCGTCTTGGCGGGGGTCCCACGGTCGATGTCGTCCTGAATGCCGGTCCCGTTTTCCCAGGGAATAATGAAATCTTTCATTCTGCGGCCTCCTTCTGCGGGGCGAATTCTTCGGGGAAATGACGGAGTGCCGAGAGCACCGGATAGGGCGTAAAGCCGCCCAGCGCACAGAGCGAGCCGTCGGTCATGACTTCGCACAGGTCTTCGAGCAAGGGGATCGCGCTCGCATCGCCCTCTTTGATGCGGTCAAGCGTTTCGACGCCCCGCACGGCACCGATGCGGCAGGGCGTGCATTTGCCACAGCTCTCCACCGCGCAGAATTCCATCGCAAACCGCGCCATGGCGAGCATATCCGCCGTGTCGTCGAACACCACGATGCCGGCATGGCCAATCAGCGCCTTCTGGCCATCGAACTCTTCGTAGCCGAAGGGCGTGTCGAATTGATCGGTGTGCAGATAGGCCCCCAAAGGCCCTCCAACCTGCACAGCCTTGACCGGACGCCCGGAGGCGGTGCCGCCCGCGACCTCGTTGACCAGCGTGCCAAGCGGCATGCCGAATGCGGTCTCGAACAGCCCGCCGAATTTCACATTGCCCGCGATCTGGATCGGCATGGTGCCTTTCGAACGCCCGAGGCCGAAATTGGCGTAATGCTCCGCCCCCTTGGCGAAAATCACCGGTACGGTCGCCAGAGAGATCACGTTGTTCACCACGGTCGGACGACCCAAGAAGCCCTCAAGCGCCGGAAGCGGCGGCTTGGCGCGGACCACACCGCGTTTGCCTTCGAGAGAGTTGAGCAAGGACGTTTCCTCACCGCAGACATAGGCGCCCGCGCCGACGCGGACCTCCATGTCAAAGGCGCGGCCACAGCCCAGCACATTGGTGCCCAGAACACCGGCGGCCCGCGCAATTTCAATCGCCCGACGCATCACCGCGACCGCATCCGGGTATTCGGAGCGGGTATAAACGTAGCCTTTGGTGGCGCCACAGCCGAGACCCGCGATGGCCATACCTTCGATCAAGGTGAAAGGGTCGCCCTCCATGATCATCCGGTCGGCAAAGGTGCCACTGTCGCCCTCGTCGGCGTTGCAGACGATGTACTTTTGCGGCGCATGGGCAAGGCGAACGGTGTCCCATTTGATGCCGGTCGGGAAGCCCGCACCGCCACGACCACGCAGGCCGGAGGTTTTCACCTCGTCGATGATCGCGTCCTGCGACATGCCAATCGCGCGTTTGAGGCCTTCGAGACCACCATGGGCCTCGTAATCGGCCAAAGACAGTGGGTCGATCACACCACAGCGCTCAAAGGTCAGGCGGGTCTGACGGGCGAAGAAGGGAATGTCCTCGACTTTGCCCAGAGTGTCGATCTGACCGTCGAGCAGAGCCGCGACATCGTCCTCGGCAATCGGACCATAGGCCAGACGTTCACCGTCTTTTTCGATCTCAACGAGCGGTTCCAGCCAGATCATGCCACGGGTGCCGTTGCGCACTATCTCCGCTTCGATCCCGCGCGCGGCGATCTCTTGCGTCAGTTTTGCGGCCACGTCATCGGCGCCGAGCGCCTTGGCGGCGCTGTCCATGGGGACGTAAATCTTCATGCCGAGACCTCCGACAGAGCTTTTTCAACGCGGGCTTCATCGGCGCGCGCGATCAGTTTGTCGTCCAGCATCGCCGCGGGTGCGCAGGCGCAGAGACCCAAACAATAGACCGGCTCCACCGTCACTTTGCCGTCCGGCGTCGTACCGTGCCAGTCCAGACCGAGTTTCTCCAAAAGACGTTCCGCCAGAGCCGTGCCGCCCATGGACTGACATGCCTCCGCCCGGCAGATTTTCAGCACATGCTTGCCAGCGGGTTCTTCGCGAAAATCGTGATAGAAGGAAATCACGCCCTTCAACTCAGCCCGCGTGATCGTCAGTGCTTTACATAGGGGCCCATGCGCCGCCTCGGGAATCACCCCAAAGCTCTCCTGCAACGCGTGCAACATAGGCAAAAGCGGACCTTCGAGATGGGCGTGAGCGGAGATGATCTCCGCAATCGTCCCGTCATCTTGCGGGGAGCTGGCTGGCGTCATGGCTGACCTCTTCGGATACGACCGTATACATTTCTTTCATGAGAGCACGGGATGCATCACGAAATCAATATCGATAAACCGTCAAACGATAGCCAAAAACTATCGCAAAATATCCGACACGCGCCCCGCCTCGGCCAGCAAAGCGGCCAGAACCGGCGTATTGGGATCACGGTGTGGCGCAATCAGGCCGACACGGTGCCCCACTTCGCCACCAGAGAGCGGAATAAGGTCCAGCGGCTTGCCCTCCGCGAGAAACCGCGCGATGCCTTCGGGCAGAACCGTGACCCAGCCACCGCTCTGCACATGCGCGATCAACACCACGGTGGAATTCGATTCGACGCCCACCTGCGGCACCACGCCCGAGGCGCCCAAGTTGCGATCAATGATCCGCCGGTTTTGCATCTCCGGCGACAACAAACACATGGGCACCCCGTCGAGATCGCTCCAATCCACAGACTTGCGCCCCGCAAAAACGCCGCCCTCGGCACTCACCACCATGTAGCGCTCTTCATAGAGAGGCACGGCGCTGACCCGACCCAAAGGTTCGTTGTCGAGATAGGTGAGGCCCGCATCGGCATCGAGATCGTCCAGCATGGTAAGGATCTGCGACGAAGGGCGCGACAGGATGGTAAGTTTCACATTGGGATGCGCCGCGCTAAACACGGTTGAAATCCGCGCCGCCCAAGTCAACGCCGTCGGGATCGCGGCAAGGCGCAACTGACCAGACAACCCGTGCCGTGTCGCCCGCATTTCATCACGAAGCTGGCGGCTGTCGGCGACGATTTTTCGCGCCCAAACCAGCGCGCGCTGCCCCTCCGGCGTCAATCCGCCGAAGCGCGAGCCGCGAAAGATGAGCTGCACCCCCAATTGATCCTCAAGCTGCTTGATCCCCGCCGACAGGCTGGGCTGGGTGATGCCGAGGGCCTGTGCGGCACGGCCGAAATGGCCCTCTTTGGCGACAGCAATGAACATTTCAAGCTTGTTAAGCATGGCGCAAACCTGATCGTGAGAACGTATTTCGATAGACATATCATATCGACTGTGGAGAGGTCATCTCTCCTCTTGGCGCTCCTGCTCGGGCGAGCTAAGACTGACCTCCCGACAGGAGGACAGAATTTGAGCACCCCCACAGATCCGCAAACAGCCGCCCGCATTTCGCGCACCATCGCCACCGACATCGCCGCTTCGACGGCGCAGGTCTCCGCCGCCATCGGGCTTTTGGACGAGGGCGCGACCGTGCCCTTCATCGCGCGCTACCGCAAAGAGGTGACGGGCGGTTTGGACGACACGCAGTTGCGTTTGCTCAACGACCGTCTGTCCTATTTGCGCGAATTGGAAGCGCGGCGGGTGACGATCCTCAAATCCATCGAGGATCAGGGCAAGCTGACCGACGATCTGAAACGCGCCATCGCAGGCGCAGAGAGCAAATCGACGCTCGAAGACATCTACCTGCCCTACAAGCCCAAACGCCGGACCAAGGCGATGATCGCGCGCGAAAACGGGCTGGAGCCTTTGTTGGAAGCGATCAAGGCGGACCGTTCCGCCGATCCCGAAAAACTTGCCGAAGGGTTCATCTCTGAGGCCGTGCCGACCGTCAAAGACGCCCTCAACGGGGCGCGCGATATTGCGACCGAGGAACTGTCGGAAAGCGCCGATCTCTTGGGCAAACTCCGCGATTTCATGCGGCGCGAGGCGCTTGTGACGGCGAAGGTCATTGCGGGCAAAGAACAGGAAGGCGCGAAGTTTTCCGACTATTTCGATCATTCCGAGAAATGGGCCGACATCGCCTCGCACCGGGCGCTCGCCATCCTGCGCGCGGCGAAGGAAGAGATCGTCACCATGGAAATCGCGCCCGAGCCGGAAGAAGGCGCAGCGCGCGCCATCGCCATGGTCGCCTCTTATCTGGGCACCTCGACCGAGCAACCCGGCGATCTGTGGCTGCGCACCGTTGCGCGTTGGGCCTGGCGGGTGAAATTCGCGATCTCGCTGCACATCGATCTGTTGGGCGAGCTGCGCCAGCGCGCCCATGAAGATGCAATCACTGTGTTTTCTAGAAACCTCAAAGACTTGCTTCTGGCCGCCCCTGCGGGCGCAAAAGCCACCCTCGGCCTCGACCCGGGCATCCGAACGGGCGTCAAAGCCGCCGTGGTCGATGCCACGGGCAAGCTTTTGGAAACCGCAACGCTCTACCCCTTCCAGCCGAAAATGGATGTGCGCGGGGCGGAAGCGAAGATCATCGAGTTGGTGACCCGCCACGGCGTTGGCCTCATCGCCATCGGCAACGGCACAGCCAGCCGGGAGACCGAAAAACTGGTAGGCGAGACGCTAAAACTGCTGCCGCCGGGCGTGAAAGCCCCGACCAAGGTTGTGGTCTCCGAGGCGGGCGCCTCGGTTTATTCCGCCTCGGAACTGGCAGCACAGGAATTCCCCGATCTTGACGTCTCCTTGCGTGGCGCCGTGTCGATTGCGCGTCGCCTGCAAGACCCTCTCGCGGAGCTGGTGAAGATCACACCTGAGAGCATCGGCGTCGGCCAGTATCAGCACGACGTCGACCAACGCCGCCTGTCGCAGGCGCTCGAAGCGGTGGTCGAGGATGCGGTGAACGCCGTGGGCGTGGACCTCAACATGGCCTCCGCGCCTTTGCTCGCGCAGGTCGCCGGTCTCGGGCCGTCTCTGGCGCAGAGCATCGTCACCCACCGCGACATTCATGGCGCATTCCCGTCGCGCAAGGCGCTTTTGAAGGTGTCGGGTCTTGGCCCGAAAGCCTTTGAGCAATGCGCAGGCTTCCTGCGTATTCGCGAAGGTGACGAGCCGCTCGACGCCTCCTCTGTGCACCCCGAAGCCTATGATGTGGCCCGCGAAATCGTCAAAGCCTGTGGCCGCGACATGCGCGAGATCATGGGCAATCCGACAGCATTTAAGGGCCTCAGAGCCGAACAATTCGTCACCGGAGACTTCGGCCTGCCGACCGTGCGCGACATTTTCACAGAGTTGGAAAAACCGGGCCGCGATCCGCGACCCGAGTTCAAAACCGCGACGTTTACCGACGGGGTCGAGGACATCAAGGATCTGAAACCCGGCATGCGTCTTGAAGGCACGGTCACCAATGTGGCGGCCTTCGGGGCCTTTGTGGACATCGGCGTGCATCAGGACGGTTTGGTGCATGTCAGCCAGTTGGCCGACCGCTTTGTGAAAGACCCGCATGAGGTGGTGAAGGCGGGGGATATTGTGTCGGTGCGCGTCACCGAAGTGGACATTCCGCGCAAACGCATCGGGCTTTCGATGCGCAAGGACGGTGGCGCGACACAGGACCGGGGAAAACAAGACCGCAGCACGCAACAGCCGCGCGGCAACACGGGGGGCAAAGGTGGATACGGCGGCAAACCCCGTGGCGGCAACGCGTCCAAACCCCGCACCACCGAGAGCCAAGGGGCCTTTGGTGCGGCACTTTTGGATGCGATGAAAAAGAAAACGTGACGCGCAGTCGCGCTTTGGCGACATGATAAGACCAAAGGCTTGGCCGGAGAATCTTGACTTCTCCGGCCATTTCGCTTTTCTGCACCCGTTCAAGTTCCGGCGGAGACGTTGGATGAAAAGGGAACACGGGATGATCTCCGGGCGCTGACGCGTCCACCGCATCAAAGCCGTGGCTGCCCCCGCAACTGTGAACGGTGAGCGACGCCGAAACACCACTGGGATCATCCCGGGAAGGTCGGCGCCCGCTGCGATCCGTGAGCCAGGAGACCTGCTTGGATGATCACCCTTTCCCGGACGCGGGGTGCGTCACGGAAGCGGCTATCCGCAGCGGTGACGCACTCACTGTCTGCGGAGATTTCCTCCACAGGCCCAAACGGATCTCGGGAAGCCTTGGCTTCTTTTTCAGGAGGATACTCCATGCACGCCCTCAAAAGCCTGCGCTTTTCATTGCTGGCCTCAGCCGCCTTCATCTTACCGCTTGCCGCCCATGCCCAAGACGCGGGCGAGATTTACACGCTCGACGACATTATTGTCTCCGGTAGCCTGACGCCGGTGCCCGCCACCAAAACCGGCGCGACCGTGGACACCGTGGAGGCCGATGAGACGGGCGACACCAGCGAGGCCGTCCTCGATGCCCTGACCACCCTGCCCGGCGTCAGCTTTTCCTCGAATGGGGGCCTAGGCGCCTCCTCGACCCTGCGCATCCGCGGCCTCGACGCGCGCTATGTGGGTGTGCGCATCAACGGCATCGACGTGTCCGACCCGTCGAACGGCCAGCCGCAGTTCGACTTTGGCGGTCTGACGGGTTTTGGTATCTCTTCCATTGAGGTGCTGAAGGGGTCGCAATCTGCGCTCTACGGCTCCGAAGCCGTTGCAGGTCTCATCGACATTCGCACAGACGGTGCGGTCGAACCGGGCTACAACACCACGGTGGAATTGAGCGGTGGTAGCTACGGCACCTACGCGGGCGGGATTTCCTCTGTGCTGGAAAGCGAGGCCGGCAAGCTGTCCTTCGGCCTCTCGCACGTCAAAACCGACGGCTTTTCCTCGCGCGCCAGCGACACCGAGGATGACGGCTACGAGGCGACGACCCTGACCTTCGGTCTGGAGCAGGATGTCTCTGATCGCGTGACTCTGGGGCTTTCTGGCCTCTACATCACCTCCGATAATGAATACGACCTGTCGACCAGCAACAGCGCCGGCGAGTCGAGCCGCGAGCAAAAAGGCCTGCGCAGCTTTGCCCGCATTCAGGGCGACGTGATCAACCATGAGTTCAGCGCGTCTCTGTTTGACACGGAACGCAGCTATCCCGGCGGCTATACCGAGGATTATTCCGGCAAGCGTCGTGAATTCGCCTATCTCGGGTCCACCGATCTTTCGGCGCTCTCGACCCTGACCTTCGGCGTTGAATATACCGAGGAAGAGTTCAACATCGACGGGCTGTCCGAGAAGGATGACAACATGGCGATCAAGGCCGAGTGGCTGCACTCGCCGATGGAGACGCTCGATCTCTCCGTGGCCCTGCGCTACGATGATCATTCCGACTTCGGCGATCACCTCTCGGGCCGCCTCGCTGCCGCTTGGGAGGTCGCTCCCGATTGGACACTGCGTGCTGTTCTGGGGACAGGCTTCCGTGCGCCTTCGCTCTATGAACGCTATAGCCCCTACGGCAAGGCAGACTTGAAAGAGGAAACCAGCCAAAGCGCCGAGATCGGCATCGAGCGCCGCTTTGCCGGTGACGACTTCGTCAAAGGCACGCTGTTCTACACCGAGATCAAGGACCGGATTGACTACGATTTCGCCACCTCCAGCTACAATCAGGTCTCCGGCAAAACGGTTTCCAAAGGCCTAGAGTTGTCCGGTCACTACACCCTCTCAGAGCGTGTCGCGCTGTTCGGCAACTACACCTACACCGATGCGGAAACTGCGGGCGAAGAGGCCCAACGCGTGCCGCGTCACGATTTGGTCGTGGGAATCGACGCAGTTTTGACCGACCAGATCAACGGTCAACTCATGGTGCAGCATGTCGCCGACGTGACACCGAGCCCCTACGCGCCCGCAGATCACAAGGTCGGAGACTACACGCTCGTCAACGCCGGACTGTCCTACCAGTTGAACGACGCGACCGAGCTGTCCTTGCGGATCGAGAACCTCACCGATGAGGATTACGAGACCGCAGGCGGCTACAACACGCCGGGCCGGTCCGCCTATCTCGGCCTCAAAGCGTCCTTCTGAGTGCGCTTTCCTGAGATCATAACACTTGCCACCGCCCTCTTTTCGGGGGCGGCGGCTTTTGCGGAAACGCCGCCTCAGCGTGTCGTCTCGATCAATCTCTGCACCGATCAGTTGGCCATGATGATTGCAGCCCCCGGTCAGCTGTCCTCCATCACCGCCATGGCCCAAGACCCGCGCGCCTCGGTCATGTCCGACAAGGCGAGAGCCTATCCGACCAACAACGGGCTGGCCGAAGAAATATACCTTTTGAAACCCGATCTCGTCCTCGCAGGCCAGTTCACCGCGCGGGCGACCGTGTCGATGATGCGCCGTCTTGGCGTCGAGATCGTCGAATTTTCTCCCGCGCGCTCTTTGGACGATGTCGCCGCCAATATGGTGAAAATGGGCGAAGCCTTGGGGCGCGAAGATGTGGCACAGAGCATGGCCGAAGACTTCACCCGCCGCCTCGCCGAGATTGACACTCTGACAGTTTCCCGCCCCACCGCTGCCACCTATGCCGCCAACGGCTATAGCACCGGTGCGCAGAGCCTCTCTGGTGAGATCATCGAAACCGCCGGGTTCACCACACTCGCCTCCGAGTTAGGCCTGCCGATGGGCGGCTTTGTGCCGCTCGAAGCCTTGATCATGGCCAATCCCAACCTTGTGATCTCCGGCGCCGACTATCCCGGCACTGCGCGGGCCGAAGAGGTCCTGTCCCATCCCGCGTTGACCCATCTGACGGGCGGGCATATGCCGATGCAGGACAAGGACTGGATTTGCGGTCTACCATCTGTTTTGGGCGCGATCGAACGGCTCCGCGATGAGCGGGACATGCTGGAGATGCCTCAATGACCTACCCCCGGCTTCTGTCCCTTTTGACCTTCGCCCTCATCGCGCTTTTCATCGCCTCGCTCCTCGTGGGCGTCGCCGATATGCCCATCGCCGACAGCCTCAAAGCGCTCTTTGGCGGTGGCGAAGGCCCCCTGCCGATGGTGATGCGCGAAATCCGTCTGCCGCGTGCGCTGTTGGGCGTGATGGTCGGCGTGAGCCTCGGCCTCTCGGGTGCCGCCCTCCAAGGTTATCTGCGCAACCCTCTCGCCGAACCCAGCGTCATCGGCATTTCCGCATCCGCCGCCTTGGGCGCCGTGATCGCGCTTCAAAGCGGGTTTGCCGCGCTCTTCGCCCTTGCCTTGCCCCTCGCGGCCCTCGTCGGCGCCGCGATTTGCGTTGTGCTCATTCTCTTGCTAGCCGGCTCCGGCGGCACGCTGTCGCTGATCCTCGCGGGCATCGCCGTCTCTGCGCTGTCCTCGGCCCTTACCGCGCTTGTCCTCAACCTCTCGCCCAATCCTTTTGCCGCGAATGAGATCATCTTTTGGATGATGGGCTCGCTCGCAGATCGCTCTTTTCTGCATGTCTGGATGGCGCTGCCGATCATGGCTCTGGGCTGGGGCCTTGTGGCACTGACCGGACGCGGCATCGACCGGCTGACATTGGGCGAAGAGGCCGCAGCCTCCATGGGCGTAAACCTCAAACATCTGCGTCTTATCCTTGTAGGCGGAGTCGCCGCCTCGGTCGGGGCCGCCACCGCCGTCGCGGGCGCTGTGGGATTTGTCGGTCTCGTCGTGCCGCATATTTTGCGCCCCCTCGTGGGTGCGCGCCCGGCGCGGCTTTTGCTCGCTTCTGCTTTGGGCGGTGCGATTTTGGTGCTGACCGCAGACGTGGCCGTGCGGCTCATCCTGCCAGGGCGCGACCTCAAACTCGGCGTCTTGATGGCCCTCGTCGGCGCGCCAGTGTTTTTCCATCTGATCTGGCGGATGCGGGGGCGGTCATGAGCCTTTTGACGACACGAGACCTCACCGTCCGGCGCGGCACGCGCGTGACCCTCGATCACGCCTCGCTCGACGTCGCCCCCGGCGAAATGATCGGCCTCATCGGCCCGAATGGCGCCGGCAAATCCACACTCCTGCGCGCCGCTCTCGGATTGATCGCGGCAGAAGGCGAAAGCACGCTGGCCCAGATGTCGCCAACTGTGCGCGCCAAAGCCGCCGCCTGGTTGCCGCAAGCGCGCGAAATCGCTTGGCCGGTCAGCGTCGCTCATCTGGTGTCTTTGGCGCAAAACGAACGCGAAGACGCCCCCGAAGTGCGGGCGGCTTTGAAACGTATGGACCTTTTGGACTTCGCCGACCGCAAGGCCACGGGGCTGTCGGGCGGCGAACAGGCGCGTGTTTTGATCGCGCGCGCGCTGGCGCAGGACACGCCTTTGCTGCTGGCCGATGAACCCACCGCGGGCCTCGATCCCGCGCATCAGATCGGATGTATGGAGACCTTTGCAGCACTCGCGCAGGAGGGTCGCGGCGTGGTCGTCTCTCTGCATGATCTGGGTCTCGCCGCGCGTCATTGCACCCGCATTGTTGTCCTCTCCGAAGGTCGGATCGTCGCGGATGGCCCACCGCGCGAGGTGCTGACCGAGGCGCTCTTGGCCGAAGTCTTTGCCATCCGTTGCCACATCGCGGAGACGCCCGAGGGCATGGTGCTACAACCGCTGTCGCAGGTCGCGAGGTAAACAGGATGTTGAGCCCGACCCTCACCCGCCCCTGGCTCGTCGCTGATCTCGGTGCTCCGATGCGGGTGCTGAGTTTCGCTCCCTATCGACCGGGGTTCGTCACAGCTCAGCACATCGTTTGGCGCGAGTTGAGAAACGCCGATCTGCCGCCGGAGGTTTGCGTTTCCGACTGGATTTCATCTGAGATGACAAAAGCCGGTCACGCGGAGGCGGTCGGCATGCTGACGTCTCGCAACGTGACGAAGTATCAGCGCACCGAAGCAGAGGTTGACGGCATACGTGTTGCAGCCATGGCCACTGTCGGGCTGGGCAATGCCGAACGCATCGGCTCACGCACCCCGCGCGATTGGGGCGTCGAGCAATTCGGCACGATCAACATCGCCGTGCAGCTTTCCGAAGCGCTCACCGAGACGGCGCAGATCGAAGCGCTTACCATCGCGGCACAGGCCCGCACGGCGGCTGTGATGGAAGCAGGCCTCAGGTTTCCCCACGGGCCTGTGACCGGCACGGGCACCGATTGCCTCGCACTCGCCGCCCCCGATGGCGCGAAGGAGTATGCCGGGCTTCATACGGCTTTGGGCGAGGCCATTGGCGTGGCGGTTTACGAAGCTGTGGCCAAAGGCGCCGCTGGCTGGGTGGCGGAAAATCCGGAAATGATGCGCAAAGTTTTTGGCGGCTAAACCGCTTGTCGGGGGCGACCAAATCCGCTTTCCGTTTGACAGTTGCGAATGATTATCATTTACATACTCTAACGCCGCTCTCCCCAAAGGATGTCTCATGCCCAAAAAACTCTTCTGGCTATCCTGCGCCACGATCCTCGCTCTGGCCGCGACAGCACAAGCCGAGGACCGGATGAAGGTCGTGACCACCTTCACAGTGTTGGCCGACATGGCCAGCCAAGTCGCAGGCGACGCCGCCGAGGTGGTATCGATCACCAAACCTGGCGCGGAAATTCACGGCTACCAGCCGACACCCCGCGACATCGTGCGGGCGCAGGACGCGGACCTGATCCTGTGGAACGGCATGAACCTTGAGCTGTGGTTCGAACAGTTTCTCTCGAACCTCAAAGATGTGCCCTCGGTGACGCTCAGCGACGGCATTGATCCGATCTCGATTGTGGGCGGAAGCTATGAGGGCAAGCCTAATCCCCACGCTTGGATGGGGCTGGATAATGCCCTGATCTATATCGACAATATCGAGACCGCCCTGAGCACGCAGGACCCCGACAATGCCGAGACCTATGCGGAGAACGCAGCCACCTATAAGACCGAGCTCCGTGCCACTTTGGAGCCTCTGCGCGCCCGCGTGGCCGAAGTACCCGAAGATCAGCGCTGGCTGGTGACCTGCGAGGGGGCGTTTTCCTATCTGGCGCGCGATTTCGGCATGAAGGAGCTGTATCTCTGGCCGATGAACGCCGATCAGATGGGCACACCGCAACAGGTGCGCGCTGTGATCGACGGCGTGAAGGAGAACAACATCCCGGTGGTGTTTTGTGAGAGCACGGTCAACACCGCCCCAGCGAAACAGGTCGCCCGCGAGACCGGCGCACGCTATGGCGGCGAGCTTTACGTCGACAGCCTATCAAAGCCGGGCGGCCCGGTGCCGAGCTACCTCGATTTGTTGCGGGTGACGGCGGAGACCGTGGCGGATGGGCTTGCAGCCGGATCGAACTGAGCGCAGGCTGCGTCGGAGAGCAGAAAGGCAACATGATGCAAAACGGCAGCCCCGTTCAAAGCACTGAGGTGGGAGACGGGATTTCGGCGCGCGATGTGACGGTGACCTATCGCAACGGCCACACGGCACTGCGGCAGGCGACATTCGCCATCCCGCGCGGCACGGTGACCGCGCTCGTCGGCGTCAACGGCGCCGGGAAATCGACGCTGTTCAAGGCGATCATGGGCTTTGTTCCGGTGGCACAGGGCGACATTCGGCTGTTGGGCCTGAGCGTCAAAGAGGCGCTGCGCCAAAACCTCGTCGCCTATGTACCACAATCCGAGGAGGTCGATTGGTCCTTTCCGGTGCTGGTCGAGGACGTAGTGATGATGGGGCGCTATGGCCACATGGGCTTTCTGCGCCGCCCGTCGAAAGCCGATCACGCGGCGGTAGACGCAGCACTCGCGCGGGTCAATATGAGTGACTTTCGCCAGCGCCAGATCGGCGAGCTATCCGGCGGGCAAAAGAAGCGCGTGTTCCTTGCCCGCGCCTTGGCGCAGGAGGGTCAGGTGATCCTCTTGGACGAACCTTTCACCGGCGTCGATGTGAAAACCGAGGAACAGATTATCGCACTATTGAGGGAGCTGCGTGACGAGGGCCGGGTGATGTTGGTCTCCACCCATAATCTCGGCTCGGTGCCCGAATTCTGCGACCGCACGGTTTTGGTCAAAGGCACGGTGCTGGGCTATGGTCCGACCGAGACGACCTTCACCCGCGAGAACCTTGAGCGCGCCTTTGGCGGTGTGCTGCGTCAGTTCACCTTGAGCGGCGCCGATCTTCATGACGATGACGATCCGCGCCATGTCACCATCCTGACGGACGACGAACGCCCTCTGGTGCGCTACGGCAGCCAGACGCGGGTGCAGGCCAAACCCTCCGAGGACGCAGACACATGATCCTGCTCGAGCCCTTCACCTACGGCTATATGACCAACGCCATGTGGGTCTCGGCTTTGGTGGGCGGCGTCTGCGCCTTTCTGTCGGCCTATCTGATGCTCAAGGGCTGGTCGCTGATTGGCGATGCATTGTCGCATTCTGTCGTCCCCGGCGTGGCCGGAGCGTATATGTTAGGCCTGCCCTTCGCCTTGGGCGCGTTTCTGTCGGGTGGGCTGGCCGCCGCCGCGATGTTGTTTCTCTCCGAGCGCTCGGGGCTCAAGATTGACGTGGTGATTGGCATGATCTTTACGTCTTTCTTCGGTCTCGGCCTCTTTATGGTCTCGCTCAACCCGATGGCCATCTCGGTCGATACGATCACCATGGGCAACATTTTGGCGATCACGCCGGAGGACACGCTGCAATTGGCGCTCATCGGGTTTGTCTCCCTCGCGGTGCTGTTGGCGAATTGGAAAGACCTGATGGTGGTGTTTTTCGATGAAAGCCACGCCCGCTCTATTGGCCTGCGTCCCGGCCTGTTGAAAGCCATGTTCTTCGTGCTTTTGTCGGCTTCCGTCGTCGCCGCGATGCAGACCGTTGGGGCCTTTCTGGTCGTCGCGATGGTGGTGACGCCGGGCGCAACCGCCTACCTGCTTTGCGACCGCTTCCCGCGCCTGATCGTGACCTCGGTTCTGATAGGCACGGTGACCAGTTTTTCAGGCGCCTACATAAGCTATTTCCTCGACGGCGCGACCGGCGGGGTGATTGTGTGTCTGCAAACGCTGATCTTCCTCGCGGCCTTTGTTTTCGCCCCGAAACACGGGATATTGGCCGCGAAAGCCAAGGCCCGCGCCGTGCTTAAAGAGGAAGTGTCGGAATGATCGACACGCTTCTGATGCCCTTCCAGTTTGGCTTTATGCAGAACGCCTTTCTGATCTCGATCCTCGTCGCGATCCCGACCGCGTTGCTGTCATGCTTTCTGGTGCTCAAGGGCTGGGCCCTTATGGGGGACGCGATCAGCCATGCCATTCTGCCCGGCGTCGTTCTGGCCTATATCCTCGGCCTGCCTCTGATTGTCGGCGCCTTTGCTGCGGGCATGGTGACGGCGCTCTCGACCGGCTATCTGGCGCAGAACAGCCGCGTCAAACAGGACACCGTTATGGGCGTCGTCTTCTCCGGCATGTTTGGCCTTGGCATCGTGATGTATGTCGCGACGCCCTCGGATGTTCACCTCGACCACATTCTTTACGGCAACATGCTGGGCGTGGGCGCAGAGGATCTCTGGACGGCTGGCCTCATCGCGCTCGCGGTCTCCGCAACTCTGGTGCTCAAATGGAAAGACCTGATGCTCCATGCCTTCGATCCGGCGCAAGCGCGGGCCTCAGGGCTACCGGTTCAGGTCTTGCACTACGGGCTATTGACCGCGATCTCTCTGAGCATCGTCGCGACGCTCACCGCCACCGGGTTGATCCTCGCCGTGGCGCTTTTGATTGCCCCCGGCGCGATTGCATTTCTGCTTGTGCGGCGGTTCTCCGCGATGCTGCTGACCGCCACCGCGATCAACCTCGCCGCGATGCTGGGCGGCGTTTACGCAAGCTTCTGGCTTGACAGCGCGCCTGCGCCGACCATCGTTCTGGTGCAAACCGCGATCTTTCTTGTGGCCTTTGTCCGCCGCATGCGTCAGGTCAAACGGCAGGCCCGCGCCGCATGACAGCCGCTCAGGCCGGCGTGAGCCCGGGCGGATGCGGCAGTTTCTGGCCACTGTTCGACAAGCAACTCATCAAAGCGTCCTGAAGCGTTTCTTCGAGCACCGGGTGATAGAACGGGCTTTCGAGGCAGGCATCCACCGTCAGCCCCTGTTCGATCGCCAGCGCCAGCCAATGCGCCATATGTTCGCCGTCGCCAATCGCCAGCGTCGCGCCCAAGAGTTTCAGCGAGCTTTTGTCGGCATAAACGCGGATCAGGCCTTCCGTCTCCGCTTTGACCTTCGCGCGGCCGTTGTCTTGCGCCTTGGCCGTGCCGATGGCGATCTTGTCCGGGTCGAGCGTATCGAAGGCGGCGCCGACGGTGGCGATCTGTGGGCTGGTAAAGGCCACCGCCAAAGGCACACGGCGGCGGTAGGGTTCGCGGGTGCCCGCGATGATGTTCAGAGCGGCGATTTTGCCCTCGTCCTTGGCCTCGTGCAGAAGCGGTCGGTCGGCGTTCACATCGCCCGTCATATAGACCGGCAGATCGCCAATCTGGAGCGTCTCTGGGTCGTAAGCAGGCATGCCCTTGTCATTGAGTTCCACCCCCAATGTCTCAAGCCCCAGCCCCACAATATTGGGACGCCGCCCGATGCTGGCCAGCACTCGCTCGACCCGCACGACCTTGTCCCCCGCCTTGATTGTCACGGTGCCGTCCGCCTCAAGCGTCGGTTCGACAGTCGCGCCCAAAGTGAGCGACATATCCTGCCCCAGCGCCTCTGCGGCGGCCTCGGCCACCACAGGGTCCTTGATCCCGGCAATCACAGGTGCGGCGTCAAAGCCATGCACCTCGACGCCCAAACGGCCCAGCGCCTGACCGATTTCGCAGCCGATCACGCCAAGACCCACGATGGCCACGGATTTCGGCAGGTCCGGCTGTTCGAAAAACGTGTCCGTGGTCCAAAGCGCGTCACCCAAAGCGCGGAATGGCGCGGGCAGAACGGGGCTTGAGCCGGTGGCGATAAGGATCGCGCCCGTCTCGATGGTCTCGCCATTCACCTCGACCGAATTGGGGCCCCTGATCGTGGCGTGACCGTCGATGAATTGCGTCTCGTCGAGATGTTTGTGGGTGCGGGTGATAAAACCGTTCACCAGTTTGTCGCGGATCGCGCGGACGCGGGCCATAACTTTGGGGCCATCGACACTTAGCCCTTCGGTGCCGGCGATGCCGAACGCCGCCTGGCGGCTTTTTGCGTGGTAGAGCGAGGCCACCTCGATCAGCGCTTTCGACGGCATGCATCCGACGCGCGCGCAGGTGGTGCCCTCCGGTCCCGAGTTGATCAGAACGACGGATTTCCCGGCTCTGAGCAAAGTGAACAGCGCGGTGACCCCTGCGCTGCCTGCCCCGAGAATGGCCACATCAACCTTGCGCGTCATGGTGTCTTCCCTCTTATGCGAATGTGTAAACCTAAGGCGTTATACCACCCTCGTCGCCATCGCATAGAGGACAAGGTGCCTCGCCTGGAACAGGTCTCAGTCCGCGTAAATATCCCGACCGCGTCGCTTGAGATGCGGTTCGTTGACGAAGGTTCCGAAAGGCACGAGAGAGGCCAGAGTGGCGC
Source organism: Celeribacter sp. PS-C1 (assembly GCF_019429625.1). GTDB lineage: Bacteria > Pseudomonadota > Alphaproteobacteria > Rhodobacterales > Rhodobacteraceae > Celeribacter. Next base: position 199,504 of record NZ_JAHXRW010000007.1, read on the forward strand.
GCGTCAGATCGCGCCCTTGCCAAGCTGGCCTGCGCATCACCAGAAGCATGAGCGCGATATAGACCAGAAACGCATAGCCATGCAGCGGCCCCATGAGTTCGACCCAAGAGGCGTCGTTCAGGCCGTATTTGATCGGCATGGCAACAAGGAACAAAAGCAATGTGGTGACGCCCTCGACCACCGCGACCAAGCGGAAGAGGCCGAAGAGTGTGCGGCCATCGCAAACTGAGGTCAATTGGCGAGCGAGGGAGCGCTGAGGGCGCAGTGGGCGTGTCATGGTGCGTGTGTCTCTATCGGCATTCCTGATTTTCCGGAACGCTAACAGAGGACAACACGGACCGCCCATGTCCAATTTGACGCAGGCGGACATTTTGCCGTTACACCGTCGCGGAGTTTTGCAGAGGCTAGGATGTCATCCCACCACAGCAAAGCCGCGAGGACTGGCCCAGAGAAATCTTATCCGTCAGAGGGGCGCGCGGCGCCTCAGCGGGAGACGCATCTGGATTTGCGGTTGAACCCGGCGGGGGAACACACCCAAGTGCCGCGGCCCAGCAATTGGGTGCGGGCGACACGCACCGGCGCGGCCTCGGACGTGGCGGATTTCGCCAGCCAGTCAAAGCGCGCAGCGCCAACACCGGCGGCGGATTTCACCGATTTCGGGGCGATGATCGGCGCGGTGTCCGGCGCTGTCTCAGCATGAAGAACGGACGCGCTCAGCAATGCGGAGGCCACGGAAATGGACACAAGAACCTTGCGTAGGGAAGTCGGAATCATAGACTGCTCTGCCTTTTTCTTATGGATGCCGACTGCGCGTTCGACGCAGACGGAATCGAGGTTTCCGATAGGTGTCACGTCAAACCAGTTTGCAGGTCAAGTCTTACTTTTTCGTGGCCAAAAATCGGCGAAAATGTGGCACAAGAAACGACAATGGCGTGCGGAAATTCAATCCGCACGCCACTTATCTAGGTCAGTTCCCGAAAATTTTCACAGCTTGCGTCCTCTCTCTCGGGACGCCTCTCTGCGGGCCTTATTCGAGGATCTGGTTCTTCATCCGCCAATCCGGCGTCCCGAAGCCCTCGGGCCAGGGGTAGACCTCTGGGTAGTTGAAATAGACCACACCGACCAATTGCGGATAGTCCTCTTTCACCACGCGCACGCCGTTCTTCCACAGATCGACGTAGTCGGCATTCCCGACATAGCCAAGCTCGGCCACGGCAATCGGTTTGCCGAATTGCGTGGCGCGCTCATAGCGCGGGGCAAAGATGTCGTCGAAGTTACGATCCTTGCCGTACTTCGCCTGATCCCAAGCCTGAAGCCCAAAGACCGACAAGCCCACGATGTCGGCATAGTCATCGCCGGGATAGTAATCCTCCATCCCTTCGTCCCCCAGAGGCGACCACATCACCGAGATATTCGGCGCGGAGTCGCGGCAGACGTCGATCATATGGCGATAGGCCGTGATATAGGTCTCCGGCTCCCAGCCCGCCCAGATGAACTGGCCGTTGTCGTCGTCCATCTCATGCGCAAAGCGCAGCGTGACCGGGCTTTGCAGCGTGCCGAGAATGTCGCAGACCGCTTTCATATTGGGGTCATACCGCCCGCTCTCGATCCCGCTTTGCAAATACCGCGCTGTGTTGCGTTCGCTGCGCGACCAGGTCCAGGGCTCAAGCGTCACCAAAAGCGCGCGGTTGCGTTCCTGAGCATACTCATCGGCATCATAAAGTGTTTCGAGGAGCACGTCCTCCCAAGGCAAGAACAAATGTTCGATGACCACGGGTTGCAAGTTGGTGAAATCCCCGTCGGGATCATAGACGCCAAATGGCAATTCTCCCGGCGGCACCGATTGCGCACTCGCGGCTGTGGCCATAACCGCCGTCGCCAGTGCGGTTCCATAGAGGATTGATTTCACTGTTTTGATGAAATGATGTCTCATCGTTCTCCCTCCCTTACTGTGGAGCGCGGAGATCCCTCGCTCCAAAACGGTGTAAAACGGACCCGGATGCCGCCGTCACCTCCCATGCCGGCGCCGGAAACCACGTATTCCACCTCAACTGCGCCCACCGCTTCAAGGCCTATGGCAAGCGCATTCGCGCTTTCCTCTGCCCTAAGTATGGTCCCTGTGCCCAAAAGCGCCATGATCAGGCTCAACACAGGAACATCGCGCGCAAGTATTTTTCGAATATGACGTCGGACCCCGCGCGCGCGCTTGAGTTCCGAGCGAAACGCCACTGCCAGCAGGATCAGGTAGACCGCTGTGTTCACCAGCGACAAAAGATAGAACCCACGCGCGGCATGCACATCAGACACGGTGATCACCGGGATCGCGGCCCCCATGGCCAGTATGGCGTAGACGGCAATCACCCGAGAGGGCAGCGGCGCGCCTTCAGTCTCTCCCTTCGGCGTGATGCGGAAATCGACGAATTTGCCGGTCACCCGGTCCCGCACCGCCATAGCGCACCCCCAGAACACCCAAGGCCATTGCAACATCACGAAAAGCAAGGTTTCCCAAGCAAAGACCTTGGCCTTTTGCGGACGCAAAAACCCGTCGGCTTTCATCGCCAATGCAAAGACAAACATCACCGCAATGGCTGGCAAGGCATGGCCGATAAACGCCGGGTAGGTGACATTCGCGATCCGCAAATCAAAGGTCACCGCCACGATTGGCACCAGGTACATCAGGGCCATTGAAAGCGCAAAGAAAACATACCACGTTTGGCACAGCAAAAAAAGCAGCTTGAGCCGCAGCGGCAGCGGCTTGAGGTAGCGCGGCGTGTAGCGCAGGAGCAACGACAAGAGCGAGCGCGACCACTGGAACTCCTGCGTCACCAGATCGGCGAGTGTCTCCGGCCCCTGCCCGATCGCGATGGCATCCGGCGCATGCACCCCGCGCCAGCCCGCCGACGAGATCAGCATCGTGGTCGAATGATCCTCCGCCAATTCCGGCCCCAAGCCCCCCGCTTCGCGCAGCGCTTTGGTGCGCACTGCGTAATGCGACCCGATGCACATCGGCGTCAGGACCGACGAATAACCCGCCTGAAACACGCCGTGGAACGCCGCCTCGGAATAAAGCCTCGTGCGCGCCGCCCAGCTTCGGTCGGCATTGGCCGAACAGATCGAGGGCGCGGAGACATAGCCGACCGCCTCATCGGCAAAGGGCCGCAACATCTCGCGCAGATAGCCCGGCTTTGGCACATGATCCGAGTCGAGCTGGCTGACGAAGTCGTAGTTCTCATAGCCCCAATGGTCGTAGAAATAGGCCAGATTGCCTTCCTTGCACCGGGTCCGACGCGGCCAAACGGCTTGGTGATACGCATCCACACCTTTTCGCGTCGAGAGCTTCACCCCATGCGCAGCACACCACGCACGGGTCTCCTCGTCCGGATCTTCATCCGCGAGCCATGTGTCATGCGGATAGTCCTGCGCCAACATCGCCTCAAGCGTCTCACGCACCACAGCGAAACTTTCCGACGGGGTTTTCGTGGTGATCATCGCCACGCGCCACCGCCCCGGTTCGGGATCGGGCGCGACGGATTTGCGGGCCTGCAAAAAGATCAGCACAAAGTAAAGCTGCATCCCCCAAATCCACGCCATCGCAGCCGTCACCGTCCAATAACGGATCGGTGCGATCAGGTGATGCGGTTGCAGCCACCATGCCCAGAACCATCCCGCCGCCACGATCCAAAGCCCGGCGACCAGATAGTATTTTAAGGCTGTCCATCCGCTCAACATCGGCGCCAACATCGGACGCCTCTGGGTCGCTGGATGAGGTTTGCGGGGTGTCATCAGCCTGTGTCCTTTAACCCGCCTCCCATGGCTCCAAACCAAGGCGCCGCATGGGCAGTGATCGTATCGAGATCGCGGTAGACGGCGCGAAAGCCGATCTCATCTTCGGCACGCGCAGGATCGGCACGCAGTTCCGGCGGATCGCCCGCCCGACGCGGTGCATCGTGATAGGCGACCTTGTGTCCGGTCACGCGTTCGACCGAGGCGATAACGTCTCGCACCGATTGGCCTTCCCCCGTGCCGAGATTGAGCGCAAGGCTCTCGCCACCCTCCAACAGATGCCCCAGCGCCAGAACATGCGCGCGGGCGAGATCGGTCACATGGATATAGTCTCGGATGCAGGTGCCGTCGGGTGTCGGATAATCCGTGCCCATCACTGACAGCTTCCCCTTACCGGTCGCCGCCATCAAAGCCAGTGGCAAAAGATGGGTCTCCGGATCATGACGCTCGCCAAGCTCGCCCTCCGGATCCGCGCCCGCCGCATTGAAATAGCGCAGCGCGACATGGTGCAGACCTGTGGCCTGTCCCTCATCTTGCAGCATCCATTCGCAAATCAGCTTGGTGCGGCCGTAGGGGTTTATCGGTGCTTGCGGCATGTCCTCAGTGATCGGCTGCACCTCAGGCGTGCCGTAGGTGGCGCAGCTTGAGGAAAAGACGATCTTATCGACGCCCTCCTCGCGCATCGCCGCCAAAAGAGAAATCATCCCGCCAACGTTGTTGTCGTAATAGCGCCCCGGCTCATGCGTGCTTTCGCCAACATATGCCAGCGCTGCAAAATGGATCACCGCCTGAATGTTTTCACGCCTGAATGTCTCGCGCAGCAGCACCGTGTCATGAAGCTCGCCCTCGATGAGCGGCCCCCATTTCACCGCATCAGCATGGCCGCGCGAAAGATCGTCATAGACCACAGGGCGAAAGCCCGCCTGGGCCAAAGCCTTACAGGCGTGGCTGCCGATGTAGCCTGCGCCGCCCGTCACAAGGATCGAGGGCCGGAGAGATGTCATCACGCCACACTCCGCGCAGCGTAGGTCTGGCGTCCCGAGAGCTCTCCTTTAAAATAGGCGATGGTCGGAATGAGTCCCTCTTTCAGCGGAACTTGCGGCTCCCATCCGAGGATGGATTTTGCGCGCGAAATATCCGGGCAACGTTGGTGCGGATCATCGACCGGCAGATCACGGTAAACCAACTTAGATTTCGATCCGGTCATGTTCAGCACCGTTTCCGCCAGTTCCAGAATGGTAAACTCGCCGGGATTACCCAAATTGACCGGGGAGGAAATCGTCCCCAGAGGATCTTCGCCCTCCATCAGAGTGATGAGCCCTTTCAAGAGATCGCTGATGTAACAGAACGAACGCGTCTGCGCGCCGTCACCATAGATCGTCAAGTCCTCGCCCATCAGCGCCTGCATCACGAAATTAGACACAACGCGTCCGTCTTCGGGATCCATGCGCGGGCCGTAGGTGTTGAAAATCCTCGCGATCCGAGTGTCGACTCCGCGCCGTTCATGCATCTCGTAGAACAGCGTTTCGGCGCCGCGCTTGCCTTCATCGTAGCACGACCGCGGACCAACCGTATTGACGCTCCCGCGATAGGATTCCTTCTGCGGAGAAACATCCGGATCGCCGTAGACCTCAGAGGTCGAGCTCTGAAGAATTCGCGCCCCTTTTTCCTCAGCCAGTTCCAAAAGGTTCATGCCACCAAGAACAGAAGTCTTGAAGGTGTGGATCGGGTCGCGTTGGTATTTCGGCGGCGAACCCGGGCACGCCATGTTGTAAATCCGATCAACCGGGCCGTCGATCTGAATGGGCTCAAGGATATCATGCAGAAAAAAATCGAAATTCGGATGCGTCAAAAGTCCTGCAATATTCTCGTTGCGACCCGTTTCCATATTGTCGATGCAAATGACGCGGTTGCCCTCTGCAATCAAACGATGACTTAAATTAGATCCAATAAATCCAGCCCCGCCAGCAATAACGATCGTTTTCGTCGTCGCCCCCCTTTCGAGTTTTTCGAAATTCGGCCGGAATATCCTGGTTCCCCCCATAGGATTCCCTCCTTGTCACTCTTAACGACACAGGCCGATCAAGAAAGTCTATCGGCGGGTCGCTTGATAGTTAAGTATCCGTTAAGCTACATGACAAAGCTATGACATAAAACAACTTTCAAGGCACCTTGGGTCCCATAAGTTGTCCTGATTTGATATGCACAACCCTAAGGATATAAATGTTTCACTTTTCACCCCAATGGGTGTCTTGCGCCAGCATTGTCGCGCCAGAAATCTTGGTGAACAGCCTTGAAAAAGCTCGTTTAAATTTGCGCGAGAATCAGTCACCAAGACTGACACACCAAAAACCGCTCACCGATCATGGCAATAATAAGGCGGCGCGGTGACCCTTCTTAGATGCGCTAAGGCGCCTCCCTCCATCCAGGAGGCAGACGCCCTAAATCGTCGAGAAACCGGCTAGCCTCTCGGTCAATTCAAAAGCAACGCGCCCATGATTTCCGGCTTTAACACGCTGTCGTTGCAGCGCTCGGGTTGGTCCAACCCACGACACGCTTTATAGATCGCGCGCAAAGTCTGACGCGTCGCGAAGCCGTCGAGCGGACCGCGGTAGAACCCCTCCTCCGCGAATTGCTTTTGCAGGATATAGACCGCGACATTGGGATTGGCTTTCCAAAGCTCCTCCGCGAACCATTTGGAGTGCAACTCCGGATGCGCGGCGTAATCGGCAGCCACGGGCGCATAGGCTTTCGGCGTGCGTGCCGTCGCCGCCCGCAGCGTGAGCGCAAATTGCGCCTGCTCTTTCTCGGACAAAAGCGGGCCAAAACGCTCCAGTGCCGCGGCGACTTCTTTACGATCCCGATGCACGTTCAACCGATTGCCATCGCGCAACAGCTCGATCAGGAACCGGGCGGCAGAAGCGTTGCCGTCCTCTGCTGCGTCGCGCAGGATTGCGATCGTCTCCGGGCCGCTCGCCCGCATACTGATGCCCCACATTTGGCGTGTGGCCTCAAGCACCGCAACGTCCTCCTCCCCCGCGTCAGACGCCTTTTCAGCATAGCCATCGAATTTCGCGCGCGACACGGAACCACCGCCGAGATAGCCATACATCGCCCCCTTTGACAGAGAGACCCAAGCCTCAGTCGCGCCCAATGCAGCCGCACGCTGCAGCATCGCCTCTGCACGCGGCGGATCGGAAAGTTTCCACATCAAATGCTCGCCATAGACCGCTAACCCCTGACCGTTGCCAGTCTCCGCCGCCGCCTCGAATTGCGCAAGCGCTGCTGCCTCATCGGTTGGCACACCGATGCCATAAAGTTGCAGCTTGCCAAGCGCGATCCGCGCCTCGACATCACCGGCCTCGATGGCCTGATCCAGATAGGCTTGGCCACCTTCAACATCGCGCGGAAGCACCCAGCCGCCAATCATCTGCTCGCCCAGAATGCGCTGCGCCTCCGTGCCGCCATTCGCGGCGGCGCGCTCCAAATAAGGCACAGCCACATCAGGATCGGCCGGCAACGCCGTGCCCCAGAGATAGGCTTGGCCAAGATCGGTCAAGGCTCCGACGTGACCGGCCTCAGCGGCCTTCTGCAACAAAGACAGCCCGCGTGCCGCGTCTTTCGGCAAGACCCAACCATTGAGCAGATGTTGCCCTAACAGATGCTGTGCGGCGACGTCCCCCGCCTCTGCCGCCGCCCCCAGATCGGCTTGCAGCTGGACGATCTGATCGGAGTCGGGCTCCGACCAAAGCACGGTCTGTGCTTCTTTCACATCAAATGCCACAGGCGTCTGCGCTAGAGTGGCTGGCCCGAGAACACAGAGCCCAACCCCCAGCAAAAGCGCCGCACGGTTGGTCCATGGGTGCTTGAACTGATGTTGAGACGCGCGACCAAGCCTACTCTGCTCGCGTGTCTGATCCGTTTTTAAGGATGATTTTGTGTAAAATATGGACATGGTTTTCCCTCCCGGGGCCAGTCCCATGACCAGTGTGACAGTGCCGCCACCGCCCCGCCACGCATGGCAAAGGCCCATAGACCGAGTTTAAACATTTTGCCCAATCTCGCAATGACGCAAATCAACGGCGCGAAAATCAGTGGGAATTTAAACTTTATTTCAGATCGTTAGCCCATCAAGTTGAGCGCCCCAAATGAGGCGATGGCATTTCCACAAGACAAATCAGCCGCACCGAAGCGCGGCCGATCTCTCTCACTGGCGCGTGTGTCGCCCTTAGATGTGAAGCGCCCGGCCGTAAGCGGCCAGCACGGATTCGTGCATCATTTCCGACATCGTCGGGTGCG
>NZ_JAHXRW010000008.1 GCF_019429625.1 Celeribacter sp. PS-C1
TGAACGATGGCGCGGCTGCGCTGATCCTTGCCTCGAAAGACGCCGCCGAAAAGCACGGTCTGACACCCATCGCCAAGGTGCTGGGCGGGGCCGCCGCCGGTGTTGCACCGCGGATCATGGGCTTTGGGCCAGCGCCCGCGTCGAAGAAACTGATGGCCCGTCTCGGTCTCACGCAGGAAGACTTTGCGGTGATCGAACTGAACGAAGCCTTCGCCTCGCAGGGCCTCGCCACGCTGCGCGATCTGGGCATCGCCGACGACGACCCGCGCGTGAACCCGAACGGCGGCGCGATCTCCATCGGCCACCCGCTGGGCATGTCCGGCGCCCGGATCACCGGCACGGCGATGCTGGAGCTGAAGCCGGGTGAAAAGTCGCTCTCGACCATGTGCATTGGCGTCGGTCAAGGCATCGCCATTGCTCTGGAGGCCCTGTGAAACCCCGCGCGCCCATAGGAGCGGCACGCGGGCCAGGTCACCGTCCGCCCGCTATGGACCGTTCAGAGATCCAGTTTCGTGTAGAGATAGGATCGGGAAACGCCAAGGTATTCAGCGGCTTTCTTTTTGTTGCCATTGAACCGCGCCAAAGCATCAGCGATCAACTTCTGCTCGAGATCATCCAGCGCGCCTTTCAACTTGCTCGGCGTTCGCGGACCTCCCTGCAGATCGGGTTTATCACCCTCCCCCATCATGGCCCCGCCATTCTCAAAGTCGCGGACCGAGAGACGCCCCTCTTCCGCAAAAACAAAAGCGCGCTCAAGGATATGGCGGAGTTGCCGGATATTGCCCGGCCAGGATTGATCCATCAAATAGTGGGTCACATCGATATCGACCTCGGGAACCGTGCGATTGTGGTGCTCCGCGATCTCTCGAACGAAGTGATTGACCAAGAGCGGGATGTCTTCAATGCGCTCTTCAAGGGTCGGCAATCTGATGACAATCGGGCTGATCCGGTAAAACAGGTCCAGTCGGAATTTCCCCTGATCCACGAAGGCCTCAAGATCGCGATTGGTCGCGCTGCACAGGCGGAAATCGACATGCTTGGGCTTGTCCCCGCCGACACGCTCGACAACCCGATCTTGCAGGACGCGGAGAAGCTTGGACTGAACATCCAATGGCATATCTCCAATCTCGTCCAAAAAGATGGTTCCTTTGTCAGCCATCTCGAACTTGCCAGCCTTGCCCTTCTTCGCGGCGCCGGTGAACGATCCGGCCTCGTATCCAAACAGCTCACTTTCGACGAGAGATTCAGGAAGCGCCGCCGCATTCACGGTCACCAATCGCGCATCTTGTCTCGCACTCAGCATGTGAAGCGCGCGTGCAACAAGCTCCTTCCCTGTTCCGCTTTCCCCTTGAATAAGAACGGGAATGTCCAGCGGCGCGATCTTGCGGATTTGTTGGCGAACAGACTGAATGGCGGGGCTTTTGCCGATAATCGCGTCCAGAAAACTCTCGCTTTTATCCGTCTGGGTGATTTCTTTGGTGTGCTTCTTGTAGGTCTCGACCTCAGCCTCGAGCACATTGATCCGGCGGGCCATGGCCTGAACCTGCTGGGGTCCTTTGAACATGACGCGACCGATCGCGCCGACGATCGCTTCATTTCGCCGAATGGGATGGCGCGACACCACCCGCTCACGGCTGCCCATCTTTTGAATCTGACCGACTTCGGCGATGCCCGTTTTGAGGACATGATGCAGGCGCGTGTTCTCGATCACGTCGCGCACAGGGCGACCGAGGCCTTCGCCCGCGCGCAATCCGAAAAACTTTTCATGAACGGGCGAAATATAGGCCAGCTTCGCCTTCGCATCGACCACGGCCATCGCATCGTAGGGATCCGTCAAAATGTGTTCGATGATGTCGTAGGCAAAATCGACGTTGAGGACGAAATTCAGAACGTTCTCACCGGGTTCATCCGAAAGCAGAACGATATAGCCACCGGAAACGGGCGCGACATGAGCGATGCATTTTGCATCGGCAAACAGCATCGGAACGATACGTTTTTCACGCGCTTGGGCAATCCAGTCTTCGTCGGACACCATCGCCTGGATGCGAGGATCTTCCGCCTTTCCCAAGGCCGCAAGCACCTGTCCGTCCGTGCCTACGATGGCAACTCCGACATGGCTACTAGCCGTTGCGAACTCCGTTCGTCCCATAGATCCCTCCAATTTTGCGCCCCGAAACGAGGAACAGCCTCCATTCAGCGCAATAAAATGTCCATTTTGAAGTCAAGTCAACAAAATAATGTCCAAAAAATGAACACAAACTCAGAAGCGCGATTACGGGGCGGCGCATCTCTCCATGTGCGACGACGCGCCTGGAGACAGCAGGGCCAGGATCCGCCAGCGCGCTGATAGGCCCCGCACTCATGTCCAACATTTCAAGCAGTAAGGGAGGACTGCCATGTTACTTGAACGGAACCTTCATCTTCAGCAGAAGCAAAGCCTGCACATTTCAGCGCAGACCATCCAGTCGTTGAAAATTCTTCAATTCAGCCACGGCGAACTGTCGTCCTATCTCGAAGATCAAGCCGAGCGAAATCCGCTGATCAACCTCAAGCTGCCAAACCCGACCGACGCGATGCCGGAGCCGCCGACCGAAGCCAAAGGTCAGACGGAGAGGCTTACAGCGACAAACGCGCCAGGGTCCACTTTTGCGACGGAAAAAACGCATGCAATGCAAAGCGGAGGCGACAGCCTTGGTGCCCGCCCCTCACAAGGCCAAAGTCGCAAATCGCATGACATTCGCGATGCCATCGATGTTATCGAGGCCACCTGCCCCGCGAAGACCACCCTACGCGAGCATCTTCTCAGCCAGATCGGCTTTGCCTTTCGTGATCTCTCGGACCAGAGACTGGCTGCGGAACTGATTGAGCACTTTGATGGTGATGGGTATCTTCGCGCAAAGACAACGACACTGGCTCCTATGCTCGGTGTCGATGCAGAGAAAATCGAAAAGACACTGAAAGTCATTCAGGGCTTCGATCCGGCGGGGGTTGGCGCCCGGGATTTGGGGGAATGCCTGAAGATCCAACTCGAAGATCTCGGCAAACTTCGTCCTGAGATGGAAATCATGTTGGACCACATCGATCTCCTCGCAAAATTCGACATTTCCCGTCTGGCTTCCCTGACCGGAACGAGCCGGGACGCCGTCCTGGAGATGGCGAAAGAAATTCGCACGCTCGACCCGAAACCCGGTCGCAAATTCGACGACAGCCCCACTCTTTCCGCCTATCCAGACATTTTGGTCAACCGGACGCGAGACGGTCGGGTCACCGTCGAGCTGAACAGCGCTCTGCTCCCGCGTGTTCTCGTTGACAGACAATATTATGCAGAAATCAAAACGCAGCGCCTGAACGAGCAGGACAAAAGGTTTGTCGTCGATTGTATGAAAAATGCGGGTTGGCTGACAAAGAACCTCGACCAACGCGCCCAGACGATCCTGAAAATCGCCACGGAAATTGCCCGCAAACAAGATCGCTTTCTGCGCGACGGGCCGGAGCACTTGCGACCGCTCGGCCTGAAGGATGTCGCCGCGGCCGCAGGCGTCCATGAATCCACCGTATGCCGGGCCATTGCCAACAAATACATGATGACCGCGCATGGGCTGTTCGAGCTGAAGTTCTTCTTCTCCAACTCTTTGGCCTCTCTGGACGGCGGCGAAGACCAGTCTTCGGAAACTGTCCGGCATAAGATCAAACAGTTGATCGATGCGGAGAAACCGGAGGCGGTGCTCTCAGATGACGCAATCGTTGCGCAACTTCAGTCCTCAGGCATCGAGGTCGCGCGCCGCACAGTGGCCAAATACCGCGACATGATGCGCATTCCATCCTCTCCCCAACGCCGCCGCGAAAAGAGGGCGAAAGCAAAATTCAATTTCGCATGAACGCGCGCGAAGTTGGCACAGGACTTGCGCCTCTCCGCTTAAGCCAACTGAACCTGAACGAAAACATGCCTGAAGTTTCCAAAGATATCCTGCGCGCCGACGCATCTCACAGATTCGAGCTGCCTGAGTGAGCCAAGCGATGGGACCTTATGGGACGCAGACATCAGACTATCCGCGCTCAAACAGAGCGCCGACTTTGGAGGAGTGACACCTTTGACCGAAATATCCCGCTATGCCAACGGCGACTCCATGGAATACTGGAAGGCCGCTCAGGAAGGACGTCTGATCTTTCAAAAATGCGCATCTTGTGGCGAAATCCAGTTCCCACCGCGCCACCATTGCGCCTCATGCTGGGAAGCCGATCTTGGCTGGACTGAAAGCTCCGGACTGGGAGAAGTGGAAAGCTACACCATCGTACGTCGCGCTCCGCTGCCCCAACTCCGCGACAAAGTCCCCTATGTCGTCGCCGCAATCCTCGTCGAGGAAGGCCCTCGCATGCTGACGAACCTCGTGGGGGAGGATGCACTCAACGTTGCAATCGGCGCGAAGGTCAAAGTCGTTTTTCAGACAGATGCCGACGACGAAACCCTGCCACAATTCCAATTGGCCTGACACTGGCCTGAAGAAGATCCACAAACGCCGTCCACAAACCGGAAGTCCACAGGACATATCCGAAGCGATCTGCGCGGCACAGAAACACCACGAGGAGACATCAAATGACCGCACCGGTTCGAGGAAAATACTGGGAAGATTTCGAAGTCGGAGAGACGATTTACACCCCCAAACGCACCGTGACCTCCACGGATATCGTCAACTTCGCTTGCCTGACCGGGGACTTCAATGAAGTCCATACCAACTGGGAATATTGCAAGGAGACGCAGTTCGGCGAACCGATTGCACATGGCCCACTGGTCTATTCGATTGTCGGCGGCCTGCAATATGCCTCTGGTATCAACGATGGAACCCTCATTGCCTTGCTGCAGATTGATGGTTGGCGCATGCTCAAACCCGTGTTCCACGGTGACACCATCCATGCTGAACTCACCGTCGTCGCAAAGAACGAGACCAGCAAACCCGACAAAGGGGTGGTTTCGATGAAACGTGAATTCAAAAATCAAAAAGGCGAGACGGTACAGGAAATGGACGTCAAAATGCTCTACAAACGCCGCCCGTCCTAAACCTGTCCTTGCGACCGAAGTGAAAAGCACATGACTGACACAGCAGATATATCTTACGACTTCGCCAGAGTGGTCACCGAAACGCAGTATGATGACATCGACGCAGAGTCTCGCGACCGCGCGAAACAGAGCATCATGGACACGCTCGGTGTGATCATCGCCGCGAGTTCCCTCACTCCAAAAATCGGCGCCATATCTGATCTGACGTTGGAAATGGGCGGCACACCAGAAGCCACGATGCTTGGCTTCGGCGGCAAAGTGCCGGCCTTGAATGCGGCCTTTGCAAACGGCGCGATGGCGCATTGTTTGGATTTCGACGACCATGCGCCGGAAGGTCATCACCCAAGCAGTTCCATCGTGCCGTCAGCTTTCGCACTCGCGGAACGCGCAGGTGCCGTGTCCGGCAAGGAAATGATTGCCGCAACGGCCATCGCCCAAGACATGTTCCTGCGCATTCGCCGCAATGTCTCCTGGAAACAGGACTGGCATCTGACCACAATCATCGGCGGCCTCTCCGCGGCGGCGGCCTGCGCACGCGTAATCAAACTCGACCACGCCCAAACTGTCAGTGCGATTGGAATTGCCGGCCATCAAGCGTCCGGAACCATGGAACTGGCATATGGGACCGGAAGCGATTTGCGTGGCATGTATGCCGGCTTCGTATCGAAACAGGCGACCCTTGCCGGATTGATGGCCCAGCGCGGCATTGTCGGGCCCGGATCGATGATGGAAGGTCGGGCGGGTTTCTTCGCGACCTATTTAGACGGCAAATACGATCGCGACGCGATGCTCGCAGATCTCGGAACAAATTTCACGGGGCATGCGGTTCAATTCAAGGCATGGCCATCCTGCGGCCTGACACACTCCTACATTCACGCCATGTCCTGCCTGATGAAAGAACAAGGGCTCACACCCGACGATCTCAAACAGATCACAGTCCATGTCGGAGATTTTCAGGAGCGGCTTTGCACTCCGATCGAAGACAGACGCGCCCCCAAAGTTCCCGTCGATGCAAAGTTCAGCATTCCCTATTGCGTCGCCGTCGCGGCCGTCCGCGGCACGGTTGGTTTGAGTGATTTCACGGAAGACGCTTTGGAAAACACGGACGTTTTGAGCGTCGCATCCAAAATCGTCGCGGAACCCGATCCGTCCGGTGACTGGGACGGGAAACTGCCCTACGGTCGCGTCTCCGTCATCACACAGGATGGGCGCACCTTCACACGGATCGGGGATCAAGTGCCGGGAGAATCCGAGGCTCCAATGGACTGGGAGTATATTGTGCAAAAATTCCGCGAAGCTGCCTCTTTCTCGCATAAGCCGTTGGAGAACGCTCAGATCGACCGGGCCGTTGACATGATTCAGGATCTCGAGAACCTGAACGACGCCACCCACATCATTCGCGCCCTCTCGTAAGCGACGCCAAGAAGGTTTGATCCATGGACAAAACGACAAGCCGTATGGCCGAGACAATCTCAACCCTGCGGTTTGACGATTTTTCACCGGAGGTCATTCACGAAACAAAGCGACGTCTTCTGGACAGCGTCGGCTGCGCCGCTGGCGCATTCCAATACCCGCTAAGCCAAACAATGCGAGACCTCGCAGGCCGAGAAAAAGGGCTTCCGCCAGCGCGTGTCTGGTTTACCGGGGCCGAAAGCACATTGGACGCTGCGGGTCTCGCGAACGGCACGATGGTTCGATATTTGGACCTGAGCGATACGATCCTGAGCAAAGCGGCGGGTCACCCAAGCGACATGATTGCTGCCCTGGTCGCTCTGGCGGAAACCCTCGAGGCAGATGGAAAAACTCTCATCACCGCAATCGTGGCCGCCTATGAGGCTTACGGTCAGCTCTGCGATGCCGTCGCTTTTCAAAAATCCGGGATCGATCAATCAACCGCCGCCGCACTCGGAGCC
This sequence comes from Celeribacter sp. PS-C1, assembly GCF_019429625.1. Classification (GTDB taxonomy): domain Bacteria; phylum Pseudomonadota; class Alphaproteobacteria; order Rhodobacterales; family Rhodobacteraceae; genus Celeribacter. Next base: position 6,970 of record NZ_JAHXRW010000008.1, read on the forward strand.
GCGGCAGGGGCCAGCCACCTGTTGAATCTTGATCAAGAACAGACGGGTCAGGCCCTGTCTCTCGCCCTTGGCGCCAACGTCAATCTTTACAACGTCCGCCAAGGCGCGCTTTCAGATTGGAAAGCCATCGCCGGCCCAAATGCCGCCCGCAACGGCGTCTTTGCCGCGCAAATGGCCGCCGAAGGCTTATCCGGTCCAAGCGCGATATTCGACGGCGCCTACGGCCTCAAACATATCACTGGGCCTTTCGAGTTCGGTTCCGAAGGAGCACAGCGGCTTCGCATTCTGGACACGCACCTCAAGGCCTATCCGGTCTGCTACCACGGACAATCGGCTGTTGATGCAGCCATGGCCCTGACAGGCAAATTCGCCCCCGAAGACATCCAAACTGTGCGTATTGAAACCTATGATGCCGCTTTCTTGGTTATGGGGAATGACGGCAGTCGCTGGGCTCCCAAAAACCGTGAAACGGCTGATCACAGCATCCCCTATGTGGTTGGCACCGTCTTCATGACAGGAAATTTGCGACCCTCGGATTATGACGAGGAAAGCCTGAATTCCCCTGCCCTGCAGGACTTCCTGCCAAAAATTGAGGTGCGATCCTCAGAGGCATTTTCGGCGCTTTATCCGGGACAAGCCCGCACGCGTATCACCGTCGAAACCCGCACCGGACAGATTGAAACCTCGGAGACCTTGCAACCCAAAGGGCACGTCGAAAACCCCATGAGTGATGAGGAATTGGTGCAAAAGTTCGATGGGCTCTGGCCAGAGACATTCAGCGACCATGGAAAATCCAGCATTCTCGACAGGATTTGGAACATCGACACTTTGGACAGTGTCAAAATTCTTGTGGACGCCCTGTGTGACTACAACTGACGATATCAATATCGCAGTTTGGCAGACTGGACCTGCCTCACTCTAGCAAATGCCAGACCTGATGCTCTTTCTCGCCGACCCGTCCTTCGGCGACCAGTTTGCTCAGATGTGCCACGAGATTTTGGCCGGCCGCCCAAATCGCCTTTTCATGCGTTTGATGCGGGTAAATGCGACGGACCAGCTGCGGCAGGGTTTGCGGGCCTTTCAAGAGTGCGGCCAGAACCGCGTCCTCGCGCCTCTGTCGAAGGTTCAAAAGCCCCTCATAATACGCCCTCGGCTCGACCTTCATCGGCCCATGCCCCGGCAATAAATGCGTCTCATCGCGTGCGATAAGAAGCTCTAGGCTGCGCATATAGTCGTGCATATCGCCATGTGTCGGAGACACGATACTGCTGGACCAAGTCAAAACGTGATCACCACTGAACAGCAGCCCATCATCCAGACGCGCGAAACAGAAGTGATCTCGAGTATGGCCCGGCGTGGCGATGACGGATAGATCGCCAATACGACCCCCATCCGACAACGGCAAATCCGGCGTCAAAGTGTTTGCGACAGGTGGTAGACTTGCAGCATGGATCGGAGCACCCGTTTCCTCCTGCAAGCGCTTCGCTGCGCCCACATGATCGCCATGGCCATGGCTCACGAGGATCGCGCTGACCTTCCCTTGGGTTGCACTGACGATAGCATCCACATGTGCCTCGATGTCGGGACCCGGATCAATCACGATGTCTCCGCCGGCGGCCTCGACAAGAAAGGTGTTGGTCCCGTGGTATGTCATGACACTTGGGTTGCGGGCCACGATACGACGAACCCCGTCAAGCACCGTCACGGGGGATCCATATTCCGGCACCTCTTCGTGCAGAAAATCGATCGTACGGCTTTTCTTCTTATGGTGCGTCATATGTTCAAACCTGTTTTGTCCCTACGGGGCTGGTAGGTTTCGCGATGGCGAAAGACACATGACAGGCGTGCACTTCCGCTCACTCCGCTGGGAGCAGTTCGCGAACGATACCAACGAAATTCTGCAAGATGGCTTCCGAGGCGTCATTGGGCCAGACGAGGCGAAGCTGGCTTCGGTAGCTGAGATCACGAAGCGGAATGACCTGTATGTCATCTGGATATTGCAAGCTTGGCGACATCACGACCAGCCCCACCCCCATGCCCACAGAGATCAGGTTGATCTGAATGGCAATGTTGGACACCTGCTGAACGATCCTGGGCTGAAACGGGAAATATGGGTTCACGAGAGACCCGCCCACAATGATGAATCCTTCTTGGCTAAGATCAGCGAGTGCGAGCGTCTCACTTCCCGCCAAACGATGATCTTGGGGGATCGCGACCCCGATGCCACATTCTTCGAGCAAAACAGAATTGAACTCGCTGATACTTTCCGATCCCGGCAGCGAAATCGTGTGCATTGAAGGATCTTGTGCAACCCAGACAAAACCAGCGTCGAGTTTTCCGTTGCGGATATCTTCGATCTGCAGACTACTTTGCAATTCCAAGAGAATGAGATCAGTGTCGGGATAGAGCGCCCCCATTTTCTTGACCGCCTCTCGAAACATCGGATGGCGCAAACCGAGCGAGCCATAGCCAATCGTCAGCGTGCCCTGTTTGCCTTGACCAACGCGTTTGGTGGTCTGCACAGCCGCCGCAATATCCTGCAGGATAACCTTCGCATGTTTGAGCATGGTCTCACCCGCCGCCGTCAGCGACACCTTTTGCGCGTGACGGTCAAACAGCTTGACCCCCAGCTCCAGTTCCAGATCAGCAATGGTTTGGGAGACCGCCGGACGGGTGACCGAAAGCACCTCGGACGCACGACCGAAATGCAGTTCTTCCGCAGCCGCGACAAAGTATCTGATATGGCGCAGTTCCAATGCTACTTCCTCCCCGAGAGCCGACCATTTTGATTACGATGATCGACGCCAGAAGTCCAACGCGCGAGCGGCCTGCTTAACCCGTCGCGCAGAGTATGATCTTTCCCTGTGCGCGGCCGTCTTGCAGAGCACTTAAAGCCTGTTTGAAGTCCTCGAGTGGCAACTGCTTCGAAATCAATGGGGAAAGCCGCCCGGCAGACCACAGATCGAAGATCTTGGCCTGCGCCGCCCTGACGCGCTCGATCTCTCGATCCCTGTGCTCTGTCCACTGAAAACCGGTAACAGATAGCCCCTTCAACAAAAGGTAATTGCCCTTGAACACAGGAAAACCGCCCGATGCGAAACCAATGATGACAAGCCGCCCGCCCCAAGCCATGGCCCGAACGGCGGCTTCTGAAATCGCGCCGCCCACAGGATCGATCACCACATCGACACCCCGGCCATCGGTTGCCGCGTAAACCTCACGGCGCAAGCTGTCGCGCAAATCCGTGTCCGAAGCGTCAATAACTGCATCGGCACCACAAGCCAGCGCGACCTCTCGGCCCTCAGCCCCTCGGGTCACCGCGACAACACACGCCGCGCCGAGCGCCTTGGCCAAAAGTATCGCGGCCGAGCCAACCCCACCTTTTGCACCGAGGACCATTACCGTCTCTCCGACCCGAAATCGGCCATGTTCTATCAAGGCAAAATAGGCCGTTTGGAAGGCCAACCCGAAAGCCGCCGCGACATCGCAAGGCACGTTTTCAGGCACCGCAATACAATGCGCCGCCGGGACCCGCGCGCGTTCCGCAAATGTGCCCTGATCCGGCAGAACCAAGACTTTCTGTCCCACGGAAAACCCTGACACATTTGCCCCGGTTTCGGAAATGCGCCCAGCTCCGCCCATGCCGGGAACTGCGGGCAGGTCCGGTTTGCGCTGATATTTACCCTCCACAAAGAGGATGTCGGGATAGTTGGCCTCGCTTGCTTCGAGATCAACGATCACGTCATTCGGCCCACAAATCGGATCGGGGCAAACTGCGAACGTGTGGCTTTCAATCGGGCCGAATTCCGAAACGACAACAGCCTTCACTGTGCAGCCTCACGCTGTTTCGCGACACAGGCGCGTCTGGCAGGGGCATAGGAGATATCTCCCGTCGCGCTTTGGATCGCGAGCGAAATATCGTGGTGCCGCGCAAGCCCGCCGCGCGTCACCCGCTCAATCGGACCATCGGGATACCCGAGCCCCAAACGGCAGGTCTTGTCGATATCTTCGGCCTGCGCCAGACCTTCATCCAAGAAGCGCAAAGCATCATTGTATTTAGGGCGTAGGAGACGATCCACGATACGACCGGGCAAATCCTTGCACTGGACAACATCAAAGCCGGCAACTTCGAACACGGCCCGTGCCGCGGCGATCGCGTCTGCGTTTGTGTTTGGTTGGACGACCAATTCAATCAGATTGGAGGGCGCGTCATCTCCATTGCGATAGCGCGCGAAACCGACCGCATTTGACCCCTCCTGGCCCATATGTTCCCCCGTATGTACGCCGAGACATTCCATATCGAGCTCGACCAAAACGGCAGTTTTTGTATCGTCGGCGACAAACGCTCCGCCAAGACAGATCGAAATTTCTGCATTTTGCGCCCCTCCGGACAAGAAGGCATCGCCCGCCGGGAAGGAACGGCTCTCTCGGTCTGAGGAGATGCTGTAGGCTGGGGCCTCTGTCGCTTTTGCACGCGTAGTCCCACTCAGAAGCCCCTGACCGGACTTGTTGCCAAGCCGCCCGGCGGCAACCATCCGGCGGCAAAGCGGCGGCACAGATGCACGCTTGTCCAAAGTAATCGGATAGAACGCTTCGCCAAGGCGAACCTGTGTATCAAGACCAATCAGATCGAGCAGAGTACAGGGCCCCATCTTATAGCCGAGACCCGATTTTATCGCGACGTCGATATCCTCGGGCGTGCAGATCTCGGCCTCAATGGCACGAATGACATCATTGTTGAACGGCACCAAAAGCGCATTCAGGATAAAGCCCGGCTTGTCCTGCGTTTCGACGGGCAGTTGCCCGACATGCTCGGTCCAGCCCCAGGCCGCCTCAAACACCTCACCAGACGTGTTGATGCCGCGCGACATCTCAATCAGCTTCATGACCTGAGCAGGCAGACAGAAATGCATCCCCACCACGCGATCATCGCGCCCCGAGCCGCCCGCGATCTCGGTGATCGAAAGCGTGGAGGTGTTCGAAGCAAAGATCGTTGTCTCCTTGCAGATGCCATTCAGCTTGCCGAAGAGGTCCTTTTTGACATCGAGGTTCTCAAAGATTGCTTCGATCACCATATCGCAATCGGCCAGGTCCTCCAGACTGGTGGTGGATGTCATACGCGACAGAGCCGCATCGGCCTCCGCTTCGCTCATGCGACCCTTTGCGACAGAGGCCTCAAAGAATTTTCGAGCCGCCTCATGTTGGCGCGCAAGCGCCTCTTCGGACAGATCGAAGCATAGGGTTTCACAGCCCCCACGCGCCGCGACGAGCGCAATACCCGCTCCCATCGTTCCACCCGCACCACAGATTGCAACTTTTCTGATATGTGTCATTTGCTGATAAAACTCCGTCCAATGAGCTGGCGGTGAACCTGATTGGTTCCCTCCCAAATCTGAGTGATTTTGGCGTCACGCATCAGACGCTCCGCACGATAATCGCGGCAATAGCCATACCCACCGAGAAACTGGACGCATTCCGTCGCCATCTTCATCGAGAGATCGGTGGCCCGCAGTTTGGCGACCGATGCCTCCATCCCGAAATCCGTTTCTCCGCCATCCACCAGATCGGCGACATAGTCGATCCAGCGCTCCACCATGAGCAATTCACAAGCGAGATCCGCAAGGGTGAACTGATTGCCTTGAAAATCCAGAATCTTCTTGCCGCCCTGAACGCGTTCATTGCTGTAGGCAACCATGTCCTTGAACGCGGCGCGGGCAATACCACGCGCATGCGCAGCCACCGAAGGACGCGACTTGTTCAAAGAGGCCAGAAGGATACGCAAGCCATCTCCTGGCTCGCCGATCAGGTTCGCGCGCGGCACACGCATGTTGTCGAACGCAAGAGCGCAGGTCGATGAACCGTTGTGACCCATCTTCTTCTCCTTGCCGACGACACTGAAACCTTCGGTTCCTTTTTCGACAATCAGTACGGAGATCGCTTTCTTCGGGTCTTCGATCTCGGACCATTTCCCGAACAGCAAGATCCGGTCTGCAACATCTCCGTTGGTAATGAAGATCTTGTTGCCCTTGACGATGATGTCATCGCCATCAGGTGTGAACGACGTCTTCATGCCGGTCGCGTCAGACCCCGCCGATGGCTCCGTAATCGCCAAGGCTCCAAGGCCTCCCTCGGCGATCTGTGGCAAGAGCCGCTCTCTCTGTTCGTCGCTTCCGAAGTCGATCAATGGCTTCATGCCATGGTAGTTCGTCGCATAGATGATTCCGGTCGACGCACAGGCCTCCGAGATAATCGATACGATTTCGAGATAGAGTTTGTAGGACAGCGGCATGCCACCGAAGGCTTCCGGGATGAAGACAGCATTCAATCCCAGAGCGTTGATCGCTTCGACGTTTTCCCAAGGGAATTCGCCGGACGCATCCACCTGCTCGGCGTTCGGAGAGATAATGTCATCTACCATGCGCTGCACTTGATCGAGGATCTGACGTTCCTCGTCGTTCCAATGCCGTTCTCGCGCAATTTTCTCTAGTAGCTTCATCAGTGGTTCATCCCTTGCGCACCGTCGATGTAGATGGTCTCTCCGGTCAGAAAGCCGATCTTCTCTGCAAAAATCGCGGAGACCAGACGGGCGACATCTTCTGCTTTACCGGGGGCTCCGACCGGAATACGGCTGGCCATCCAGGCTTTGACTTTTTCTTTCGCGAGGTAGTCGCGGTTCAAATCCGTTTCGATGTAGCCGGGGGCGACGGTCATGACCCTGATCCCGTCGCGCGCCCATTCCACAGCCATACAGCGCGTCATTGCCGCGACCGCCGCTTTCGAAGCGCAATATGCGAGGTTGTCAGGAACACCGAGTTTGTCAAAGAACGACCCGATATTCACAATCGTCCCGCCATCCTCCCTGAGATAGGGATACGCCTCCCGCGCCGCGACCATTACAGCCGTCGCATTCAGCGCCATTGTCTCGTTGAAACTCTCGACCGTCAGCGATGCGATCGGGCCACCGATATGGACGCCCGCGTTGTTCACGAGACCGATGATCGGCCCTCGCTTTGCGGCCTCCGCAAAAGCCGCCTTAACAGCCTGTTCGTCTGTCATGTCGCATTGGATCTGGTGCCCGACAGGCCCGCCCCCCGAACGGGACAGGCATACGATCTCATAGCCGCGCCCCTGCAACTCCTGTGCGATCGACGCCCCAATGCCCTTGGAGGCGCCTGTCACGATAATCTGCCCCTCACTCATCCCTGAACTCCGGTTTACGTTTCTCTTCGAAGGCAGCCATGCCCTCTTCGGCGTCTTTGGTCTGATAGGCGAGGGTCGACAGATCCGCCTCGACACGGAGCCCCTCCGCAAGAGGCAACTCATGCGCCCTCTGCACAGCACAGCGGGCAAATTCGAGCGCAGGAAGACTGTACCGCGTGAAGCGATGCGCGAACGCGATCCCGGCCTCCATCAGATCGCCCTCAACCACTGCGTTGACCAAGCCGATCCGCTCGGCTTCCTCCGCGTTCACATTGCGGCCCGTCATGATGATTTCCAAAGCACGCCCCTCACCGATGAGGCGCGGCAAGCGTTGGGTCCCGCCATAGCCCGGTATCAGACCGAGTTTAATCTCCGGGAGCCCGAAAATCGCCGCCTGAGACGCCAAGCGGAAGGTACAGGCCAGAGCCAACTCTGCCCCGCCCCCAAACGCATAGCCGTTCACCAGAGCGACGGAGGCAATCGGTAGGGCGTCGAGCTTGGCAAACACCGTCTGGCCAAGCTCCGCACCCCGTTTTTGGGCAATCAGTGAGCGGTTGCGAAGCTCCTTGATGTCCGCGCCTGCACAAAACGCTTTGTCACCGGCACCTGTGACGAGCAGAGCACGCACATCACTCATGCGGGCAACATCGTCGATGGCCGATCCGATCTCTTCCAAAATCTGAAAGGACAGCGCATTCAGCGCTTCGGGGCGGTTCAACCGCAAAATGGCAATGTCACCGTTCTTTTCGAGTTCAACGCTCATGTGACTTTCTCCTCGATATATCTCACGGGAGCCGGCTCGATCTCTCCGCGCCTCACCATGTCGCTCAACGCACGCTTCAGGATTTTTCCGCTGGCCGTCAGCGGCAGTTCCGGCACCGCCAGAAACCATTCCGGCATATCGAATTTCGACAAACCTTCGCGTGCGAGATGGCTCAACATCTCATCAGCGGACAGATCTCCGATCACGGCCAGACAGACTTTCTCCCCCAGGCGATCATCAGCGACGCCAAAGGCCGCCGCTTTTTCGACAGCGCGATGTGTCAAGGCGAGCGCTTCGATCCGGGATGGGTAGATGTTATGGCCACCACGGATGATCAGATCTTTGATCCGACCGTCGATATGGAGATGACCATGCTCATCGAAAAAACCGAGGTCTCCGGACAGGAGATAGCCATGTTGGTTGAACGTCTCTTCGGTCGCCTTCTGGTTCGCGAAATAGCCCAGCATCATCGCCGCACCACGTCCGCCGATTTCCCCGGATTGTCCTTGCGCCACTTCCATATCCGGATTTTCCGGGTCCCAGATGCGAACGTCGTAGGCCTCACCGCCTCGTCCGCAAGTGGAGATCATCACCTCAAGCGTGTCTCCCGGATGCGTATACTGATGTGAGGAGCATTCCGTCATGCCATAGACATTTTGCGGCGCGATGCCCTGATCCAGAAAAGACTGCGCGACGATCTCGGGGATCGGCGATCCGGCCATGTAGAACGACTTAACCTGACCGATCCGTTCCGCGCCCGCACGTTTCTGCGCAGCGAGAATATCCATCGCATGTGTGGGCACCCCCAACACATATGTCGCCCCCGTCTCCACGACCCAATCAAAGCGAGACATGCCTTCTGGCGCATCATCGGTCACCAGTTGTCCGCCACAGACAAGCCACTGCGCCGCCGCCACCCAAGCGATATGGTGGGACAAAGGGCTCAGCGTGAGGATCACCGCCTCTTCGTCCAACGCCCAGTCACGCACCAGATCGCGCGCATTTGCCAACAACGTATTGCAGGAATGCATGACGCATTTCGGCTTTCCGGTCGTCCCGGAGGTGAAAGCGAGATAGGCCACGCTGTCCGGATTATCATGAACCCGTCTTTCAACGGTGATGATGTGCCTCGGCATCTTTTCAGGCGTGTAGACTTTTTCCAGAAACGGCAACTCCGAGAGCATCGCGTCGAAATCACAATGCCCGCGGTCGGCGCCCCATCCGGCCTCAGTGACAAGCGCCTTGCTGCCAAGTTCGGTCAAAAGATCGATGATTTCCGCGCATGTATAGGTCCGGTGCAATGACGGGTTGCACGCAATACCCTCGCGCGAACATGCAAGAAATGCGATCACACCTTCCACACGATTTGACAGCCAAAGCGACACGCGATCCCCGGCCACGATCCCGCGCTCCGCCAGGTCATCCGCCATGGCGTCGACACGTGCCTTCAGCCCCTCCCAATCAAGCGACTGCCGACCGTCCCTGAGCGCCAGTGCATTCGGGCGCTTCTTTTCATGCTTGGCCATGAGATCGTAGAACGTCTCGTCGCACCAATGCCCCGCCGCATAGTGACGGCGCGCTTCAGCAGGATCGTGTAAGGTCAGAATGGGTCTCATGCTGCGCCCTCACTGACCAAATTTCGACGGGTCCGGTGCGCGTCGCTCATTGAAACTCGTGTTGAGCTCCTTATGCTCCTCCGTGCCCAGATATTGGCTCAGCAAAAGATCATGCGTGACCCGGGACAGGCCTCCGACACCGCCATGGCGCGCATTGAACGCCCCTTTGATGGAGGCAAGAGCAAACGCGCCGCGCTCGGCAATCTCGAGCGCATATTCCAACGTCTTTTCTTTAAGTTGATCATCTGGCACCACCCGATTGATCAGGCCGATGCGTGCCGCTTCCTCGGCGGAAATTTTCGGATTGGTGTACCAGATGTCCTTGGCACGCTTCTTGCCGACCAGATCTTCAAGATACCATGTGCCATAACCGGCATCGAAGGAGCCCATCATCGGCCCGACCTGACGGAAGACCGCGCTCTCCTTGGCGATGGTCACATCACAGACCATCTGGAGGACATTGCCCCCCCCAACTGCGAAACCGTTGACGCTGGCGACGACCGGTTTTTGTAGCTTATCGATGGCTTCATACATCTCGAGCGTCGGCAACACGCCCGCATAGAGCTTGGTCTTTTCCATGCCATCTTTCTGGCCGCCGATACAGAAAAAGCGATCCCCGGCGCCGGTCAACACGACAACGCGGGTTCGAGTCTCTCGCCGAATTTTCTCGATGCAGTCCCGAATTTCGTGGCACATGGTCTCCGTGAACATATTGCCGTTGTCGGGGCGATTGAGGGTGATGATCCCGACAGGACCGTCTTCCTCGTAAGTAATTTCGCTGAATGTCATTTTCATTCCTCCCAGAACACTTTTTCAACCCAACGCCGTATCTGCTCTTGCCAAACGCTCATCGCGTGACGCGGTCATTCCCAAACAAGCCAAGCCCTCTCCGAGCGCCCAGGTTGAGAACCTGGACGAGAGATCGTTAGGGCAACGCCCCGAGCTTTTGCTCATGTCATGTCAATGAAAGCGCAATTCGCATGCCAACTCGGCGAAATCGCAGTGGCCCGCACAGTAAAAACTTAAGAACGTGCGGGCCTTGGCGCTGAGTATCTCGATTGAACTCAGATCGAGATTTCCCGTTTTTGTTTTGCTTTTTCCCAGGGCATCGAAATGCGCGCCAGAAGGCTGACCCCGGTATTCATCAGCACCGACATGGTGATAATCGCAACGAGAGCCGCGAACACACCCGCGGTGTTGAACTGGCTCGAAGCATGAGACAGCAGGTAGCCGAGTCCGCGGTTTGCCGCGATCATTTCACCAACGATCGCGCCGATCATTGCGTAAGGCACGGACAAACGCAGCCCCGTAAACACCCAGACGATGGCCGAGGGTAGCACCACTTTGCGCATCACATCGCGCTCATTGGCCCCCATCAAGCGCATGATGTTTACCAGTTCCTGACTCACACTGCGCACACCGGTGTAGGTGTTGAGGAAGACGAGGAAGAACACAATCGTCGCCGTCAGCAGGATCTTCATTTCGATCCCGATCCCGAACCAGATGATGAACAGCGGTGCCAAAGCAATTTTGGGGATACTGTAGAAGGCCATAATGAAGGGATTCAGCAGCTCAGCGAGCTTTTCCGCACGCCCGAGGATCAAGCCAATCGTCATGCCGACGAAAGCCCCGAGCAGGAAGCCCGCAATCGCTTCAATCGCCGTAATCCCGGCATGGAAAAAGATACGTCCGTCCAGCAACCATTCCCAGAAAGTCGCCGCGATGTCGCTCGGCGTGCTGATCAGATATTTCTGAATCAGTCTCCCGGAGGCGAACTCCCAAAACCCCAAGAATGCCGCGAGGATTCCCAATCTCGATATGAACATGATCATGTTTTAGTTCTCCCCTGCGGCCGCCGAAGGCGCCATTTCATCCCAAAGTCGCGCGGTCAGTTGCACATATTGCGCATTGTGACGGATGCTGAACAAATCGCGCTCGCGCGGAAGCGGAATGTCGAGCACCTCACTGATCGTTCCGGGACGTCCCGAAAACACAACGCAGCGATCCGCAAGTGCAACGGCCTCGTCCAGATCATGTGTCACGAACAGGACAGTCTTGTTCAGCTGCGCCACGATGCGGCGAATTTCCATCTGCATCTTGAGACGCAATTGCGCATCCAGCGCAGCGAATGGCTCATCGAACAAAAGCGTTTCCGGATCGTACGCAAGCAGCCTTGCCAGAGCGCAGCGCTTGCGCATCCCACCCGAAAGTTCACTCGGATAGTGGTCACCAAACCCCGTAAGCCCAACGAGATCCAAAAGTTCATCGACACGGTCACGGATCTCGCCCCGAGAAAGTTTGGCGATTTCGAGCGGCACCGCAATGTTGCGCGCCACGGTGCGCCAATGCAGCAGATGATCGCTCTGAGTCATGTAGCCCACTTTTTGATTGTAGGGCTCGACGGGGACGCCCCCATAGGTGACGGTCCCTTCGGTCGGGGCGAACAATCCGGCCGTCATGTTGAGCAATGTCGATTTCCCGCACCCAGAAGGGCCGACCAGCGTCAAGAACTCTCCTTCGCGGACAGAGAGCGAAACATCGCGCACTGCCTGCAAAGCTCCAAACGATTTCGAAACCGCGTCAAACCTTACCAGCTCGGGTTTTGCCTCTGTGTGAGGCGCTGCGCTTCGAGCGACCATTTGGTCTACTTTTTCTGCTTGCATTAAAGTGTCTCCTCCAAAACCGCTGCCATTCTTCAAATGACAACAGATCTACTGAAATTTGATATCGCAATTGCTGTGCCAAAGCCCATGTTCGCGAAGCAAAATCGGCAAATGATAATAATCGACAGAAGAGAACTGGTCTCGACACGTGCAGGATGCCTGCCCTTTAAGCCTCACGGAGTTGCCGCCCCGCCCCCACTGTATGAGCAGCGGCGTGGCTCAAGGTTAAATTGTCTCGACTGCAGAGCGCTTATTCCGGATTGAAATGGGTTTATATGACGGAAGGAACCCGCAGACTTCCCTGAAGGGGAATGATAGCACGCTTCATGCAAAGGCGGGCCGCCTGACGGTCCGCCCCCCTCCCCGCCGGTTCAAGGAGATAGACCATGGGAATACTCAACGTGCTCGTCGCAGGCCTTGGAGCCTGGATCTTAGGACTGGCGTGGTATCGGCATTTCGGCTCCGAGCGTGGCGGCGACCGTCGCCGGACAGTTGCCGTCGCGGCCCTTCCCGTGATGATCCTCGCAGCCGGATTCCTGCGCCACATCTACTTTGTGTCGGGGCTGACAACTGGCATTCCGCTCGGCACCATCGCGGGCTTGGGCATCGGTCTGTTTTTCATCGCCCCCTGGCTCTGGCTGCGCGATCTGGCCGAGCGCCGCGACAGGCAGATCACGTTGATCGATGCTGGCTACGCCTGTGTTGCAACCGCTCTCATGGGCGGTTTGCTTGTGGCCATCTAACACCCACGCCAAAACAGTATGACTGCGAGAACGAGTGCTGGCTCGAACTGACGTGTCGTGCAGCGGTGCACGTCAGTGCGCAACCTCGAGACGCAGCTGCTCGATATCCCTTTTGGGGGGATTGCCGAAAAGACGGGAGTATTCCCGACTGAACTGCGACGGGCTTTCATATCCGACGCGGAAGGAGGCGCTGGCGGCATCCAAATGATCGTTCAACATCAACTGGCGTGCTTCTGTGAGGCGGAGCCACTTTTGATATTTCAGCGGGCTCATCGTCGTCAGGTCACGAAACCGCTGATGGAACGTCGAGGCGCTCATCTGCGCGCGCTCTGCCAAATCGTCGACGCGCAGCGGCTCGGCGTAGTTCAGTTTCATCCAGTTGAGCAAAGCGAGAATGCGCTGGTTCGGACTGCCCGCAGCCACAAAAGACCAGAGACGCCCCCCTTGATCGCTTAACAAAAGGCGGTAGTGGATTTCCTGCAGGATCAGCGGCGCGAGGACGGGGATTGCCTCAGGTTCGTTCACCAGAGCGACAAGCCGTTCCAGCGGGGAAATAAGCTGCGGCGTGACCGTTCCGACCGCGACGCTGCCGTGATCTGTTTGCAGCCGCTGCGGCATCACATCACGTGCGACCATCTCCGCCAGCATGCGCTGATTGAGGCGCATGACAAGGCCGAGACAGGGTGCCTCCGGACTGGCTTCGATGATTTGGGTCTGACCTGGGATTTCCAGCGAGGTGATCAGAAATCCGGAGGGGTCATAGCGATGCGGCGCGCCGTCCACGATCATCTGCTTCGCGCCCTGAGCCACGACCAAAAGCGCGGGTTCGACGAGGCACGTGTCGGGCTCTGTCGGACGGGTGCGCCGGAAGAAACTCACCCCGTCAATCGGCGAAGCCACGTCCTCTGCCTCGCCGCAATAGGCCTGAATCATCGCCGCGAGTTTCGCGTGCGGGGCCTGTGTGTCTCGTGTCTCGTTATCGGTCATCGGCAGGGTGTCCAGAATGTGCAGCGGGGCCATCTCACGATGGCCCCACAAAGTTATCACAGGTTCTCGGAGAAGAAGCTGGTGAATTTATCAAAGGGGATCTTGTCCATCTGGTCGTAGAGATCCGTATGGGTCGCGCCTTCGACGATGAACAGCTCTTTCGGTTCGGCCGCATTCTCATAGGCGGTCTTGCTGAAGTAGAGCGAGTGCGCCTCGGACCCGTGGACGAGCAGCACCGGACGCGGCGCGATTTCGTCGATGTAGGTCAGGAGCGGCATGTTCATGAAGGACAGCGGCGTGGTCAGCGTCCAAGAGGCGTTCGAGTTGACCGAGCGCGCGTGGAAGCCACGATTTTCGTCCGTGTAATAGGCTGCATATTCCTTCACGAATTGCGGCGCATCCTCCGGCAGGTTCTGAAGCGCGGTCGGACCGTAGGCTGGCGTGCCGGATTCGGCGTCTGCCCAGCGCAGTTCATTCAGCGACTTACGGCCTTCCATGCGCTGTTCTTTCGTGGTGCTATCGAAGTAGCCCTGAGACATCATACGGCTGATGTCATACATCGTGGTGGCTGCCACGGCTTTGATCCGCGGGTCGGCTGCTGCCGCGTTCAGGCCCATACCGCCAAAGCCGCAAATGCCAAGGATGCCGATACGCTCACGATCGACATTGGGAAGCAGGCCAAGAAAATCGACAGCGGCGCTAAAGTCCTCGGTGTTGATCTCGGGCGAAGCGAGATTGCGGGGTTCACCACCGCTTTCACCGGTGTAGGAGGCGTCGAAAGCAAGCGTGACAAAGCCGCGCTCTGCCAGCTCTTGCGCGTGCAGGCCGGAGGATTGCTCTTTCACGGCGCCGAACGGGCCGCTGACTGCGATGGCGGCGAAGGGACCATCACCCTTCGGGGTGTAAAGATCACCGGCAAGCGTGATGCCATAGCGGTTGGTAAAGGTGACTTTGCTGTGGTCGACTTTGTCGCTTTTCGCGAAGGTTTTGTCCCAGTCTTGAGTGAGGGTCATGATCTGTCCTTTCAATTTCGGCGCGCTGACGGTCGTGTCGGCGTTGACTGTTAGATAGTCTCCCGCAGGCCGAGACAGGTAGAAAGATTCACCTTCATTCTTGCCTAATTCTCCGAAGGTGTGGATTTTTGTCAATCACTCGCAGAGCGCGACGTCGGGTGTGAGCGACCTAATTTCTCATTGACCACTCCACAACATCCTTGCCGACGTCCGCGTTGCGGCACGCCAAATGCAACAAAAAATGCCCCGAACCTGACAGGTCGGGGCATTTCAAATAGTTGGCCTTGTGACGCGCAGATCAGCGACCGGTGATACCCGGGAACATGATGAGCATCGCGAGAGCCAGAATCTGAAGCGCGATGAAAGGCAGCAGCGACCGGAAAATCTCTCCGAGGCTGATATCTGCTGGCGCGACAGACTTGAGGTAGAAAGCCGCTGGGCCAAAGGGCGGCGACAAGAAGCTCACCTGCATGTTCATGCAGAACAGAACACCGAACCACACCGGATCATAACCGAGATCGACAATGATCGGCACAAAGACGGGCATGGCGAGGAGCGCGATGCCGACCCAGTCGAGGAACATCCCCAAGAGGAAGAGGATCGCCATCATGAACAGGAGCACATGCAGCGGATTGTCGGAGATATTGGCCACCAGCGACTGGATAAAGGCAAGACCACCCATCAGGTTGAACACGCCCACAAGCGCAGAGGCCCCGATCCCGATCCAGACGATCATACCGACGGTTTGAAGCGTCTGAAGTGCGGCCCCTTTCATGAGCGCCCAGGAGAACTCTCTGCGCAGAATGGTCGAAAGGATGACCCCCAACACGCCGACAGCAGAGGCTTCGGTCACACTGGCGATCCCGCCATAGATCGAACCGAGCACGCCGATCACCACAAGTATGGGCAGGATCAGCCCGCGCAGGAGCTTGAGCTTTTCCGACATAGGCGTGTGGTCGTCTGCCGGCAGCGCGGGGGCGATCGACGGATTGAGATAGGCCCGGATGAGCACATAGGCGACATAGAAACCGGCGAGCATCAGCCCCGGAAAGAACGAGGCCGTGAAAAGATCGCCGATTGAGACGTTGGCGGTCAGACCATAGATGATCAGCACGATGGACGGCGGCACCATCGTCCCGAGCGCACCGCCCGCACAGACGACACCAATCGCCAAACGACGGTCGTATCCCAGACGCAGCATCTGCGGCAACGCGATCAAACCGAGCAGAACAATCTCGCCGCCAATGATGCCGGACATGGCCGCCAGAATAACGGCCACAACGATCGTCTGGATCGCAACCCCGCCGCGCAGGCGTCCGCCTACGAGTTTCATCGCATCAAAGAGATCGCGCGCGATTCCGGACCGATCAAGGATTGCCGCCATCAGAACAAACATCGGCACGGAAACAAAGACAAAGCTCGACACGAAGGAGTAAACACGGCTCGTAATGAGCGGCACAGCCATCGGCCCGAACCATCCGAGCGCAAAGAGGAGCGCGACGAGCAAGGTCACGAAGGCGAGAGGGATACCCGTCAGCAGCAGCAAAAGCAGCATGCCGAACATCATATAGGTGCCCGTCTCGACCCCAAGCGCCTGTAAAGATCCAAAGAGTTCCATGTTAGCGCTTCCCTCGGAAGTAGTTGATTGCAAGGATCAGGAACTGCACGGCCATGACCGTGAGAACCGCGAGCAGAAAAATCTTCATGACACCCGGATAGACTGGGTCCCACGCACTCCCAGAGCGCTCGAGGCGGAATTCGCCTGAGGGCGTAAAGGCAGCGCGCTTGACCATGATCCACGCCGCATAGGCGAACATCGCGGAGGACAGGGCGCAAATCACCGAGATGACGACGTCGAGCCAACGACGCGCCCGCGGCGGGAGCGCATCATAGATCAGCACGACGCGGATATGGCTGTCGCGGGCGACGCAGTAGAGACCGCCATAGACAAAAGCCACGCCGCACAAAAAGATCGTGGTCTCATGCGCCCAGTTCGTCGGGCTGTTGAAGAAATAGCGAAGGACGACCTCCTGAATCAGGATTAGCATCGCAACGACGATCCCCGCTGCAAAGATCAGCCCCCCGGACGAGATCACACGACCGAGCAATCCGGCCTCTTGCACGGGCGCGCCCGTCTCGCGTGGTGTTTCGCCACTCACACTGAGTTTGTTGTTTTCCTTGGCGGTGCCCATCGGATGCCTCCACATCAAAAGAAGGGGCCGCCCCATACGGAGCCGCCCCTTGGATCAAGCCCAGCTTACATGAGACCTTTTTCGGTGAGGTATGCGGTCAGAGCGTCATAGACTTTCTGAGCATTCTCAGAACGCTCCGCGACCTTCTGCCATTCGCCTTGGGCGATCTGACGGAACTTTGCACGCTCTTCTGCGGACCAGTCATGGATGGTGACCTCGCCGGAGGCGTTTGCCTCTTCAACCGCGGCTTCGTCAGCTGCACGCAGAGCGGCAACCTGCATCACGGAGAATTCCTGAACAGAGGCTTCGAGCGCCGCCTGCTGATCTTCGGTCAGACTGTCCCATTTGGTCTTGTTCATCGAGATTTCGACGAGCGGCATGGAATGGAACCCCGGGTACACCGGATGGGGCGCAACATCGTGCATGCCTTGTGCGTGGTTGGTCGAGAACACGGTGTAGTCCGCAGCATCGATCACGCCTTTGTCGAGCGAGGTAAAGACCTCGGACCCCGGCAGGTTCACAGGGGCTGCGCCAGCGGCGGCAAAGACCTGCTGAACGAGGCCTTCAGGGGCGCGCATTTTGAGACCTTTCAGATCGTCCACGCCGTTGAGCGGCACTTTGGAAACGAAGGCTTCGAGACCCGGAGTGGTCGCGCCGATAAACTGAAGACCATAGGGGTTCTCGAGCTCGTTCATGAGCTCTTTGCCGCCACCTTCATACATGAAGTCGAGCATTTCTTCGGGCTTGCCGTAGGCACCAACGGGGTTGGCAATCAGACCGAAGGCCGGATCCTTGCCCGCAAAATAGGAGGTGTCGGTCACGTGACCATCGAGAATACCCGCCGCAATCGCGTCTTGGGTTTCGTTGTGGGCGACGATGGATTCAACCGGCAAAAGCTCCACGGCGATGGTGCCGCCGGTTTTCTCAAGGACGCTCTCGGCCCACTGCTTTTGCAGCAGGAAGTTCGGGTTGCCGGCCGGATCCGACGATTGGAACCGCAGGGTCATATCTTGAGCCATTGCGATGCTGGATGCGCTCATCAGAACCAGAGCGGCGAGACTAAGTGTTTTCATGGTTTCCTCCCAGGATTGAAATTGAGGTCACGCTTTCAGGGGCGAACGCGTAACGAAGTCTTGTGCGGCGTCGGCCAATTGGCCGAGGGGGTGCGCGATATCGAGAGTAAGAACGGCCTCTCCCGAAGGTGGTTCAAGATCTGCAAGTTGACTGTCGATCAGACTCACCGGCATGTAATGCTCCTCCCGAGCCGCCATGCGCGATGCGATCAGATCGCGATCCCCCTGCAGATGAATGACATCGATGGGTCCGAGGTGTTCGCGCAATCTGTCGCGATACGCTGATTTGAGCGCAGAACATGCGACGACTGACGGCTCGCCGGTTGCGAGCGCTCCCTCAGCCACACGGTCGAGCCAAGACCAACGATCATCATCGGTGAGAGCCGCGCCACTGGCCATCCGGGCGATGGCTTCTGACGAATGATAGTCGTCGGCCTCGATGAATGGGCGGTGCAGGCGATCAGCCAAAAGCACGGCAAGCGTGGACTTGCCCGTTCCGCAAATACCCATGACCAAAATATGCCGCACCGTTTTTCTCCCTTTCGTGCTGCCATCTTATCAAATGACAGCGCTGTCATGCCATTTATAGTTATTGACAGCGCTGTCATTCGTCAACGATTATCTATTTGTGTCGAAAGAAGCGGTCAGAAACGTGCCAAAACATTCAAAACGCATAACTCTTGAGGATGTCGCTCGAGCCGTCGGCGTCTCAACCATCACTGTCAGTCGCGCCCTGAGACGCCCCGAAATGGTGTCAGAAGGGCTTCGAACACGAATCACGAAAGCGGTCGCAGAGCTCGGCTATGTGCCTGATCCGTCCGCGCGTGCGCTCGCGTCGCGCCGGAGCAACGTCATTGGTGTTTTGATCCCGTCGGTGACGAACAACGTGTTTACCGACGTGCTCTCGGGCCTCTACGACACAGTCGCGGGCACGCCCTACAATGTGCAGCTTGGCAATACGCGTTATATCGCTTCGGTCGAAGAAGACTTGATCCGCATCTTCCTAAGCCAACGTCCGGCAGGGCTCATCGTGGCGGGCATTGACCAGTCGCCGGCCTCGCGCGCGCTTCTGGAACAGGCAGATTGCCCGATCGTTCAGATCATGGATGTGTCTAATGACCCGGTGGATATGCTCGTCGGCTTTTCACACCGGGATGCAGCCCGCGCCGCGTCCGAACACCTATTCGCACAGGGCTACCGCGCGCCAGCCTTCATCGGCGCGCGGATGGACCCCCGTTCGGAACGCCGCCTTGCAGGGTTCAGCGACGCGATCAAAGCAGCTGATCCCAACGGCAAACTGCGCAAGCTCACAACTCAGGAGCCATCCAGCGTTCATTTGGGCGGAGAACTTTTCGACCGATTGCTGACACTCGAACCGGACACGGACGCCATCTTTTGCAACAACGACGACCTCGCACTTGGCGCACAATTTGCCGCGCAAAGACGTGGCCTCCAGATCGGCAAAGACATCGGCATTTGCGGTTTCAACGATCTTGAAGTGATGTCGGCCGCCTACCCCTCGATCACCAGCGTTCGCACCTTCCGTCGTGAAATGGGGGAACTCGCAGCGCGCAGGATCCTTGCACGCACAAACGACGAAGACGCCGGCGACCCGATCGTAGATCTCAAATGGCTCCTTTGCGCCCGTGACAGCACCGACCGCAGTTGAAGGCGCAGTTAAAGGCAAGGTGCTACACCTTCGCCCCGTCCCTATATGGACAGAGGCGGGAACACCGCCTCCCCAACGCAATCTCCCGCTCATTAATTACGCAAGCCGCTAAATTTCTGGCGCAAAATCGTGCCAGCTTGCGCTGCGCCACCTTAAAACCAGATCGCAGTCGTTGCCCCTCGCGGGAAACCCGCCCCTTTTGGACGGGCATAATAATGACAAACGATGAGAAAACTGATGACTGACCAACCAACGGGCACCATGCCCGTTCTATCCGTGCGCGACCTATCGGTGGCGCTGCCGGGCAAACATGACCGCCCCTATGCCGTTCAAAATATCAGCTTCGATCTGATGCCTGCGGAGATCCTCTGCATCATCGGCGAATCCGGCTCCGGCAAATCCGTGACCGCGAATACCGTCATGGGCCTCCTGCCCGACGTGATGACAATCGAGAAAGGCCATATCGACTTTCAGGGTCGCTCCCTGCTCGATCTTCCCGAATCCGAGCTGCGCAAACTGCGTGGCCGCGCCGTGTCGATTATCTTCCAGGACCCGCTCTCGGCGCTGAACCCGCTGATGACCATCGGCGATCAAATTCGCGAAGTGCTCGACACGCACAACATGGGCACGCCGGACAGTCGGACCGCGAAAGTGTTGGAAATGCTGACAGAGGTCGGTCTGCCCGATCCCAACTTGATCCAGCATCAATATCCCTTCCGTCTCTCCGGCGGTCAGCGTCAGCGCGTGATGATCGCAATGGCCTTGGCGCTCGACCCCGACATCCTCATCGCGGACGAACCGACCACCGCGCTCGATGTGACAACGCAGGCGCAAATCCTTGATCTCATCAGCCGCATTCAACAGCGCAAGGGCATGAGCGTCATGTTCATCACGCACGACTTCGGCGTCGTGGCCGAAATTGCGGATCGTGTGATCGTGATGGAAAAGGGTCACCTCGTGGAGCAAGGCCCCGCACAACAGGTGCTCGCATCGCCCGCGCATCCCTATACGCAAAAGCTCATCGCCTCCGTGCCGAAAATGCGCGAAGTGGACCGCGAACGCGCCACGAACCGGCATGTCGCCCTCAAGGTGCAGAACCTGCACAAGACCTACCGCACGCGCAGTGGCTTCCTCGGCCGTATACGTGAGGTGAAAGCAGTCGATGACATCAGCTTCACGCTACATAAGGGCGAGACCATCGGCATCGTCGGAGAATCCGGCTCGGGCAAATCGTCCATGGGCAAAGTGCTCATGAAGCTGATCCCCGCCGACAGCGGCGAGATCCGGTTTCAGGGGGAAAACACCTTGGCCCTCGACGAAACCAATTTCCGCCCTCTCCGTCCGCGCATCCAGATGATCTTTCAGGATCCGTTTGCCTCGCTCAACCCGCGCTTCACAATCGGTCAGGCACTGACCGTTGGGCCAATCGCCCACAATCTTTTCACGCGTGATGATGCCCGCAAACGGGCGGAGGAGCTTTTGGAGACTGTTGGCTTGGACCCCTCCGCCTTTGACCGCTACCCGCACGAATTCTCTGGCGGCCAGCGTCAGCGCGTCGGCATCGCGCGGGCGCTCATGTTCGATCCCGAAGTGATTGTCGCGGATGAGGCGGTGTCCGCGCTCGATGTGTCTATTCAGGCGCAGGTGCTCGAACTGCTCGACAAAATCCGGCGCGAACGCAAACTCGCGATGATCTTCATCACCCATGATCTGCGGGTGGCGAGTCAGATCAGCGACGAGATCATCGTCATGCACCGTGGCAAGATGGTCGAATACGGTCCGCCGTCACAGATTTTCCAGGCGCCCGAACATGAATACACGCGCTCGCTGATTGCGGCGATTCCCGGCGCGACCGCAGCGTAACACATCAAAGCACATTTGAGATTTAGAGAGGGGCAGCCTTGGTTGCCCCTTCTTTTTTGCTTACTCCGCGGTCATTCGCCGACTTCGATCTGGCGCAAGTGAACGAAAATGAGGCAATGGTTGTTTTTCACAACTATCCAGTTGTGTTTTGCAACTTTATTATTGCGACCGAAGGACCGGGCCTCAAACATGAAGGAAAGATGACAATGACCACTGATCGCACACCGCCCATGACTGACCCTGATCGCACCCACGACGAAGAGCCTTTGGAGCTCGCTGGCCTGCACATCGACGTGCTCGCGGGGACGTTCAGCTGGTATATCCGTTCGCTCGATTCCGTTGTGTCCCGCGATCTCGATCACCGGATGGGGCATCTCGATGTCGCGAAAGGAAAAGGAAAGATCACGGCGCTGTTGATCGTCGACCGTTATCCAGGCGTCCGTCCCTCGCAAATCGCGGAAGTCCTGATGCGCGACCGGCCGTCCACGGGCCGGATCATCGACACTTTGGTCAAGGCCGGGGATATCCGCCGTGAAGCGGCAGAAGACGATCAGCGCGCCCAAGCGCTCTTTATCACCGAGAAAGGTCACGAACTGGCCGAGCAAGTGCGCGGCATCATTCGCGAACAGGAAGACGAGTTCTTCGACTTCATTGAGCCAGAAGACCGCGAAGCATTCATGCGCATGTTGAAACGTGCCTATCTGAACATGAGGAAAAAACTCGAATGAGTGACACTCGTATCGCCCTGATTTCTGGCGCGAACCGTGGCATTGGGGCCGCTGTCGCGCAGACGCTCTTTAACACTGGCTGGACTGTGTCTCTGGGAATGCGCACCCCTTCGATGCCGGACTGGGCAAAGGACGCCCCCGAACGCGTTCATGTCTTTGCCTATGACGCAGCATCGGAACAAAGCGCAAAAGATTGGGCAAAAGAAGTCATGGAGACCCACGGGCGCATTGATGCCGTGGTTGCCAACGCCGGGATCATGATCCCGAAAACACCCGTTGAGATTTCCGACGACGAGATGGCGCAGCTTCTCGAAATCAACGTTCAGGGCCCGCGCCGTTTGGCTGCTGCGTGCTGGGACGGGCTGAAAATCTCGGGCAAGGGCCGCGTGATCATTCTCGGATCGCTCTCGGGCAAACGCGTGAAATCCGCCCGCGCGGGGTCCTACGCCATCTCCAAATTTGCAGCCGTTGGTCTCGCCCATGCCCTGCGCCACACCGGTTTCGACGATGGCATTCGCGCCACAGTCGTCTGTCCGGGATTTGTCGCGACCGACATGGCCATGGCCCTGAGCGACCGGTCAGCAGAGGCGATGACCGACCCGAAGGACCTCGCCGCCGTGATCCAAATGCTGATCGAACTACCGAACGAGGCGAGCGTCGCCGAATTCTGCGTCAATTGCCAACTTGAGGAGTCATTCTGAGATGCCAGGTCCTTTCGTCGTTCCCGTCCATGGCGATCTCGAATTGCCCAAGAAAGTCGATGTCGTCGTCATCGGTGGCGGTATCATCGGCGCCTCCACCGCGCTCGAACTCGCAGATCAGGGGCTGAAAGTCGCGCTCTGTGAAAAGGGCGGGATCGGCCATGAACAATCGAGCCGCAACTGGGGCTGGGTGCGCATCACCCGCCGTGACCCCCGCGAAATTCCCCTGATGGCCGAAGCCCTGCGCATATGGCCGACACTGGCCGAACGCACAGGACGCGATCTCGGCTACACACGTGCGGGCATCGCCTTTGCCTGCGCGACAAAGAAAGACTTCGACGAACACGAGAGATGGCTCGAACATCTCAAAGACTACCAGATCGATAGCAGGATGCTCTCGTCCAAAGAGTTCAACGAAAAGACCCCCGGAATGAAAATGAACATCGAAGGGGCGCTTTTCACCTCCGTCGATGGCCGAGCGGAGCCGCAAAAAGCGGCCCCTGCGATTGCCGAGGCTGCGCGGGATCGGGGTGCGCATATTCTCACCGAATGTGCCGTGCGCGGGATTCAGACAGCGGGCGGAAAGGTTTGCGGCGTCGTGACAGAGCGTGGCGAGATTGCCTGTGAGCAGGTCGTGCTCGCCGGTGGCGCATGGTCGAGCCTCTTTGCCCGCAACACGGGCCTGCGCCTGCCGCAGCTCAAGGTCAAAAACTCCGTGATCCGCACCAAACCTCTCGAAGGCGGGCCGGAACACGCGATCTGGTCCGAAGGGTTCTCCGTCCGCAAACGTCAGGACGGTGGCTATACCATTGCCGACGGCTTCCGAAATATCGTCGACATCGTGCCGGACAGCTTCCGCTACATGCGCGAATTTCTTCCGGCCCTCGGCGCGGAGTGGAAATCGCTCATGCTGCGCTTTGGTGGAAAGTTCTACGACGAGGCCCGCATCCCGAACAAATGGTCGCTCGATGAGGTCAGCCCCTTCGAATACAACCGCGTGCTCGATCCAAAACCGGCCTTCTCGCTTCAGGACAAAGCACTCGCCAATCTACGAAAGGCGTTTCCGGTGTTCGAGAAAGCCGAGATTGCTCAACGCTGGGCCGGTGCGATCGATGTCACGCCCGACGCCGTTCCGGTGATCTCACCGATTGACGACATTCCCGGCTTCTACATTGCCACCGGCTTTTCCGGACACGGGTTCGGAATCGGGCCGGCCGCGGGGCGTCTCGCCGCGGATCTGGTGACAGGGCGGGCTCCGATCGTCGATCCGACGGCCTTCCGCTTCAACCGCTTCAGTGATGGCTCGAAAATCGAGATCATCACCGGTTTCTGAAGACGCACGCGTCCGTTCCGATGGGCGCCGCAAATGTCGGTTCGTGAAACGCAAGCGCGGACCGATCCTCCCCCAACTTGCGACACCAACAGGGAAACCATGATGACTGACGAGAAGAAAAATTCCGCACATCTCAACCGCCGCCAAACCTTGATGATGATGGGTGCGGCAGGTGCTGCCGGCCTGATAGGGCCGATGGCCATCGGCCGTGACCGCGCCTTTGCCGCCAATGCCGATCCGTCCGGCCAACTGGTGCTTGCGTTCTCGCAAGAGCCGACCGTCTTCAACCCGCTCATGCCGCACATCGAAGTGGACGAAGGCCTCTACTACGCTGTCTACGACACGCTGTTCGATTTCGATCCGTCCGGTGAGTTTTTCCCGATCCTCGCAGCCGAAGTTCCCTCCGTGGCCAACGGCGGCATCACCGCAGATGGTCTGAACTGGAGCCTCAAGCTCAAAGAAGGTGTGACCTGGCACGACGGCACCCCGTTCACCGCAGAAGATGTAAAGTTCTCTCTCGAACTGACCATGGACCCGGATTTCCGCTCCTTCCGCTCCACGGGCTACAAGCTCATGGAAAACATCACGGTCGTCTCACCGACCGAGCTGACCTGGACCATGAGCGAGCCTTTCGCACCGATGGCCGCGATCCTCGCCTCCACCTACATCGTGCCTAAGCACGTGTTTGAGGGTGTAGCCGACAAAAACGACACGGTCCTCAACACCGCGCCGATCGGCACCGGCCCGTTCAAGTTCAAGAGCCGCATGGCCGGTGACCACATCGAGCTTGAGGCCAACAAAGACTACCACATGGATGGTCCGTTCCTCGAAACGCTTATCATCAAATATGTGCCTGATCTGAACGTCATGTACACGCAGTTCAAATCCGGCGACATCGACGTCATCGGCCTGCAGTACATCACGCCGGACCACCTCGAAGAGGCGGAAACGCTCGACGGTAAAGTCGTAAAGGTCGCGGGCACCGCCACCTTTGAATCCATCGGTCTCAACATGACCCGCCCGCAGTTTCAGGAACTGGCCGTGCGTCAGGCGCTCTATGCTGCCATCGACAAAACCTCGATCATCGATGCGCTCTACTACGGCGTGCCGACCCCGACCGAGACCTACATGCCGCGTCAGTCCTACTACTACAACGAGAGCCTGCCGACGCATGAGTTCAGCATCGAGAAGGCAAACGCGATCCTCGATGAAGCTGGCTGGGTCAAAGGCGCTGACGGCATCCGTGAAAAAGACGGCGTGAAACTCGCCTTCTCCAACTCCACGACCGCAGGCAACCACCTGCGCGAGCAGGCGCAACAGTTCATCCAGCAGACCTTCGCCATGATCGGCGTCCAGATGGAGATCAAGAACTTCCCGCCGGCCGTGATGTGGGGCGACTACTGGATGAATTCCGAATTCGACTCCGTTGTTGTGGGCCTCAACACGCTCGCAGGGGCTGACCCAGATACGTCCGACTATTTCATGTCCACCATGTCTCCAGCGCTCGGCGGCTCGGGCCAGAACACCTTCGCCTATCAGAACCCGAAAGTGGACGAGCTTCTTACCAAGGGTGCTGCGAACTTCGTCCCTGAAGAGCGCAAAGCGATCTACGAGGAAATGCAGGCGGTCATGCGTGACGATCTGCCGTTCCTTCCAATGTTCCAATACGCCGTGATCAAAGGCTGGAAAGACGATGTGACCGGCCCGGAGCCGAACGTGAACAACCGCATCGACACCTGGAACGTGCGGGATTGGAAACGCGGCTAAAGCCAGCACGTCCGAACACGTCCCCGAGATGCGGCGCTCCCTTCCCGCCGCATCTCATGGCCAGCCGTGTCCCTTCGGCTGGCCCCCATAACAATCGCACAAGGAGGGCGGCGACATGCTGCGCTATATTCTCTCCCGGCTCGGCCAGAGCCTCATTCTCTTGCTGATCGTCTCCTTTATCGGGTTCGCCGTTCTGACGCTCGCGCCCGGTGGTCCGCTGTCGCAATTCGCGCTCAGCCCCGGCATGACACAGGAACAGATTGACAAGATCGCCGCGCAGATGGGCCTCGACCGCCCAGTTGTCGTTCAATACTTCGACTGGATGTCCAATCTCGTCGTGGGTGACTGGGGCACCTCTTATCGTGACGGGCAATCGGTCCTGCACGTGATAGGCAGCCACCTCTTCGCGACCCTTCTTCTCATGGGCACCGCGACCGTCATCTCGGTTTCTCTCGGCAGCACGATCGGCATCTTCAGCGCGCTGAAACGCGGCTCGGCCTTTGACTACGCGACAACGGTTTTCGCCATGGTCGCCCTGTCGATCCCGACCTTCTGGTTCGGCCTGATCGCGATCTACTTTTTCTCGCTTAACCTCGGATGGTTGCCTGCAGGCAATATGTACACCGTCGGGGATGGCTCTGTGCTCGACTATGCGAGCCATTTGATCATGCCGGCTGCGGTGCTGGCGCTGGTCGATGTCGCAATCTGGAGCCGCTACATGCGCACCTCCACCCTCAACGTGATCAATCAGGATTTTGTCCGCACGGCGAAATCAAAAGGCCTCCCGCGCCGCCGTGTTGTGCTCAAACATATCGTCGGGAACTCTCTCGTGCCCATGATCACTCTGGCTGGTCTGCAGTTGCCCATGGTCTTGGGGGGCGCGCTTGTCACAGAGACCGTGTTCACATGGCCGGGCATGGGACGACTGTTCCTCGATAGCCTCGGGTACTCCGACTATCCGGTCGTGATGGGCCTCTTGATGGCCTCTGCCATTCTCGTCCTGGTCGGCAACCTCGCCGCCGATCTCATCGTCGCCCTGATCGACCCCCGCATTCGTCTCGACTGAAGGATTGCCTGATATGAGCTCACTCACAGCGAATACCCCCGCGCGCCGTCCCTTCATCAAATCCCGTGCCCTGCGCCGGTTTCTGAGCCACAAGCTCGCTCTGATCGGTCTCATCATGGTGCTGACGCTGACGGCGGCCTGCTTCATCGGTCCTTTCCTCCTGCCTTATGACGAACTGCACATCGACCTGATGGCCCGCTTTGCGCCGCCGGGAACGGGTGGGCATATCTTCGGCACCGATCCCTTGGGCCGTGACATCGCGGCGCGCCTGTTCCACGCCGGTCAGATTTCCATGGCCGTGGGCTTTGCGGTGATGATCATCGCCACCACCATCGGCTCCGTCGTTGGCGTGGTCTCCGGCTACTACGGCGGCAAAGTCGCCGCAGTCCTGATGCGGATCGTCGATGCGTTCCTCTCTTTCCCATCGGTCTTTCTACTCCTGGCACTGGCCGCGTTTATCCAACCCGGCCCGGTGATGATCGCTCTCATCATCTCTGCAACGAGTTGGATGGAAGTCGCGCGGATCGTGGAGGCGGAGGTCAAATCGCTCCGCAATCAGGATTTCGTCCAAGCCGCACACATGCTCGGCCTGTCGAACCGCTGGATCATGTTCCGTGAGTTGCTGCCCAATGCCATCGGCCCGATCATCGTCGCCGCGACCCTTACGGTGGCCCGTGCCATTCTGTTAGAAGCCTATATCTCCTTCCTCGGATACGGCATCCAGCCGCCGCTCCCGAGTTGGGGCAACATGCTCAACGGCGCGCAGCAATACCTGCAATCCGCGCCGTGGCTTGCCATCATTCCGGGCCTTGCAATCACCATCGCTGTGACCGGTTTCAACTTCATCGGAGACGGGTTGCGCGATGCGTTCGACAGCCGCGCACAGGGTGAATGAGATGAAACCCAAGTTCTCCGAATTCAAAGACACGCTTTGGTATGCGACTGCGCCGGAGGCCCCGGCCACCCAGCCTTTGCGCGGTGAGGTCACCGCAGATGTCTGTATCGTCGGGGCGGGTTACTCCGGCCTGACGACAGCCCTCGAACTGGCACGACAAGGCGTTTCTGTCGTTGTTTTGGAGCGTGAGGAGATCGGCTTTGGCGGCTCTGGCCGCAACGCGGGCCACTGCACGCCGACCTTCACCCATTACAGCCTGCCGGACCTGCGCAAGGTGCTCGGAGAGCCTTGGGCAGAGCGGTTGATCCACCGCCAAACCCGCGCGAATGACAAAGTGGGAGAGATGATCTCCAGCTACAATATCGACTGCGAATGGGAGCAGAACGGTTATGTTCAGGGCGCGCTGTTTCCGTCGCACCTCAAGACCCTCGCAAAGCATGCCAAGACTTATAACGAGGTTGGCGCACGCACGCGGATGCTCGACCGTGACGAAGTGCGCGACATCACAGGCAGCTCGCGGTTTTACGGTGGCTGGCTCCATGAGGAAGCGGGCGGGCTGAACGCACTTGCTTATGCGCGGGGGCTTGGGCGGGCTGTGCTCTCCGAAGGCGGTCAAATCTTCACCGGAGCAAGTGTTACGGGATGCGAACGCGAAAACCAGTCATGGGTCGTCAAAACCCAACGCGGATCGGTCCGGGCCGAGAAGGTGATCTACACCACGGGGGCCTATACCGTTGCCGGTTGGCCCAAGCTCGAAGAAACCTTCCGCATCATGCGCGTGTTCGTCGCAGCGACACAGCCGCTCTCTGCGGCCTCGCAGGCGGCTGTCCTGCCAAAGCGGACAACCATTCAAGACGGGCGCGGCGATATCTATGTCTACAAATACAACCGCGAGAACCGCATCGTCGCCTCCATGTTCCCGATGGGCGCACGCGGCAAAGATCCGGCCTACACGCGCAAGGTCCTCTCCGATCGCCTGAAATGGCTCCACCCGGAGCTGCGCGAGGAGTTGCGGTGGGAGTTCTTCTGGTTCGGTGAATTGGACATGCAGCGAAAAACAGTGCCGCGTCTCTACGGCCTCGCGCCCGGTGTGGTGGCGATGACCGGCCTCTCGGGGCGCGGTGTGCCGACCGGGTCGATGATCGGCGGCATCCTGTCCGATTGGGCGCTGGGAGTGTCCGAGACCGACCTCGATCTTCGGATTGAACCCCTGAGCAAACAACCCCTCTACATGAATTTCGCGCCCCAAGCGGCGCTGCGCGGCTATCGCCTGCGCGACGGTTTGCGGGCTGCACGGCAACGCGCACCGCTCCCTCCACACGCATAATTTTTTCAGAGCGCAACGCGCTTCATTTAGGAGAACCACCATGCCGGGACCGCAACTTGATCCGGTCGAGAGCAACCCCAATCTGCCCACGGAAGTCGATGTGGTGATCATCGGCGGCGGGATCGCGGGGGTTTGCGCCGCGCTCGAACTTATAGATCGCGGGAAAACCGTCGCGATCTGCGAAAAGGGCGAAATCGGCGCCGAACAATCCAGCCGTAACTGGGGCTGGGTGCGGCTCACCCACCGTGACCCCCGCGAAATGCCGCTCATGGTTGAATCTGTCCGTCTCTGGAAAGCCATGAACGACAGGATCGGCCACGAGACCGGCTACCGGCAATGCGGGGTGACCTATACCGTCGCATCCGAAAAGGCGCTGGCGGTCGAACGTCAGGCGGCAGAAGACCTGCAGAAATATCAAATCCCGGCGCGTATTCTGACGCGCGAGGAGGTCGAAACAGACTTTCCCGGTTTCTCGATCGACATCAAAGGTGCGCTCTATAATCCCCATGACGGGCGCGCCGAACCCCAAAAAGCGGCGCCGGCCATTGCCCGCGCCGTTCAGGAACGCGGCGGGAGCGTGCATCAAAACTGTGCCGTGCGCACCCTTGTGACGAAGGACGGCAAAGTCACGGGCGTCGTGACCGAACATGGGACGATCAAATGTTCGGTGGCATTGCTTGCGGGCGGTGTCTGGTCACGCCTGTTCCTCGGCAATCTCGGCATTTACCTGCCGCAGTTGCGGACAAAGAACACAGTTATGCGGACAGAGGCAGTGGAAGACGGACCGGAGCAAACCTTGAAAGCACCGGGGTTCGCCATGCGCAAACGTCTCGACGGGGGCTACACCATCGCCTCTTCTGCTCCAAGCCGCTACCAACTGACCCCGGACAGTTTCCGTCTCCTGAAAGCCTTCTTGCCGACACTGAAAAACGAATGGCGCGATGTATCCTTGGGGATCGGGCCAGCCTTTTTCGACGCATTGAAAACGCGGCGGCGCTGGACCGCAAAGGATGTCACCCCGTTCGAGAAGACGCGTATTCTAGATCCGGAACCCGACACACCTTTGATCGACAAAGTTTTGGATGTGGTGAAGCGCGGCTATCAACCGTTCAAGTCGGCAAAAGTGGCGCAGCGTTGGGCCGGTTACATTGATGTGCTGCCCGATGTGGTCCCCGTCATTTCCGAAACCGAAGGTGTGAAAAACGGGATTGCAGGGCTCTATGTGGCCACCGGTTTTTCAGGCCACGGTTTTGGCCTCGGAACGGGGGCCGGGCTTTTGGTGGCGGACCTCATCACCGGCAAGGCACCCTGCGTTGATCCGACCCCCTTCCGCCTCCATCGTTTTTCGGATGGCAGCAAGATTAGCCCGATGGAGAATATCCTTCAGCGATGACGATTTTACTGAATGTAACGGACCAAGACCGCCTCGATGCGTTCCATGAGGTGTTCGCGCGCGAATTGCCGGACATTGCGGTTGTGACGAGCGAGATGGCTTACCCACGCGAAGACATTCGATATGTTTTCACGTGGCGGCCGCTCGACGATTGGTCATCACTCCACAATCTGGAAATCGTGTTTTCGGTCAGCGCCGGCATCGACCAGTTCGACGCGCTGCCGGAGCATATCAAGCTTGTCAAAATGGTGGATCCGAACAACACCCAGAAGGTGGTCGACTACGTCCTCGCCGCATGCCTGTCCTGCATGCGGGATTTTCCAAAATACGCGGACCGGCAGAGACAGAAAACATGGATCGCAGACCCGAGTGGCACGACGACCGAAACCACAGTCACCATTCTCGGACTTGGCGAGATCGGAGAAAAGGCCGCGCGGACGCTCGCGTCCGTCGGCTTTTCCGTGACCGGATGGGCGCGCAGCCCGCGCGCGATTGAGGGCGTAACCTGCAAGACCGGCAAAGACGGGCTGGACAGTCTTTTGGCGGATGCTGATATTGTGGTCTGCCTTTTGCCGCTGACCGATGAAACGCGCGGCCTTCTCTCACGCCGGTTCTTCGACCGGATGAAGCCGGGGGCGAGCCTCGTGCACACCGGTCGCGGGGCGCAGTGCGTCTTTCCCGATCTGGCCGACGCACTCGAAAGCGGACAGCTCGGGAATGCGATTGTCGATGTCTTTGAAACCGAACCGCTCCCGCCGACCGATCCCATTTGGGAGATCCCCAATCTACTGATCACCCCGCATATCGCAGGCCGGACAGACGCCCAAACTTCCGCGCAAAACGTAAGCATGAACCTGAAAAGATTGCGCGACGGCAAAAACCTTTTGTGGTGCGTGGATCGAAGCAAGGGCTATTGAGACACCGCACCCTCTCGTGACCAACGCCGATGCCGCACCCCTGCTAAAGTTCCTCGACTTTTCAGGGCGACAGAAGAAACCAAAACGTAGCGCATCACGGCCAGCGAAAAACTCAGGCGACGTCTTGAAGCACTTGAAAGGTAAGCAGTTTGACATGCGCGGTCGACATAAGAACGCCCTTCCCCACTCAAGCCACGTTCCGCTGACGCCGCCCGACTTCTAAATTTCCGGTCTGAGTTCTTCCATAAATATGCTATCTTCAAGCAGGCGGAACATACCGCACGTCAGGCAATGTCTAGGC
Source organism: Celeribacter sp. PS-C1 (assembly GCF_019429625.1). GTDB lineage: Bacteria > Pseudomonadota > Alphaproteobacteria > Rhodobacterales > Rhodobacteraceae > Celeribacter. The sequence goes on from NZ_JAHXRW010000008.1 coordinate 39,180, forward strand.
AAGGAACCCCGAATTTCACACGGGAGGGACTTTAAGATGACGATGCTGAAGACACTTCAAAGAACCGATGAGTTTGTGGAGGAAGACGCCCTTGAGGCCTTGGCGAATGGTCTACGTGGCGGCGTTTTTTCAGATGGAAGCCCGGAATACGAAGAAGGGCGCACCCTCTGGAATGCAATGGTAGATCGCAAGCCGGGGGCGGTCATCCGCGCCAAGGGGGCTGCAGACGTTCAGGACGCCGTCAATTTCGCGCGCAACAATGGGCTCTTGATGGCAATACGCTCCGGCGGGCATCAGATCGCGGGCCACGCCGTTGTTGAGGGCGCCCTCCAGCTCGATCTGTCACATATGAACTCCGTTCGCGTGAACCCGTCAGAAAAAACGGTTCGCGTTGAGCCGGGGGCAACGCTAGGAGATGTGGATCGCGAAACGCAGGTCCACAATCTTGCGCTTCCAGTCGGCATCAACTCCACGACGGGTATCGCTGGCCTCACCCTTGGAGGCGGCTTTGGTTGGCTCACGCGCAAATATGGAATGACGATCGACAATCTCATCTCGGCCGATATCGTGACTGCCGATGGCGCGGTACGCCTCGCGAGTGAAGATGAAAATTCAGATCTTTTCTGGGCGATCCGCGGCGGAGGCGGCAATTTCGGGATCGTCACCTCATTCGAGTTTGCGGTCCACGACATCGGTTCTGAAGTTTTGTCCGGGCTCATCGTTCATCCGATTGAAGCGGGCCCCGACCTCCTGAAGGAATACCGGGAAATCGCGAACGCTGCACCAGACGAAATGACGGTCTGGGTTGTCATGAGGAAAGCCCCTCCATTGCCCTTCCTTCCCGAAGAGTGGCATGGTCGCCCTGTTCTCGTCTTTGCAGCCTGTTACACGGGGGACCTGTCAAAAGGAGAAGAGGCGCTTGCTGGATTGCGCGCGCTGGGAGAGCCGATTGCGGATGTCATCAGTCCTCATCCCTACGTCGGATGGCAAACCGCCTTCGATCCGCTTTTGACACCGGGGATGCGGAACTATTGGAAAAGCCACGACTTCGAAGACCTTTCCGATGAGGCGATCACCAAGTTGACCTCTGCGATTGAGGGCTTACCGGACCCGAACTGTGAGGTGTTCATTGCCCATGTCGGTGGAGCAATGGCGCGCATCCCGGTGGGTGAGACCGCATATCCGGAGCGGTCTTCGCATTTCATCATGAATGTGCATACGCGTTGGGAAGAGGCCTCGAAAGACGCTGAGTGTATCGATTGGGCACGACAACTGTTTGATGACATGGCGCCCTATTCGACGGGGAGCGCCTACGTCAACTTCATGCCGGATGATGAAGTTGAGCGGGTTTCCGGGGCTTATGGTGCAAACATGAAGAAGCTTGGTCAGGTCAAAGCCAAATATGACCCCGGAAACTTGTTCAGGGTGAATCATAACATCGCACCCGCCGAATAAATCGGGTCGCCGCCATCGGACCTCGCCGAGGCTGGAGAAGATCATAACGGCTCGATCAGATGCGGGAAGATTTGTTTCCGTCTCGTCGCGGCAAAAATGCGTGCCAGCTCCCAGAAGATAAGGATGGGTGCTGGCACCCACGTTTTCACATCACGTGTTGTCGTCCGGCGGCTTTTTCACGATCGTCTGAATCCAGAATATGCAAACAGCACTAGTGCCCCCAAGGATCAGGATGGGGCCGCCCGTAAAGAACAACCCCGGGAGACCCAGACCCGTCATGGTTTGAAAGAGCAAGACGAGCGCGACACCACCGGCGCCAAGTGCGACCAATCCGAGCACAACAACAGCGACAATCTTAAGGTCGGACATTTGCCGCTCCTCCCTCTGAAGCACCGTTGCCGTAAAGCGTCCAAGACCTTCACTTCGTAGATGCTTATCTCACCAAGACTGTTTTCGCATCATATCCCGCCGGTTGCTATGCCGCTTTGACAGATCGCAAGTCACGCGCACACCGAGATCGGCCTAAGCCTTTTCCAGCACAACACGCGGCTCGAACCGCCCGTTTACGCCGGTCGCAACCTTGAACACACAGCCCTCACCTGCGCGCGGATCACTCAGATCTTCGGTCGCGGTTGTGGCGAAGAGCGTGCTCGCCCCCTCCCCGCCAAACGCAGGGCAAGACGGCTGTCGAGCGGGAACTGGGTGCTCGGACAGGAAACTGCCGTCGGGGGTATAACGGGCAATGCGGGACGCGCCCCATTGCGCATTCCACAGGCAGCCCTCGGCATCGACGACCGCACCATCAGGGTTCAGCCCTTCGCCGGTCAGGTCAATGTGAACCTGCGGGGCATCAGAGGGCCAGCCGCTCGTGTCTAGCGCCTGACGCATGATCCTGTGCGTTGTGGTGTCCGCGAAATAGGCGGTGCGCCCGTCGGCGGAAAAGCAGATCGCATTCGGGATGGTGATCCCGGAATGCAATTTGCGCAACTCCCCCCCAAAATACCGATAAATCGCCCCCGCGCCCGGCTGTGCCTGTTTGCCCATGGTGCCGATCCAAAAGCCGCCCATCGGGTCGGCGCGCCCGTCGTTCGAACGGGTTACGGGATCGTCGGCCTCCAAACCGATCAACTCGACACGCGACCCGTCCCTCAGATCAAACAGCGTCAGCGCGGTCTCGGAGGCGATCAGCAGCTTGTCGTGGTCCACCCAACCCGCCGCAGAGGCATGCGCGTCGAACTGCCAGACCTCTGTGCCGTCCGCTCCACGGCAATGCAGGCGCTTGCCCATAATGTCGAACCAAAACAAAGCGGCCCGTTCGGGGTGCCACAAAGGCCCCTCGCCAAGCTCGCAGATACGGTCGTCATACATGGTGGCACTCATTGGGGTCGTCATGCGGGGCTCCTCAGGTGTAGCAGGCATCAAAGGCCGCGACGATTTTCTCCGCTTTCGCGCGGACACTCAAAGGGGTGTCGTCCGGTTTGTAAAGCGCCGTGCCGATGCCGAACCCTGCCGCCCCTGCCGCATGCCATTCGGCGAAGTTCTCCGCACTCGCCCCGCCCACGGCCAGCATCTCGCAGCCCGCAGGCAGCACGGCTTTGATCGCCTTGAGCCCCGCAGGACCGATCAAAGAACCGGGAAAGAATTTAAGCCCGTGCGCGCCCGCGTCCAAGGCGGCGAAGCACTCGGTCGGTGTCATGACGCCGGGATAGGACAGCATGCCCGCGGCCCGCGTCGCGCGGATCACCGCGGGGTTCATATTGGGCGAGACCACCAATTTGGCACCGATCTGCGCCAGCCTTTCGACTTCCGCCACAGAGAGCACCGTGCCTGCCCCGATGGTGGCCCGATCCCCAAAGGCCTCGATCAGTGCCGCGATGGAGGTAAAGGCCTCCGGCGAGTTGAGCGGCACCTCGATCTTGGTGATGCCTGCGGCGATCAGCTCGGCCGTGACGGCCTCTGCATCGGGGGGCGTGATGCCACGCAGAATAGCGATGAGATTGCGGCTCATATCTGGGTCTCCGATGAGAGATTCTGTGAGAAATCCGGTGAGAAAACAGTGTCGAATGCAGCGCCAAGGCCCAAAAGGGACAGCGCACTGCCGGACTGGCAGTGGGCCACCGTGCCCAGCGTTTCAAGCGCGGATCGGTAAAGTTCGGCAAGGCTGTCGTCGCCAATGATGGTGACCGAACGACCCAGCCAGCGCGCGCGGGTGGCGGCAAGCTCTTGTCCGATCAGCAGGCCCGACAAACGGCTTTTGGCCATTTCCGGGCGCAGTCCGGCGACAAGCCCCTCCGCACGCAGGGAAAAGAGCGCGGCGGTCAGACGCTCGGGCTGTTCCACGGCCTCGCGCACGGCGGCGCTAAAACTGGGCATCGACAGAGGCGCATCGCTTTCGACGCTGCGCCGGAGCACCGATTGCCGCGACAGAAGTGCGAAAAGCTCTCCCGTCATGACCGTGCAAAAACCTTGGATCGTGCCATCAGAAACCTGCACCCATTTGGTGTGCGTGCCTGGCAGACAGAGCGTCCCCTCAAACGCGGGGTCATTCACGAGAAAGCCCGCGATCTGGGTTTCCTCGCCGCGCATCACATCGGCGGGCTCCGCCTGGCTGGCACCGCCGAGGATGCGGACATCGAGACGGGCGTCTTGTGTCGGCACGCGGGTCGCCTCGGGCGCAGTCAGGCGCGCTGGGGTCGCGCGATACGGCGCCTCGCACCAACCGTCACGCGCCCCCGCCATGCCGCAAATCAGCACTTGGGTCTGGCCATCCTCAGCCAGCAAGTCTTCGGCGATCTCAAGAAAGGCTGGCTCGAACTCCTCGGAAGAGAGCCTGCCCATCCCTTTGTCAGACCGCCGTTCGACCATCGGCGTGCCCGCTGCATTTAGCGCCCAAAGACGCAGCGCGGAGGTCCCCCAATCGACGGCGATCCGTGTCGTCATGGCCTCACACCAAGTCCTTGGGCAAAACATCCATCGGAATGTTCTGATAGCAGACGGGACGCAGGAAGCGGCGGATGGACAGGGTGCCGACGGAGGTGGCGCCGAAGTTGGTCGAGGCCGGATAAGGCCCGCCGTGCACCATGCTGTCGCAGACCTCGACGCCTGTCGGGAAGCCGTTGGCAAGCACGCGGCCCGCCTTGCGTTCCAGCACCGGCAAGAGACGACGTGCGAGCGCCGCGTCGCCCTCGTCGAGGTGCAAAGTCGCGGTGAGCTGGCCGCTAAAGCTGCGGGCGACGCGGTCCATTTCGTCCGCGTCCTTCGCGACGACCACGAGGCCCAGAGGGCCGAACACCTCTTCGGACAGCGCGTGGTTGCCGAGCCAGTCGGAGGCGGCCACTTTAAAGAGGAACGGCTTGGCCTCGCGCTGGTCGCACATGTTGGTCAACAGATCCTGAACCCCTGCCTGCGCGCCGATGGTCGCCGCACCAGAGGTGTAGGCCTTGGCGATGCCGTCCGTCAGCATGACCTGCGCGCCTTGCTCCGACAACGCGGCGCGCGCGGCCTCGACAAAGGCTTCGGCCTCGCGGCCTTCGATCACCACGGCGATGCCCGGGTTGGTGCAGAACTGGCCCGCGCCCATGGCAAGCGAGCCCGCCCAGCCTTTGCCAAGCTCTGCGCCACGGGTCGAGATCGCCTCGGGCAGCATGAACATCGGGTTCACGGACCCAAGCTCGCCGAAAAACGGGATCGGAACCTCACGCTGTGCGCAGAGATCAAAGAGCGCGCGCCCTCCCGCGAGCGAGCCGGTAAAGCCGACGGCGGTGATCAGCGGGTGCTGGACCAAAGTTTGCCCGACGATGCGGTCATCACCTTGCACGAGGGAGAAAACGCCCTTGGGCATGCCGCAGGTTTGGATCGCGGCATGGATGGCTTCGGCGATGATCTCGCCGGTGCCGGGATGCGCGTCATGGCCTTTGACGACGACAGGACACCCAGCGGCCAGTGCTGCGGCGGTGTCGCCGCCTGCGGTCGAAAAGGCGAGCGGAAAGTTCGAAGCGCCGAAAACGGCGACGGGACCGATGGGGCGCTGCATCATCCGCAGGTCGGGACGCGGCAGCGGCTGACGATCAGGCAGGGCTTCGTCATAACGCCGGTCGAGATACTCGGCGCTCAGGATGTGACTTGCAAAAAGGCGCAGTTGGCCGGTGGTGCGCCCGCGCTCGCCGTTCAGACGCGCCTCGGGCAGACCGGTTTCCTGCGTGCCGATCTCTGTGATTGCCTCGGCGCGGGCTTCGATCTCATCCGCGATGGTGTTCAGAAAAGCGGCACGGGCCTCGCGGGTCGAATAGCCATAGTCCCAAAACGCCTCTTCGGCGGCGTCACATGCGGCATTCACATGCGACGGCGTGCCCTTGGAAAAACTATGCGACGGTCCGTGCGCGGGAGCGGATTGGAAGCTCTCGTCACCGGCAACCCAAGCGCCTGCGATGAGATGTTTGCCATGCGGGGTGAAGGTCATGTGATGTCCTCTCAGAATATCGGAAGTGTCGGGGCTTATTTGCCCCAGCTCAGAACCAGCGGATCGAGCGGCTTCAAAAGCTCAATCAAACGCGTGCGAATGGCGGGATGCAGCGGCGCGACGGGGTGACGGCACATCTCCGATTTGATGACGCCGCCCTCGACCATCGCGGCCTTGCACGATTGCCAACCGCACTGACGGTTTTCATGATTGATCGCCATGGCGACGCGGCCATAGGCGGCGGTGGCCTCGTCATGGCGGCCCGCATGGAAATGCGTCAGAACGGGCTTGATCTGATCGACGATCATGCCCGAGGTCATCGAGCCGGTCGCACCCGCGTCGAGATCGGCCAAAAGCGTGATCGCCTCTTCTCCATCGAACGGCGCCTCAATCGCATCGCCGCCCTGTTCGATCAGAGCGCGGATTTTATTCGCGGCGCGGGGGCATTCGATTTTGAACAGTTTGACCATCTCAATTTCTTTGGCCATCCGCACCAGAAGCGGTACGGAGAGATCGACGCCCGACATCGGCGCGTCCTGCACCATGATCGGAATGCCGACTTCACCCACGGCGGCGAATTGTTCAAAGGTCTGCTCCGGCGTGCCCTTCAGCGTGGCGCCATGATAGGGCGGCATCATCATCACGATGTCCGCGCCAAGAGATTTTGCCAGCCGTGCACGCTCGACCGCGATCTGTGTGGCATAGTGCGAAATGGTGACGATCACCGGCACGCGTCCTGAGACATGTTCAAGCGAGAGGCGCGTGAGCATTTCGCGCTCGGCATCCGTCAGAAGGAACTGTTCGGAGAAGTTTGCGAGGATACAAATCCCGTCGGCGCCTTGGTCGATCAGGCAGTCCAGAACGCGTTTCATCCCGTCAAGATCAAGCGTGCCATCGTCATTGAACGGGGTCGGGGCAACAGGCCAAATGCCGGTGTACTGGGTCATGGTATGTCTTTCGGATTATTCGATGAAGGGCTCTACAGCCGTGCGTCGACCGAGAGAGAGGGCATCACAAACATGGATCATCGGGCGCAGGTCCATATCCACGGCACCGCGTGTCAGCAGATCGGCCATTTTCGCGTAAAGGCGCGGGTATTCGCCCGCCAGCGGGTTGTCGTCGTCGAGCGCCTCGTCGACGCCGTCGATCCGGATGCGGGCGCCGCCATCAATGAGCGTGAGCGTGCCTTGCGAGGTGACCGCTTCGATGGACCAGATTTGCTCGCCCTCCTGACGGAAGTCGAAGTCGGCGGTGACAGAGGCACCTTCGGGATGCGCGAATGTCAGCTCCGCCGCAATCGGCGTCTGGCAGTTTTCGGGCACCAAGAGATGCGCGTCTGTCAGGTGAATGTCATGCGGAAGGATTTCCGTGACAATCGAGAGCGCATTGATGCCCGGATCAAAGACCCCCATGCCGCCCGGCTCCCAAATCCATGCCTGACCGGGGTGCCACCGGCGCACGTCCTCTTTCCACGTCACCTTGAGAGAGGTGAGGTGTTTGTCCGCAAGCCAGCCTTTGGCGACGGCGACCTTATCCGCCTCGCGCGAATGCCACGTGGCAAAGAGCGAGACGCCATTTTCGCGCGCCAGCCGTTCCAGCGCGTAGCACTCCGCAAGCGTCGCGCCCGGAGGTTTCTCCAGCATCACATGACGCCCTGCCCGAAGGGCTTTGGCGGCGACCTCAAAACGCGGCACGGGCGGCAGGCAGAGAGACACGACACGGATGTCATCGCGCGCCGCAAGCAGCGCGTCGATGTCGTCGAAGTGCTCGACGCCCTCGACCTTGCCATGCCGCGATACCGCCGCCGACAGGGTAAAGTCGGTGGAGGCTGCAATCGCAGGGACATGTTGGTCCACCGCGATCTTGCCGATCCCGATGAGTGCAATATCCATCAATGGCTGTCCTTTCCTACGTCATTGCCGCGACAGCCTTTGAGAAAATCGAGATCGGCCCCTGTATCGGCCCCCTCGACATGCTGTTGGTGAAGCCAGGCGTAGCCGCTTTCGGGTGCACCGCCGAGCGGTTGCCACTCGGCCAGACGCGCGGCGAGGTCTTCATCGGAAATATCGAGGTGAAGGCGGCGGTTCGCCACGTCCAACTCAATGAAATCGCCGTTCTGCACCACGGCCAACGGGCCACCGGCGGCGGCTTCGGGCGAGGTGTGCAGCACAACCGTGCCATAGGCCGTCCCCGACATCCGCGCGTCGGAAATGCGCACCATATCGGTGATGCCTTTCTGAAGTACTTTCGGCGGAAGGCCCATATTGCCGACCTCGGCCATGCCCGGATAGCCTTTTGGGCCACAGTTTTTCATAACCATGATGCAGGTCTCGTCGATGTCGAGATCCGGATCGTTGATCTTGGCTTTATAGTCGTCGATGTCCTCGAACACGACCGCGCGACCCCGGTGTTGCAACAGGGCGGGCGTGGCGGCGGAGGGTTTGAGCACCGCGCCTTTCGGGGCAAGGTTGCCTTTGACCACCACAATACCACCCGACTGGGTCAGCGCCTGATCGGTGGGCAGGATCACGTCTTCGTTGTGGTTCTGCGCGTCTTTGACCTCGTCCCAGATGGAAGCGCCGGAAACGGTGAGCGCGTCCTTGTGCAAAAGCCCGCCCTCGCCCAGACGTTTGAGCACCACGGGCAAACCGCCCGCATAGAAGAACTCTTCCATCAGATACTTGCCCGAGGGCATGAGGTTGACGATGGTCGGCACGTCGCGCCCGCAGCGGTCCCAATCTTCGAGCGTCAGATCAATGCCCACACGGCCTGCCATGGCCAAAAGGTGGATCACAGCGTTGGTAGAGCCGCCGATGGCCGCATTGGTGCGGATCGCGTTCTCAAAGGCCTCTTTGGTCATGATGTCGGAGGGTTTCAGATCGTCCTTCACCATCTCGACGATGCGACGACCGGACATTTGCGCGATGACGCGGCGGCGGCTATCGACGGCAGGGATCGCGGCGTTGCCCGACAACGCCATGCCGAGAGATTCCGCCATCGACGCCATGGTCGACGCCGTGCCCATCGTGTTGCAGGTGCCCGTGGACCGCGACATCGAGGCCTCGGCTTCGAGGAACTCGTCCTGCGTCATCTCGCCCGCCTTCACGGCCTCGGAGTATTTCCACAGATGGGTGCCCGAGCCGACGCGTTCGCCTTTGTAATAGCCGTTGAGCATCGGCCCGCCGGTGACGACGATCGAAGGGATGTCACAAGACGCCGCCGCCATCATCAGAGACGGCGTGGTCTTGTCGCAGCCCACCATCAGAACCGCGCCGTCCATCGGCTGTCCGCGAATGGTTTCCTCGATGGAGAGCGCCGCAAGGTTGCGGAACATCATCGCGGAGGGGCGAAACGTGTTCTCGGAGGCGGAAAACACCGGCACTTCGACCGGGAAGCCACCGGCCTCCCAGATGCCCGCTTTGATCTTCTCGGCCAGCTCTTTCATATGCACGCCGTTGCAGGGCGACAGCTCGGAGAAGGTGTTCAGAATGCCGATGATCGGGCGCCCGTCGAACAGATCATGCGGATAGCCCTGATTTTTAAGCCAGCCGCGGTGGTAAATCGTGTCGCGGGAATTGCCGCCATACCATTCCTGAGACCGCAGTTTGCGGGGCCATTTTGCCGGTTTGAATGCCATTGGAGTGTCCTTTCAATGACAGGCTCAGGCCTGTTTGTTCTTATTGTAGACGTCGAAGAAAACGGCCGCGAGCAGCACCAGGCCTTTGATCACCTGTTGGTAATCGATGCCGATGCCCATGATGGACATGCCGTTGTTCATCACACCCATGATAAAGGCGCCCACCACGGCCCCGATGATCTTGCCCGAGCCGCCCGACATGGAGGCCCCGCCGATGAACACCGCCGCGATCACGTCAAGCTCAAGCGCAAAGCCCGCTTTCGGCGTCGCGGTGTTGAGGCGCGCGGCAAAGATCATGCCCGCCAGCGCCGCCAGAACGCCCATGTTGACGAAGGCGAGGAAGGTGAGGCGTTCGGTCTTGATCCCCGACAGTTTGGCCGCCTTTTCGTTGCCGCCAAGGGCATAGATGCGGCGCCCGATGACGGTCCGCGAAGTGATGAATGCATAGACCATGATCAGCACGCCCATGGTGACGACGACGTTGGGCAGGCCCCGGAAGGTCGAGAGTTTGAACATCAGGAACACGATCGCGGCAGAGATGATCGCGATACGTCCCCAGAAGAGACCTGCGGGTTCGTCCGCGATGCCATACTGCGCGTTGCGGGCGCGGGATTTGAGACCCATCTGGATCACGGCGGCGGCGCCGAGCAGGCCGAGGGCAAAGGAGAGCACGTTGAAGTTACGCGCGCCGAAGAGTTGGGCCAGCCCCGTGCCCCAAGCGGCAGGAAAGATGTCTCCGACGAAGCCCGTGGAAAGGATTTGGAACTCGCGGGGGAACGGGCCGACAGACTGACCTTCGAGGAGCCAGAGCGACAGGCCACGGAAGACGAGCATCCCCGCCAGCGTCACGATAAAGGACGGAATGCGCCAAAAGGCAACGAAATACCCCTGCGCCGCGCCGATCAGGCCACCGACCACGAGACAGATCGGCACGGTCACGGAGACCGGCATATCCATTTCGACGATGAGCACGGCAGCAAGCGCACCGACAAACCCCATGACGGAGCCAACGGAAAGATCGATATGCCCCGCGACGATGACGATCAGCATGCCGAGCGCCATGATGATGATGTAGGAGTTCTGAAGGAACAGGTTGGTGATGTTGACGGGGCGCATCAGCGTGCCGCCTGTCACGATCTGGAAAAAGGCCATGATCGCGATCAGCGCGAAAAGCAGGCCGTAGTCACGCATATGGCCGGCCAGGTGGGCTTTGATGCCTTTCTGAGAATTCGTCATTTTGATGTCCCTTATTCGTTGACGATGAGCGACATGATGCGCTCCTGGCTGGCTTCTTCGGCGGACAACTCGCCCACGAATGCGCCTTCGTTCATCACATAGATGCGGTCACACATGCCGAGCAGTTCGGGCATTTCCGACGAGATCATGACGACCCCTTTGCCCTCGGCGGACAGCTCGTTGATGATCGCGTAGATTTCATATTTCGCGCCGACGTCGATGCCACGGGTCGGCTCGTCGAGGATCAGAACCTCGGGCGCGGTGTTGAGCCATTTGGCCAACACGACCTTTTGCTGGTTGCCGCCCGACAGGTTGCCGACTTTCTGGAACACCGAAGGCGTGCGGGTGCGCAGCGCCTCGCGGTATTTCTCCGCCACCTGCGTTTCGGCATGGCTGTCGAGCACCCCGTTGCGCGATACATTGTCGAGTTTCGCGAGCGTGGTGTTGAACCGGATGGTTTCATCGAGCACGAGGCCAAGATGTTTGCGGTCCTCGGTCACATAGGCCAGCCCCGCCTCAATAGCGCGCGGCACGTTAGACACATCGACCGGCGTGCCATGCAGCTTCACCGTGCCGTCGATATTGCGGCCATAGCTTTTGCCGAACACGGACATGGCCAGTTCGGTGCGCCCGGAGCCCATGAGACCTGCGATCCCGACAACCTCGCCCGCACGCACGTTCATGGAAATGTTCTTGATGATCTGGCGCTCGGCATGTTCGGGATGCCAGGCGTTCCAATCCTCGATCTCGAGCAACATGTCGCCCGCTTTGCGCTCCCGTTCGGGATAGCGGTCGGACATATCGCGGCCCACCATGTCGCGCACGATGTCGTCTTCGGAGAGCCCCGCCTTGGCGTCAAGTGTCGAGACCGACATGCCATCTCGGATCACGGTGACCGTATCGGAGACATAGCGCACCTCGCCCAGCTTGTGGGAAATGATGATCGAGGTCACACCCTGCGATTTCAACTCAAGCATCAGGTCCAAAAGCTTTTGCGAGTCGTTTTCCTGAAGTGCGGCGGTCGGCTCGTCGAGGATCAGCAGGCGCACGTCTTTTGAGAGCGCCTTGGCGATTTCCACGAGCTGCTGCTTGCCGACGCCGAGGCTGTCAATCAGCGTGGTCGGGCTTTCCTTGAGGCCGACTTTGCGCAGCAACTCTTCGGTGCGGCGGTTGGCCTCGTGCCAGTTGATCACGCCGCCGTTTGCGGTTTCGTTGCCGAGAAAGATGTTTTCAGCAATCGAAAGCTGCGGGACGAGCGCAAGCTCCTGGTGAATGATGATGATGCCACGGTCCTCGCTGTCGCGGATGCCACGGAACTCGGCGAGGGCACCGTCGTAATGGATTTCCCCATCGTAAGTGCCAGCCGGGTAAACGCCCGAGAGCACTTTCATCAGGGTGGATTTGCCTGCGCCGTTTTCACCACAGATCGCGTGGATTTCTCCCTCCGCAACCGTCAGGCTCACCTTGTCGAGCGCTTTCACGCCGGGGAACTCTTTGGTGATGGAACGCATTTCAAGAAGCGCGGTCATGCTGATCTCTTGTCCTTTAAAAGACCCGCCCGCATGAGGATGAGCGGACGGGTCGAGGGAGGATGGCTTACTTGACCTGATCTTCGGTGTAGTACCCGGAGCCGATCAGGATCTCTTCCCAGTTGGAGGCGTCAACGGCGACGGGTTCCAGCAGGTAGGAGGGCACGACTTTGACACCGTTGTCATAGGTATCGGTGTCGTTGATTTCCGGCTCGGAGCCGCCGAGAACCGCATCGACCATGCCGACGGTGACTTTTGCCAACTCGCGGGTGTCCTTGAAGATGGTCGAATATTGCTCGCCTGCGAGGATCGACTTGATGGATTGCACTTCCGCATCCTGCCCCGTCACGATCGGCATCGCCAGATCGCCGGAGCCATAGCCCACGCCCTTGAGCGAGGAGAGGATACCGATGGACAGACCATCATAGGGGGCGAGCACGCCGTGCACTTCTTTGTCGGTGTAGTTGGCGGACAGGATGTTATCCATACGCGCCTGCGCTACAGCGCCGTCCCAACGCAGCGTGCCGACTTTGTCCATGCCCATCTGACCGGACTGGACCACGATCGAGCCATCGTCGATCAGCGGCTGGAGCACGCTCATCGCACCGTCGTAGAAGAAGTAGGCATTGTTGTCGTCCGGCGAGCCGCCGAACAGCTCGACGTTGTAGGGACCATCACCAAAGCGGGCATTGAGGCCTTCGACAAGCGAGGTCGCCTGTTGCACGCCGACTTTGAAGTTGTCGAAGGTGGCATAGTAGTCGACGTCGCCGCTGTCGCGGATCAGGCGGTCATAAGCGATGACCTTCACGCCCGCAGCCGCCGCGTTCTCAAGCGCGTTCGAGAGCGTGGTCCCGTCGATGGCGGCGATCACAAGTGCGTCGACGCCTTTGGTGATCATGTTCTCGATCTGAGCGAGCTGGTTGGGGATGTCGTCCTCTGCGTATTGCAGGTCGGTCGTGTAGCCAGCGGCTTCCAGCTCCTTGACCATGTTGTCCCCGTCGGCAATCCAGCGCGCCGAGGATTTGGTCGGCATGGCGATGCCGACTAGGCCGTCAGCATAAGCCGCGGACGCGAAAGCAATGGCCGCGGTCGCCGCGGTCAGCATGGTTTTGATCTTCATATTTTCCTCCCGTTGGGTCCAAGCGCTCCATTCTCCCGCGCTTTGGTCCCGACATTTGCGATGCGACCCGTCTCCACAGGTCAGCTCGAGAACTAAAAGAAAGTTTACATCACTGTAAAATGAACTTATCGACCATCTGTATGCTCAAAATGTTATATATAGGGAGCGCGAAATGCAGTTCGTTCGAACACTGAAGCCCGGATACCTGGAGTTTTTGCTTAAGATTCATGAAGTTGGACAGTTGCAGGTCGCCGCGCGCGTGCTCAACATGACCCAACCCGCCGCCTCGCGTATTCTCAAAGATATTGAGGAACGCTGCGGCACGACGCTCTTTAAACGCACGCCCAAGGGGATGGAGGCCACCCCGGCTGGGGAAATTTTCATCAAACACGCCCGTCTTGTGCTGGCGGGTTTGGACAATTTGGAAAAGGAAATCTTCGCGCTGGCGACGGGTGTCGCGGGGGAGGTGAGAATCGGATCGGTGACAGGTCCCGCCATGGGCGTCCTGATCCCCGCGATGAAGGCCCTGCGCGACCGCGCCCCCGGAATCTCCATCAGCATCGACGTCGCCCCCTCGGTCGATTTGGTGCGCGGCCTGGATGAAGGGCGGTTCGATTTCATCATGGCGCGGGTGCCCCCCACACATGACAGTCGGGATCTCCATGTGCATCCGGCGCGCAACGAACAGGTGCGACTTCTCGTCAACGACGACCACCCGCTGGTCGGTCGCTCCGACGTAACACTCAAAGAGCTTTCGAACTACGAATGGATCATGCAGGAGCGCGGCTCGCCGATCCGCGAGGCAGTGGAGACGACATTCTACGCCGCAGGCCTGCCGCCGCCCGCGCGGGTGGTAAACTCCTCGTCGCTTTTGGTCGCGCTGGCGCTCCTGACAAGCTCCGACATGATCGCACCGCTGTCTGAAGAGGTCACAGCTTTGATGACAAGCGAGGGACTGGGGGCGCGGCTTACCTTGATCGAAGCCGCAGATCTGATGCCGGTCTCGCCCTATTTCATCATTCGCGAACAAACCCGAGACCTGACCCCGGCAGCGTCACTCTTTTACAAACAAATCCTGGCCGAGCTTTGACATTGTCGCCCTCCTTCATCTCTTCATCGAAGGCGACACCTCGCACGTGTGTCTGCTCTTGCAGATCGCGTGGATATCTCGGCTGCACTTACCGCCCCCGCAAGTCATCGACAGCTGCCGCATCTGAACCCGATCTCACCGACGGCTTTTTTCATACCCTGCACTCGGGAGCGGAGGTAACCAAATGAAATATCTAATAAAATTCTCGACCTGACATCCATGTTGACGCGCAAAGCATCAAAAAATGACATGCAAGTCGATTACAATCTAATCTTCTAACAAAGACGACGCAGCCCCAAGACTGCGTCGCGAAGCCTCAACGTCACTGAAACTAGGGAAATTTAGATCCGAAAGCGATCTGGCCTAATGGGGGAGCCTTCGCAAATCGAAGTGAGAAGCCACAGCAATTCGAAAAATCGACATGGCCTCTCATCGGCAACTCTCAATGACAAAAGCCGATCAAACGATCCCGCCGCCGGCCCCGGACACTTTGGGGCGTTCGGACGCGACCTTCGCGCGATATCCCGAGGCGCGATACGTCATGACCGGATCAATGGCTGCACCTGCCTCAAGCCGCGCCATTTGCAGGATCGGATCGACATCGGTGCGGAAGGCTGCACGCAGCGTGGCAGACGCCATGAGCGCATCGTTCGCGTCCTGATAGCCCGCAAGTGCGGCACGATCTACGAGGCTCGCCTGCACATAGGCGCGCTGGATTTCCATCGCGGAGATCATCAGGCTCTCGATCGGATCGGTCACATTGTGGCTCTGGTCGATCATGTGCGACAGGTCGAGGCCCGGCGTGCCCTCGGCGTCCACCAGCTCATTCCAAACGAGGAACAGGCGGTAGGGTTCGATGGTGCCGCTGTCGAGATCGTCGTCGCCGTATTTCGAGTCGTTGAAGTGGAACCCGCCAAGTTTGCCCGCGTGAATGAGCCGCGAGACGATCATCTCGATGTTCACATTCGGCGCATGGTGACCGAGGTCCACGAGACATTTCGCCTTCTCGCCCAGTTCCTGCGCGGTCAAAAGCGAGGTGCCCCAATCCTGAACCACCGTCGAATAGAAGGCCGGTTCGTAAATCTTGTGTTCGGAGAAAATCGACCAATCCTCCGGCAGACCTTTGTAGATGTCCTTCATCGACGACAGGTATCGTTCGAACTGGCGGCCCATGTGGGTCTGGCCCGGAAAGTTTGCGCCATCGCCGATCCAGACTGTGAGCGCCTTCGACCCGATGCTCTCGCCAATCTCGATGCATTCGAGGTTGTGCTCGACGGCCTGCGCGCGGGTCGCGGCGTCTACATGCGAGAGCGACCCAAATTTATAGGACTGCGCCTGATCCGGCTGATCCTGAAACGTGTTGGAGTTCATCGCATCAAAGCTCAGCCCATGCTCCTCAGCCTTCGCCAGAAGATCAGAAGGCGCGGCTTTGTCCCATGGAATATGCAGCGACACGGACCCTGCGGCTCCGGTCAGCTTGTGGATCACACCGCAGTCGTCGAGCTTGTCGAAAATGTCGCGCGGCTCACCCTCGCCGGGGAAACGCGCAAAACGTGTCCCGCCTGTGCCCGTGCCCCAAGATGGCACCGCCACGGAAAACCCTTTGGCGCGCTCTTTGATGGCGTCGATGTCGACACCTTTGCGGGACAGTTTTTCGCCCAGGGCGTCGTAATCTTTCTTCAGGTCAGCGTCGCGCGTGGCGTTCTGAGCCTCGATCATCGAGTTCTCGATCATGTTTTCCTCCCATGAAAGATGCGCGCGCCTCGCGTCAGGAGGCGCGCGTCACGGTCTCTGTCCGCCTTAGCGGGTAAAGGCCTGCACGTTGCCGGCGTCCACGTTGACGATGTTACCGGTCGATTTTGCCGATTGTTCGGACGCAAAGAAATAGGCCGCCTCCGCAATGTCCTCAGGCAGGACGGAACGTTTCAGCATGGAGCGCTGGCGATACATTTCCTCCAGCCCCTCTTTGTCCGTGCCGTAGGTGCCAGCGCGCTGTTCCAGCCACTCGCCTTCCCAAATCTTCGAGCCGCGCAGAACCGCATCGGGGTTCACGACGTTCACACGAATGCCAGCCTCTGCCCCTTCGAGCGCCAGACAGCGTGCGAGGTGGATTTCGGAGGCCTTCGCGGTGCAATAGGCCGATGCGTTCGGGCTGGCTGCGAGGCCGTTTTTCGACGCGACGAACACGATAGAGCCGCCGATCCCCTGCGTGCGCATCACCTTGAACGCTTCGCGCGACACGAGGAAATAGCCCGTGGACAGGATGTCCATGTTCTTGTTCCACAGTTCTAGCGTGGTGTCCTCAACAGGCGCCGAAGAGGCGATGCCTGCGTTGGAAACGAGGATGTCGACACCGCCGAATTCGACTGAGGTATAGGCATAAGCCGCCGCGACAGCGTCTTCGTCGGTCACGTTCATCACCACGGAGCGCACAACATCCACGCCGAATTGCTTGGCGAATCCGCTGCGGACCTCATCAAGCGCAGTCTCATTTATGTCCGCGAGCATGACGCAGGCGCCTTCTTGCAGATAGCGCGCCGCCGTCGCAGCCCCGATCCCGCCAGCCCCGCCGGTGACAAGCGCCACACGACCGGCCAGAGATTTCGGTTTCGGCATCCGCTGCAGCTTGGCTTCTTCAAGCAGCCAGTATTCGATGTCGAACGCTTCCTGTTCCGGCAGGCCGCAATACTCAGAGACGGCGGAGGAGCCGCGCATCACGTTGATGGCGTTGACGTAGAATTCGCCGGAGATTCGCGCGGTCGCACGGTCCTTTGCGAAGGTGATCATCCCGACACCCGGCACCAGATAGACGACCGCGTTCGGGTCGCGGAGCGCGGGGGAATCGTCGTGTTTGCAGCGCTCGTAATAGGCGGCGTAATCCTCGCGGTAGGCTGCGATCTGCGCATCCAGACCGGCGAGTACCTCGTCGATGTTGTTTTTCGCAGGATCGAAATCCAGCACGAGCGGGCGAATCTTGGTCCGCAGGAAGTGGTCGGGGCAGGACGTGCCGAGCGCCGCGAGATCACGCATATTCTTCGCATTGACGAATTCGAGCACGGTGTCGGAATCGTCGAAATTGCCAACCATGTGCTGCGCGCCGGAGACAAAGCCGCGGATCGCGGGCATCAGTTTCGATGCAATTTCACGGCGGGCCGCAGGCGCGAGGCTCTCATGTACCGCTCCACCAAAGGCCGGAATGTCCGCTGTCTTTTCTTCGAAATAGGTGATCGCTTTGTTGATGATGTCGAGCGTCAGCTCATAGCAGGCTTTCGCATCGTCATCCCAAGTGAAGAGACCGTGGGATTCGAGAACGACACCCTTTGCTTCCGGGTTCTCAAGACAGAATTTTTCAAGCCACAAGCCCAGCTCATAGCCCGGCTTCTTCCACGGCAACCAACCGATGTCGTCGCCAAAGATCTCTTGGGTCAGGGCTTTGGAATCTTTCGAGGCCGCAATCGCGATGATCGCATCCGGGTGCATATGATCGACGTGATTTTTCGGCACATAGGCATGAAGCGGCGTGTCGATGGAGGCCGCGCGCGGGTTCAGGTTAAAGGTGCAATGCGGCAGGTAGCCGACCATTTCATCTTCGAACGCGACACCGCGATATTTGCCTTTCAGCGCGCGGAGTTTGTCCATGTAGAGGGTCGAGAACCCGTCCATTTTGATCGAGCCCACGTCCCCGCCGGAGCCTTTGACCCATAGAACCTCGGCCTTTTCGCCCGTCAGAGGATCATCCTCCATGACCTTCGCGGACGTGTTGCCGCCACCGTAGTTGGTCACGCGCTTGTCGGAGCCCAAAAGGTTCGAACGATACAGCAGTTTTTCAGGCTCGCTCATATCTTTCGCTTTGGCATCATCCCAAAGCGAAGCGAGCCGCGTAGACGCGGATGTCATGGTGATCTCCTCCCGATCATCAGGTAGTGGATGGTCTTGTATTGAGCCAAATCTGCGTGGACTGCGTCAGATTGTCAATCACAAATAATCAAAAGCAATCATTATGCAGCTGCAGAATGATTTATATGACATTTTATGATTGACAATGATCGTTTTGAGCGCCACGTTTCAGCTACGGGAGGAATTTCATCAATGCACGAGAGAGAGCGCCACGGAATCATTCTGTCCGCCATTCAAGAACGGCCCGTCGTGACCGTCGTTGAATTGTGCGGCCTGACAGGTGCGTCTGAGGCCACTATTCGTAGAGATATCGCCGCGTTGCACGTCGCCAAGAAGCTGCGCCGTGTCCGCGGGGGTGCCGAAGCATTGGCCCCGAACCCCTTCCCCGGCCTCGCGGGCCGCACCTTCGCCGTAAACGAAACGCGCAACATCAAGCAAAAGCAAGCAATCGCACGCGCAGCCGTCGATATGATCGAAGACGGAGAGCCGATTATTATCAACGGCGGCACGACCACATTCCAGATGGTGCACCCGCTGGCCACGCGTCGCTGCCAGGTTTTCACCAACTCGTTTCCGATTGCCGAGCATCTTTTGAAGACCTCGAAAAACTCGGTGCTGATTTCCGGCGGCGTGATCTACCGCGAGCAGAACATCGTGCTGTCGCCTTTCGACAATGACGTCACGCGCAACTTCTACGCGCGCCGCATGTTCATGGGGGCGCAAGGCGTCGCGCCCTTGGGCGTGATGGAAGCCGACCCGCTGCTCATCCAGGCCGAACAGAAACTGATAGGTCAGGCCGATGAGCTTGTGCTGCTGGTCGATTCCACGAAATTCAAAAACCGGTCCAGCCTTGTGCTCTGTCCGCTTGATCGCATCGACGTGCTGATCACCGACGAGGGCATTGGTGATCGGGAGGCGGCCATGATTGAGGCCGCCGACATCAAACTCATCGTCGCGCCATCCAGCGCGGCGCAGGAGGACGTCGCGTCCTGACATTGCTCGGGACGCAAAAATTCAACCAGGAGACTTAGGGAGGACTCCAAATGAAAAAACTATCGAAACTGCTGACCACCGCCGCCATTGCGACCGGCCTGTTTGCAGGAGCTGCGTCTGCCGAGGACATGCGCATCGCTCTTGTCGTGAAGGCTCTGGGCATTGGCTTCTTCGAAGCAGCCGCAAAAGGCGCCGAAGAAGCCGCATCCGAACTGGGTGGCGTGGAAATCATCTACACCGGCCCGACCGACACCACGGCCGAGGGCCAGATCGAAGTGATCAACTCGCTGATTGCACAGAATGTCGATGCCATCGCCGTGTCCGCCAACGACACCGACGCGCTTGTGCCGACCCTGAAAAAGGCGATGCAGCGCGGTATCACGGTGATCTCCTGGGACTCCGGCGTGGCCGAAGATGGTCGCCAAATGCACCTCAACCCGTCGTCCAACCCGCTGATCGGCAACATGATCATCAAACTGGCCGCCGATGAATTGCCCGAGGGCGGCGAAGTGGCCGTGCTCTCCGCCACCACCACCTCAACGAACCAGAACATCTGGATCGAAGAGATGAACAAGGTGATGGGCAACTACCCGGGCGTCGAAGTCGTCGCGACCGTGTACGGCGATGACCTCGCGGACAAATCCTATCGTGAAGCCACCGGCCTCATGCAATCCTACCCGGATCTCGACGCCATCATCGCGCCGACATCTGTGGGCATCGTGGCCGCAGCTCAGGCCGTGGTGGACGCTGGCAAAGTGGGTCAGGTCAATGTGACCGGTCTCGGCCTACCGTCCGAGATGGCGGGTGCAATCGAAAGCGGCGCGTCCAAATCCTTTGCGATCTGGAACCCGATCGATCTCGGCTATTCGGCGACGATGATCGCCTATCACCTGTCCAAAGGCGACGCCGTGGCGGAGCCGGGCGCCAGCATCCCGATGGGCCGCATGGGCGAAGTGACGCTTGATGAGACGAACTCCGGCGCGATGGCCGATCCGTTCGTTTACGATGCGTCCAATATCGCAGACTTCAAAGACATCTTCTAACTCCCGAAGACGGTCTTTGCGGGCGGCGCCCTCTATACCCAGACACTGGGCCATAGCGCCGCCCAATTCCACTTTTTCGACAGACATACAGCCAATGGGGTAGCCATGGGCCACGCACAGACACATGCCGCGCCGGTTCTCGCGCTTGACGGCATCACAAAGACATTCCCGGGCGTCAAAGCGCTCGATGGCGTCACGCTCGAACTCTTTGCCGGGCAAGTGACCGCCCTGATCGGTGAAAACGGCGCGGGCAAATCGACCGTAGTGAAAACGCTCACTGGGATTTACCAGCCAGATGGCGGGCGCATTCTCGTGGACGGCGAAGAGGTTCGGTTTCCGACCGCGCAGGACGCCTCTGCAGCGGGTGTGACCGCGATCCATCAGGAAACCGTGCTGTTCGACGAATTGTCTGTCGCGGAAAACATCTTTCTCGGCCATGCGCCCAAAGGGCGTTTTGGACTGATTGATCGCAAAGAGATGCGCACGAAAGCGCAGGACATTCTCGACGGGATCGGTGCAGAAATCGATGCGGGCGTCCGACTCAAAGATCTCGGCATCGCGTCGCGCCACCTCGTTGCGATTGCGCGCGCCCTCTCGGTTGAGGCCCGCGTTGTGATCATGGACGAACCGACCGCCGCACTGAGCCGCAAAGAGATCGAAGAGCTTTACGAGCTAGTGGATGCGCTCAAGGCGCAGGGCAAAGCGATCCTGTTTATCTCTCACAAATTCGACGAAATCTTCCGCATCGCCGACCGCTACACCGTCTTTCGTGACGGGCAGTATATCGGCGCGGGCGACATGGCGGACATCACCGAGGCCGAGTTGGTGAAAATGATGGTCGGGCGCTCCGTCGACCAGATTTTCCCGAAACGCGCCGCACAGATCGGTGAGGATGTGTTGATCGTTGCTGGCTACAGCCACCCCACCGAATTCGAAGACATCCACTTTACCCTGCGCCGTGGTGAAATCCTTGGCTTCTACGGGCTTGTGGGTGCGGGACGCTCGGAATTTATGCAAAGCCTGATCGGTGTGACACGGCCCTCGAAAGGGGCGATCCGGCTGAACGACAAAGTGCGGGTCATCCGCTCGCCCGCCGATGCCATCGCCGCCGGGATCGTCTATGTCCCCGAAGATCGCGGCAAACAGGGCGCGATCCTCGACATGCCGATTTTCCAGAATGTCACCCTGCCCTCGCTGCCGCGCCTGTCCAAAAACGGCTTCACCCAGATGGCAGAGGAATTCTCGCTTGCCCGCCAATATACGGAACGGCTCGATCTGCGTGCGGCCTCGCTCGACACCACGGTGGGGAGCCTGTCCGGCGGCAACCAGCAAAAGGTGGTCATCGCCAAATGGCTCGCCACGCAGCCGACCGTCATCATTCTGGATGAACCCACCAAAGGCATCGACATCGGGTCCAAGGCCGCTGTGCACGACTTTATGTCTGAACTCGCCTCCGAAGGTCTCTCAGTCATCATGGTCAGCTCTGAAATTCCCGAAATCCTCGGCATGTCCGACCGCGTGATCGTGATGCGCGAAGGCCGGATGGTGGCCGAGTTGGAAGGCGACGAGCTGACCCCCGAAACCCTCGTCCGCCACGCGGCGGGTATCTCATCGAAAGGAGAAGCAGCATGACCCTGCTGAAATCCCGCGAGGCGATCCTTGTTGGCGCCATCCTGCTTCTTCTGGCTCTGGTCGCGAGCCGTTTTCCGGGGTTTGTGACCCCTTCGAACCTCGTCGCCGTGTTCACCGACACCGCGCCGCTGATCATCCTCGCGCTGGGGCAGATGGTCGTCATCCTGACCCGCTCCATCGACCTCTCTGTCGCCGCGAACCTCGCGCTGACAGGGATGGTCTGTGCTCTGATCAACGTCGCGTTTCCGGGCGTGCCGGTGCCGGTTCTGGTCGCGCTGGCGCTCGGGCTCGGCGCGCTTATGGGCGCGATCAACGGGTTTCTGGTCTGGAAACTGACGATCCCGCCCATCGTGGTGACGCTTGGCACGATGACGATTTTCCGCGGTATCATCTTTCTTCTGACCAACGGCAGCTGGGTCAACTCCCACCAGATGAGCAGCGCATTCAAGGCCTTCCCGCGGGAGAACATCCTTGGCCTGCCGCTCTTGGGGTGGATCGCCGTTATCGTCACCCTAATCCTTGGCCTTGTCATGAGCCGGACCACGTTGGGACGTGCCTTTTTCGCGGTCGGCGGCAACCCGCATGCTGCCGTCTACACCGGTATCAATGTCGGCCGGACCCAGTTTCTCGCCTTTGTGATATCCGGCATGCTGGCCGGCCTCACCGGCTACCTCTGGGTCGCCCGCTATGCCGTGGCCTATGTCGACATTGCGGGCGGGTTCGAACTTGATGTCGTCGCGGCCTGTGTGATCGGCGGCATCTCCATCGCCGGTGGAGTCGCCACCGTCGCGGGCGCCGTCTTGGGCGCGCTGTTCTTGGGCATCATCAAGAACGCCCTGCCGGTGATTGACGTCTCCCCCTTCTGGCAACTCGCCATCTCCGGGGCCGCGATCATCATTGCCGTGACCTTCAACTCCCGCGCTGGCCGCTCGAAAGGCCGTGTCATTCTCAAATCCGCGGAGCATGCCCAATGAGCCTTGCAGAAACACAACAGACCACTGCCCGTCACATTCCCGACCGGCTGACGACACCGCTCGCGCGGACGCTAAAAAGCTGGGAAAGCCTGCTGTTGTTGGTGGCCATCGGAATTTTCATCCTCAACAGCTTTGCCTCGCCTTACTTCCTGAATGCCTGGAACCTGTCGGATGCGACGTTCAACTTTACAGAAAAGGCGATGATCGCCTTTGCGATGGCACTGCTGATCATTTCAGGCGAGATCGACCTTTCAGTCGCCTCCATCATTGCGCTCGCCTCCACCGCGATGGGTCTCGTGATGCAGGCGGGGTTTGGCACCCCCGCGATTGTCGCCACGGGCCTCGTCACCGGGCTTCTCTGCGGCGCGTTCAACGGCGTATTGGTCACGCGTCTAGGCCTCCCGTCCATCGTTGTGACCATCGGCACCATGAGCCTGTTTCGCGGCATCAGCTATATCGTTCTCGGCGACGGCGCATTTCGTGGCTACCCCTCTGATTTCGCGTGGTTCGGTCAGGGCTATGTGTTCTGGGTGATCACCGTCGAGCTGACGATCTTTGCAATCCTCGCTGTGATCTATGGCATCGTGCTGCACAAAACCAACTTCGGCCGCGCGGTCTATGCCATCGGCAACAACGCCACCGCCGCGACCTTTTCCGGCATCCGTGTGGAGCGCGTGAAATTCATCCTCTTCCTTCTCACGGGTCTGATGTCGGGGCTGGCCTCCGTCTGCCTCACCTCGCGCCTCGGCTCCACACGCCCCTCCATCGCCTCCGGCATGGAGTTGGAAGTCGTGACCATGGTGGTGCTTGGCGGTGTCAGCATCCTCGGCGGGTCCGGCTCGATCCCCGGTGTAGTGATCGCGGCTTTTGTGATGGGCCTCGTGACCTTCGGCCTCGGCCTTTTGAACGTGCCGGGCATCGTGATGTCCATTGTGGTCGGCGCACTTCTGATCGGCGTGATCGCCCTGCCGCGCATCTACCAGAATCTTCGGAGGAAATGATGGAAAAATACGCCTTCCGCATGATCCTGAACGAAGGGTGTCTGGACGAATACCGCAAACGCCATGACGAGATCTGGCCGGAGCTGGTCACCCTGCTCAAAGACGCAGGTGTCGAGGATTACTCCATCCACTACGACCCGGAGACCCGTCACCTGTTTGGTGTCCTTTGGCGACGCGACGATCACGGCATGGCGGCCCTGCCTGATCATCCGGCGATGAAGCGCTGGTGGGCGCATATGGCGGATATCATGGAGACCCATCCGGACAACCGCCCGAAAGAGCAACCGCTTGAAACCGTGTTTCACCTGCCATGACCATGCCGCGCCATATCGCCGTTCTCGATGTCGGGAAAACCAACGCCAAGCTCGCGTTGGTCGATGCCGACAGCCTGACGGAAATCGCCGTCGTCACCCGTCCGAACACCGTTCTGGCGGGGCCTCCCTGGCCGCATTTCGACCTTGAAGGGCATTGGGCGTTCTTTCTCGACCACCTCGCGGCATTCCATGAAAGCCACGGGATCGATGCGATTTCCGTCACCACGCATGGCGCCTCGGCAGTTTTGCTTGACGCTGAGGGCGAACTGGCTGCGCCGATGCTCGACTATGAGTATGACGGGCCGGACAGCCTCACCTCCGAATATGACGCGATCCGCCCGCAGTTTTCCGAGACCGGGTCTCCGCGCCTCGGCATGGGCCTGAACGTCGGTGCGCAGCTGTACTGGCAGTTCGAAACCGATCCGGGTCTCCGCGACCGCGTCGCCAATGTGCTCACCTATCCGCAGTATTGGGGCTATCGCCTCACAGGCCGCATGGCGACTGACGTCACCTCTCTGGGCTGTCACACCGATCTGTGGAACCCGTGGGAGGGGCAGTTCTCGTCGCTTGTCGACCGTCTCGGTCTCACCGACAAACTCGCCACCGCGCATCCCTCCGCAGACGTGCTTGGCACGGTGTCCGACGACATCGCCGCCCGCACCGGCTTGTCGCCCGACACGCCAGTCGTCTGTGGCATCCACGATTCAAACGCCTCTCTCCTGCCCCATGTGCTCGGGCGCAAGGGAGCGTTCTCTGTAGTCTCCACGGGCACTTGGGTCATCGTCATGTCGATGGGCGGACGGTCAACCGCACTCGATCCTAACCGCGATACGCTCGTCAACGTCAACGCACTCGGTCAGGCCGTGCCCTCCGCGCGGTTCATGGGCGGGCGGGAATACGAAATCATCCGCGCGGGCGGCGACACAGAGGTGAGGGACTCCGACCGTGCAACTGTGCTCGCGGAACACATCATGCTCCTCCCCGCCGTCGAGCCGGGCTCAGGCCCGTTCCGAGGGCGTGAGGCCAGTTGGACCCTTGAGCCAGCGGAACAGGAACAGCGCATGGCCGCGCTCGGGTTTTACCTCGCCCTGATGACCAAAACCTGCCTTGATCTCGTTGGCGCAGACGGCCCGGTGATCATCGAAGGCCCTTTTGCCCGCAATCGCGAATATCTCGACATGCTCGCCACGCTTCACGACGGCGGCGTCGAAATTGCTGCCTCCGCCACCGGCACATCTGTGGGCGCAGCGATGCTGTTCGCGGAAAACGCCTCCCCGCCGGAGACCCACAAAATCAAACCTCCAGCGAGTGACTTGCTCTCGAACTATGCCATGATCTGGCAAGCCAGAGTTGAAGGGGAAACCACATGCGCCTGACCGATTGTCACAACTTCCACGATTTCCGCCGTTTGGCAGAGCGCCGCCTGCCGGGGCCGATCTTCAACTACATCGACGGTGGCGCGGATGACGAAGTGACCCTGCGCCGCAACACCGCAGCCTTCGAGCACGTCGATCTCGTCCCCAACGTCCTGCGCGGCGTGACCGATGTGGATCTGTCGACGGAGATCATGGGCCAGAAACTCGCCCTGCCCGTCTACCTATCCCCCACCGCCCTTCAGCGCCTCTTCCATCACGAAGGCGAACGCGCCACGGCCGCCGCCGCCGCCAAGTTCGGCACGATGTTCGGGGTCTCTTCTCTCGGCACCGTCTCCATGGCCGAGCTTGCCACGAAACACGACACGCCACAGGTCTACCAATTCTATTTCCACAAGGATCGCGGCCTCAATTCCGCGATGATGCAAAAGGCAAAAGAGAGCGGCATCAACGTCATGATGCTCACAGTCGACAGCATCACCGGCGGCAACCGCGAACGCGATCTGCGCACCGGCTTTTCGATCCCCTTCCGCCTGACGCTCGCGGGTTTGATCCAATTCGCCATCAAACCGATGTGGGGGATCAACTATGTCACCCACGAAAAATTCAGCCTGCCGCAGCTCGACGCCCATATCGACATGAAGGGCGATACACTGACCATCGGGCGATATTTCACCGAGATGCTCGACCCGTCGATGAACTGGGACGATGTGGAACGCATGGTCGCGGAATGGGGCGGCCCATTCTGTCTCAAAGGCGTGATGAGCGTCGAGGATGCGAAGCAAGCCGCCGAGATCGGCTGTCGGGGGATCGTTTTGTCAAACCACGGCGGGCGGCAGTTGGACGGCTCGCGGTCAGGGTTTGATCAGCTCGATGAGATTGTGCAGGCGGTGGGCGACAAGATGGACGTTATGGTCGATGGCGGTTTCCAGCGCGGCACCCATGTGCTTAAGGCACTTGCCCTTGGCGCAAAAGCTGTGGGTCTGGGCCGCGCCTATCTCTACGCACTCGCGGCGGCGGGCCAGCCGGGGATCGAGCGGATGCTCACCCAACTGACCGCCGAGATCACCCGCGACATGCGCCTGATGGGCGTGACGCGGGTGTCAGACCTCAAACCGGATATGCTGCGGTTCCGCTGACGGACAGGTTCCCGTCGAAACAGATATACACACCTCTTGCCCGTCTGGCCTGCCAGTCGGCGCCAGAAGGACTGTGATCCTCAATCCAGCGGTGGCCCGGTGAATGTCATGTGATGGCGCGTCGCGGATTCATTGATGGCAGGCATATCGTCCGGAATACCAAATTGTCCTGCGGCCATGTCGGCAAAAAACCCTTCGAAACCGCCCGGCGTCAAAATGACGAAGTGTCGGCAATCCTCTTCACCTATAACCTTGAACGTGTGTTCTTTGCCGCGTGGGATAAAGACGCTCTCTCCGGCTTTGGCGATCCTCTCGATGCCTTCGAGCCAGAACCGACAAGCTCCGGTCACGATGACGAAAACCTCATCTTCTTTGTGGTGGATATGCCGAGGCGGGCCACTGTTCGGGGGCGAGATGCTGTCGACGACAGCTATAGCGCCACCGCTGTCGGCAGAGCTGAGGATGGTTTTATATTTGACGCCAAGCCAGTCAACGAAATCGTCTGTGCGGTTTAAATCTTCCATCGTTTCCTCACCTTTTTGGGATTGAAACGAAAGCGCTTTCGATAAGTTCATATTATTCGACGTTTGGTCTATCATTCAAACGAAACCTCCAAATAAAGGGTATCACTCAGATGAATTTGGCGACATTCGATCTGAACCTTCTTCGTGTCTTTGACGCGATCCTTCGGGAGGGATCAACGGTGAAGGCCGGGATACGCTTGGGCCTGTCCCAATCAGCTGTTTCGAACGCATTGGCCCGGTTGCGGAAGGCGCTTGATGACGATTTGTTCGTTCGCCAAGGCAACCGATTGGTTGCAACCGACTTCACCGCGTCTATTCAGGACGATCTCAGAGAAGAACTCAATCGGATCGAAAGCCTCCTTACGCCACCTCATACATTTGACCCGACATTTGCGAACGGGACTTTTAAGGTTGCTGCCAGCGATTTTTTCGCGGAGCTCCTGATGCCGCAGTTGGGTGATCTCTTAAACAAAAAGGCCCCGAATATCCGGGCGCAACTTGTCGATTTGGTGCCGTATGACTCCGTTTCCAGCCTCGAACGGTATGACGCAGATATCGCTCTTCTTCCCGAAGTGGATACGCCCGACTGGATCAGCCGGGAACCGCTCTTCCGGTCGCCCTTCGTCGTCATCGCAAGCGCTTCGAACCCAAGTATTTCCGACGTACCTGAAGGAGGGACGATACCGTTCGAAACCTTTTGCTGTTTGTCGCACGTCTTGTTTTCACCGGAAGGAAAGTTGAGTGCATTTGGGGATGATGCACTGGCCCGTGTTGGGCGGTCTCGTCGGGTAACGATGTCTTTGCCGTTCTTCTCTGGTGTCTGCCGCGTCGTCAGCGAAAGCAACCTGATCGCGATGGTGCCAAAGCAGTTGGCATGCAAAGTGGCAAAGGATTTCCAATTAAAAATCTTCCAGCCCCCCATGGATGTCCCACACGCTCAGATTATTGCGATCTGGCATAAACGGTCGGACAGAAACCTTTTGGCGGGATGGATGCGAAGGCAGATTTTTGAACTGATGAAAGAACTGGATCTTGAGGATATGGGCGGCCCGCCCGTTTATAGTTCGCGCTCAGACGAGTAGGCCGAAGCGCAAAGACTGACCGGAACGCGCTCGAATTGCCGCTCGAATTGTCGCAAAGAGGCCAATCTGTTACTCTATCCCCGACAAAATAAGGCTAAGCCATTGCTGTCGAAGGAGGGACGCTGTGTCATACCCTGAATTCATTGAGGCCTTTCCAAGCCTTGACGTTCCGTTTTCAGACGATGTGCTTCAAACCTCGGCGGTGCGCTCTGAACATGGCCTCGTTGCCTTCCTGACTTTCTTGAAAGATATGGAGATTCCGCCTCATTCGCACGGTGCACAGTGGGGAACTGTTGTTGAGGGTGAAATCGAATTGACCCTTGGGGGCGAGACGCGGACCTATCGGGTTGGTGACAGCTACTCCATCCCCGCAGGCGTTGAACATGGTGCACGGATCAAGGCCGGATCCCGCCTCATTGATGTTTTTGAAGAGGCCGACCGCTACTTGCTTAAGTAGGCACGCGCTGCAGATCACATTTAGCAATCTTGGCATTTCTGCGATGCTCCGCGAAATCTGGTCCTCATCGGCGCATCCTGACGCCAGACAGGTGAAAAATGCGGCCTCTCAGCTCAGCCCGACAAGGACGCGCAACAGGTCGGATCGTCGGAGCATTCCGACGAACTGCTCCCCGTCAAGAACGGGGAAAACACGATGCGGATGGTTGAGAAAGGCTTCTGCAGCGGTGGCGATATCTGCAGTTGCGGAAAGCGTCATCACGTCGACCGTCATGAAATCCGCAACCGTGCCTTTCCATTCCTGATAATAACTTGCGTTCAGGGCGGGCCGAAAACAGTCTTTCTGGCTCAGAATGCCTTGCAGCACACCGCCTTCATCCAGGACGGCCCCCGCCGCACCGCGCTCCTCGATCAGCAAAGCTACAGCGCGCCGAATGGGCATCTCGGGCGTCAGCACAGGAAGATCATCGCGCACAATATCTCTAAGGGTCTGCACAGGGCTCATGTTTGCTCCTCCGCGTGTTTGTGCGGGCAACCTTCACAGGCGACATCTTTGAGACAGGCCATGCCGCCACAAGAGCCCTTGACCGGACCGCGCCCGAACAGAGAGCCGAGAGCGAGCCCTCCGACCGCAAAGAGAATGATGAGAAGGCCGAGGACAAGTTCCATATCTTCTCCCTTATAGCATATGGCGATCAAAATCGCCTGTGGTGGTCGCGGAAAGACCGGTGTCCATTGCGAACAGGAACAGGGCCGAAAGCCCATTTTGACGCGCCACGTCAGGCCCCTGATCCGCGGCGGCCATCAAAGCGGTGGCCCAACCGTCTGCGATCATCGCGTCTGGCGCCAACACTGAGACCGACACAGCCCCGCCCGCCACAGGTCTGGCCCGGTGCGGATCTATGATGTGGCTGTAAACATGATCGCCCAAGCTATAGCTTTGCGCCCGCAGACCCGATGTTGCGACGGAGAAGCCGGACGGCAGACGCAGTCCTGCGGCGGGGCTTAGCGCTCCGATCCGTGGATCCTCGACAGCAACGTGCCACGCTCTCCCCGACGGGTGCTGCCCGCGACTTTTCAACTCGCCGCCCAAATCGATTAGGACGTCTCGAAGACCGGCCTCCATGAAATAGCTGTCCACGAGATCGAGCGCGCGTCCCTTCGCAATCCCGCACAGGTCAATCGTCAATCCCGAAATGTCCTTGCGCAACTGATCGCCATCTGTCGCGAGGGCTGTCCATGCCCCGGATACGCCAGTAATCCGGCCAAATCCCCATTGCGACACCAAGGGGCCAACCGTGGGGTCGAACCGGCCACCGCTCTCGCGCGCGATTTTCAATGCGGCACGCGTCACAAAGGCCGTTTCCCCGGACACACGGCAGGCATCGGCAGTTCGGTTGAACCGAGACACATCACTGTCCTGACGCCACGGCGACATCTGGGCATCCACTTTGGCCAAAATTCGGTCGATGGCCGCACGATGCGGCTCAAGCGGTACATCAGAGGGCGCGGTCACGCGCCAATGGCTCGCGAAGGCGCGGCCCTCCATGCTGTGCGTCGGAGCAAGACTGTTTGCCTCCGCCACGCCCGCATAAAGCGTGGCGCCGCTGAGGGCGATCATCTGACGGCGGGTAAAATCACGGCGCATGGTTCAACCTCCGAAGTCATCATTATAGATGGACTCTGGTTCGACGCCCAGTTTGGCGAGCGTGTTCAGGACCGCCGACATCATGACCGGCGGACCGCAGAGATAATATTCGCAATTCTCTGGCGCGGGATGCTTGGACAGGGCCGCCCGCACGGTATCGTGGATAAATCCGGTTTCCCCGCGCCACCGGTCCCCCGGCGCCGGGTCCGACAGTGCCGGGGTCCATGCAAAATTGGGGTGTTCCCTAGCAATCGCCTCGAATTCCTCGACATAGAACAGGTCCGCCGCTGAGCGCGCACCATAGAAATATCGCATCTTGCGGGTCGTTCCTTTGCCGATCTGTTCGTGGATCATGGCCCGCAGAGGCGCCATGCCAACGCCGCCTCCGATAAAGACCATATCACGCTCTGTCGGTTGAACGTGGAACTCACCGAAGGGACCGGATGCGGCCACTTCGGCCCCCGGCTTCAGGGAGAAAAGCCACGACGAGACCACTCCCGGCGCGATGTCATGTTCTTTGCCAGCAGGTGGAACGGCGAGGCGGATATTGAACACAGCCTGCCCGACATTAGCTGGCGTGTTGGCGATGGAATAGGCGCGCGTGACGGGCTGGTCTGACGAGGCTTGCATCGTTGGCCAATCGGCCAAGTCCCATGTCTGCGAAAAGGCCGGCTCTACGTCGATGTCCGCGAAGTCGAGCCGGTAGGCCGGCGCGGTCAACTGCATAAAGCCGCCTGCCCTGAACGCAAACGGCTGCTCTGGCGGAAGTTCGAGAACCAATTCCCGGATCAGCGGCGCCAGCTGTCTGTTCGACACAACGCGGCAGGTAAACCCAGTCGCTCCGAGGAACTCTTGCGGCACCGTGACACGGCACGGCCCACGCAGAGTTGTTTGACAAGCCAGTCTCACATGGGCCTTGCGCTCTGCCGCAGACAATATGCCTTTTTCCGTAGCGATCGCGGTGCCAGCCCCCTCCCCGTCTACAACGACGCGGCACAACCCACAGGTGCCAGAGCCGCCGCAGGCCGCAGGGATACCAATGCCCGAGCGGTGCAGAACGCCCAAAAGCTTTTCCCCACGCGCAACATCGAGTTTTTCAGTGTCGTTGACCGTGATCTGAAGCGCTTCGGCTGGAACAAGCTTTTGCCGCGTCAGAAGCAAGACGACGGTCAGGGCGATGATCAGCCCAACGATGATGAAGACACCAAGAACAATCTCCGTCATGACGCCACCATCTGGGCAAAGGCAGAAAAGCCGAGAGACATCATACCGGCGAGGAGGAACGTGATGCCCAAACCGCGCAGCGCTTCAGGGACATGCGCATAGGCCAACCGCGCGCGGATCGCTCCGAGCATGACGACAGAGGTGGCAAAACCCGTTCCCGACCCAAGGCCGAACACAGCAGACTCGACGAGCGTAAAGCTTCGCTCCACCATGAACAGGCTTCCGGCAAGGATGGCACATTGGACCGTCAGCAGAGGCAGAAAGACCCCAAAAGAGGCGTAGATCGCAGGGAAAAACCGGTCCAGCACCATTTCCAGCAACTGAACCGTGGCCGCAATGACGCCGATAAAGGCGATCAGTTTGAGGTAAGACAAATCCGTCTCCGGCAACCCTGCCCAAGCCCATGCCCCCGGCGCCAGAAGTGCCGAGTAGATCAGTTGATTGAGCGGCACTGTCACACCCATGACAGCGACGACCGCAATCCCGAGCCCCACAGCCGAGCCGGTTTTTCTGGACAGGGCGATAAAGGTGCAGAGGCCAAGGAACAGCGTGAGGGGCATATTCTCCACAAAGGCTGCACTCAGGAAGAGAGACACCAGATCACTCATGACAGGTCCTCCGGCTTGTCCGGTGACAACAACTCAAGGGTCTCGGTCTGATCCGGCAAGAGCGTGCGAAGGATCCAAACCAATCCGCCCAAAAGAAAGAACGCCGATGGCGCCAAGAGCATTAGGCTCAGAGGAGTAAACCACCCGCCCTGGTCGACGGTCTGAAATACCTGCAACCCGAGAAGAGATCCGGCGCCAAAGAGTTCGCGCACGGAGCCAATCACAACCAGAACGAGGGAGTAACCGAGCCCATTGCCCAACGCATCCACCATGGACCGTCCCGGTGGATTATGACGGGAAAACGACTCGGTGCGCCCGAGCACAAGACAGTTCGTGGTGATCAGGCTGACAAAGACCGAAAGCTTTTGACTGATTTCAAAAAGATAGGCCTGAAGAATTTGATCGATCACGATCACAAGCGAGGCCACGATCACGATCTGGACGATCAGGCGAATTGAGCCCGGGATATGGTGGCGGATCAGGCTAATTAGACCGGCAGACATGACCAAGACCGCAGTCAGTGCTGCCGACATGGTCAAGGCCGTCGCAACAGAGGTCGTCACCGCCAAAGCTGAGCAAATCCCGAGAATCTGAAGTGTCACCGGGTTTTGGTGAACCAGAGGATCAGTGAGAGTGCTCCAAAGGCTTGCGCGGGCGGGCATGGTTCAAAACTCCCCGCGCTGGATGGCGTCGATCAGAGGGCCATAGCCATCGGGACCAAGCCAAAAGCGCATAATGCGCGTGACGGCGCTTGAGGTGCGCGTCGCCCCCGTGATGCCGTCCACCTCGAACTCACTGCTCGCACGGCCTTTGGCGACCGCAAAGCGGACTGCACCGCTTGCGTCCGCGATCTCTTTTCCGCGCCATTGGGACAACCACGCAGGTTCTTCGATACGCCCCCCCAGACCGGGCGTTTCGGATTGGCCCAAAACGGCCAGTCCCGCGATGGTGTTCATATCCGCCCTGAGCGCGAGAATTGCATCAATCGGCCCGACGTAGCCGGCACCGCTGATTGGCAGCAGCGCGAGAGAAATTTCACCATCGGCGCCACGCAGGAAATAGACCTGCGCATAGTCCGGACGTTGTCCGAGGCCAGCAATGTCCTGCCCCTCGGACAATCCCGTCCAATTCGCATTGTCCTCCAGCGCGACAGAGAGTGTCGCGGGCGTGACCTCGGTCGCCGCCTTCGCTTCGGTGAGATCGACAACGACTGTGGACAGGGAACCGCCCTCAGCCGCCAAAAGCTCGGACATGCCGGGGATGCCTGCGATCAGCCCCTCCAGACGTGCCTGTTGCTCGGCGGCGCGGTTGGCGGCCTGGATCGGGCGCAAGATGACGGTCGCCCCACTGACCCCGAGGGCGCAGATGGCCGAGACCAGAAACGCCATAACCAAAGTTTTAGTCCGACTTTCATTCGGCAGGGCAAGGAGTTTCCGCCACACGGTGATCGGGTTCATGTCAGCCATGACGTTTTCTCCTTCGTCTTACCCAGAGCGCAAGCGCAGCCTCGTCAAAGATTGGCGCAAACAAAGACGCCAAAAAGGCGGCAGAGACGGCCATTTGCACGGGCGCAGCCCCTTCCCATTCATACGCGAAGAGGACGACAAATCCTCCGTAAGCCCCTCCGTAAAGCCAGCGACCGAGCGAGGTAGAAGCGCCCGCGACAGGATCGGTGACCAGAAGCGCCAGCACCAAAACAGCCGTGGGCAAAATCACAGAGATCGCCGGATCACCGCCGTAATATGCGATCCCCAGTGCCACAAAAGCCGCAAAGATCACGCGCATGGACAGAATTCCGAACATCGCGCCGATCCCCAATGCGGGAAGCGCCGCCCAGATCACAGGCGCGACGAACTCGGGCCACGGCTCAGCGGGAAAGCCAAAGCCAAGGAAGGCGATCGTGACTGTTGCCGGATTGAGCACATTACGCCCCCAACCTCCAAAAACCAGCTCCGCCGCCACCGTGCCGAAACTGATGCCAAGAGCCAATCGGATCAAACCCAAATCTTCGGGTGCAAGCATGGCGACTGCGATTGCAGACAGTGCACCTGCAAGGGAGGGCGGCTGGGCCCGTGCCAGCATGAAGACCATATGCCAAAGGCCGGAGATGATCAGGGTGAGGGCGAGCCGTCCGATCGCCTCGACGCCGCCGAACCAAAGCCACGTCAGCACCATCGGCATACTTGCCATGAGCAAGAGCGCCGCGACCATCTCGCGATCCCACATCCCGCGCCTCATGCGACACCTTCCTCTTCTTCGATGCGGTCCAAAATCGCGCGCACCTGAGTCATGAGACGCGGCCGCGCGCCCGTTGCATAATCTGCGAGTGCCAAATCTTCTTCCAAGAGGGACAAACCGCCGAGACGCGTGAACCCCTCCACATCTCCGGACGCCAGAACGCGGACCAATGCAGCAGCGGGAAGCACACCGCCGAACGCGAGATCGAGCGCAGCAGTCGGAATGATCGGCGCACGCCGCGAGGCATGGTCGAGCGCTTCGTTAAACCAGTGACGGTTCTTTGAGGTTGTGTCGCGTTTAAGAACAGTGACCTGCCGGTCCCGAAGCGACAACCAATGCGCAGGCCGCCCGTCAAGCGACGAG
Organism: Celeribacter sp. PS-C1; assembly: GCF_019429625.1. Taxonomy (GTDB): domain Bacteria; phylum Pseudomonadota; class Alphaproteobacteria; order Rhodobacterales; family Rhodobacteraceae; genus Celeribacter. The sequence goes on from NZ_JAHXRW010000008.1 coordinate 74,215, forward strand.
CCCGACAAGACCGCATGAGGTCCCGGGCGCAGAATTGGCTGGCACAACCCGCGCAAATCTGCGCCCGGCTGGCACTCGACGCGTTTCGCCTCCCTGAGCGCATCGCCCGAGATAGAGACCACGCGCGTCGCAGGAACATACCCATTCTCCAGAAAAGCCCCGATATCCGCGACATCCTCGGCATGAATATCCCAAACGGATGCGTCGACCCGTGCCGGCATATGGCGATGGATCATCAACCCTGAAAGCCCGTTCGGATGCGTCCGGCCCGTTAAAATGCGGCTGACACCTGCCGGGGGCGCACCCGTATAAGATGTCGCCTCCGCCTGACACAGGAAAATCTTCGCATCCGTCAGGCGCGAAAGAGCATCAAGACCGCGCGAGAACTCCTCTTCACGACTCCACAGCCGCAGGAGCGGATCTGGCGCGTCAGGCCGACTGTCGGTCGCCATCACGAAAATCGCGGCGGGGATCGCGCCAGGTTTTGGCACGCGACCGAAAGGGCGGCTCCGCAACATCCGCCACAAGCCAGACATCTGCAGGACCCTGCGCAACTCGTCCACATCTTGGCCCGCGAGAGACACATCAAAGGAATAGCGATCGCCACCGGCGTCATGAAACAGCACCAATTGCGACAACCGATGGCCCGGTCGAAGATCAATTTTCGCGACACGTCCCGCCATTGGGGCCGTCAGATACATATCCGGCATGGCCCGCACTCTCAGAAGAGGCTGCCCTTGCGCGACGCTCTCGCCGTCCCCGACCAAAGGCTCGACCCGCAACTCCTCCCCATGAGCTGGCGTGATCGCGGCTTCGTCTGTGATGTGGCGCGCCGGGGCGTCGGGCTTTAGCGGCGGACCGACGCGGGGCACTATAAGTCCCGCAGTAAAAATTGAGCCAAACATCTCAACGTCCATTTTCGCGCCGAAATACCAATCTGTTTGAATATCGAGGCGTCAGGTGAATTGCGTGAATCTGTAAATTCAGATAACATGTTTGTGCGCGAAAGTGGAGTATCTTTAGCGAGGGTCTATCGGCCATGCCTTTCAAACATAAATTCTTTTTTTCACTCCTTGTTGGTTTTGCTGTCGCCGTCGGCCCCAGTATGGTGGCTGCACAAGATCAGGCCGAGGAGCCGGTCCGTGACATCGAGGAAATCGTCGAAGATCTCGAACTCTATGTAATGCCGGACGCCGGTCCATTCCGTCCTGACCAGATCGAGATCAAGAACAAATTGGCGATTGGCGAGTGGGCGCGATCCGGTCACGCCCTGTCGACGGCTGAGGCGTTCACCCATTGGGATGAAGAAGGCGAAGTGCCTGTCGCCTGTGCAACCTGTCACAGCGGGGCCGGATTTAGAGCCTTTTACGGCCTCGATGGAAGCGATGCGGGAACAGTCGAGGCGCCTGTGCCAACCGGCGGGGTGGTCGATTGTGATACATGCCACAATCCGGGGCTGGCTGCCGTCGAAGAGGTCAAGTTCCCAAGCGGCCTGATGCATCCCATCGCACCCGGAGAGGCCTCCTGCCTCACATGCCACCAAGGTCGCGCCTCCGGACTGAACATCTCTGCGTCCGTCGCGGACATGGCGCTGGACGACACGAATGTGGATTTGCGCTTTATCAATCCGCATTACGCTGTCGCGGCGTCGACATGGCTCGGCGGTTATGGCGGTTCTGGGTATCACTACGATGGCAAAGATTATTCGGGCCGGTTCTTCCACGCGCGCCCCGTCGCCACCTGTGTGTCCTGTCACGATCCGCATAGCCTCGAGGTGTCGCAAAACACATGCATGAGCTGCCATGAAAACGGCGCACCGGATAGCATCCGCCTCTCACGCGTCAGCTATGATGGCAGCGGCAACCTCGACCAAGGGCTCCGCACCGACGTGTCACATAACGCCGAACGGCTGATGGGGTTCATTCAAGACTATGCCGAGACGGTTGCGGGAACTGCGATCCTCTATGACGGGCATCAGTATCCCTATTTCTTCGCTGACGCGAACAACGACGGTCAGATCGATATCAATGACGGGCGTTCGGTCGCCTACAACACATGGACACCGCGCCTGCTGAAAGCCGCTTACAACTGGAAGTTCGTGACGACCGACAAAGGGGCCTTTGCCCACAATCCGCACTACGTGTTGGAACTGCTCTACGACTCGAGTGAAGACCTCGCGAACGCGCTTGGCCTCGATATCTTAGACACCGGAATGATGCGCTGACAGGCTTCTGACCAACTCGGTGCAGACAGTTCAAAATCGAGCCATTCGTCCCGACAAGGGCCGGGTGGCTTTTTACCTAGCCGAGCAAAGCAGCCTCGACGCAGCAAGAAAAGTGTCACAGGTATTCAATCTTTAACCTGCCACTGCATCATTTCTGAGGGTTTGGATTGGGGACCGGCCCACGTCGACCAAACGACCGCTTGCCGCCCATTGGCCTTCGTGGCTTTCGGCGACCGGAGAGAGAAATCGCACATCGTCGTTCCTGCCTCGATCTGTTGAATGGATACGGTCGCTAACATGAAAAACGATCACGAGAGAGAATTGAGCGTCCGCAGTGCGCTGCGATACCGATCCATTCTCGCGAGATCAGCCGCAGACGGTTCGGCGATCCGCGACAAATCCATATTGTCTCGCAGGTCCGCCATTTTCACGTCACGTCCAATGGGGTTTTGTGCCGCTCTTTCAATGAATTCGGAATAGCTTTCGCCCTTCCGCTTCGTCACCGCATCCAAAGCCGCGAGAATATCGGCGCTGGCGCCTTCTTTGCGCAAGGCATCCGAAGTCCAGTCGGTGTCTTCGATGACATCGTGTAGAACAGCAACGATGCGCGCGGCCTGACCTTCGCAGGCAAGCATCACTCGCAAAGGGTGCAAGATGTAGAGCTGGCCCGCCTTATCAATCTGCCCTCGGTGGGCTGAGGCTGCTATTTCAATGGCGCGTTCAAGGTCCATATTCCACTCCTTTCGAAAATATATGCGACCGCGCTTGCTGGGCGCGGCAACGTAATATGCGATTTTTAGGGAAAGTCAGCGTGTTGGCTGCGGGAACAACTTAACACTGCCAAACGGTTTGGTCACGCAGCTATTTGCCACATATTCCGCGACAGTCTTCGTCGGCACGGGGGATGTGATGGGGGGGGGGGCATACAGCCCCAATGAAAGATTTAACTCTTCAAATCAATTCATGAGATTGCCTTTATGGCGGAGACGAAGGGATTCGAACCCTCGAGACGGTTTCCCGCCTACTCCCTTAGCAGGGGAGCGCCTTCGACCACTCGGCCACGTCTCCGTCGACCCGTGTAATGGAGCTGTCACAGAGACACAAGGCAAAATCTCACGTCAAATCGCACTGAAAAGCGTCGGAGATCAGGCGTTGTAATATTGCCGATACCACCGCACGAAATTGGCCACGCCTTCGGGCACGGAGGTTTTCGGCGCGTAGCCTGTCAGACGCTTGAGCAAGGAGGCATCGGCCCAAGTGGCCGGCACATCGCCCGGCTGCATCTCCATCAGGTTGCGTTCGGCAGTTTGGCCGGTGGCAGCCTCGATGGCAGCAATGAAATCAGTGAGCTGCACGGCGTCCGAGTTGCCGATGTTCACCACACGGAAAGGCGCCACAGGGGAGAGGCTGTCGCCCTCTTCGACCACGCCATCTTCAGGCCGGACGGGCACGGCGTCGATCAACAGGCGGATGGCGTGCACGAGGTCTTCGACATAGGTGAAATCGCGCTTCATATCGCCGTAATTGTAGACGTCGATGGGCTTGCCCTCGAGGATCGCCTTGGTGAATTTAAAGAGCGCCATATCGGGCCGTCCCCACGGACCATAGACCGTGAAAAAGCGGAACATAGTGATCGGCAGGCCGAAGAGATGCGCGTAGCTATGCGCCATGCTTTCGGTCGACTTTTTCGTGGCCGCATAGAAGGACATCTGATGATCGGCCTTCACCGTCTCCTGATAGGGCATCACCGTGTTGGCGCCGTAGGCCGAAGAGGTAGACGCCAAAAGCATGTGTTTCGGCGGATGGGCCCGCGCGGCCTCCAGCAACTCGAACGTGCCGATGATGTTGCTCTCAAGGTAAGACCGCGGATTCTCGATGGAATAGCGCACACCAGCTTGAGCGGCGAGGTGGATCACCACCTCCGGCTTTTCCTCCTCGAACAAAGACATCAACAGGCCGGGGGTTTCGACCTTGTCATGCACGGAGCGATAGCCCTCGTAGGCCGAAAGCGTCTCTTCGCGCCGTTCTTTGAGGGCGACATCGTAGTAGTCCGACAGGCAATCGAGGCCAATGACGCGCCAGCCTTCTTCGAGCAGGGTGCGACAAACGAAAGAGCCAATGAACCCGGCAGCGCCGGTGACGAGAGCGGTGGGCATTGTGTGTATCCTTAGTCGGCGCGGGTTAGTCGGCCAAAATCAATCGGCGTGAAACAGATCACGGGTAAAGATCTTTTCCGCGACATCCGCAACATCGTCGGTCATGCGGTTGGCGATGATGACATCGGCCTCCGCTTTGAACGCCCCGAGATCGCGCACCACGCGCGAGCCAAAAAAGTCATCATCCTCGAGCACCGGTTCATAGACGATCACCTCGATGCCCTTGGCCTTGATCCGCTTCATGATGCCTTGGATCGACGACTGGCGGAAGTTGTCCGAACCCGCTTTCATCACCAGACGGTAGACGCCCACAACGTTCGGGCGCTTGGCGATGATCTGATCGGCGAGGAAATCCTTGCGCGTGCGGTTGGTTTCGACGATGGCCGCGATCAGGTTTTGTGGCACTTCGGAGTAGTTGGCGAGCAGCTGTTTGGTGTCTTTCGGAAGGCAATAGCCGCCATAGCCAAAGGAAGGGTTGTTGTAATGGCTGCCGATGCGCGGATCCAACCCGATGCCATCGATGATCTGGCGCGTGTCCATTCCACGCGCCATGGCATAGCTGTCCAATTCGTTGAAGAACGCAACCCGCATCGCGAGATAGGTGTTGGCAAAAAGCTTGATCGCCTCGGCCTCGTCGGCGTCGGTAAAAAGCACCGACACGTCCTTGTCCACGGCGCCCTCAAGCAAGAGATCGGCAAAGACGCGCGCGCGCTCGGATTGCTCACCCACGATGATCCGCGACGGGTGCAGGTTGTCGTAAAGTGCGCGGCCTTCGCGCAGGAATTCCGGCGAAAAGATCACTTGATCTGTGTTCATCTCCGCCCGCACGCGAGTGACAAAGCCCACGGGGATGGTCGATTTGACCACGATGGTCGCCTTCGGATTGACCGCAATCACCTGTGCGATCACTGCTTCCACGGAAGAGGTGTCAAAATAATTGGATTTTTCATCGTAATTGGTCGGCGTTGCCACGATGACGAAATCCGCACCGGTGTAGGCCGAGGCGCCGTCCGTCGTCGCCGTCAGGTTGAGCTCTTTGTGCGCCAGAAAATCTTCGAGCTCGGCATCGACGATCGGAGATTTGCGGTCATTGACCATCTGGACCCGCGCCTCGGAAATGTCCACCGCAACAACCTCATGATGCTGCGCGAGCAAAACCGCGTTCGACATCCCCACATAGCCGATCCCGGCAACCGCAATTTTCATCTCTGAACCCTTGCACAAATATTATCGGGTTTCATGCTAAAGGATGCCTTTCCGGCAATCCAGAGAACATTTGAGATGCGCTTCAATTTGCAGAGTTTTTAGGCAATTTGCCGCAGAAACTCCTACATACCTCTCCCGCGGATCGTCACAACGGTTTCGCAAGGCTGTCACCGGACTGAGACATTTATTCCTTACCAGCAGCTTAACATCATCTGCCGAGCGTCTTCTTTGGAGGGGACCTGAGATATGACCGAGATTAGACCTTTCGCCTTCGTGCTGGGCTGCCTGTGGGAACCATCCCGCAACGGGTTTCGCGCAACGTTACGTCGCGTTCTGAGCCGCTACAGCTTCTGAAGCATCCGGCCGGCCTTTTTCTTGCCCATCTTTTCTGGCTGAATGCCGGAAACGATGCGAGAGGCCGACATGACCGCCGAAATCCAAACCGCAATCAAAGCCGAGATAACCGTCCTGTTCCGCCGCCAGAAAGCGGCCCAGCGCGGCCAACCCGTTGTCGATCTGGCGCTGCGGCTGGACCGGCTCACGCGGCTACAAGAGGCTTTGCTCGCCGCCGAACCCGCGTTGATCGCGGCGATGTCCGATGACTTTTCCTATCGTCCCGCCATTGAGAGCCGCCTTTACGACATCGATCTGGTTCTGGGTGAAATCCGTCAAGCCAAGCGCCACCTGAAACGCTGGATGCGGGTGCGAAGCGCGCCTGTGCCGCTGGTTTACAAACCCGCCCGTGCCGAAATTCGGCCACAGCCACTGGGCATTGTCGGCATCATATCTCCATGGAATTTCCCAGTGCAACTTGCGCTGGCACCGATGGTGGCCGCCTTGGCCGCTGGGAACCGTGTGATGCTCAAGCCTTCTGAACTAACGCCACGCACATCAAAGGCGCTGGCCGAGATGCTTGGCAGCGCTTTCTCCCCCGAAGAGGTCACGACCATCACCGGCGGGCCTGAGGTGGCACAAGCGTTTTCCGCCCTGCCCTTTGATCATCTGTTCTTCACCGGCTCCACATCGGTCGGGCGCAAAGTGGCCGCGGCAGCGGCGCGCAATCTCACACCTGTCACTTTGGAGCTGGGTGGCAAAAGCCCCGCCGTGATCATGCCAAGCGCCGATCTCGACCGCGCGGGGCGGCGGATTGCCTGGGGCAAGGCGATGAATTCCGGTCAGGTTTGTGTCGCGCCCGATTACGTCTTGGTCCCGCGCAAAAAGATGTTGCCCATAGCTGATGCGATCATGGGCGGCTTCATGCATTTCTTCCCTGAAGGACCCGGGAGCGAGGATTACGCCGCAATCATTTCAGAACGCCATCACGCGCGTCTGTCCGCAATGCTGGCCGAGGCCGAGACACGCGGCGCTCAAATGTTCCACCTCGAAGGCCCGACAGGAGACGCCCGCAAATTCGCCCCCACCCTGGTGCTCGATCCGCCACAGGATATTGCCTTGATGCAGGAGGAAATCTTCGGGCCGATCTTGCCGATCATCCCCTATGACGACCCGCAAGAGGCATTGGCTTTCGTGGCCGCGCGTCACCATCCACTGGCGCTTTACATTTTCTCCGAGGACAAGGACGAGCAAGAGCTTTGGCTCGACCACTCCATCTCCGGCGGCGTGACGATCAATGATGTTGCGATTCATGTGGGCTTTGGCACACTCCCTTTCGGCGGCGTCGGCGCGTCTGGTCAGGGCGCCTATCATGGCCGCGCAGGCTTTGAGACGTTTAGCCATCTGAAACCCGTTGTGCGGCAGGCCAAGCGAAACGGCATGGCGTTGGCCGAGCCTCCGTTCAAAGGCTGGCGCAAACGCTCGCTGGGGATGATGCGCAAGTTGATGTAAAGCTGTCACGCAAGTTTTGTGGGATTTTGACCAAACGGTCGCAAATCCGTTGCGTTTCTTCGGTTCCTTGCGCGCATCGCTTTGGGTGCCGCACAGCGCCCGTGCGCAAAAGAAACGCATCACACACAGGACAGTGACATGACCAAGACCGTTTACGGTGCAGCCCTTGCGGCCCTCATGCTTGCCGGCGCAGCCCAAGCCCAAGAGGCCTTCCCCGCCACACTCAAGGCGCAGGCCGAGCTTTCCGGCCACACTTTTGTTCCCGCCCCCGAAGGCGCCTCGACCTATTACAACACCTCGGGCCGCTTCACCAATGGCGCGCGCAATGAGGCGCTCTACAGCAATTTCCAAGAGGCCACCGGCCTGTCGCTGCCGTTCCCCGGCCAGCCACTTCAGGGGTTTTCCGGCATCCGCTCCATGGGTGACGATCGTTTCCTCGTGCTGACCGACAACGGCTTTGGCACGAAAGCCAATTCGTCGGACATCGTCCTGATGTTCAACATCGTCAAAGTCGATTGGGAGACCGGTCGCGTTGGCATCGAAAAAACGATCCAACTGTCCGACCCGGACCACGTCGTCCCCTTCCCGATCATGAACGAAGCCACCGAAGCCCGCACGCTCACCGGTGCGGATTTCGATCTGGAATCCATTCAGCCGGTCGGTGAGAACTTCTGGATCGGCGACGAATTCGGTCCGTGGATCATCGAAGTAAACGGCGAAGGCGAAGTGCAACAAATTCTGGCGACCGAGCCGGGCGGCCAGTTGATCCAATCCCCCGACAACTTCTTTGTCGCCACGCCGAACCCCGGCAGCGCCCTGCCTGAGACAGTCGTCTCCTACCGCTCCGGCGGCTATGAGGGCATGGCCCTGTCCGAGGATATGAAAACCCTCTATCCGCTTTTGGAAAAGCCGGTCTATGACCCGGAAACCGGCGGCAAGAAACATGTCGGCGGCAAGCCGGTTCTGTCGATGTTCGAGCTGTCCACCGAGACCGGCGCGTGGGGTGACACGGTGCGCTACTTCCCGCTTGAGGACGAAAACCACGCCATCGGCGATTTCAACCTGATCGAAGGCACCCGTGGCCTGATCATCGAGCGCGACAACTTCCAAGGCGACCCGCGCGAAGGTTGGTCCGAAAATCCGGCGATGTTCAAACGCATCTACCTGATTGATCTGGAGCGGATGGACGAGAACAATGTCTTGGAAAAAATCGCCTATATCGACCTGATGAACATTCAAGACCCTGACGGCATCGCGCCGCGTGGCACTATGGATGGGGTATACACTTTCCCCTATTTCACCATCGAGGATGTGGATCGTGTGGATGAGACCACCATCGTCGTCGCCAATGACAACAACTACCCCTTCTCGACCGGTCGCCAGCAAGGCCGGGTTGACGACAATGAGATGATCCTCTTGGACGTCGCCGAGTTTTTGAAGGCGGAATAATCTCTGCCCCGGAGCGGTGCGCCTTTTCTTCATCGTGCCGCTCCGGGGTTTCCCTATCTGGCCTTCCCGCGTCGCGCCCCATATGGTGCGCCCGAACCACGAGGAGGCGCAGATGTGGCTTGAACGCAGAGAGACATGGAGCGGGCATTCCGAAGACGCGCGCGGTGCGGGCGATGTCGATTATGCGCGCGTGATCCATTCCGCCTCCTTTCGGCGGCTTCAGGGCAAGACGCAGATTCTCAATCTGGGCGACAGCGATTTCTATCGCACCCGTCTGACGCATTCGCTGGAAGTGGCGCAGATCGCCGGAGGCCTTGCGCGGCAACTGGAACAGAGCTTTCCCACACATCCCGCAACCGCCCATCTGCCGGATCGCTCGATGATCCATGCCGTGGGCTGTTCGCACGATCTGGGCCATCCGCCGTTCGGTCATGGTGGTGAGGTGGCGCTGAATTACTGCATGCGCGAAGCGGGCGGCTTTGAGGGCAATGGTCAAAGCCTGCGCATCCTGTCCCGGCTGGAGAGCTTTTCGGCCAAAAGCGGCGCCAACCTTACCCGGCGCAGCCTTTTGGGCCTCTTGAAATACCCGGTCTCCTACACGCAGGCCCGCAATTCCGCGCTGCGTCCAAAACTGAGCGACCGTCCTGACACACTCAAGCTGATCGACACAGAGACCTCGACACCGCCAAAATGTTACCTCGACAGCGAGCAGGACGTGGTCGAATGGGTGCTTTCACCACTCTCCCCCGAAGACCGCACGGCGTTTTGTGCCATGGGGCCGGTGGAGGCCGGGAAACACCGCAAGGCGCTGCATAAATCCTTTGATTGCAGCATCATGGATCTGGCCGATGACATCGCCTACGGGGTGCATGATCTGGAGGATGCGATTGCCCTGTCGCTTTTGACCCGCGAGGATTTCGTAGCGCATGTATCGGCGGATCAGATCGGCGATTTTCTCAACATGCTCAAACACAAATACCCGGACCAGTTCGGCAATGACGTCTATGGCCAGATGCTCGACGGGCTCTTCGGCGGACGCGACACCCGCAAGCGCTTCATCTCCCGGTTTGTGAATTATCTGATCACCGCCGTCGAATATTCCGAAGCATCTGAGTTCTCTGAACCGCTGTTGCGCTACCGCGCCAGCCTGCCCGCCGCGCGACGTCCGGTGTTGAAGGCGCTGAAAGACCTGGTTTTCAAAGTGGTGATCAAAAGCCCCAACGTGCAGCAGCTCGAATTCAAGGGGCAGCAGATGGTGGTCTCAGTTTTCGAGGCGCTCTGTTCCGATCCCCAGCGGCTTTTGCCGCGCGACCATCAGGAACGCTACGCGGAGACGGCGGGCGATCTGCGAGTGATCTGCGACTATGTGGCGAGCATGACGGACGCGGCGCTTCTCAAGACCTACGAGCGGATGTTTGCGCCACGGATGGGCTCGGTGTTCGACCGGCTTTGAGAAGACGATCCGTTCCCGCAAGCTCCGGCAAAAGCGCGCCAAAATAGGCCACCGTGCGCTCCAGACCCGCCTGAAGTTCGATCGTCGGCGCCCAGTCCAGCCGCTCGCGGGCTAGGGAAATATTTGGCTGGCGCTGTTTGGGATCGTCCTGCGGCAGATCGCGGAACACCAACTCAGATTGAGATCCGGTCATCTCCACGACCCTCTCCGCCAGCTCGCGGATGGTGAATTCGTTGGGGTTCCCGAGATTGATCGGGCCGCTGATCTCGGGCCCCGTGTCCATCAGCCGGATGAAGCCCTCGACCAGATCATCAACATAACAGAAAGACCGTGTCTGGCGACCATCGCCATAAAGCGTGATCGGCTCGCCCAGCAGGGCCTGCATGATGAAATTCGACACCACACGGCCGTCCGCGTGATGCATGCGTGGCCCATAGGTGTTGAAAATCCGCGCCACTTTGATCTCCAGACCGTGTTGCCGGTGATAGTCGAAAAACAACGTCTCCGCGCAACGCTTGCCCTCGTCATAACAGGAGCGCAGGCCGATCGGGTTCACGTTGCCCCAGTACCCTTCCGGTTGCGGATGCACCTCCGGGTCGCCGTATACCTCACTGGTTGAGGCCTGGAAAATCTTGCACTTCAAACGCTTTGCAAGACCCAGCATGTTGATGGCGCCCAGCACGGAGGTCTTCGTCGTCTGCACCGGGTCATGTTGGTAATGCACCGGAGAGGCCGGACAGGCGAGATTGTAGATTTCGTCGACCTCGACGTAGAGAGGAAAAGTGACATCATGGCGCATGAATTCGAACCGCGGATGCCCATGCAAATGGTCGATGTTGCGCTTGGTTCCGGTGAACAGGTTGTCAACGCAGAGCACCTCATGCCCCTGTTCAAGCAGGCGATCCACCAGATGAGACCCGATAAACCCCGCCCCGCCGGTCACGAGGATACGTTTGCGACTGTCGTAAATGCGCGCCATGTCAACTCTTTCCTAAAAATGTCGAGGCCAGTTCAGGCCCAATTCTGCTCGATAATCTGTGTGGCCTGTGCGGTGACATGTTCAAATGTGAGGGTGCGAGCGAAGGCTTGGCCATGGGCCGCGATCTCGCGCGCCTCGCGATCGTGGCTTCGCACCCACTCGACCTTTTCCGCCAAATCCGACAGGTCGGCTTTCACCGGAACGTAATGTTCGAAAGGAACGATTTGGTCATAATACCATTGTTGAAAGCCGAATTGGCTGTCCACTTTGAGCACGCAACACCCAAGTTTCAGGCGTTGCATAAAATTGCACCAGGCATTGGAGAAACCGTCCACATCAAGGGCGTATTTGTCACCGGCCCAGTTCTGCCATGGCCGTCGTGGCCCCATCAATCCGGCGACGGCACATTGCGCCTCTTGTTTATGCGAGCCGCCGGACACGAAGCGGGCATCGACCCCCTCGATCTCACGCGCGGCCATGGCGAACCGAAGCCGCTGCATCACCCAGGGCTTATCCATATGCTCCGGGTCCAAGGAGAAGAGCCCGACGCTGTTGTTCTGGCCGCGCCAATAAATCGTGTCGCCGCGCGCCGCCCAATCGGGCGCGTTTTCAGCAAGCCGGTCGGTTTCGATATATCCGCGATCGCGGAAAAAATGCTGGTCCGGCACAAGAACCTTGTCGCGAAAACAGCTTGAATAGGTAAAGCGCGCCTGCCCGACAAATTCGCCATCGGACAAATCGCAGGAGATGCGCTCCACCGACGGGGCAGATTGCATCAGCCAATAGATGTAGGCGGAGGAAACATGTTGGTGCTGATAGGTGTATCGGCGAAAATGGTCGAGATTGTAGAGATATCGAAAGCCATCGCCATTGCGAACCAGATGAATCTCGAAGTCACTCTTCACTTCTTGCGAAGGCGAAAAACTCAGGTTGGGGCCGGATACCCCAACCTTCTTAAAATACTGCTGCACCTTCGCATGGACTACGCTTTCAAGCCGCTCCGACTTACGAACATGCCTCGCGGCATTTCGCCGTTTCCGATAGGCCCGATACCATTCGGTATCTTTCATCGAACGTAACAACAGTTTGTTGGTCCCGTCAGGTGTTGAACAAGAAGTGCATCACGTCGCCGTCCTGCACGATGTAGCCTTTGCCTTCCGCACGCATCTTGCCCGCTTCTTTCGCGCCCGCTTCGCCCTTGCAGGCAATGAAATCGTCATAGGCGATGGTTTCGGCACGGATGAAGCCCCGTTCGAAATCACCGTGGATGACGCCAGCGGCCTGCGGTGCGGCGGTACCTTTGGTGATGGTCCAAGCGCGGGCCTCTTTCGGGCCAACCGTGAAATAAGTCTCAAGATGCAAAAGCTCGTAGCCCGCGCGAATAAGGCGGTCGAGACCGGCTTCGTGCAGACCCAGCTCTTCGAGGAACATCTCGGCCTCGTCGCCGTCGAGTTGGGAAATCTCTTCCTCGATCTTGGCGGAAATCACCACGGTGCCTGCGCCCTGTTCTTCGGCCATTTTCGCGACCGCATCGGAGAAGGCGTTGCCCTTGGCGGCGTTCTCTTCCTCTACGTTGCAGACGTAAAGGATCGGCTTTTGCGTCAAAAGTTGCAGCATGTTCCATTGCTTGCGCTCTTCGTCGGTGATCTCGACGGTGCGGGCCGGTTTGTCGGCCTCGAGAGCCGCCTGCGCACGGGCCAAGAGATCGTCTTGGAGTTTCGCTTCCTTGTCGTTGCCCTTGAGCTTGCGAACAAGGTTGGCGCGACGTTTGGCGATGCTTTCCAGATCGGCCAGCATCAGCTCCATCTCGATGACCTGCGCATCGTCCACCGGATCGACGCGACCCTCGACGTGGGTCACATCCCCGTCCTCGAAACAGCGCACCACATGGGCGATCGCGTCACACTCGCGGATGTTCGCGAGGAACTGGTTACCAAGGCCCTCACCTTTGGAGGCGCCTTTCACCAGACCCGCGATGTCCACGAAAGACATGCGTGTCGGGATGATCTGTTTCGAGCCGGCGATCTCCGCCAGCTTGTCCAAACGCGGGTCCGGCACCGCCACATCGCCCACGTTGGGCTCGATGGTGCAGAACGGAAAGTTCGCCGCCTGCGCCGCGGCGGTTTTGGTCAGCGCATTGAAAAGCGTCGATTTGCCCACGTTCGGCAGACCGACGATGCCCATCTTGAAGCCCATTGCGGCCTCCTTTGTCCGAAATTCATGGGCTGTCTAAGGCCCAACGCAGCCTCGCGCAAGCCGCGCTTTGCGGGAATCGTGCGACAGGCGTATCCTGAAGGTAGGAAACGTCAGGTCAATGAGAGAGGGGAGGCTGTCATGATCACACCTTACTTGCATTTCGAGGGCCATTGCGAAGAGGCCATGACCGCCTATCGGCAAATCCTCGGCGGCGATCTCGACCTCATGCGATATAAGGAAATGCCCGAGGCGCCCGAAGGCTATGCCCATTCCGAGGCCATCATGCATTCCGCACTGATGTCGCCTTATGGCGACCTCATGGCTTCCGATTACCCGCCGCATGTCGCGTCTAAACCGCAATCCTCGGTCTCCGTCACCGTTCCCGTAGACACGGTTGCAGACGGGCGGCGCATCTTTGGCGCTCTAGTCGAGGGCGGCACGCCCACAATGGAATATGGCAGCACCTTCTTTTCGCCGGGCTTTGGCACCTGCGTGGATCGTTTCGGCACAAGCTGGATCGTGATGTCGACGCCCGTAAAACCAGCGTCCTGAGGCACTCGTGAGGCTCTGAAGCGTCAGAAAGACCGATAAACGCTCTGCCCCCTTGCTCTTGCCCCGCATTTGTTGCACTCCCTTTTGCGCAAGCTAATGGAGTGCCGCCACATGACCCGTATCGACGCCAAATTCGCCGAATTGAAAGCCGCCGGAAAGAAAGCTTTCGTCGCTTATGTCATGGCGGGCGATCCGGATGAGGAAAAGTCGCTTCAGATCGTCAAGGCGCTGCCCGAAGCTGGTGTGGACATCATCGAGCTGGGCCTGCCCTTCACCGATCCGATGGCCGACGGCCCGACCATTCAGCTCGCCGGTCAACGCGCTCTGGATCAGGGCATGACGCTGAACAAGACGCTCGGCTTGGCGAAAGAATTCCGCAAGACCGACACCACCACGCCGATCGTTCTGATGGGCTATTACAACCCGATTTATTCGCATGGCGTGGATCAGTTTCTGGTCGACGCGGTGGAGGCCGGGATCGACGGGCTGATCGTGGTGGACCTGCCGCCCGAAGAAGACGACGAGCTTTGTATTCCGGCGCAGAAAGCGGGCCTGAACTTCATCCGTCTGGCGACGCCCACGACCGATGACAAACGCCTGCCGACCGTGCTGCAAAACACCTCCGGTTTCGTCTATTATGTCTCCGTGACCGGCACCACGGGCGCCGCCGCCGCGTCGGGCGCCGATGTCGCCCCTGAAGTGGCGCGGATCAAGGCCAAGACCGACCTGCCGGTGATTGTGGGCTTTGGCGTGCGCACACCGGAAAAGGCCGAAGAGATCGCAGCGGTCGCCGACGGCACCGTCGTCGGCTCTGCCATCGTCAGCGAGATCGCAGAAGGCAAATCGGTCGAAGAGGTCGCAGCCTATGTGAAATCTCTGGCGGATGGTGCGCACCGGGCGTGATATTTGGCGTCAGCGCCGTCAGCCTGTCTCCAACCGAAACTTAAGAAAGCGATTGCCCTCATAGAGGGTCTCTCCCACCTGCTCCGCCCCCATGCGTTTCAAAGCGCCGAGATGGCGGCGCGAGGGCGGCAGGAGGAAGGTGACGTAGGGAATGCGTGCGTCATTGTGGGCAAACTCCAGCGCCTTTTTCGCAATCTTTACGCCCAGTCCAAAGCGACCCGGGCGCAGAACCAGACCGAAATCCCACTCCTCGCCCTCTTTCTGGAACCCGCCCCAGCCGACATACTCCCCATCCGCCAGAAACGCCCAATGACCCAACCCGTCCCGTGTCCAGCAGGCTTCCTTGGCGGCCACAAATGCGGCGACGGTGTCCTCCGTCCACGGCATGGTCAAAAGCGGCATATGCTCCGCCACGCGCGGGTCGCGCATGTGGTCGAGGATCTCGGCGGCGGGCACCTCCGTCAAACGGGCGAAATGAAGATCGGTCATGCGGGCCTGCCTTACAAAGTGAAACAACAACGTCGGAGCGCTTATGGGGCATATCTCATACGCGCCGGTCAAGCGCGCCCCGCTCACCAAGGCATCACGTTTTCGTCGCCCCGTTCTCAGCCCATTCGCAGAAAAGTGTCACATTTTATTCCCTATGTTTTTCTTGCCTCATCGGTTGAATCGCCCTAAGTGCAGCCCCCTAATGCCGTTCCTTTTTGACCTTTGGGGGCCCGTTGGGGGAATGAGATGATCCAGACGCCGTATTACCTGATCGACAAGGCGCGTTTGCTTCCGAACATGGAAAAAATCGCCTGGCTGCGGGAAAACTCCGGGGCGAAGGCTTTGCTTGCGCTCAAGTGTTTCTCCACTTGGCCGGTGTTCAATTTCATGCGCGACTATATGGACGGGACGACCTCGTCCTCACTCTACGAATTGCGTCTCGGTGCCGAGAAATTCGGCAAGGAAACCCATGCCTATTCCGTGGGTTGGGCCGACAATGAGATCGACGAGGCGGTGAGCTACGCCGACAAGATCATCTTCAACTCTCTCGGCCAGTTGGGTCGGTTTGGCGACAAGGCCAAGGGCATCGCCACCGGCCTGCGCCTCAATCCGCGGTTCTCGACCTCGGGCTTTGATCTTGCCGACCCGGCGCGGCCCTATTCGCGTCTGGGCGAATGGGACATGGCGCGCCTTGAGATGGCTGAGGATCGCATTAATGGCGTGATGATCCACTACAACTGTGAAAACAATGACTTCGCCCTGTTCTCCGAGCAGCTTTCGCGCATCGAGCGCGACTTTGGCGCCTTCCTGAAGCGACTCGATTGGGTCTCGCTCGGTGGCGGCATTCATTTCACGGGCGAGGGCTATCCGCTCGACAAGCTGGCTGATCGGCTTAAATCTTTCTCTGACGCGATGGGCGTGCAGGTCTATCTGGAGCCCGGCGAGGCCTCGATCACCCGCTCCACCACGTTGGAGGTTTCCGTTCTGGACATCATCGACAACGGCAAGAAAGTCGCCATCGTCGACAGCTCCATCGAAGCCCATATGCTCGATCTGCTGATTTATCGCGAGACCGCAAAACTGCCGAAAAACGGCACGCATGAGTATCAGATCGCGGGCAAGACCTGTCTGGCGGGCGACATCTTTGGCGATGCCAAATTCGACAAACCGCTCGAAATCGGGGATAAAATCTCCATCGACGATGCTGCCGGTTACACAATGGTTAAAAAGAACTGGTTTAACGGGGTCAAAATGCCGGGGATCGCAGTGCGCGACCTCGACGGCACCGTCAAACTGGTACGTGACTTCGGTTACGAGGATTTCGTCGCAGCCCTTGGATAAGCGCTGCTCCATTCACCACCCGAAACGATAAGGGGGTCTCTACAGTTGAAACAGAACGTACTCATCATCGGCGCCGGCGGCGTCGCTCAGGTCGTCGCGCATAAATGCGCCCAAAACAACGATGTGCTTGGCGAAATTCATATCGCAAGCCGGACGCTTTCGAAATGCGAAGCGATCCTTGAGTCGGTCCGTGAAAAGGCCGCGATGAAACAGGAGGGCGTTCTTGAGGCCCATCAGGTCGACGCGATGGACAGCAAAGCCGTCGCCGCCCTGATCGAAAAAATCGGCGCTGAGATCGTGATCAACGTCGGCTCGGCGTTCGTGAACATGACTGTACTCGACGCCTGTATCGAGACGGGCGCCGCCTATATCGACACGGCGATCCACGAAGACCCAACCAAGATCTGCGAGACCCCTCCGTGGTACGGCAACTACGAGTGGAAGAAACGCGATCTCTGCGCGGAGAAAGGCGTCACCGCCATCCTCGGCGCGGGGTTCGATCCAGGTGTCGTGAACGCCTATGCGCGCTTTGCGATCGACATGATGGATGAGGTCAAATCGATCGACATCGTGGACATCAACGCGGGCTCGCATGGCAAATATTTCGCCACGAACTTCGACCCGGAGATCAACTTCCGCGAATTCACCGGCGTCGTCTACTATTGGGAAGACGGCCAGTGGAAAGAGAAAAAGATGTTCGAGAGCGGGCACGATTGGGACCTGCCGGTCGTGGGCACCTGCCGCGCCTATCAGTCGGGCCACGATGAGGTGCACAGCCTTGCGACCAACTATCCGCAGGCCGATGTGCGCTTCTGGATGGGCTTTGGCGAGCATTACATCAATGTCTTCACCGTGTTGCAAAACCTCGGCCTTCTGTCCGAACAGCCGGTGAAAACCGCCGAAGGGCTTGAGGTTGTGCCGCTCAAAGTGGTCAAGGCCGTGCTGCCCGATCCCTCCTCTCTGGCGCCCAATTACGAGGGCAAGACCTGCATCGGCGATCTGGTGAAAGGCGTGAAGGACGGCGAGGATTTCGAGGTCTTCGTCTACAACGTGGCGGACCACAAAGAGGCCTATAACGAGGTCGGCTCGCAGGGTATTTCCTACACCGCAGGTGTGCCACCGGTGGCCGCCGCCATGCTCATCGCCTCTGGCGACTGGGACGCGGGCACGATGAAAAACGTCGAGGAACTGGACCCGAAACCGTTCTTCACCCTGCTCGACAAGATGGGTCTTCCGACCCGCGTGCAGATCGGCGGGCTTGGCGGCGAAGACAAAGCCTGGGACGCCTGATCGCGTTTTGACATCACGAGACTGACGAAAGCCCGCTTTTAGCGGGCTTTTTCATGCACTCGCCGCGGCTTAACCCCCTTGGAAAGGAGAAGCACGCAGCCTCAGGCAACCTAGCAGCCTCAGGCAACCTAAAAGCAGAGAGGCTCAGTGCGCATTGCGTAAGCTCCTCTTCTAATTCTTGATCTCCTTCCAGAGTTGTCATTCAGCATCGCACATATGGCCCCGCAACTTGTGGAGACGCTCGACATTTTCATGGCACATTGACGTAAGAAGATGTGATGCCGCACCGCGGCACTAACGCGCATTGCGGCTTGGAGTGCATCGAAATATGTGCGAATTGGTTATGCAATCAAACCAATTTGGCAAAGAAGAGTGATATGACGGTCATCACCAATATCAACGACCTCAAGCGGCTGCACAAACGACGCACGCCGAAGATGTTCTACGACTATTGCGAAAGCGGCTCCTGGACCGAGCAGACCTTTCGCGAGAACGTATCGGATTTCGACCAAATCCGCCTGCGCCAGCGCGTCGCCGTCGATATGGAAGGCCGCTCCACCGCCACGAAAATGATCGGTCAGGACGTTGCCATGCCTGTAGCACTCGCGCCTGTCGGCCTCACCGGCATGCAGCGCGCCGATGGCGAGATCAAAGCGGCGAAAGCGGCGGAGAAATTTGGTGTCCCCTTCACGCTCTCGACCATGTCGATCTGTTCGATCGAAGACGTCGCCGCCCACACCACGAAACCCTTCTGGTTCCAGCTCTATGTGATGCGCGATCAGGACTATCTGAAAAACGTCATCCAGCGTGCCAAGGATGCCGGCTGCTCGGCGCTTGTCCTGACTCTCGATCTGCAAATCCTCGGCCAACGCCACAAGGATCTGAAAAACGGCCTCTCCGCCCCGCCGAAACTGACCCCCGCCGTGATCGCCGATCTGGCGACGAAATGGGGCTGGGGTCTGGAGATGCTTCAGACAAAACGCCGTGGCTTCGGCAATATCATCGGCCATGCGAAAGATGTCGATGACCCGTCCTCGCTGTTCAAATGGACCGCCGAACAATTCGACCCGCGCCTCGACTGGGGCAAGATCGAAGCCATCAAAGAAATGTGGGGCGGGCCGCTGATCCTCAAGGGTGTGATGGAGCCTGAAGACGCGATCATGGCCGCCAAAACCGGCTGCGATGCCATTGTCGTGTCGAACCACGGCGGGCGTCAACTGGACGGAGCACTGTCGTCGATCCGCGCGCTGCCGCCCATTATCGATGCGGTGGGCGATCAAGTCGAGGTCCATATCGACAGCGGCATTCGCTCCGGCCAGGACGTGCTAAAGGCGATGGCGATGGGCGCGAAAGGCACCTATATCGGCCGCGCCTTTGTGCATGGCCTTGGCGCCATGGGCGAGGCTGGCGTGACCAAGGCGCTTGAGGTGATCCACAAAGAGCTGGACGTGTCCATGGCGCTTTGCGGCCGCAAACATATCGAGAATGTCGACCGCGACATCCTGCGCGTGCCGGAAGATTTTGCTGGACGATGGGCCTAACGCCAAATGACGAGGCGGCCTCTGTGCCGCCTCAGTCTTTGCGCGTAGGCAGGCTCAAAATCGCCGGGATGATCAGCCCAATGAGCACCGCCACCACCAGAAACGCCACGCGCAATCCGAAATGTTCAGACAGATAGCCAATGCTGGTCGGCCCAACAAAGAAGCCGACAAAGCCAATCATCCAAGCGCGTGAAATGGCGGTGTCACGCTGCCTGCGATGACTGAGTTTGCCCAAAAGCGACGTCGCCGTCGGCACGATCACCGCGAGCCCTGTGGCCATGAGCGCGATCCCCAGCAAAGCCATGCCCTGTGTCGGCGCCTGAGACAGGGCCACAGCTCCGCACATACCGATGAGACCCGACCAAAAGATCACACGGCGCTCGCCCAAACGCTCCGTCGTCAATTGCCCGGCCATTCGAAACCCGGCCATGGTAAACCCCAGCATCGCAGGCCCGAAACCGCCCTGCCCCGGCGCGCCGCCCAGTTCGCGCTCCAAAAAGAGCGCCGACCAGGTTTCCACCGTATTTTCGCTGACGAAAGCCACAAACATCATCAGGGCGATCAACAAAATGGCCCGCCAAGGCAATCGATCGGGCGTCGGGCTCTGATCCTCATCTTCCGCGACAAAGCCCCGACGTTCGATCGTCAAAATCCCCGCCGCCAAAATCACGACGCCCATCAAAGGCAACACATGCTCCAGCAGCATTCCACGCGCGCGCATCGCCCCGACCGCCAGAGAGGCCATCCCGAAGCAGAGGGAAAACATCGCGTGATTGAGGTTCATAAGATGAAGGCCGTGCTGGTCCTCAAGGCTGGAAATCCGCAAATTGGCGTTCACGTCGAAACTCGCGACAACCATGCCCAAGGCCATCATGACAGGAAACAGGGTCAGAGGGCTCGTCACCAGAACCGGCAGTTGCAACGCGATGAGCGAGCACAGCCCAAGCACCGGCAAAGCCAGCCGCCCAAGCCACCTGTTGAGGCCGGGCGCGAGATACATGGCCAACATACCCCCTGCCGCAGAGCCCAAAAGCGCCAATCCAAAGACGGAATCCGATGCCTCGGCGCGCATCTTGACCACGGGCACCATGGCCGCGAATGTGCCCCAAAGAAAACCCGTCGCGCCCAGAGCCGCCAAAGGCGCGCGGGACACGGTGACCGCTTTGACGAGAGACTGTGACATGGTTCGACCTTCTGATTTGGGCGCTACAGGATTCTCAAAGCGCTTTGGCCCATTTTTTCATAGCTAAGACGCATCGCGCTCTGGACACAACAGATTTATCAGATCACCTGCTTCAAGCGCCTGACACGCCCTGAGAGCCCCCAGTTCAGGGAAACATGCGGCCCGGACAACAAAAGCCTTCCCATTTCACCGATTCCCGTGTAAGGCCACGGCTTCACGCGGGACTACAGCCTTGGAGGAGTCCCGCCCTATTTATGGAGAATTCAAAATGGCTGGTGAGATTCCTGATCTTATTGCCTTGGAACGTACGGGGACAGGCAAGGGCGCCGCTCGTCAGGCTCGTCGCGAGGGTCTGGTTCCGGGGATCGTTTACGGTGATGACAAAGAACCGCTTCCGATCAACATCAAATTCAACGAGCTGCTGAAGCGCCTGAAACAGGGCCGTTTCCTCTCGACGCTCTTCAACCTCAAAGTTGAAGGCCAGGACGACGTGCGCGTGATCTGCCGCGGCGTTCAGCGTGACGTTGTGAAAGACCTTCCGACCCACGTCGACTTCATGCGTCTGCACCGCAACTCCCGCATCAACCTCTTCATCCCCGTCGAAATCGTCGGCGAAGAGGCTGCTCCGGGCATCAAAAAGGGCGGCGTTGTGACCCACGTCCGTACCGATGTCGAACTGATCGTGACCGCTTCCGACATTCCGGAAAAAATCACCCTCGACATCACCGGCGGCAACATTGGCGATGTGTACCACATCTCCAACGTGACCCTGCCGGCTGGCGTGAAACCGGTCATCGAGCGTGACTTCGTGATCGCCAACATCGCAGCCCCGGCCGGTCTCGGTGGTGGTGCTTCCGATGAAGACGAAGCTGAAGAGGCCGCTGCAGAGGAATAATCCTCCGCAGCCTCTGGCTAGAATAGAAACGCGGGCCTTCGGGTCCGCGTTTTTCTTTTGGTGCGACCTCTGTCACGCCCCCGTCATGGCACATCGCTAAGCTTCGCGTCATGACATATCTCACGCCCCAAATCGCCTGCCACCGCGGCGCACGTTTCACCGCTCCTGAAAACACCGATGCCAGCTTTGATGCAGCACTCGCGCAGGGCGGCGACGTCCTCGAATTCGATGTACGGCAGTCGCGCGACGGCGTGCTTTATGTGGTGCATGACGCCACGGTCGATCGCACGACGAATGGTAGCGGCGAGGTCGCGCACATGACATCGCGAGAGCTTGATGCGCTTGACGCCGGCGCGTGGTTTCACCCACGCTTTGAGGGTCTGCGCCTGCCCCGGCTTGATGCCTTTTTCGCGCGCTACAAAGCCCGCGCTCAATTCTACATTGAGGTCAAATGGGCCGATTGCGCCGAAATCGCCAAGCTGATCCGCGCCCATGACATCACCGCGCAAAGCTACACCTGCTCCTTCTCTGAACAGATGCACCTCGACATGTTGCGTCATGCGCCCAAGCTGCGCCAGATGGTGCATTGGCGTCGCGAAGCCGACGCGGACCTTCTGATCGAGAAATACAACGCCGCCATCGTCGAATTCGTTGATGGAGACAACGCGGGGCATGACTTCACATTGGAAAATGTGCGCGCTGCTCAGGCTGCAGGCCTCAGGACACAGGTCTATTCGGAGCGCAACGATCCCGAACTCTTCGCCCGTGTCCGCGATTGGGGCGTCGATTGCATCAACACTGATCACGTCGCGGCCTTCAACGCCTTTCGCATGTCACAGGACTCGCAAATCCTGCTCTGAGGCTTTAGGTGTCTTCGCAAAGGAGACGCGCATGAAACTCTTCGTTGGCCTCGGCAATCCTGGCGCAAAATACGCGCACAACCGTCACAATATCGGCTTCATGGTGCTGGACCGGATTGCCGACGATCACGGCTTTGGCCCGTGGCGGGCAAAGTTTCAGGGTCAGGTGACAGAGGGCCGTCTGGGCCGCGACAAAGTCATTTTGCTCAAACCGGAAACCTTCATGAACCTCTCCGGCCAATCCGTCGGCGAAGCGATGCGGTTCTACAAGCTTACCTCCGCCGACGTGGTGGTGTTCCACGACGAGTTGGATCTGGCGCCCGGAAAGGTGCGGGTGAAATCCGGCGGCGGGCATGCCGGACACAACGGGTTGCGCTCGATCCATCAGCATATCGGCGCGGAGTATGACCGCGTGCGCCTCGGCATCGGGCATCCGGGGCATAAGGACCGCGTGGCGCCCTATGTGTTGTCGGATTTCGCAAAGGCTGAACAGGAGTGGCTCGACGATGTGCTCCGCGGGTGTTCCGATGGCGCTGCGGCACTGGCCGACGATGAGCCCGCGAAGTTTTCCAACGCTGTCGCGCTCAGAACCGCGCCGCCGCGCAGCTCGACCGGGACAAAGCCGCAAAAACAAGACCAGACCAAGCCGGGAAAGCCACAAGCAAAAGCGCCAGTAGCGCCAGCCGAAGACACCCGTTCTCCGCTACAGAAACTCAAAGATAAGTTTCAATGATCTGAGGCGCGCGGATCCGCGACCGCGCCACAACTGAAATGGAGACAAGGATGGAAAAGGCCCCTTCCCTCAATGTTCTGGGCGGCACGCTCGCCCCCTGCTCCACCGATCCTCTGACCGGTTTCTTTCGCGATGGGGCTTGCAACACCTGTGCTGAGGATCACGGCAGCCACACGGTTTGCGCGGTGATGACCGCGGAATTTCTGGCCTATTCGAAATATGTCGGCAACGACCTGTCGACGCCGCGCCCGGAGTTTGGCTTTGCAGGCCTGAAACCGGGAGATCAGTGGTGCCTCTGCGCCGGGCGGTTCCTACAAGCCCATGACGAAGGCTGCGCGCCAAAGGTCACACTGGCGGCGACCCACCTGCGCGCGCTCGAGATTGTGCCTTTGGACATTCTGAAACGCCACGCCATCGATCTATAAGAGGTCAGGCCACGCGGTCCTCGGCCTCAGTGGGCATGATCTGATCGTCCATCAGATCGTCGATAAACAGGCTCAAAAGCTGCGATGAGCCGCCCACGCCCGCTTTGCGGTAAACCGCATTGGTCTGCGCTTTGACGGTGCCTTCGGAGGTTTGACGGAGGCGGGCGATCTCCGCGATGGGACAGCCCTTGATCAGAAAGAGCGCCACCTCGCGCTCTGCGGGCGTCAGACCCCAGGTCGTGAACCGGTCTTCGAGAACATCGGCAAAGGCCGAAGCCGCACGGCGCAGCTTGCTCTCGGCCATTGTGCGCCGGATCATCGAACGCCTGAGGGCCAACCCGCCCATGATCACGCCGAGGATCAAACCGAGTGCGGCCCCCAATTCGATGACCTCACGAATTTGCCATGAAATCGGTCGTGCGCGCAGGCCCAGAACCGAGGCAACGATATCGAAAACAAAGAAAATGGCGCAGAGAGACTGCACCGCGAGAATAATGGCGAGGACGACACTGTCTTTCACGGGCTTGGCACCTCAGTCATCATCATCGTCGTCATCGTCGTCATCGTCGTCATCATCATCGTCGTCGTCATCGCGATCATCGTCGTCATCACGATCATCATCATGATCGTCATCATCGTGATCTCGATGGCCGCTATCGGAGCCCCCATGATCATCATCATGATCGTCGTCATCAATCTCCCAATAATCGCGAAGCACCTCGCCCGTCGCCGGGTTGATGATGATTTCACGGCGCATCTCATCGCTTTGCGCCACGATCCTTGTGCGTCCTAAAAAGGTCCGGCCCAAGGAGATTTTGGTGTAGCCCTGAGCTTTGAGCTGGGCGATGACCTGATCGACCACGCTCGCGGATTGCGCAAACATGGGAGATCCCGTCAGCATGGCGGAGGTCAGTCCGGTTATGAAAAGCCTGCGGTGCATAATGTCCTTTCCTGTCCTGCCTCCCGCTGTGTTAGCACATTTGCGACCCGCCCCACTATGGGGCAGGCGCTGATCTCATAGGCGTGACGGATCAATCGTCGTCGTCGTCGTCATCATGATCATCATCATGATCGTCATCATCGTCGTCGTCATCATCATCGTCATCGTCGTGATCATCATCATGATCGTCATCGTCGTGATCATCATCATGATCGTCGTCATCGTGATCATCATCGTAATCATCGTCATCTTCATAGCGATCGTCATCGTCATCCTCATCAAGAGCCTCGTCCTTCCATTCGCTCTCGCTCAGGACACGCTCGCTCTGGCTCACAACCTCGCCCGTGGAATTGTCGATGCGCAGCTCAATTTCCTTGCCGTCGATATAGACCTCGACCTCGGTATAGCGGAACCCGCGCTCAATCTCGATCCGGGTCGCGCCGGGATATTGCGCCACGATCTCTTCGGTCGTCGGCTGCTGGGCCGACGCGGCCGATGCACCCAGTCCGCAAACGAGTGCAGACACCATAAGAACCTTTTGCATTGGAGTATCCTTTCATAGGTTTTCAAACAAAACTTTAAGGCTGGGTCATCGTGAAATGGATCATGCTGACCACGCCCTCAGACTCGCTCGAAATCTGGCATATGCCCATTGGCATGAAGTTTATCCCGGTTGATTTGCCAGCCCCTAAACCTTTGGCATTCGGACATAAACTTTTGTTTAAGGCACCTCAGAAAAGCAAAAGCCGTCCCAAGGGACGGCTTTTAAAGAGAAATTCATGAGTGAGATCACTCCATGTCACGGCCTTCTTCTCCGGCAAGATCCGCGCCCAGGTGACGCGCCACGGTGAAGATATCTTTGTCGCCTCGCCCCGAAAGGTTGATGACGATGATATGATCCTTCGGCAGATCGCCCGCGATTTTCATCACATGGGCCACCGCATGGCTCGACTCGAGCGCCGGAATGATGCCTTCGGTGCGGCAACAGAATTGGAAGGCCTCAAGCGCTTCTTTGTCCGTGATCGACACATAAGTCGCGCGTTTGGTGTCATGCAGCCAGCTGTGCTCCGGCCCGATCCCCGGGTAATCGAGACCCGCAGAGATCGAATGACCTTCGAGAATCTGCCCGTCCTCATCCTGCAACAGATAGGTGCGGTTGCCGTGCAAAACGCCCGGACGACCACCCGTCAGAGAGGCACAATGCTCCATCCGGTCGTCAACGCCATGGCCACCAGCCTCGACACCAATGATGTTCACGCTCTCGTCGTCAAGGAACGGGTGGAACAGGCCCATGGCGTTGGAGCCCCCGCCCACAGCCGCCACAAGCGTATCGGGAAGGCGGCCTTCGCCCTCTTGCTCGGCCAGCTGCCAACGGGTTTCCTGGCCGATGATGGCCTGATAATCGCGCACCATTGCCGGATAGGGGTGCGGCCCCGCCACCGTGCCGATGCAATAGAACGTGTCGCGCACATTGGTCACCCAATCGCGCAACGCATCGTTCATCGCGTCCTTGAGCGTGCCGCGACCGGATTCCACCGGCACAACCTTGGCGCCCAAAAGCTGCATGCGGAACACGTTCGGCTTTTGACGCTCCACATCGGTGGCGCCCATATAGACGATGCACTCCAGACCGAACTTGGCACAGACCGTTGCCGTCGCCACACCATGCTGACCCGCGCCGGTTTCGGCGATGATCCGCGTCTTGCCCATGCGGCGCGCCAACAGGATTTGCCCCAGCACATTGTTGATCTTATGCGCACCAGTGTGGTTGAGTTCTTCGCGCTTGAGATAGATCTTCGCGCCGCCCAGCTCATTGGTCATCTTCTCCGCAAAATACAGCGGCGAAGGACGGCCCACGTAATGCTTCCAGAGATCGCGCATTTCTTCCCAGAACGACGGATCGTCCTTGGCCTTGTTGTATTCCTCTTCCAAAGAGAGGATCAGCGGCATCAATGTCTCCGACACAAACCGCCCGCCGTAAATACCAAAGCGCCCCTTCTCGTCCGGGCCACTCATAAAGCTGTTGAAAAGATCGTTCATCGCGATGCTCCTTTGCGGATCTCACAGGATGTAGCGCAAGGGCGGAGGTCGGTAAAGCGCCCAGCATCTTTTCGCACACATAATGCCGCGGTAAAGTGCTCAGACCTTCGGGCGCTTGGCCTTGTTCAGCAGCCTCTTCATACGCTTCTCCGGAAACTGTCCGGGGCGCAACGCATGCCCAATACGATTGAGCATGTAGATTTGCTCGGCCTGAAGCTGTGTCTCTTCGGGATTACTTTTGAGCCACATCACAAATTTACGCACAAGTTCTGGCCCAGGTGTCCGCGTTGCGAGTGCTTTGGTAATGATGTCCAGCTGCTCGCCGGTAAAGCTATAGACCTCTTCTTTCGGATGTTCTTCGCATAACGCATCGAAGGCTGTGATCTCATACTGCAATGACGCAGGCAGACGCGCGTTGAGACGCGCAACGACCGGAGTGATACGGGCCACAAATTCATCATAGCTTTCGCGCGACAACACAGCTTTCTCGCGTGGCATGACCGGTAATCCGTTCACCAGTGACGCCCCGATATGATCCGAGCCTGACACGCCGAGATGCCCACTGAGGCGTCGCAAAAAAGCTTGTTCTGCGCGGCTCAACGAGCGATTGACCGGCGCATCTCCCAGTCGCTGAAGCGTGTTCTTCGGCAGACCCAACCAGAGTTCCACCTCATCTATAAGAACCATTTTTGTGCGATCAAAACTCTTTATCGTCACGCCAATACCGAGCGCCTCAAGACGTGTCAGAACGCGTTCGACCTGATGGAATTTATCGAAGACAGGGAGAAACTCCTCAAGAGTGCCCTCATATCCTGCGCCCTGAACTGTCTGCTGATAGGTCGAGATCGCAAACTCGATAGGATGTCTCAGAAATAACAGGACAGAGATTTCGGCACCTCGGCCGACCAGATTGGCGATTTGACAGTCTTCGGCATCCAGATCGTCGAACAATCCTTCGGAGGAAAAAAGCACCTTCTCATCAGGCCGAGCCTCATCAAGAGCCGTTTCAAGGTTTTCAATCAGTCGGTGAGGCAAAACATTGCCCGCTGTAAATTTTCCAGAAAGCGCCAACTCCGTCGAGCGATGATCCGGATAGATGTATCCGTGCTCGCGCAAAGCGTCTTTGCTACGTGCAAAGGCCACTTGAAGTGCGCTGGAACCCGTCTTCAAGTGACCGATATGCAGATATATCTGTCTCATGTCGCCCTAGTTTAACCAGCGCGAACCGCTTCAATGAAAGCTCGGATTTTGGCCGGGTCTTTCACACCCGGCGCGCTTTCAACACCCGAGGACACATCCACCTGTTTCGCGCCCGTCATCTGGATCGCCAAGACGACATTTTCAGGCGTCAGCCCGCCTGCCAGCATCCAGGGCCGGTTCCAGGCGCGTTTGGAAATCAGCTGCCAGTCAAAGGCTAGACCATTGCCGCCCGGCAAGTCCGCGCCTTTCGGGGCTTTGGCATCGACCAAAAGCTGGTCGCAGACCATGCCATAGGCATCGAGCGCGGGCACATCGTCGGCCGTTGCCACGCCCACCGCCTTCATCACCGGCAAACCATAGCGTGCGCGCACTTCCGCCACCCGCTCCGGGCTTTCCTTGCCATGAAGCTGCAACATATCGAGCGGCACCTCAGAGGTGATCCGGTCGAGCTCGGCATCCGTCGGGTTCACCACAAGCGCCACTTTCGCGACGCCCACCGGCACCTCCATCGCCAGATCGCGTGCGGTGGCGATCTCGACGTGACGCGGAGATTTCGGGAAGAAGACAAAACCGAGGTATTGCGCCCCGGCCTCGACGGCAGCATCCACTGCCTCGGGCGTTTTCAGCCCGCAGATTTTTACACGTGTGTCCATCAGTCTGTCGCTAATCAGCGTTCCAGCAAAGCGAGGACTTCGTCGCCCTCTTTTTTGGCCTTGTCGGTCTTCAGCTTGCTCACTTCGCGGGCCAGCTGTTCTTTCTCGCGCTTATGCGTCGAGGCGGCGGAGCGGTGTTTGTATTCCCGCATCCACTCCCAGACGAAACCGATCAAAAGACCAGCCACAATGGCGCCAAAGATCACCACGAAGAGCGGCAGGCTGATCGACAAGGACACGCCGCTCAGCACCGCAAGATCGGCAGGCAAAAGATTGAGGGTCACCATATCCCGGTTTGCGATGGCAACGGTCACCAACACCACGGCAAGCGCCGCGAGAAAAGCGTAACGGATGTATCGCATGGGGAGGCCTCTATCGTCTTATTCGTCGTTCAAGCGGTCGCGCAGCAGCTTACCGGTTTTGAAGAACGGCACATGTTTTTCCTCAACAGGCACGCTCTCGCCAGTGCGCGGGTTGCGTCCCATTCTGGCATCGCGCTTCTTGACGGAAAACGCGCCAAAACCGCGCAGCTCCACCCGGTCGCCACGCGCCATCGCTTCGATGATTTCCTCGAAAATCGTATTTACGATACGCTCCACATCTCGTTGATAAAGATGCGGGTTCTCATCGGCGATCTTCTGGATCAGCTCGGACCGGATCATGAAAGTCCCCCCTTACATATCAGGCGCATTTTGCGTTCTCATCTCATGCGGCGAGATCATCCCCCGCATGTGTTTTTCGTATTCCGACTATAGGATGGGAACACGATCCGGGAAAGCGTCTCGTAGGGGAGGGAACGGTGTTTTTTAGGGCTAATCCCCTGAGTTTTAGCCCAAAAATCCAACTTGCCCGTCCAAAATCGGACTTTTCTCAGGATCACTGGCCTTGCCGCATCGCGGCATTGCATCATGCGATTCGGCTTCGTCGCGAAGTGCAAACCCTCTTTCCACTCTCGAGATCGTCTGAAAACGATTTTTGACAAGCTAGGCGCAACGCACAAAAAAGGCCCCGCAAATGCGGGGCCTTTCTCAATTCTATCGTACGAGATTACTCGTCGCCGGACTTCAGAGCCGCGCCGAGGATATCGCCGAGGGACGCGCCGGAGTCAGAGGAACCGTACTGTTCGACGGCTTCTTTCTCTTCTGCGATCTCACGTGCTTTGATGGACAGACCCAGACGACGGGTTTTCTGATCCACGTTGGTCACGCGCACATCGATGTGGTCACCGATCTGGAAGCGCTCGGGGCGCTGTTCCGCACGGTCACGGGACAGGTCGGAGCGGCGGATGAAGGATTTCGCACCTTCATATTCCACTTCGATGCCGCCGTCTTCGATGGCGGTCACGGTCACGGTCACGATGGAGCCGCGTTTCACGCCCTCAACCGCACCGGAGAAGCTGTCGTCGAGAGCTTTGATGGAGAGAGAGATACGCTCTTTTTCCACGTCCACTTCGGTGACGACGGCTTTGACCATGTCGTTCTTGTGGTAGTTCTGAATGGCATCCTCGCCACGCTCTTCCCAAGACAGGTCGGAGAGGTGAACCATGCCGTCGATGTCGCCCGGCAGACCAACGAACAGACCGAATTCGGTGATGTTCTTGACTTCGCCTTCGACCACGGTGCCTTCCGGGTGAGTCTCGGCAAAGAGCTCCCACGGGTTGCGCATGGTTTGTTTGAGGCCGAGGGACACGCGACGCTTGGACGGGTCGATCTCGAGCACCATGACTTCCACTTCTTGCGAGGTGGAGACGATTTTGCCCGGGTGGACGTTTTTCTTGGTCCAGGACATCTCGGAGACGTGAACCAGACCTTCAACGCCAGCTTCCAGCTCAACGAATGCGCCGTAGTCGGTGATGTTGGTCACGCGGCCAGTGTGCACGGATTCGAGCGGGTATTTGGACTCAACGGAATCCCACGGATCGTCCTGCAGCTGTTTCATGCCGAGGGAGATACGGTGGGTGTCTTTGTTGATCTTGATCACCTGAACCTTGATCGTCTCGCCGATGGAGAGGATCTCGGACGGGTGGTTCACACGGCGCCATGCCATGTCGGTGACGTGCAGCAGGCCGTCGACACCGCCGAGGTCCACGAAGGCACCATATTCGGTGATGTTTTTGACGACACCGTCAACGGTCTGACCTTCGGAGAGGTTGCCGATGACTTCAGCGCGCTGTTCTGCACGGGACTCTTCGAGGATCGCACGACGGGAGACAACGATGTTGCCACGACGACGGTCCATTTTGAGGATTTGGAACGGCTGCTTGAGACCCATGAGCGGGCCAGCGTCGCGCACCGGACGGACGTCGACTTGCGAACCCGGAAGGAAAGCAACTGCGCCGCCCAGATCGACAGTGAAACCGCCTTTGACGCGGCCAAAGATGGCGCCTTCGACGCGCTCTTCGGAAGCGTAGGCTTTTTCGAGACGATCCCATGCTTCTTCGCGACGGGCTTTGTCGCGGGAGATGACGGCTTCGCCACGTGCGTTTTCAACGCGGTCGAGGAACACTTCGACTTCGTCGCCAACGGCAACGGTCGGTGCTTCGCCCGGGTTGGAGAATTCTTTCAGGTCAACGCGGCCTTCCATTTTGTAGCCGACGTCGATGATGGCTTGACCGGCCTCGATGGCGATCACTTTGCCTTTGACAACCGAGCCTTCAGCCGGGGTGTCGATTTCGAAGCTTTCATTCAGGAGGGCTTCGAAATCCTCCATAGATACGTTCTGAGCCATGTGGTCTCAATTTCCTTTTCATACGTTTATGCGGGCCAAGCGGTTGTCTCCGCCGGTCTTGATTTCAGATTGCCCATGACCCACCCTTCAAAAGACGACGTTCAGAAGACACTGCGGGAAAAACACAAATCAGGGCCGAAGCTATTCTCCGACCCTGCCCGTAATGTCTTGATGACGTCTGATGGCCTCATAGACTGACGCGCGTCTACCGCCGAATCCCGTTAAAAGCAAGGAAAATCGCGACAAACACCTGCCCCGACCTCACGCCAAACCGTCGAGTCGCTCCAGATAAGCCGCGTCGTTTTCGCCCGACAAGCGTGCGAAAGGGAAGGCGGAGCCGTAGGTGGCGACGCTGGTCGCGGTTTTGGCGAAGAGCGCAATCAACGCGCGGGCGCGATCAGTGGAAATCAAGGGATAAGTGCCATCCTCCTGAAGCCCCAGCTCCTGTTCAAAACCGAGGATCGAATCATATGACATCGACCAATCGGTAAAAGGCGAGATATCCAACGCTTCTTCACGCAGTAGGATTTCCATATTCTGATGGCGCTCATCGTCTGCAATACGGGCCATGAGTGCCTCAATATCACGGACCGGCCCATGCAGGGCCTGAAAGAACTGCTCGTCAATGCGTAGCAGAATCCCCGTCACACCATGAGCGGCATTGAATTTGATCGCCGTGCGCAGGATGTCGAGGTCCGAGGGGTGAAAGTCCTCGTGACGCGCGACAGAGCGATACAGGATTTGAACAAACGGGGTCACCTGGCTCTCCATGCTGCCCTCCTCGCGCAGATCGTCAGTCGCGCGAAATTGCCCCGGCGCAAAGAAACAGGCAAGATAAATTCGCACAAGGCTGTTCTAAAATGAAAGAATGGTGGCTGAAATTCGCCAAGCCCTGTCAGAGCCTCACAAATTTCTGTCCAAGAGGCCCGGAACGTTCCCCAAGGCGACGGAGATGAGCTCTTTGCCAGTCAGGCCAGACCATCATCGAAACGCCCCTCTCGGGCACATTTCTGACGCGGGAAACCGGAACCGCTCAGCATGGCTCACGGCACAAGAGACAGCCCAAGCCGCTCGGCATCAAATCCGATCTCGGAAAAGCGACGCAATACCTGTGTCTCGAAGTCCGGATCGTCCAGCCAAAGGCACTGCGAGAAATACCAATAGAGGAATTTGGTGTAATCGCGCTTGCCCACCAGAGCCTCCTCGAGCGCAGGTGCGAAATCCTCCGGCCTCCGGACACGCCCCGCCACCTGATCGAAATCAGCACGCGCGAACAAAAGCGTTGGCGTGCCATGCAGGAATCCTTCCAGAGAGGCGGCCGAATTGGCCGAAACCGTCACAGCCGCCTGGCGCAACAGATCGTGCACATTGGCGTTGGTCTTGATCGGTTTGTAGCCCAGTGCCTTCAGGTCCTTGATCACCTGCACACCTTCGTCTTTGCGGATTGGATGTGGCTTGATGTAAACGGGCCTCCTGCCCGCACCCTCCAGGACAGTGCGCAGCATCTCGTCGAGGCTCATATAGGCATGCCCCCGGCGATAGGGCGGCGGGCCTTGCAGAAAGACCACGATGCCCTGGGGGTCGATCTCTTCGACGGCTTTCTTTTGATGATAGCGAGAACTGCGCTGGTCGGAAAACCGGGCCCTGAGAGTGGCCACATAGGCCTCCGCCTCCGCCGGATCGACCGTCTCAGGATCGAAAGGGCGTCCGGCGATAGAACTGTCGGCCAGCACACCCTTCGGGTCGAGATGCCAGCAGCCGTCAAGATAGGCCAGCGCAGAAATCAGCACATCCGGGTGGGGTTTGCGAGCATTGTCCACGACATGCAGGTTGCCGTCCGGCGCTGTGGGCGGAAAGCGCGGGGCGATCTCCACCCTGCCGCCGCGCCGTTCAATCATGCGTTTGAGGCGCGGATAAAGCGACGCCATCTTGCCCGCCTCCAAGGCCGCCCGCTCATGATCGGGCAGATGGAGGACGAGCTTTGCCGTCATGCGCGGCGGGCTTCGATCAGAGCGATCACCTTCGCCACTGCCTCTTCGATACCCATCTCGGTCGTGTCGATCACGGTGGCATCCTCGGCAGGTTTCAGAGGCGCCGTTGCCCGCGCCGCATCGCGTTCGTCGCGCTCGCGCAGGTCTTCCAACACGTCTTCAAGCGTGATGTCTTCGCCCTTCTCGACCAGCTCTTTGTGGCGACGCTGTGCACGCACCTCGTCAGAGGCGATGACATAGAGCTTCACCTCGGCATCCGGGCAAATCACCGTGCCGATGTCGCGCCCGTCCAGAACGGCGCCGCCTTCACGGCGGGCGAAAGCCTGTT
The DNA here is from genome assembly GCF_019429625.1 of Celeribacter sp. PS-C1. Classification (GTDB taxonomy): domain Bacteria; phylum Pseudomonadota; class Alphaproteobacteria; order Rhodobacterales; family Rhodobacteraceae; genus Celeribacter. The sequence continues at coordinate 107,814 of NZ_JAHXRW010000008.1, forward strand.
GAAAATCCACGAGAGCGGCGCGGACTTCGGGCACGGCGGCCACACGGGACGCAGCTTGCCCGGCATCACCTGAACGCAGATCGTCACGATCCAAATCCGCAGCAACCAGCGATTCTGCCGCCTCAATCGGAGTCAGCCCCTCAAAGGTCTTTGCCCCGGTCGCACGGTACAAAAGCCCGGTATCGAGATGGGCAAATCCGAAATGTTTGGCGACGGCTTTGGAAATCGTGCCTTTGCCGGCGGCGGCGGGGCCATCAATGGCGATGCAGAAACTCATGTGAACCTCCAGTTCGGGAGACAAGTTCTGACAAAGCCGCGCGGCACTGTCAATTTCCGCGCTTCAGTTGTCCCGCGTCACATGCGCGCCAAGATCCGTCATCAGTTTTTCAAAGACCGGGAAAGAGGTCGCAATCGGGCTACCATCGTCCACCGTCACCGGCTCTTTCGAGGCCATGCCCAGCACGAGGAAGGACATCGCAATCCGGTGGTCGATATGGGTCGCACAGGTGGCGCCGCCCTTGACGCCGTTCGGCCCAAGACCATGGACGATCAGCGTGTCCTCGTCCTCTTCGATGGTCACACCGCAAGCCTCGAGCCCGCGCGCCATGGCGTCGATGCGATCCGATTCCTTCACGCGCAATTCCTTGACGCCGCGCATCACCGTGGTGCCCTCGGCATAGGCCGCAACCACCGACAGGATCGGGTATTCGTCGATCATGGAAGCGGCGCGTTCGGGCGGCACTTCGATGCCTTTGAGTTTCGAGTATTTCACGCGCAGATCGGCCACCGGTTCGCCTCCCTCTTCGCGCTCATTCTCGAATGCGATCTCGGCGCCCATCTCAACGAGAGTCGTGTAAAGCCCGTTGCGCGTCAGGTTCTGGCTCACGCCCGGCACGAAGATATCCGACCCCTCGACGATCAACGCCGCACAGACCGGGAAAGCCGCGGACGACGGATCGCGCGGCACGGCGACCTCTTGCGGGGTCAACTCGGGACGCCCTGTGAGCGTGATCTTGTTGTAGCCTTCGGGCGTCTTCTCGGTGACGACCTCGGCGCCGAACCCTCTGAGCATGCGCTCCGTGTGATCGCGGGTGGCCTCTTTCTCAATTACCACGGTCTTGCCCGGCGCGTTGAGACCCGCGAGCAAAACTGCGGATTTCACCTGCGCGGAGGGCACCGGCGTCTCATATTCCACCGGCACCGGATCGGCAGCGCCCACAAGCGTCAGCGGCAAACGCCCGCCAGAACGCCCGACAGACCGCGTCCCGAACAGCGCCAAAGGATCGGTCACCCGCGCCATCGGGCGTTTGCGCAACGAGCCGTCGCCCGTGAAGGTCGTGCAGAAATCATAAGTTGCGACGCAGCCCATGATCAGCCGCACACCGGTGCCGGAGTTGCCACAATCGATGATGTCTTCGGGCTCCGTGAACCCGCCAACGCCAACGCCATGCACGGTCCATTCGCCCGCGCCCTCGCGCACCACATCAGCGCCCAAGGCCTGCATCGCCTTGGCGGTGTCGAGCACATCCTCGCCCTCCAAAAGCCCCGTGATCTTGGTCTCGCCCACCGCCATCGCGCCAAAAATCAGCGCCCGGTGCGAGATGGATTTGTCTCCCGGTACCGCCGCGGTGCCTTTCAAAGGTCCGTTCTTGCGCGATGACATCGGGATCGGGGTGCCGTGGCTCGACATGGGTAGCTCTCCTCACATTCCTCGCCGTTCTGATAACGCAAGCCCGGCAGGCGGTCTATCGGCTGTCTTCATCGCAGCCAAAATACTCAGATGTTTCCGTCAGTTTTTGCGAAAGGTCATGTAGTGCGGCGTGCGGCCTTCGCGGATCGCCTTTTTCTCGTAGCGGGTTGAAAACCAGTCCGACCACGGCTTGCGCCAATCCTCGGCACTCTCGCCCAGCCATTCGAACCCTGCACGCGGGACCTCTTCCATGGTCTGGCGTACATAATCCGGAATGTCGGTCGCCACACGGAATTCCGCACCGGGTTTCAGCGCGCGATAAAGCGGCTCAAGGTGCTCTGCGGTCACGAAACGGCGGCGGTGATGACGCGCTTTCGGCCAGGGATCGGGGTAGTTCAAAAAGGCTTTGTCGAGGCTCTCGTCCGGCAGCACATCGAACAGATCGCGCGCATCGCCCGCATGGATCGCCACATTGTCGAGTCCACCCACACGACGGATATGACCGAGACAAGACGCCACGCCGTTGACATAGGGTTCACAGCCGATGATCGCTACACCGGGATAGCTCTGCGCCATATGGATCAGATGCTCGCCAGCGCCGAAGCCCACTTCGAGCCAAACGGGTTTGCCACCAAACCGCGCGGTCAGGTCGAGCTTTTCTCGATCCGGATTTTCTTCCCAAGTCACCGGCCCCGGCGCAAGCTTCGGCAGGTCCTCTTCGAGGTAGTCCTTTTGCGCCTGATTGAGCGTCTTACCGTGGATACGGCCATAGAAGTTGCGCCACGGCGCGCCCGATTGGTGCTGTTGATCGTCAGACATGGAAAACCCCGCGTGTTACGGCGGGGCTTTTGCCAAGAAACGACAGGGAAAGCAATCGAAAGCAATGGAGACTGACGCGATCCGCGCTCTCGCCCCATTCAGGCCCGCTGAATCATGTAAAGCCCCGCCGCCATGGTCAGCATGCCAGCGGCACGCATTGCCGATATGGGCGCACGTGCCGCGCCGAACAGGCCAAAGTGGTCAATGATCCCCGCAGACAAGATTTGCCCCAACAGCACGAAGAACACCGCATTCCCTACCCCGAACCGGGGCGCGATCGTGGTGATTGAGAGGATGTAGAAGGCAAAGAGCACGCCTGCGAAAAACAGATGCGCCGGTTGGTGCAACAACTGCGAGACTGGCACGGCCGGGCCCAGAATGGCGCGATAAACAAAGATCGAACTGAAGGCGACGACAGCGAAAACCAAGGCCGCCAAAGCGGGCGAGCCCAAGCGTGCGCCCAGTTGCGCATTCAACGCCGCAAAGATCGGGATGCCGATCCCGGCCAAAAGCATCACCAACGGATCACGCAAGGTCTCGGACATATCAGCCTCCTCCCGGCTGGCGATTACCCGCGCCCGCGATAGGGTGGCACGCCCTGATCGGGAATCCAGACGTCTTTCGGCTCCGGGCCCGAGGCCCAGAACACGTCAATCGGAATGCCGCCGCGCGGATACCAATAGGCGCCGATGCGCAGCCATTCGGGGTCGAGAAACTCGGTCAGGCGCTTGCCGATATAGACCGAACAATCCTCATGAAAGGCGCCGTGATTGCGGAAAGAGCCGAGGAACAGCTTGAGAGACTTGCTCTCAACCAACCATTTGCGCGGGATGTAGTCGATCATCAGATGACCGAAATCCGGCTGGCCGGTCATCGGGCAGAGAGAAGTGAACTCTGGTGCCGTAAAGCGCGCAACATAGCGCTCGCCCTCATGGGTGTGCGGCACACGTTCGAGAACGGCTTCCTCAGGCGAGGCCGGCAGAGCAGTGGCGCCGCCGAGTTGTGTCAGGCTGGATGTGTCTGTCTTGACCATGGCTCTCTCCCAAGGCTCCAAAAGCGAAAAGGGCGGGAAGTCCCGCCCTTTTGTCTATGGCCGATCAGACCGCGTTGTTCAACGCCTCTGCCAAATCGGTGCGCTCCCAACTGAACCCACCATCGGCATCCGGCGCGCGGCCAAAGTGGCCGTAGGCGGCGGTGCGTTGGTAGATCGGTTTGTTCAGCGCCAGATGGGTGCGGATGCCGCGCGGGGTCAGGTCCATCACCTTCGGGATTGCGGCCTCGATCAATGCTTCATCGACTTTGCCCGTGCCGTGCAGGTCGGCATAGATCGACAAGGGCGCAGCCACACCGATGGCGTAGCTGAGCTGGATCGTCGCCTTGTCCGCAAGCCCCGCCGCCACGACGTTTTTCGCCAGATAGCGCGCAGCATAGGCGGCCGAACGGTCCACCTTGGTCGGATCCTTGCCGGAAAACGCCCCGCCACCATGCGGCGCCGCGCCACCATATGTGTCCACGATGATCTTGCGGCCTGTAAGACCCGCGTCCCCATCAGGACCGCCAATGACGAATTTTCCGGTCGGATTGACGTGCCAGACCGTGTTCGCGGTCAGCCAGCCGTCCGGCAGCACTTCCTCGATATAGGGGGCCACAATGGCGCGCACGTCTTCCGACGACAGGCTTTCGTCAAGGTGCTGGGTCGACAGCACAAGCGAAGAGACCTCGACCGGCTTGCCGCCCTTGTAACGCACGGAGAGCTGCGCCTTGGCGTCCGGGCCAAGAGCCGGCTCGGTGCCGTTTTTGCGCACCTCGGCCAGACGGCGCAGAATAGCGTGAGAGAACTGGATCGGGGCCGGCATCATCGCCTCGGTCTCATTCGTGGCAAACCCGAACATGATGCCCTGATCGCCCGCGCCCTCGTCCTTGTTGCCGGCGGCATCGACGCCTTGGGCGATATGGGCGGATTGTTCGTGCAGGAGGTTCGTCACCTCCAGCGTCTTCCAATGGAACTTGTCCTGTTCATAACCGATGTCGCGCACACAGTCGCGCACGATGCCGTCGACCTTGTCCATGTAGCCACGCAGCTTGTCCTGATCGGACAGGCCGATCTCGCCGCCGATGACGACGCGGTTCGTGGTGGCGAATGTCTCGCACGCAACGCGCGCTTCGGGCTCTTCGGAGATCAAAGCGTCAAGGACAGCATCGGAAATGCGGTCGCACACCTTGTCGGGGTGACCTTCGGAAACGGATTCCGAGGTGAATACGTAGTCTTGGCGGGACATGGGGGTCGTGCTCCATTAGATTATGTCGCCCACACGTCAGGAAGCCGTTGTGTGGGCCGTTGATTAGAATGCGATATAGTCGCTCGCGTCAGAGGGTCAATCGGTTTTTCTGGCGGACCCCATCCGCGTTCTTGCCCATCCAGCTATCACCAGGAGGGTTAACAAAGCCCAAACAGGACCTTCTTTGAGGCGCAGATACGGGGTCTCAGAGAGCTTGCCGGGCAGAGGTGCCGTGAAGGCGCCAGAGGTGCCCAGAGGGATCTGCGCCAAGACCTCGCCACGCGCATTGATCAGCGCGGAGACGCCGGTGTTGGCCCCGCGCACCATCGGCAATCCCGTCTCGATCGCCCGGAACCGCGCCTGTGCAAGCGCTTGTTGCGGACCGGAAAAAGTGCCGAACCATGCGTCATTTGTCATCTGTAAAAGCCAATCGGGACGGGTTTCGGTGCGCAGATCGCGCGGGAAAATGGCCTCGTAGCAAATCAGCGGCAAGGCCTGTCCCAAGGCGCCCGCATCGAACAGCTGCGGCCCCGGACCAGCGGAATAGCCGTAGCCATTCTTCGCCGTGAACGCCCGCAGCCCGATACGCTCCAACAGCCACGGCAACGGCATGTATTCCCCGAAGGGCACGAGGTGATGTTTGTCGTAGCTTTCGATCACCTGCCCCGCCTCATCGAGGTGGATGGCGCTGTTATAGCCCTGCATCCCATCGACTCGGTTGAGGCCAACGATGGCGCGCGCGGGCGCGGCGACTTCGGCAATCTCGCGCAGGTAGGGACCGGCGGCGTAGAGCGGGGCTGCGACGGAGGTCTCGGGCCAAATCACCAGATCGGCGGGGGCTTCGGAGGCATCGGGCGCGGTCAGATCGAGCGCGCGATTGTAGAAGACAGGGATGTAATCCGGGTCCCATTTGAGATGCTGCGGCGCGTTGGGCTGAACCACACGGATGTTATGCGCTGCATTCGGGGGCATCGGTTGCGACAGGCGGTAGGCGCCGCCGATCCAAGTGGCTATGAAACAGACGACTGCCAACACCGCCATTTTGCGGGAGCGCGCCAGCACCGCATGGGCCAAAAGCGCGGCATAGGCGAAACTCAACGCGGTGAGCGCATAGGGACCGATGAAGGCGGACAGCTGCGCGATGGGGGTGTCGAGCCAGATGTAGCCGGGCATGGCCCACGGAAACCCAGTAAAGACGTGCCCGCGCGCCAACTCCATAAGCCCCCAGAACGCGGCCAATCCCGGCAGACCGGTTTTGAGTCTTTTTGCCAAGTAGAAGGCCAAGGCCCAAAACAGCGCCAGACCGCCCGCCATCAAAAACAGCGCGAAGGGGATCATCCAGCCGTGCCGCCATGGCTCGACGAGAAACGGGTTCACGATCCAGCTGAGCGAGATCAGAAATGTCGACAGGCCCACAAGCCAGCCGCGCAGGGCGGCTTGGCCGGGGGTCAACGCCATGCGCCAACTGATCGCCGCCATGGTGAGGCCGATCAAGGCCACCGGCCAAAAGCCCAACGGCGCCTGTCCAGCGGCGATCAACACACCGCCGCTGAGCGCAAAGGCCCGCGGCGGCGTGATCAGGCGCCGCAAGCGGGGCCGGCGTTGCGTCATGTGTTAGGCCTCGGTCTTGGGTTTGACGGCGGAGGGCAGACGCACGCGGATGCGCTTGATCCGACGCGGGTCGGCGTCGATGATCTCGAACTCCGCGCCAGAATCATGCGGGATCACCTCGCCACGCGCGGGCACGCGGCCCGAGAGCAGAAAGACCAAGCCGCCGAGCGTGTCGATTTCCTCGTCTTCTTCCTCATCGGCAAGACGCAAGCCAATGGCGGCCTCGAACTCGTCGAGCGGCGCTTTGGCCTGAGCGATAAAGACGCCGGGCGCGCTCTGGGTCCAGAACACATCTTCGTCGATGTCGTGTTCATCCTCGATCTCGCCGATCACCTGTTCGACCAGATCCTCGAGCGTCACCAAGCCATCCACGCCGCCGTATTCGTCGATCACCAAGGCCATATGCATCCGATCCGACTGCATCTTTTGCAGCAGGATGCCGATGGGCATTGAGGGCGGCGCGTAGATCAGCGGGCGCAGCATTTTCTTGAGGTTGAAGCGATCCGCGCCCTTGCCGTTGAACCCGTGCTGAAGCGCAAAGTCTTTCAGGTGCACGAGGCCCACGGGCGTGTCGAGCGTGCCCTTGTAGACCGGCAGGCGGGTCATGCCGCTTTCGCGGAAGACCTGAACCAGATCGTCTTTTCGGATGTCGGAAGGAACGGCGACGATTTCGGCTTTCGGCACGGCCACGTCATCCACGCGCATACGGCGTAGATTGACCATACCCGGCCGCTGCGCAGGCGGAACCTGTGCGGCGGGGGCCGGTGTGTCGGCAATCGTCGGGGTTTTAACGGGTTTGGAGGAAAACGCCGCCTTGATGCGCTCGAACCAACCTTCGGATTTGACACCTGTGTTGGTCGAATGGCTCTGCGTTTTACTTATGGGGTCCGTTGGCGCGCTCTGCGCTGCCATAGAAGACCCAGGCTCGGTATCGCCCATGCGTCCTTTCCAATATGAACCGGCCCAAACACGGCCGTTCGCTTAATATGGGTCTTCTATCCCCATAGTTGCAAGTATTTCGACCTCTGTGCCTTCCATAATTTCGGCGTCATCGTCGGAAATGTGATCATAACCCAACAGATGCAACAGGCCATGAACGATCAGATGCGTGACATGATCAGACATAGGCTTGTCGGCCTCTGCGGCCTCGTGCGCGCAGGTGTCATAGGAAATCGCGATGTCGCCCAGCTCGATGGTGCCGTCGAAATCCTCCTCCGGCAGCGGCGGACGTGCGCCGGGCGTGGCACGTTCCTCGGCGGGCCAGGACAACACGTTGGTCGCTTTGTCCTTTTCACGAAAATCCGCGTTCAGCACTTTGATCCGGTCATCGTCACAGGCCAGCACGGAACCTTCGCACAGCTCGGCCTCTAAGCCCAAATGCGAACAGAGCGCCGCAAATGCGCGCTCTGTCAGTTGGTCCAATCCCGCCTCAACCCAGCGCGGGTCTTCGATGATCACGTCCACGGCCACGGGGCCCACCTGCGGTTATTGTGCTTCGTCCGCTTCATAGGCCTCGATGATCGCCGCGACAAGCGGGTGACGCACGACGTCTTTCGACGAGAAGTAGTTGAACGAGATGTTCGGCACGCCTGCAAGGATGCGCTCGGCATCGCGCAGACCCGATTGCACGCCGCGCGGCAAATCGACCTGAGAACGGTCGCCGGTGATCACCATGCGCGAGCCTTCGCCCAGACGGGTCAGGAACATTTTCATCTGCATGGTGGTGGCGTTTTGTGCCTCGTCCAAAACCACGAAGGCACGCGACAGCGTCCGGCCCCGCATAAAGGCCAAGGGCGCGATCTCGATGGTCTTTTCCTCGCGCATTTTCTGCACCTGCTTGGCGGGCAGGAAGTCATTCAGCGCGTCATACAAGGGCTGCATGTAGGGATCGACCTTCTCGTCCTGCGTGCCGGGCAAAAAGCCCAGACGCTCGCCGGCCTCCACAGCAGGACGTGACAGGATCATCTTGTCGACATGGCCGTTGATCAGCATGTTCACGCCCACCGCCACCGCGAGATAGGTCTTGCCGGTACCCGCGGGCCCGATGCCAAAGGCCAGCTCGTTTTTGAACAGGTTCTGCACATAGGTCTTTTGCGCCTCTGTGCGGGGCTCCACGAGTTTCTTGCGGGTCTTGATCTCGACCTCGCCACCGCGGAACATTTCCATCTGATCGCCCGGCAGACCTTTGTCCGCTGCGGTCTCCCCCATGCGGATCATACCGTCGATGTCACCCGGTTCGATTTCACGTCCGGCTTCGAGTTTACCGTAAAGCTCTTGCAAGACAGAGGCTGCGCGACCACGGGCTGAGCCTGTGCCCATGACGGAGAGCATGTTGCCTCGTCGGACGATCTGGACTTCGAGCTTATGCTCGATCTGAGCGAGGTTTCGGTCGAATTCACCGCACAGGTCAATCAGCAACCTGTTGTCATGGAATTCAAGAAGCGTTTCGTGGACTGCGTCCTGCGATTTCGGGGGTGTCAACGCGCTCAGGCCCAAATATGTCTCTCCGGTTATGGTCCGACTCTGGTGATGGTTCCTAGCTTCATGGTGCCAAGGGATTGCGGTTCTGGCAAGCGGGGACACAAAATCTTCGCAAATGGCCCTTCGAAGACACGCCCGCACCTTGGTCACTTGCACAAAAAATAAGCACCCGACTGCACGCAGACAAACGGCCACTCACAAGGAATGGCCGTTCAAATTTCGCAAGTCCTAACCGGCTTTAGACCGGATCGGGGAAGGTCGAACCGTCTTTATACGGCCCAATCGCCGTGTTGGGTTCCGCAACACCGGAACAGACCGGCTTGCCGTATTTGTCGACGCGCGGGGAAAGATAACCCTCAACACCGTCATCGATGATCCAGTGATCACAGCCCACCGGATCAATCCAGATGCCCGCAACCAGAGTGGACAAGTGCTTGCTGTCGAATCCACGGTCCACGGTCTTGTCGGTTTTATGCGATTCGTAGCCCGACTCGCCCATCATCGCCTCGGTGCAGGCGGTGGTGGAGCCGAGCACGGCGAGAAGGGCGATGGATTTCAGAACGTTCATCGTGTCTCTCCTCACTTAATGCAGATGATTTCGACGCGGCGGTTTTGCTGCATGCCGGCGGCGGTCGCGTTTGACGCTTTCGGCATCCGTTCGCCGTAGCCACGCACGTCGGCGATGCGCGCACCAGTGCCTTGCGCAATCTTGGCCACCGCATTGGCGCGGTTGTAGCTCAGACGCATGTTGTATTCGTCAGAGGCGCGGCTGTCGGTATGACCGATGATGATATAGGCTGTGGCATTCGCCTGAGCGAAGAAATCCGTGAGGCGTTTGCGACCTGCGGCGGAAATCGCATATTTGTCGGTGGCAAACAGCTGGTCTGAATTCATCACCGCACAGCTTTCCACCGGGTGACAGGTCGGCTTGCCCTGACGGTCCACTTTAAGGTCCATATAGCCCTCAACACCGTCGTCCATGACCCAATGTTCACAGCCATCCGGATCAATCCAAATGGTCGGAACATAGCGCTCGCCATTCACCGTTCCGGGCACCATTTGCGCCTGAACCGGTGCTGTGGCAAAGGTTGCCATTGCCAAACCAAGGCTCGCTGCGAAAGCAAACCCGATGCGGCCTTTTCTGAGAAATTCGATGGTCACGTTCGCTGTCCCCCAAATGTTCGCGTTTTCGGGCCGCTCATACCAAATGCGCTCCGGCAACCACTGCCCGCGCCCTACTCACCACTATTGAGGTAAAGGGATAACAAACTTTGGAGGCAAGTGAAGAAAAATAACGAGACATTGTGCAGGATTTCCAAACGAAATCATGCATTTCCCAGAATTGTTGACGCCTTGGGCATCAGCCGGAGAAAAAACCAATGCCTCTCAGGAAGCGCCCCGCCTCAGCGCAGCAGAACACCGCCCAAGGAATTCGGGCCGCTTTCAACGATTCTCACGCGTTTGATCTCGCCCACCGCGACATCGTCCGTGACATGAACCGCATGAAGATAGTCAGATTTCCCGACCATCTGGCCCGGCAGGCGCCCCTTGCGTTCAAAGAGCACAGAAACCTCGCGTCCGACCATCGAGTCCTGAAACGCACGTTGTTGTTCGGTGATCAGTTCCTGCAACCGATAGAGCCGCTCAGAGGCCACTTCGGGGTCAACCATTTTGGCTTCTTTCTCGGCGGCGGGCGTGCCCGGACGCGGCGAGTATTTGAACGAGAACGCGGAGCCATAGCCCACTTCGCGCACGAGGCTCATCGTATCCTCGAAATCCTGATCCGTCTCCCCGGGGAAGCCGACAATGAAGTCACCGGACATGGCGATGTCAGGTCGCGCGGCGCGGATGCGCTCGATCAGGCGGAGATACTCCTCGGCAGTATGCTTGCGGTTCATCGCCTTGAGAATTTTATTCGACCCGGACTGCACCGGAAGATGCAGGTAGGGCATGAGCTTGTCGCAATCGCCATGGGCGGCGATCAGGTCGTCTTCCATGTCGTTCGGGTGGGACGTGGTGAAGCGGATGCGCTCCAGCCCGTCGACCTTTGCCAGTTCGCGGATCAGGCGCGCAAGGCCCCAAGTGCCGCCTTCGCCCGCACCGTGGTAGGCGTTGACGTTCTGGCCCAGCAGAGTGATTTCGCGCACGCCACGCTCCACCAAATCACGCGCTTCATCGAGCACGCGGGCGACCGGACGCGACACTTCGGCGCCACGCGTGTAGGGCACAACGCAGAAAGCGCAGAATTTGTCACAACCTTCCTGCACAGTCAAAAACGCCGCCGGGGCGCGTTTTGCTTTGGGCCGGGATTTCAGCTTTTCGAACTTGTCTTCCTCGGGGAAATCCGTGTCGAGCGCCTTTTCGCCCTGCCCCGCCTTGGCCTCAAGCTCAGGCAGTCGGTGATAGGACTGCGGGCCGACCACAAGGTCCACCATCGGCTGACGCTTGATGATCTCTTCGCCCTCGGCTTGGGCCACACAGCCCGCCACGCCGATTTTGAGATCGGGATTGGCGATCTTGAGGTCCTTGTAACGGCCCAACTCGGAATAGACCTTTTCGGCCGCCTTTTCACGGATGTGACAGGTGTTCAAAAGGATCATATCCGCCTCTTCCGGCGAGGAGACCTCGGTATAGCCCGACCCGCCCAGCGCCTCGGCCATGCGTTCACTGTCGTAAACATTCATCTGGCAACCATAGGTCTTGATGAACAGCTTTTTGGTGTTGCTCGGTGTCTCGGCCATGAGGAAGGGTCCACGAATGCTGGGAATTAAGGCGCTTCTCTATCGCATGCGCTGCGATGGATCAAACGGGTTTTGCCCTGAGAGAACAGATGCGCCAAAGGCATTTCTCTGCGACGCATAAGCGACCGGCGGGAAAACAGGCGACAAGACTGTTTCCACACGCCTTGCAATCCCCTGCCCTTCATGCATTTTTTACCCGAAACGGGGACATTCCCCCGACAAAGGATTTTCATGCGCTACGACAGCCTCGACACATTTCTCAAAGACGGCAAAGAGGCCCTTTTGAAAGGGCCGATTGCGATGATTTTTGCCGAGGATCTGGTCGAGGTCGACACGACGCTTCGCCATCATTTGTCCTTGGGGTTCAAACACGTGCTGCTCTTCGCCCCTGACGAAGTGCGTCTGCCCGAAGGGTTGGAGGCGAAAATCCATCGCATCCGCTACGCCACTCGCGCGCCAAATATGCTGTCAGAGGCCGTAAACCGGATGATCGAGGCAGCGCCGGAAATTTGGATGTATTACTGCTACAACGCGGAATACCTGTTCTTTCCGTTCTGCGAGACGCGCACGATCACCGATATGGTGACCTTTCACACCGAAGAACGCCGCGACGCGATGCTTTGCTATGTCGCCGATCTTTATGCCGAGGACCTGAGCGCACATCCGAATGCGGTCTCTCTGGAGAACGCGCACCTCGACCGCTCTGGCTATTACGCGCTTGGGCGCCCTGACGCGCAGGGGCATCCAAAAGAGCGGCAACTCGACTTTTTCGGCGGCCTTCGGTGGCGGTTCGAAGAGCACATGCCTCCGCATCGCCGCCGCATCGACCGTATCGCGATTTTCAAGGCGAAGAAGGGCCTGCGCCTCAGCGAGGAACATCTGTTCAACGACGAGGAATACAACACCTACGCCTGCCCCTGGCATCACAACCTGACCGCCACCATCGCGTCGTTCCGCACCGCAAAAGCGCTGAAAAGCAACGCGGGCTCGACCTTCGACATCCAGAATTTCATGTGGCATAACTCGACCGAGTTCGAATGGCATAGCCAGCAGTTGCTGGATCTGGGGCTGATGGAACCGGGACAGTGGTTCTAGGCGACTTTTCTACGAAAAGTCGCACCGCACCATCAAAAAGCGCAGCGTTTCAAAAACTCCGCATGTGAGGCAGCGTTTTCCCCGAAAACGCGTTCACATGCGATTGGTTCTACGTCTTTTACGGCTTTTTCCTGCCATCGGGTTGCATTTCACAGATCACCGCCTATCCTCTCGCGCAATCGTCATTGGGCACCCGCGAAGGCGCGGCCCCAAAAACTCACCCCGAACAGTTAGGACACCTTCATGACCGAAGTTAAATCGGGCGACAAAGTACGCATTCACTACACCGGCACGCTGGCGGACGGCACCGTCTTTGACAGCTCCGAAGGCCGTGACCCGCTGGAATTCACCGTTGGCTCCGGCCAGATCATTCCGGGCATGGACAAGCACCTGCCGGGCATGACCGTGGGCGAAAAGAAAACCATCGTCGCCGTCGCCGACGAGGCCTATGGCCAGCGTCACCCCGACGCCCAACAAGCCGTACCGCGCGCGCAAATCCCGGCGGAGATTCCGCTCGAAGTTGGTCTTCAGCTTCAGATGCAGTCGCCGCAGGGCCAAGTGATCCCCGTCACCGTCGTCGAAGTGACCGACGAAGAAGTGACGCTGGACGCCAACCACCGTCTGGCAGGCGAAGACCTGACCTTTGCCATCGAGTTGGTCGAAATCGTCTGAGGCCAAACGCCTCCGGCGGGAGTATTTTCGCCAAGAAGAAAACAGGGCGGCGCGCAGTTGGCGGGCCGCCTTTTTCATTGATCATAAGCCTGTTTGGCGTCAAATGGCGACATGACTTCAGAGTTCGCCTCAGACTGTTCCAACTGCGCCGCGCTATGCTGCATGGCTTTGGCGTTCGATGAAGGCGAGATGTTTGGTCATGACAAGCCTGCGGGGCTGCCCTGCCATCGGCTGGACCGGATGTCCTGTTCCATTCATGAAGATCTAGAGGTGAAAGGCTATCGGGGTTGCGTCGCCTTTGAGTGTCTCGGCGCCGGTCAGCGCGTGACCGCAATGTTTTCCGAGAATTGGCGCCGTGATCCAGCCCTGACGACGCCGATGATGAATGCCTTTCGCGCCATGCGGTCAGTGCAGGAGTTACATCAGATGATGCTGGCGGCGCGCGCCTTGCCTTTGCCCGATGAGAAACTTGGCGAACTCACGGCATGGGGGGAAACCCTTGAGGGCGCGAAAACTGACATCGAGAGCCTGACTTCTTTCGACACAAAACCAGCGCGTGACTGGCTCAAAAGCCTCGCGCCTTTTATTTCACGGGCGGAGTGAAAGCGGCGCGTTCGGCCTCGACCTTTGCATGATGCGCGCAGTCCGGGTGATGGTCATTTACCAGTCCCATCGCCTGCATGAATGCATAGCAGGTGGTCGGCCCGACAAAGTTCCACCCGCGCTTTTTCAAGTCTTTCGACAGGCGTTTGGAGATTTCGGTGACCGAAGGTACGCCTTCGATGTGACGCGCCTCTTCGCGGCCCTCATAGGTCCAGAAAAAGGCCGCGAGACTGCCGAACTCTTGCTGCATCTCGATGGCGCGGGCGGCGTTGTTGATCGTGGCCGCGATCTTGCCACGGTGACGCACGATGCCTTTGTCTTGCAACAGGCGCTCGATGTCGGCTTGGCCGAAGGCGGCGACCTTGTGGAAAGCAAAGCCCTCGAAAGCGGCGCGGAAGTTGTCGCGCTTTTGCAGGATCGTCCACCACGACAGACCGGACTGAAATCCTTCGAGACAGATTTTCTCAAACAGGCGTTGATCCTCAGAGACCGGATACCCCCATTCCTCGTCGTGGTAACGAATGTAGTCCGGATGGCTGGCGCACCAAGAACAGCGGCTTTGCCCATCAGGGCCTTCGAAGAGGTTCGACATGGCTTATCCTTTCAACGCCTCCAGGCCCGGCGCAAGGCGTCCGGGCGTGACCTCAAGCAGCTCAGGCGTCACGACACCATGGATCACGAAAGGGTCTTCTGCCAAGACGGCTTCGGCGCGCGCCCGGTCCGGCACGGTCAGGATCACCGCCCCGCCCAATCCCGGCTGCAAACCGCCCGATAGCACGATCTCGCCACGCGCAAAGCCCGCGTCGAGCCAAGCGTTATGCCTGGCCATCCAGTCGGGCGCTTTGGCTTTGTCTCTGAATGTCAGAAATCCGATGAACATGGCGGGTCCTTATCCTTTTGAGCTGAGGGTCTCATCGAGCCATCCGGTGAAGTCGTCGACGTCTTGCCGAAGCTGTGTTTCGTCCTTGAAGGCAGCGGCCAGTGTGGCGATGCCCTGCGCCAGCATCATGGCGTGATGCGCCAAAGCGCGGGCGCGGTCGGGGACAAACCCGGCGGCCTGAAACTGTGCCTCCAGCCAGTCGAGAAACAGGGTAAACACCTCCGCCGCGCGGGGGGCGGCGATGTGATCGAGCTTGGCCAATTCCGTGCTGAGCGTGCCGACCGGACAGCCAAACGCCATGATCTTGGCGCGGTTGGCGATCAGCATCTGCACGAAAGAGACGATCCGATCCCGTGGCGTGCCGCCGTCCCGCTGCCACTGCGCCAGCATCTCGCGGGTGCGCGTCAGGCGGCGTTCGATCACCGCCTCCAGGATCGCATCCTTGCTTTGGAAATGGTGATAGAAATTGCCGCGCGACAGGCCGACAGCCCCGGCAATATCGGCAAATGAACTAGCGCCAACGCCCTGTTCATAGAACAGCGTGTCAGCCGCTTCGACGATCTTTTGCCGTGTGTCTCCGTGTCGTGCCATCGCGGGGTCCTTGTTTGATACAAAATTAGGACAATCATCCTAGATTCGTCAAGGCCGCGCGATCGACCGGATCGCAGATCAAAACTATCGCGGATAGGCGCTCCAAAAGGCGGGCGGGGCGTCATCGGGATTGACGAGGCAGACCTGGCGGTCGGCGGTGTAGCCATAAGACGTGAGATAGACCGTCGTGTCGGCCAGATGTTCAAAGGCAACCACGTTCAAAGACGCAGATTCCGGCGCCGTTTGGCACCGCCCTACAACGAACCATGTCTCATCGGCCAGCAATTCACGATCCGTAAAGAACACATGGAATTGGTCGATCTCAGCGGCCTCATCGAAACGGACAGGCAAGGCGCCCTGCCCCATGCCCTGCGCGACACAAAGACCCGGCACCGCCGCGACCACGGCGCCGATCAACAGTCGGGTAAAACGTCTAAAAATCAGTGTTTGGCCTTCGGACGCAGGCGGATCACCACATCGACGGAGGCGATCTCCATGCCTTCGGGTGCGGCAGGCAGGCGTTCGATCTTGAGCTGTTCGGAAGGCGCATCGGTCAGCTCGCCATTGTCTTCCCAGAAGAAATGCGGGTGCTCGTCCATATTGGTGTCGAAATAGCTGCGGGTGCCGTCGACTGTGACCTCTTGCATCAGGCCAGCCTGACAAAAGGCGCGCAACGTGTTGTAGACCGTGGCCAGAGACACCTTTTCGCCGGCATCCTGCGCGGCCTCGAACAGGCTTTCGGCAGTCACATGGCGGTCGTGCCCATCGCCGACCAAAAGCGTGGCAAGGGCTACACGCTGACGGGTCGGGCGCACGCCGCCACCGGCCAACCAAGCCTCACCTCGGCGAATTTCTGTGTCTGCAATCTGGGTCATGTGCGTTCATTTCCTGGGTACAGAGGAGAATATAGGGGAAAAGGAATGCGAAATTCAATCGTAAATCCCTTACACGTTGGATCAAAACCCTTATATCCTGCGGTGTATCATGGCACGAAACCATGAACGCGACCTCTTCCTGTTGCCCTTGCACGCGCGGGGCGCCGGGTGATAGAGGGGGTGCGACCTAAAGATATGTGGGAGGCAGAGCGCAGAGCGATGGCAGACTATCCGACGAGCTTCACGAAAGAAGACCTTTTGAAATGCGCCGCAGGCGAGCTGTTCGGGCCGGGCAACGCCCAGCTTCCGGCGCCGCCGATGCTGATGATGGACCGCATCACGGAAATCTCCGGCGATGGCGGCGCGCATGGCAAAGGCCACGTGATCGCAGAATTCGATATCACGCCCGATCTGTGGTTCTTCGAATGCCACTTCCCCGGCAACCCGATCATGCCAGGCTGTCTCGGCCTCGATGGTCTGTGGCAGCTTACCGGATTTAACCTTGGCTGGCGCGGCTGGCAGGGGCGCGGGTACGCGCTTGGCGTTGGCGAAGTGAAACTCACCGGCATGGTTCGCCCGGATCGCAAAATGCTGACCTACAAGATCGACTTCACCAAAGCGATCCAGACCCGCCGCCTGACCATGGGTGTCGCGGACGGCATCGTCGAAGCCGACGGCGAAGTGATCTATCAGGTCAAGGATATGAAAGTCGCGCTGTCCGAGAGCTGATCTCAGGACACAGTCGAACTCAAACAAAAGGAATACGCCCATGCGTCGCGTCGTCGTCACAGGTCTCGGGATCGTCTCCTCCATCGGCACGAATGCCGAAGAAGTGCTTGCCTCTCTGAAAACGGGCAAATCTGGCATCACCGCCAATGAGGACATGAAGGAATACGGGTTCCGCTCGCAAATCGCGGGCGCCGTGGACATTGACATCAAGGAGCATGTCGACAAGCGTGCGCTGCGGTTCATGGGGCCGGGTGCGGCCTATGCCTATATCGCGATGAACCAGGCGATTGCGGACTCCGGCCTCGAAGAGAGCGATGTGATCAACCCGCGCACGGGTCTGATTGCGGGCTCGGGTGGTCCGTCCACCTCCGCCATGTTCACCGCGCACCAGTCTGTGCTCAAATCGATGTCCACCAAGCGCGTCGGGCCGTTTGCTGTTCCGAAATGCATGGGGTCGACGATCTCGGCAAACCTCGCGACGGCGTATCAGATCAAGGGCATCAACTACTCGATCACCTCGGCCTGTTCGACCTCCCTGCACTGCATCGGCAATGCCGCCGAGCAGATCATGATGGGCAAACAGGACGTCATGTTCGCGGGCGGTGGCGAGGAACTCGACTGGACCCTGTCCTGCCTGTTCGACGCCATGGGCGCGATGTCCTCCAAATATAACGACACGCCCGAGAAAGCCTCGCGCGCGTTTGATGCGAACCGCGATGGGTTCGTAATCTCCGGCGGCGGGGCCATTCTGGTGCTCGAAGAGCTGGAACACGCGAAAGCCCGTGGTGCGAAAATCTACGCCGAAGTGACCGGCTTTGCCGCCACTTCCGACGGCGCGGACATGGTGGCGCCCTCCGGCGAAGGCGGCGAGCGCGCGATGCGCCTGGCGCTCTCCACCCTCGAAGAGGGCCGCAAGGTCGGCTACATCAACGCGCATGGCACCTCGACGCCTGTGGGCGACGTGGGCGAGGTCGAAGCCGTCCGCCGCGTGTTCGGCGAAGGCCAGACCCCGGTGATTTCCTCGACGAAATCCATGACCGGCCACTCTCAGGGCGCCACCGGCGCGCAAGAGGCCGTCTATTGTTTGCTGGCGCTTCAGAACGATTTCATCATCCCCTCGATCAACGTCGAAACGCTTGATCCCGCGATCAACGAGGGTGAGATTGCCACCAAACTGGTGGAAAATGCGGGTCTCGACTCGGTGATGACCAACTCCTTTGGGTTCGGTGGCACCAACGGCTCGATGATCCTGTCGAAATATCTGGGGTAAGAGACACAGATGGCTGATCTTCTCAAAGGCAAACGCGGGCTCGTGATGGGCGTCGCCAATGAGCGCTCCATTGCCTGGGGCATCGCGAAGGCCTGCGCCGATGAGGGCGCGGAGCTGGCGTTTACCTATCAGGGCGAGGCCTTTGGCAAACGCCTTGAACCGCTCGCCACCTCCGTTGGTTCCGACACGATGGTCGATGTCGATGTCACC
Organism: Celeribacter sp. PS-C1; assembly: GCF_019429625.1. GTDB lineage: Bacteria > Pseudomonadota > Alphaproteobacteria > Rhodobacterales > Rhodobacteraceae > Celeribacter. Next base: position 126,360 of record NZ_JAHXRW010000008.1, read on the forward strand.
AACCCGGAGCAAATGGACGCGGCTTTTGCGGCGCTCAAAGACAAATGGGGCAAGCTCGATTTCGTCGTCCACGCCATTGCCTATTCGGACAAATCCGAACTGACGGGCCGGTTCCGCGACACCACCGAGGCGAATTTCAAGAACTCGCTGCACATCTCGTGTTTCAGCTTCATCGACGTCGCCAAACGCGCGTCCGAGTTGATGACCGAGGGCGGCACTTTGATGACGCTGACCTTTGAAGGCTCGAACATGGTCGTGCCGAATTACAACGTGATGGGCGTGGCCAAGGCGGCGCTGGAGTCCTCCGTGCGCTACCTCGCCAACGATCTCGGCCCCGAGGGCATCCGCGTCAACGCGATCTCCCCCGGCCCGATGAAAACGCTCGCAGGCTCCGCCATCGGCGGCGCGCGCCGGACGTATAAGCACGCCGAACAAAACGCGCCGATGCAGTCCAACGCGACGCTCGAAGCGGTGGGCGCCACGGCGGTCTATCTGGCCTCTGACGGCGGGGCTTTCACCACCGGCGAGATCATCCGCGTCGATGGCGGCTATCACATCATGGGCATGCCCCGGATCGAAAACATCTGACTCCGAACGCCTCTTTAGGGAGGCGCATTATGGAGTTTTTAAAGCCCTGCCTCCGGCGGGGCTTTTACATATCAACTGTCGCTCAGTGACAGCCCCCCGGCCCACAGCTGTCGCAGCTTTCACAGGCCCGCGCGCGGCCCTTCATCTCGATGAATTTCTCGTCCCAAGACTCGCCATCGCCGAATTCGAGAAAGTGTTGATATTGCTCATGCCGGTCCGGCAGGTTGCGCGCGTGTTTGATCGGGCACCAATAATACTCCGTGCGCCCCGCCACCTCGCGGACATAGGCCAAAAGCCCGTTACAATAGCCGCAATAGATGCAGTTCAGTTTCTGCATAAAGTTGAGATAGGTCAGCTTGTGCCGGTCCACGGCGATGTATTTTTTACGCTCCACCTTCGGGATGCCATACACCGGAAAACAGATCAGTTGATAGACCGTCACAAACAGATCCATCAGCGCGAAAGGGATGATCAAACCATAGATCACAGGTGCTGTGACGATTTCCCAAGGCCGCGCGCGGCGCAGAAAGACTGACCAGCGGACGCGTAAGAGACGGCCGCGTTTGCGCGCCTCTTCCTCAAAAACCACGCGCCCGTTCGAAAGCCGATACTGAAAGCGTTCGCGCGCCTCTTGGGCTTCTTTTTCAAGCTGAAGTTGCAAATCCCGCAGGCTTTCGCGGAGTTTTTCCACTGTGCTGTTCATCCGGGCCTCCAGCCACTGCTTTTCCGGATAGGGTAGAGCCTTCGCACCGTCTGGCAAGCGGCGTAACGGGAGGGAAAGGCGTTTTTGTGGGAACTGTTGCTCTGCACGATCGTGAAGGCCACGATGGTGACGATAACAATGTCACCAGTTAAGAAACACTGCGTTGAACGCCGGAAACTTCGCGCCTCGTCCGGCACCCTGCCACATTCTCGCCACATTTAAGACGCATCAAAACCTTAAATGTTACCTTGTGCCACGGTTTGGTTTTCCGATGTTTTTCTTGATGATCGCCCTTGCTCTCGGCCTCATGGCCCTGCCGCTCGTGACCAGCCCAGCCCCGACAGAGGGGCAGATTCGGGCCAGCGGGTTCAATGGCATAGGCGTAATCATCGGCTTCGTCATCACGATCGCGGTGGCGGCAATCACCTCTCCGATGTTCGGCTTTGGCTTTGTCCTTGCGGTGCTCATACATGAAGTCGGTTCGGCCATGGCGGTGCGCATCATCGGCCACGACGTGGCCCGCGTCCGCCTCGTGCCCCTGCCCTATCTGGCCGCGCCGCGCTCGGATCGCCCCTTCGATCACGCGCTTGAGGAAAGTTTTGCCGCTCTTTACGCCCCCGCGCTTGCGATCCCGCCCATGGTAATCGGCTTTGGCCTCTTCCATGTGCTGGCTCCTATTGCACCCGCGGCAGCCAATGTGATGCGGGTCATGGCAATCATGCTCGGCACCTTCAATTTCATAATGCTCCTGCCCTTTCTGCCCTTTGGCGGCGGGCGCGTCGTGCAAAGCGTCTCCGACGCCTTCTGGCCCCGGCTCGGCACCTTCGTAACGCTGTTCATGAGCGCCGCCTTCGCCTCCGCCGCACTGCGCGATCACTCCATCGCCATGGCCATCCTCGCCGTCGCAGGGTTTCAGAGCCTTCTGCACCGCCGCCGCCCTGCACAGGAACGCCTGACGCACAACCAGGCGCTTTTGGTGATGTCCTGCTATGCCTTTGTGCTGACGGTACATTTCACCGGCGGTTTCTGGCTTTTAACCGGGTTGGTCTGATCCAACATTTGCTTTCCTCTATCGCGATGTCGTGACACTCTGGCTTTAGGTAGAGGGGAAAATCATGGTTCAATATTTCACCACCTCCGACGGGCTACGGTTGGCCTATGACGTCCAGGGCGCGGGCATACCTGTGCTCTGTCTCGCGGGACTGACCCGCAACATGGACGACTTTGAACCCGTGGTCGATCATTTCGCAGGCGACGCCCAGATCATCCGTCTCGACAGCCGCGGCCGTGGCGCCTCGGATCACGACCCGAATATGATGAACTACTCCATACCGCAGGAAAGCGCCGATGCGCTGGCGCTGCTTGATCATCTCGGGATCGACAAGGCGGCCATCTTGGGCACCTCGCGCGGCGGGCTGATTGCCATGGCGCTGGCCGTGACGGCAAAGGCGCGGCTGTCCGGCGTGCTGCTCAATGACATTGGGCCGGAAATGGACCCGCAGGGCCTGTCGCATATCATGGATTACTTGGGCCGCCCCTCAGCCTATCGCAGCTTTGAGGACGCCGCCGATAAATTGCCGAAGGCTCTGGGCGCGCAATTTCCCAATCTCAGCCGTGATCAATGGCTGACCTATGCGCGCCGCATCTGGTCAGAGGGGGACAGCCGTCTGCAACTGCGCTACGACCCGCGCCTACGCGACGCCATCGAGGCGCAAAGTGTCACAGGCGCCCTGCCCGATCTGTGGCCCCTGTTTGAGGCCTTCGACGGCCTCCCTTTGGCGCTTCTGAGGGGTGAAAACTCCGACCTCCTGCCGCGCAGCACCTTTGACGAAATGCAACGCCGCCGCCCCGACATGATCGCCGTAGAGGTCAAGGATCGCGGCCATGTGCCCTTTCTCGACGAGCCGGAAAGCCTCGACGTGATCGCGCGGTTCCTCGCCCGTATCGACGCCTGAAGGACAGGTTTACCGGACTTGACGCAAGGACACGCGGCGTTCAACGTAACGTGGCAAAGGGTCGGACTGCGCGGCGTATCAGGGCCACGCCGCGTGAGGGTCTCTTTCGCATGTGTTAACTTGTGTTTTGGTGTTCCATGTATGCGCTTCCTTCGCACCATTTGGTGTTTCTGGTCCTTGTCGGGGCGGGCTATGCCCTTGCCACCGTCGGAATGAAACTCGTCGCCAGTTCCGGCGCGATGCCCTCGTCCTTCGGCCTTTGTCTGATCGTCGCGGGGCTTCTCGCTGCGATCATCTTCGAAATCATCCTTTTGCGACAGGCCCCGGTCAGCCAGCTCTATCTCATCGTCATCGCGGTCGAGACGGCCATCGTCTTGAGCTTTGCCTGTCTGATCGGCGAACAGATTACGCCGCGGCTGGCGCTTGGCATGGGGTTCATCTTTGTCGGGCTGGCGACCGTCGCCCATTAGGAGCGCATGAGGTTGAGCCTCCCCTGTGCCCCGCCTATGGTGCCCTCAAAAAGGAGAACCAGATGCGGGTCGAGATCGGAGAGCTGTCGCTGAACGTCGAGGTGAGCGGGCCGGAAGACGGCGCGCCCGTGGTCTTTGCCCATGCCTTGGGAACCAATCTGCATCTCTGGGACGCGGTCCTGCCGCATCTCCCCGAAGGCTTACGCCTCATTCGCTATGACCTGCGCGGCCATGGCGGGTCGGACGTGCCGAAGGGCCCCTATGCGATGGGCACGCTGGTGCGCGATGCAGAGCGGCTCTTGGACGCGCTCAAGGTGCAGGACGCGGTGTTTGTCGGCATTTCCATCGGCGGGCTGATCGCACAGGGGCTGGCGGTCAAGCGGCTCGATCAGGTGCGCGCGCTGGTGCTGTCGAACACGGCGGCCAAGATCGGCGTGCGCAGCGTCTGGGACAAACGCATCGCGGAGGTGCGCGAGAAAGGTATGGAGGCTCTTGTGGCCCCCACGATGGAGCGTTGGTTCGCCCCCGGATTTCGCAAAACGGAGGAGGCCAAGCGCTGGGGGCAGTCCATTCTCGACACATCGCTGGAGGGCTATCTCGGCTGCGCTTCTGCCATTGCGGGCACGGATTTCTACACGCCGACCTCAGGGCTTCGTCTCGCCTGTCTGGGCATTGCGGGCGGCTATGACGGTTCGACCCCGCCCGATCTGGTGCAGGAAACGCTGGGCGTCATTCCCGGTGCGCAGTTCCATCTGATGCGCCGCTCCGGCCATCTGCCGCCCGTCGATGCGCCCGAAGATTATGCCGCGATCCTGAGTCAATTTCTCACCGAGATCGCCCATGTCCGGCGCGATCCGAACCCGCATGATCATCTGCCGATGCTCAATGACCCTCATCACGGACATCACCACCACCATGACCATTCCCACGATGAGCATGACGATGGCTGACCCTACGATCCTTCTGGTCCACGGCTCCGCCCATGGCGCGTGGTGCTGGCGCGATCTACTGCCAGAGCTTGAGCGCCAGGGACTAAAAGCCCGCGCGCTCGATCTCCCGTCCCATGGCGAGAGCCTGACGGATTACACGGAAGTCACCCTGGAGCGCTACCGCGATGCCATTCTGGCCGACATCGCGAAACACGGCGGGCCGGTCGCCTTGGTTGGCCATTCTGCCGGTGGCTATCCAATCACAGCCGTCGCAGAGACAGCGCCGGATAAAATCGCCAGCCTCGTCTATATTTGCGCCTATGTACCTCAGGACGGGATGAGCCTTGCCGACATGCGCAGAAGGGCTGCCGATCAGCCTGTTCTCGACCTGATCGAACGCACCGACGATGGCCGCGCCTTTCGGTTCAAACCGGACGCAGGGATCACAGCGCTCTATCACGACTGCCCCGAGGAGGTCGCCGAATTCGCCAAGGCAAATCTCGGCCCACAAGCCATCGCCCCGCAGGAAACGCCGCTCCATATCACCGAGGCCTCGACCGATCTGCCGCGTCACTATGTGATCTGCGACAACGACCGTGTGATCCCTCCCGCGGAACAGCGCAAGATGGTCCAAGGCTGGCCCGAGGAACACATCCATCACCTGCCCTCCGGGCATTCGCCGTTTTTCGCCATGCCAGAGCGACTTGCAGATCTGTTGAGCGAGATTGTGCGGCAAGAGTGATGGACAGGGCGCGCACTTGCGGCCACAAAGGCGGGGTTGTTTTGGATACCCACTATGCTCACCCGCCTTCCTGTTCTGTTCATCATCCTCACGGTTCTTATCGACGCCATCGGCATCGGGTTGATTTTCCCAGTGATGCCCTCGCTCATCCGCGAGCTGACCGGGCGCGCATTGGCCGATGCGGCGATCTGGGGCGGGGTATTGGCGACCGGTTTTGCAGTGATGCAATTCCTGTTCGGGCCTTTGGTGGGCAACCTCTCGGACCGTTTCGGGCGCAAACCGATCCTTCTGACGGCGCTTTTCGTCATGATGCTCGACTATCTCGTCATGGCCGTGGCGCCGACGATCTGGCTTTTGCTGATCGGGCGCCTGATCGCCGGGATCACCGCAGCCACGCCCGGCACGGCCGCCGCATTTATGGCCGATATTTCCGCGCCCGAGGATCGCGAGCGCAACTTCGGCTATATCCATGCCGCCTTCGGGGTGGGCTTTGCCTTGGGGCCCATGATCGGCGGGCTCTTGGCCGGGATTGACACCCGTGCACCGTTTTATGCCGCTGCCGTCATTGCCGGGGCCAATATGATGTTCGGGTTTTTCGTCATGCCCGAAAGCCTCGCGCCCGAGAAACGTCGCCGGTTCGACTGGCGCCGCGCCAATCCTTTTGGTGCCTTCCGCGCCATCGGATCACTCAAGGGCCTCACCGGTTTGCTCATCGTCTTCGGCCTCTATGAGCTGGCCTATTTCGTCTACCCAGCGGTCTGGGCGTTTTACACGGAAGAACGCTTTGGCTTCGACACGGTCGCCACCGGCATGACGCTCTTTGCCTTTGGCGTCTCCTTGGGACTGGCGCAGGCGCTTTTGGTCGGCCCTCTGGTCAAACGCTTTGGCGCCTACCGCGTCGCCATGGCGGGGATCGTGATGGATGCGGTGGTGTTTCTGACCTTCGGCATCACGACGAGCGTGCCGATGCTCTGGATCATGTCGGTTCTGTCGGGCATTTCCGCGATCTCCATCCCCGCACTTCAAGGCATGATGAGCCGCGCCACACCCGACGACCAGCAAGGCGAATTGCAGGGTGTCACCGGTTCCATCGCCGCGCTCGCGACCATCCTCAGCCCCTTGGTAATGACCGAAACCTTCGCCATCTTTTCGCGACCCGGCACCCCGCATTACATGCCCGGCGCACCGTTTCTTTTGTCCTTGGTCATCGTCATGATCGGGGGGGTAATCCTCTGGCGCTGGCATCGCCGCCAATCGTTCACCTGAGCGGTGTAAATCGCATTTTACGCGATTTGATCTGAATCCAAGCATCCTCGACAGAATCTGCTATACTGGCGATCCATAAGAGGAGGAGACCTTATGACACGCCATATTACAGACCGACCGCACCGCAAGTCCGATTCCAGTCGTCTGGTGCAATATTTGAGCCAAGATCGCTCCAATGGCCGCTCCCGCGTCTGGACCAAAATGGACCGTGAGCGCCAGAGCCCGAAAGGCCTGTCCCGCATCAAACAATTCCTGCGGATTGACCGGGGCATTTCGACCTAACCCCCCCCGCTTTTCGCGAAGACAGTTTCAGGCCCGCACCCGCTGCGGGCCTTTGCTTTGCGCGGCAGGGTTAGCCGCTGCAAATCTCATTTGCAAATTCATCCTAATATATTGCTTTTGCAAAGAATGATTCAAAAATCTGTGCGCAAATTGCATATCCGGGTTGCCTCATCAGAATGTGACTGGAAGCTCCCCGCGGATGGCGCGTAGATGCGGAGAACTGGGAGACTCTGTGGGAGGAGGCACCCGACCCGCGCGCCGCGAGACCTCTCTTCCCCGAACCGCCCCCGCATTTTCATTCAGCCGGAGAGAAACCTCGTGACCATCACGCGCCGTCCTATTCCCGCATCTCTACAGTCTAAAATCATGTCGGCCGAAGACGCCGCCGCCCTCGTCGACAATGGCGCGACTGTGGGCATGAGCGGCTTTACTGGCTCCGGCTATCCGAAAGCCGTGCCCCTCGCGCTGGCCGCAAGGATCGAGGACAAACACGCGGCGGGCGAAAAATTCCGCATCAAGATCTGGTCTGGCGCCTCGACGGGTCCGGAGCTTGACGGGGCGCTCGCCAAGGCCGACGGCATCGATTTTCGCCTGCCCTACAACTCCGATCCGATCGCGCGCGAAAAGATCAACAAGGGCGAGATGAACTATTTCGACATGCACCTCAGCCAAGTGGCGCCTATGGCCTGGCAGGGATTTCTTGGCAAGCTCGACACAGCGGTCGTGGAGATTTCCGGCATCACGCCGGAAGGCGATCTGATCCCGTCTTCGTCGATTGGCAACAACAAAACCTGGCTTGAGTGCGCGGACAAGATCATCCTTGAGCTGAACTCGTGGCAGAGCGAGCATCTCAACGGGATGCATGACATTTACTACGGCACAGCGCTCCCGCCGAACCGGGTTGGCATTCCGCTGATCAAGGCAGACGACCGCATCGGACAGCCCCATTTCAAAGTCGACCCGGCCAAGATCGTCGCCATCGTCGAGACCGACACCCCAGACCGCAACGCACCTTTCGCGAAGCCCGACCAGACCGCTTTGGACATCGCCGGGCACCTTTTGGAATTCCTGTCGCATGAACTGAAAATGGGCCGGATGCCGAAGGAGCTTTTGCCGCTGCAATCCGGTGTCGGCAATGTCACCAACGCTGTGCTTGCCGGGCTTTTGGACAGCCCGTTCGAGAACATGACCGCCTTCACCGAGGTGATCCAGGACGGCATGTTGGACATGCTCGACGCGGGCAAGTTGCGCATGGCCTCGGCCACCGCGTTCTCTCTGTCGCCCGAGGCGGCGGAACGGTTCAACGCCGAGGCACATCGCTACCGCGACAAGCTCATCCTGCGCCCGCAGGAAATCTCCAACCATCCGGAGCTGGTGCGGCGTTTGGGTTGCGTCGCAATGAACGGTCTGATCGAGGCGGATATCTACGGCAACGTCAACTCGACCCACGTGATGGGCTCGCGCATTATGAACGGCATTGGTGGGTCGGGCGATTTCGCACGGAATGCCTTTGTGTCAATCTTCATGACGCCCTCGACCGCCAAAGGGGGCGCGATTTCGGCGATTGTGCCGATGGCCAGCCATGTGGATCACATCAACCAAGACGTTCAGGTCATCGTGACGGAACAAGGCCTCGCCGATCTGCGCGGCCTCGATCCGAAACAGAAGGCCGAGTTGATCATCGAGAAATGTGCACATCCCGCCTATCGCGACATGCTGCGCGATTATTACGAGCGGGCGAAGAAAAGCTCGTTCGGCGGCCATGCGCCCCATGATCTGCGCGAGGCGCTGAGCTGGCATCAACGGTTCATCGACACCGGCACAATGAAATAAGCCAATCGATGACATCAAAAAGGCCTCCGGATCGGGGGCCTTTTTTTCTGGCCTCTTCGCGCATCCTCCGTCACCCTGCCGACATGACGACAAACCAAATGAACGTGTTTTCAAACACCCTCGCAACCGCGCTTTCGGATGCCGTAGATCTGCACCAAACGCTTTTGGCGGAACTGGCACAGGCACATCTTTCCGAAGCGGAGGCCAACGCGCTTTTGTCCCTGATCCGTGAACGCGCAGACGCCCCTCTTGCCACCCGCCTCTCGCAGTTGGACGCGGGGTTTCTGACCGCTGTGATCCGTCATGGCGCAGGGTTTAACCCTATCCCCGGTGCGGCCTCGGTTCAGGCCTATCTGCGCGATACCGACATGGCTCCGGTGATCTCCCCCGATCCAAAGACCACGCGCTTCACCGCTCTGCCCTCCGACCGGCCCGGCATGCCCGCCTTTTCTGACCGCAAGTTTGATCCGTGGTTCGAGAACCTGCGCGAGGGCGATGAGATGCTCTACGGCTACGGGCTTTATGGCGAAAAGCGCAGTGTCTATCTGGCCGATCAATATCGCGATGCCTCGGGACCGGAACCTCGGGCGCGCCATCTTGGCATCGATATTTTCGCGCCCGCAGGCCTACCCATCACCGCGCCCTTGGCTGGCCGCGTGCACCGCGTCGCCTATAACGCCGACCCGCTCGATTACGGTCATACGGTGATTGTGGAACATGTGACGGAGGACGGCCTGTCGTTCTGGACGTTGAACGGCCATTTGGGCCAGCCCATCGTGTCAGAGGGCCAAGAGGTTGCAGCCGGTCAGACCCTCGCCCCTTTGGGTGACTGGCATGAGAACGGCGGCTGGGCGCCACATCTGCATTTTCAGCTGATCACCAGCCTGCTGTCCCAGACCGGCGGCAATTTCTTTGGCGTAGGCCATGACAGCCTCTGGCCGGTTTGGGCCGAGATTTCTCCCGACCCGAACCTGATTTTGCGATTGCCTGAGGCGGCGTTCACACTTTAGGCCGCTTCGCCATTTGGCATCAGATCGACCGGCACCTCATCCGCGCCAAAGGCCTGCATCTGATCTTCCGCCCAGAAGCGGATGTCTTGCAGTTTGACCATCTTGCGGTTGGTGATCATCCGGCCGCGGCGTTCCTCTTTCGGTAGGTCGAGCGCGAACTGGATCGCGCCATCCATCGACTTGTGAGAGAACGGATTGGTCGGCACGGCGGCCGCGAGTTCGACCGCAGCGCCCGCGAATTCGGACAGGACCAAAACCCCATCCTCATCCGTGCGCGCGGCGCAATATTCCTTGCACACCAAGTTCATGCCATCCGCCAAAGGCGTGATCCAGGCGACATCGGCGGCGCGATAGTAGGCCACCAGATCCTCAAACGGCACGGGCCGCGAGATCAGCGCGATGGGTTGCCACTCAAAAGTGCCGTAACGCCCGTTGATCTTGCCCGCGAGATGCTCGAGATCGCGTTGAATCTCCTCATAGGCGGTCATGTTGGAGTTGGCCGCCACGGAGACATGCATCAGCCGCACCTTGCCGCGCAGATCGGGGCGGCTTTCCAACAGGCGCTCATAGCTTTCAAGCTGTTCAATGCCGCCTTTAGTGTAGTCGGTGCGCCCGACAGACAGGATCAACTGACCGTCGCCGATCTCTTGTTTGATCTCCTTGACCTTAGCCGCCGTCTTATCGCTCTGCGCAAGGCTTTCGATATAATCGACATCGACGCCCACCGGGCTGGCCTGAAGCCGCACGGTACGGTCGGCGTAGCCCACCTCGGTCACCACGGATTGCTCGGAAAGCGCAGAGGTCTCAGACGCCAGTTCCGGCTTCACCTTCTCGCGTTTCAGCGTCTCGACCTCCAACAGAGACCGTGCGGCGGAGACGAAATTGTTCACGTAACGCGGGATATGGAAGCCGACGACATCACAGGCCAGAAGGCTTTCCAAAATCTCCTTGCGCCACGGCAGCACATTGAAAATATCGGCGTTCGGGAAGGGCGTGTGGTGGAAGAAACTGATCTTCACATCGGGGCGCAGCGTGCGCAGGTAGCCCGGCACCAGCCAAAGGTTGTAGTCATGCACCCAGACCACAGCGCCCTCGGCGGCCTCGGCGGCGGCGGCCTCGGCAAAGGCCCAGTTTACCTCACGGAATGTGGGCCAATCGACGGGGTCGTAATTGTAGCGTTCCTTGAAACCATGCAGGATCGGCCAGAAGGCCTCTTTCGAGGAGACATGGTAGAAACTCGTCACCTGCTCCGGCGTCAGAGGCAGGCGCGAGACGGTGTATTTGCCGTAAGCGTCGTCGATCTCGATGACGCGATCAAAGTCCGGGTTCGCCGGATCGTCGGCGTGTTTCCACGCGATCCAAGCGCCCTTGTCGACACGCCCGAAAAAGCTTTTGAGCGTCGGCACGATGCCATTCGGGCTTTTGTTTTCGCGATATTCAATTTTGCCGTTCACCTCGACCTCTTCGTAAGGCTGGCGGTGGTAAACGATCACAAGATTGGAAGACATATCAGGCTCCTTTCAGGGCGAGATTTGATGCATGATCGGGGGCGTCATGCAGGTCGAGCGCGGTGATGGCCTCAAGGATGCCAGCGGCACCGAAGCGCGTCGCGTGATAAACAGTGTCGCGGCCATGCAGCCGCTGTTTGAGCGCGGTTTCCGAATTGCCGACCGCCACAGCCGGAAGGCCGGAGATCAGCATCGACAGGTCGTTCATCGTGTCCCCCGCGCAGAGCACGCGGGCCTCGGGAATACCCAAATGCGCGATCAGCCGCTTGATCGACGGGCCTTTCGAGACGCCCTTGGGCAGCACGTCGAAATAGCGGTTGTCCGAAATGAGCCAATCCAGACCCAATTCCTCGACCAGCACTTCGGCGGTGGCGTCGTAGGCGTTTGGCGTCAGATCGTAGCTCACCCGATAGCGAAACGGCGTCGGCTGAAGCGACAGGCCGGATACGCCCTCAAGCGTCACACGTACCGCGTTGCCCTTATCGCCCCAACGTTCGGCAATGTCCGTCTCAAGCTCTGGGATCGGTTCAACATGGCCGTCGTCGCGGACATGGGCAATCGTCGTGCCCACGTCGCCCACGACATATTCCGGCCAGGGCAGACCTTGTTCGCGGCACATCTCCATGATGAATTCCGGGTCGCGCCCGGTGACAAAGATCAAACCGACCGTATCGCGATTGGCTTCGATCCAGTCGTATAGCGTTTTGCGCTCCTCGTCTGAACCACCCAAAAACGTCCCATCCAGATCGGTCGCAAGAGTGAAGCGGCGCGCGGCAATGGCCGGGCGCGGTGTGGCGTGAACATTCATGAGTTGGCTCCGAATTGCAGCGGCATATTGGGGGTGGGATGGGTGAGCATGAGATCGAGCGCGTTGGGCTCCGCCTCGATCGGACGGGCCCAAAGCGCGGTGAAGGCCGCTTGCAGATCGGCACCTTTGTGCAGCACATCATGCACGGTTTCGCAGATCGGCATCGGCACCCCGATGCGATGCGCCAGATCGGTGACGGAGACGGCGTTGACCTCGCCTTCGACCACGACGGGGCGGCCCTCGAAACAGGACGGGCGCGCGATCCCTTGGCCAAGCTGATAGCCCAAAGACATGTTGCGCGAGGTGGTCGAGCTACAGGTCAGCGTCAGATCGCCCGCGCCCGACAGGCCGGTCACGGTTTCGCGCGACCCGCCCAAAGCCTGCGCGAGCTGTTTCATCTCATCCGTGCCGCGGGTGATCAGAGCTGCGCGAGTGTTTTCGGCAAAGCCCGCCCCGGACATCATCCCGCAGGCGATGGCAATCACGTTTTTCACCGCGCCGCCGACTTCGACGCCGACGAGGTCGTCGGAGACATAGGGGCGAAAGCCGCCGCCAGAGAGCGACACGGCGAGACGCGCCGCCGGGCTTTTTTCGGGGTTCAAACGATCCGCATAGGAAAACGGAAAAGCGACCGTGGCCGCCGTCGGATGATCGAGGGCGGTTTCACGCGCGAATGTCGGACCAGAGACGGCGCCGACCGGATGGCCGGGCAATTCTTCGGACACAACTTCGGACAACAGGTATCCTGTGCGCCGTTCAACGCCTTTACAGGCCAGCGCGATCGGGATGCCTTTCGGGATCAGCGGTGCAATAGCCTGACACATGGGTCGCAATGTCGACGAGGGTGTGACCATCAAAACGGCCTCGGCACCGGCCAGCGCCTCTGCGAGATCAGAGGTGGCCGTCAGACCGTTTGGAAGATCGACCTCGGGCAGGTAATCCGCATTCTGTTTCGTTTCGTTGATCCGTTGAGCAAGGTCCGGGCGACGCGCCCAGAGGCACACTTGGCGGCCATTACGGGACAGAACGGAGGCGAGCGCAGTGCCCCAGCTGCCGGCGCCAAGAACGGCGACGCGGGCGTAGGGCTGCGACGGGGTATGGGAGATGGAATCCTTGATGGGGAGCTCCTTTTGGGTGCTCTTACTCAATATGTCTTCTTCAGGTTCCGCGCGCCCCACCCGCCATACTGGCCGCGCGACAAGGGGCAGAGACAGGCAGATGTGCCGTCAGCGCCAAGCGGGTCGTACACATTCGCAGTTCAAGCCCTTTTTGGGCCGCATCCGTGCCGAGCGGGTCCGTCGCGTGAACCCTTTTAATAGGGTAGCAATCCTGTCTTAAATTTCAACCCAACCTCGCCGCAATGCGGCGAAGATCCTTGTAATAAAAGGAAACTTTTTTATTTTAGCGTTCACAGAGACGTGTGCCAACCCAGTCAATCACGGTTCAAAGCCCGCGACATTGCCCTCTCGAACCCAAGCCGAAGAGCATTTTCCGAGATAGGCGACATCCGTTGGCCAGCCCTCTGGCGTCAAACCGCAGGCCTCCAGCTTGGCGTCATAATCCAGTTCACTCATATAACCGCCTGCACCGTCGCCCTTCTCCGGATCCGTCCAGATGATACCGGAAAATCCGTTGTCGAAATCGCATTCAAAGGCGTTCTCCAAGGCGTAAGGCGAGATATAGCCCAAAATGGCCGCCTCCTCGAAGGGCGCGGCATACAACACGATCTGTCCGTTGTCCGTGCCCTCATTGCTAAGCACGCCACTGACTTCACGACACTCGGCCCCACCGTAGGGTGCCGCGCCAACAAGCGGCATGCGGGGCTGATAATAGGCAGCGCTTTGACGGCTCGGCCCGGTGCGAAAGCTATTGAGCGCAATCTCCCGCGCGGTGAGAATGTCCGCCACCTCGGCACTGAGCGCCGGAGTTAGACAAGACAGCGTGCGGATTGGCGTCGCATTCCGATGATAAAGTTCGAGCCAAATCTCCGTATCCCCCGCGCCTCCTCCATCAATCGGGGTTTGGATGTTGAGCACGGCCCGCCCCCCCTCATGCAAAAACGTCAGGCTGTAGCTGTCCCAAGGATAACCCCCGGTGCCCGGCGTCATGTCGAACGGCGTGTCGATGGCCAGCTGGGTGAGCGGCCCGTCTGAGATCTGCGGCGTGACATGCAGCTCAAAAGCCGGGGCGCCCGTTTCGGGATGCTGCGCGCCGCAGAGTTTGATCTCTTCGGCCTCCTCGGTCACGCAAAGCACCTGCGTCGCCAGAATGTCGTCGCAAAACGCATGGGCGCCCGCCGTCGAAGACAAGAGGGCCAGGGTGAAACAGGGGGTAAAAAATCGCATCGTTAAAGTCCTTACATCCGTTTTGAGACCTGCGTCACTGCACGCGGTCAAGAAATGCGCCATCGAACCAGCCCGTCGCACAGGGGCCGTGATAGGGCGCATAAAGCTGGTCGGGGCGAATGAGACAGGAGGTGACCCCATTGGTGGGGATTGCCACGGCGATAAAGTCGCCCTTGCGGGCGATGACGTCCACGGTGTCGCCCTCAAAGAGCCGCCACCAGACGGGCGTCGCAGCGTTTGGACGAGCGTTCGCATAGACCGGAAGCCCTTCGCCTGTCGGCAGGGGCATCACCTCTGCGACGCCAACCGCATTGGGCTCCGGGACCACGACATCCTGCGAAAAGAACAGCCCGATAGGCCCGCGCGCCTCGAGCGGCTCCCAAAGCGCCTCCGTGTCGGCGTAGACGGTTTGCGGCTGGCAGAGTGTCTGCTCGACGTCCTGCCGCCAATGCGCAGATTGCAACCACATGTCGGTGGGGCCGTCTTCTGCCACCGCCTCTTCCATGTCGTCCCAAGGCAGGCTGGCATGAAGCGTCACGGGCTCATTCAGATCGGTACTCCAGAACCCCAATTCAACGCGAAGATCATCGCCCTCTTGCCAGCTAAACCACGTGTTCGCCGCCTCCGCGATCAGCTGCGTGTCGTAATAGGGCTCGCCGGTTTCAAGCGTGTGACGGACGAGGCTAAAGCTCTCATCTTGCGCGCAGACGGTGATTTGCTCGCGGACCTCGGCTTCGGTCGCGCATTGGAACACGACCTCCCCATCGCAAACGGCCTGCGCGGCCACACTTTGGGCAAGGCCTACTGCCAGACAGCTCAGAACTGCCTTTCGGATAAATGTGTGCATGACTGTTACGGCGAGACCTGCGCCAAATCGATCATCTCGATCAGCGCTCCGAGATCAGACGAAACAGAGCCCGCATCGCAGGTCAGAGTCGCGAGCACCTCGTTGTTCTGGATCACGGTGATGCCGCCTTCGAAATCGGCCTCCGCATCACGCTCCGCACCAGCCCAGACCTCATAGTCATAGCCGCCGTCGGCATGAAAGGTCACGGAATCGGTCATATATGTGCCCATCCCGTTCCAAGCCGCATAGGACAGCGTCACCTTTTCCTGCAGGATTTCTTTTTCCACCTCGCCGTTGGCTTTGAAAAAACCGTAGGAGGCCATCTCGCCGTCTTCCCAAATCGCATCGCAAATCTCGACCGCCTTGGCGCCGCCATTGAAGGTGCATGAGAACATTTCCGTGCCATCGAGCAGGCAATATTGCCCTGCCTGCGCCCCCCCGGCGACAAGAATCAAGGCGGTTGCAAAAAAGAATTTGGTCATTGGTCGTCCTCAATAAAAATTCGCTTGAAGTCATGAGCGCCGTCTGCGGCCCAATTTCGGGTTCAGTACTACGTTCCGCACACATGAAGAGGAGGGGGAAATTTCCACCCATTTTCCCAAAGAAAATATCCAAGAGAAGTCGAAACGGAGCAGTAAGGAGACTAGGAATTTCCTATTTGAAAACAACAGCCCGTGAAGGCACTAGCATTTCAAGGCAGCCTGAAGCCGGCAAAGAAAAGGGCAAGACCAACCTTGTCCAAGAAACCGCAGGCACGGCCCTCTCAGCAGTGCTGCGCGCAAAGACCTCCGCAATGAAGGTGCTGGTCTTGGCGACGGCCGTAAACGTTCGGAATAAGTTAAACTGGCGATCCCTTGAGGACTCGAACCCCAAACCTGCTGATTAGAAGTCAGCTGCTCTATCCAGTTGAGCTAAGGGACCGCACGTTGACCAGTTTGGACCATGGTCAGGGTCAAAAAAGCGCCGGCGGACCGGCGCTTGTCAGTCACGAAATCGCACCGGATCAGTGGGTCCAGGGCATCCGTCTGTTGGTCGCGAAGTTTTCGCCGTAGCCGCCAGGGCGGATATTGTGCGCACGGCTTTTCGGCTCTTGCACGACGTAGTCGATGCCATGCTCCTCAGCATAGGCGATGGCCTGTTCCTTGCTATCAAAGGTCAGGCGCACCTGCGTTTGGGTGTCCTTGGACGAGGTCCAACCCATCAGGGGATCAATATCTCGGCTGGTGGCCGGAGCGAAATCGAGCAGCCAGTGTTTGGTCTTGCCTTGCCCGGATTGCATCGCGTTGCGAGCGGGCTGATAGATACGAGCGCGCATCAGGGGACTCCTTTGTTCCTTGCCAGCGTTATCCCCGTTTCTGTCGGGTGTTTCAAGCCTTTCAAAACCATAGCGCGTGCAGTTTGCGCAATAAAAAACCCGCCTATCAGGGCGGGATACGGTGAAGTGACTGCCCGACCGGGGTGTGGGAGCGAGGGGTGGGGTGGGGTGATACACGCCCGGCCGGGTCAGTCTGTTCTGCTGCTTGCATCGTCAGATTAGGCGAGAACGCTTTCGTTAAGCAAGGAAAAATATCGCATAGGTTGTAAAATAAACTATAAAATTCATCTTATAGTGGCAGATCTTTGTTTACCTTTCGTCGTCCGCCGCAGCTCAACCTCAAGAGTCTCTGCCCTAGACTTGAAACGTGAACAAAAAGAGATCATTTGTTAACGATCTTCCCTCCCTGCCTTCAAGGAGCCGACATGGACCCGCTGATGATGACCGATCCGCCAAAGGATCTGAAAAATCGCCCCAAGCTCGAAGGCGGCAAGCGCTTTGTCATGCACAGCCAGTTCGAACCCTCTGGCGACCAGCCGACCGCTATCGCGGAGCTCTCCGCCGCCATCGAGGCGGGCGAGCACAATCAGGTGCTCTTGGGCGCCACCGGCACGGGCAAGACCTTTACCATGGCGAAGGTGATCGAGCAGACCCAGCGCCCGGCGATCATTCTCGCGCCGAACAAAACGCTGGCGGCGCAGCTGTATGGTGAATTCAAAGGCTTCTTCCCGGAAAACGCCGTCGAATATTTCGTGTCCTACTATGACTATTATCAGCCAGAGGCCTATGTCGCGCGGTCGGACACCTTCATCGAGAAAGAGAGCCAGATCAACGAACAGATCGACCGGATGCGCCACGCCGCCACCCGGTCTTTGTTGGAGCGCGATGATGTGATCATCGTGGCCTCCGTGTCCTGCATCTACGGCCTCGGCTCGCCCGAACTCTATATGGCGATGACCATCGATTTGATGATGGGGCAGGAGTATGACCAGCGGCAATTGATGAGCGATCTGGTCGAGCTGCAATACCGCCGCAATGACACGGCCTTTGATCGCGGCTCGTTCCGGGTACGCGGCGACAGTTTGGAAATCTGGCCCGCCCACATGGAGGACCGCGCGTGGAAGCTGTCGTTCTTTGGCGAGGAGCTTGAGAGCATCACCGAATTCGACCCGCTTACGGGCAAGAAAACCGACACGCTGGAACAGGTGCGGGTCTACGCGAATTCGCACTATGTGACGCCGAAACCGACGATCAAACAGGCGATCAACGGCATCAAAGCTGAACTGAAACAACAACTTATCCGCTTCACCGATGAGGGCAAATTGCTTGAGGCGCAGCGGCTGGAGCAGCGCACGAATTTCGATCTTGAGATGCTGGAGGCCTCGGGCTTTTGCAACGGGATCGAGAATTATTCGCGCTATCTGACGGGCCGCGCGCCGGGCGAGCCGCCGCCCACGCTGTTCGAATTCATCCCGGACAATGCGATTGTCTTTGCGGACGAAAGCCACGTCTCCGTGCCGCAGATCGGCGGCATGTATCGGGGCGACTTTCGGCGCAAATCGGTCTTGGCAGAGCATGGATTCCGCTTGCCGTCCTGCATGGACAACCGACCTTTGAAATTCGAGGAATGGGACGCGATGCGGCCGCAATCGGTGTTCGTGTCCGCGACGCCGAAGGACTGGGAGCTGGAGCAATCCGGCGGTGTTTTCGTCGAACAGATCATCCGTCCGACCGGCCTTTTGGACCCTGTGGTGGAAATCCGCCCGGTGGACACGCAGGTGGACGACCTGTTGGACGAAGCCAAGAAGATGACCGAGCTGGGGCGGCGGATTTTGGTCACGACGCTCACCAAACGCATGGCCGAAGACCTCACCGAATACCTCCACGAACAGGGCGTGCGGGTGCGCTATATGCACTCCGATATTGATACGATCGAACGAATTGAGATCCTGCGTGACCTCCGGCTTGGGGCCTTTGACGTGCTGGTCGGAATCAACCTCTTGCGCGAGGGTTTGGACATCCCGGAATGTGGCCTCGTCGCCATTCTGGATGCGGACAAAGAGGGTTTCCTGCGCTCCGAGACCTCGCTGATCCAGACCATCGGCCGCGCCGCGCGGAACGCCGAGGGCCGTGTCATTTTGTACGCCGACAAAATCACCGGCTCGATGCAGCGCGCCATGGACGAAACCGACCGCCGCCGCGCGCGTCAGATGGCCTATAACGAAGAACACGGCATCACGCCCGCGACCGTCAAGAAGAACGTCGATGACATTCTGGCGGGGCTCTATCAGGGCGATGTGGACATGAACCGCGTGACAGCGACCATCGACAAACCGATGGCAGGGCAGAACCTGCAAGCCGTGCTGGACGGTCTAAAAACCGACATGCGCGTGGCCGCCGAGAACCTGGAATTCGAAGAAGCCGCGCGGTTGCGGGACGAGATCAAACGTCTGGAAACCGTCGATCTGGTGCTCCACGACGACCCGCTCGCGCGGCAGTCGGCGGTGGACGATGCGGTGGCGGATGCGAAGGCGAAGAGTGGGCGGTCGACGGCCGGGAGACCGGGGATGCGTGGTGGGAAGGCTGGACGGGGGAGGAAGAAGTAGCAACGCTCCTCCCCAAAAATCTATTTCAAAGAAGGCATGTCTTTTAGATGCACTCGTCCCCGCGCAAAATGACCGCGCACCAAGACTTTGCCCTGACGCAGGATTGGAAAGTCATTGTGCCAATCCCGGTAGCGATCATTGGTCACGACAAGTGCCTTGCGCTGTTGTGCCATACGCAGGATCAGCGGATCGGCGGGGGTGCCTTTCGGTGACACCTTCACCTGTTGGGCATTCAGCCCCAGAGTGCGCGCCAGTCGCACCGGACCGAGATAGGCATTTGACACCAGATATCCAACATTCGCATCAAACCAGACAATTGGCACGTAGCCTTTGGACTTCACAGTTTCGATTGCAGCACGAACGGTCGAAAGATCAGGGCGTTCGTCTTTCCAATACATGATGTTCGACCCGTCCATGATGGCAAACGGCGTGCGAACCAGCTTACGGCGCTGGACAAATTGAGAAGCAAGGTAGAGCAAGAAGATGGCCAAGAGAAATGGCCAATAGCCAAAAATCGCCTCTAGGGACGGCTCCGCCAAAAAATAACGGATATCACTCAAAACCTGATCCAAACCAATACTCCAGCATCACGAAACGATCGCCTCAATTGTCGGACAAGTCAGATCGTAAATGCAAGAGCGACGCAGCTATACATTCAAAAATGCATCGAAGGACTTCTCAATAGTCTGCGCGAGCCCCCCCCCTACTCCGCCGCCAGCCCCTTGCCCAAAGGCCCCTGCCCGCTTGGCGTCTCTCCCTTGATCTCGAAACTCGCCCGCGTGCGCGGCAGCGCATGGGGATGCGCGCCCTGCAACCACGTCAGCAATTTCTCCCGCACTTCACAGCGCAATTCCCACAATCTCGGCGAGGTCCGTGCCGACATCAGGCCACGCAGTTCCACCACGTCCGACGCGCTGTCCACGACTTGCAGGTTCACCACCTGCCCGTCCCAATAGTCGCTCTCTTGCACGAACTCCTTCACCTTCGCGCGGATGTCATCAATCGGCGCGGTGTAGTCGACGCGCCACATGACGGCGCCGATGACGTTGGTGCTGTCGCGGGTCCAGTTCTCGAACGGGTGCTCGATGAAATAGGTCAGCGGCACGACCAGACGCCGCCAATCCCAGATGCGGATGACGACATAGGTGGCGGTAATTTCTTCTATCCAGCCCCATTCACCCTCGACGATCACCACATCGTTGATGCGGATCGGCTGGGTGAGGGCAATCTGGATGCCAGCGAAGACATTCGACAGCACGGGGCGCGCGGCAATACCCAGCACGAGACCCGCGACACCGGCGGAGGCGAAAAGCCCGGTACCGATCTCGCGCACGCCAGGGAAGGTCAAAAGGATGCCACCTGCGGTAAACATGAAGATAACGAAGAACATCACTTGGCGCAGCACTCGTAACTGAGTCAGCGTCTTGCGCGCGGTGAGGTTTTCTTCGTCATCCGTCTGATAGCGCGTCATCGCGCGGGTGGTGAAATGGTTGGCGACGATGTAGCTGGCCCAGCCGAGCGTCAGGATCAGGATGATGCCCATGACATGACGGATATTGGCGAGCCAGGCGGAGGGCAGCGAGACGACGGGCAGAATGATCATCAAGGACAGGAACACTGCCATGAGGCGCATCGGAATACTGGCCTGTCGCATGGTGACCCGCGCGATGTGGGACCGATCAGAAAAGGCGCGCCGGATGAGAGCGCGAAGGCCCCAATTGACAGCCAGCCCGAGTAGGACGGCACCAAAAACGACCGCCACATCCACGAAGAAGTAGTCGAGCCTTCTGACGAATACTTGGGCTTGGGCTAATAATTCCTGAAAGGTCAAAACTTGGGCTGGCCTCGCGATCCGGTCTTTGATTGCACATGCAGAATACAAGACCAAACGCAGCAAGATGCGCTCGGGTTCCCAAGGATATTCAGAAAATGTCAGAAGCCGTTCAGATCGCCGATCAGTTTTCCCATTCCATCACGATATCATAGCCCATGGGGGTCGGCATTTCTTGCAGACAATCTGCCATGGAGCCCCAAATCTCACGAACCTTTGCCATGTTCTTATTCGACGCTTCTTCGCTGTCGAGAACCGCGACGATATAGCCGCTGTGGTCCGAATTCACGACATTCAGGAACCTTTGCATCCCATGAAGCGCCATGATCTGGCCCTTCATGCCATTGATCTTTTGCGTGGCGACGTCGCGCATTCCGGGTTTCAACTGATACGGGGTAACGCGTGCAAAACTGGCTTTTCCCATTGGTTTTCCTCCCCAAAACCTGTGGCGGGCGCGCTTCGGCATATCTTGGCAGGCTTTGTGCTTCACGCGCACTGAGTCTGTAATTATAGCGAAACCGCGCCGGGAGTCCCGACGCGGCGCAGCAATGAAAGGCGATCAGGCGGGGTACTGCCGATACGCCGTTTTGCGAGATTTACTCCCCGGTGACGCTCAACCCCAGCATCCGCCAGACCTGCATGCCACCGCGGTAATAGTAGATTTTCTCCGCCGGAAAACCCGCTTCGATCATGCGCCGGGCCGCCGTCGGAGATTGGCCGCACCACGGCCCATTGCAATAGAGCGCGACGGTTTTGATCTGATCGCCCTCGCAGATGAAGCCCTCGAAATCCGGCTCACAGCCCAGCTCGCCAAGACGATCAGCGGCCTCCGTATAGGGCATATGCACCGCACCGGGGATGGCGCCGCCGTCGAAATCCGGTTTAACGCGGCTGTCGAGCACCATCGCGTCCGGGTCCTGAAGCATCGCAATGAGTTCCAGCTCGCCGATGGTGGTCACGCCTTCCGCCGGGCTCATCGGCTGGATACAGAAACTCGGACAGGGGCGCGAGGTCTGGGCCCATTCCCCCGAGACCATGTTGTCGTTGTCCTGAATGCGGGAAATCTCCACCGGCCCCGAAGGCGTCTCCACCGTCACGGACATCATGTCAGGGGTGATCCCCACCGGTTCGGCCCAAGCACCGCCCGCGAGCATGAGCAACGCCGCAAGAGGCCCAGCTGCCAAAATCCTATGCATCAATAAATTCCCTCCACTTCATACATGACGGGTTCGAACGACTTGCACATGCCATTGATCTCCCGATTGCGTTTGCGCATCTCATCCGAGCGCAGCATCGCCTGGTAATCTTCCCGTTTCTGCCATTGCGAATAATTGGCGATCCGGGTTTGCGCGTCGTTGATATGCAACGCCGCCGCGATAAAGCCCGGCTGTTTCGAGATCACCTCATCGAAGGCGGACTGAAGCGCCTCCATGAGGTCCTGCGCCACGCCGGGCGTGGTCTCGAAGGTCGTCAGAACGGTTTGACAGGTCTTGTCCTTGGAAATGGTCGGCATCGTCTCCTCCCTCAGATGCGTCTGGCCGAATATGGGCCTGATCCGAGCATAGCATGAATGTATCTCATTTTAGCCAGAGGTGATTTTGCGACTTACTCGCGTGGTGACTGAGTCTTTTGTATTCCGCATCACGATCTGATCTGCGTGAACCAGTGGTGTTCGGCTTTTCTTCGAAGCCTATGCGTGATCCCAAGCTAGGACTCCGGACATTTTCCGAAGGCAAGCGCGACATGTTATTTCCATTATAATTTCAGCATATTAACCATCAAAAATCGCTGACAGACAGAGAGAGCATTTAGCCAAATCTCTAGCAACATCCTAAAGGCCTAAAAATCGGCCCCGCACCATCTCCAGAATGGCCCCATTCGCCCCCTAAAAGCGCGTCGCCAAAGGGCCTGTCATGCGCTTGCTGTGTGCCGAATCCAGATGGAATGCAGTGATCGCAACTCCCGGCCTGACCGACGCCTGGCTCCTCGTGAACCGGGCAATCGCGGGGCACAAATTGATTGATCAACTGTAGCAGGGATGCCGAGATGGCCGAAAAGTTTTGGGAACTGAGGGAACGGATTACGTCAAGATCTGCAAAGAAACAGGTTGATCGATCAAATTCTCGAGCATCGGCCCATTTTAAGGCCCCGTAAACTTTCTTTGACTAGTGATCAACGAGAGTTCGCTGAACGATCCCTCATATGGAAAGGCAACATGCTTCGTATTTTCCTTCTCCTTTTCCTCGTCTCATCGGGAACTGGGCTGACGATTTCCGCCCCACTCCACGCCGGTGAGACGCCAATGTCCTCTTCTGAGCTTCAGGTGCGCATTGATGTCGCAGGCCGCCAGCGGATGTTGAGCCAGCGCATGGTGCGCACGGCCTGTAATGCGCAGCTGGATGTCAACCGAGAGCGAAACATCACGTTGTTGTTAACCTCGAAATTCCTGTTCGACAGTACGCTCAAAGAACTCAGAAACGGCGGCGGACCCGAAAAGTTCCAACCGGAAACCGACCCCAAAACTCTGGCGATTATTTCCGAAATCGAAGAGATTTGGGATGTCTTTAAAGGGCGTATCACCGAAGCCAAGAAGGGCAATTTGGAAAGATATTCGGATTTCTCCGCACTGTCTGAGATGTCCATGCATCTTTTGAAGACATCAAATGCTTTGGTCGAAAACCTTGACGACCGCTACAGCGCTCTCGCGAGCCAAAACAATCCCGACCTTGGCCGAATGATCAACATTTCCGGGCGACAAAGGATGTTGATTCAAAAGGCGGGCAAAGAGGCCTGTCTGGCGCAGCTGGCCGACACCCATCACGAGATGGCTCCGCATCTCGAGCAATTGCAAAAGACCATCACAATGTTCGAGAAGTCCGCCTTTGGCCTGGCCTTCTCATCCCGCGAGCTCGGCCTGCCAGCTCCTCCCACTGTGGAAATCGAAACCGAAAATTTCAATCATTGGCAGGAATGGAGCAATCTTGTCCCGCTTTTCGAAAGCCTGAACACTGAGAAACTCAGCGAACTCGAATTGCATGAACTTTCGAACAGCGTGGAATTTTTTCTGAATGCGCTCGACAGGACGGTTCAAGAATATGCCCGGCTTTAGCGCCTCGAGGCTTGGTTTTGTCTTTCGTCCGCGCCGATCATAGCCGACAATTTTACTATGGCATAACGCCACCTTTCCCCCTACCTTCGGCGCATGACGAAAGACAGCCCCTCCCCCATCCGCCCGACGGATGATGACGCACGAGGCTTAGCGCGTGGCCTGATCCAGCAGGCCCGCATCGCCGCGCTTGCCGTGCTTGATCCCGAAAGCGGTGCCCCGCATGTGACGCGTGTGGCCTTCGGGCTTGGCGCCAAAGGCCAATGGCTCACTCTGGTCTCCGACCTCGCCTTTCACACGCGCGCTTTACGTGCGACGCCCCAGGTCGGTCTATTGCTGGGAGAAGCGCCGACAAAGGGTGACCCTCTGGCTTTCCCCCGGCTGTCGGCTCAAGCGACACCGGACTTCATTTCTAGAAACAGCCCCGAACATGCCGCACATCGCGCTGCTTGGCTGGAGCATCACCCGAAATCGGCACTTTACGTCGATTTCGCGGATTTTTCTTTCGTCACCTTCACGCCCATCAGCGCCGATCTGAACGGCGGCTTCGGAAAAGCATACCGTTTGCGGGCGCAGGACATGCAGTTGGACTCATAAAACCGGGCTGCAAAGGCAGCCCGGCTTCGCATTTCTCTTTTTATCGCCAAATCAGATCGGACGGTCCATCCGCGCGATGAGGTTCACCGTGCCCTTGACCGCCTCACCGAACGTCAACAAAACCTGATCCTTGTTCGAACCATAGTTGACCGTCACATAGGGCGTCGCGAAAACAGTGCCGCCTCCGGCGTTCGTCAAAGCATTGCGGAACACGATGCTCTCCACCACTCGCGCCCAACCGCCAAACGGCAGATAACCGGACGGGGCCAGCACCCATGAGGTCGACGCCGTATTTTGGCTGAACTCCAAAGACACCGGATTGATAGTATTTTGGCTGACCCCATTGAAGCTGTTGCCTTCAAAGGTGACATTCCGCGACGAGTTGAACTCGAGGTCCGCATAGGTCGTATCGACCCGCTCCACCCGATCGATAAAGCCGTTCAAGGATTTGAACGTATTGTTCTGAACGGCCAGCCCCTGAATAAAGTGACCCGGACCATAGGGTTTGATCACGATCCAGGAGAAAGAACTCGCACTGTCATTCACGGTGAAAATATTGCCCGTGATGGTCAGTCCCCCAAAGGAATATTCAGACGAAAAATCCGGGGCCACATCATGCTCGTTCGTGATCTCAATAAACGAGTTGTCGATGTAGTTGCCGGTCACCACGGATTTCATATTGGGGTATGTAAAGACCAAACCGGCCATGCGCGTGCTATCGGTAAAATCGTCGCCCTGGAACCAGTGGTTGCCCACAAACATATGCCCGTTGCCGTAAACAATCCCCGTATGCCCAAAGCGCTGAAAACGGTTGTCCCGGATCTTGCAGTCGTTCGAATTGATGTTGAACGCGATCGACTGACGGTCTTCGGCCCGAAGCGGCTGCTCATTGGACACAAACGTACAGCGATCGATGTGCAAATCCTGACACCCGCCACCGATCGAGGTCACGCCACGATTGAGAGGGGACTTGATATGACAATCGCGCAGGTGGAAGTTGTTCCCGCCCATGGCCAACATGATGCCCGACGCCCGACCATTGCAAAGCAATTCCACATCGAAAAACTCGAACTGAGAAAGCTTCGACAGGCCGGAGAAATCGAACACATATTTGAAGCGGGTGAAGGTATAGGTCTGCGTCGTATTCGGCCCAAACAAAGGATGGTTCAGCGTCAATGTCTGGTTGCCGACGTTGACCGACTCGACATAAACCTCGCGCCCGACCCCAGTGCCAGTGACCAAGCTGCCGACCTGAATATTCGCGATATTGGCGACATTGCTCAGCGTGCGCGCGTTGGCCGCGCTATAGCTCGCTTGGGACGTCACCTCCTCGGTATCCCAATCGCTTGAGCTCTGCACATTGATCTGGCCGTTGCGGATCACACGGCGCACTTCCAGCGTGCTGGCACCCGTGATCTCAGCCACATCCAGCGGTGCCGACAGTTCAATACGACGCCCACGCATGTCGAGGCTGTCGTGATCCGTGTAATAGAACATCGCCTGTAACGCGCGTTTCAGGCCTTCGGTCTCATCGCCGAAGGCATCGATATAGGCGTTCAGATGAAAGCTGTGACGCAGGATCAGACGCGCCGATGCAGGCATGGTCACAGTGCCGTCGAAGACCGCCTCTTCTGTGAAGGCCACCGTGTTGGCAAGGTGATACACCCCTTCCGGCACAAGGATTTTCCGCCCTTCCGCCGCAGTATTAGCCGCGTTGAACGCATCCGTATTGTCAGTGATGCCATCGCCGACAGCCCCGTAATCACGCACGTCGATCATGCCGGAGCTGTCGCTCAGGAACCATTCGGAGACATCCTCAATCACGAGATCATCAATCCGCACGGTCCCGCCGTTGGCGCCCGTTAGATCAAGCCCGAAATGGCCGTAAACCGGCTCAAGCCCCCATGGCATGTCCACGCCGCCACGATCACCCGAGCCCACAATGGCCGTCACCTCGACCACCTCACCGTAGGAGGTCAAGTCCACCGAAGCGCCGGTCTCGGCCAGCCCCGCGACATGCGAGAATGACGCATTGCCCGCCCAACCCGCGATCCGCACAGAGGGAAGGTTGCCCGAAATGGCTTTCACCCGCGCCTTGATCTGAAGATACATCCCCGGTTGCAAAGGCGTCTCGCCCATGTATCGCAACATGGTCAGCGTATCGTTTTTGACCAACTCAAGACAGCCGCCAAAATCAGCATCCGCGGGTACAAATGCCGCGTTGACCGCGCCATCATAGGTCGCCGACCCCGGTGTTCCATCTTCGCTGGACCAAACGCCCAGCCCGTCTTCGAACGCCGGTGGCATCAGCACCAGCCCATCAGTAATGGCCTTGTTCATCCGAACCCCTTTCAATCCTTCAATTCCATGCGCACCGATCTGCACGACGGATCTCGGCCCTGGACGAGGCCGTCCGGGCAAAGTCGAAATCTCTCGTCATGGAAACTCGGGACGCATGAGCCCCGAGATGGGCACAGGTCTACAGGAGCAAGTTAACCCGCCGCTTAAACCTCCGAACGCCGCTCTGCGCCCGAACGCAACAGCCTCATTCTTGTCATTGGCCTGTCACGGACCTTGGCCTACATTTGAATGGAAAGAGGCCCGCATGAGCTATTCTATCCAGTCTAAAGACCGCGACATGACCCAAGCATTCCGCCGCATCTCGCAAGACCGTTTGGGGCGCGCGATTAAGTCATGCGAAGCGGACACGCTGGAGGCACGGATGACCGCCGTCCATGACATTCGCAAACGTCTCAAGGAAATACGCGGTCTCCTGCGCCTCGTGGGTCCGGATTTCGATGGATACAAACAGATGGATCGGCGCTTGCGCGACATCGGGCGCCAACTGTCCGACCTGCGCGACATCAAAGTCCGCTGCGACACTCTGGGCCAACTGTCCAACTATGTCGCCTTATCGGACGATCACATCACGCTCTACCTCAACCACTTGGCCCAGACGCGCGACACGGCTTATGGCAACGCGGGCGATCCTCTGAGCAACGTGGCGCAGGAATTGAACAAGATGCTCAAATCCAGCGCGGACTGGCACCTGCGGCACAAAGGGCGCAAGGCGCTCTTCCCCGGTCTCTCCGCCACTTACAAAGCCGCATATGACACAATGGAACGGGCCCGCGAAACCCGAGAGCCAGAAGATTTCCACACCTGGCGCAAACATGTGAAATATCACTTCTTCCATGCTCGCCTGCTTGCCCCGATCTGGCCGGACGCGATGGAGGCACAAGTCAAGGCCGCCGAAAGTCTCGGCGAACTTTTGGGAAAGCATCACGACCTGATCGTTCTGAGCCATGAGGCGCGGTCTGCGGGCCTAAACGAAGCCGCGGTTAAGACACTGGAAGCTGGATTAAAAGCGCAGATCGCCACCCATGAAAAACAGGCCTTTCTCGATGGCGCGCGCCTTTTCGCGGATACGCCGGAGGCGCTGACGCATCGCTGGTCGGTCTGGTATCGGCTGTGGCGTCACGCCAAATAAAAAGGGCCGCCGAAGCAGCCCTTTGAAAACACGTTCGAAATAAGACTTACGACAGTTCGCCGTTCAGACCCTTTTCGATCAGACCGATGGTCTCGTTTACACCATAGAGCGCCGCGAAGGACCCGAAACGCGGTCCTTGGGATTGACCCAAAAGCACCTCATAGAGCGCCTTGAACCAGTCGCGCAGGTTCTCGAACCCGTTGTTCTTGCCGACTGCGAAAACAATGCTCTGCAGGAAATCGCCATCCGCGAAATTCGCCTCCGGCAACGGCTCATCGTTGCCCATATCAGCGTTCTTCTTGGCAATCGCGGCCAATGCCACCTCTTCGGAGCCAAAGGCCGCCTTGAGGTCTTCCATAGCTGCGCGTTCCTGATCACTCGGCGCACGGAAGGTTTTTTCCGGTTTCACGAAGTCGTTGTAATAGCGCACCGCATAGCCTGCCGCCGCATCAAGCTGCGGGTTGGCTTGCGGTGAGGCTTCCGGCGCATAGCGCTGGATAAACCCCCAAAGTTGGTCCTTTTCTTCTGCACCCGCCACGGAGGCGAGGTTCAAAAGCATTGAGAACGGCACCACCATATCAGACGCTGGCACATCGGCGCCGTGGATGTGGAACACCGGGTTCGCCGCCTGTTTCGCCGCGTCCTGCGTAGGGTAGGCGCGGAGCTGTTGATGATACTCATCCATCGCCCGTGGGATCACATCGAAATGCATCCGCTTCGCCGTTTTCGGCTTTTGATACATGAAATAGGCGAGACTCTCGGTCGAGGCATAGGTCAGCCATTCGTCAATCGACAGACCATTGCCCGAAGATTTCGAGATTTTCTGACCATTGGCGTCCAAGAACAGTTCATAGGTGAAATGCTCCGGCTTTTGCCCGCCCAGGATTTCACAAATCCGGTCGTAGATCGGCGTGTTGGTCGAGTGGTCCTTGCCATACATCTCGAAATCCACACCAAGGGCCGCCCAGCGCGCGCCAAAGTCCGGTTTCCACTGCAATTTCACATTGCCGCCGGTGACCGGAAGGGTCCACTCTTTGCCATCCTCGTCATCAAAGGTGATCGTGTAATCGTCCTTGTTCACCTCTTTCATCGGCACGTAGAGCACACGACCGGTTTCCGGGTGGATCGGCAGGAAAATGGAATAGGTCGCCGCGCGTTCCTCACGCAGAGACTTCAACATCACCTTCATCACATCGTCGTATTTCTCGACGGCGCGCTTCAGAACCTCGTCGAACTGACCTGATTTGTAGAACTCGGTCGCCGAATAGAACTCATACTCGAACCCGAAGGTGTCGAGGAACCGGCGCAGCATGGCATTGTTGTGATGGCCAAAGCTTTCGAACTCTTCGAACGGGTCGTAGACAGAGGTCAGCGGCTTTTGAATGTCTTCTTTCAGGCGCTCCTGGTTCGGCACGTTCGACGGAATCTTGCGCATCCCGTCCATATCATCAGAAAAACAGATCAAACGCGTCGGCACGTCCGAGATCACCTCAAACGCGCGGCGGATCATTGTCGTGCGCAGCACCTCGCCAAAGGTCCCGATATGCGGCAAACCCGACGGACCGTAACCGGTCTCAAAGAGCACATAGCCCTTCTTGTCCTTGGATGCCTCATACCGTTTGAGTACAGTCCGGGCCTCTTCAAAGGGCCAGGCTTTCGAGCTCATACCGGCATCACGCAGGTCCGTCATTTTAAGCAATCCTTTTGTCGCACGGGTCTCTCCCGCAAGGCGCAACTCCTATTGAACACCCCGGCTTGCGTCAATATTGTTTGACCGCACATGCCCCTTTGGAGCCAATAAAATGAACGATATTCCCCATTCCCTGACCCCCCAGGACTGTCTCGTCGCCGTGATGATCGCTCTGTCGATGTCCGATGAGAACATCCGCACCGCCGAATTGGTGACCATCGAGAATATCGTTAACCATTTGCCCATTTTCGGCGAATATGACCCGGACCGCATCAAAGTCGTCTCCTCGACCGTCTTCGACCTGTTTTCCGAAGAGGACGGTTTGGACGCGCTTTTCGGCCTTATTCGCGACAACCTGCCCATCTATCTGCACGAGACCGCCTATGCGCTGGCCTGTGACGTCGCCGCCGCCGATGGCCATACCTATGAGGCCGAGCTGCGTCTGCTCGAAGAGATTCGCTACGAATTGAACATCGACCGCCTTCATGCCGCTGCCATTGAACGGGGTGCCCGTGCGCGCTACATGCTGATCCACGACACGATCTGACACTTGGGCTTCGGGCCCGCACACCCCATGGGAGGCCCGCATGCCCCGTTTCACCTATCTCTACGACACCTATTGTGGCTGGTGCTACGCCGGCGCGCCCGTGATCTCCGCCTTGGTCGAGGCGGGCGCAGAGGTGACGATGCATCACCGTCTTTTGTTCGCGCCAGAGCATGCCCAAAGGATGGGTGCGGGCCTCGGCGCCATGATCGAACAACACGACGCCCGCGCGGAGCAGCTGTCCGGCCAACCGTTCAGCGATCTGTACCGCGAAAACATCCTGCGTGCGCCCGACGAAAAACTCGACTCGAGCCTGACCGCTGCGGCGGCCGCCCTTGTCCATGACCAAGGCGCAAAAGTCGAAATGGCGCTGGCCCGCCGTCTGCAAAAGGCGCGCTGGGAAGAGGGCCGTTCGGCACAGGATGCCGATTACATCACGGAAATTCTGCGCAAAGAGTTCGGCATTGAGACACCGCTCTCTGAGGGCAAAGCGCCCGCGCTTAAAATGGCGCGCGAAACGGAAACCCTGATGCACCAATACGGCCTGTCCGGCGTGCCGGTGCTGATCATGGAGCGCGACGACACGCTCTACAACGTTGCTCTGTCGGACTATTATCGCCAGCCGGATGAGATCACCACGCTGTTGACCTGACCCACCGGCGGCTACTCAGCGAATGCACCGGCCGGCCCCAAGGCGCCCCAGCGCTCAATCAATGCCTGCTGCAATCTTTTAGCACGAGCATTGAACGGCCGCGCCCCTCGCGGAATTTCCGCGCCTTGTGCCTGTGCCGCTTCGCGCCGCGACACATCGGCGACAAAGATCGCGAACGCCATACGCTTGCCCCCCGGCGCGTCCAAATACCCCGCCAGAGTTGACACGAAATTCAGCGTTCCGGTCTTGGCCACAACCGTCAGCGGGTGATCCTTTATCACGCCACCCCGGTCATCTTTCATCAGGAATTGCTTCAGAAGTGGTGCCAAACGCGCCTCGACACCCGGCGCCACCAACATATGGGCAAGATCAACCGTGGTCACTTCTGATGCACCTCCAAGGCCCGAATGATCCACAAAAGATATATGACGCATGTTCAGCGCCTCACGCGCCCAGTCACTCATCGCTTGGGCTGAGCTCAGC
Organism: Celeribacter sp. PS-C1; assembly: GCF_019429625.1. GTDB lineage: Bacteria > Pseudomonadota > Alphaproteobacteria > Rhodobacterales > Rhodobacteraceae > Celeribacter. Next base: position 157,960 of record NZ_JAHXRW010000008.1, read on the forward strand.
AAACCATTCACTGCGAGACCTCGGGATAGAGTGGCCGCAAGCCCCAAAACCTCTGCGGTCAGATTGGTCGAATACTTCAACATATCGCGCACGACGACACTCAAAGGCGCGCTTTCGATCCGCGCGATCTCCTCGCCGGTCTCCGCCAGCCTCTGCCCTTGAGGCAATCGAAGCCCCTGCGCGCCGGCCACCGCCTGAAACACTTCACCCGCGTAAAGCCCCGGGAGCCGCACCGGCAACCACCGCGCGCCGCCATTTCCCAATGCGCTTCGCGCCACAGTCCATTCATCGCGTCCCTGCCCGGCCACATGATCAAACACCGGCAAATTGCGCGCGGCCACGCTGATCCTCGCAATGCGCACATCCGGCGCATAGCGCTCGGCGCGGGCGTCCATCTTGAGACTGTAGCCCTCGCCCTGTTTTTTCCATTCGAAATGCACGCGGTTGTAATTCAGGTTCAGCCCCGAAATCGTCGGATTATAGCCCGCATAGTCCGTCTGCGCCGCGTCGATCTCATCAATCCGGGGCAAGGCCGTGTCATCGATCAAAAACCGACCGCTGACGCCTTTGATGCCTTGCTCCACAAGCTGTCCGGCCAGCGCAGCCAAACCATCCGTATCCAAGGTCGGGTCGCCCCCGCCCGACAGGATCAGATCGCCCTGCACGATCCCGTTCACCACCGGCCCGCTGCGCAGCACCCGCGTGGCAAAACGATGGTCCGCGCCCAGATGTTCGAGCGCATAAAGCGCGGTCACGGCCTTAGCGACCGAAGCTGGCGGCAGTCGAAGCAACGGCCCGTGGGTTTCATGAAGAACGCCGGTTGCACTGTCCGCCACGGCATAGCTGACCTGCCCCGACAGCCCAGAGGCTGCGATCAAAGCTTCGCCGGTCGGGATCGACTGAAGATAAAGATCCGCAGGACGCGGCTTCGGCAGCGGAGAAGCAACCAGTTCTTGCGCCAAAGCGCCGCGTGCCATCCCTGCGTGGGCGACACCACCCAGCAGAAGCCCAAGCATCCCGCGTCGATTGATCCGTGAATTTCCTGTCTGCATCATGGCCGTGAGTTAAGCCTGCGTTTGCGTCATGGGCAAGACGGGAAAACCTGTCTTTTGCTCCCCCTGAGCCCGCGGGGCACATGCGGTCAGTCCCGCACCCAACCGCCCTTTGCTCGGATCTCCGTCGAGGAAGCATCCGACATCGGCACGTTGATAAAACACCAACAAGGAGCCCCGCATCGCCCCAAAAGCCGCGAGGCGCGGGGCGAGAGTTTCGCATGGGCAAAGCTTTGCGCCGCCACCGAATTGCGCGCAGCACCGCGCGTGCCGGGTCGGGCAATTACGCCTACAGGCGTGGTTTTCATAATCTCTCGCCAATCCTGCCAGAGATGAAACTGCGCCAGATTGTCGGCTCCCATCAGCCACACGAAGGTCACGCCAGGATAGAGTGCTTTGATCGCCTCAAGCGTCGCCGACGTATAGCGCGTGCCCGTGCGCGCCTCGATGTCCGTGACTTCGACTTTGGGGTGATCCATGATCTCGCGGGCGTGGGCCAGGCGCCGCTCCATACTTGCAGGACCCTTTTCTTTCAAAGGGTTCCCCGGGCTGACCAACCACCAGACACGATCAAGATTAAATCGTTTCAGCGCCATTTTGGTGATATGCACATGCCCCTCATGCGCGGGATCAAACGATCCCCCGAGCAGGCCGATCACTTGACCGGGGCGGGCATATGGCAGGTTACAACGCATGCCGTCCTGCATGGCGACAAGCCGTGTGACTGTCAATCTCTCCCTTGACGCCAAAACTTACCTGACTAAAGTCAGGAAAAATAAAAGACTTCAGTCAGGTATCTTCATGCCCCTCAATCCCGTCTCCCGCATCCGCCGTTTCAACCGCGCTGTCACGACTGAAACCGGCGTCTTGGATCAAAGCTTTCTCGGACGTGGCCGCCCTCTTGGCGCGGCCCGAGTTTTGAACGCCATCGGTCCTGCGGGGCGCGCTGTCTCCGACATCCGGGCCTTTCTCGATCTCGACACCGGGCTGTTGTCGCGCCTTTTGCGCAGCCTTGAGGACGAGGGCCTGATCGACGTCGCGGAAGACCGCAAAGACAAACGCCGCCGCTTTGCCGTTCTGACGCCGGAGGGGCATCGCGAATACGAGGCCTATGAGGCGCTGTCCAACGACCGCGCGCAGGCGCTTTTGGACCGCCATCCCCATCCGGAACAGCTCTTGGCAGCGATGGATCTGATCGCCTCTGCCCTGGGCCGCGACCGGATTGAGATCGTCGAAATGGACCCCGACAGCCCCACCGCGTTTCATTGCCTGGAAAGCTACTACGCCGAATTGGCCACCCGCCTCTCCGCCGGCTACGACCCGGCCAAAGCCGCCCGCGCCGGCAGCGAAGACATGCGCCCCCCGCGCGGGCAATTCCTCGTGGCCTTGTCAGATGGGTTGCCGTCCGGCTGCGTGGGATTGAAAGGCACCGATAAAGGCTACGCTGAAATCAAACGCCTCTGGGTCGCGCCTTCTGCAAGGGGGCTGGGATTGGCGAAACGCCTGATGTCAGAGGTTGAAAACCACGCGCGTGAGATGGGCATTACCACGCTTCGACTGGACACCAATTCAGCCCTCCCGGAAGCGGCGGGATTGTATCAGCGGTTGGAGTGGAGTGAGATAGACCGTTTTAACGACGATCCTTATCCGGATTTGTTTTTTGAGAAGAGGGTGTGAGGGTTAATCGTCGTCGCGAGCGTCACCAGGGGCTAAGATCAGTAATGGCAATTTGAACTCACCTGACTTCTGAACGAGTTCGGATGGAAATTCATACTCGACCGTCGCTTCCTGATCGCGGCCTAGGTGGTCAACGAAAATACCTTTCGAAAGAATATGCGCTGCGCGTATGACCTCCGAAGAAGCATCGAGAAGCAACCAATCGAGGAAGTCCTGATATTTCTCAACTCGCTCTTGCCGTGTTTCAGCCTCGAGGTGCGTTTCGAGAAAGCCCGCGAACACCCAATCATCCACAGTGGGGAAAGAAGAAGCACCCATTGTGTCATGAAACAGCATACGACCATCCGCATTAGGGAGATCTGCTTTCAGCCAACTTTTTACTTCGGATGGCGGAGTGTGTCCGCCAAGATGATTTCTCATCTGCTTTGAAAATTTATGCCACTTACTGTGCCTGAGTGCTTCGACAGGCTCAAAGCACTTTTCCACAGCAGCTTCGAATGCATTTTGCTCAGCTTGCTCGGCATTTCGTTTTTTTCTTCTATTTTCTAGAAACCCGCCGAGCGCGAAGATGGTCTCGCAAACTTTGAGGTTGAGCAGCCGAATGTACATGTGATCGCGCGACACAGCGACCTTTGCCAATGTGGGATTTTCTGGTCGGCCTGCTATCGATGCCATCAACATCATTCGTAAGTGGTTCACCTCTTCTGCAAACATGACAATTGTAAGCAAAAGCGCGGCCGCATCTTCCCCAATCGTCTCGAGATCAGACTTGTTAACGTTGATTTCTAGAAATTCGACTTTTGATAACTTCATTGAACACCCCCCGGACAAATATAAGACGCCTTCTGAAGTCTAAGCTTCATCGTTCCAATTGCCATCCCCCCTCTTCCCACGCTAAACCACCGCCCAAACCATTCCCCCCAAAGGAGCCCGTACAATGGCAGCCTATCAATACGTCTACCACATGGACGGCGTGTCCAAGACCTACCCCGGCGGCAAGAAGGTGTTCGAGAACATCCGTCTGTCCTTCCTCCCCGGCGTCAAAATCGGTGTCGTCGGTGTCAACGGCACCGGTAAATCGACCCTCATGCGCATCATGGCGGGCATGGACAAGGACTACCAAGGCGAGGCCTGGGCCGCCGAAGGTGCCAAAGTCGGCTATCTACCGCAGGAGCCCGAACTTGATCCGTCGCTGGACGTGCGCGGCAACGTGATGCTCGGTGTGGCCGCCAAAAAGGCGATCCTCGACCGCTATAACGAGCTCGCCATGAACTACTCCGACGAGACCGCCGAGGAGATGGCCAAGCTCCAAGACGAGATCGACGCCCAGAACCTCTGGGATCTCGACAGCCAGATCGACGTCTCCATGGAGGCGCTGCGTTGCCCCCCCGACGACGCCGATGTCACCACGCTGTCGGGCGGCGAGAAACGCCGTGTCGCGCTTTGCAAACTGCTGCTCGAAGCCCCCGACATGCTGCTGCTCGACGAACCGACCAACCACCTCGACGCCGAGACCATCGCCTGGCTGCAACAGCACCTCATCGAGTATAAGGGCACGATCCTGATCGTCACCCACGACCGTTACTTCCTTGATGACATCACCGGCTGGATTCTCGAGCTGGACCGTGGCCGCGGCATCCCTTACGAGGGCAACTATTCCGCATGGCTTGAGCAAAAAGCCAAGCGCCTTGAACAGGAAGCCAAGGAAGACAAGACCCGTCAGAAGACCCTTGAGCGCGAACTTGAGTGGATGCGGCAAGGGCAGAAAGCCCGTCAGGCCAAGCAAAAGGCCCGGATCGACCGCTACAACGACCTCGCCTCGCAATCCGAGCGCGACAAGATCACTCGCGCCCAGATCGTCATCCCGAACGGCCCGCGCCTTGGCTCCAAGGTTATCGAGGTCAATGGCCTGTCGAAGCATATGGGCGACAAGCAGTTGATCGAAGGGCTCGACTTTGCCCTGCCGCCGGGTGGCATCGTCGGCGTGATCGGCCCGAACGGCGCCGGTAAATCGACGCTCTTCCGCATGCTCACCGGCCAGTTGGAACCCGACGCTGGCACCGTCGAATACGGCGACACGGTCAAGCTCAGCTACGTCGACCAGTCCCGCGACGATCTCGACCCGAACGCCACCGTGTTCGAGGCGATTTCCGACGGTCAGCAAGTGATCGCTTTGGGCGACGCGGAGATGAACGGCCGCGCCTACTGTTCCGCCTTTAACTTCAAAGGCGGCGATCAGCAGAAGAAAGTCGGCGTCCTCTCCGGCGGGGAACGCAACCGCGTCCACATGGCGCGCCTGTTGAAATCGGGCGGCAACGTCCTCCTCCTCGACGAACCGACCAACGATTTGGACGTGGAAACCCTGCGCGCGCTGGAAGACGCGCTCACTGAGTTTGCCGGTTGTGCTGTGGTTATCTCCCACGACCGCTTCTTCCTCGACCGGATTTGTACCCATATTCTGGCGTTCGAAGGCGACGCCCATGTGGAATGGTTCGAAGGCAACTTCGAGGATTATGAGGAAGACAAGAAGCGTCGGTTGGGGCCGGATGCCTTGGAGCCCAAGCGTCTGAAGTATAAAAAATTCAGCCGCTAAAATGGATCAAAAGGCGCCTTCGGGCGCCTTTTTTGTTGCTGACAAAGAGATTGTTCTCATTTTGTTCCGATACGCAATTGACCGCACCCCAGAGAATCTGTATTTTGTATGACATACCTTGAAGCACCACTAAATGCGGTACGAAGATGACTTAGCACCTCGCAGAGCGAGTACGGTGAAAGTCATTCTGAACGAGAGTCAGCCCCTAGCGGGGCTATGTCGAGTAAACTAGCGGCGAAAGGCTAAGGAGGCCCGACAGCGGGATGCTGTTCGGACAACTTCCGCCCGAGCAACTAATCGGCCGAAAGGTTGCTCAAACCGCCGGAATTGGGGCGGAATATAAATACTGAGCGAACCTTAATCGCTCATCCGGATGAGCATCGCTTAGGATAAATTCCAATGCGGTTTTCATTCAAAATCGAGGGACGGGTCTCGTATGGTGACATTATTGGAACCATATCACTCGTACTGACAATCATAGCGCTTTTTATATGATCGTCGGGCGGTCTTCGGGCCGCCCTCATTGATTTCCCCCCCTCCGCGCCTGACCCGAGGAGGTTCGAGTGAAACGCGTTCCTTTTGTACAAGAGGTGCGCCGTTCCCAGTCGGCACACCTTCGGCGTGACGGAGCGGCTCTGGCGGCTTTCGCACAGTGCTCCGCGAAGACTCGCGTTTAAGATGCCAAGGGCGTCCTGTACCCCACACTCAAACGCTTTCCAGGTCCATCTCAGAACACGCCTCGCCCCGCGGCTTTAGAACGTTGAGATGCGAACACTGGCGCGCTCTCACGCCCCAAGACGAGGGTGCGCGTACGGTGATCGAGGGCGTTGAGGCGTCCGTTGCGGGCTTTTTCTGCGAAGTTGGTCATTGCATATCTCCGTGTGTATCTCTGCGGTGTTGGAATTGAGGCGTTCGGGGAACTGTGGCGATTAGATCGGGCGACCGAGTCGCTCAAACGGCGTGTCGCAGAATTGAAAGGAGCCTTCTCCCTTTCGGCGCGGCGCAATATGACGCGTGCGCTGCTCCGGCGTGTTGTTCCGTTCAGTATGCAAAATGCCAGCGAAAGTATTCATGGGGGGGTCCCTGTAAGTCAGTGTCTCGTTTGTTACTCAAACCGCCACAATCACTACACAGGATCACTATTGCGCCACGTTTTGGCAAAAAATGGACCAAAAAGCGCCCAATTCGCGCCCATTTTTGGTCAAAACCATGTCAACCAGAGGTTGAACTTCACTTTAAAGAGGATGTTTGGGGCATCAATGTGATCAAAAGACGGCTTTTCCCGACATTCACCAAACCTACCGGCACGGCCCAAAACATCATTTCGCCATGGAAGAACCGCAATCCATTTGTCGCTCGTCCCTCGTCTTTTCAAGACGTTTCATCGCAGTGGAAATCCCTATACAATTCACTGGAAATCTGCCATACGGGTCGGGCTAAGTTACCTCTTTCGACCCTTCTGTTCTCCTTCACCGGCCACAGTCATCGAACGACTACGACGACGCCGGGTTGCTGCACTCTCGCGAGCGACAAGACAAACAGGAGTAAACACGATGGCCAATGGCACCGTGAAATGGTTCAATTCCACCAAAGGTTACGGCTTCATTCAGCCGGAAGGCGGCAGCAAAGACGTGTTCGTGCACATCTCTGCCGTTGAGCGTTCTGGCCTCACCGGCCTGGCCGATGGCGCGAAGGTTACCTTCGACATCGAAGCCGGTCGTGACGGTCGCGAATCTGCGGTGAACCTCGTCGTCGCCTAATCTCAGGCACGCGTAGGACATTTAGGGCCCGGGCGTTTCGCGTCCGGGCCTTTTTCTGTTCCGCATTCTCAAACCAGCGCCATAAGATCACCATCACCCTCGCGCGCGACCTGCTGCGCCAACCCGCTGGCCACGATCGCAAGCCCCTCGATCGGCGTGCCGCGATCCTCGCGCAGGATGCAGGGCGTCAGTTGCACGGTCCCAAACCCCGCCTCGGACAACAGCGCCCCGACATAGCTCTGCGCATGGGCAAACCGCCGACTGTCACGCAGCTCCACGGGCCTATCGCCCAGCTCAACGGTAAAGGCCAAGACACCGCCCGCCGCCAGAGATCCGGCACACCAGCCAATGACGCGCTCCAGTGCACCAAGGTAGATGAACACATCCGCCGCGACGATCAGGTCAAACCGCTGCTCCGTCACCTCAAGCTGGGCGATGTCGCGTTTGTCGAGCACATCGTAGATTCCCTTGCGATCCGCCTCGACCAGCATGCCGTCGGAAATGTCATAGCCGACAAGATGCGCCGACACGGGCCGCAACACGGCCCCCATCAGCCCGGTGCCGCAGCCGAGATCAAGCACCGCGCCGAACTGTGTCCGCCCGGCCAGATGCAAGGCCTCCATAATGATCTCAGGCCCGCGATAGCGGAGTTTCTCGACCAGAGAGGCCTCGAACCGCGGCGCATATTGGTCAAAAAGCAACTCGACAAAAGCGGACGGCATCGCCTCCGCGACAGGCACCTTACGCGCCAGATCACGCTTTAGCCCCGCACCCAAAGGATCGCTCGGGTCGGCCAGAACCGCCTTGTCCCACGCCTGACAGGCCGCCTCGACCTCGCCCACAAGCTCGAAAAATTCTCCAAGCCGAAACCACCCCGCCGCCCAAGACGGCGCCAATTCAAGCCCCCCCGACAGAGTTTCAATCGCCCCCGCCAGATCGCCCAAATGCGCCAGCGTTTCGGCAAAGGACGCCCGACGGTCCGCCGTCAGATCGCCCGAGGAAAACAGGCTTCCCGCCATGATCCCAAACTTTCAAAAGGGCCCGCTCATTTGCCGGATCGACCCTGTCGACAGGCCACGCGGCGGGCAACACGCTGCATCCATCTGCATCACGCGCCCGATACGCCGCCGCTGCGGGTCTGTCAATTTTTCTGTGTGGAGCCTCAGCGCTTTTTGACGAATTCCGTCAGGATCACGATCCGCTGGCCTTCGACCCGGCCTTCGATATGGCCTGCATTGTCGGGCACCAAGGAAATCCCACGCACCGCCGTTCCGCGTTTGGCGGTAAACCCGCCGCCCTTGACCGGAAGGTCCTTGATCAGAATGACCGTATCGCCAGACGACAACACCGCTCCGACGCTGTCGCGATGGATTACCTCGGGACCGGCGGCCTTGGCCCATTCTTCAACCTCAGGCTCCAAGTAGAGCATATCGAGCGCATCCGCCGCCCAGGCCTCATCCCGGAAGCGGTTGAGCAACCGCCAGGACACGACCTTGACCGCATCGCTTTCGGACCACATGGAGGTGGTGAGCGCCTGCCAATGCCCCTCGGGCACTGCGTCGCCTTTCAAGCCGTTCGCACAAGTCTCACAGAGATTGACCGCTTCAGTGCGCGGTTGCACCGCAACCGCTGTCAAAGGGCCCTCTGCGCCACAAATCTCGCATTGCATGACCTCGGTCTCCCTCTTTTGCATCAATCTGAAAGCGATATGGACACAGGCTTTAAGGAGACACCCTCGCCGGAGCAAGCGGCAAACCGCCACACCATCTGAAAGCGTTCGGAAAAGTGGAGAAAAACCCCCTTTAAACTGAGGCCCGAACACCGCATAGTCGAAAAAAAGGTTTAATCGGGGGGCCATCTGATGCGAGGGCCGGATGTTCAGCAGATGTTAAAATTGACCGCCGCGTTTCTGGTCTGCGCCACCGCTGCGCAAGCGTTCGAAGTGCAATTTGCATCCACAGCTGACGACGATCTCAAAAAGCGCCTGCGGGCCGCCTCCGCCGTGATAGAGGCAGCAGACACGGACATCACCGCCCCCGAAGAAATCATCGCCGCCGTGCAATCGGATTACCGCACTTTGATCGGCACCCTCTATCGCGAGGGCTACTACGGGCCAAAGATTTCGATCCGCGTGGACGGGCGCGAAGGCGCCTCCATGTCGTTGATTTCACTTCCTTCTCAAGTCAACAGAGTGACCATCGAAGTGGATCCCGGCCCCCAGTTCGTCTTCGGTGACACCACAGTCAACCCGCTTGCCAGAGACACGGAATTGCCAGAGGACTTTCGTCGCGGCGAGATTGCACATTCCTATCTTGTCGGTGATGCGACCGACGCCGCGATCCGAGGATGGCGCGAGGCCTCGCACGCCAAAGCCCAGCCCAAAGGCCAGACCGTGACCGCCGATCATCCGACCAAAACCTTGGATGTCGATGTCGAGATTGACCCTGGCCCCCCGGTCAAATTGGGCCGGTTGCGGTTTGCCGGAAATACCACTGTGCGCGAGGACCGTCTCTGGCGGATCGGTAATCTGGCGACGGGCACCGCCTATCATCCCGAGAAACTGGATCTGGTGACCAAACGGTTCCAGAAAACCGGAACCTTCCGCTCGATCACCCTGCGCGAAGCTGAAGAGTTGAACGACGACGGCAGCCTCGACATCATCGCAACGCTGGTCGATGAAAAGCGTCGCCGCCTCGGGTTTGGTGCCGAGCTGTCCTCGCTTGAGGGCGGCACGCTCAGCGCCTATTGGATTCATCGCAACCTGACCAACAATGCCGACCGGCTCCGCTTTGACGGTGAGGTGTCCGGCATCGGCGGCAACACGGGGATCGATGTGACAGTCGCTGCCACCTATCGCCGACCGGCCACGGTAACGCGAAAAACGACATTGGTTCTTGGCGCAGCTCTGGAACATCTCGATGAACCGGATTTCCTCTCGGACAGCGGCGAATTCACGCTCGGGTTCGACGTGGAAACCTCTCCCAATTCGACCTTCTACGGCGGCATCGGTTACCGATATTCCGAAGTAGAGGACGATCTCGGCTCGCGCAACTTCTCCTATCTGATCCTGCCCTTCGAGGGCTCCCGCGACACGCGTGACAATTCACTCAATCCAACCAAAGGCACCTATCTCGCCGCTGAAGTCATGCCCTTTGTCGCGCTGAACGACTCCGCCAGCGGCGTACGTCTGTTTGGCGATGGACGAGGCTACATGTCCTTTGGCGACGACGACCGCTTCACCCTTGCTGGCCGGTTGCAACTCGGATCGATCTATGGTGCCGAGTATACCGATGTGCCCCCCGACATGCTGTTCTTCTCCGGCGGTGGCGGCACTGTGCGGGGCCAGCCCTACCAATCGCTCAACATTGACATCGGCGGCGGCGACGAGATCGGCGGATCGAGTTTCCTCGGCCTCTCAGGCGAACTGCGCGCCAAAGTCCGAGGCAACATTTCCGCCGTCGGCTTTTATGATCTCGGCGGCATTGGCACCTCGGCTTTGCCCGGCGAGGACGCCGAATGGCACGCGGGCGCGGGGCTTGGCCTACGCTACAATACGGGCTTCGGTCCGATCCGTTTCGACGTCGCGACCCCCATCTCCGGCGATACCGGTGACGGCATCCAGATTTATATCGGGATTGGGCAGGCCTTTTGATGAAACGTATTCTCCTTGCTTCCACACTGCTTGTACCTGCTGCGCTGATTGCACAGGACAATTCCTCCTCGGAGACGGCCCGCGATCGATCCATGATCGTCGGCTTTCTCGAGGACAATCTTTCCGGTGCCGGACGTGACATTCGCATCGAAGGGTTCCGCGGGCTCCTGTCCTCGACCGCAACGATGGACGAACTGACCATTGCCGATGAAAACGGCACCTGGTTCACGCTCCGCAATGCCGAGTTGGATTGGAGCCGCACGGCGCTTTTGGCCGGACGTGTCGAAGTCACGCGCATTGCCGCCGAAGAAATCGTCTTCGAACGCCTGCCGGAGACCAGCACCGAGGGCGTCGATTTGCCCGACCCGGAGGCCAAGCCCTTTTCCCTGCCCGACCTTCCTGTCTCCATCGACATCGGTGCCATCGAGGCAGAGCGTGTTCACCTCGGCGCAACGGTTTTGAAGATCGGCGAGGCGGTCGAATTGTCCCTGAATGGCTCGGCGAAGCTGGACGATGGCTCGGGCGAAGCCGTGCTTGAGATCGAGCGACTGGACGCCGCCGACGAGCAGTTCTCTGTCTCGGTCTCTTACGACAACGCCACCGAGGTGCTCGACCTCGACCTCTCCCTCACCGAGGATGCGGGCGGCATTGTCTCGACGCTCGCAAATCTGCCCGGCTCCCCACCGCTTTCCCTGACCGCCAAAGGTGCGGGTCCTCTCGATGAATTCGCAGCCGACATTGCATTGGCCACCCGCGGCGAAGACCGGCTGACCGGTCGCGTCGCCTTGAACGCGGAGGTCGACCCCGAGGCCCCAGACGCCGCAGCGCCCCGCCGTTTCTCCGCCGATCTATCCGGCGATCTGACCCCGCTCTTTAGCGCGGACTACGCGCAATTCTTCGGTCCTTCCTCGACGCTGAATGCAGAAGGTGTGTCCTATCCCGACGGCGGGTTCGACCTTGAACGCTTCGCGCTTTCGACCCGCACACTATCCCTGATCGGAACCACGACCATCGGCACCGACGGTTGGCCAAGCGCATTTTCGGTCTCCGGCACGCTGGAGAGCCCGGATGAGCGCCCCGTACTTTTGCCCTTCGGCAGCGCGCGTTCCATGGTGCAAAAAGCCGAAATTCTCGCCAAATACGATGCGACGCGTGGGCAAGGCTGGTCCGCCAATATTGACGTTCAAGACTATACCCAAGACGGGCTCGACATTGGCTCCGCCCGTCTCGGCGCGCAGGGAACGATCACGCGTCAGAGCAGCGAAAGCACGACTGCCCTCGGCGCAGTCAAAGCCCGCTTTGGCTTGACGGTGCAAGACTTTGCCTCCGAAGACCCCGCTCTGCAAGAGGCCGTCGGCGATGCGCCCGCGCTCTCCGGCCAGGTGTTCTGGCGCGAGGGAGAACCCTTTGTTATTCAAAGCCTTGAGGCCCGAACTGACGCCACACGCGCCACCGCCTCAGGCAGTATCGACGGGCTGGACGCCGGTTTTGAATTCACCGGACGCATGTCGCTCGACACCCCACGGCTTGCGCGTTTCGCGGCGCTCTCCGGTCTTGATCTGGCCGGGGCCGTCAGCGTCAAGGCACAGGGCAGCGTCTCTCCGTTGCATGGCACTTTCGACCTTGAGGCCGACGCCAACGGCACCGGGCTGAGCACTGGCATTGACCAGGTCGACACGTTGATCGGCGGCACCAGTGACATTCACCTCTCGGCGGTGCGCGACCAAACCGGCATGACCCTGCGCGAAGGCAAGGTCACGACACAGGCGGTGACGGCCGAGGCACAGGGCGCACTCACCTCCGACAGCGGCACACTGAGTCTGACAACTCAACTGGACAACGTCGCCCGTCTGGGCGTGGCCCTCAATGGCCCGGCGACGCTCGATGCAGAGATGTCCTATCTGGGCGCGGACAGCCCCTGGACCACACGCGCGGATCTGACAGGACCCGGTGGCTCGACGGCCACCCTGTCGGGCACCCTGACGCAGGATTTCTCCAGCGCCGATCTCGACCTTTCTGGCACCGCACCTCTTGGCCTATCCAATCGCTTTACCACCGCCGTCCTCACGCAAGGTACGGCGCAGTTCGATCTGGGCGTGAATGGCCCTCTGGCGCTGTCCTCCGTGGCAGGTCAGGTCCAGGTGTCCCCTGGCGCGCGCGTCGTCGTATCCGCTGCGGATTTGGCACTGACCGTCAACCGCGGTGTGGTCTCACTCAATGGCGAACAGGCGCAAATCGATGTCGAGGCCGCCGCCGACACGGGCGGGTCAATCTCCACCTCCGGTCAACTGACCTTGAGCGGCAGCATCCCTGCCGAGCTCTCGATCAACCTGAACGCCCTCGGCCTGACTGATCCACAGCTCTACAGCACCTCCATCAGTGGCGCGGTGACGGTCGCTGGCCCGTTGACAGGAAATGCCAACATTGCCGGCGAGTTGACCCTTGGTGAAACCAATGTCACTGTCTCGCCCGCAGCGCTTGGCAGCGGCGGCGACATTCCCGACATCACCCATCGCGGAGCCTCTTCGGCGGTCACGCAGACCCGATCTCGCGCCGGATTGATCCAAAGCGCAAATGGCGGCGGCTCCTCCGTGGCCTACGGGCTGGATGTCGTTCTCTCCGCCCCAAACCAGATTTTCGTACGCGGACGTGGTCTTGATGCCGAACTGGGCGGGCGCCTGCGGATACGCGGCACAACCGCCGATGTGGTCCCTGTCGGACAATTCTCGCTGATCCGTGGACGGCTGTCACTTTTGGGCAAACGCATCACCATGGCGGAAGGCGCAATCACGCTTCAGGGCGAATTGGACCCGATCCTGCGACTGGTGGCCGAAACCGAAACGGATACGATGACCGTTCAGCTGATCACCGAAGGCCCGCTGAGCTCACCCGAGCTGACCCTGAGTTCTTCACCGGCGCTGCCCGATGACGAAATCCTCGCCCAGCTTTTGTTCGGCAAGGATCTGAGCAAAATGTCCGCGCTGCAAGCCGCTCAGATGGCGGATGCCGTGGCCACGCTCACCGGCGGCGGCAGTGGTCTTGTCGGCTCGATCCGGGACAGTTTCGGTCTGGACGATCTTGACCTTCAGACCTCTGAGGATGGTGCAAGCGCACTCACGCTTGGGAAATACATCTCGGATTCGCTCTATACCGACGTCACCATCGACAACGAGGGCAAATCGGTGATCGACCTGAACTACGATGCCACGCGCAACGTGACGATCAAAGGCTCTGTGTCCTCCGAGGGTGACACCGGCGTCGGCGTGTTTTTCGAACGCGATTATTGAGACAAAGGCAACGGACAGCGCGACTTGATCCGTTTCAAGGTGGCAGATCGGGAATGGTGTAAACTGTCTCCGAGAGGAGGAGGCCATGCCCGAGACCGTGTTTCATACCGAGAAGCTGGTGAAGACCTATCGCACCGGCGGAGCAGAGGTGCATGCGCTCTCTGGCGTCAATCTTGATCTGTTCGCCTCCGAACTGACGGTTTTGCTCGGGCCATCGGGGTCTGGCAAATCCACGCTTTTGAACATCTTAGGCGGTTTGGATCACGCCACCTCTGGCAAGGTGATGTTCCGCGACCTTGATCTGACGGTGCAATCCGACCGGGCGCTGACGCGGTTTCGCCGCGATCACGTCGGCTTTGTGTTCCAGTTCTACAACCTCGTGCCTTCCCTTACCGCGCGCGAAAACGTCCAGATGGTAACCGACATCGCCCCCAATCCGATGAAGGCCGAAGAGGCCTTGGAACGTGTCGGCATGAGCGATCGGATCGACCATTTCCCGGCCGAACTTTCCGGCGGCCAGCAACAGCGTGTCGCCATCGCGCGTGCGATCGCCAAACGGCCCGAGGTGCTGTTGTGCGACGAACCCACCGGCGCCTTGGACAGCAGCACGGGCGTTCAGGTCTTGGAAGCGATCCGCGAGGTCAACGAAGATTTGGGCACCACCGCCATCGTCATCACGCACAACGCCGCCATTCAGGCCATGGCGCATCGCGTGGTGCGGTTTCAGGATGGCAATATCGCCTCTGTCTCCACCAATGAGACGCGCGTTGCGCCCTCCGAGATCGTGTGGTGACCCAGATGCATGCGCTCGACAAAAAACTCCTGCGCGATTTCAGACGGCTTTGGGGCCAGTCGCTTGCCATCGCTTTGGTGTTGGCCTGCGGCGTGATGATCCTCCTGACCGCTTTCGGCATGTACAGGGCGCTGGATGACACTTTGGCGGCCTTTTACGAACGCAATGAATTTGCCGATGTCTGGGCGATGACCGAAAAGGCGCCACGCCCGCTCTTGACCGAAATCTCCGCCCTTCCCGGCGTGCAAACCGCCGAGGCGCGGGTGCAGGAATATCTCATGCTCGATCTGCCGGGGCGGGTGAAATCCGCGACCGGTTTGGCGCTCTCTTTGCCCGACACGGGCGCTCTTCCGACACTTAATGTGCCGCTCCTGCGCGCGGGCCGCTTGCCCGATCCGCAGGCCACTGATGAGGTCATGGTCAACGAACCCTTCGCTGAGGCCAACGGCTTTGAGATCGGCGACACCTTCGAGGCGCTGCTCTCCGGCCAGAAACGCCGCCTGACCATCACCGGCACCGCACTGTCGCCCGAATTCGTCTATGCCATCGGCCCCGGCACACTCATGCCCGATGACGAGAGTTTCGGCATCCTTTGGGTGCCGCAGGCCATGCTGGCCTCTGCCTTTGACATGTCCGGTGCCTTCAACTCCTTGACGCTCAGCCTGTCGCGCGACGCACAAGAAGATCAGGTGATCGAAGCGCTGGACACATTGTTGGAACCCAACGGCGGCACCGGCGCGCATGGCCGCGATGAACAGGCCTCCAACGCCTTCGTCACCACCGAGATCAAACAGCTCAAGAACATGGCAACCATCCTGCCGCCGGTGTTTTTCGGCATCTCCGCCTTTCTCGTGAATATGGTGATCGGCCGGATCATCGCGCTTGAGCGCGGCGAGATAGGATTGCTCAAGGCACTTGGTTATACCGACGTGCACATCGCCGCGCATTACGTGCTTCTGGCCGGTCTGACCGCCGTGTTGGGCGTGATCATCGGCTGGATCACCGGTGGCCTATCTGCGCGTTGGATGGCGGGAGAATATGCGCAATATTTCAAATTCCCCTATCTGATTTTCAACGTCTCCTATGACGCCTATGCGATCTCCGGCTTCCTCGCACTTTTGACCGCCGCCGTTGGCGCGCTGCGCTCCGCCATGGGCGCGGCCCGCCTACCGCCCGCCGTTGCGATGTCGCCCCCCGCGCCGCCGCGGTTCAAACGCAGCCTCTTCGACCGGGCATTGGCCGCGCTTCGCCTCAGCCAGCCCTCAATGATGATCTGGCGATCTCTGTTTCGCTGGCCTCTGCGCGCGGCCTTTTCTGCTATTGGCCTGTCGCTGGCGGTTGCGATCATGATCTCCGTGGGCTTTTTTTCCTATTCGATCAACAGCGTTGCCGACATCGCCTTTAATCAGTCGAACCGCGAGGACATCGTGTTGCTCTTCACGAAAGAACGTAGTCTCTCGGCGCTCGAGGACGTGCGCAACCTGCCCGGCGTGATGGAGGTCGAGGGCGAACTGTTCACACCCGTGACACTGCGCAACGGGCACTTGGAGAAACAGCTTTCGATCACAACGCGCGGCGCGGGCGCCTCTTTGGCGCGCTCCATCGACGAGGCGGGCCGCGTGGTTGAGGTCGAAGGCCCCGGCCTCTTGATCACCACCCGCGTGGCCGAAGTCCTACGCCTCGCCCCCGGCGACCCGGTCGAGGTCGAGTTCCTGAGTGGACGGCGCGAGACGTTCACCTTGACAGTGGCAGGAGTTACCGAACAATTCTTTGGCCTCGGCGCTTTCATGACTCGCGAGGCCATGTCGCGCCTGACCCGCAGCGTGCCGCAAATCTCCGTCGCAAATGTCACGCTTGATCCCAGACAAGACAACGCTTTCAACCGCGCCATCAAAGACACGCCGCTGATCTCTGGCGCCGTGCGCGTCACCGATATGAAGGCCTCATTCGACGCCACGGTGGAGGAAAACATCTCCATCATGAATGGGCTGTTCAGCGTGGTCGCCATCCTGATCACCGTCGGCCTCACTTACAACAGCGCCCGCATTCAGCTTTCCGAGCGCGCTCGCGAATTGGCCTCCCTGCGCATTCTCGGCTTCTCGAATTGGGAAGTCTCCTACATCCTGATCGGGGAAATCATGCTGATCGCTGCGCTGGCACAGCCTTTGGGCTGGCTCATTGGCTACGGCCTTGGGCACCTTATGGCTGCCAGTTTTACCTCCGATCTCTATACGATTCCCATGGTCCTTCCGCCCGCCGCCTATGCCACGGCCTCTGTCGTCGTGCTGGGCACCGCGCTGGCCTCCGTGCTTTTGGTGCGACAGCGGATTGACCGGCTTGACCTTGTTTCCGTGATGAAAACCCGGGAGTGACCCATGACCTCCAAGTCCCGCAAATCGCTTTTGACCCTGATTGTTGGCGCGCTCGTCGTGGCGCTCCTGTTCATCGCCTTTCGCCCGCATCCCGTGGCGGTCGATCTTGCGCCCGTGACCCGAGGACCGATGCAGGTGACCATCAATGCCGATGGCAAAACCAAGATCCGCAACCTCTATGAGGTCTCCGCGCCGATTGCCGGCACGGCACTGCGCTCGCCCGTAGAGGAAGGCGATCCGGTCGAGGCGGGGGTGACCGTGGTGGCCAAGGTCGAACCCATCGCACCCTCGCTGATTGATGCGCGCACCCGCGTGCAATTGGAAGCCGCCGTGCGCGAGGCCCGTGCCGCCGCCGATCTCGCGGGTGCGCAGTTGCGGCAGGCCGATGAAGAGCTGTCCTATGCCCAAAGCCAATATGAGCGCACCAAAGCGCTGGTCGCGCGTGGAGTTTCCTCGCTCACCGCGCTCGAAGATGCACAACAACTTCTATCGCTGCGTGTCGCTGCCCGCGATGCCTCCGCCTCGAACGTCCAGATGGCCGAATCCTCTCTTGCGCGTGCTCAGGCTGCGTTGATCGAACCGGGGGCGTCTATGCAGGCGGGCGAAACCTGCTGCGTCGAGATCACCGCACCTGCCACGGGCAAGGTTCTGGCGATCACTCAGGTGTCTGAGCATGCAGTGGCGGTCGGCTCCCCTCTCTTGTCCATCGGTGATGTCGCCGATCTGGAGATCGAGGCGGATTTGCTATCCTCCGATGCCGTAGGCCTCGAGATCGGCGCCCGCGCCATGGTCGAACGCTGGGGTGGAACACCCGCGCTTGAGGCCCGGCTCATCCGTCTCGCGCCGCGCGCCGACACCCATGTGTCCTCTCTGGGCATCGAAGAGCAACGGGTTTCCGCCGTCTTCGATCTGGTCACCCCACCCGAAGAGCGCCCCGGCTTGGGCCATCACTATTCCGTTTTCCTGAAAGTCGTGCGTTGGGAGGATGACACCGCCCTGACCATACCGATCTCCGCCATGTTTCGCGACGGGACCGGCTGGGCCACCTTCGTCGCCGACGGTGGCACAGCGCGTCTGCGCCCCATTGAGATCGGCCATCAATCCGACACCCGTGCCGAGGTTCTGTCTGGTCTTGAAGAGGGCGAAATGGTCATCCCCCACCCCGCAGACACCGTAGAAGACGGTACGTCGATTGTAGATCGTGCTGCGCTCTAACCTCCCCTATTGAACCTCGATCTGGCTTAGGGAACCCTCTGCAATCACCCGCGCGGTTCGCACATAGCTTGGGTCACGGCTAAACTTTGAGGACATTCTGTGACAAAGATCGCGGTACAGGATGCGGGATAGCCAAGTTTACGGCATCACACCCAAAATCGCGAAAGCTATCGCTTAGCTACGCACTTTCACGCGTAACCAGATGACCTAAAAACTTTTTATCAAGTTTGGTCGTTTCATCGCTTTCAAGCACATCGACGAGATAATTGGCCATCTCCGTCAGGGGCTGGCGATAGGTCGTCAGGCGATAGTTCGGGCTTCCGGCCTGCGGCACATCATCGAAACCGATCACGGCGATGTCACGCGGAACCTGCAAGTCAAAATGATGGCGCAGCACGTCGATGCACCCGATCGCCAGCGCATCGTTTTCACATACGATGATATCGGGATAGGCCTCACGCTCGCGCCCCGACAGTTCTTCGGTCAGGGTCTGACCCGCGAGCGCCGGGTCATAGGCCTCGACCGATATCGTGTCCGGCGTGACGTTGAAATGCGTTTGCCAAAACTCCTGAAATGTCTCCTTGCGCATCAAATGCGCCGACACCGTGCGTGGCCCCGCGAGATAAAGCGGCCTGCGATAACCTCGCGTCATGACGTACTCCGCGATCTCCTTGGTCGCTGCTGCGTCATCGACCGCGATCGAAATCGTGTTCGGGTTCTCGGAGGTGCGCGCAAAGATGATAAGCTTTTTAAACCGCCGCGCACTATGCGCCGCCGCCAACACGCTATCATCGAACTGAATCCCGATGAGGATGGTCGCATCGACCCGCCGCTGGCTCGCGTTGAGCAACGCTGGCCCGGTGTCTTCGCGGTTCAACGTGTTGACCAAAAGCGTGTCCCAACCACGGCTCCGCAACGCGCGTGTCAGACGTTCCAGCATCACCAGCTTATGCGGGTTGGTGAAATCATCAATCAACAGCGCGACAAGGTTGGACCGATCCGAAGCCAACGCTGCCGCACGCAGGTCCGGGACATAGCCAAGCTCTTCCGCAGCGCGCATCACCTTTTCCCGCGTTTTCGGGGAAATCGAGGCATCCTTCTTAAAAGCACGGTTCACCGTCCACCGCGACACACCTGCGGCGCGCGCCACGTCATCAGCGGTGATGCTTTCATTCAGGCCGGTCATCGTGCGGACAATTCCTCTGTCATCGCTTGCTTTTATAAGGCATCACCGCCCCCTTCACTAGCTTGGTAGCGGTATCCTAAAGTGAAAATTTCGGGAAAGCACCCCAATTTGCACGCGCGTGCAAATATTTCTTGCACGCGCGTGCAAAGATTGTTTATGAGTCGAGGAGCACTGCGGATGACTGAGTCTCCGCGGATCTGGGAGGATAAATATGCTGAAAGTTGGATTGCTCGGTGCGGGACGCATCGGCCAGGTGCATGCCGTTAATATTTCTGGAAATTTGCGTTCAGACCTCGTTGCCGTGTCCGATGTGAACATGCCCGCCGCGGAAGACCTCGCTGCAAAATTCGGAGCGCAGGCGACCTCGTCTGAGGCGATTATCGCAGACCCCTCTATTAATGCCGTTCTGGTCGCAACCTCGACCGACACCCATTCGGACCTCATCGAGGCTGCGACGGCGGCCGGTAAAGCCGTGCTCTGCGAGAAACCCGTCGATCTGTCGCTTGAGCGTGCCAAAGCCTGTCTCGCGGCGGCCAACGCCTCCGGACAACCGGTCATGATCGGTTTCAATCGCCGTTTTGATCCGAACTTCGCCGCACTCAAGGCCTCAAGCCTGAAAGGCGAGATCGGCAAATCCGAATTGCTCTCGCTGACCTCTTTCGACCCGGCACCACCGCCGGTGTCCTACATCAAAGTGTCGGGCGGCCTGTTCCGCGACATGATGATCCACGATTTCGATATGGCCAATTTCCTGATGGGCGAGCGCCCGGTCACGATCCGCGCAGTCGGCAGCTCTGTTGTCGACCCCGAAATCGGCGAGGCCGGGGATGTCGATACTGCGGTGGTGACCATGACCTATAAAGACGGTCGCATCGCGGTGATTAAAAACAGCCGTCGCGCCGTCTATGGCTACGATCAGCGCGTCGAGCTTTTGGGCTCTGACGGCCTGCTGCAAGCTCAGAACATGCTCGAGAACACCGTGGTCAAATCCACAGTGGCGGGCGTGAGCTCCGCAAAGCCGACCTATTTTTTCCTTGAGCGCTACATGCCGGCCTATGCCCTCGAATGGGAGGCCTTCGTCGCCGCCGCGCTCGACCGAACCGAGATGCCGGTCACGCTTGAGGACGGCATAGCTGCCCTTGCTATGGCCGAGGCCGCAACCACCTCTGCCAAAACCGGTGAGGCGGTGACCGTCGCCTACTAATCCACGACTTTCCTTTGCGACACGAGGAGGTGTCGCAAAGGTTTGCGGTCCGACACGGTCCACGCGTCGGACATCGAGAGGGCAAAGATGACCCTCATCAAATTTCCTAGGGAGGAAAATTCATGAAGAAACTTCTTACGACAGCGGCAACTCTTGCGGTGCTGGCCTCGCCTGCTCTGGCGACGGATATCATCGTCATTGCCCATGGCCAGGCAAACGATCCGTTCTGGTCCGTGGTCAAAAATGGGGCCGCGAAAGCCGGTGAAGACACTGGCGCGAATGTTGATTTCCGCTCGCCCGAGACTTTCGACATGGTGAAAATGAGCCAGCTCATCGACGCCGCCGTGAACCAAGAGCCAGACGGCATCGTGGTGTCGATCCCCGACGCAGACGCGCTCGGGCCGTCGATCCAACGTGCGGTTGAGGCCGGCATTCCGGTGATCTCGATGAACTCCGGCTCCGATGTGGCGCATGATCTGGGCGCGCTTTTGCATGTCGGCCAATCCGAATATGACGCGGGCAAAGCCGCGGGTGCGAAACTCGCCGAAATGGGCGGCACAAAAGGCATCTGCGTCAACCAAGAGGTCGGCAACGTGTCCCTCGATCAGCGTTGCGAAGGCTTTGCCGAAGGCTTCGGCCATGAGGTCACCGTCATCCCGACCATGAACGATCCGGCGGAGGTCGAATCCAAAGTCCGCGCCGCGCTCGATTCCGATCCGGATGTCGACACCGTCCTTGGCCTCGGCGCCTCCTTGGTGGGTGAGCCCGCCGTGGCCGCTGTCGCGGCACTCGGTCGCGAAGACGTGCTCGTCGCCTCTTTCGATCTTTCCGCAGGTTTCCTGCAGGACGTGGCCGACGGCAAAGCCGCATTCGCGATTGACCAGCAACAATTCCTGCAAGGCTATCTGCCGGTTTCCTTCCTCGCTCTTCACGCCCAGTTCGGCCTCATGCCGGGTGGCGACGTGGCCTCCGGTCCGAACCTCGTGACCGAAGATGCCGCCGCACAGGTGATCGAGCTGTCCGCTCAGGGCATCCGTTAACATTTGACACATAGGGTCACGCGTTCGCGCGTGACCCGTTTCCGACGGGAGGAGAAGACCAATGGCAAGTGATGCCACCATTGTTCAGGATGAACGGATTAAAGCCGAGCCGTTAGCAGCCCGGCTCATGAAACGCCCGGAGCTTGGCGCCATCAGCGGTGTCATTCTGGTCACCGTGTTCTTTCTGATCACCGCTGACAGTTCGATGTTCACCCTGTCCGGGATCATGAACTTCATGACACCGGCCGCGCAGCTCGGCATTCTGGGCATCGCAGCCGCCATGTTGATGATCGGCGGCGAGTTCGATCTCTCGATTGGCTCTATGGTCGCCTTCGCGGGCATGATTTTCGGCGTACTGGTTGTGAACCTCGCCTTGCCGCTCTTGGTGGCCATTCCTCTGACCCTGACTTTTGCCGCCATGGTGGGCGCACTGAACGGCTCCATCGTGATCCGCACCGGATTGCCGTCGTTCATCGTAACGCTCGCCGGGCTCTTCATCCTGCGGGGCCTCTCGCTTGTCGGGCTCAAGATTTTCACCGGTGGCTCGACCCAGCTGCGCGGCGTGCGCGACGCGGTCGAGGGCGACCCGCTGACTAGCCTGTTCTCCGGCGACGCCTTTGGCGGTCTGTTCCTTCGTCTGGGCGAGATGGGGCTGATCGACACCTTCAAATCCGGCACCCCGAAAGTGCCCGGCATTCCCGTCGAAATCCTCTGGTTCATCGCGATGGCGCTGGTCTGCACCTATGTCTTGCTGCGCACCCCCGTCGGCAACTGGATCTTCGCCACCGGCGGCGATGCCAATGCGGCGCAAAATTCCGGCGTTCCCGTGAAATCCGTGCGCATCTCCCTCTTCATGGTCACCGCCATGGCCGCCGCTCTCGTCGCCATCATCACCGTGATTGATGCCGGCTCTACCGATGCCCGTCGTGGTTTCATGAAGGAATTCGAGGCGATCATCACCGCCGTGATCGGGGGCTGCCTGCTCACCGGGGGCTACGGGTCCGCCATCGGCGCATTCTTTGGTGCGATCATCTTTGGCATGGTCACCATCGGCCTGACCTACACGGATTTCGATCAGGATTGGTTCCAGGTGTTCCTCGGGGGCATGCTCTTGCTGGCCGTGGTCTTCAACAACGTGATCCGCAAACGTGTAACGGGGGAGCGCTAAGATGTCCGCTGATACCAAATTCCACCACGGGGATGTCTCCGCAGATGCAAAACCCATCATCCATATGGAAGGCATCAAGAAACACTTTGGAAATGTAATCGCCCTCAATGGCGTGACCTTCAACGTCCGCCCCGGCGAATGCCATTGCCTTTTGGGCGACAACGGCGCCGGGAAATCGACCTTTATCAAGACCATGTCCGGGGTCCACAAGCCCACCGCAGGGACCATCACCTTCGAAGACCGTCCCCTGTCCTTTTCCTCCCCGCGCGACGCGATGGAAGCGGGCATCGCGACCGTTTTTCAGGATCTCGCGATGATCCCGCTGATGAGTGTGACGCGGAACTTCTTCATGGGCCGCGAACCGACCAAAGGGCGCGGACTTATGAAACGCTTCGACGTCGAGACCGCGAACGAAATCACCATGGAAGAAATGCGCAAAATGGGCATCAACCTGCGCGCGCCCGATCAGGCCGTGGGAACACTCTCCGGCGGCGAACGTCAAACTGTTGCCATCGCCCGCGCGGTCTATTTCGGCGCCAAGGTCCTGATCCTCGACGAACCGACCTCGGCGCTTGGCGTGCGCCAGACCTCGAATGTGCTGTCGACCATCGACCGCGTGCGCGGCCAAGGCGTGGGCGTGGTGTTCATCTCGCACAACGTCCGCCACGCCATGGCCGTCGGCGACCGTTTTACGGTGCTCAATCGCGGCCAGACACTTGGCACGGCGAAAAAGGGCGACATCACCTCCTCCGAGCTACAGGACCTGATGGCGGGCGGCCAAGAGCTTGCTGAACTCGAAGGTTCGCTCGGCGGCACGATCTGATCACTGGATCGATCTAAAGCCTGATATCGGGCCTGATATCGGGCCTGATCCTCGTCTCCTCCAGTGCGGGCGGCATCATCTGAGCCGCCCGCAGAGAAGACCTCGAAATTGGAGCGTTCCATGGACACACTCATGCCAAAACATCCCTTGGGCGTGGCCCTGATCGGCACAGGCTTTATGGGCAAATGCCACGCGATGGCGTGGAACAATGTGGCGACCGTCTATGGCGGCGCTCGTCCGCGTCTCGAACTGGTTTGCGATGCCTCTGACGCCGCCGCACAAACCGCAGCCGACGCCTTTGGATTTGCGCGCTCCACGACGGATTGGCAGGCAGCCATCACCGATCCGGCGGTCGATGTCGTCTCGATCACCACGCCCAACGGCTTTCATCGCGAGATGGCGGAGGCAGCTCTGTTGGCGGGCAAACATGTGTGGCTCGAAAAGCCGATGGCCCTCACCCTTGAGGATGCCACCCATATGGCCGAAGTCGCGCGAAACCACCCGAAGGCAGTCACGCTTCTGGGCTACAACTACCTGCGAAGCCCCGCATTCAAAGCCGCGAAAGACATCGTGCAAAGCGGACAGATCGGCGAACTTCTGGCGTTTCGCGGCGTCTATGACGAAGATTACTCAGCGGACCCCACCCTGCCTTGGAGTTGGCGCATGACACATGCGGGCGGTGGTTTGGGCGCGCTTGGCGATCTGGGCTGTCATCTCGTCAGCCAGATGCTCGCCCTCATGGGACCGGTCGACGAACTGACCGCCATGACCCAGATCGCGGTCCCGACCCGCCCCTCAGACAGCGGCCCCAAAGCGGTCGAGAATGAAGACAGCGCTTTGGCGCTGATCCGCTTTGCCTCCGGCGCGCACGGCTCTTTTGCGACTTCTCGCGTCGCACGTGGCCGCAAATGCCGCCTGCAATGGGAGATCCACGGCTCGGAGGGCTCTCTGGTCTTCGATCAGGAGAGGATGAACGAGCTTTGGGTGCATCGTGCAGGCGAAGCGGGCTTTACCCGTCACCTCACAGGCCCCGCGCAACCCGAATTCGCCGCCTTCTGTCCGGCGCCGGGACATAATTTCGGCTTCAACGAACAAAAGGTCGT
Source organism: Celeribacter sp. PS-C1 (assembly GCF_019429625.1). GTDB lineage: Bacteria > Pseudomonadota > Alphaproteobacteria > Rhodobacterales > Rhodobacteraceae > Celeribacter. Next base: position 182,885 of record NZ_JAHXRW010000008.1, read on the forward strand.
CGAGGCCCGCGACCTCTGCTCCGCGATCTCTGGCGCGCTCAACGCCGGGCCGGATTTCGAACAGGGGCTAACCATCGAACACATCATCCATGCCATGGCGCGCTCTGAAGGGCGCCCTGTGAAAATCGGCGCTTGAATTGTGGCCTGTGAAAATTGGGAATTGATATGAAAGACCTTGACGTAATCACCATTGGACGCGCGGGCGTTGATCTTTATGGCGCACAGATTGGGGGGCGTTTGGAGGACATGGGGTCCTTCGAGAAGTATATCGGTGGCAGCCCGACCAATATTG
>NZ_JAHXRW010000009.1 GCF_019429625.1 Celeribacter sp. PS-C1
TATGGCTAAGGAAAAGTTTGAGCGTTCGAAACCGCACGTGAACATCGGCACGATCGGCCACGTTGACCACGGTAAAACCACCCTGACGGCAGCGATCACCAAATACTTTGGTGACTTCAAAGCCTACGACCAGATCGACGGCGCACCGGAAGAGAAAGCCCGCGGCATCACGATCTCGACCGCACACGTCGAGTACGAGACCGAGAACCGTCACTACGCACACGTCGACTGCCCCGGCCACGCCGACTACGTGAAAAACATGATCACCGGTGCGGCCCAGATGGACGGCGGTATCCTGGTTGTGAACGCAGCTGACGGCCCGATGCCGCAGACCCGCGAGCACATCCTGCTTGCGCGTCAGGTTGGCGTGCCGGCTCTGGTCGTGTTCATGAACAAAGTTGACCAGGTTGACGACGAAGAGCTCCTCGAGCTCGTCGAAATGGAAATCCGTGAGCTTCTGTCCGAATACGACTTCCCGGGCGACGATATTCCGATCATCGCAGGTTCCGCTCTGGCCGCTATGGAAGGCCGCGATCCGGAAATCGGCGAAGAGAAAATCAAAGAGCTGATGGCCGCTGTTGACGCGTACATCCCGGAACCCGAGCGTGCGATCGACCAGCCGTTCCTGATGCCGATCGAAGACGTGTTCTCGATTTCCGGCCGTGGTACGGTTGTGACCGGTCGTGTTGAGCGCGGCGTGATCAACGTGGGCGACGAGATCGAAATCGTTGGTATCAAAGACACCACGAAAACGACCTGTACCGGCGTTGAAATGTTCCGCAAACTGCTCGATCGCGGTGAAGCTGGCGACAACATCGGCGCCCTGCTGCGCGGTGTGGACCGTGAAGGCGTTGAGCGTGGTCAGGTTCTGTGTAAGCCGGGCTCCGTGAACCCGCACACCAAATTCGAATCCGAGGTCTACATTCTGACCAAGGAAGAAGGTGGCCGTCACACCCCGTTCTTCGCGAACTACCGTCCGCAGTTCTACTTCCGTACGACGGACGTGACCGGGACTGTTGTTCTTCCGGAAGGCACCGAGATGGTGATGCCGGGCGACAACCTGAAATTCACGGTTGAGCTGATCGCTCCGATCGCGATGGAAGAAGGTCTTCGCTTCGCCATCCGCGAAGGCGGCCGCACCGTCGGTTCGGGCGTGGTGTCCAAAATCCTCGCTTAATTAGCTCTGCTAATGATCAAAACGAAAGAGGCACCTTCGGGTGCCTCTTTTGCTTTTGGAGGCTTGGATTTGGCGGCGCACAAATCAACGTGGGCCCACGGTTTTCGTGTCAGCCTCATTCTCATTCGCAAAGGCTAGCCTTTGATGCAGTGGCGAGACGCAGGTGGGGCGATTGACGCAAAGAATGCCCCCACGAAAGTCGGCGCCTTTGGGTGTCTCTGTGCCCCGCGTATGCGGGATCAGGCACTCAGGACAGAAAAGACCTGCGGAATTCTGGGCGCGCCGTTGAAAACGGGCTTGCAAAGGTGGCGTGGCTTGGCTATCTCCACCCTCGGCCTTAGGGGTATAGCTCAGCTGGTAGAGCGACGGTCTCCAAAACCGTAGGTCGCGGGTTCGAACCCTGCTGCCCCTGCCATTTCCTCCCATCTTTACACGATCTGGGCATGAGATGCGCTGTCGGGCTTGAAATTAACGCGCTGCTCGCGTATCTGCGCCGGGTAATCAAATCTTCAGGACGACAAGATGGCCACGAAAACCAATCCGCTTCAGTTCATTCAGCAGGTGCGCGCTGAGGCGTCGAAGATCGTTTGGCCGACGCGTCGCGAAGTGATGCTGACCACGCTGATGGTCTTCATTATGGCTTCTTTGACGGCGACGTTCTTTTTCCTCGTCGATCTTCTGATCCGCAATGGCCTGCAAGCGTTCCTGAACCTGTTCGGGTGATCGCCCAGAACAGCTGGACGTGACGAAGAGCCTCCGCACATGCGGGGGCTTTGGTCGTCTTGGAGGGTGGCTAAAGGGTTGAACTTATGCCCTTGAGCGTATAGAGCGGGCGCACTCTCACAGACGGGCGTGCAGCGATTCGAGTTGCGCGCCGCTTTATTGTTGCGGGGAGTTGCGCGCAAGCGTTTGGAATTTAACGACATCCGGTCCGAAGGGCCGGTGAGATGAAAAGGCAAAGGCACCATGGCGAAGCGTTGGTATTCGGTGAGCGTTCTCTCGAACTTCGAGAAAAAAATCGCCGAAGCGATCAAAACGGCCGTGGAAGAAAAGGGCCTGCAGGATCAGATCGAAGAAGTTCTGGTGCCGACCGAAGAGGTCATCGAGGTGCGCCGGGGCAAAAAGGTGACGACCGAGCGTCGCTTCATGCCGGGCTATGTGCTCGTGCGCATGGAGATGACCGACCAGGGGTATCACCTGATCAACTCGATCAACCGCGTGACCGGGTTCCTGGGCTCTTTCGGCAAGCCGATGCCGATGCGTGACAGCGAAGTCGAGGCGATCCTGGGCCGTGTCCAGGAGGGCGCCGAGGCCGACGCGCCGCGCAGCACCATCACCTTCGAGGTGGGCGAACAGGTCTCTGTGGCCGAGGGCGCCTTCGAGGGCTTCGATGGTATGGTCGAGGAAGTGGACGACGCCAACCAGCGTCTCAAGGTTTCCGTGTCGATCTTTGGCAGGGCTACCCCGGTCGAGCTGGAATTCACTCAGGTCAACAAGACGGCCTGAGCGACCGCCTGATTTTTCAGGCATCACTTGTGGGAGAGGCGGTCCGCGCGCGGATCAAATCAGACCACACAACGTAGTCGTCGCGAAACGCGTTTCGTGACAGTTGAAAAGGAAAAGCCAATGGCTAAGAAACTCGCAGGTACGATGAAACTGCAAGTCCCCGCCGGTGCAGCGAACCCGTCCCCGCCCGTGGGTCCGGCGCTGGGTCAGCGCGGCATCAACATCATGGAATTCTGTAAGGCGTTCAACGCCAAGACGCAGGATATGGAGCCCGGCGCACCGTGCCCGACCGTGATCACCTACTACTCCGACAAATCCTTCTCGATGGACATCAAGACGCCGCCGGCTTCTTATTACCTCAAGAAGGCTGCTGGCCTTAAGCCGGTCGGCAAGCGCAACCGCCCCAAAGGCGCTGCTCTGCCGGGTCGTGAGACCGTTGCTTCCGTCACCATCGCGCAAGTGCGCGAAATTGCAGAGGCCAAGATGAAAGATCTCAACGCCAACGACATCGAAGGCGCAATGCAGATCATCGTCGGCTCCGCGAAATCTATGGGCATCGAGGTGAAGTGATGGCGAAACTTGGCAAACGTACCGCTGCTGCCCGTGAAGCTTTCGCTGGCAAAGAGAACATCTCCGTCGAGGAAGCTGTTGAGCTGATCAAAGCCAACGCGACCGCAAAATTCGACGAGACCGTTGAAATCGCGCTGAACCTCGGTGTTGACCCGCGCCACGCTGACCAAATGGTCCGCGGCGTTGTGTCCCTGCCGAACGGCACGGGTAAAACCGTCCGCGTTGCAGTGTTCGCTCGTGGCCCGAAGGCTGACGAAGCAACCGCTGCTGGCGCAGACATCGTGGGCGCAGAAGACCTGATGGAAACCATCCAGGGCGGCACCATCGAGTTCGATCGCTGCATCGCGACCCCGGACATGATGCCGATCGTTGGCCGTCTGGGTAAGATCCTCGGCCCGCGCAACCTGATGCCGAACCCCAAAGTCGGCACCGTGACCATGGACGTCAAAGCGGCTGTTGAAGCTGCCAAAGGCGGCGAAGTGCAGTTCAAGGCTGAAAAAGCCGGTGTTGTGCACTGTGGCGTTGGCAAAGCGTCCTTCGATGCTGCCAAACTGGCCGAAAACATCCGCGCTTTCGTGGATGCCGTTCAGAAAGCCAAACCGACCGGCGCCAAAGGCACCTACATGAAGAAGGTCTCCGTGTCTTCGACCATGGGTCCGGGCGTGTCCATCTCCGTGGACTCCGCGACTGGCAACTGAGCTTTAGGCTTAGTATGAGATTTGAAAGGCGCTCCGAGAGGGGCGCCTTTTGCTATCGAGCATCAATGCCGATTTGCTGTGAATACCACTTGTCGCTCTCGATCTGCTCGCAGAGAAATTTTGCAATTTCCTCTATTTGATGTGGTTGGTATGTGAAGTTGTGTAGCTCATGCAAATATCGAAGTGATGCGAAGAGTGGTCCAATTTCTAGAAGGTCTTCAAGAAGCGATCGGCCTGTCTGGTCAAGGTATTGTGCCTGAAGTCTCTCGCGAACATTCTGTGGCAGATTTTTGAAGACTTTTCCGACATCATGTCCGCCTTTCGGCGGGGCTGTTTCACAGTAGGATTCTTCATCACTAATTTCAAAAGTGGTTGGTGCGGTTTGTTTTAGTACCTGTTTGAGTTCACGCTTCATGCAAAGAGATTTTAGAAAGACTTCGATGGCGAAAGCCATAAGGGCTGATCTCACATGTTCCCGATGGTAGCCAGTGGGTGCAATTTGTGCGGCTTCATAAAAGCCTTTCGCATTTTGAAATGCCAGATAGTCGAAGCCGACAGTAATTGTTATGTGTCTCTTTCAAGTATTTCCCTAACTGTGTGCGTGAAGCTTCCGCTTGATTGTAGCGGAAACATTCATCCCCTTGCACTCTCCATTAATCCCCTCTAAACACCCTCTTGCATCCCAGCGTGCGATTCGTCGTGCGCTGTTTTGCGTTTCGTCCTAGACGGTGGGTGTCAGCGATCTGGCTGGCATAATTCCTGCCTGAGACGGGAAAGACGATAAGTTTCCAAGGCATTCCCTTAGCGGTATTCCTCGGGCGACTTTGGCGCAGCCCCGTATACGGACTTCGAGCCGATGCCATGTGGCAGAGGTAGAATTGAGCCGGGAGGGGCGACCCTCCCATACTTGGAGTAAAACTGTGGATAGAGCACAAAAAGAAAAGGTGATCGACGAGCTCGGTCAGATCTTTGAAAGCTCTGGCGTGGTCGTGGTTGCACACTACGCAGGTCTTACGGTTGCTGAAATGCAGGATCTGCGCGCGAAAATGCGTGACGCAGGTGGTGCAGTTCGCGTTGCCAAGAACCGGCTCGCCAAAATCGCCCTTGAAGGAACGCCGAACGAACCGATCAGCGATCTTCTCAATGGCATGACCGTTCTCGCCTATTCCGAAGACCCTGTCGCAGCAGCGAAAGTGGTCGTGGATTACGCCAAAGAAAACGAGAAACTGCAGATTCTCGGTGGCGCAATGGGCGGCGAAGGTCTTGACGCCAACGGTGTGACCCGTGTGTCCAAAATGCCGTCTCGCGAAGAGCTTCTTGCTCAAATCGTGGGCTGCATCGGCGCACCGGCATCCAACATCGCAGGCGCAATTGGCGCACCCGCTTCGAACATCGCGGGCATCCTTTCCACCATCGAGGAAAAGGCTGCCTAAGCATCCTTATGCACCTGCGTGGGTTGAAACACCTCACGTTGGAACACACTTAAAACGAACGGAAACAGTACAATGGCTGATCTGAAGAAACTTGCAGAAGAGATCGTTGGTCTCACCCTTCTCGAAGCTCAAGAGCTGAAAGAAATCCTCAAAGAAGAATACGGCATCGAGCCCGCTGCTGGCGGCGCTGTCATGATGGCTGGCCCGGCTGCTGAAGCTGGTGCAGCTGCTGAAGAGAAGACCGAATTCGACGTCGTTCTCAAAGACGCTGGCGCTTCCAAAATCAACGTCATCAAAGAAGTCCGCGGCATCACCGGCCTGGGCCTCAAAGAAGCCAAAGAGCTCGTTGAAGCTGGCGGCAAAATCAAAGAAGGCGTCGACAAAGCTGAAGCTGAAGACATCAAAGGCAAGCTGGAAGCAGCTGGCGCGACTGTCGAGCTGGCCTAATCGCCTTTGGTCCTTTCGGGCCACACAAAATAATGGCTGGACCCAAGCAATCTTGGGTCCAGCTTAACCTGTCTTAGAAAGGGCCTTTCGCGAAAGCGTTACATAAAGGGTCTTTTCTCAGGAGAGGTTCAAAGGTCGGGAGCCCCCTTTGGGACGGGGGCAGGAATAGACCGAACTCTCTGTTTCGTCAGGGCACATCTGCCGGCGCCCAACGGTAGACGTCGCTCGCGAAAATTCGAAAGGTATAGACGCTTATGGCATCGTCCTTCCTCGGCCAGAAACGGCTCCGCAAGTATTACGGCAAAATCCGCGAAGTGCTTGAAATGCCGAACCTCATCGAGGTTCAAAAATCTTCTTACGATCTTTTCCTGAAATCCGGTGATGCATCCGAGCCGCAAGACGGCGAAGGCATCAAAGGCGTGTTCCAGTCGGTTTTCCCGATCAAGGATTTCAACGAAACTGCCGTGCTCGAGTTCGTGAAATACGAACTGGAAACCCCGAAATACGACGTCGAGGAATGTCAGCAGCGCGACATGACCTATTCCGCGCCGCTCAAGGTGACGCTCCGTCTCATCGTGTTCGATGTGGATGAAGACACCGGTGCGAAATCCGTCAAGGACATCAAAGAACAAGACGTGTTCATGGGCGACATGCCTCTGATGACGCCGAACGGCACCTTTGTGGTGAACGGCACTGAGCGCGTGATCGTGTCTCAGATGCACCGTTCGCCGGGCGTGTTCTTTGACCACGACAAAGGTAAAACCCACTCTTCGGGCAAACTGCTGTTCGCCTGCCGCATCATTCCCTACCGCGGCTCCTGGCTGGACTTCGAATTCGATGCGAAAGACATCGTGTTCGCCCGTATCGACCGTCGCCGCAAACTGCCTGTCACGACGCTGCTCTACGCGCTTGGTCTCGACCAGGAAGCGATCTGCGACGCTTATTACAACACTGTCGAGTTCAAGCTTGAGAAGAACAAAGGTTGGGTGACCAAGTTCTTCCCGGAGCGTGTGCGCGGCACCCGTCCGACCTATGACCTCGTCGACGCGGCCACTGGCGAAGTGATCTGTAAAGCGGGCGACAAGATGACCCCGCGCGCGGTGAAGAAAATCATCGACGCTGGCGAGATCACCGAGCTGCTCGTGCCCTACGAGCACATCATCGGCAAATTCGTCGCGAAAGACATCATCAACGAAGAGAACGGCGCGATCTATGTCGAGGCTGGCGATGAGCTGACCCTTGAGATGGACAAAGACGGCGACGTCATCGGCGGCTCCCTGAAAGAGCTGCTGGACGCTGGCATCACCGAGATTCCGGTTCTCGACATCGATGGCGTGAACGTTGGCCCGTACATCCGCAACACGATGGCTGCAGACAAGAACATGAACCGCGAAACCGCGCTCATGGACATCTACCGCGTCATGCGTCCGGGCGAGCCGCCGACCGTTGAGGCAGCAAGCACCCTGTTCGACAGCCTGTTCTTCGACTCCGAGCGTTACGATCTTTCCGCGGTGGGCCGCGTGAAGATGAACATGCGTCTCGATCTCGACGCCCCGGATACGCACCGCACGCTGCGCCGAGAGGACATCGTGTCCTGCATCAAGGCGCTCGTCGAGCTGCGTGATGGCCATGGCGACGTGGACGACATCGACCACCTCGGCAACCGTCGTGTGCGCTCCGTTGGCGAGCTGATGGAAAACCAGTACCGCGTGGGTCTCCTGCGTATGGAACGTGCGATCAAAGAGCGGATGTCCTCCGTCGAGATCGACACCGTCATGCCGCAAGATCTGATCAACGCGAAACCGGCCGCCGCCGCCGTGCGCGAATTCTTCGGCTCCTCGCAGCTGTCGCAGTTCATGGACCAAACCAACCCGCTCTCCGAAGTGACGCACAAGCGTCGTCTTTCGGCACTTGGGCCGGGCGGTCTGACCCGTGAACGCGCTGGCTTTGAGGTCCGCGACGTGCACGTGACCCACTACGGTCGTATGTGCCCGATCGAAACTCCGGAAGGTCCGAACATCGGTCTGATCAACTCGCTGGCCACCTTTGCCCGCGTGAACAAATACGGCTTCATCGAAACCCCCTACCGTAAGGTGATCGAGGGTCAGGTGACGGATGACGTGCAATACATGTCCGCCACCGAAGAGATGCGTCACACTGTGGCTCAGGCCAACGCGACGCTCGACGAAGAAGGCCGTTTTGTGAACGATCTCGTGTCCACCCGACAGTCCGGTGAACACGCGCTGAACCCGCCGCTTAACGTCGACCTGATCGACGTGTCGCCGAAACAGCTGGTCTCCGTGGGTGCGGCTCTTATTCCGTTCCTGGAAAACGACGACGCCAACCGCGCTCTGATGGGTGCGAACATGCAACGTCAGGCCGTGCCGCTTCTGCGTGCCGAGGCGCCGCTCGTCGGCACCGGCATGGAAGCCAAGGTCGCCATCGACTCCGGCGCCGCCATTCAGGCGAAGCGTGCGGGTATCATCGACCAGGTCGACGCGACCCGGATCGTGATCCGCGCCACGTCTGACCTTGAGTTGGGCGACGCGGGCGTGGACATCTACGGTCTGCGCAAATTCCAGCGCTCGAACCAGAACACCTGCATCAACCAGCGTCCGCTGGTGAAAGTGGGTCAGACGGTCGAGAAGGGCGAAGTGATCGCCGACGGCCCGTCCACCGATATGGGTGAATTGGCGCTCGGTAAAAACATCATCGTCGCCTTCATGCCGTGGAACGGCTACAACTACGAGGATTCCATCCTGATCTCCGAGCGCATCGCGCGTGACGACGTCTTCACCTCGGTGCACATCGAGGAATTCGAAGTCGCCGCTCGTGACACGAAGCTCGGGCCGGAAGAGATCACCCGCGACATCCCGAACGTCGGCGAGGAAGCTCTGCGCAACCTCGACGAAGCCGGTATCGTCTACATTGGCGCTCACGTTGAGCCGGGTGACATCCTTGTCGGTAAAATCACGCCGAAGGGCGAAAGCCCGATGACGCCGGAGGAGAAACTCCTGCGCGCCATCTTCGGTGAGAAAGCCTCCGACGTGCGTGACACCTCGCTGCGTGTGAAGCCGGGTGACTACGGTACGGTCGTGGAAGTCCGCGTGTTCAACCGTCACGGCGTCGAAAAAGACGAGCGTTCGCTGCAAATCGAACGTGAGGAAATCGAACGTCTGGCGCGTGACCGCGACGACGAGATGGCCATTCTGGACCGCAACATCTACGCGCGTCTGAAAGACCTGATCATGGGCAAAGTGATCGCGAAAGGTCCGAAAGGCGTCAAAGCCGGTGTGACTGTCGATGACGAACTGCTGGGCATGCTGTCCCGCGGTCAGTGGTGGCAACTCGCCCTCGAAGACGAGGACGATGCAACCATCGTTGAGGCGCTGAACGCTCAGTATGAGGCTCAGAAACGTGCGCTTGAGCACCGTTTCGAAGACAAGGTCGAGAAAGTCCGTCGTGGCGACGACCTGCCGCCGGGCGTGATGAAAATGGTCAAAGTCTTCATCGCCGTGAAGCGCAAGCTTCAGCCGGGTGATAAGATGGCTGGTCGTCACGGCAACAAAGGTGTGGTCTCGCGCGTCGTTCCGATGGAAGACATGCCGTTCCTCGCCGATGGTACGCCGGTCGACTTCTGTCTCAACCCGCTGGGTGTGCCGTCGCGTATGAACGTCGGTCAGATCCTCGAAATTCACATGGGCTGGGCCGCGCGCGGTCTGGGTATTCATGTGGATGACGCTCTGGCAGAATACCGTCGTTCGGGTGACATGACCCCGGTGCGCGATGCTATGAAATTCGTCTATGGCGAAGAAGTCTACGAAGAGGGCATCGCCGGCATGGACGACGAGCTTCTCATCGAGGCAGCATCGAACATCGTCAACGGTGTGCCGATCGCGACTCCGGTCTTCGACGGTGCGAAAGAGGCCGACATCAACGACGCTCTGCGCCGTGCCGGTTTCGACACATCCGGTCAGTCCGTTCTCTTCGACGGTCGCACCGGTGAGCAATTCGCCCGTAAGGTGACGGTTGGTAAGAAGTACATGCTGAAACTTCACCACCTCGTCGATGACAAGATCCACGCCCGTTCCACGGGTCCGTACTCGCTCGTCACCCAGCAGCCGCTCGGTGGTAAGGCGCAGTTCGGTGGTCAGCGTTTCGGGGAGATGGAGGTCTGGGCTCTCGAAGCTTACGGTGCCGCCTACACCCTGCAGGAAATGCTCACGGTCAAGTCGGATGACGTGGCCGGTCGTGCGAAAGTCTACGAGTCGATCGTCAAGGGCGAAGACAACTTTGAAGCCGGCGTGCCGGAATCCTTCAACGTGCTTGTCAAAGAAGTCCGCGGCCTCGGCCTCAACATGGAACTCCTGGACTCGGAGGGTGAGGAGTAAGGGCTTCGGCCTTTACCCTCCCTCCCTTTCCGAGACAATCTGAGGAACTCACAAGATGAACCAGGAACTCACAACCAACCCGTTCAACCCGCTGGCGCAACCGTCGACGTTTGACGAGATCAAGGTCTCTCTGGCGTCCCCGGAGCGCATCCTGTCGTGGTCCTACGGGGAGATCAAAAAGCCCGAGACCATCAACTACCGGACCTTCAAGCCGGAGCGTGACGGTCTGTTCTGTGCGCGGATTTTTGGCCCGATCAAAGACTACGAATGTCTTTGCGGCAAATATAAGCGCATGAAATATCGCGGCGTTGTCTGCGAGAAATGCGGTGTTGAAGTCACCCTCCAGAAAGTGCGTCGCGAGCGCATGGGCCACATCGAACTGGCCGCACCTGTCGCGCACATCTGGTTCCTGAAATCGCTCCCGAGCCGGATCGGCCTCATGCTCGACATGACGCTGCGTGATCTGGAACGCGTGCTGTATTTCGAAAACTACGTGGTGATCGAACCGGGTTTGACGGACCTCTCCTATGGTCAGATGATGACCGAAGAAGAGTACATGGACGCGCAAGACCTCTACGGCATGGACGCCTTCGAGGCCGACATCGGCGCCGAAGCGATCCGTAAGATGCTGTCGAACATTGACCTTGAATCCACCGCAGAACAGCTGCGCGAGGACCTCAAGGAAGCGACCGGCGAGCTGAAGCCCAAGAAGATCATCAAGCGTCTGAAGATCGTGGAATCCTTCCTCGAATCCGGCAACCGCCCGGAGTGGATGATCCTGACCGTGATCCCCGTGATCCCGCCAGAGCTTCGCCCGCTGGTGCCGCTCGACGGTGGCCGTTTCGCGACCTCCGATCTCAACGATCTCTACCGTCGTGTGATCAACCGGAACAACCGTCTGAAACGCCTGATCGAACTGCGTGCGCCGGACATCATCGTCCGCAACGAAAAGCGGATGCTGCAAGAATCTGTCGACGCTCTGTTCGACAACGGCCGTCGTGGCCGCGTCATCACCGGTGCGAACAAACGCCCGCTGAAGTCGCTCTCCGACATGCTGAAAGGTAAACAGGGTCGTTTCCGTCAGAACCTTTTGGGGAAACGCGTCGACTTCTCCGGTCGTTCGGTCATCGTGACCGGCCCGGAACTGAAGCTGCACCAGTGTGGTCTGCCGAAGAAGATGGCGCTCGAACTGTTCAAGCCGTTCATCTACTCGCGGCTTGAAGCCAAAGGTCTGTCTTCGACCGTGAAGCAGGCGAAGAAACTGGTGGAAAAAGAACGTCCGGAAGTGTGGGACATCCTCGACGAGGTGATCCGCGAGCACCCGGTCATGCTGAACCGTGCGCCGACGCTGCACCGTCTCGGCATCCAAGCGTTCGAACCCACGCTGATCGAAGGCAAAGCGATCCAGCTGCACCCGCTCGTCTGTTCGGCCTTTAACGCCGACTTCGACGGTGACCAGATGGCTGTTCACGTGCCGTTGTCTCTTGAGGCACAGCTCGAAGCGCGTGTTCTGATGATGTCCACGAACAACGTGCTGTCGCCCGCCAACGGCGCGCCGATCATCGTGCCGTCGCAGGATATGATCTTGGGCCTTTATTACATCACCATGCAGCGTGATGGGATGAAGGGTGAAGGCATGGTCTTCTCCGACATCGAAGAGGTCGAATATGCGCTGACCGCTGGCGAAGTGCACCTGCACGCCAAGATCACCGCACGGATCAAGCAGATCGACGAGCATGGTCAGGAAGTTTGGGAGCGTCACGAGACGACCCCGGGCCGTCTGCGCCTCGGCACACTGCTACCTCTGAACGCAAAAGCACCGTTCTCTTTGGTGAACCAGCTTCTGCGGAAGAAAGACGTGCAGCGCGTCATCGACACCGTCTACCGTTACTGCGGTCAGAAAGAGTCTGTGATCTTCTGTGACCAGATCATGTCCTTGGGCTTCAAAGAAGCGTTCAAGGCCGGCATTTCGTTCGGCAAGGACGACATGGTGATCCCGGACAACAAATGGACGATCGTCGATGCGACCCGCGATCAGGTGAAAGACTTTGAACAACAGTACATGGACGGCCTGATCACTCAGGGCGAGAAGTACAACAAAGTCGTCGACGCCTGGGCCAAGTGTAACGACAAAGTCACCGAAGCCATGATGAACACCATCTCGGCTGCGAAACGTGACGAGAACGGTGCAGAAATGGAACCGAACTCGGTTTACATGATGGCCCACTCCGGTGCACGGGGCTCCGTGACCCAGATGAAACAGCTGGGCGGCATGCGCGGCCTGATGGCAAAACCGTCGGGCGAGATTATCGAAACGCCGATTATCTCGAACTTTAAAGAAGGTCTGACCGTGCTTGAGTACTTCAACTCGACACACGGTGCCCGTAAGGGTCTGTCGGATACCGCTTTGAAAACCGCGAACTCCGGTTACCTGACCCGTCGTCTCGTCGACGTGGCACAGGACTGCATCGTGCGCGAAGTCGACTGTGGCACGGAGCGTGCCGTGACCGCAGAAGCTGCCGTCAATGACGGTGAGGTCGTGGCAACTCTGGCTGAGCGTATCCTTGGTCGTGTGTCCGCCGACGACGTTCTGCGTCCGGGCACCGACGAGGTGCTGGTCTCCAAGAACGAGTTGATCGATGAGCGCAAAGCTGATGCGATTGAAGCGGCCGGTGTCGCCTCCATGCGCATCCGCAGCCCGCTGACCTGTGAGGCCGAAGAGGGCGTTTGTGCGGCCTGTTACGGTCGCGACCTTGCTCGCGGTACGCTGGTGAACCAAGGTGAAGCCGTCGGCATCATCGCGGCTCAGTCCATCGGTGAACCGGGCACGCAGCTGACGATGCGGACCTTCCACATCGGCGGCGTTGCTCAGGGTGGTCAGCAGTCGTTCCAGGAAGCCAACCAGGAAGGCAAGATCGTCTTCCGTGAGGCCAACTTGTTGGAAAACAAACATGGCGAGAAAATCGTCATGGGCCGGAACATGCAGCTCGTCATCGTTGATGAGAACGGCGTGGAACGTGCCTCCTACAAATTGGGCTATGGCACCAAGGTGTTCGCGGAAGAGGGCAAGACAGTGTCCCGCGGCGAGAAACTCTTTGAGTGGGATCCGTACACGCTTCCGATCATGGCGGAGAAAACAGGTAAAGCGAAATTCGTCGACCTCATCACGGGCCTGTCCGTGCGTGACGAGACCGATGACGCAACCGGCATGACGCAGAAAATCGTGACCGACTGGCGCTCCGTGCCGCGTGGTGGCGATCTGAAACCGGAGATCCTGATCCTCGGCGAAGATGGCGAACCGATGCGCAACGAAGCGGGTAACCCGGTGACCTACCTGATGTCTGTGGACGCCATTCTCTCCATCGAGGACGGTCAGGACATTCAGGCCGGTGACGTGGTTGCGCGTATCCCGCGCGAAGGTGCGAAGACCAAGGACATCACCGGTGGTCTGCCGCGTGTGGCCGAACTGTTCGAAGCCCGTCGCCCGAAAGACCACGCAATCATCGCCGAAATCGATGGTTACGTGCGCTTTGGCAAGGACTACAAGAACAAGCGTCGCATCTCGATCGAACCGTCGGACGAGACCAAGGAAACCGTCGAATACATGGTGCCGAAAGGCAAACACATCCCGGTGGCTGAAGGTGACTTCATCCAGAAGGGTGAGTACATCATGGATGGTAACCCGGCCCCGCACGACATTCTCGCCATCATGGGTGTCGAGGCTCTCGCCAACTACATGATCGACGAAGTGCAGGACGTGTATCGTCTGCAAGGTGTGAAGATCAACGATAAGCACATCGAAGTCATCGTGCGCCAGATGCTGCAAAAGTGGGAAATCTCCGACTCTGGGGACACCACTCTGCTCAAAGGCGAAGCGGTCGATAAGGTCGAGTTCGACGAAGCCAACGCAAAGGCTGAATCGAAAGGTGCCCGCCCGGCGAAAGGTCAGCCGATCCTTCTCGGGATCACCAAGGCCTCGCTGCAAACGCGGTCCTTCATCTCGGCTGCCTCCTTCCAGGAGACCACGCGCGTGCTCACCGAGGCGTCTGTGCAGGGCAAGCGCGACAAGCTGGTGGGTCTCAAAGAGAACATCATCGTGGGTCGCCTGATCCCGGCCGGTACGGGTGGCGCAACGCAACGCGTCCGCCGCATCGCCGCTGAGCGCGACAACGTGGTGATCGAAGAGGCCCGTGCAGAGGCTGAAGCCGCCGCACAACTCGCCGCTCCGGTGATGGAAGCGGATGCGAGCTTTGGCGACGATACGCTGGTCGTGGACACGCCGGAAAGCTCCGACGAGTAAGTCGACCTGATATGAGACTTGAGAGGCCCTGCGGAAACGCGGGGCCTTTTGTTTTGGGGGCGGTTTGTGCGGCAGGGGCGCCATGGTAGATTAGAGTAAGGGGCCAAGCAAAACGGAGGCATGACATGCGTATCGGGGTCATTGGATGCGGAACAATTTCCAGCGCGGCGGTGCAAGGGATTGCAGGCGATGGGCATGAGATCGCTGTCTCGGAACGCAGCGCGCACCACGCCGCGGCACTGTCCGAGATATTCGACAACGTGCGGGTGGCGGACAATCAGACTGTCGTGGACCGAAGCGAGGTGCTGTTTCTGGGGTTGATGGCCGACGTGGCTCCGGATGTTCTTGGCGCATTGAGGTTTCGCGCGGATCAGAAGGTGATCACCTTTATGGCCGGGCTCTCGCTTGAGGAGGTGGACGCGATGGTGAACCCGGCGCGGGCCGTGGCGATCATGATGCCCTTTCCCGGCATCTCCGAGGGCGGCACGCCGATCATGATGTATGGCGACAGCGCGATCGTCTCGGAGATCTTCGGCGCGCGAAACAGCATCTTTCCCGTCGCGAATGCCAAGGAGATGGCGGCATATCTTTGCGCACAGGCGGTGTTGTCTCCGGTCGCGCGTATGGTCTCCGATGCGGCGGAGTGGCTCGGGGAGAAAGTGTCGGACAAGGCGCAGGGCGAGACGTTTCTTCGTGAACTGGTCGCATCAAGCCTGTCGGGGATGGCTTGCGCGCCTTTGATCGACGCGCTCAACACGCCGGGCGGGTATAACCAGAGGCTGCGCTTGCACATGGAAGCGCAAGGTATCGGACCGGCACTGAAATCCGGGTTGGACGATATGCTCTGAGGCCGCGGTTTGCGTTGCCTGTTAGGCGCTTGAACGCGACACCTGATCGCGATGATGTTGCCACCGTGGGTCGTCTTCGGCGTCAAACCCATGTGCTTGGGCCAGCCGCTCGACATAGTCCATGCAGCACAGGTGATGCAGACACATCACGTCGGGGAGGGCGGTCAACTCCGCATAAACCGTATCAAAGGGCCCTGCATATTTGAGCGCGTCCTCATCCAGTTCTTCGTTGCGGTTCTATCCCTTGAAGAAGGTGTCTGTGTAGCGGTCCTTGTTGGCGGCAGACGAAGGCGTTCCCATTTTGAGCGCAAAGCTTTCCCAGGTCCGTGACGCGTAATGGTTGAGCTGGGCGTATTCGTCCGTGATCCAGCGCGGCTGGGTCATTTTGACCGAGCTGTCTTTGGGGTGAAAGCGTCGCAAAGTCGCCCCGGCACAGCGTTTCATCAGATTGGGGGGCGTGCCCCAATCCCCCTGTCCGCGCCATCCTTTCGGCGAATGAACACCAAAGCGCCAAAAGTGATTTGGCCAGCGGAGCAGGGTTTTGAAAAAGACATTGCCCTTGTGGCGCCGAAGAGATGCGCGCGTAAAGCGTCGGCGGGTGAACGTGTCCTCCCACGCGGTTTAGCCGTTGTCGCCAAGGCACCGCCAGTGAACTGCAATAGCGTGGGTTTGCTTCATGTTGAATGCGTGGAAGAGATCGTGCAGCCGGCCCGCGCCTTTGTGGATCACGAGAAATTCGTCGACGTCGATGTTGAACACCCATTCCGCCGCCCGGATATGCGGATGTTCAGCCATGAGTTTCAGAGAGGTGCGTTTGACGGGAAGTTCAGGGACCGGGGGGTAGGCACCGCGGTGAGGATGCCCGCCGCATCGAGCGCTTGCAAAAGCTCAGGCGAGTGATCGGTGCAATTTTTGTGGAAGACCACGATATGATCGACGCCAAGCATGAGATACCAGGCAACCCATTCTAAAATGAAAGGCCTTTGTTGCGCATGGTGGTGGTGACGAGACGCTCTTTCACGGCTTGGCTTTCACGTTCTATGCAGGTCTTAAAATCTATCTGCCACTATGCATGCGAATTGTTTCGGGGCAAGTCTGGCGCATATCCTCTTCACGCCGCGCAAAAGCAATGGTAGCGGAGAAGAGAAAGGGGCACGCATGCTCAATCTCTTGTCGAAATTGCCGGACAACACGCGCGGGGCGGTGATTATGTCGCTGTCGATGGCGGCCTTTACCACCAATGACAGCTTTATGAAGGGCGCCCTGGCCGAGGTGCCTTTGTTTCAGGCGCTGTTCCTGCGGGCGACTTTGAATTTCGTGATGCTCTTTGCTGTGCTTGCGCCGATCATCGGTCCGGTGCGCTTCGATCTGTCGCGAAAGGACTGGGTGCTGGTCTTGGTTCGCTCGATGGCCGAAGTGGGCGCGGCGATGTGTTTCCTGACGGCGGTCAGCCATATGCCTTTGGCCAATGCCACGGCGATCATGCAGACCCTGCCGCTCTCGATTACCATCGCAGGATGGCTTTTGTTTCGCGATCCTCTGGGCTGGCGCCGCATGGTGGCGATTGTGGTCGGGTTTGCAGGCGTTCTGTTGATCGTGCAGCCCGGCACGGACGGGTTCAGTGGCTATGCCCTGTTTGCGGTTCTGGCGATGCTTTGTGTCACGCTGCGCGACATCATCGTGCGCAAGATGCATCATAGCGTGCCGAATTCCACCGTGACTTTCGGGGCGATCACCGCCGTCTGGATTTGTACAGGGATTGCGTCGATCGGACAGGGCTGGGCCCCCGTCGAGATCAAGGCCTGGGGGCAAATCTTCGGCTCGGCCGCCTGTCTGATCGTGGGCTATGTCTCCTCTGTGGCTGTGATGCGGGTGGGGGAGATGTCCTTCGTATCTCCATTTCGCTATACCGCACTGGTCTGGGCGCTGGTTATTGGCCTCTTCGCTTTCGGCGAATGGCCAAATGGCTTGGCTTTTGCGGGCGCGGCCATTATTGCTGGGACAGGGATTTACACCGTCCTGCGCGAGGCGCGCTTGCGACGGCAACGTGCCTAAAGCGCGCATAAAGGTGCCACCACGGGACAATCCGGGCGCGAGTGTTGACAAGCCTCCCGACTCTCCATATACGGCGAGCCATCCGGCACTAGGGGGACGTCCCCGCCCGCCGACTTCTAAATCGTAGTGATCAAGATCCGAGCAATTTAAGGCGCTCTGATCCTCTGGGAACTCACCGCGTCGTTCACCTCGGAATGGGAACGATTGCGGGTTTTCGTGCTATTTGGACGCAAGTGGCACATCGACATCGTAATCGCCCCGGCAGGTCCGTCATGGTCGCCACCGAGGTTCATAAAAATCTAGGAACGGGATACCCCTATGCCAACGATTCAACAGCTGATCCGCAAACCGCGTCAGCCCAAACGTAAGGTTTCCAAGTCGCAGCACTTGGAGCAATGCCCCCAGAAGCGCGGCGTCTGCACGCGCGTCTACACCACCACCCCGAAAAAACCGAACTCCGCTATGCGGAAAGTCGCCAAAGTGCGCCTGACCAACGGTTTCGAGGTCATCTCTTACATCCCCGGTGAAAGCCACAACCTTCAGGAGCACTCCGTGGTTCTGATCCGTGGCGGCCGTGTGAAAGACCTTCCGGGTGTCCGTTACCACATCCTTCGTGGTGTTCTGGATACCCAGGGCGTCAAAGACCGTAAGCAGCGTCGTTCGAAATACGGCGCTAAGCGTCCTAAATAAGGAGATCACGGAATGTCCCGTCGTCACGCCGCTGAGAAGCGCGAAGTTCTGCCCGACGCCAAATATGGCGATCGCGTGCTGACCAAATTCATGAACAACCTGATGATCGACGGCAAAAAATCTGCCGCCGAGAAAATTGTCTACAACGCGCTGACCCGCGTCGAAGACAAGCTGAAAAAAGCGCCGGTTGAAGTGTTCCACGAAGCCCTCGACAACGTGAAACCCTCTGTTGAGGTTCGTTCGCGTCGTGTGGGTGGTGCAACCTACCAGGTTCCGGTCGAAGTGCGCACCGAGCGCCGCGAAGCTCTTGCCATCCGTTGGCTGATCAACGCGTCCCGCGCTCGCAACGAAAACACAATGGAAGAACGCCTTGCCGGTGAGCTGCTTGACGCGGTAAACGGTCGTGGCGCCGCTGTGAAGAAGCGCGAAGACACCCACAAGATGGCCGACGCGAACAAAGCGTTCAGCCATTACCGCTGGTAACTCAACTCAGGCCTTTAGGACCGAACACCAATGGCACGCGATTATCCCCTCGACCGGTACCGTAACTTCGGTATCATGGCGCACATCGACGCAGGTAAAACCACCTGTTCCGAGCGCATCCTCTTCTACACCGGCAAGTCCCACAACATTGGTGAGGTGCACGACGGTGCAGCCACCATGGACTGGATGGAGCAGGAGCAGGAACGTGGTATCACCATCACTTCCGCTGCGACGACCACCTTCTGGGAGCGTACGGAAGACGGCGAGACCGCCGACACGCCGAAGCACCGGATGAACATCATCGACACCCCCGGCCACGTTGACTTCACCATCGAAGTTGAACGTTCCTTGGCTGTTCTTGACGGTGCCGTTGCTGTTCTCGACGCCAACGCTGGCGTTGAACCGCAAACCGAAACCGTGTGGCGTCAGGCTGACCGCTACAAGGTCCCGCGGATCGTGTTCGTCAACAAGATGGACAAGATCGGTGCAGACTTCTTCAACTGCGTTCGCATGATCGAAGACCGCACCGGTGCGCGTGCTGTTCCCGTCGGTATTCCGATCGGTGCAGAAAACGAACTTGAAGGCCTGATTGACCTCGTCACCATGGAAGAGTGGCTGTGGCAGGGCGAAGATCTGGGTGCATCCTGGATCAAAGCTCCGATCCGCGACTCGCTCAAAGACATGGCCGACGAATGGCGTGGTAAAATGATCGAAGCCGCCGTCGAAGAAGACGACGACGCGATGATGGCTTACCTCGAAGGCGAAGAGCCGGACGTTCCGACCCTGCGCAAGCTGATCCGCAAAGGCACCCTGGCCCTGCACTTCGTGCCGGTTCTGGGCGGTTCTGCGTTCAAAAACAAAGGCGTTCAGCCGCTCTTGAACGCTGTGATCGACTACCTGCCGAGCCCGCTCGACGTTGTTGATTACATGGGCTTTAAACCGGGCGACGAAGAAGAAACCCGGAACATCGCACGTCGTGCGGACGATGACATGGCCTTCTCCGGTCTGGCGTTCAAAATCATGAACGACCCCTTCGTCGGTACCCTGACCTTCACCCGGATCTACTCCGGCGTGATGAACAAGGGCGACACCCTGCTGAACTCCACCAAAGGTAAGAAAGAGCGCGTCGGTCGTATGATGATGATGCACTCCAACAACCGTGAGGAGATCGAAGAAGCGTTTGCAGGCGACATCATCGCTCTGGCGGGTCTGAAAGACACCACCACGGGTGACACGCTTTGCGATCCGAAGGACCCGGTGGTTCTCGAAACGATGACTTTCCCCGATCCGGTGATCGAGATTGCTGTCGAGCCGAAAACCAAAGGCGACCAAGAGAAAATGTCCGCAGGTCTGGCACGTCTCGCTGCCGAAGACCCGTCCTTCCGTGTCGAAACCGACCTCGAGTCCGGTCAGACCATCATGAAGGGCATGGGCGAACTTCACCTCGACATTCTCGTCGACCGTCTGCGTCGCGAGTTTAAAGTCGAAGCCAACATCGGTGCGCCGCAGGTGGCTTATCGTGAGACCATCTCTCACGAGGTCGAGCACGCCTACACCCACAAGAAACAGTCGGGTGGTTCGGGTCAGTTCGGTGAGGTCAAACTCATCATCTCTCCGACAGAGCCGGGCGAAGGCTTCTCCTTCGAATCCCGCATCGTTGGCGGTGCCGTTCCGAAGGAATACATCCCGGGTGTCGAAAAAGGCATCAAGTCGGTGATGGACTCCGGTCCGCTCGCAGGCTTCCCGGTGATCGACTTCAAAGTGGCCCTCATCGACGGTAAATTCCACGATGTGGACTCCTCCGTCCTCGCCTTCGAAATCGCTGCGCGTATGTGTATGCGTGAAGGGATGAAGAAAGCTGGCGCGAAACTGCTTGAACCGATCATGAAAGTCGAAGTGATTACCCCGGAAGAATACACCGGCGGCATCATCGGCGATCTCACCTCCCGTCGTGGTCAGGTGCAGGGTCAAGACACCCGCGGCAACGCCATTGCGATCGACGCCTACGTGCCGCTCGCGAACATGTTCGGCTACATCAACACCCTGCGTTCCATGTCTTCGGGCCGCGCGCAGTTCTCGATGCAGTTCGATCACTACGAAGCTGTGCCTTCGAACATCTCGGAAGAAATTCAGGCCAAATACGCGTAAGCGTGGCCAGAACCCCAACCTCGGGGATCAGGGAAACCTGATCCCCAATCAGAATTACACAGGAGGCCATTATGGCTAAGGAAAAGTTTGAGCGTTCGAAACCGCACGTGAACATCGGCACGATCGGCCACGTTGACCACGGTAAAACCACCCTGACGGCAGCGATCACCAAATACTTTGGTGACTTCAAAGCCTACGACCAGATCGACGGCGCACCGGAAGAGAAAGCCCGCGGCATCACGATCTCGACCGCACACGTCGAGTACGAGACCGAGAACCGTCACTACGCACACGTCGACTGCCCCGGCCACGCCGACTACGTGAAAAACATGATCACCGGTGCGGCCCAGATGGACGGCGGTATCCTGGTTGTGAACGCAGCTGACGGCCCGATGCCGCAGACCCGCGAGCACATCCTGCTTGCGCGTCAGGTTGGCGTGCCGGCTCTGGTCGTGTTCATGAACAAAGTTGACCAGGTTGACGACGAAGAGCTCCTCGAGCTCGTCGAAATGGAAATCCGTGAGCTTCTGTCCGAATACGACTTCCCGGGCGACGATATTCCGATCATCGCAGGTTCCGCTCTGGCCGCTATGGAAGGCCGCGATCCGGAAATCGGCGAAGAGAAAATCAAAGAGCTGATGGCCGCTGTTGACGCGTACATCCCGGAACCCGAGCGTGCGATCGACCAGCCGTTCCTGATGCCGATCGAAGACGTGTTCTCGATTTCCGGCCGTGGTACGGTTGTGACCGGTCGTGTTGAGCGCGGCGTGATCAACGTGGGCGACGAGATCGAAATCGTTGGTATCAAAGACACCACGAAAACGACCTGTACCGGCGTTGAAATGTTCCGCAAACTGCTCGATCGCGGTGAAGCTGGCGACAACATCGGCGCCCTGCTGCGCGGTGTGGACCGTGAAGGCGTTGAGCGTGGTCAGGTTCTGTGTAAGCCGGGCTCCGTGAACCCGCACACCAAATTCGAATCCGAGGTCTACATTCTGACCAAGGAAGAAGGTGGCCGTCACACCCCGTTCTTCGCGAACTACCGTCCGCAGTTCTACTTCCGTACGACGGACGTGACCGGGACTGTTGTTCTTCCGGAAGGCACCGAGATGGTGATGCCGGGCGACAACCTGAAATTCACGGTTGAGCTGATCGCTCCGATCGCGATGGAAGAAGGTCTTCGCTTCGCCATCCGCGAAGGCGGCCGCACCGTCGGTTCGGGCGTGGTGTCCAAAATCCTCGCTTAATTAGCTCGGATTTGACTGTTGAGAGGGCTCCACGAAAGTGGAGCCCTTTTTGTTTTATTTAGTACTTTAGGAAAGGGGCTAAGAATTGGAGAGGCGTCTAATAGGGCATGCCCAAGTGGTTCGAGAAATGAGGCCGCTTCAGAAAAAAGCTATGGGTTTCATTCTGGTTGACTCTGAGCGAGGCACTCTGCCGATTTCACTTACCGAAGCATTGGAACGATACACGCCCAAACTGGGGGCGGGGTTTAGCTTTGACACCGAAAAGGGGTGGGCCGATGATATTCGGCATGCAGCCATTAGGTGCCTTTTCGGAAATGGGCTAGTACGCGGAGGTGCCGTTGATTTCGACGAGAAAACGGACGCGCTGACGAATTGGAAAACAGATGTTTACACTCTTACAGAAGCTGGCAATCTGGAGATAGAGCATGGTGGGAATAGCCGTCTGATCGAGGAACGAAAAAAATCCTCGGAAAAGACCAAAATATTCGGGGACGGAGCAGAATGCGTCTATGTTTACACTGACAGCATTTTGGATCGGGCCAAGTTCCCATGTTGCAAAATTGGGAGACATGTAAGTTCAGATATTGGCGCAGTGCTCGGACGCATTTTTCAACAATATAGAACGGGTAACCCGGGGATACCGATTTTGCGTTATATAATTCGGACGAATGATGCCGTATCTTTAGAAGGCTTTCTTCACAGACAATTTGACAAAGAGCGTATCCTCGGCGGCACGGGAACCGAATGGTTTGAGGTGTCGTTTGAAAAGGTGGAGAACCCTGCTTTGGAATATCTCAGGAAATGAGGGGAAAAGGCTTGCCAGAGAGGGGCTACCCCTCTATATCGCGCGAGTTCTCTCATGGGAGAACGCATGAAGAGGGATTCGCTCATACCCTGAGCACTCGCTTCATAAGGTTCGACGTGGGGACGGAATAAGCCGGTCTCGACCTCTCAACCTCAATAAGCCTAAGAAAGGCAATGCTATGCAAGGCCAGAACATCCGTATTCGGCTGAAGGCATTTGATTTCCGCGTGCTCGATGCGTCGACCCAGGAAATCGTTAACACGGCAAAGCGCACTGGCGCTCAGGTCCGTGGCCCGATCCCGCTGCCGAACAAGATTGAGAAGTTCACGGTTCTCCGTGGTCCTCACATCGACAAGAAATCCCGCGATCAGTTCGAGATCCGCACGCACAAGCGTCTGCTCGACATCGTTGACCCGACCCCCCAGACCGTGGACGCGCTGATGAAGCTCGACCTCGCCGCTGGTGTGGACGTCGAGATCAAAGTCTAAGGGGGGCAATCAGATATGTTGCGCTCTGGTGTTATCGCGAAGAAGGTCGGCATGACCCGCCTCTTCATGGAAGACGGCAAACAGATTCCTGTGACCGTTCTCCAACTCGACAACCTGCAAGTGGTCGCTCAGCGCACCTCTGAGAAAGACGGCTACACCGCCGTTCAGCTCGGTGCTGGCTCCGCAAAAGCAAAACGCACCTCGCAAGCGATGCGTGGTCACTTCGCTGCGGCGAATGTTGCCCCGAAACGCAAAGTGGCCGAGTTCCGCGTGGACGAAGACAAGCTGATCGAAGTTGGCGCGGAAATCTCCGCTGACCATTACTTCGAAGGTCAGTTCGTTGACGTTTCCGGCACCTCCATCGGTAAAGGTTTTGCCGGTGCCATGAAACGCCACAACTTCGGCGGTCTGCGTGCCTCGCACGGTGTGTCCATCTCCCACCGTTCCCACGGTTCCACCGGTCAGTGTCAAGACCCGGGTCGTGTGTTCAAAGGTAAAAAGATGGCCGGTCACATGGGTGCTGCCCGTGTCACCACCCAAAACCTTCAGGTTGTCCGCACGGACGCCGACCGTGGTCTGATCATGGTCAAAGGCGCTGTTCCGGGCTCCAAAGGTGGCTGGGTCACCATCAAAGACGCCGTGAAAAAGCCGTTCCCCGAGAACGCGCCTCTCCCGGCTGCTCTGAAATCCGCTGCCTCTGAAGCAACTGCAGCTCCGGCTGAAGAAGCTCCGGCAGAAGGGGGTGAAGCATGACTTTCAACGTGATCAAACTGGACCTCGACGAGGCTCTCTTCGGTCTTGAGCCGCGTGCAGACATCCTGCACCGTGTGGTTCGCTGGCAGCGCAACAACGCGCAGCAGGGCACCCACAAGGTCAAGACCCGCTCGGAAGTGTCCTACTCCACCAAGAAGATCTATCGCCAAAAAGGCACCGGCGGCGCACGCCACGGGTCCCGCAAGGCGCCGATCTTCCGCAAAGGTGGTATCTACAAAGGCCCGACCCCGCGTTCGCACGGCCACGATCTTACGAAGAAATTCCGTAAGCTCGGTCTGCGTCACGCTCTTTCGGCAAAAGCCGCCTCCGGTAACCTCGTGATTATCGAAGATGCGAAACTCGCCGAAGCCAAAACCGCGTTGCTCGCCAAGGCGGTCAAGGAGCAGGGCTGGAAACGCGTTCTGGTGATCGACGGTGCTGACGTTGATGCGAACTTCAAAGCTGCGGCTGCGAACCTCGCTGGCGTCGACGTGCTGCCGACCATTGGCGCCAACGTCTATGACATCCTGAAACGTGACACGCTCGTGATCACCAAAGCAGGTGTCGAAGCTCTGGAGGCTCGCCTGAAATGACCAACAAAGCTGAACTCTACGACGTGATCCGCAAGCCGATCATCACCGAGAAAGCCACCATGGCTTCGGAGGCTGGTGCTGTGGTGTTCGAAGTCGCCATCGACTCCAACAAACCGCAGATCAAAAAAGCTGTTGAAGAGCTTTTTGGTGTTAAGGTGAAAGCGGTCAACACGGTTGTCACCAAAGGTAAGACCAAGCGGTTCCGCGGTCAGCCGGGCAAGCGTAAAGACGTCAAAAAAGCCTACGTCACCCTCGAAGACGGCAACGCCATCGACGTGACCACTGGTCTCTAAGTTTTAGAGATCAGGTAGAAATGAAGAAGCCCCTCGGTGAGAGCCGGGGGGCTTTTTTTGGGATAGTTACGGCTTGAAGATTAGTAATCTATTCTTATCTGTCAGAATGAGCGGTAATCGCATCGACATAGTCAGAGCGCCGGTAGACTATTTCAAAATTTCCGGCAGCTGGTTCAATCGCGTTCTAACTGACTACTATAAGAGCCGAATGCGACTGACTTAGTTGGAGGAGCGCTTATGAAAATAGGCATTTCATTCCAAGCCAGCATGTCGAGCGGTAATGAATATCGTTTCGAGTTTGCTCTTGGCCTAACGGCCTTGGTTTGGCTTGTTCGTATTTTTAGCTGATCGACATCCGAGGCAGCACCCTAGTGGTGCTGCCTCAACTTTGTGGAAGGTTTGACAGGACTTAACCGCGCGGAATCAAGGCGTAGCCGCCGCGCGAGCGCCTGCCCGTTCCGGCGGGCTGGCGCTTTTGCCATCTTCGTGTAACGCTTAGATCATAGAGTAACTTGGCTGGGATAAAGTGCGCCGATTAGAACATAGTGCGCCACCCCACGGGCAGGCGCTCGAGCTCAAATCCCACCCAGAGTGGATTATTTCCACTCCGCACTAGACTCCCCTCCCAACACCCACTATACCCCGCCCATCTCACGGCCCCGGATTCGTTCTTGGGGCCCGTGATTTGTGTGGGACGAGGGTCAGACGACAGTCGCGAGAACCCCCGGCCTTAGACGAAAACGGGTCGTAGCAAACGAGCTACAATACATGACCCAAAGCAAACGGAAGACAGAAACTATGGCACTCAAGTCGTATAAACCGACGACGCCTGGCCAACGTGGGTTGGTTCTGATCGACCGTTCGGAGCTTTGGAAAGGGCGTCCGGTCAAATCTCTCACCGAGGGTTTGACCAAGAACGGCGGCCGGAACAACACCGGACGGATCACGATGCGCCGCAAAGGCGGCGGGGCAAAGCGTCTCTATCGCATCGTCGACTTCAAACGCACCAAGTTTGACGTAGCAGCAACCGTGGAACGGATCGAATATGACCCGAACCGCACCGCGTTCATCGCGCTCATCAAATACGAAGACGGCGAACAGGCTTACATCCTGGCTCCGCAGCGTCTGGCCGTTGGCGACAAAGTCATCGCCTCCGCCAAAGCTGACGTGAAGCCGGGCAACGCCATGCCGTTCTCCGGTCTGCCGATCGGTACGATCGTCCACAACGTCGAGCTGAAGCCCGGCAAAGGTGGTCAGATCGCCCGCGCAGCCGGCACCTACGCCCAATTCGTTGGTCGTGACGGTGGCTACGCCCAGATCCGCCTCTCTTCTGGCGAACTGCGCCTCGTGCGTCAGGAATGCATGTGCACCGTCGGTGCCGTGTCCAACCCTGACAACTCCAACCAGAACATCGGTAAAGCCGGTCGTAACCGCCACAAGGGCATCCGTCCCTCCGTGCGTGGTGTGGTTATGAACCCGATCGATCACCCCCATGGTGGTGGTGAAGGCCGGACCTCTGGTGGTCGTCACCCGGTGACGCCGTGGGGTAAACCGACGAAAGGCGCGAAAACGCGCAACAAGAACAAGGCGTCCAGCAAGCTCATCATTCGCTCGCGTCACGCCAAGAAGAAGGGTCGCTAAGATATGGCACGTTCTGTCTGGAAAGGCCCGTTTGTGGACGCTTACGTCCTCAAGAAGGCCGAAAAAGCTCGCGAGAGCGGTCGCAACGAGGTCATCAAGATCTGGTCCCGCCGTTCCACCATCCTGCCTCAGTTCGTTGGCCTCACCTTTGGTGTGTACAACGGCCAGAAGCACATCCCCGTCAACGTCTCGGAAGACATGATCGGTCAGAAGTTCGGTGAATATGCACCGACTCGCACCTATTACGGTCACGCCGCTGACAAAAAAGCGAAACGGAAATAAGTCATGGGTAAGGTAGCAAATCCCCGTCGCGTGGCTGACAACGAAGCAATGGCGAAAACCAAAATGCTTCGCGTTTCCCCGCAAAAACTGAACCTCGTGGCTCAGATGATCCGCGGCAAGAAAGTCGACAAGGCCCTCACGGACCTGACTTTCTCCAACAAGCGTATCGCAGTGGACGTGAAGAAATGCCTTCAGTCTGCGATTGCCAACGCCGAGAACAACCACGGTCTCGACGTCGATGAGCTTATCGTCGCCGAAGCTTGGGTCGGCAAGAACCTGACCATGAAACGCGGTCGCCCGCGTGCCCGTGGTCGTTTCGGCAAGATCATGAAGCCGTTCGCGGAAATCACCATCAAGGTGCGTCAAGTTGAGGAGCAAAACTAATGGGTCATAAGGTTAACCCGATTGGCATGCGTCTCCAGGTCAACCGCACCTGGGATAGCCGCTGGTACGCTGACAGCAAGGACTACGGTGATCTTCTTCTCGAAGACCTGAAAATCCGTGAGTTCGTCAAGGAAGAGTGCAAACAAGCCGGCATCAGCCGTGTGATCATCGAGCGTCCGCACAAAAAGTGCCGCGTCACGATCCACACCGCCCGTCCGGGTGTCATCATCGGCAAGAAAGGCGCTGACATCGAAGGTCTGCGCAAGAAAGTCGCTGCGATGACCGATTCCGAGCTGCACCTCAACATCGTTGAAGTGCGCAAGCCGGAGCTCGACGCCCAACTCGTGGCCGAAAGCATCGCGCAACAGCTCGAGCGTCGTGTGTCCTTCCGTCGTGCCATGAAGCGCGCCGTGCAGAACGCCATGCGCATGGGGGCCCTCGGCATCCGCGTGAACGTTGCCGGTCGTCTTGGTGGTGCTGAAATCGCGCGTACCGAATGGTATCGCGAAGGTCGCGTTCCGCTTCACACCCTGCGCGCAGACATCGACTACGCGCATGCTGAAGCTTCGACCGCTTACGGCATCATCGGCATCAAAACCTGGATCTTCAAAGGCGAGATCATGGAACACGACCCGCAGGCTCGTGACCGTCGCGCCGAAGAAGCCCAAGCCGGTCCGGCACCTCGCGGTGACCGCGGCGGCCGTCGCTAAGGAGGTCTGAGACATGCTTCAGCCAAAGCGTACAAAATTCCGCAAAATGCACAAAGGCCGGATTCACGGTGAGGCAAAAGGCGGTTCCGATCTGAACTTCGGCACCTTCGGCCTCAAAGCCGTCGAGCCCGAGCGCATCACCGCGCGTCAGATCGAAGCTGCACGTCGTGCCATGACGCGTCACATGAAGCGTCAGGGCCGTGTCTGGATCCGTATCTTCCCGGACACCCCGGTGACCGCAAAGCCCGTCGAAGTTCGTATGGGTAAAGGTAAAGGCTCCGTGGACCGTTGGGTCTGCAAAGTCAAACCCGGCCGCGTGATGTTCGAACTGGACGGCGTTTCGGAAGAAGTCGCTCGTGAGGCTCTGCGCCTTGCTGCGATGAAACTCCCGATCAAAACCCGCACAGTGGTTCGCGAAGACTGGTGAACGTACAGTCCGCGTAAGCGGACTGTCACGCGCGTTTCGCAGTCGTTTCGACGAAACGATGAGAATATGCCCGGTTAAAAACTAAAAAACCCCCGCCGAGAGATCGGCGGGGGTTTTTCTTTCTGCGGATGCAAAACAAATGAGGACAGGTCTGGAAGGGCGCGGCCTGCTCGCCTATGTCAAAGCGAAACGACCCCACAGAGGCCAAAATGCGCGCACAGATTTCCCACCTCCTCGATCGTCCCATCACCCGCCACTTCATCATGAGCGTGATCCTGTTCAACGCAGTGATCCTCGGACTTGAAACCTCTGGTTACATCATGGCGCGGGCAGGCGGGTTGATCGTGGCGCTCGATATGATCTGTCTGAGCATCTTTGTGGTCGAGCTTTTGGCGAAAATCTACGCGCAGGGGCCGCGGTTCTTTCGGGACGGTTGGAACCTCTTCGACTTTGCCATTGTCGGCATCTCCCTATCGCCGGTGGGGGAGGGGCTTTCCGTGCTCCGGGCGCTCCGTATCCTGCGACTACTTCGTGTCGTCTCCGTCGTGCCGAGCCTGCGCCGTGTGGTCGAGGCCTTTATTCTCGCGCTGCCGGGGATGGCTTCGGTGTTCCTGCTTACAGGCATCATCTTTTATATTGGCTCGGTGATCGCGACGAAGCTTTACGGGCCGAGCTTTCCCGAATGGTTCGGCACCCTGGGCGCCTCGCTCTACACCCTGTTCCAAGTCATGACGCTGGAAAGCTGGTCGATGGGCATCGTGCGTCCGGTGATGGAGGTGCATCCCGAGAGCTGGCTGTTCTTTGTGCCCTTCATCCTCATCACGGCCTTTGCGGTGATGAACCTCGTTGTCGGTTTGATCGTGTCGACAATGCAAGACGCCCACGTCGAAGAAGAACACGCCGCCACGGATATTTACCGGGACGACGTGGTGAAGCGCTTGGAGCGGATCGAGAAGGCGTTGGAGCGGCGGTCTTAATTCACGGGGTTGCAGCGATATGCGCGATTTGGGTTTGCTTCTTGCGCGAAGGTTGTGACGGCTTCACATGTCGCTAGGTCACCTGGGTCCGCGTATCCGAATATGAGCATCATCTTTTCCCACTCACCGAATGCATTTTGCATTTCCAACCAGTATGCACCCTGCAGTGAAGCGTTCGAGTTCACTTGCTCAGTGAAGCGGAACATGTCTTCCTCATAGTTCTGACCATAAACTCTGCTGGGTGTGTTGCTCGCAAAAAATGCGAAGATAGCAAAATGGAGCAGGCTGATCGGCAAGTGGAACAAGATTACTCACCCCACTTGTAGTTGAAGCTCACGGACACCCGATCAAATTCCGACTGGTTCATCATCACTTCGTGGCGCAGCCAGCTTTCCCAGAGCATGATGTCGCCCGCTTCCGGGGACATGTAGATGAAATTCTGCATCTCGCGGCGGGCATCTTTTTTGCGCGCGGGAGAGGCCATCATCATCGCGTGACGCGGGTCTTCGAGACGGAGAGAGGACGCCCCGTCCGGCATGGCGACATAGGTCGTGCCGGAGATCACAGAATGCGGGTGGATGTGGGCTGAGTGATAGCCGCCTTCCGGCAGGATGTTGATCCAGAGGTCTTCCAGAACCAGCTTCCGGTCGCCCAGATCGAATTGCAGATCCTCGGCAAATTTCGCGACGTGCTGATCGAGGCTCTCGACGATGTCCTTGAAGATCGGGAACCGCCAGGGCAGGTCGGTGAGCGAGGCATAGGAGGTGTAACCGGGATAGCCTTTGTCATCGCACCATTGCTGACCGGCCTCGTCGTCTTCGGCGATGGCATAGCAGCTGTCGAACAGCTCATCCTCGTCGATGGTCGGGGAAAATTCGTTCAGCTTCGCTTTGTAGAGACGGGTCACGAAGAGGGATTCAATGTCGGCCATAGGAGACTCACTTTCAGGCATTCTCTGATTTCGCGTCCTTATAGACGAGAAACAGCGTTGCCGCAGCCCACAGTCAGCGGCTAGAAGCGTGAAAAAATGACGCTGCCCGCCGCATTCGGGCCGTAGCGCAGCAACAGGCCCGTAGACGCAGTATGACACAGAACCCCACCTCCCTCGCTCTCCCCATTGCTCTGGCTCTTGTCGGTGCGGTCCTGATCCTCTGGGCCACCCGTCGGCTTTTGCGCCGGTCCAAGAAGGCGCCCATGCATGTACAGGTCTATGAGGGCGTGTCCGAGGTGTTTCGCAAAGACCCTGAGGCAGAGGTGCCTGACGAGGCGCTGGTCTGTTACCGGGCCTATAGGCTCTATCTCTACCTTTTGGACGACGGGTTGGACAAGGGCGTGAGCAATATGGAGCCTGCGGTGGTGCGCGACGCCCTTCCGGCTTTGGAGCCGCTGGGTCTTGGAGAGGCGGCGCGTGAGATCGACGCCTTTGTGGGCGTCTATGAGGAGATCGAGCGCCGCACGGATGTGGACGAAAGCCTCGGCGAAGAGTATCAAAAGACCGCCCGCGATCTGGACCGCAGGCTCTATCCTCTTTTGCGCGAAATCCCGGAGCGGCTGGAGCGCTATCTTGGGCGGTGAAGGGTCTGGCTCAGGGCTGGTGTGAAAACGCAAGAAATCCTGAGCTTTTCCTTGCCAAGGCCGGACCATCCACTTATAGAGCAGCATCTCACAGATTCCCTGTCAGGGGATTCGTGTGCATTGACATAACCCACCGGGCCGAATGTCACCCCCAAAAGGGCGCATTCCGGTGCTAACAGGAACCAAGGAGAGGCGAATATGAACGCCCAAGAATTGCGTGCGAAAACGCCGGACGAGCTCAAAACCGAGCTTGCCAACCTGAAAAAAGAATCCTTCAACCTGCGCTTTCAGCAGGCCACTGGCCAGCTCGAAAACACCGCTCAGATTCGTAAGGCACGCCGTGCAGCTGCACTCGTGAAGACGATCCTGAACGAAAAAGCTGCAGCAGCAGAGTAAGAGGAGACAGACCTATGCCCAAACGTATTCTGCAAGGTGTTGTCACCTCGAACCAGAACGAACAAACCGTTACCGTGTCCGTTGAACGTCGCTTCAAGCACCCGGTTCTGAAAAAGACCATCCGTAAGTCCAAAAAATACCGGGCTCACGATGAGAACAACCAATTCAACGTCGGCGACACCGTCCGTATCCAGGAATGTGCACCGAAGTCGAAAACCAAGCGTTGGGAAGTGCTCGTTTAATCTCTGATTGAACAAGCCTCCTCCCAGCTTAATCGAAACCCTGGGGGCACCGATCACTGCAGATCGCCCCAAAGGTCGGGAGAAACCAAATGATCCAGATGCAGACCAATCTGGATGTCGCTGATAACTCTGGCGCTCGCCGAGTTCAGTGCATCAAGGTCCTCGGCGGTTCCCACCGTCGTTACGCCTCCGTGGGCGACATCATCGTGGTGTCGGTCAAGGAAGCAATTCCGCGTGGCCGTGTGAAAAAAGGTGACGTCCGTAAGGCCGTCGTCGTGCGCACCGCCAAAGAGGTCCGTCGTGAAGACGGCACCGCGATCCGTTTTGATCGCAACGCGGCCGTGATCCTCAACAACAACAACGAGCCTGTCGGCACCCGTATCTTCGGGCCGGTGGTTCGTGAGCTGCGTGCAAAAGGCATGATGAAAATCGTGTCGCTGGCACCGGAGGTGCTCTAATGGCTGCGAAACTGCGTAAAGGCGACAAGGTCGTCGTGCTTGCCGGTAAGGACAAAGGCAAACAGGGTGAAATCACCTCTGTGATGCCGTCCAAAGGCAAAGCCATCGTGGAAGGCGTGAACATCGCCATCCGTCACACCCGCGCGACCCAAGGTGATCAAGGGGGCCGTCGTCCGGTCGCCATGCCGATCGACCTCTCCAACCTCGCGCTTCTGGACGCCAACGGCAAAGCCACCCGCGTCGGCTTCAAATTCGAAGGTGACAAGAAAGTGCGTTTCGCCAAGACCACGGGAGACGTGATCTGATGCTCGACACCACCGATTACACCCCGCGTCTGAAGGCGGCGTACAAGGACAGCATTCGTGCCGCTCTCAAAGAAGAGTTCGGCTACAAAAACGACATGCAGATCCCGCGTCTGGACAAAATCGTTCTGAACATCGGTTGCGGCGCTGAAGCTGTGAAAGATTCCAAGAAAGCGAAATCCGCTCAGGAAGATCTTTCCGCGATCGCCGGCCAAAAGGCTCTCATCACGAAAGCCAAGAAATCCATCGCTGGTTTCCGCGTTCGTGAAGACATGCCGCTCGGTGCGAAGGTGACCCTTCGTGGCGACCGTATGTACGAATTCCTCGACCGTCTGATCACGATTGCTATGCCCCGCATCCGCGACTTCCGCGGCGTGTCCGGCAAATCCTTTGACGGCCGTGGCAACTACGCCATGGGCCTGAAAGAGCACATCGTGTTCCCCGAGATCAACTTCGACCAAGTCGATGAGACCTGGGGTATGGACATTGTCATCGCCACCACGGCGAAAACCGACGCTGAAGCAAAGAGCCTGTTGAAAGCTTTCAACATGCCTTTCAACAGCTGATCGCGCGAGGAGTTTAGAGAACATGGCTAAGAAATCCATGATCGCCCGTGAGCGCAAGCGCGAGAAGCTGGTGGCAAAATATGCCGCTAAGCGCGCGTCGCTCAAAGAGGTTATCTACGACCAAGATAAGCCGATGGAAGAGCGTTTCCGCGCTTCCCTGAAGCTTGCAGAACTGCCGCGCAACAGCTCGGCAACCCGTCTTCACAACCGTTGCCAGCTGACCGGCCGTCCGCACGCTTACTATCGTAAGCTGAAGGTCTCCCGGATCATGTTGCGGGAACTCGGCTCTTTCGGCCAGATCCCCGGCCTCGTGAAATCCAGCTGGTAAGGAGGGCAGAGATATGAACGATCCTATCGGCGATATGCTCACCCGTATCCGTAACGCTCAACTGCGTGGCAAATCCACCGTATCCACCCCGGCTTCCAAGCTGCGTGGCTGGGTTCTGGACGTGCTGCTCGACGAGGGCTACATCCGCGGCTACGAAAAAGGCACCGACGTCAATGGTCACCCGACCCTTGAAATCAGCCTGAAATACTTCGAAGGCACCCCGGTCATCCGCGAACTGCAACGGGTCTCCAAACCCGGCCGTCGCGTGTACCTCGGTGTTAAGGACATCCCGTCGGTCCGTCAGGGCCTCGGTGTGTCGATTGTCTCCACCCCGAAGGGTGTGATGTCGGACGCAAACGCTCGTGCCAACAACGTTGGTGGCGAAGTGCTTTGCACCGTCTTCTAAGGAGGTCTATCGATGTCTCGTATTGGTAAACGACCGGTCGAGCTGCCCAGCGGCGTTTCCGCCACTGTGTCTGGCCAGACCATCGAAGTGAAGGGCCCGAAAGGCACTCACTCCTTCACCGCCACGGACGACGTGACCATCGCTGTCGAAGACAACGCCGTCACCGTCACCCCGCGTGGTAAATCCAAGCGCGCTCGCCAGCAGTGGGGCATGTCCCGCACCATGGTCGCCAACATGGTGACCGGTGTGTCCGACGGCTTCAAAAAAGAGCTCGAAATCAACGGTGTTGGTTATCGTGCTCAGATGCAGGGCAACGTGCTCAAACTCAACCTGGGTTACTCCCACGAGGTGAACTTTGAGGTTCCCGCTGGCGTCACCGTGACGTCCGCGAAACCGACCGAGATCACCATCGAGGGTTCCGACCCGCAACTCGTCGGTCAAGTCGCGGCCAACATCCGCGAATGGCGTAAGCCCGAGCCCTACAAAGGCAAAGGCATCAAATACAAAGACGAGTATATCTTCCGCAAGGAAGGGAAGAAGAAGTAAGGACGCTCATCATGGCAAACAGCAAACGGACACTGTTTCTGAAACGCCGCCTGCGCGTTCGGAACAAACTTCGCAAGAACAATGTCGGCAAGCTTCGCCTGTCGATCCATCGTTCGAACAAGAACATCAGCGCTCAGCTGATCGACGACGTTCAGGGCAAAACCCTGGCTTCCGCATCCACGCTCGAAAAAGATTTCGGTGTGGTCGGCAAGAACAACGTCGAAGCAGCCGCCAAAGTTGGCGCTGCGATCGCAGAGCGCGCGAAGAAAGCCGGCGTCGAAGAGTGCTACTTCGACCGTGGTGGCTTCCTCTTCCACGGCAAAGTGAAGGCCTTGGCCGACGCTGCCCGTGAAGGTGGTCTGAAGTTCTAAGACTTGAGGGAGGGGGGCGAAAGCTCCCCTTCCCGATGATCCGGGGTCCTGTGTTCGCAGGCAACCACCAGGATCGAGTTCAACAGCGCCCCTGTTTCATGGGAAACGCGCTACCTTTGTAAGGAAAGTTCTATGGCAGAACGTGAAAACCGCCGGGACCGTCGCGAACGCGAAGAAACCCCGGAATTCGCCGATCGTCTCGTCGCGATCAACCGTGTGTCCAAAACCGTGAAAGGTGGTAAGCGTTTCGGCTTTGCTGCTCTCGTGGTTGTGGGCGACCAAAAAGGCCGCGTTGGCTTCGGCAAAGGCAAAGCGAAAGAGGTCCCCGAGGCCATCCGCAAAGCCACCGAGCAAGCCAAGCGCCAGATGATCCGCGTCGCTCTGAAAGAGGGCCGTACCCTGCACCACGACGTCGAAGGTCGTCACGGCGCTGGTAAAGTCGTCATGCGCACCGCTCCGACCGGTACTGGTATCATCGCCGGTGGTCCGATGCGTGCCGTGTTCGAAATGCTCGGCGTTCAGGACGTGGTTGCCAAATCCATTGGCTCCCAGAACCCGTACAACATGATCCGCGCTACGCTGGACGGTCTCAAGAAAGAGGCTTCCCCGCGTTCCGTGGCTCAGCGCCGTGGCAAGAAAGTCGCCGACATCCTCCGCAAGGACGATGCTCCGGTTGCTGAAGCCGCTGAAGCAGACGCGTAAGGAGACTGAGACATGGCTAAAACCATCGTTGTAAAACAGATCGGCTCCCCGATCCGTCGCCCGGCCAAACAGCGTCAGACCCTCGTCGGTCTCGGCCTGAACAAGATGCACAAAACCCGCGAGCTGGAAGATACTCCTTCCGTCCGTGGCATGGTTGCATCCATCCCGCACCTCGTCGAAATCGTCGAAGAGCGCGGCTAAACGCCGGTTTGGGGCGCAAGCTCCAACATTAAGAATTCAAACGCCCTGCCTGATCGGTGGGGCGTTTTCTTTTGTGCGGATTATATTGGTTGGACATGAATTCCCTCTCGCTCTGACCTGCTTATGACTGCGCGAGGGCAGGGCGAATTCGACAAAGTCTAACGATTGTCCCTTGATCGGTCGTATTCCTGAGGTGGAGTCGGGGAAAAACTGGAAGTGAACCCAGCCAAGCCGGCATCTTTGA
The DNA here is from genome assembly GCF_019429625.1 of Celeribacter sp. PS-C1. Taxonomy (GTDB): domain Bacteria; phylum Pseudomonadota; class Alphaproteobacteria; order Rhodobacterales; family Rhodobacteraceae; genus Celeribacter. The sequence goes on from NZ_JAHXRW010000009.1 coordinate 35,683, forward strand.
TCTGAGATGTGCGCAAAAACTAATCAGTTTATAAACTGCATGCATTTTGTGCATAGCAGGGTCGCAAAAACAGGGGGATGTCATCTTTGGCGGCCACCTCTACATGAGCCGTGCTCCTAAAGAGAACCAAACATTCAGATTCGCGGGACATACGGTCCCGACAAAAGGAAAAACACTATGGCACACTACAATGACACGGCCCGCATCGCCGCAGGCGTAGGTTTGATCGACACCGTTCGCGACATCATCGAAGGCATGCGCTCCAGCATCGCACGTCAGCGCGCGTTCGCAAAAACCTACAACGAACTCAATGCCCTGTCTGATCACGAGCTGGCCGATATCGGCCTTGGCCGTTCCGACATCATGGACATCGCCCGCAGCACCGCTGCGCGCCTCTGAGCCTTCGCTTAGCGCAAACGACGTCAAAGGATCCGACCATGCTCGCCGCCTCTTTCCAATCTCTCCTACGCCCGCTCTTCAATGGTGCCTGCGCCTTGCGCTCCCATTGGCAGGCTGGCCCCGTTCCGACCTGGAAAGAATACCTGCGCGCCACCGCAGAGTGACACCCAGCGCGGCGCATGTGCGTCGGACTTAGGACAAGACACGCACCCCGCAGGACACTGTGGGGTGTTTTGGTTTTCGGGAAAGGTCTTGCGTTACATGTAAACCATGCGATGAAGGTTAACCATTTGTTAACTTTTTGAGGTCGATCTATGTCTCGCATGCTTTGTCTTGTGACTTTTCCCCTTTTGATGGCGTCTCCGGTTGCAGCCGCATCTCTCATTGATGCTCCTTTAGCCTCGGAAACCGAAATCGCGCATGGAGGTGGTTGTCGGAAATCGTCCCCTCCCGGCAAATGCTGCCATATGCAAACGTCGACGGGACAAGTTCACTGTCACTAAATTTATGAGGACGCTTGATCGTAAAGCATCAAGCGTCTATACGCGCCCGGTGGACAACCGCGTCCATAAGAATCAACACATGTAAGCCGTGGTTGCCCACTCCGTCGCTGGAGGGCACATCCGGCAAGGAGAAGCGACATGAAATTGCATGAACTGCGCGACAACGAAGGCGCAACCAAGAAACGCATGCGCGTTGGCCGTGGCCCGGGTTCGGGCAAAGGTAAAATGGGTGGCCGTGGTATCAAAGGTCAAAAATCCCGTTCCGGCGTGGCCATCAAAGGCTACGAGGGCGGCCAGATGCCGCTCTACCAGCGTCTTCCGAAGCGTGGCTTTAACAAGCCGAACCGCGCGAAATTCGCTGTTGTGAACCTCGGCCTGATCGAGAAATTCATTGAAGCCGGCAAACTCGACGCCGCCAACGTGACCGAAGACAGCCTCGTGGCCTCCGGTCTGGTGCGTCGTAAACTGGACGGTATCCGCGTTCTGGCGAAAGGCGATGTCAAATCCAAACTGACCATCACCGTCACCGGCGCCTCCAAATCCGCTGTCGAAGCTGTCGAAAAAGCAGGCGGCTCGCTCACCGTGGCCGCAAAGGCCGACGCGGCAGCCGAATAAGACTTGTGACGAGGGGCCTGTCCCCTTACATCAGGTTTGAGTTTTCCAAGCGCCGCCCCCGGAAAGCCCGGTCGGGCGGCGCTGTCGTGAATAGAGAGACCATTAATGGCATCCGCAGCAGAACAAATGGCGGCGAACCTCGACTGGGGCACCTTCGGGAAGGCCAAGGAGCTTCGCCAGCGTATCTTTTTCACCATCGGTCTTTTGATCGTTTACCGTTTGGGCACCTTTATTCCGGTGCCGGGGATCGACGGCAACGCGCTTCGTGACTTTATGGATCAGGCCGCATCCGGTCTGGGCGGCATCCTGTCGATGTTCACCGGCGGTGCGCTGGGTCGGATGGGGATTTTTGCGCTCGGCATCATGCCCTACATTTCCGCCTCCATTATCGTCCAGCTTCTGACCTCGATGGTGCCTTCGCTTGAGAACCTCAAGAAAGAGGGCGAAGCGGGCCGCAAGAAGATCAACCAATACACCCGTTTCGGCACGGTCGCTCTGGCGCTGTTCCAAGCCTATGGTCTCGCCGCCTCCCTTGAGGCCGGGAACCTGGCCCATGATCCGGGTTGGTATTTCCGTGCTGGCGTCGTGATCACGCTTGTGGGCGGCACCATGTTCCTGATGTGGCTTGGTGAGCAGATCACCAACCGCGGCATCGGCAACGGTATCTCTCTGATCATCTTCGTCGGCATCGTCGCCGAGATCCCGGGTGCTCTGGCTCAGTTCTTTGCCTCCGGCCGCTCTGGCGCGATCTCTCCGATCGTGACGCTGATCGTGATTGCCATGGTCGTCGCCGTGATCGCCTTTGTAGTCTTCATGGAACGCGCGTTGCGGAAGGTGCATATCCAATATCCGCGCCGCCAGCAGGGCATGAAAATCTATGACGCGCAGTCGTCGCACCTGCCGATCAAGGTGAACCCGGCGGGCGTGATCCCGGCGATCTTCGCATCGTCTCTGCTGCTTCTGCCGACCACCATCGCGACTTTCTCCGGTCAGCAAGATGTGGGTCCGGTGATGTCCACGATCCTCGCCTACTTCGGCCCGGGTCAACCGCTTTACCTTCTGTTCTTCACGGCGATGATCGTCTTCTTCGCCTACTTCTATACCGCCAACGTCGCCTTCAAATCGGAAGACGTGGCCAAGAACCTGAAGAATCAGAACGGATTCATTCCCGGCATCCGTCCGGGGAAGAAGACCGAGGAACACCTCGATTACATCGTGGCCCGTCTCCTCGTGATCGGCTCCGCCTATTTGGCCGCAGTTTGTCTGTTGCCGGAAATTCTTCGGAGCCAGTTCGCCATCCCCTTCTATTTTGGCGGCACTTCGGTGTTGATTGTGGTATCGGTGACGATGGACACGATTCAACAAGTCCAGTCCCACCTGCTGGCGCACCAGTATGAGGGGCTGATCGAGAAATCTCAGCTGCGCGGGAGGAAGCGCAGCAAAAGAGGGACAGCAAGACGATGAACATTATTCTGCTTGGACCGCCGGGCGCGGGCAAGGGAACTCAGGCGCAACGTCTCGTGGAGGAGCGAGGCATGGTGCAACTTTCCACCGGGGATATGCTGCGTGAAGCAAAGACCTCCGGCACGGAAATGGGCAAAAAGGTTGCGGCCATCATGGATGCCGGTCAACTCGTCACCGACGAGATCGTGATCGGCCTGATCGAAGAGAAGATCAAAGGTGGCAACGCCGCTGGTTTCATCTTCGACGGCTTCCCGCGTACGCTGGGCCAAGCCGACGCGCTCGACGAGCTTCTGTCCCGCAACGGGGCGCAGCTCGATTCGGTGGTTCTGCTCGAGGTGGATGACGGCACGCTGGTGAAGCGCATCGTCAATCGCGCTGCCGAGGCGGTTGCTGCCGGCAAAGAGGCGCGTGCGGACGACAACGAAGAGAGCGTCAAAATCCGCCTGATGGAATATTACAAAAAGACCTCTCCGCTGATTGGCTACTACTACGCCAAAGGCGATCTGAAGACCGTTGATGGCCTTCAGAGCATGGATCAGGTCTCTGCTGATATCGCAAAGGCGCTGGACTGATCATTTCTCTCGCCGGAAGGCCTTGACCCTCCGGCGATTCGCCTCTATGGCAACCCATCCCCTTTGGGGAAAAGAATCGAATGCAGGCGTTTCACCCTGAAAAGCTTGTATCAATCATCACCTGAATTCAGCTGTGGCTCGCTGGTTTTGTCCCGCGAGCCTCCGTTGTGAAAAAAGGTTCCGGGACTACGGAACCGCAACGAAAGGAAAATAACGTGGCACGTATCGCCGGCGTAAACATCCCAACCGCGAAGCGCGTTCCGATCGCGCTCACCTACATCACGGGCATTGGCAGCACCTCTGCCGTTGCTATCTGCGAAGCTGTTGGCATCGACCTCACCCGTCGCGTCAACGAGCTGTCTGACGCCGAAGTTCTCGCCATCCGCGAGCACATCGACGCCAACTACACCGTGGAAGGCGACCTGCGCCGTGAAGTTCAAATGAACATCAAGCGTCTCATGGACCTCGGCTGCTACCGCGGCCTGCGTCACCGTCGTAACCTCCCGGTTCGCGGTCAACGTACCCACACCAACGCTCGCACCCGCAAAGGCCCGGCAAAGGCCATCGCTGGTAAGAAGAAGTAAGGGGAGAACTGACCAATGGCACGCGATACCCGTCGTACGACAAAGAAGAAGGCTTCCAAGAACATCGCCGCAGGCGTTGCTCACGTGAACTCCACCTTCAACAACACCAAAATCCTGATCTCCGACGTGCAAGGCAATGCGATCTCCTGGTCGTCCGCTGGCACGATGGGCTTCAAAGGCTCCCGGAAATCCACGCCCTACGCCGCTCAGATGGCTGCTGAGGACGCTGGTAAAAAAGCTCAGGATCACGGCGTGAAAACCCTCGAAGTCGAAGTTCAGGGCCCCGGCTCTGGCCGTGAGTCCGCTCTGCGCGCTCTGGCTGCTATCGGCTTCAACATCACGTCCATCCGCGACGTGACCCCGATTGCACACAACGGCTGCCGCCCGCCGAAGCGTCGCCGCGTGTAATCGACCGTATAGATTTCGGATCGCGGGTCTTCGTGCCCGCGGTCCTTTTGTGCGTTTTAGAGACCCCTCGGGCGTTCTTTCGCTTCCGGACATGGGCGTAAGAACAAGAATGGAGGCACCAGCATGATCCACAAAAATTGGGCCGAGCTCATTAAACCGCAACAGCTGGATGTAAAGCCGGGCAATGAGCCGGCACGTCAAGCTACCCTCGTTGCCGAACCGCTTGAGCGCGGGTTTGGTCTGACGCTGGGCAACGCGCTGCGTCGCGTGTTGATGTCGTCGCTTCAGGGCGCGGCCATCACCTCCGTCCAGATCGACAACGTTCTGCATGAATTCTCTTCTGTTGCTGGCGTTCGTGAAGACGTCACCGACATCATTCTGAACCTCAAAGGCGTGTCCCTGCGCATGGAAGTCGAAGGGCCGAAGCGTCTTTCCATCTCCGCCAAGGGTCCGATGGTTGTCACCGCCGGTGACATCTCTGAATCCGCCGGCATTGAGGTTCTGAACAAGGATCACGTGATCTGCCACCTCGACGATGGCGCCGATCTGTTCATGGAACTCACCGTGAACACCGGCAAAGGTTACGTCTCCGCCGACAAGAACAAGCCGGAAGATGCGCCGATCGGCCTGATCCCGGTCGACGCGATCTATTCGCCGGTCAAGAAAGTGTCCTACGACGTGCAGCCGACCCGTGAAGGTCAGGTGCTCGACTATGACAAGCTGACGATGAAAATCGAAACCGACGGATCCGTAACCCCGGAAGACGCCGTGGCCTTCGCTGCGCGCATCCTTCAGGATCAGCTGGGCATCTTCGTGAACTTCGACGAGCCGGAATCGGCTGGTCGTCAGGAAGAAGACGATGGTCTCGAGTTCAACCCGCTGCTTCTCAAGAAAGTGGACGAGCTGGAACTGTCTGTCCGTTCGGCAAACTGCCTCAAGAACGACAACATCGTCTATATCGGCGATCTCATCCAGAAAACCGAAGCCGAGATGCTCCGCACCCCGAACTTCGGCCGCAAGTCGCTCAACGAGATCAAAGAGGTTCTGTCCGGCATGGGCCTGCACCTCGGCATGGATGTCGAAGAGTGGCCGCCTGAGAACATCGAAGATCTGGCGAAGAAATTCGAAGACCAGTTCTAAGAGCTTCGCGGGGGCCTTCGGGCCTCCGCAAAATGCCCGCTCTGTGCGGGGAACATCTGGGCACATCTCCCAATGAGGAGGGCCCCAAGGAGAGCGGCTGACACGCATCGGCTGCCAGACAAAGCAAAACACGCTAAAGGAGATAGAAAATGCGTCATGCTAAAGGTTACCGCCGCCTGAACCGGACCCACGAACACCGCAAAGCGATGTTCTCCAACATGGCTGGCTCGCTCATCGAGCACGAACAAATCAAAACCACGCTGCCGAAAGCCAAAGAGCTTAAGCGCATCATGGACAAGCTGATCACCCTCGGCAAACGTGGCGATCTTCACGCCCGTCGTCAGGCTGCTGCTCAGCTGAAACAAGACAAAGACGTCGCCAAACTCTTCGAGGTTCTGGGCCCGCGCTACGCTGAGCGTGCTGGTGGTTACACCCGCGTTCTGAAAGCTGGCTTCCGTTACGGCGACATGGCTCCGATGGCGATCATCGAGCTTGTGGATCGCGATCCGGCCGCCAAAGGCGCTGCCGACCGTGCACGCCTCGAAGCCGAAGACGCTGCTCTGGCCGCTGAAGACTGATCTTTTTCAGTCCTCTGGATCGAATGCGAAAGCCCCGCTCTTCAGCGGGGCTTTTTGCTTTCGGATGGGGTGGGGCCAAGTTTGAACGTGAAACGCGTAATATCGGGGCAAAAGGCCGTCATTTTATGTCGCTTTTTACCATTCGTTCTATTTGGGCTTCCCAAAAGTGACTCTGTGGTTTAAATCTTAAATCAGTGGTCGCCTATAGGTTGTCACGCCTTTCGTAAGAGAATGTATTTTCAATGTCTGACACCACGGAACTGAATCGACAGTTTGCTCAATTGAGAGCCATGTCGCCTGCGGGATACTCCGCCGGGCTGCATATTCGTTTCGCTGCCCCAATTGTTTCTGAGGCAAATTACGATCCGAAATGGCTCGAACATTATGCAGTGAACGCTTACGCGCTCAGGGACCCGATGATCGCATGGGGATTGTCTTGCGAAGGGGCAATAAGGTGGAGCGAAATAGAACTCCCCGATCCATTTAATATTTGGAGGCAGGCCGCCGATTTCGGCCTGAACTTTGGTGTTGCCGTGTCCTGTGGCCCGGTTCAATCGAGATCTATCGTCGGATGTGCAAGGTCTGACCGCGAGTTTACCGATCAGGAAGTCAGTAAAATCGCCAAGATCGTGCGCACCCTTCATGAAATTTCAGAACCTCAAACAGATCTGACACAGGCTCAAATTCAGGCCCTCCGGTGCATCGCAGGCGGTGATCGTCATGCAGCAGCCGCGGCCAAGCTCGGGATTTCGGAAAGCGCGCTCAAAGCACGACTTGTCTCTGCCCGAGAACGTCTCATGGCCCGGACCACCTCAGAGGCCATTCAGAAAGCCAAGGAGATCAAGCTGCTATGACGGTACTCGCTCCTGCGTTGCGTTGAAGAAATCAACCAACACCGGAGACGTACCATGCAAACGACCACGCTTTCTTTTGCCAATCTGCACAACTATGGCGATCTTTTCGCCAACATGCTTCGCGCCAGACACGAAACCTTTATCCAGCATGCGAAGTGGGATTTGCCCCAGGCAGATGGCATGGAATACGACCAGTATGATACTCCCGCATCCCGTTGGATTGCGGTTCATGAGTTCGGCGATGTGTTGGCCGGCATCCGTCTGACCCCTACGACCACCAAATGTGGCATCTATTCCTATATGATCCGCGATGCTCAACGCGGTTTGCTGGAGAGTATTCCGAGTAATCTGTTGTATGAAGAGGCGCCTGTCGCGCCACATGTTTGGGAATCCAGCCGGATTTTCGTGTCGCCACGAGTGCCGGCCAAGCAACGGATGCGGGTTCAGATGAGCCTGATTGGCGAAATGACCAATTCAGCGCGTGCATTAGGCGCGACGTCCGTCATTTGCCTGATTCCTGAAAATGGCAACCGCTGGGGGCGTCGGGTCGGGCTTGACATCGACGTGATTGGTCCGGTGATGGACATCGGCGGTGCGCGAAACGCCTGTATGCGGATCAATTTGATCAACAAACTGCACTGAAGCGATGCGTTGGGAAGCGGGGTCGAAACGCTGAAATTTCGGCCCCGAAACCTCTTTCGTCTGCTTGTGTGGCGGCGTAATCTCCGGCCATGGCCGACCTGTTTTCAAAAGACGATCCTGTCCCGGAACCAAGCACCGCGCACCGCCCTTTGGCGGATCGTTTGCGCCCGCAACACCTGTCCGAAGTCATCGGCCAGCAACAGGTGCTTGGCCCCGACGCGCCTTTGGGAGTGATGCTGGCCTCTGGCTCGCTATCCTCCATCGTGTTCTGGGGGCCGCCGGGGGTGGGCAAGACCACCATCGCGCGTCTTTTGGCGGATGAAACGGATCTGCATTTTGTGCAAATCTCTGCGATCTTCTCGGGCGTACCCGAACTGCGTAAAGTCTTTGAGGCCGCCAAGCTTCGGCGCGGGAACGGGCAGGGGACGCTTTTGTTCGTCGACGAGATCCACCGCTTCAACAAAGCGCAGCAGGACAGTTTTCTGCCGCATATGGAAGACGGCACCATCCTTTTGGTCGGGGCCACGACCGAAAACCCGTCCTTTGAGCTGAACGCGGCTGTGCTGTCTCGGTCGCAGGTCATGGTGCTGACCCGCCTGTCGCCGGAAGATTTGGATCAGCTGGCGCAGCGGGCCGAGCAAGAGCTTGGTAAAACCCTGCCGTTGACGGAGGCCGCACGGCGGGCGCTGTTTGATATGGCCGACGGCGACGGGCGCACGCTTTTGAATCTAATCGAACAGGTCGCTGCATGGAAAGTGTCGGAGCCGCTGGATCCGGAGCAGCTTGGGAAACGCTTGATGCGTCGCGCTGCGAAATACGACAAATCCGGCGATGAGCACTATAACCTGATCTCGGCGCTGCATAAGTCCGTGCGCGGCTCGGACCCGGATGCGGCGCTCTATTGGTTCAACCGGATGCTGGAGGGCGGCGAAGATCCGCGCTACCTCGCGCGTCGGTTGCTGCGTATGGCGATTGAAGACATTCAGCTTGCTGACCCACAGGCGCACACCATCGCCCTTCATGCTTGGGAAAGCTACGAACGCCTCGGCTCTCCCGAAGGCGAATTGGCCCTAGCTCAAGCCGTGGTCTATCTGGCCCTCGCGCCGAAATCCAACGCAGTCTACACGGCCTTCAAGGCCTCGCGCGAAGCGGCCCGCAAAACCGGATCGGAGCCGCCACCGAAACATATCCTCAACGCGCCGACGAAACTCATGTCCGAACAGGGCTATGGCGCGGGCTATGCCTATGATCACGACGCCGAGGATGCGTTTTCCGGGCAGAACTATTTCCCCGACACGCTGCCGCGCACCCAGTTCTACAAACCAGTCGAGCGCGGGTTTGAGCGGGATCTCTCGAAACGCGTGGCCTACTTTGAGAAATTGCGTTCCGAGCGCAAAAACTCCGGCAAAACTTGACATTTTACCCCTCGCCCCGCATGGCAGGGTCTGAGACGGAGACACGGATATGGCACCTTTGATACAAGTCGCACTGGGCGGCGCGATCGGCGCATCGGCGCGCTATTTGTCGGGATTGGGCATGACCCATCTTTTCGGCAAGAGCTTTCCGTGGAACACGATGTTCGTGAATTTCCTTGGCTCTTTTCTTATGGGGGTGCTCGTCGTGGTGCTGGCGCATGAAAACGGCAACCGTTTCGCGCCGCTGCTGATGACTGGCATGCTGGGCGGGTTCACGACCTATTCGGCATTTTCCCTTGATGCGATGACAATCTTTGAGCGCGGCGACTACGGACTTGCCGCCAGCTATGTCATCGGCACCTTGATCCTTGCCTTGGGCGGCATCGCGCTCGGGCTTTATTCCGCACGGAGTTTTTACGCATGAGCCGGGTTCAGATGATTACCATCGAAGAGGATCAACCGGAGCAGCGCCTCGACCGTTGGTTCCGCAAAATGTTTCCGCAGGTGACGCAGGGCAATATCGAAAAGATGTGCCGTAAGGGCGAGATCCGCGTCGATGGCGCGAGGGCGAAATCCAATACGCGGGTGGGGCCGGGGATGGAAATCCGTGTGCCGCCGCTGCCGGATGAAAACGCGCCAAAACCGAAACGCGACACAACTAACATATCGGCGGCGGACGCCAAGATGATGCGCGATGCGGTGATCTATCAGGACGAGCATATCATCGTGATCAACAAACCGGCGGGGCTCCCGACACAAGGCGGATCTAAACAGACGCGCCATGTCGATGGGCTGTCGGCCGCACTTCAGGGTGATTTCCCGGAAAAGCCGCGCCTCGTGCATCGGCTTGATAAGGACACTTCGGGCGTGCTTGCGCTGGCGCGAACGCCGGCGATGGCGTCGAAGCTGACGGAAGCCTTCCGTCACAAGAACACGCGCAAAATCTACTGGGCCTTGGTTGCTGGCGTGCCGACGCCCTACCTTGGAGAGATCAAATACGGTCTGGTGAAAGCCCGAGGTCGTGGCAAATCGGGCGAGGGCGAAAAGATGATCGCCGTCCACCCGCGCGACATCGATGCGACCGAGGGCGCGAAACGCGCGCATACGCTTTACGCCACGCTCTACCGTGTCGGCGCGCGCGCATCGTGGGTCGCGATGGAGCCGATCACCGGCCGCACCCACCAGCTTCGGGCGCATATGGCGGAGATCGGTCACCCGATCATCGGCGATGGCAAATATGGCGGCTCAGGGCAGGAGAACCTCGGCGATGGCTGGGGTGCGCAATTGGGCGGTATCATCTCGAAAAAACTGCACCTGCATGCGCGCAGCCTGACCTTTGAACACCCGGCGACCCGCAAGGTGATCACAGTAACTGCGCCCCTGCCGGAGCATATGGAACACAGCTGGGAAACCTTTGGCTGGACCGAAGACCTCGCAGCCGACGATCCTTTTGAGGAACTTCGTGGATGAAGCTCGTCATTTTTGACGTAGATGGAACGCTGGTCGACAGTCAGGCGCATATCGTGCTTTCGATGATGGCGGCGTTTGAGGCAGTCGGCCTCGTTACGCCGGCGCGTGACGCCATCCTGTCGATTGTTGGCCTGTCGCTGCCGCTTGCGATGCGCGAATTGGCGCCTGAAGCGGAGGAACATACGCTGTCTCAGATGGTCGATGCCTATAAAGAGGCCTTTCAACAGCACCGCTTGGCGCAAGGTGCCGCCGCTTCGCCGCTCTATCCCGGTGCTGAGGATGCCATTCGTCGCTTGGGTGCACGAGATGATCTTTATCTGGCAATTGCCACGGGAAAGAGCCGTCGCGGGCTGGAAGCGCTGCTTGACGGTTGGGACTTCGCCGATCTGTTCATGTCGACGCAAAGTGCGGATGATCATCCTTCGAAACCGCACCCTTCGATGGTGTTGACCTGTCTGGTGGATTGTGGTGTTGCGGCGGAAGATGCCGTCGTGATCGGCGATACGACCTATGACATGGAAATGGCACGCGCCGCGCGGGTGCATGGCATCGGCGTGCGGTGGGGCTATCACGGCAAAGAGGCGCTTTTGAGTGCGGGAGCGGTCACCGTTCTGGATCATTTCGACCAGCTCGACGGCGCGCTTGATGAGAATTGGAAAGGCTAAAACGTGGCAGAGTGGGCAGCGAAACGGTTCTGGAAAGACACGACTGTGGCAGAGGCGAAGGATGGCTTCGAGGTGCAACTCGATGGTCGTCCGGTGCGCACGCCTGCGAAGGTGCCGCTGATCCTGCCGACCCGTGCGCTGGCCGATCTGGTCGCGGCGGAATGGGATGCGCAAGAGGGGGCGATTGATCCGAATACCATGCCCGCGACCCGTGGCGCCAATGCGGCGATCGACAAGGTGTCGATCCAGCACGCCGAAGTGGCGGATATGCTGGCAGAGTATGGCGACAGCGATCTTTTGTGCTATCGCGCCGATCACCCGCAGGAGCTTGTCGCACGCCAAGCTGATCTCTGGGATCCGCTTCTCGACTGGGCGGAAGACGCACTTGGGGCTCGGTTGGAGCCCCGGACGGGCATCATGCATGCGCCGCAAGCTGAGGCCGCTTTGGCCGCGCTGCGGGACAAGACCCATGGCTTCACGGCCTTTGAACTCGCGGCCTTTCACGATCTTGTCAGCCTGTCGGGCTCTTTGATTCTGGGCTTTGCGGTGACGGAGGGACATCTTGACGCAGAGGAGGCCTGGCGGCTCTCTCGCGTGGATGAAGACTACCAGATCGAGCAATGGGGCGAAGATGAAGAGGCTGCTGAGGCGGTCGAGATCAAGCGCCAAAGCTTTGTTCAGGCAGCCTTGTTTTACCGCGTGGTCAATTAAAAGGCGCTTGCTGTCGCTAGGCGTTTAATTCCCGCGCAATCCTGCGAGCAATTTGATCAAACGCCGCGTAACCATGCGTAAATTTGATCATAGCCTTGACGTTCTGGAATGAATCCTCCCAAACTAAGCCCATTGAAAGGGCATTTGCTCATTTCGATATCGCCCCCGGCCCACAGGGAGGGCCGGAGAAGAAGCGCCGCGAACGGCGCACTATCAGGAAGAGGTAAATATGAAAAAATCCGTATTTCTTGGCGCGCTGACGCTGGCCGGTCTGGCTGCTGGCACCGCGATGGCCCAAGATTCCTCCACGCTTGCCGCCGTCAAAGAGCGTGGCGTTCTCAAGTGCGGCGTGAACCCGGGCACCCCGGGCTTTGCTGCACCGGATGCAAACGGCAACTTCGTTGGCTTTGATGTTGATGTGTGCCGTGCTGTGGCTGCTGCCGTGCTGGGCGACTCCGAAGCCGTAGAATACACGCCGCTGACCTCCGCCGTGCGTTTCACCGCACTCGCATCCGGCGAAGTCGACATGCTGGCCCGTAACACCACCTGGACCTTCTCGCGTGACGTCGACCTGAAAAACACCTTCGTCGGCGTGAACTATTATGACGGTCAAGGCTTCATGGTTCCGAAAGATCTCGGTGTGTCCTCCGCGAAAGAGCTGGGCGGCGCAACGGTCTGTATCGAAACCGGCACCACCACCGAACTGAACCTTGCTGACTATTTCCGTGTGAACAACATGGATTACGAACCGGTTCCGGTCGAAAGCTTCACCGAAGCTCAGACGCAGTTCCTCGCCGGTGCTTGCGACGTTTACACCACCGACGCCTCCGCTCTGGCCGCCTCACGTGCGTCCTTCGAGAACCCGGAAGGCTATGTGGTTCTGCCGGAAATCATCTCCAAAGAGCCGCTCGGCCCGCTCGTGCGTCATGGCGATGACAACTGGGGCGACATCGTGCGCTGGTCTTTGAACGCGATGATCGCCGCTGAAGAGTACGGTGTGACCTCCGCGAATGCTTCCGAGCTGGCCAATGGCACCGAAAACCCGGAAATCAACCGTCTTCTGGGTGTTGAAGGTGAACTGGGCGCGATGCTCGGCCTCGACAACGCTTGGGCTCTGAACATCCTGACCCAGGTTGGTAACTATGGCGAAAGCTTCGAGAAAAACATCGGCGAGAACACTCCGGTGGGTCTGGCTCGTGGCCTGAACGCCCAGTGGACCGAAGGCGGCCTGATCTACTCGCCGCCCTTCCGCTAAGACTGACTAAAGGGAAGGGCGCGGATCACTCCGCGCCCTTTGCCTTTCCGGCTCCGCTTACTTCAAGTCCATCAAAGAGACGAACGGGAAAGCCCGGGCGGTGGTGGGGCTATATCGAAAGTGTTTGACCAAAATCGGCGTCACGGCTTTTGGTTGAATGCGGCGCAACAACTGGACGTTGCACGCGCCCTGCCTTTCTCTGAGGTCTCAGGTGATAGGCCGGATGCTATAAACAGGGGACCGTCACTCATGACGACAGCGACAAACACGCCGGAAGACCAGGGCTTTCGGCTGAGCCAGCTGATCTATGACACGCGGTATCGTTCGATCACCATTCAGGTGATTGCGATGCTGGCGTTCATGTTGATCGCGGCATTTCTCATTCGCAACACGATCATCAACCTTTCGGCTTTGGGCAAGGACATCAACTTTGGGTTCCTGTTCAATCGTGCGGCCTATGACATCAACCAACAAATCATTCCCTACACCTCGGACGACTCGCATTGGCGGGCGACCTTGGTGGGGTTGCTCAACACGCTTTTGATCGCGTTTTTGGGCTGTATTCTCGCAACGGTCATCGGGGTCATCGCTGGGGTTCTGCGCCTGTCGAAGAATTGGCTGACGGCGCGTATCATGACGTTCTATGTCGAGAGCTTCCGCAACATTCCGGTGCTTTTGTGGATTCTCGCTTTTATGGCGGTGCTTTCCGAAGCACTCCCAGCGCCGCGCGCCTTCCGGGGTGAAGATCCCGCGGCTTCTATGTGGCTGTGGGACAGTGTGGCGGTGACCAATCGCGGCACTTATATCCCGGCGCCTGTTTGGGGTGACGGATCGGTTTTCGTTGTCATCACCTTCCTTCTGTCGCTTCTGGGCATCTGGGCCTTTGGCAAATTTTCCCAGCGCCGCTTTGAGGCGACCGGGCAGATCCTGCCAAATTTCTGGATCAAACTGGCGATCTTTTTCGTTCCCTCGATCCTCGTCTATTTCGTGATGGGCGGGCCGATCACCCTGTCGTACCCGGAACTCAAGGGTTTCAACTTCGGTGGTGGTCTGCACATGCGCAACTCGATGTTGGCGCTGTGGCTGGCGCTGAGTTTCTACACCGGCTCCTTCATCGCAGAGATCGTGCGCTCCGGTATTCTTGCCATTTCCAAAGGCCAGACCGAGGCCGCTTTCGCGCTGGGGCTGCGGCCGTCGCGGACGATGAACCTCGTGATCCTGCCGCAGGCGCTTCGGGTCATCATCCCGCCGCTGATCTCGCAATATCTGAACCTGACGAAGAACTCTTCGCTGGCTTTGGCCGTGGGCTATATGGACCTCCGATCCACGTTGGGCGGCACCACGCTCAACACCACGGGGCGGGAGTTGGAATGTATGCTCTTGATGATGGCGATTTACCTCGTGGTCAGCCTGCTGATTTCCTCGGGCATGAACGTCTACAACAAATCCGTCAGACTGAAGGAGCGCTGAGATGAGCAATACAAACTCCCTCTCTTACGTGCGCAAGGAGATGCTGGAACAGCAGCCTGCGCCACGCTCGCAGGTCGGATTTACGCGTTGGATGCGTGAAAACCTGTTCTCCGGATGGTTCAATTCGATCCTGACGATTGTGTCGATCTTTGTGATCTACAAAATCCTCGCGGGCACACTTCCATGGCTCTTTGGTGGCGTCTGGGATGCGACCTCTCTGGAGCAATGCCGCACTATCCTCAACGAGCGCTTCGGCAACACCCATTACGCCTGCTGGGCCGTTTTGACGGAACGCTGGAACCAGTTGCTCTACGGGTTTTATCCGGAGACTGAATACTGGCGCGCCAACCTAGCTTTCTTCCTTATGTTGGCTGCTTTGGCGCCGGTGCTTTTCGACAAAGTGCCGCGCAAGATGCTCTACCTCACAATGGCTTTCCCCTTCCTGCTTGTCTGGCTGGTCTGGGGGGGCGCGATCTGGGGTGTGACCTCCGTGGCTGTCGGTTTCGTCCTCGGTGGCGTGGCGTTTAAACTCGTAGACCGTTTCGGCTCCATGGCGTTGTCGGCGATTGCCGCTGTTGCCGTTGCCGTGGTTTGGTGGCTGCTCATCGGTCCGTCGGTGGTCGAAGGGCTCAACTCCACGCTGCCTTTGGGACATCTCGAAGAGGTCCAAAGCCGCGACTTGGGTGGCTTCATGATCTGTGTGATCATCGGCATCTCCGGCATCGCGCTCTCCTTGCCCATCGGCATCGTCTTGGCACTTGGCCGCCAGTCGGACCTGTTCATCGTGAAAACCATCTGTGTGGGGTTCATCGAGTTCATCCGTGGCGTGCCGCTTATCACCCTGCTGTTCACTGCCTCGCTTTTGTTGAACTACTTCCTGCCGCCGGGCACGACGTTTGACCTCACCTTGCGGGTGATCATCATGGTGACGCTGTTCTCGTCGGCTTACATGGCCGAAGTGATCCGCGGCGGTCTCGCCGCTCTGCCCAAAGGCCAGTATGAGGCGGCTGACGCGCTCGGTCTCGACTACTGGAAGGCGCAGCGTCTGATCATCATGCCGCAGGCGTTGAAGATCTCCATCCCCGGCATCGTGAACACCTTCATCGGTCTGTTCAAAGACACCACGCTGGTGATGTTCATCGGCATCTACGACATGCTGGGCCTCTCCAACGCCATCCGCGCCAACGCGGCGTGGAACGGCATCTATTGGGAGCTGTTCATCTTCATCGGCTTGGTCTTTTGGATCTGCTGTTTCGCCATGTCGCAATATTCTCAGTGGCTGGAGCGTAAGCTCCGCACCGATCATCGTTAAGAAAGGAGACCAGATATGTCTCTCGCAGAAGACCGCGCTATTGACCGTTCTAAATTGACCGTCTCCGATGAGGTGGCCATTCAGATCACGAATATGAACAAATGGTACGGCGAATTTCACGTTCTCCGTGACATCAACCTGACCGTGAACCGTGGCGAGCGGATCGTTATCGCGGGGCCGTCTGGCTCCGGGAAATCCACCATGATCCGCTGCATCAACCGCCTCGAAGAGCACCAGCAGGGCAAGATCATCGTCGATGGAACCGAGTTGACCTCGGATTTGAAGAACATCGACAAGATCCGCTCGGAAGTCGGCATGTGCTTTCAGCACTTCAACCTCTTCCCGCATTTGACCATTCTGGAAAACTGCACGCTGGCGCCGATGTGGGTCCGCAAAACGCCGAAACGCGAAGCAGAAGAGATCGCGATGCATTTCCTTGAAAAGGTGAAAATCCCGGATCAGGCGCATAAATACCCCGGCATGCTTTCGGGCGGTCAGCAACAGCGTGTGGCCATCGCACGCTCGCTCTGCATGAAGCCGCGGATCATGCTCTTCGATGAACCGACCTCGGCGCTCGACCCGGAGATGATTAAAGAGGTGCTCGACACCATGATCGAACTGGCGGAAGAGGGTATGACCATGCTGTGCGTGACCCACGAGATGGGCTTTGCCCGTCAGGTGGCGAACCGCGTGATCTTTATGGACCAAGGTCAGATCGTCGAACAGAACGAGCCGGAAGAGTTCTTCAACAACCCGAAATCGGAACGGACGAAACTTTTCCTGTCGCAGATTTTGGGTCACTGAGATCGGTCCTCAGGACAGACAAAAGGGCGCTTCGGCGCCCTTTTTTGCTCTTATTCGGCGGCTTCCAATTCGCGGGGAATGGCGAAATCTATCACCTCATTTTCCCCAAACCGCGCTTCGGCCCATGTCGCTGCCTTGAGATCAAACACCGCTGTAGCTGCGGTCGGGTAGCGCAGAAAATCTGGATGCTGCGAGGGACGAGAGGCGAAATTCGTCGCGAATTCCCCGATGCCGGGGTTATGTGCCAGCAGGAGAATGCAATCGCCTTTGGCCTTTCGCAAAGCGCTCAAGATGCGGTGTTCCGAGGCGAGATAGAGCGTATCAAGCACTGTCTCCAACGGGCGGCTCCCGAGCCCGCGCGTCACCCGCTCAAGCGTCTCGCGGGTTCGAACGGCCGAAGAGACCAGCACCTGATCGGGAATATATCCATTGTCTTTCAACCATGTCCCCATGGTGACCGCGTTGCGCTGACCGCGCGTGCTGAGCGGGCGATCAATGTCGTCCAGCCGGGGATCGTCCCATCCCGATTTGGCGTGGCGCATCAGGATCAGACGGCGGGGGGCCATCAGGATTTTTTCTTTGACGGTTTCACACGCGGCTGGGTGTCGCGAATGAGCGAGCCAGCACCGTGCTCCGTGTAAAGCTCCAAAAGACAGGCATTCGGCGCGCGCCCATCAAGGATCACCACGGCCCGCACCCCGTCCCGGAGCGCATCGAGCGCGGTTTGGGTTTTCGGGATCATGCCGCCCGCGATGACGCCGGATTTGGTCAGGTCCTTGATTTGTTGCGAACTCAGGGAGGTCAGAACCTCTCCATTTCCGTCCTTCACGCCCGACACATCGGTCAGAAGCAGCAAGCGGTCCGCGTGCAGAGCGCCGGCGATTGCACCGGCTGCCGTGTCGCCGTTGACGTTGAAGGTCTCGCCATTGCGACCCGCACCCACTGGCGCGATCACCGGGATCAGGTTCTCGTCGCCCAATTCCTTGATGATCGACGGGTTCATCGACACCGGTGTGCCCACATAGCCCAGTGACGGATCGGTTTGCTCACAGACCATCAGGTTCGCGTCCTTGCCGGAAATCCCGACGGCGCGGCCACCCTGTCCGTTGATCGCCTGCACGATCCGTTTGTTGACGAGGCCCGAGAGCACCATTTCGACGACCTCGACGGTCGCCTTGTCGGTCACCCGTTTTCCGTTGACGAATTCGGACTGGATGTTGAGATCGGCGAGCATCTTATTGATCATCGGGCCGCCGCCATGGACGACCACCGGCTTCACGCCAACTTGCTGCATCAGCACGACGTCGCGGGCAAAGCCTTCCATGGCCTCATCCGAGCCCATCGCATGACCGCCTAGCTTGATCACGACGGTCGCGCCCTCATATCGCTGCAAATACGGCAGCGCTTGGGAAAGAGTGCGGGCGGTCGCGATCCAGTCTCTGTTCATGTCTTGCTTCTTCATATTCGGGAATCCAGATGAGGGTTTGTTCCTCAATACAATTTTCCCGGTCAGAGGCCAAGCGGCTCAGACGAGTGTGGCGATCACCGCGCGCAAAACATCGACGCCCCAGCCCTTTTCGGACGAGGTCACGATCAACTCGGGGTAGGCGGCCGGGTGTTTCGACACGGCGCCGCGGACCTGTTCGATCACTTTTTGACGTTCGACCTCTTTGACCTTGTCGGCCTTGGTCAAAACGACCTGAAAGGTTACGGCGGATTTGTCGAGAAGAGTCATGATCTCTTCATCCACCTCTTTGACTCCATGGCGGCTGTCGATCAGCACGAATGCCCGGCGCAAAGTGGCGCGACCCGACAGGTAGGCCTTGAGCAGGCGCTGCCATTTTTCGACCGTCTTCACCGGCGCTTTGGCAAAGCCATAGCCCGGAAGGTCGACCACATAATGGCTATCTGCGCAGGTGAAAAAGTTGATCTCCTGAGTCCGGCCCGGCGTGTTCGACGCGCGTGCCAGCGCCTTACGGCCCGTCAGCGCATTGATCAGCGTGGATTTGCCCACGTTGGACCGGCCTGCAAAACAGACCTCCAACCGGTCGTCCGGGGGCATACCGTCCATGGCGACGACGCCTTTGAGAAAATCGGTCTCGCCTGCAAACAGCAAGCGGCCCTTTTCGAGGGCCGCCGCATCTGGTTCAGCGATGGGGAATTGTAGATCCATCGGGATTACGCCCTGATCAGGCGTCCTTTTTCTTGAGCTTGAGCGAGCGCAGGATGTTGCCGAACACATCGGGTTTGTGTCCGTGACTGCGCATGATCAGATACTGTTGGATGAAGGTGATCGTGTTGTTGCAAATCCAGTAGAGCACCAGACCCGAGGCGAAATTGCCGAGCATGAACATGAACACCCAGGGCATCCAAGCCATGATCATCGCCTGCGACGGATCGGTCGGCGCCGGATTCAGTTTCTGTTGCAGCCACATCGAAATGCCCAAGAGGATCGGCAAGACGCCAAGGCTCAGGAAGGCGAGCATGGAACCGGGTTCCGGCGGCGCATAGGGCAGGAGGCCAAACAGGTTCAGGATCGAGCTCGGGTCCGGCGCGGAAAGGTCGCGAATCCAACCGATCCAAGGCGCGTGACGCAGTTCGATGGTGACGAAAATCACCTTGTAGAGCGAGAAGAACACCGGGATTTGCAGGATCAGCGGCAAACACCCGGAGGCCGGGTTGACCTTGTTCGACTTGTACAGCTCCATCATGCCGCGCTGGAGCTTTTCTTTGTCGTCACCAGCAGCTTCTTTGAGCTTTTCCATCTCCGGCTGAAGTTCTTTCATCCGCGCCATGGAGACGTAGGATTTGTAAGCCAGCGGAAGCATGATGCCCTTGATGATGAGCGTCAGGATCACGATGGACCAGCCCATGTTGCCCAGCAAGCCGTTCAGAGCGTGCAGGATGCGGAAGATCGGTTTGGTGAAATACCAGAACCAGCCCCAGTCAATGGAATCGACAAAGCGGTAGAACCCTTTGTCCTCTTCGTAGTGCTTAATGGTTTCCCATTCTTTTGCACCGGCGAAGAGGTAGGAGGTGCTGTCCGCAGAGGCGCCCGGTGCGACGTCGATCGTCGGCATACGGGTTTCGACCTGATAGATGTCGGAGGATTCGACGTATTTCGCGACGGATGTAAAGCTCTGCCCCGGCGTCGGAACCAGCGTGGTCATCCAGTTTTTGTCGGTGAAGCCGGTCCAGCCGTTTTCAGCAACCGGCGTGATAGACACTCGCCCGCCCTCGCGCGGATCAAGGTCAAAGTCGGCGATGTCTTTGTATTTCTCTTCGTCGAGTTCTTTGTCGGACAGACGCACGAGACCTTCGTGAAGCACGAAATACTTCGACACATCGGGCGTACCGTGGCGCGCGACGACACCATAAGGGAAGAGGCGCGCGGCGGCTCCGGAATTGTTTTCCACGGACTGCGTCACGGTGAAGAGGTAGTTCTCGTCGATTGCGATGTCGCGTTGGAAGACGAGGCCGTTGCCATTGTCCCAAGTGAGGGTCACGGGCGTGTCCGGTGTCAGGGTTGCGCCTTCTTCTACGGACCAGAGCGTATTGGCGCCGGGCACGTCGTCGATGGTCAGCGCGCCGCCGGGGGCCCAGCCGTAGGTGGCATAATAGGGCGCGTCTGCGCCGACAGGTTCGAGCAAAGTGACAATCTCGTCGCCGTCGATCTCGACTTTATAGTCTTTCAACGCCAGATCGTCGATCCGACCACCGATCAAAGAGATAGACCCTTTGACACGCGGGGTTTCGATGGAAAGGCGGGGCGCATTCTCGGCCTGAGTGGCAGCTTGCATTTCCGAGCCGGCAGTTTCGCCTGCGGTGAAGGCTGCCGGAGGCGCGAGCGCCGCGGTGGAACCCGTTCCTTGAGCCGTGGAGGTCTCAGATGCGATAGGTGCATTCGGATCCGTTACCGGTTCCGGGGCTGGGAAGAAAATCGTCCACCCCAGCAATACAATGCCGCTCAGTACCACGGCAAGAATCAGGTTCTTGTTTTGATCGTCCATCACGGCCGCCTGGTTGTTGGAATTCAGTCTCGGGTGGTTCAACCTCCCAGAGGGCCTGAGGTCAAGCAGTTTCGGCCATTTCTTGCGGAAAATGCAGCAAAGTGATCAACTGGCGCGGCGCCCGATTTGGGGTGTCTGGGCGAGTTTGCGTTTGTGGCTGTCCATCCAGCCGAGTGTTTTTTCGAAAGTCATCGGTCGCGAAATGGAAAATCCTTGAATATGATCGCAGCCGAGTTGGGCCAGCATCGCGTGTTCGCCAACGGTTTCGACACCTTCCGCCAGAGTTTCGAGATCAAGCCTTTCCGCCATGGTGAGAATGGCCGCCAGCATGATTTGTTGATCTCGGTCCAGATCGCAACGTGTCACATAGGAACGGTCGATTTTAATCCTCTTCACCGCGAAACGGCGAATATTGGCAATGGAGGCATGGCCGGTTCCGTAGTCGTCGAGATCAATGCCGCAGCCCATCTCTTTGAGCGCCCAAATGTTGCGACTGATCGTGTCGTTGTCCGAGGAGGAGATGACACTTTCAAGGATTTCAACGCTTAAACGCGAGGGTTCCAGTTCGAACCGGTCCAATTCCCAGCGGACTTTGTCTACGATTTTCGGGTTTGCCAAATCTGTCGGCGAGAAATTGACAGCCACAGACGCGATGTGAAACCCGGCTTTGTCCCATGTTTTTATGGCCATAAGCGCGTGATAAAGTACAATCTCGTTCAGGCGTTCGAGAAGGCCGAGTTCTTCGATCTCCGTCATGAACTGACTGGGGGAAAGCACCCCGCGCTCCGGATGTTCCCAGCGGGCGAGCGCCTCCACCCCCGAAATTTCACCGGTGTCCGTCGAAATCTGCGGTTGGAACCAAGGGATAATTTGGCCGTTCTCCAAGGCCGCGCCAAGATCGGCACTGAGACTGCCGTGCTCCAGCGTGCGTGGGGCGAGATTGGGTGAATAAGCGCGAATGGAGCCGGGTCCATTGTGTCGCGCTTCGCTTAAAGCGATTTCGGCAGCGTCAAGGAAGGCCTGCCCTGAGTGTGCTGGGGCGCGGCCGGGCAGGCAAAATCCAACAGAACATGTCGCATAGATTTTCGTCGCATCAATTGAGTAGGGTTCTGTCAATGCGGCCTGAATGCGTGAGGACAGCTGAATTAGCGTCTCAAGATCGGCGCACCGCACCGGCGCGAGGGCAATTGCGAAGCGTGGGCCGTTGAGGCGCGCCACGATGTCATGTTCGCGCAGCACGTCCTGTATCCGGCGCGCGGTCGTTTTGAGAATCATATCTCCGGCCGGGTTGCCAAAGGTGGCGCAGAGCGCACGAAAGTCGTCGATTTCGAGAGCGAGGCATGCAGTCGTGCGTCCCGAGATGTCGCGGGCGTCGAGGATCTGATTGAGCGTATGAAGGACGCGGGCGCGCAGGGGGAGGCGCGTCAGACCGTCCGTCGTGTGAAGCGCATGATCCTCAAAGCGACGCGCAAGGTTCGGAGCGAGAGTGAGCAAGGCCGCGAGAGACGGAATGGCCAAGGCGCAAAGCACCAACATCCGTTCTCCGCCATACCAATAGGCCCCGAGGCAGAGCGCCGGAAGGAAGGCAATGCTATGCGGCCCCATCAGGGCATCGCGCAGGCGGTCAAGCATGTCGGCGATGGATCTTGGCATGTGTTCTGTCCCGAAGTCATGTGTGGTCGATTGACCGTCATCAACTGGGAGAGTGATCCAAGAAGGTAGTCGTGCGGTTAACGCAACTTCGGGATTTCAGAAGAATTTTCGGTATTTTCTCCTGCTTCCGGACTCTCTGTTAACGAAAGTCCAAGAAAGTCGAACAGCTTCGGGTCCATCATATGTGAGGGCCTGATATTGGTCAGCGCCTTGAACATCACCTGACGGCGACCGGGGCTGTTTTTCTCCCAGCCATCAAGGATTTGTTTGACCTGTTGACGCTGCAAACCGTCTTGAGAGCCGCAGAGATCGCAGGGAATGATCGGGTAGTTCATCGCCTTGGCGAATCTCTCACAATCTTCCTCTGCCACATGTGCGAGCGGGCGATAGACAAAGAGATCGCCTTCTTCGTTTACCAGTTTCGGCGGCATGGTCGCCAAGCGCCCGCCGTGGAAAAGGTTCATAAAAAAGGTCTCGAGAATGTCGTCGCGGTGATGACCCAGCACCACGGCGGTACAGCCCTCTTCACGTGCGATTCGGTAGAGATTGCCGCGACGCAGACGCGAGCAAAGCGCACAAAACGTCCGGCCCTGCGGTACTTTATCCATGACGATGGAATAGGTGTCCTGATACTCGATGCGATGCGGCACTTGCATCCGCTCCAAGAACTCCGGCAACACCGTCGCAGGGAACCCCGGCTGGCCCTGATCGAGATTGCAGGCGACCAGTTCGACCGGCAACATGCCGCGCCATTTCAACTCATAGAGCGCGGCCAGCATTGTATAGCTGTCCTTGCCGCCCGAAAGACACACAAGCCACTTCGCGCCACGCTCGACCATGCCGTATTGCTCAATCGCCTCGCGCACATTGCGAATGATCCGCTTGCGCAGCTTTTTGAACTCCGTGGTGGAGGGCGCGCCGTGGAACAGTGGGTGGATGTCGTCGAGATCGTCAAGCATCGTGCTTTTCCTCGGTGTTTTGCGGCGTGCGTTTTGGCTCAGGCACGGGATCATAACCCATGCCGCCCAGCGGATGACAGCGCCCGATGCGGCGAATGGTCAGCCAGGAGCCTTTGAAAGCGCCGTGTTTCTCCAGCGCTTCCATCGCATAGGCGGAGCAGGTGGGTTGATAGCGGCAATTGTGCCCGACGAAGGGCGAAAAAATGCGGCGATAGGCGCGGACGGGGAGGGAGACGATGAAAGCCAGAGGCGTCATTTTGGCGCTCCCTGAGGTCCATTTTTGCGCTCACCATGCACCTTTTTCAGCGCATATCGGAGGTCTTTCAGCAAAAGATCGAAAGGCCGCTCACTTGTGTCGCCCTTCTTGCCGATCAGGACATAATCCCAACCGTCACGCCCCAACTCAGGGATCACGAGGCGCGCCGCTTCGCGCAGGCGTCGTTTGGCATGGTTGCGAGCGACGGCGTTGCCGACTTTTTTGGAGCAGGTGTAGCCGACACGGATGCCGGAGGCCTCTTCGCCCTCGCTGCGTCTCCGACCCTGCAACAAAAAGCTCGCCGTACCCTGACGACGGGCACGGGCGGCTTTGAGAAAGTCGTTGCGTTTGGCCAGCGTGATCAGCGCAATTTCGTCATCTGAACATGACAAAACCGCCGACTGCGACCCTTCGGCGTCGGCATGTGCCTGATCCTTGGGTGCGTTCGGCGGTGTCATCAGCTTTGCCTGTTCAGGCAGTCCCGAAAGCGTGGATTACGCGGACAGGGACTTGCGGCCGCGAGCACGGCGAGCGTTCAGAACCTTGCGGCCCGCTTTGGTGGCCATACGCGCACGGAAGCCGTGGCGGCGCTTGCGGACGAGGTTGCTCGGTTGATAGGTGCGTTTCATCGCGCTATCTCCATCGGTTGCGTTGGGGCCCAAATCCCCCAAACATCAAACCGGGTGGCATGACAAAGGGATTCGAAGGCGAGTAATCGTTCGAAGCCCTGCCAATAGGAGGCCTTCGGTCCGTTGTCAATTCTCATGCGCCAGAATTCGATAACAAATTGCTGGGGCGGACCCAAACCGCACCAAAATCCTATGACAGGCTATCACTGAGCCGTGAAGAGGGCTCAAAATGCTGGCCTCGGGCGTCTCTGCGGCCCATCTTGCCGCAAATTGCAATGCTACAGGGAAAAACGTGCGGGAAAAAGCCGGTAAACGCCATGTCTGGATTTTGGGCCTTCTGGCGCTTGTTGCTTTGGGGCTGGCCGTCCTGCTGCGTGATCACTTGAGTTTCGAGGCGCTCGCAGAGAATCGCGCGATGCTTGTGGACTACACCGAGCGTCATACTGGAATGGCTATTGTCCTGTTCATCCTCTGCTATGCGGTTGTCGTGGGGCTTTCCCTGCCTGGCGCGACGGTGGCGACGCTGACCGGTGGGTTCCTCTTTGGCACGTTTCCAGGTGTCCTTTATAATATGTCCGGTGCTGTTCTGGGCGCTTCTGTCCTGTTCCTAGCCGCGCGCTGGGGGCTCGGCGATTGGCTGGCGGGCAAAATCGACGCCTCCGAGGGTCGCATTCACAAGATCAAACGCGGCATCGACGAGAACCAATGGTCGATGCTCTTCCTGATCCGCTTCCTGCCCGTGGTGCCGTTCTTCGTCGCCAATCTCCTGCCCGCGCTTTTCGGGGTGCCGTTTTCGCGCTTCGTGATCTCGACGGCGCTGGGCATCATTCCGGGAGCATTGGTTTACACGTCCGTGGGCGCCGGCCTCGGCAGGGTGTTCGAGACAGGCGAGGCACCGAATCTCGGCATCATCTTTGAGCCACATATTCTTTTCCCGCTGCTGGGGCTTTGCCTGCTCGCGCTTTTGCCGATTTTGTGGAAGGCTTGGCGCAGGGGCAAGGAGGCGACATGAGCAAACTCAAGACGGATATCTGTGTCATCGGCGCGGGCTCGGGCGGGTTGTCCGTGGCCGCCGGTGCGGTTCAGATGGGGGCGCGGGTCGTTCTGATTGAAAAGGGCGAGATGGGTGGCGATTGTCTCAACACCGGCTGCGTGCCGTCGAAGGCGCTCTTGCATGCCGCAGGCGCCGGCATGAGCTATCCCGCCGCCATGGACCATGTCTGCCAGAGCATCGCCACCATCGCTCCGCATGACAGTCAGGAGCGGTTCGAGGGGCTGGGGTGCAAAGTCATCCGAGCCGAGGCGCGATTTACCTCGCCCAAGACGGTGGAGGCGGGCGGTGTGACCATCAAGGCCCGTCGCTTTGTCATCGCCACAGGCTCAAGCCCGCGTGTGCCGGAGATCGAGGGCCTCGCCTCCGTGCCCTATCTCACCAATGAAACGCTCTGGTCGCTGACCGCCTGTCCCGATCATCTCATCATCCTCGGCGGCGGCGCGATCGGTATGGAAATGGCGCAGGCGCATCGGCGTCTAGGGGCGAAAGTGACGGTGATTGAAGCCTTCGAGGCATTGGGGCGCGAGGATCCGGAGGCTGCGAAGATCGTCAAAACGGCGCTGCGGGGTGAGGGTGTGACCCTGATCGAAGGCACGGGTGCGGAGCGCGTGTCTGGCACGAATGGCTCGATTTCGGTTAGCCTGTCGGATGGCCAGACCGTCACTGGCTCGCATCTTTTGGTCGCCACCGGACGGCGGGCGAATTGTGACGACTTGGGCCTGCAACACGCCGATGTGGATCGCACAAAGACTGGCATCAAAGTCGGGCCCAACCTGCGCACCTCCAATCGCCGGGTCTATGCCATCGGCGATGTCGTGGCGGGCGGGATGCAATTCACCCATGTGGCGGGCTATCAGGCTGGCGTCATCGTGCGCGCGCTTTTGTTTGGTTTGCCTGCTAAGGCCGCGACCCATCACATCCCGCACGCCACCTACACAAGCCCCGAACTGGCGCAGGTCGGTTTGACGGAGGCACAGGCGCGCGAGACCTACCAAGACAAGCTGGAAATCGTCCGCGCAGACGTGTCCGGCAATGATCGCGCGATTGCGACTGGGCGGTCTGGCCCCGGCTTTATCAAACTCATGGTGGTCAAATCCCGCCCGGTCGGCGTCACCATCGTGGGCCCCGACGCGGGCGAATTGATCGCCTTTTGGTCGCTTGTGCTGTCGCTCAAATTGAAGATGAGCAAAATCGCGGGGATGGTCGCGCCATATCCCACATTGGCCGAACTTAACAAACGCGCTGTGAGTGCCTATTTTACCCCGAGGCTGTTCGACAGTCCCAAGGTTAAGACGATCGTTAAGATAATTCAGAGACTTGTGCCCTAAGGGGCGGCCCAGTGCGGCGAAGAGGAGCCATGACGTTACCGCGTTTCATCAACACCCTGTCCGGGCGCTTCCTGATCCTGACGGTCATTTTCGTGATGGCCGCCGAAGTCATGATTTTCATGCCTTCTGTCGCGCGTTTTCGCGAGGACTTTCTCCTGTCCCGTCTGGAACGCGCCCAGATTGCCTCGCTGGCGCTCTTGGCCAATGACAGTCTTGATATGGATCTCGAAGACGAGCTTTTGGCGAATGCGGGTGTCTACAACGTTGTGTTGCGTCGTAACGAGATTCGCCAGCTTGTGCTCTCCTCTCCGATACCCGATCAGGTCCACGCCACGTACGATCTGCGCAATGCCAACGCGTTTGAGTTGATCCGGGACGCCATGGTGACGCTTTTCGATCCCGAGGAGCGTGTGATCCGGGTGATCGGCGATCCGGTCAAACAGGCCGGTCTGTTGATCGAAGTCACCCTGCCTACGGCGCCTCTGCGTATGGCAATGCTCGATTATGGTTTCCGCATTCTGTTGCTGTCGGCGGTGATCTCTTTCATCACGGCGTTTCTGTTGTTCCTCGCGGTGCGTGCGCTTTTGGTGCGGCCGATCAAACGTGTGGTGGGCGCAATGACGTCTTACACGCAAGCGCCCGAAGACGCCCGCCGCATCATCACGCCCTCGGCCAAGGTCGCAGAACTGCGCGAAGCCGAAGTGGCGCTCAAAGTCATGGAAACCGAACTCACGGCCTCCCTGCGCCAAAAGGAACGTCTTGCCCAGCTTGGCGGCGCGGTTGCCAAAGTCTCGCACGATCTGCGCAACATCCTGACCACGGCGCAGCTTTTCACCGACCGGCTGGAAATGTCCCAAGATCCCGCCGTGACCCGCTCCGCGCCAAAGCTTGTCAATTCGATCCAGCGCGCGGTCAATCTTTGTGAAACCACGCTGGCTTTTGGCAAGGCCGAAGAGCCCGCCCCGACGCTCACCGGCGTGCGGCTGGCCGAGCTGGTCGGCGAGGTCATAGAGGGCGAGCGACTTTCCATCGGCGATTTCGATCTGTCCTTCTCCGAAGACATCCCCGCCACCATGGTTGTGCGCGCCGATCCCGAACAAATGCACCGCGTGCTGTCCAATCTGGTGCGCAACGCCCGTCAGGCGATCATGGCGACCGGCACCTGTGGCGAGATTTCCGTCTCGGGGCGCGAGGATGAGGACGAATGGGTGCTTTCCGTGATCGACACCGGGCCGGGTCTGCCGCCGCGCGCGCGTGAATACCTGTTCCAGCCGTTCCAAGGCGGCACGCGCAAAGGCGGCTTCGGTCTTGGCCTTGCGATTTCTGCCGAATTGGTGCGCGGGCATGGTGGTCAGCTCTTGCTGGAGCGCTCCGACGAAACCGGAACGGCCTTCGCCATCCATCTGCCAAAGGGCTATTCCGTGCGTGGCGCCTCTGTGGCGGACAAGGAGGAACTGCGCGCGCATTGAGCGGTGAAGAAATTTAAATGATGTTTTTTCATTTTTCTGACAAATGCCTCTTGCACCCCTCCGAGCTTATATGTATTCCCCGCCTCCAGTGGACCGATAGCTCAGCTGGATAGAGTACTTGACTACGAATCAAGGGGTCGGGGGTTCGAATCCTCCTCGGTCCGCCACTACCCTCCTTTAAGATGCTGCATCGAAACGACCTGCTCGTCAGGTCGGTCATGCGGCCTTCTGTTTCGGCCAAACGTTGATGGTGTGCACCCTTCCGGGGTGCCATCGCGGGACGTGCCTTCTCAAACCTCCATCCGCGGCCCTCAGGATGCTCTCACAACATGAAAAAGCCCCAAGCTCTGTCAAGAAAGACAAAGCTTGAGGCCGTTTCGAGTGCTGAGAATCTGATCGCAATCAGCGATCACACCGCAGGTTTGCGGTGCCTGGTGTTTTGTTCGTAGGCGTAAGCGCATTGGATCAAAAGCGCCTCAGACCATTGCTTTCCAAGGAATATAAGCTCGAATGGGGCGCCGGAGGCGTAATAACCTGCCGGGACTGTCACGCCGGGAATGCCCGC
This sequence comes from Celeribacter sp. PS-C1, assembly GCF_019429625.1. Lineage (GTDB taxonomy): Bacteria > Pseudomonadota > Alphaproteobacteria > Rhodobacterales > Rhodobacteraceae > Celeribacter. The sequence goes on from NZ_JAHXRW010000009.1 coordinate 64,467, forward strand.
GATGTTGAGTTCCCCAACCGTGGTCTCCAGGATGGCATCGCCGGAGTGCAGCCCCGGCAACTCCTGAAGCATTTGCGGATAGACAAGCCCGTCGAGGTTATGCCGCGCAAACACCTCGTCCAGAAGTGTAAGGTAGGCGGCTTTCAATGCGGTGAATTCCGGTAGCGCGGGTGGCGTTTCCGGTGATTTGATCGCTTCGCAGAAGTCTTTCAGTTCGTAGAGGTAGCCAAGGATCGCGCCTTTTTCGAACGGGTTTTCCGACGCGGTGGCGGCGACAAACTCGTCCCAAGTTTTCAGAGCTGCATCCGGGCCAAGGCGGCGCAGATACATCGTCATGTCATATGCGATGGATTCGAGGCCGCGCCCGTCAAAGAACGGCGTGCCCGGCGTGACTTGGCGCAGGCTGGAAAACTCCGTGCCGGCAAAAGGATCCTCTACCAGAATGGCACCTGCGGCTTCCAATTCCGATTTGGCGCGAGCGTAGAGATCCGCTGCTTCGTCAGACAGCTGATCCGGACGCCAGCCCGGGCCATATAGGCCGAGACGTTTGCCTTTTAGTCCGTCTTTCGACAGGTCGTCCGCGTAGCTCGTCGGGATTTTCCCGACAGAGGCCAGCGTCTTGGGGTCTTCGGTGGTAAAGCCTGCGAGGGCGTCAAGGCACAGCGCGGCGTCTTCGACGGTGCGGGCAATCGGGCCGACGACATCGCGGTTGCCGGACAGGGGAACGACACCGGCATTTGGCACGAGGCCGATGGTCGGTTTGATGCCCACAAGCCCCTGCGCGGAGGCCGGGTTCTGGATCGATCCGCCGGTTTCTTCGGCCAGGCCGACGACGGCCATATGGGTCGCGACTGCGGCCGCAGTCCCCGCGCTCGACCCGCCGGGGGCGCGGTCTTCGATGGCGGGGTTGATGGTCGGGCCAGCCCAGCTGTCATTGGCGTGGGTGCCGGTCCAGCTTAGGATCGGCACATTGGTTTTGCCGAGAATGACCGCGTCCGCCGCGCGCATTCGGGCTACGACCGGGCTGTCACGCTCGGGCATGAGATCGACGCCGCCCGACGCGGCATGAAGCAACCGCCACCCGGCGGTCGAGGGAAAGCCCTTCATGTCCATCGGATCTTTGACGACGACGGGCACACCGGCCAGAGGGCCAAGCGCTTCTCCCGCGGCGCGGCGGCGGTCGATATCTCTGGCGGTGTCGAGCGCCGCGTCGTTTTCAAAGATCACCGCATTGTATTTTCCATTCACCGCTTTCATCTGCGCGATTGCGGCTTTGGTCAGGGCTTCAGCGCTGTAGTGGCCGCTTTCGAGGCCTTTTTGAATGTCGCGAATCGTCAGCTCGCCCAGCGCCTCAGCGGTCAGATCGAGTGTCTCTTTGGTCGTCGTCATAACGGTCCTTTCCCGGCGCCAGACACAGCGCCGCCATGGCCCGGCCACAAGGGGCCGGACAGCATAAATACGAGAGATCGTCATGCGACATGCCAGCAACCGTGCAGGTCACCCAACGGGGTCGAACGACAATCGAAGTGAGAGGGTCTGACGGCGTTGTCAGTATGAGGAAATCATTCGAGAAAGATGATTTCCCTTTAAGACCAAGGGTCTGAATGGGGTCCGGTGGCCTGACGCGATGGGGCAGGGGACCGGCTATGCTTCTGATCCTGATCGCTCGCGGCGTTCTGGTCAAGCGCGAAAATTGTCCTGTCTGGCTGGGCGTCTCTCGCCACGAGGCTTCTGAAAATCGCCGTTTGACATTCGATCTGAATTCGAATTGTCTTAAACTATTCAACCTTGAGCAGGGCGGCTCTCTTTCCAGAACGTGTTTCTGGATAGGGCCGCTTTTTGTTTTTTGTGGGGGTCAATTTGACGATGGAAAATGTCTGGCCGATTGGCGTCGTGATGTCGGAAACGGGCGTCACGGGAACGGTCGAGAAAACGCAGGTCACGGCTGTGAAGCTGGCGGTCGATGAGGTCAACGCGGAGGGCGGTGTCCTCGGCAAACCTCTTTTGCCGGTGTTCCGGGACCCGGCCTCGACGCCGCGCAACTACCGTGACATGACCCATGAATTGTGCCGAGACCACGGCGTGCGGGTGATCTTCGGCGGGCATATGTCCAGTACGCGCAAGGCCATGCTGCCGATGGTCGAATCCCAGAACGCGTTGATGTTCTACCCGACGCTCTATGAGGGGTTCGAGTATTCGCGCCATTGCATCTACACCGGGGCTGCGCCCAACCAGAACTCTGTGCCGCTGGTCGATTACCTGATCGAAGCCTTCGGCAAACGCATCTTTCTGGTCGGGTCGGATTACGTCTACCCCTACGAATCCAACCGCATCGTCGCGGATCTGTTTCGCTCGAAAGGTGGGCGGGTTCTCGACGAGATTTTCGTGCCGCTCGATCTGCGCGACGAGGACATCAAACCGATCCTCAATCGGATTTACGAGATGCAGCCCGACATGATTTATTCGACCATCGTGGGCGATGGCATCGTCAAATTCTATGAGGCTTTCAAAGCGGCGGGGTTTGACCCGGAAACCATGCCCATTGCATCGCAATCCACCTCCGAAGTGGATGTCATGCGCATGAAACCCGGTACCGCAGAGGGGCATATCATCGCCGCGCCCTTCTTTGACAGCTTGCAGGTGCCTTCCGCCTTGGGGTTCATCAAGGCGTTTCACGAGGTCTCTGGCGGGCTGCCCGCAACCGCCCCCGCAGAAGCAGCTTATTACTCGGTCCATCTCTTTGCCAAAGCCTTGGCTCTGGCCGGGGAGGATCACATCGACCGGCTTTTGCCCGCGCTCTACGAGGTCGAAGTCGACGCCCCTCAAGGCCCAGTGCGGATTGATCGTTTGACCAACCATACACATCTCTGGCCACGCGTTGCACGCATTCGGGAAGATAGCCCGTACCAAATCGTCAATAGTCCGTCGCGCCGTGTCGCGCCCGATCCCTACCTCGTCAATGTGATTGGCTCGTCAGATGACGAAGTGGCCGATCTGATGTCTCTGGTCGGAAATTAAGGGGAAAACGATGTCTTACGCTTTTCTCAAAGAGCTTCGTAATCTTTCGGTGGTTGTGCTGCACCCGATGGACGAAGAGGGGATCGCCCTCACGGATCACCTGCGCCGCATTGGGTGTTCGCCTCAACTGATCTGGCCGGTGCCCGATAAATTGCCCGCGCGCACTGATATTCTGATCCTGTCCATCGAAGGGCATGAGCACAAAGAGCTGCGCAATTTTGTGCGCTCGATCCCGAACCCGAGCCCGACCATTCTGGCGATTGTCAGCTATGAAAACCCGGCGACCTTGCAACTGGTTTTGGAAAGCGGCGCGATGGCGGTTCTGGGGCGTCCGATCAAACCTTTCGGGCTTTTGGCCAACCTCGCGATTGCCCGCAATGCGTGGAAGCGAACCCAGGATCTCGCCCGCGATGCCCGCCGCTACAAACGGAAGGTAAAGGGCGATCAGCTCGTTCTTCGGGCGAAATCGATTCTGATGGCGGAGCTCAAACTGCGCGAAGACGAGGCTCATCGCGAGTTGCGCGCGCGGGCCATGCGGCAACGTGTGGCCATCGAAGTGCTCGCCAAGGAATTCGTCGAGGCCTATGACGCGCGGGAAGCCGGAAAAGCCGCCAAAAGCGATGAAAATATCAGCAAACGGCGAACAGAATAGCACTTGTCAGTGCGTTAAACCTCGCGCTAGTCTCTCCTCACATAAGGGAAGATCCCCAGATTTCTGGCCATCTCCCTGATCGGTTTACTCCGATAGACCCATAGGCAAAGACGCCCGTTTTGATCCCTCTCGGATCATGCGGGCGTTTTGCATTCGACAATGTCGTCGACGCATTTTTTTCATTTGTAACAAAGGCTTGTTGTGTCTGGGGTGAAGGCTCCAGCGGGCTGAATGTTGCATCCGTCAACAGGGAAAACAAACATGAATATGAAACGTCGTCAGTTCCTCTCCACCGCCGCGCTGGCCACCGGGACGCTCGCCATGCCGGGCTATCTGCGCAGCGCATTCGCCGAAGGAGACGCGATCAAGGTCGGGGCGCTGTATTCGCAGACCGGCGGGCTTTCGGTGGTCGAAAAGATGCTCGCCTCCGCCGTGCAAATGGCCGCCTCAGAAATCAATGCTGCCGGTGGCGTGATGGGCCGTCCGATCGAAGTGGTGACTGAAGACGGCGCCTCCGATCCGAAAACCTTTGCCGAAAAGGCGCAGAAGCTGGTGATCAAGGATCGCGTTTCCACCGTCTTCGGCTGTCACACTTCCGCCTCGCGCAAAGCCGTGCTGCCGATCTTTGAACGCCGCGATGCGATGCTGTTTTATCAAACCCACTACGAGGGCTTCGAATGCTCCCCGAACGTGGTATATTCCGGTGCTGTGCCGAACCAGCAGCTCGGCAATTACATCCCCTGGATCATCGAGAAACTCGGCAAGAAGAAATTCTTCATCGTCGGCTCGAACTACGTCTATCCGCGCGAGATGGCGAAAGTGTCCAAAGGTCTCATTGAGGCGGGCGGTGCCGAATGGGTGGCCGACGAATATCTCGAACTGGGCCACTCCGAATGGGCTGTCATGGTCAACAAGATCAAGGAATCGGGCGCCGATGTCGTGCTGTCGAATGTCGTGGGCGACTCGATCATTTCCTTCTACCGCGAGTTCATCAACCAGGGTCTGAGCCACGAAGAGATCCCGATCTGTGCGACCGTGACCTCCGAGATCGAGATCGCCGCAATGGGTGCAGAATATGCGGCAGGCTCTTACACCTCTTTCCCCTACTTCATGTCGCTCGACACCGAGGCCAACAAAAGCTTCATCGAACGCTATCGCGCCTTTGTGGGCGATCCGGCCGCGACCACCTATCACTCGCTCGAAGCCGCATATTTTCAGGTCTTCCTGTGGAAACAGGCCATCGAGGCGTCGCAGGACACCACCGCCGAAGCGATCCGCGAAGGTGTGCGCGGCCAGACCTATGCCGCTCCTGGCGGCGATGTGAAAATCGACGAAGACAACCTGCACTGCTGGCTCACGCCGCGCATCGGGCAATGGACTGCAGACGGTCAGTCGCAAATCGTCGATGAGTATCCCGAGCCGATCAAGCCGTTGCCTTACGCCGCCTATGGTGAAGCGGCAGACAACCTGTTCTGCACGGCGCAGGGCCTCGACAGCTCTAAGCTGTAAGGCTCAAAACCTGTTCCCCTGTCCCGCGGGCGTCCGCGTCCGCGGGATGAAATGAGATAAGACATTTCGACAAGGAGACGCATGTCGTGTTCGACGTCCTCTTCATCGGGCTAAGCCTCAGTTCGATCCTTCTCCTCGTGGCGCTTGGTCTGGCTGTGACCTATGGCGCGATGGGGATCATCAATATGGCGCATGGCGAGATGGTTATGCTGGGGGCCTATGTCTCCGTTCTCGCCAACATTTGGCTTGGGGCCAATCTTTTGGTCGCGATCCCGATTGCTTTTGTGGTCACGGCGCTCATCGGTCTTTTGATCGAACGCCTCGTGGTGCGGCGGCTCTACGGGCGATTGCTCGATACGCTTCTGGCCACTTGGGGCATTGCGATCATCCTGCAACAGGCGATCCGCCTCGAATTCGGCCTGAGCTTTTTCGGCATTCACGTCAAAGGGCTCGGCTCCGGTCTGCAAAACGTGCCGGTGCCACAGGCCTTGCAGGGCACCGTGTCGATCTTTGGACAAGACCTGAACGCCTACCGAATTTTCATCGTCGCGATGACGCTGGTGCTGGCCGTCGCCACTTGGGCGGTGATGTACCGGACATCTCTGGGCATGAAAGTCCGCGCGATCATTCGCAATCCGGGCATGGCCGCCGCCTGCGGCATCGACGTCAAACGCACGAATGCGATCACTTTCGCGCTGGGCTCGGGCCTTGCGGGTGTCGCGGGCGTCTTGATGGCCGGATTCAAAACCGTGGCCCCCGACATGGGCGCGACCATGGTTGTGGACGGCTTTATGGTGGTGGTCACCGGCGGCGTCGGAAGCCTCTTCGGCACCATCGCGGCCTCGGGTCTTTTGGGTGAATTCAACGCGCTTGTCGCGATGGTTTCCAACGACATCATCGGGCGGGCTGCGGTCTTTGCCGTGGTGATCTGCGTCATCCTGATCAAGCCTGCCGGGCTCTTCACATTCAAAGGGCGCTGATATGAAAACGCTTTTCTCTTCCTATCATGTCTGGGCCTATCTGGCCTTTGCGATTGTCATTCTCGCGCTGCCCCTGATCGGGGACGAATTCTGGCTCAACCGGGTCGCGAAATACCTCTGCTATGGCATGTTGGGCGCGGCTGTCGCGCTCACTTGGGGCTATGCGGGTATTCTGAACCTCGGGCAGGGGCTATTCTTTGGCATCGGCGCCTATGCCATGGCGATGTCGCTCAAGCTCAAAAGCTACACCTCGATGCAGCAAGGCTCTGAGACGCCTGTGCCGGATTTCATGCTCTGGAACGCGGAACCCGGTGCTCCAACCGATCTATGCTGCATCACCCCCGGCTCCTGGCTTTGGATTCCGTTTCAATCGCAATGGGTTGGCCTCATCGTGGCCGTCGTGCTCCCTGCGGTGTTTGCCTATATCATGGGGCGCATCATCTTCGGTCAGCGCATTTCGGGCGTGTTCGTCTCGATCATCACGCTGGCGCTGGTGCTGTTGACGCGGCTTATCGTGACGGACGCGCAGCCCCTGACGAACGGCTTCAATGGCCTGACGGATCTGGGCTGGTTCACCGTCTTTGGTGTCGAACTCGATCCCTATAGCAAGGTGACCTATATGGTCGTCGCCGTGGCACTGATCATCGTTCTGGCGCTCACCCGAATGCTGGTCGCCACGCGCGCAGGTACCATCCTTCAGGCCACCCGCGACAGCGACACGCGCGCGCTCTATCTGGGCTATGACGTGCCCGCCTATCAGAGCTTTTTCTTTGCCGTCTCTGCCGGGATCGCCGGTCTTGCGGGCATGCTTTATGTGATCGTGGCTGAATTCGCCTCGCCGTCTTTCCTCGAACTATCTTTCTCTGTGACCATGGTCGTCTGGGCCGCTGTCGGCGGGCGTGGTTCGATCCTTGGGGCCTGTATCGGTGCCATCCTGATCAATATGCTGGAGGCGCGGGTCTCCGAGACCGAAAGCCTTGTGGAAGCGTGGAAACTGATCATCGGTTTCGTCTTTGTGATCGTCGTCATCTACCTGCCGAAAGGCCTCTCCGGGTTGGCGCATGATCTCATGTCCAAACTGCAAAGCGCGCCCAAACTGTCGTCCGTTCAGAAAGAGGAGGCGCACCAATGAATGCCGTTGCATTGGAGCTGGACGGTTTGGCCGTCGATTTTTCGGGGTTCCGTGCCGTGGACGGCGTGTCCATGGCGGTGGCGCATGGCGAGTTGCGGGTTCTTTTGGGGGCGAATGGCGCCGGGAAAACCACGCTGATGGACCTGATTTCCGGCAAGACCAAATCCACCGAAGGCCGCGTCTATGTCCATGGTCGTGACGTGACCAACCAGCGCGAGCATAAAATCGCCCGCGCCGGTGTGGGGCGCAAGTTTCAGATCCCATCGGTGTTTTCGGGCCTGACCGTGCGCCAGAACCTCGAAGTGGCCCAGTCCGGGCAGCCGGGCGTGTTCGCCAACCTCAAAATGCGGTTGGACACGGAGGCGCAAGAGCGCCTTGACGAGACGCTCGATCTCATCGGTTTGACGGATGAGGCAGAGACAGAAGCGGGTGTGCTCAGCCATGGGCAAACGCAATGGCTCGAACTTGGGATGTTGATGATCCAGAATGCCTCTGTGATCCTGTTGGATGAACCCACGGCGGGGATGACAGCGGGTGAGACCGCGAAAACGGCGGAGATCATCAACCGCCTCAAGGGCAAACACACGCTTTTGGTGGTCGAACACGATATGGCTTTCGTGCGCGACATCGCCGAACGCATCACCGTGTTGCATCTCGGCAAGGTTCTGGCCGAAGGCAATGTGGCCTTCATCGAAAACCATCCTGACGTCAAAGCCGCCTATCTCGGAAAGCAGGGGATTTCCTGATGCTCGATCTGATCAATCTCGAAAGCTATTATGGCCGCTCAAAGGCGCTCAACGGCATCACCCTGTCGATCCCCAAAGGCGAGATTACCGGCATTGCCGGGCGCAATGGCACAGGTAAAACGACGCTCTTGAAAACCATCATGGGGCTGACGGATGACAGTTCCGGGACGATCCGCCTTGCGGACAAGGATCTGATCACCTGCCCGACGCATGAGCGTGCGCTGTCCGGCATCGCCTATGTGCCGCAGGGGCGGGGGATCATTCCCGAATTCACTGTGCGCGAAAACATTCTGATGGGTGCTTTCGCTCATCGCGAAGGCAAGCGCAGCATACCCGAGATCGTGCCGGAGCTTTTCCCCTATCTTGCCGACAATATGTCTCGTCCCGGTGGAGTTCTCTCGGGTGGGCAACAGCAACAACTCGCCATCGCACGGGCCTTGGCGGCGGAGCCGGATGTCGTGTTGCTCGATGAGCCGAACGAGGGCATTCAGCCGTCGATCGTCGAGGAAATCGAAGCTGTCATTTTGCGAATGAAGGACGATCTTGGTCTGACAGTTGTGCTGGTCGAACAGAACATCGGCTTCCTGCGCCGTGCGGCGAGCAGCTTTGCCATGCTGGAAAAAGGTCGCGTCGTCGAGGCGGGCCAGATCGCGGCCCTCTCTGACGAAATGGTGGAGCGTCATATGACGATCTGAGGCGCTTACAAGTAAGAGGTCGGAATAGCCGTGGTGAATTTCAGTTCTTCCATGGAGATCATGGAATTCACCTGGCTGAACTCGAGGCGTTGGATCATGCGTTTGTAGACCGCATCATAGGCGGCCATATCTGCCACTACGACCTTGAGGATGTAATCCACGGTGCCTGTGAGCCGGTAGGCTTCGACCACCTCCGGGATGTCGTCGATCAGTTCGCGAAAGGTGTTGAGCCAATCGATCTCGTGGCGCGAGGTGCTGACCCCGATGAACACGGTCAGCGGCACATTGGCGCGGGTCTGATCCACGAGGACGACGCGCTTCTTGATCACGCCGGCCTCTTCCATGCGCTTGATCCGCCGCCAACAGGGGTTGGTCGACAGGCCGACCGCTTCGGAAATGGCCTGAATCGGCGTGTCGCTGTCCTGTTGAAGGATTTCCAGAATGCGTTGATCGGTCTCGTCGAAAGTCATGCTTTCGATCGGTTTCGATCCGGTTTTGCGTGGGCGAGGCTCTGTCATGCGGAAACAAACTCCAAAATTACACCGGCTGAAAATTCGGGTCCCACGGCGAGGCCGGAGGCGGTGTCACAAATCTTTACATTCGCATCTTTAAGGCAGTCGCGCAGGGTTTCAAGGCTGCGCACTTTGATGCGAAGCGCTGTAAACGCTCCCTTGGTCGTGCCGGAGATGTTGATGTCTGGATAAAGAGCGGCCATGCGCGCCGCCGTCGCAAGGATGAGCGGTGCGGAATTGGGGCCTGTCGTGATGGTCGTGAGCCCGTCTTCGGTCTGCACCGCGCCGTCGGCCCAAAGTCTCGCAAAGCGCGGGGCGTCCTCCTCGGGTGTCTCGGAGATCGCAAGCACGGCATCCAATCCGCAGGCGGTGTTGGCGTGTTCCAAAAGTTCTGGAACCCACACCGTCTCACGGGTCTTGTGTTGGCACATGAACACCGTGCCGAATGGGGTCTCATCCGTGGTAAAGCTGACGGTGGAAAAGGCCGCGATGCCTTCGGAGCCGTCGGGCAGGGGGACCGGGCGAGAGAAACTTCCAAGCCCTTGTGTCGTAATACCCAAAGCGCCAAGAGCCTCTGCGGCAGCTTCGGCGTCGTCAATCCGACAGGCAATGGCATGAAGGCCCTGACCCATCGTGGCCAACATCTCGCGACGTGAGGCGTTTAGTTCGGTCGGGGTGACGATGCCCAAAAGCTCGAAGTAGTCTTCCGGGAACATGATGGTGTAATTCGCCGTGCCTTTGGCGGCAGAATGTGTGCCGCGTGGCGAGAGGGTAAAGCCGAGCGCTTCATATTGCGCGGCGGCATTGTCGAGGTCGTCTACGAGGGCAAAGCAATGGTCGATGCCTTTGACGGGATGGGTCATGTGCGAGTCTCTTTATAAATAGGCGTTACGTGCGAACGGGGCTCAGAACGATTTCCGGCAGGCAGATGCCGGGCTGCATTTCGGCGACGAAGAGCGCGGTTTTCGCCATATCCTCCGGTTGGATCATCGCGGCCATTTGTGCGGCATCGAAGCCGGGGCGTTTCGCCAAAAGCGGCGTCGCCACCTCGGCGGGGCAAAGGGCGGTGGAGCGGATGCCGTTCTTGCCCTCCTCGTCATTGAGGCTGAGCGAGAGATCGGACAGCGCATGTTTCGAGGCGCCATAGACCACGCCGCTGACCGGTGAATGAAACCGCCCGGCCCAGCTCGACGTATGGATCATCACGCCGTCTTTCTGGGTGCGCATGATCGGCAGGCAGGCGGCGATCACATTGAGCGCACCGGTGATGTTGACGTCGATCACCCGATCCCAGCTCTCCCAATCGAGATCGGCCCAGCTGCGTTTCGGGATGTTGAGGCCGGCGTTGTTGCACAGCACATTGAGCCCACCGGACCAGTTCGCAATGCTTTGCGCGGCTTCTGACATGCTGGTGCGGTCTGTGACATCTCCGGGCAGGATCAGCACGGCTTCTGGGTCGGGCAGGGTGGCGGCCACGGCCTCAAGGCTGTCGCGCCCGCGCGCGGTCAGCGCCACGCGATATCCGGCCTCTGCAAAGCCCTTTGCCATGGCCGCGCCGATGCCGGAGCCCGCGCCGGTGATCCATGCAGTTTTTGTCATATGTTCTGTCCCAGTGTTGTCGAATTAATGAGGATGCTAGCACCAAAATTTAATCATTGTGTAGAATTTTTTTCCAATCTTGTCTTAAAAGTTGGTTTTTGATGTTGACGAACGCGTTGTGCTACACTCAGGTGAGGGGGCATAATGTCCGCACAGGCCCGATACAGGGCAAACACTCGACCGGGAGAACCAGAAAAAATGAGTTTGACGATAAAACAGGCGGGGCTGACGCTCGCCATGACCGGGGCTCTGAGTTCCGTGGCCTTCTCGGCCCAAGCGCAGGAAGAGGTCCAAAAAGGCGGCACCGCCGTCATCCACATGATTTCCGAACAGCGTATCCTCAATCCGGGCCTGCGTGCCTCCACTGGGGTGTACAACATCACCGGCAAGATCATGGAGCCGCTGATCGACAAAAGCTACGACGGCTACGAGCCGGTGCTGGCGACCGAATGGTCCAGCTCCGACGACGGTCTGGCGATCACGGTGCAGCTGCGCGAAGGTGTGAACTGGCACGATGGCGAACCCTTCACCTGTGACGACGTGGCGTTTTCGGCGATGGAGCTTTGGAAAGAGTTGCTGAACTACTCCTCCGCGCTTCAGGCCAACCTTGAAAGTGTCGATTGCCCGACCCCGCACACGGCAGTGTTCAACTATTCCAAACCGATGCCGCTCGAACTCTTTGTCGCCGCCATGCCCGATCTGGGCCATCCGGTGCCGAAACACCTGTTCGAGGGCACCGACATCCTGAAGAACGAATACAACACCGCGCCCGTCGGCACCGGTCCGTTCAAATTCGTTGAATATGAGCGCGGGCAATATGTGCTGGCCGAGAAAAACGAAGACTACTGGCGCGAGGGCTACCCCTATCTCGACCGCATCGTCTGGCGTTTCATCAAGGATAAATCCGCCGCCGCCGCAGCCCTTGAGGCGGGCGAGGTGCATGAATCCGGCTTTATCGGCGTTTCCATGGCCGATGTGGCGCGCTTCGGCGAAGACGATCGCTTTGACGTCGGCACGCAGGGCTATGAAAACAACGTCGCCCACTCGACCGTTGAATTCAATCACCGCAACCCGATCCTCGCCGACCTGAAAGTGCGTCAGGCGATGTATCATGGTCTCGACATCGACTATGCGATCCAGACGATCATGCATGGCTTTGCAAAACCGGGCCGTGGTCCGGTGCCGAGCGCCGGTGGCATCAACTACACCGACGACGTGCCGACCTATGCCTACGATCCGGAACTCGCCAAGCAGATGCTCGACGAAGCTGGCTATCCGGTGCAGGACGATGGCTTCCGCTTTCACCTGAAACACCGTCCGGCGCCTTGGGGTGAATACACCCAGCTTTGGGCGGAATATTACGCGCAGGCGATGAAAGAGATCGGCATCGATGTCGAAATCCTGACCAACGACGCGCCTGGGTTCCTCAATGGCGTTTATCGTGACCACGATTTCGACACTGCGAACGGCTGGCACCAGTTCCGGTCTGACCCGGCTGTGTCCACCATGGTGTGGCTGCGGTCCGGTCAGCCGAATGGCACGCCCTGGACCAACCAGTTCGGTTGGAAGAGCGACGAGATTGACCAGATGATCGACGATGCGGCCTCCGAGCTGGACGTCGAGAAGCGCGCCGAGATGTATCACGTGATTCAGGCCAAGGCGATGGAAGAGCTTCCGGTGATCTTCGCGATCGAGCACCCGTTCATTTCCGTCACCTCGACCAAGCTCCGTAACCACCACAACACGCCGCGGTGGAACTCTTCGAGCTGGTACGATCTCTGGCTCGAACAGTGATCTGACACTGGCGGGCGCGTTGTCCCTGCGCGCCCGCTCTTTTGACATTTGCCCATGATCCCGAAGGATCCAAAGACAATGACACTGCACATGCCCCCGATCCTGACTTACGCGCTGAGGCGGTTGGTTCAGGCCATTCCCGTGGTCATCCTGATCATGATCGGCACATTTCTTTTGCTCAAACTTGCCCCCGGCGACACGGTCGATGCGCTTGTGGGCGACATGGGGGGCGCAGATGCCGCCTTCATCGCGCGGCTTCGGGCCGAATACGGTCTCGATCAGCCGATCTGGGTGCAGCTCTGGCGCTATATGGTCAAGCTGGCGAGCTTCGATTTCGGCTGGTCCTTTGTTTATGAGCAACCCGTGGCGACCGTTTTGATGGACCGCCTCGGCACCACGCTGATGCTGATGGCTGCCTCTCTGAGCATCGCCTTTTGCGCTGGGATCGTGTTGGGCGCCATTGCCGCGCGCCGCGCCTATTCCGCGACCGACAACCTGATTTCCGTTCTGGGCCTCGTGTTCTACGCCACGCCGTCGTTCTTCCTGTCGCTGATGCTGATGCTGGTCTTCTCTGTAAAGCTCGGCTGGCTGCCGGTGGGCGGGATCAAGACCATCGCCGCCTTTTACACCGGCTGGGATCACGTCTGGGACGTGGTGCGTCACCTGATCATGCCGACCACCGCTTTGTCGCTGATCTATCTGGCGTTTTACCTGCGCCTGATGCGGGCGTCCGTGATGGAGGTTGCCGATCTCGATTACGTCCGCACCGCCCGCGCCAAAGGCGCCCGCGAAGGCCGTCTTATGACCCACCACATTATGCGCAACGCGCTCTTGCCGGTGGTCACACTTTTGGGGTTGCAATTCTCCACCGTTTTGGGCGGCTCCATCGTGGTTGAAACCATCTTTACCCTGCCGGGGCTGGGCCAGCTGGCCTACCAGTCCGTCGTCCAGCGCGACATGAACACCTTGATGGGGATCATCTTCCTCTGCGCCATCATCGTTGTCGTCGTCAATTTCCTCACCGACCTGCTCTATGCACGTCTCGACAGCCGGATCGAACTCGCATGACCTTCGCCGATACAGAAATCGCCCCGCCCGAGCCGCCGCGCTACGTCATGTTCTGGCGCCGTTACAAACGCAACCGTGCCGCTTTGCTTGGCCTCGTGCTCTTTGTCCTCGTCGTGCTCATGGCGTTGACGGCGGGCATCATTGATCCCGGTGACCCTCTGCGCCGCGCGGGGGAACCGCTCACTCCGCCGTTCATGAACTGGGACACGCCTTTGGGCACTGACCAATTGGGCCGCGATGTGCTCTCTGGTGTCTTCTACGGCGCGCGCATCTCGCTTTTGATCGGCGTGGTCGCCACCCTCGTGGCCATCGTCATCGGTGTCGTCATCGGCGCCCTTGCTGGCTACTTTGGCGGTTGGGTCGATGACGTGCTGATGCGCATCACCGAGGCCTTTCAGACCATCCCGAACTTTGTCCTCCTTTTGACGCTCGTCGCCATCATGGGCTCCAAGATCGAATGGATCACGCTGGCCATTGGTATCGTCAGTTGGACCGCACCCGCCCGTATGGTGCGCGCCGAGTTCATGTCGCTGCGAAATCGAGAATTCGTCGATGCCGCGCGCAATCTGGGCGTGTCGAACACCTCGATCATCTTCCGCGAAATCCTCCCCAACGCTCTGCCGCCGATCGTGGTTTACGCCTCCGTCATCATGGCGCTGTCGATCCTGATGGAAAGCGCGCTGGCGTTTCTCGCGCTGGGCGATCCGAACTACGCAAGCTGGGGCAATATGATCGGTCAAGGCCGCGCCGTGCTGCGCTCCGCGCCTTACTGTGCCGTGATCCCCGGCATCGCGATCATCCTGACTGTGCTGTCCTTCTCGCTTCTGGGCGAAGGGCTCAACGATGCGCTCAATCCGAGGCAGAAGAAATGACCCAGACACCTCCTCCCGTTCTCGATCTCTGCAAACTTGAGATCTCTTTGCCCAAGGGCGCGGATCGCCCCTATGCCCTCGAAGGCCTCGATCTGACCATCAACGCGGGCGAGATTGTCTGTCTCGTCGGCGAAAGTGGCTCCGGCAAATCGCTGTGTGCAGGCGCCATCATGGGCCTTCTGCCGGAGCCGCATGTGCGCGTCACCGGTGGTGCGATCCGGTTCATGGGCGAAGAGCTTCGCGGCAAATCGGATGCCGAGATGCGCAAGCTGCGCGGCGCTGATATTTCGATGATCTTCCAGGAACCTATGACCGCGCTCAACCCGCAGAAAACCGTGGGCTGGCAGATCGACGAAGTGCTGCGGCTCCACACCAAAATGACCAAGGCGGAGCGCAAAGCTCGCGCGCTTGAGATGTTGGAGCGCGTCCACATCCCGGAACCTAGCTCCGCCTATAACGCCTATCCGCATCAAATCTCCGGCGGCCAACGTCAGCGCGTGATGATCGCCATGTCTTTGGTGCTTTCGCCGAAACTCATCATCGCCGACGAACCGACCACGGCGCTCGATGTGACGACCCAGCTTCAGATCCTCAAACTCATTCGGGAGTTGCAGGAAGAAGAGGGCGCGGGCGTTCTTTTCATCACCCACGACTTTGGCGTGGTGGCGGAGATTGCCGATAAGGTGGCCGTGCTCTGTCGCGGCGAATTGGTGGAGAGCGGCACGACGGATGCGGTGCTCAACCGCCCGCAGCATCCTTACACCCGTGCGCTGATCGGGGCCGTTCCTGCACTCACCCCGCCGCCGGTCAAAGCCGCCTCTGATGCGCCTGTCGTGCTCCAGGGCACGGGGTTGAAAAAGACCTTCGCCGCGCGTGGCGGATTGTTGTCCGGCAAACGCAAGGCGGTGACAGCGGTCAAGGATTTGACCTTTGAACTGCGTCAGGGCGAAACCCTTGGCGTGGTGGGCGAAAGTGGATCTGGCAAGACCACCGTGTCGCGCATCGTCACGCGTCTTTTGGAATGTGATCATGGCTCCGTCGAGTTGGACGGCACCGATCTTTTGGCCGCGACGCCGAAAGAATTGCGCGCGTTGCGTCAGCACATTCAAATGGTGTTCCAGGACCCGATGGCCTCTCTCAATCCGCGCAAACGTGTGGTCGATCTCATCGCGCAGGGTCCTATCGTCCATGGGGCCGATCCGAAAAAGGCCCGCGAAGACGCGAAGCGGCTTTTGGAGCTGGTCGAACTGTCCCCCGCCGCCGCGAACCGTTTTCCGCATGAGTTCTCTGGCGGTCAGCGCCAGCGCATCGGCATCGCCCGCGCGCTTGCGATGGAGCCCAAGGTGATCGTGGCCGACGAACCCGTCTCCGCGCTTGACGTTTCGGTGCAGGCGCAGGTTTTGAAACTGCTCGCAGACCTGCGCGACCGGCTTAACCTGTCCTTGCTCTTCGTCACCCATGATCTGCGCGTCGCAGCTCAACTCTGTGACCGGATCATCGTTATGCAAAAGGGCGAAATCGTGGAAAGCGGGCTCACCGCCGAGGTCTTCGCCAACCCGCAGCACCCCTATACGCAAAACCTGCTCTCTTCCATTCCGGGCCGCGACTGGACACCCCCGTCGCTGCACACGGATGCCGCCTGAGGATTTATGATGTCACTGGAATTTAAAGATATCCGTAGCGCTCTGATCGGTGAGGGGGCGGCGATGTCGGGCCCCTTCGGACCGCGTGCGCTGATCTATGCGGATTATGTTGCCTCCGGCCGCGCGCTTGGCTTTATCGAAGACGCGATCCGCACCCATGTTCTGCCCTACTATGGCAACACTCACACCGAGACCTCCTTTGTCGGACGGCGCACCACGCAGCTGCGTGAAATGGCGCGCGAAGCGGTGCGTTCGGCGGTCGATGCGGATGAGAACCACGCGGTGATCTTCACCGGCTCGGGCGCCACCGGCGCGGTCGACAAGCTGGTGCGGGCCTTCGCGATGAAAGGTCTCTCTGAGGGGGTCGTTTTTGTCGGCCCCTATGAGCATCACTCCAACGATCTGCCCTGGCGTGAAAGTGGTGCAGAACTGGTGCGCATTCCTCTGAACGCGGCGGGCACAATCTGTCTTAAGGCGCTGGAGCAGGCCCTCAAAACCCATGCCGACGCGCCGCTCAAAATCGGGGCCTTTTCCGCCGCCTCAAACGTCACCGGCGTGCGCACCGATCTGCGGGCCATTGCCAAACTGCTCCACGCGCATGAGGCTTTCTGTATCGCCGATTTCGCCGCCGCCGCGCCCTATATGCCGGTGGAACTTTCGGCAACCTTTGAGGGTGCAGGCGACCGGATCGATGCCGCCGTGATCTCTCCGCATAAATTCCCGGGCGGTCCGGGGGCGTCCGGTGTACTGATCGCGGACCGAAGCCTGTTCGACACCGCGCGTCCGACGCTGACGGGCGGCGGCACGGTGAGCTATGTCACCTCCGAAGGCCACAGCTACATCACCGATCCCGAGCATCGCGAAGAAGGCGGTACGCCCGCCATCGTCGACAACATCCGCGCCGGCATGGTGATGCAGCTCAAGCGTGACATGGACGAGGCGCGTGTCGAGGCCCGCGAAACCGTGCTGACCCGCCGGATGGAAGAGGCGCTGCGCGCCATTCCGGGGATGGAGCTTTTGGGGCCGTCCAACGTGCCGCGTCTGGGGATTTTCTCGTTTAACCTACGCGTCAAAGGCAAGCTCTTGCACCACAACTATGTCGTGGCGCTGCTCAATGACCTCTTCGGCATTCAGGCGCGCGGAGGCTGTTCCTGTGCGGGGCCTTATGGACACTCTCTGCTCGACATTGACCTGACGACAAGCGCGCGCCATGAGGCCGCTGTCCAGCATGGCCACTCGATCTTCCGTCCGGGCTGGGCGCGGTTCGGCGTGAATTGGTTCTTTGAAGACGAGGATGTGGACAAGATCGCCACCGCGATCCGCTTTGTCGCCGAGCACGGTCTCGACATGCTGGCCTATTACAGGTTGGACGCCGTTGAGGGCATTTGGCGCGCCACGCCTGCGTTCGAGGACACTTGCCCCTCCGCGCTCTCCGCGCTGTGGGAAGGGCAGGCAACCAGCACCGATACAGTGCCTGATTTCACCACCTGTCTCGCGCAGGCTGAGGCGCTGGCCGAAACCGCCAAAACCCTGACGTGTTGCAAAGGGCCGGACCTGTCCGCCGAAGAAGAAGCGCTGCGCTGGTTCTGGCTGCCACAGGAAGTCACCGGCTTGACCACGGAAGGGGCTGCGTGATGTCCGTCGAATTTCCGAAATCTATTTGGGCGGCGACCGCGCCCGAACGCAATTTGTCTGCGCCGCTCTCTGGTGTCGAGGAAACCGATGTTGCCGTGATCGGCGCAGGGTTCACTGGCCTGTCTGCAGCCATCGAGGCCCGCAAACGCGGCCATGCGGTCACCATCGTCGAAGGTAAAGCGGCCGGTTGGGGCGCGTCGGGACGTAACAACGGTCAGGTCATTCCGATCCTCACCTCCGCCGAACCCGATGTCTGGGTTTCGCGCTATGGCGAGGCGGGCAAACGCATGGTGCGGCTGATTGGCAACTCCGGCGATGTGCTCTTTGATCTGGTGCGCGAATTCGACATGCAGGCCGAAGCGGAACAGAACGGCTGGTTCCAGCCCGCTCATAGCCCCGGACGTGTGAAACTGTCGCAAAAACGGGTCGATGCATGGCAGCGCTATGGCTTTCCCGCGGAGCTGAAAGACGCCAAGCAATGCGCGGACATTCTGGGCACCGATTTCTGGTATGGCGGTATGTTCAACCCGACGGGCGGCCATATCAACCCACTCGCATTGGCACGTGAAATGGCGCGGATCGCGGAACATCTCGGCGCGGTGATCCATGAGGACAGCCCCGTCACGTCGTATGAGCGCATCGGCAATGAATGGGTGATCAAGACCGCGCAGGGCACGCTCAAGGCTCGGGCACTGATCCTTGCCACCAACGCTTACACGGGCGAGTTGGCTCCGCGTCTGGCGCCCCGCATCGCACGCTCTGTCGTGCCGGTTCTGAGCTGGCAAATGGCGACGGAGCCTGTAGGTGACAACCTGCGTCAGAAAATTCTGCCGGGGCGTCAGGCGGTCTCTGACACGCGTGGGGACTTGCGGTTCTTCCGCTATGATGCGCGCAATCGGTTGATCACCGGGGGTGCCGTGATGGGCTCGTTCGATGTCGCCAACCGCGTGCGCAAGAAAGCCGCGCGCAGTTTGGCCGAGGCCTTCCCCGAGTTGGGCGTGCCGGAGATGACCCATGTCTGGTCGGGTTATATTGGTATGAACTGGGACCGGTTTCCGCGCGTTCACAAACTCGGCCCGGATGGCTGGGCCTGGGTTGGTTGTAACGGGCGCGGCGTCGCGCTTGGCACCTCTTTGGGCCGCGAACTGGCCCGCGCCGCCACAGGCCAGCCCGAAGACGAACTTGCCCTGCCGGTGACCGAGCCGCATCCTTTCCCGGTGCACAGCTTTGTGCGCCGCTTTGCCCCCACCTATCTGGCTTGGCTCAAGCGCCAGGACCATAAGGAAGTGAACCTATGACTGAAGAAAAAAAGATGGACCTGAACGACGTTCCGATCCTCCTGCGCCGCCGGATTGAGGCGATGATGCTCAAACATGTGCTCGACGTGATCACCGAGCGTTCTGGTCGCGAAGAGGCCGAGGCCGTGATCGGTGCGGCCTGTTCCAAATCGGCGATTGAACAGGGGCAGATGCTGGCCGAAGAGTTGGGCCACGCGCCCGACCTGACGGATTTCGCCGCGATCCAGCCGAACTGGACCCGCGAGGATGCGCTTCGGATCGAGACCATCGAGATGTCTGAAGAAAAGATGGATTTCAACGTGGTGAAATGCCGGTACGCGGAGATGTATCAGGAGATGGGGCTGGGCGATATAGGCCACCTTCTGTCCTGCAACCGAGATGGTGATTTCTGCATCGGCTACAATCCTGAGATCGAAATGACCCGGACCCAGACGATCATGAAAGGCGCAAGCCACTGCGATTTCCGTTACAGAATGAAGAAGGAGGCCTGAGATGGCTGTCGAAAATTGGGTCGCCAAACAGGTCGCTGATCTGACGGAGTTCCGCCGCGATCTGCATATGAATCCAGAGCTTCTTTATGATGTCGAACGCACGGCGCAGAAGGTGGCCGATGCGCTTCGGGCCGCTGGGGTCGACGAGGTCCATGAGGGCATCGGTAAAACCGGCGTCGTCGGAGTGATCCGGGGTCAAAGCAATGTGTCCGGGCGCTCTATTGGTCTGCGCGCCGATATGGATGCGCTGCCTATTATTGAAGAAACCGGCAAGCCCTACGCCTCGCAAGTGCCGGGCAAAATGCACGCCTGCGGCCATGATGGACACACCACGATGCTCTTGGGGGCTGCGCGGCATCTGGCGGAAAGCCGGGCCTTTGACGGGACCGTGATCGTGATCTTCCAACCCGCAGAAGAGGGCGGCGCCGGCGCGCGCGCGATGATCGAGGACGGGCTGTTCACCCGCTGGCCTTGTAATGAGGTCTATGGCATGCACAATCGCCCGAACCTTCCGGTCGGGCAATTCATCATCAACTCAGGTCCGATCATGGGCTCTGTCGATGAGGTCAAAATCTCCATCACCGGTCGCGGCGGCCATGCGGCGCGCCCGGATCAGACGATTGACCCGCTGCCCATCGCGGGGGCGCTGTTGCAGGCGGTTCAGACGCTGACATCGCGCAATATGGACCCGATCGACAGTGCGGTGATCTCGCTCTGCACCATTCAGGCCGGAAATGCGTTCAACGTCATTCCGCAAGATGTGACCCTGACCGGCACGGTGCGCACGCTGCGCGAAGAAGTGCGCGACATGATCGAGGAACGCTTGTCGGCCATGGTCGGCAATATCGCCGCCGCCTACGGTGCGGTGGGTACGACCGAATACCTGCGCCACTATCCGGTGACGGTGAACCACGAGCGTGAAACCGAACTGGCCGCCAAGGCTGCGCAAGAGGTGGCGGGCGTCGAAAATGTGTTCCTCGACATGCCGCAGACGCTGGGCGGAGAGGATTTCTCTTTTATGCTCAATGAGGTGCCCGGTGCGATGATCAATGTCGGCAACGGACCATCCGCAGCGCTGCACCACCCGAAATACGATTTCAACGACGATGTGATCGCTTGGGGCAGTTCCTATTGGACGACTTTGGTGCGTCAACGTTTGCCACTGGCATAACGCACTTCTGGGCCGAGGCATCACGTGTCTCGGCCTTCTCGCGTGGCCGAACGCCACAACGATTACAGCATCTGCGAAATCAAATGCGCGGTTGTTCTGACCTTCTTGACCAGATCGTCGTTCGGGTTCATCTGCATTTCGTGGCCAGACAGGTTGATGGCCGCGATGTAATCGCCATGCCGGGACACGATCGGCGCGGCGATGGAGACCGTGCCGGTCGAGAGATGCGATTTTTGCGCGACATATCCGCGTTTCCGATCGGCCTTCAAAAGCGTCTTGAGTTCCGCGAGGGACGAGGGGGCCTTTGGGCTCATCTTTTCAAACACATAGTCTTTGAAACGACGGTCGAGTTCCGCCTCTGGGAGGTCCGACAACAACACGCGGCCCATGGTGGTCGAAAAGGCTGGCAAGCGCGAGCCGACCGGCACGTTCGACACCAACGCGCGGTCGGACAAGGCGCGGTAGACATAGACGATTTCCGTCCCTTCGAGGACAGAGACATGCACGGTGAACCCTGTGTCGGCCCGCAGGTCGTCGGCGGGGATGCGGGCGATGTCGTAGACGTCTTGCGAGGCGAGGTAGCGATAGCCCAAATCCATCACGCGCGGGGCGAGGCGATAGCTGGTCTTGCGCTTGCTGAGATAGCCTTCGCGTTCAAGAGTGACGACAAAGCGATATGCCGCGCTGCTGGTGATCGACAGCGCCTCGGCAATTTCCGAGAGCGTCAGTTCAGGGCGGTCGGCGCTAAAGCATTCGAGAATGCTGAGCCCGCGCAAAAGCGAATTCGAGCGGTAGTCAGGTTCTTTTACCAAAGCGCCTCCCCGATGCGTCTTTGTGAGAGCCGTGCTGTCAGGTCGCCTTTCTGGCGGACAGCCGCTCTGCGACACGTGCCATGGCCACGGCATAGTCAGTGACAATCTTTTCTTCGAGCGGGTGATGGCCGTCAGAGATCACCTTTTTCCCGCGGACCACGACATCGCCGATATGAAAGCCTCGTCCAGCGAAGACATGAAAGTCAAGCGCGGCCTCGGGATCGACGGGTAGCATCGCCGCCGGTTCCGGCGAGGTGATCTCGACGAAGCTGGCCATGCCGCCGACTGCAAGTCCCTGTTCCGGGCGCCCAGAGGCCCGCGCGCCGCCTTGGGCCGCACGGTTCCAGAGATTGGCGGCGACATGCGGTGTGTCCATCGCGGCCAAGACGTTGCGCTGACGGTCGCGAAGGCGCTGGCTGTATTCAAGCTGTTGCAGTTCCTGCGCGGCAAAGGTGGCGATGTTAGAATCTGAACCGATGCCGAAGACACCTCCCTGTGCGATGTAATCGGTCGCCCGGAAAATGCCGTCGCCAAGGTTTGCCTCCGTCATCGGGCAAAGGCCGACGGTGGCACCCGATTTCGCAATCATTCCAACCTCGCGGTCGTCCAGATGGGTTGCGTGTATCAGGCACCAGCGCGCGTCGACCGGTGCGATGTCGAACAGCTGTTCCACTGGACGGCGACCGTTCCATGCCAGCGCGTCTTCGACCTCTTTGACCTGCTCGGCGACGTGGATATGCACCGGGCTGTCGGGAATGAGGTCGTCGCGCAGTTCGAGAAGTTTCGCGATCTCTTCCGGCGTGGCGGCGCGCAGAGAGTGCGGGGCGATGCCAAGCGTATGGCCCGCAGCTTTGGCCGGTGCACGCAGGCTGTCGAGCATTTCGGCATAGCCGTCGAGGCTCTGGATAAACCGCCGCTGCCCCTCCGTTGGAGTCAGCCCGCCAAAGTTGGAGTGCGCGTAGAACACCGGCAGATGCGTCAGATCGAGACCCGTGGCCTGAGCCGCCTCGAATATGCCAAGCGACAGCTCCTCGCGCCGCGCATAGGGCGTGCCGTCGAGGTCGTTGTGCACATAGTGGAATTCCACGATCCCGGTGTAGCCGCCCTTGAGCAGCGACAGATAGAGTCGTGCGGCGATGGCTTGCAGGTCCTCGGGCGACAGGGTCAGAGCGAAGAAATACATGATGTCGCGCCAGGACCAGAAACTGTCGATCGGGTTGCGGCGTACCTCTGACAGGCCCGCCATCGCGTATTGAAAGGCGTGGCTGTGCAGATCGGTGATCCCCGGCACGACGGGGTTGTCATAGACCGCGAATCCTTCCGGGTTGTCGTCCTCGGCGGCGGATTGGATCAGGCCGTCGGGCGAAAACTGTACCGAAAGATTGCGCACCCAGCCATCGGGGGTCAGTGCAAGGCGGAAATGTGCGCCTTTGAGTGTCTCGAACGCCATTACGATTGCTCCGTCTTGGGGGTGAAATCGGCCATGACTGCGATCAGCTGCGCCAGCACCTTTTTCAGGCGCTCGGCGCGGTCGGGGAGGTAGGTCCACGGGGTCTCTTCGATCATGTAACAGTCCTGCGCGATCTCGATTTGCAGGGCGTGCACGTTTTGCTCCGGTTGGCCGTAATGGCGGGTGATGTAGCCGCCTTTGAAGCGCCCATCGCGCACTACGCTGTAGTCACTGGCCTGAAGCGCCGCGAGGGCGGCGTCTGAGAGCTCTTGCGCGCAGGCTGCTCCGGAATTGGTGCCGAGATTGAGGTCCGGCAGACGGCCCTCGAAAAGGCGCGGAATGTGGCTGCGGATCGAGTGCATGTCCAGCAACACGCAATAGCCATGCGTGGCTTTGATACGGGTGATCTCTGCGGCCAGGGCGGCGTGATGTGGCGCCCACCATGTCGCTATTCGTTTGCTTTGTTCCGCCTCATCCGGCTCGGTGCCGGCCCGATAGAGCGGCACGCCGTCGAAGGTGATCGTCGACATCAGCCCCGTCGTCGCGCTCGTGTAGAGCGGCTTGTCATCCGGTGGACGGTTCAGGTCGACCGCATAGCGCGTGATCTGCGCGGTCATCAAGCTGGCGCCGTCGGGCAAGAGATCGCGGGCGATGCGATCCATGTGCCAATCGGTGTCGCTCAGGTCGAGCGCTTCGGGAGTAAGAGCCTCGCGAAGTGAGTCGGGCACCAACGTTCCGGCATGGGGAACGTGAAGCAAAAGCGGGGAGCTGCCTCTAATCTGTTCAAAAACTGGGCGTTTTTCGGGGGCGGCCGGTGAATCCTGCATCTCCGATCCTTTCATATTTGAAAACTGTTATTGACATACAAAATTCTCAGGTCAAGAAATTATGCATCCGACACCCGAGGGCCGCTCGGTCGGAAACGTGCGAGCGTGCACCTGTTAACCAACAATGGAGGATTTCATGTCCCTTTCCCGTCGCCAATTTCTCGGCGCGACCACGGCGAGCCTCGCCCTGCTGTCCGTCCCGGCCTTTGCGCAAAGCCGCACTTTCTTCGGGATCGCCACCGGTGGCACCGGCGGCACCTACTATCCGCTCGGCGGCATGCTGGCTCAGCTGATCTCGAACACCGCGGAACTGCCGGACACGAAACTGTCGGCCACGGCAGAAACCGGCAACGCCTCCGTCGCAAACGCCCAGCTTCTGGGTCGTGGCGAGATTGAATCCGCCTTTGCAGCTGCCGACATTCTGGACGCCGCCTACAAAGGCGTGAACCAGTTCGAAGACGGCGGTCCGATCGAAAACCTGCGCGCCATCGGTGCGCTCTATCCGGAAACCGTGCAGCTCGTTGTGCGTGCCGACAGCGGCATCGCGACTTTTGAGGATCTCAAAGGCAAGTCCATCTCCTCGGGTTCGCCGGGCTCCGGCCAGTGGCAGCTTCTGGGCGACCTGCTTGAAGCTCACGGTATGACCCGTGATGACGTGTCCGAGGACTATTCCTCCTTCGCGCAATCCGTGGACAAGATCAAAGACGGCAACCTCGACGCCTCTCTGATCACCGCCGGTCTGCCGACCTCCTCGGTGACCGATCTGGCCAATGGGCACGACATTCGCATCGTGCCGCTGACCGGTCCGGCGATTGCCAAACTGCAAGAAGCGCAGCCCTATTACGCCAACTCCACCATCGCGGCTGGCAGCTACAAAGGCGTCGAAGAGGATGTGCCGACGCTCGCCGTTCGTGCGATCTGGGCGACCCATGCCGATGTGCCGGAAGACGTCGTCTACGCCGTCACCAAAGCGCTCTACGAGAACACCGAAACGCTCGGTCAGGTGCACCCGATGGGCAAACAAATCGCCCTCGACAAGGCCCTCGAATCCGTGTCGATCCCGGTTCACGCAGGGGCTGAGAAATACTACGCCGAGCAAGGTATTTCCAAGTAATGCGGGGAGTTTTCCCCTCATACATGATCGGAAGGGCGGCCTATGCCGCCCTTCTCCTTACGCTTGTCGTGACGCTGGCCTTCCCGGCGACGGCGAGAGCGGCTGGCACTTGGCTTTGCCTGGCGGAAACGCGCGGCACACAGGCCGAAGTCACCCGCCTGCCGCTTGGTCCCGACCAGAGCTTTGATCTCAGTTTCATCCATTCCGTATCGCGCACGCCTGTCGTCGACAGCTATCGTGTGGAGGATGGCGAAATTCTTCAGACGCGGGAGGTTTTCATGGCGCATGGCGCTGGACTTCCCTCGATTGCCAACGATATGGATGCCACCGGCTGGCGGCATGAGGATGGTCATTTTATCCTTGATATGCAGCGCTATACCGGCCCGATCCCCCTGCGCATTCAAGCGCAATTCAAGAACACCCTGTCGATTGACGGCACCGATCTGCCTCTGGCCGATCTGGGCCATTCGGCTCTCACCCTTGCCCCATGCGACGAGGAGACACCCCAATGACCCAAGGTCTTCCCCCCAAAGATAACCACGGCCATACCGCGGCCGATGGCGATCATGAATTCACCGCCGATGAGGTCGAAGCCCTCGTTCGCGAATACGACTCGGAATCGAATTTCCGAAACCTCGTGGGCCCGACCGCGATTTTGGTCACGATCGCCTCGGTCGTGCTGTCGCTGTTTCACGTCTACACCGCCGGTTTTGGCCTTCTGAACGAGGTGATGCACCGCACGATCCACCTGAGTTTCGTGATGGGCCTGATCTTCCTCGTCTTCCCGCGCAAACGGGCCACGCCGACCACCCGTCTTTGGGTTGAGTCCGGGCTTTTCGCGGCCTTCTATCTCTATATCCTCTACGGTCTGGCTGGATCGCTGACGGGCGGCATGGTCAAGACGGTGTTCATCGCCGTCATGCTGTTGCTGGTCGCTTTGACGCTGCCGTTCAATCGCAAGGGCGCCGACCCCGAAAAGGTCGCGATCCGGGACTGGATCTTTGCTGCCGCAGGCGCAGGCTTTTCGGCCTATCTGACGATCCTGTTTAAATATATCTTCATCGACAACGTCGGCAATCCGCCTGAGGCCGCCTATATGATGGGCTTTCTGGCGATCATCATGACGTTGGAGGCGACGCGCCGCACGATGGGGCCGACGCTGGCGTGGATCGGGGTGTTCTGTCTGATCTATGCGCTGGCCGGGCCTTATCTGCCGGGCATTATGGCGCACCGCGGCTATTCGATCACCCGCATCATCAACCACCTCTTTGTCGGCACCGAAGGCATCTACGGCGTCGCGGTCGGCGTGGTGGCGACCTATGTGTTCCACTTCGTTCTCTTCGGCATCCTTGCCCAGATGAGTGGCCTCGGCCAACTCTTCATCGACCTTGCGACGATCATCGCAGGCCGCGCCTCCGGTGGCTCGGCGAAGGTTTCCGTCGTATCCTCGGGCTTCTTCGGTATGATCTCCGGCTCTCCGATCGCCAACACGGTGACCACGGGTGCCTTCACCATTCCGCTGATGAAAAAGTCGGGGTTCTCCGGGCGGTTCTCCGGCGCGGTGGAGGCCTCTGCCTCATGCGGCGGTCAGATCACGCCACCGATCATGGGGGCCTCGGCCTTTGTCATGACCGAAATGCTGGGCGTGCCCTATAACGAGCTGATCCTGATCGCCATCGTGCCGGCTGCCTTCCACTACATCGCTATCCTTCTGATGGTGCACCTTGAGGCCAAGAAACTTGGCCTGACAGGGCTGTCCAAGGACAAGATCCCGCAGTTCGGCACGGTGCTGGCACGGTCTTGGCACCTCTTCGTGCCACTGGGTGTGATGGTGGCGCTGCTTTTGATGCAATACACCCCCTTCCTCGCTGCCTTCTGGGGCATCATTCTGACCATCGTCTTTAGCTATGTGCCGCTTTTGATGCGCGCGCTTGGCAACACCACGATGGACACCTCGACCGTGTTGACGCCGCCGCGTCTCGTGCGGGGCTTTGAGGATGGGGCTAAATTTGCGCTTG
This sequence comes from Celeribacter sp. PS-C1, assembly GCF_019429625.1. Lineage (GTDB taxonomy): Bacteria > Pseudomonadota > Alphaproteobacteria > Rhodobacterales > Rhodobacteraceae > Celeribacter. The sequence continues at coordinate 91,503 of NZ_JAHXRW010000009.1, forward strand.
CCATTGGTGCCGCCTGTGCCTGTGTGGGCTTCCTCTTGGGGATGACCACTCTGACCGGCCTCGGCTTCAAATTCTCCGCCGCCGTGGTGCAGCTTGCCCATGACGTCGCCGGGTTTGTCGTCGCGCTCGATTTCACCGGGTTGCTGTCGGAAAACGGTTTGGCGCTGTTCTTTGGTCTGATCTTCGTGGCCATCGCCTGTATCATCATGGGCGCGGGCATCCCGACGACGCCGACCTACATCATCCTCGCCTCAATCGCTGCTCCGGCGCTCACCGAATTCGGTGTGCCTCTGATCGCGACCCACTTCTTCGTCTTCTACTTCGGTGTTTTGGCTGATGTGACGCCGCCGGTGGCGCTGGCTGCTTATGCGGCAGCGGGTCTGGCGCGGGCCGAGCCGATGACGACGGGGACGACCGCGTTCCGGCTGTCGATGGGCAAGGCTTTGGTGCCGTTCATGTTCATCTACGCGCCGAGTTTGCTGTTCGTTGATTTCACCTGGCTCGAGTTCATCACCGCGCTTTTGTCCGGTCTGATGGGCGTGGTGGCGCTGTCCGCGGCCTATATCGGCTGGTTCCGTCGCTCGCTCGTGCTCTGGGAAAAACTGGCGCTGACGGTCGCGGGGCTTTTGCTGATCTCGACGCATTTCGCGACGATCACAGTCGGGGCGCTGATCGTGCTGGCGATCTTGGCGCGTCCTGTGAACGCCCAGCCCGGAACCGCATAAGGCGCATCGCGCGCCTGTGCGATCCCTTGAAAAACAAAGCCCGCCGACGGTGTGACAACCGCGGCGGGCTTTTTGATGTCCCGTTTATGTGACGCCTCAGTGCGCGGTTTGCCCACCATCGGCGACAAAGACCGTGCCGTTGACGAACGACGCGCCCGGCGAGGCGAGGAAGAGCACCGCCGCGGCGATCTCTTCGGGCTGGGCCGCGCGTTTCATCGGGCTGTTGGCCATCAACGCGCCGGAGATCTCCGGGTCAGCCAGCCAACGTTTGGTCATCGGCGTCTCGATGAGACCCGGCGCCACGGCGTTGATGCGGATGTTTTTCGTCGCATAGTCCAAAGCCGCCGCCTTGGTCAGACCCGCCACGCCATGTTTCGCCGCCGCATAGGGCGCCATGTCGGGGTCGGCGACGACACCCGCCACCGACGAGGTGTTGATGATCGCACCGCCGCCTGCGCGCAGCATGGCTTGGATTTCGTATTTCATCGACAGGAAGACGCCACGCAAGTCGACAGAGATGATGCGGTCGAATTCCTCGTTGCTGACCTCGGCCAGCGGTTTCGTTGCGGGCAGGATGCCTGCGTTGTTGAACGCTACATCCAAGCGGCCAAAGCGGCTTTCGGCTTCGGCTACAAGCGCCTCGACCTGCGCCGCCTCGGCGACATTGGTTTTGACGAACACGGCCTCGGTGCCGAGATCGCGACAGGCCTGTGCGGTCTCTTCTGCCGCATCGGCCATGTCGCCGATCACAAGCCGTGCGCCGCGTTTGGCGAATGCCAGCGCCGTGGCGCGCCCGATGCCCGTCGCGGCTCCGGTGATTAGTACCACTTTGCCGTCATAATCGAGAATTGCGTCGGTCATTTTGAGTCTCCTTAAAATCAAAATGGCGGAGGCATCGTGCCTCCGCCGGTGTCAGATCAATTGGTGATTCCGGATTTTCCCGGGGCAAGAACGCCGTTCGGGTCCAGCGCCCGTTTGATCCTTCGGTTCAGATCGCGCTGCCCCGGACCATAGGTCTCAGCCACCTCGTTCATGAACGAGGTCGAGGTGCGGTAAATCCCGTAGCCCGCGCCATGCAGCGCGTCGATCAGCGCGAGGTAACAGCGCCGCGCACGGTCCATTTCCTCGGCGTTGTTGCGGTCATAGAGAATGTCGGTGAGCTGTTCGGCGTGACGTCCGCCGAACAGGAAGCCGCCGATATAGTCGAACCCGTATTCATCCAGAACCCCGTGCATCAGGTTCATTTGCTTGAGCGCCTCGGAACCTTCGCAGCGCACGACAGGTGCCAGCCAGGACGAGCCACCGCCGCCTTTGTAGTTGTAGATCGTGAACTCGGTCAGGGTCGGTTCGTTGGTCATATTCAGGTTCCAGTGATGGAACGGCGTCGCTTCAATCGCCGGGTCGCGTTCCGTCAGGAATTCGCCGCCGGTGGTGGCAAAGGCCTCGCGCGCGATCTTCAGATTGACCTCGATCTGTTCCTCGGTGCCGTAGAGCGTCGAGATGTGGCCCCAGATGCCGAGCCCGATATCGTTACAAATCTCCCGCACCCGGTCGCGCGGGATGGCGCCGGGGCCGGTGTAGATCTCGTCGCGGCGATAGGTCTGGGCGATGTGATACATCGTGTGGCCCAAAACGCCGTTCTCGATCACCTTGTTGAGGTTGAGATGACGCACGGCGTCGACGCCCGCGGCCATGCCGTCGTCATCGTTCCAACCGCACAGAAACCCGAGGCTCATCGCCGGTTTCGGCATCAGCCAGATGCCGATCTTGGTCACGACGCCAAAGTTCGACTGGCTGAAAATCCCGTCCACCCAAGGCCCGTAGCCCCATCGATAGACATTCCATTCGCGGCTGTTCTCGACGCCACCCATGCCGGTGCGCACCAGAGAGCCGTCGGCCAGAACCACTTCGAGACCGCAGAAATTCTCGAAATGCTGACCGTAGCGGTTGTAGCCCACACCACGGTCGAGCGTGTTGCCCATCGGCCCTGCGACCGGCCCGGAGGAGGGAAACGAAATCCACAGTGGGATGTTGTTGGTCTCAAGGAATTGCTTGAGCTGCATATAGGTCACGCCCGGTTCCACCAGCGCGTAGCCCAGCTTTTCATCCACCTCGATGATGCGGTTCATGCGTTTCAGATCAAGCACCACCTGACCGGGGGTCGCGGGGGCTGCGTCACCATAACCGAGGTTCTTTCCGGTCGAAATCATCCAAAGCGGGATGCCGTAAGCATCTGCGATTTTGACGACGGCCTGCACCTCTTCGACAGAAGCCGGAGCAACGGCACCCGCCGGACGGTGACGCGCGTCGGGTTCGGGCAGCATGACTTTGGCGTAGGGCGCGAGGTTCTCGACGTCGGCGTGCACATTGTCTTCGCCAACAATAGCGCGCCATTCGCGAAGGGCGGCGGCAAAGTCGCTGTGAGACACGCCCGGGGGCAGGAATGTAATATCTTCAGTGGCCATGGGGGGTCTCCCTCAGAGATCGGCAATCAGGGTGGAAAAGGCGCTGGGGGCGTTAGTCCACGTCATTTCGGAATGGGGCTGGTTCAGGGTCTCGGCGAGAACCTTCGAGAGGTCTTGCGCCTGCCAGCCTGCGGTGGTCGCCGCGCGCGGCATCTGGTGACGGCTGCGCTGGATCACGCGGGCTTTCGGCGCATGATCGCCAAGCGCGAGATCAAAAAGCACCAGATCGGCCTCGCGCCCGATCAGCATCACGCGCTGACCTTTGAGGGCTTTGAGACGCGCGGGATCGGTCAGGAAGGCGCCGGTGTCGCTCTCCGTGACGACACATCCGGCGTCCTGAAGCGTATGCGTCAGCGCGTCGTTTTTCGGGAGGGCGAGGATCACCCGAAGCGGCGGGCGCGACAGGGCGGGATTGGCCAAGACCGAAGACACGGGCAGCGCCGAGAGCGACAGCCCCGCAAAACCCGCGGCCATGAAACCCCGGCGTGTGAGTGTGGTGTTGGACATCAATGTTCCTCCACATGGTGGACGGTGCCCGGCGCCTTGCCCGGTTTTTCGCCCGGCTCGACCCGCAGAGAGGCGATATAGGCGGCCACCTGACGTAACTCGTCGTCAGAGATTTCGCTCTCACGGAAAGCGGGCATGGCGTTCAGCCCATGCCGCGTGACGTGGCGCAGGGTCTCAAATTCCAGCTTTTGCAGCCGCAAATCCGGGCCGACGCCCGTGCCGTGGCATTGGAAACAGGTGTTCTGCGCGAGACGCGCGCCGGTGCGGTCGCCTTGCATTTCGGCGGCGGCTGCCGGATCGACGGTCATTTCCTGCGCAACTGTGGCCGACCCGAAGGTCAAAAGCCCAAGGGCAAGGGCGCAGACGCGCAGCGGGGTTTTGGAAAATCGCATGGCTCTCTCCGCGGTCTCAGTGAAGGGTCTCACGCACCGCCGCGACCTGTTCAGGCGTGGCAGTGGCGCTTTCGGTGTCGTTCATCGCGTTGCGCACATAGTTGGCGATGTCGGCGATGGAGGTGTCGTCCAGCAGGAAGGCAGGCATCGCGATGCGCCCGTCCTTGTCCGACAGGCCGGTCAGCACCGGCGCGATCACGTTGTCGGCGGAGGCGCCCACGGCGTGATGCCCGGCAATGGCGGGCGCGAAATTGGGCACGCCTTCGCCGTTCAAGCGGTGACAGGCGGAACAGTTGACGCGGTAGGCCACCCGCCCGCGCTCGATCGACGCACTGGCGTCGGCATGATCGAGCGCCGCACCTGTGGCGTGCCGGATCGGCTCAAGCTGATGGAGGTAAGCGGCCATGGCACGCAGGTCGCTTTCGGTCAGATGCGAGGTGCCCTCGGCAACCACGTCATACATCGGGCCGAAGGGGCCGCCATGCACGCCGTCTTTGCCGGACAGATAGGTGTAAAGATCGTCTTCCGACCATTTGCCCAGACCGGTTTCCGCATCCGGCGTCAGGTTCGGGGCCCAGAAGCCGTCGATCTGCGCTCCTGCCAACATCATGCTGGCCTTCTGGGCGCCAAAGGCGTTGCGCGGGGTGTGGCATTCGGAACAATGCGCCGGACCCTGCACCAGATAGGCACCGCGGTTCACTTCGTCGCTTAAGGCCGGGTCGGCTTCGAATTCACTGTTGTCGAAGAACAGCTTGCGCCAACCGCTGAGCAAAAGCCGCTGGTTGAACGGAAAGTCCAACTCCAGATCGGGCGCCTCTTGGGTCACCGGCGGCATCGCCATCATATAGGCGTAAAGCGCGTCGATGTCGGCGTCCGACATCTTGGTGTAAGACGTAAAGGTCATCGTCGGGTAGAGATTGCCGGGATGCGCCGTCACGCCTTCGCGCACAGCGCGGGCGAACGCGTCGCGGCTCCAACCGCCGATGCCGGTCTCGGGGTCGGGGGTGATGTTGGGGCTGGCCATCTTGCCAAAGGGCGTGTTGATCACCAAGCCGCCCGCATAAGGAATGCCGTCCGGCGCGGTGTGGCACGGTGCGCAGTCGGCGGCGCGGGCGACATATGCGCCGCGGGCGATTTCATCGTCGAGATGCTGTCCCAAGGCGGGCATTGGCGTCTCGGCGAGCTGGCGATTGATCGGGCTGAACATATACCCTGCCACCGCGATCCCGGCGATGGCGAGGACGGCGACACCTGTGATCAGCTTGCGGCGGAGCGGCGAGGGGGAGGAGGGCGTAGGTGAGGACATGGCGTTTGCTTGGGTCTCCGTACCGGCGGCGCGCGAACGATGGATGTTCCCGACTCCCGGCTGCACAAATTGCGACATTTTGAGGCAGATATAAAACGACGCAGGCGGACGGTCTTGTCGCTGAGGGACCAAAGTTATGGCTCTGAGGGACGCGGCCTGTGAGAGCCGAGAGGGTCTCTGTGCGCGCCGTCAAAGCTGCTCCGCATTGATGCAGGCGCTTTTGGGGCGTATTGAACGCTGAGGTGCATTTTTTCGCCACCGCATTTCTGGATCACGAGGCCACACCATGCGTCCCAAAGCGCAAGCGTCTCATATTTCGACCTGTGACACGGACGGTTTGCAGCCGGATCAACAGGTGACGCTTTGGCAAAACTACACGCAGGCCAATGTGTTTCGGGTGCGGTTTCAGACCGTGAATGTCGAAACCCTGCACGGCACCCAGCGCAATTTCGAAACCGGATCGATCCATTTTTCCGACATGCGTGTGACGCCGCATGTGGTGGAGCGCAGCGAACAGGACCTGATCGACGATCCCTGCGACATGGTCCTGTTGATCATGCTGCTAGAAGGCGAGGCGACCTATGGGCAGGGCGGTGTTTGGATGACCGCTCAGGCGGGGGAAATCCTCGCGCTGCGCTCTGATCGAGCGTTTCAGGGCATCTATAGCCGTCCCGTGCGGCAGATGGTGATGACCCTGCCAACCTGCGAGTTTACCGAGTTGTGCGGACGCGAGATCACCGGTCTTGAGCGCGCGACACAGGCGCAGCTCGGCAAAAAGAACGTCTCTTGGCTGTCTGAACAGGCGCTTGCGTCGCTGAGCGACACTGCCCGCAAACCCAATCAGGTGCTCAAGGGGCTGGAACTGGTCGCGGCGCTGTTCGGTCCTTCGGAGGGCACCTCTCCGCTGGGCCAAGACGGCCGCATGCGACCGCATTTTCTGGCGGCTCAGGCCTGGATCGCCGATCATCTTTCCGATCCCGCGCTTACACCCGGACAGATTGCCGAGGCGCTAAACATCTCTCTCAGACATCTCAACCGGGTCTTCGCCCGCGAAGGCGTTACGGTGCGGCAGATGATCGGCCAAAGGCGGCTGACCATGGCGCTGCACCTGTTGCAGGACCCGAGTTACGCGTCGCAAAGTATCGGTCAGATCAGCTATAAATGCGGGTTCTCGGATCAGTCCCTGTTCAGCCGTCAGTTCCGGCGCCAATTCGGTCAAAGCCCGAAAGCGGCACGCGAGGCCGCGAGACTTTAGCTGCTCCCAAGCGTGATCGGTTCGGGCACCAATGTGACGCCAAACTTGGCGCGCACCCGGCGGATCACCTGATCGGCCAGTGCCTGAACCTGCGGCAATGTCGCGTGCCCGTGGTTCACGATCACCAAAGCATGCCCCTCATGCACCCCGGCATCGCCGATCCGCAGGCCTTTGAGCCCAGCGTGATCGATCAGCCAGCCCGCAGAGAGTTTCACGCCGCCGTCGGTCGGGTGTCCAGGCATCTCGGGCAGGGCGCGCCAGATTTCCTCAGAGACGACCGGATTGTGAAAGAATGAGCCCACATTGCCGAGCACACGCCAATCCGGCAGCTTGGCCGCGCGTTGCGCGAGAACCGCCTGCATCACCGTCTCGGGCGTCTGCGGTGTGGGCAGATCGCGCAGCCCCGCATAGCTCAGAACCGGGGCCCAAGGACGGGGCAGGCGCAGCGTCACCTCAGAGACGATGTAACGCCCGGGTTGTTCCTTGAAGACACTGTGACGATAGGCAAAACGACAGTCGGCCTTGGTCAGCGTGACCATCCTATTCTCTTTGCGATCATAGGCTTCGAGGCGCTCGAAGACATCGGAGAGTTCCACGCCATAGGCGCCGATGTTCTGGATCGGCGCGGCACCGACCGTGCCGGGAATGCCCGCTAGATTTTCCAATCCGCCGATCCCGCAGGCCGTGATCTGGGCCACCAGAGAGGGCCAGTCTTCGCCCGCCTGAGCGGTCACCTTGATATGATCTTGTGCGCTGTCATCGACGGACCACCCCTTGATCGCCATCACGGCAACCACCCCTTGAAGGCGCTCTGGCAAGAGGCAATTGCTGCCCCCGCCAAGTATATAAAGCGGCAGGTTTAGCCGTTCGGCGAAGCAGGCGATCTCGGAAATCTCTTCAACACGGGTTACCTCTGCGCCATAGCGGGCACGCGACGAGAAGCCGAAACTGTTGCGGTGAGATAGGTCGAAGTAATCCGTGAGGCGCATGAGAGGTTATCCGAGTGCCTTTGCGCGTTGACCTTCGGAAATCACATAGGTGCACCGCCGCCCGCCGCTCAGCACATGTTCGGCGCGCTCGATATGGGCGTCTGGCCCCAGAATCGCCCGGAACACCTCCATCTCGGCGCGGCAAAATCCCTGACAGATGTTCGCGGCTGCGCAGATCGGACAGTGGTTCTCGATCAAATAAAGCGTGCCATCGCCGGGGTCCTCGACCGTGGCCATATAGCCGTCCTCCTTGCGCAGCTGCGCCAGCTTGTGGACGCGTGCGGCGAGGTCGGTGCAGCCGGTCATCGCGGCGCGATATTGCGCCTCCGTGCCGGCCTCGCGCGCGGCGATGATTTTATCCAGCGCCTCGTCGCCGAGCACGGCGGAGATGTTGTTCAAAATCTCGACGGTGAGCGCGGCATGGGTGTCGGGAAAGCGCGTTTGCGCCTTCTCCGTCAGATGCCAATACACCGCCGGGCGTCCACGTCCGGCGGCGCGGCGTTCTTCGGTGATCAGACCGTCGTCCATGAGTTTGGCAAGCTGTTGGCGCGCCGCCTCGCCGGTGATCTGCAACTGCTTGCCGACCTGCGCCGAGGTCATCGCGCCATGCATTTTGAGGGTCATCAGGATGCGTTCCGAGGGCGCGCGGGGCGACCAGGCGGTCTGATCCGGCCCGGTGTTCCGCACAGGCGTTTCGGAGCGTTCACCACCTTGGCGATATTTTTCGCCCTGACTTTTTTCCAAGTCATCACTTGACATATTGCCCTCAATGTTTTTCAAAGCGCATACTTGTTTTAATAATGCGACGGTCGCAATGACGCAAGCCCTGTTGAGGTCGACTTGCCCTGAACCGTCCCGCCTCGAAAGGAGACGCACATGACCTTCGAACTTCCCTCCCTGACCTACGCACACACCGCTTTGGCCGAACGTGGTATGAGCCAGGAAACGCTTGAGCTGCACCATGACAAACACCACCAGGCCTACGTGACGGCGCTCAATGGCTTTGTCGACGCCAATGCCGACCTGCAAGGCAAGAGCCTCGAAGAGATCATCGCGCTGACCTATGGCGATGACGCCCGTGCGCCGATTTTCAACAACGCGGGCCAGCACTGGAACCACATCCATTTCTGGAACGCTCTGTCCCCGACCGGTGGTGGCATCCCGGGCAAGCTTGAGACCAAAATCACCGAAGCCTTCGGTACGGTCGACGAGTTCAAAGCCGCCTTCAAAGCCGCAGCTGTCGGTCAGTTCGGCTCCGGTTGGGCATGGCTGATCCAGAAAGCGGACGGCACGCTCGCCGTGACCAAAACGCCCAATGGTGTAAACCCGCTGGCAACCGGCGAAGGCAGGGCTCTCTTGGGTCTCGATGTCTGGGAGCACAGCTACTACGTTGACTTCCGCAACCGTCGCCCGGACTACGTGACCAACTTCCTCGACACTTTGGCGAACTACGAATTCGCCGAATCCAATCTGGTCTGACCGACATTCCCCCCGTTGCGCCAGACCTGTCCCGCCCGCGCCCTCTGCGGGCGGGATGTTTTTTCTCTGAAAAGTCGAAGCCCCCCCCAATGACCTATGTCGTGTTAGAGAACTGCATCGCCTGTAAACACATGGACTGCGTTGAAGTCTGTCCTGTCGATTGCTTTTACGAAGGCGAGAACATGTTGGTGATCCACCCGGACGAATGCATCGACTGCGGTGTGTGCGAGCCGGAATGCCCCGCCGATGCGATCCGTCCGGACACCGAACCGGATGTGGCGCAATGGGTGGAAATGAACCGCAAATACGCCGAGATCTGGCCGGTGATCACGCAGATCGGCACACCGCCTGCGAACGCAAGTGAGATGGATGGCGTGCCGGACAAATTCGAGACGCTGTTCTCGCCTAAACCGGGGAGCGGGTCATGAGTTTACTGCAAAACCTGACGCTCGATCCAAGCTTTGAGAGCGGTGTCGAAATGCAAGATTTTCGCGATGCGATGGCGTCTCTCGCAGCAACCGCCTGTCTTGTGACAGCGGGCGAGGGCGACACCCGCCGTGGGCGCACGGTGACAGCGGCCATGTCGCTCACCGCAACGCCACCCGCGATTCTTGTGTCGATTGATGCCAAATCTGAACTGGCCGCACTGATCCGCAAATCTGGCGGCTTTTCATTTGCTATGCTGGCGGAAGGGCAAAGGGCGGTGGCCGATGCTTTCGCCGGAAAAACCGCGCCGGAATTTCGGTTTGCGCAGGGTGCATGGGACGCATGGCCCTCCGGTCATCCGCGCCTTGAGAATGCGGTTGCCGCGATGGACTGTGCGGTGATCGCCGAAATTGACCTCGGCACACATATCCTGTTCGCGGGCGGGCTGTCCGGAATTGTTCTTGACCGCGCAGCGCGGCCACTTGTGTGGCACGACCGGCGCTACAATGCCGTCCAGCCGCTTTGACGGTGTTTGATGGCCCGGCAAAGGTTGCCGGGCGCGAGGGGCGAAGGTCCCTCAGTTGGTGCCATTGGCGCGTTGTAATTCCCGCACATAGGCAATGATCGCTTTGACATCGCCTTGGGTGACGCCTTCTTGTGGCGGCATGTCGCCAAAGCGCCAGTGATGGGCCTGAACCCCGCGCTGGGCGGCCAAGAGGAATGACATGTCGCCGTGATGGGACGGTTCGTAAATCTTATGAACCAGCGGCGGCCCAAAGCCCTCTTTGCCAGCGGCGTTTTCGCCGTGACAGGTTGCGCAGGTGCCATCAAAGGCCCGTTTGCCGATTTGTGCATCGGAGGACAGCGTCTCCGGCAAGGTCACTGCCACAATCGGTGCGCCTTCTGCGGGGCTTGAGGAGGAGGCGAGGGGCGCAGGTTCCGGTTTGAGGAGGGTAAAGGCCCCGACGGCGAGAATGGCGACACCGGCCAGAGGCAGGATGAGTTTTTTCATGGGGTTATCCGTATCGAAAAGTGACACCTTGGCGCGTCACGGAAAAAGGGTCAGGCGAGGGTGACACCGATACGGGGAGGGGGAAGGTCCAGAGCGGGCGCGCGCGTTGTGACTTCCTTCGCAGAAGGCGCAGGAAATCCGACCGGCTGAAGCGTGCGGCTTACGCGATGCTCAAGCCCACTGGACGGCGTGAACAACACGCAGATCGCCCCATGCGGACAGGGAATGTCGGCGGGCAGAGTTTTGGTGAGACAGTCCGGGCAGGTGTCGTGAGAATGTGCTGTCTCCAGGGTGTCCTGCACCATCCCGATCATCTGATGGCCGCTCGACTCATGCGCCGACGTCTCAGGTGTGGCCGCAGCATGCATCATCCCCGCGCGGGGCGCGGAGAAGAGGGTCAGAACCCCGATGAGCAATAGGATCACAAGTCGAGACAAAGAGCCGCTCCGTCGTTTGTCTCCGTTATGGCGTCGCGTTGAGTGCAGGTCAACGCAGGCTCTCGCCAGAGGTGAGCGCGAGGCTAGCCGCAGACGGCGCGCATATGTGTAGAGAGCGATTGGTTAAGATCTTCGAGTGTCATGTCTTCTGACATGGTATAGGTGGTGAACAGCCCGTTCAGGCTCATGAAGAGAACCTCTCCGAAGGCCGCCGGGTCGATCTCCGCACGCAAAAGCGATTGGGCTTGCAGCACTTCGACAAGCTTTGTGACCTGTTTCACCAACTCACTGTCGAGCATTCTGTAGCGATCAGAAAACGGCGTTTCCGGGTGCTGGATGGCCAGCGCCATGGCGGTGCGCCACATTTCTTTGGTCAGATAGACGAGCGAGTGGTCGTAGTAGATCGACGCCAGCCGACAGATGGCCTCGGGCGCGCTGTCGTGCGACCAACCCAGCACCGCTTCGCCTTGGTGAAGCACCTCTTCGACCTCCAAGGACACGATGGCCAGCAACAGATCGGCCTTGCTCGGAAAGTAATTGTAAAAAGTGCCGACGGAGACCTCTGCGCGTTCCGCGATCTCGCCGATTTTGGCGGCCTCATAGCCGTGTTGCTTAAAAAGCAGACTTGCTGCCTCGACGAGCGCACGCTTTCTGCTCGCCTTCTGTTTTTCTCGCAGCCCGGCCATCGGCACTCCCTTCCTGTGTTAAAATTAGTATTGACTCTAAAAATGAATGCGTTCAACTTTTTTCTCATACGGCGTTCCAAAAAGCCGAAACTGCCAACAGGAGATGACAATGACCTTTAAACACAGCTGTGCAATCGCGGCGCTTATGGCCGGTCTTGGCCCGGCCGCTTATGCCGAAGACCTCAATGCTTTGATCTGGTGCGACCACGCCGATCCCGAACTTCTCGAACCCTTCGAGACCGCTCATGACGTGCGGGTGAATGTCAAAGAATACGAAGGTACCGCAGCTGGTCTGACGCTTTTGGAGCAATCACGCCCCGGCGACTGGGATGTCATGGTGATTGATGCGGTGGATGTCGGGCGCGCAGTGGAGCGTGGCTTCTTGGCGCCGCTGCCCGAAGGCACTGCCCCGACCGCCGATTATTTCCCCGAAGTGCTGCTTGAGGATCATGTGACGATTAACGGCACGACCTACGCCGCTGTCGAGAAATTCGGCTATAACACGGTCGCCTACAACAAATCCGCTGTGGACCCCGCGGATATGACCAGCCTCGCGGCGCTGTGGTCTGGCAAATATGACGGGCGCATCGCGATCTACGACTATTACCTGCCGGTTTTGGGTCTTGTCGGTCTGAACGCCGGTGTCGACACCACCGATCTGGATGCCGCAGCGCTCGAAACCCTGCGCGATCCGCTGATGCAATTGAAAGCCGCTTCGAAACAGGTCTCCGATGTGGTCGGCAGCCAGACCGCTCTGGCGACCGGCGAAGTCGACGTGCTCATTGGTGGCGGCGAATGGCTGACCGCCGTGCTGAATGCCGAGAATCCCGATCTCGACTGGACGATCCCCGAAGAGGGCGGCCTGCTTTGGGCGCAATCTTTGGCCATCGTCGAAGGCACCGAAAAGCCGGAGCTGGCGGCGGAGTTCATCAAATATGTCACCTCTCCCGAAGGTCAGGCGCGGCTTGCGACCTCGTCCTGCTACTGGGGCATGCCTGCGAACAAAGCCGCTGGTGATGTGCTGAGCGACGCGCAAAAAGACATCCTGCGGTGGGACGATCAGGCCGAGTATCTGACCCGCGCCCAGCTTTACCCGGTGCCGGATGCAGATACCGATGCTGCGATGCAGGACCTCTGGACCGATATGCTTCAGAACTGAGCCGGATATGAGCATCGAAGCCCAGGAAAAACGGCAGGGGGTGGCACTCGTCACCCCCGCGCTGCTATGGACCCTCGTCTTTTTCGCCGTGCCTTTCGGGGCGATGGCCCTGATGAGCCTTGCGCATCTTGAGGGGCGCGAGATCGTGCAGGGGCATGACCTCGGCAATTACCTTCGGATTTTCACCGATCCGTCTTTGCGCCGTGGCATCTTTGTCTCGCTTGAGATCACCGCGACGGTCACGGTGATCTCGGTGCTTTTGGCTTGGCCTCTGGCGTGGATCATTGCCACCCGCGTGCCCCAGCGCTGGCGGCGTATGGTGCTCTTGCTGGCGGTCTTGCCGTTTTGGACCTCTTACGTGGTGCGGTCTTATTCCTGGGCTTTGGTTTTGGGCGAAAAGGGCGTGGTGATGAATGCTCTGGTGGGGCTGGGCCTCTTGGCGGAACCCGTTCAGATCATGGCCACCCGCGCCGCCACCGTCACGGGATTTGTGCATTTCTTCGTCATGCTTTTGACGCTGACGATCTATTCCAACCTCATTCAACTCTCGCCCAACTACGCCCGCGCGGCGCAGGATTTGGGCGCCTCGCAATGGCAAGTCATCCGCCTCGTGATCCTTCCGCTCACTTTGCCAGGGGTGATGACGGGGGCGTTCCTGACCTTTGTTCTGTGCATCGGCGACTACATCACGCCGCAAATCCTTGGCGGCAACAACGAGCTGACCCTGCCGCAGCTCATCATGTTGCAGCTTGGGCGGCGGGGCGATTATCCGATGGCCTCGGCGCTGTCGATTGTCCTGATGGCGATCGTGACGCTGGCCTATGCCGCCTCGGCGCGCTGGTTGAAAATGGAGCGTGTGTGATGCGGTATCTGTCTTGGGTCTACCTTCTGGCGCTCTTCACATTTATCCTTTTGCCGGTCGTCACCCTCGTGGTGTTCTCCTTTCAGGACGGTCGCCTGCCGGTGCCACCGTTCAAGGGGGTGACCTTCGAGTGGTATGCCAAGGTGCTCTCGGATCGCGCCATGATGGAGGCATTGTTCAACTCGCTGATCGTCGCTTTGCTGTCCTCACTTTGCGCGCTCACTTTGGGCTTTCTCGCCGCATCGGGACTGGCCCGCGTCATTCTTCCGGGCTCTGCGCTCATGCGCGGAGCGTTGATTGCGCCGATGACGGTGAGCTACCTGATCATCGCGCTGGGTCTCTTGCAGATGTTCAACCAGATCGGTCTGCGCCCCTCGCTTTTGGCGACCGGGATCGGCCATGTGGTGATCAACCTGCCTTTGTGTTTCGCGATCATCTATGCGGCCATCGGTGAGCACCAAAAAAGCGCGCTCAAAGCTGCCCGTGATCTGGGCGCGCGCGAGTGGCAGGTGCTCTGGCTCGTTGCCGCTCCCATGCTCATGCCCTCGCTGGCCGCCGCTTTCTTCCTCGCCTTCACCTTCTCTTGGGACGAGTTCATCATTGCCTTCCTGCTGACCCGCTTCGACGTCACTTTGCCTGTCGAGATCTGGTCCATGCTGCGTTCGGGTCTCTCGCCCGAGACCAACGCGGTCGGCTCTCTCGTCTTCCTCGTGTCCATCGCCATCGTCGTGGTGCTGGAACTCACCCTGTTTCGAAAGGGATCGAAATGACCGCCGATGTTCATATCAACGCCGTCGAGCACCGGTTCAACAGCTTCACTGCGCTGCATCGGGTCGACCTTGAGATCGCAGCGGGCGAATTCATCGTTCTGCTTGGCCCGTCGGGCTGTGGCAAGACCACGCTGTTGTCCATCATCGGCGGGTTTTACACCCCCTCTGAGGGGCAGGTTCTGATCGGCGGCAAGGACATGACCCATGTCGGCCCGAAAGACCGTCCGACCACGACCATGTTCCAAGATTATGCCCTGTTCCCGCATATGACCCTGTGCGACAACGTGGCTTTTGGGCTGCGGATGCGCGGGATGTCCAAGGTGGCGCGGAGTGAAAAAGCCATGGAGATGCTCGACATGGTGGGGCTTGCCGACAAGGCCGGGCGCAAGCCGCATGAGCTCTCGGGCGGGCAACGCCAACGTGTCGCGCTCGCGCGTGCGCTGGCGGTGGAGCCGGATGTGCTTTTGCTCGACGAACCACTGGGCGCGCTCGATCTCAAGCTGCGCCGCCAGATGCAGGACGAATTGAAAGCCATCCAGCGCCGTGTCGGTACCACCTTTGTGCATGTGACCCACGATCAGGAAGAGGCCATGGCCATCGCCGACCGCATCGTGGTGATGAACCACGGGCGTATCGAACATTGCGGCACGCCCGAAGAGGTGTACCTCACGCCCAAAACACTGTTCTCCGCCAATTTCATGGGCGAGATGAACCGCATTCCGGTGAGTGCGGCGGGGGCCTCGCCGCTTGGTCAGTTGGATGTTCCAGCTGGGGAAGGTCTTCTCTGTCTGCGGCCCGAAAACATCGGTCTTGAAGGCCAGTTTAGTCTCGGCCCCGCGCGCCTCACTGAGGCGTCGTTCTTCGGCGCGCATCACCGGTGTCACTTCACGCCGGTGAACGCCCCCGATCTGACTTTGGTCGCGCATCTGCCGCAGGGGGCCTACCCGCAAGTCGGCGCGGAGGTCGAACTCTTCGGTCGCGATCCGGTTATCCTGCCGCCCGCCATGACGGAGGCCGCATGACCCGTATTCCACCCAAGAACTGGTATCGCCAACGCGCCGTAGGCGACGGCATCACCTGGATCGACGAGCCTTACATTCAGGAATTCTATCGCTGCAACATTTGGCATGTGCGGGGCCGTGATCGCGACCTGATGGTCGACAGCGGCATGGGGGTTGTGTCCCTGCGTGAATGGGTGCCGCTCGTGAGCGAACGCCCTCTGGATGCCGTGGCCAGCCACACGCATTTCGATCACATCGGATGCCACCACGAATTCCCCTGTCGCCTCTGTCACAGTGCCGAGGCCGAGATCCTCGCCGATCCAACACGCGCCAACACGCTGGCCGATCCCTATGTCACCGACGAGATTTTCGACGCCCTGCCGGATGTGCCCTACAGCTCGACGACTTACGCCGTGAAAGCCGCCCCCGCGACGCGCATTCTCGAAGACGGCGACATGATTGATCTGGGCGACCGGCAGTTCGAAGTGATCCATACCCCGGGTCATAGTCCCGGAGGCATCGCGCTTTGGGAGGCGGCCTCGGGCGTTCTGATTTCCGGCGATCTCGTCTATGACGGGCCGCTCATTGAAGACACCTACCATGCCGATGCGGAGGCCTACATCAGCTCGATGCAGCGCCTTGCGCGTCTGCCGGTGCGCGTGGTGCATGGCGGGCATTTCCCGTCGTTCTCCGGCGCGCGTCTCACCGACATCATCACCACCTGGTTGAAAGAAAAGGGCCGCTGATGGACCACAAGACCTTCTACATCGACGGCGCTTTCGTTGCGCCGCTCACCGCACGTGACTTTGCCGTCGAGAACCCCGCCACCGAAGAGATCGTCACCCAGATCAGCCTCGGCACCGCCGCCGATGTCGATCGTGCGGTGGCCGCCGCCAAATCCGCCTTCCCGGGCTGGGCCGCGACGCCGCTCTCGGAGCGACGCGCCTGTGTGGTACGCCTCTTGGAGATTTACAAAGCCCGTTATGAGGAGATGGCGCAGGCGATCACCACCGAGATGGGCGCGCCGATTTCTATGTCGCGGGCGCAACAGGCCGACACCGGCGTCGGACATGTCGAGGGCTTTCTTGAGGCGCTGGATGCGATGGAATGGGAATGGCAACTGCCCAATGGCGACACGCTGATGCGTGAACCGATTGGTGTCGTCGGCCTGATCACGCCGTGGAACTGGCCGATGAACCAGATCGCCTTGAAAGTGATCCCGGCGCTTTTGACCGGCTGCACATGTGTGCTCAAACCCTCCGAGATCGCGCCTTTGTCGGCCATGCTGTATGCCGAGATGATCCATGAGGCGGGCTTTCCGGCGGGGGTGTTCAACCTCGTGAATGGGGACGGGCCGGAGGTCGGCGCTGCGCTTTCGCGTCATCCGGATATTGCCATGATGTCCTTCACCGGCTCCACCCGCGCAGGCGCCGCCGTGACCAGCGATGCCGCCGAGAGCGTGAAACGCGTGACGCTGGAGCTGGGCGGCAAGAGCCCCAATCTGGTCTTTGCCGATTGCGATTTGGAAACGCAAGTCGCGGCCTCGGTCGCCGAATGCATGAACAACACCGGCCAAAGCTGTGACGCGCCGACGCGGCTCATCGTTGAGGCCTCGGTCTACGACAAGGTCGTCGCGCTGGCCCAAGCGGCGGCGGAGGCCACGGTCGTGGGCGACCCGACCCAAGAGGGCGATCACATCGGCCCACTGGTGTCCGCGCTGCAATGGGACCGGGTGCAGACCCTCATTCAAGCTGGCATCGACGACGGCGCGCGCCTGATCGCGGGGGGGACTGGCAAACCCGAGGGCCTCAATCGCGGTCACTACGCCCGCCCAACGGTCTTCGCCGATGTCACGCCCGACATGCGTCTGTGGCGCGAAGAGGTCTTTGGCCCGGTCTTGGTGATCACGCCTTTTGAAGACGAGGCAGAGGCCATCGCGCTTGGCAATGACACGCCTTACGGGCTGGCGGCCTATGTCCAGACCGGCGATCCGGCACGGGCGCGGCGTGTGGCCAAGGGGCTGCGCGCGGGCATGGTTCACCTCAACGGCGCGCCGCACAATTACGGCAGCCCATTCGGCGGCTACGGCCAGTCTGGCAACGGCCGCGAAGGCGGGCTTTTGGGGCTCGAGGATTTCACCGAGGTGAAAGCGGTGCACGGGCTATGAGCGCCTTGACCGTCGCCCTCTGGCAAGCGCCCTCTGTTGCAGGCGACTGCGATCTGGCGTTCGATCAGATCGCGAGTGCCTCGGCTGCGGCGGGTCTTGCGGGGGCGGAGGTCGTGGTCTTTCCTGAGCTGTTCCTGACCGGCTATGAGCGCCCCGATCTGGCAGATCTGGCGCTCAACCAAGAGACTTTGCGTGCCCGTCTCGCCCCGCTCGCGCAGGCGGCGGGTTGTGCGATCTGTGTCGGCTACCCGGAGCGGGCGGGCGACACGATTTACAATGCAGCGCTCTGTGTCTCGGCGGCGGGCGAGACCCTCGGCAACCATCGCAAAATTCAGCTTTACGGTCCGGAAGAGGCCGAGCGGTTCACCCCTGGAGACCGCTATACGCTGTTTGAACTGGCCGGTCGCAAGGCCGCCATGTTGATCTGTTACGACGTTGAGTTCGCGCCGCATATCGCCGCGCTCAAGCGCCAAGGTGTCGAGATCATCCTCACGCCCACGGCGGCGATGGACCCGTTTGACCATGTCGGCGCCCATGTCGTCCCGGCGATGGCCGCCAATCACGGGTTGAGCATTGTGTATGCCAATCTCTGTGGTACGGAGGCGCATCTGAGCTACTTCGGCGGCTCCGTTTTTGTCGGCGCGGATGGCAAGATTTTGGCTCAGGCCGGGCGCGATCCGGCGATGCTTCTCGCCACCGTGCCTGCGTGCTATGATCCGTCGACGCTCTCCACACAGGAGCGCGATTACAGGCCGATTGACACCGAGGTATAATGCAACTTTCTGGGGCAGACGTTCGATTGATGCGCGTGTTCGACGCGGTGGTGCGCCACCGGGGGTTTGCCGCGGCGCAGGCCGAGTTGAACGTCAGCCAATCGACGATTTCGACCCAGATCACCGCTTTCGAGGACCGGCTCGGCATGACGCTCTGTCGTCGCGGGCGGGCGGGGTTTCGGCTGACGCAAAAGGGCGAGGCGGTGCATGCCGCCGTGGTGCGCTTTCTCGCGGCTTCTGAGGAATTCGTCTCGGAAACCGCCGTGCTACGCGGTGCGCTGTCGGGGACTTTGCGGATTGGCGTGGTCGATCACGTTGTAACAGACCCGAATTTTCGCCTGTCCGAGGCAATAGGCGCGCTGGAAAATCGCGCCACCTCGCTGCGGTTTGAATTGGCGCAATGCAGCCCGCAGGAGTTGCAGGCCCGCGTGCGTGACGGCTCGCTGCATCTCGGCATCGGCTCGTTCCCGCATAAGGTTGCAGGGCTCGATTACAAACCGCTCTACACCGAGACCAACTATCTCTACTGCGCTTCGAACCACCTGTTATGGAAAGTGCCGGAAGAGGAGATGACGCCAGAATTCGTCACCACCATGCGCACCGTCGGGCGCAGCTATTGGCGCGACGATCACTGGAACAACCGCGATTTTCCGAATTCTCCGGCCATGGCACAGGGGTTGGAGCAACAGCTGATCATGATCCTCTCGGGCGCCTATATCGGCTATCTGCCGGATCATTCTGTGACGACTTGGGTCCAGCAAGGACGGCTCAAACCAGTGCTGAGCGACCGCTTTATCTATCGATGCACCTTCGAGGCGATCACCCGCCCTGATGTCGATGCTTCGCCTCTGGCCCAAGAGATGCTCAAGGAGCTGTCGCGGATCTATGTCGACCCGCCGGAGCCGGTCGGGAACGAGGTGAGGGAAATTGCCGAAAAAAGCGGCGCAGCTTCTTAGAGCTTCGATTTTTATCAAACTAAAAATCTTAATCGCGATATTTATCGGACGAACACTCCGGCGCATTCTCCGCTCGATTTAAGGAGAAAGCCGATGAGCGAACACCGATTCAATCAACCCCTCTCTGGCAACGAGATGCCCCGCACTGGCGGGCTGGCCTCGATGATGCGCCTGCCAGTGGCGCAAAGTGCCGAGGGGCTGGATGCCTTTTTTCTGGGGATTCCGATGGACATCGGCACCTCGAACCGCCCGGGCACGCGCCTTGGCCCGCGTCAGATCCGGGACGAAAGCCGGATGATCCGTCCCTACAACATGGCTACGGGGGCTGCGCCTTTCGAGCATCTGCAAGTGGCCGACATCGGCGACGTGCCGATCAACCTTTACGATCTGAAGAAATCCGTCGAGATCATCGCCGAGCATTATCGCGGTGTGATGTCCCATGGCGCGATCCCCTTGACCTTGGGCGGTGATCACACGCTGACATGGCCGATCCTGCGCGCCGTGGCCGAAAAACACGGGCCTGTCGCGCTCATCCACGTCGATGCGCATTCCGACACCAACGAAGACATGTTCGGCGAGAAAGAGGCGCATGGCTGCCCGTTCCGCCGGGCGTGGGAAGAGGGCTGTCTGCAAAACGACAAGGTGTTTCAGATCGGTCTGCGTGGTACGGGCTATAGCAAGGCCGATTTCGACTGGGGCCGCGAGCAGGGCTGGACTTGTATTCAGGCAGAGGAGTGCTGGCACAAATCTTTGACGCCGCTGATGGCCGAGATCCGCGAAAAGATCGGCGATGCGCCGGTCTACCTGTCCTATGACATCGACAGCCTCGACCCGGCTTTCGCGCCCGGCACCGGCACCGTCGAGGTGGGCGGTCTGACCACGATGCAGGGCCTCGAAATCATCCGCGGCACCGCCGGTCTGAACCTCGTGGGCTGCGATCTCGTCGAGGTTTCGCCGCCCTACGATCCGGCGGGCAACACCGCCGTGATCGCCGCCAATTTTCTCTTTGAAATGCTCTGCGCGCTGCCCGGCGTGCCGCAGGGTCGCTAATCCAAAGTCGGAACCACAGGGAGTTTCCAACCATGCAAAGACGTCAGTTCCTAAAAGCGAGCGCCGCCACCGTGGCCGCTCTGTCCGCCCCCTCGATCCTGCGCGCCGCCAACAGCCCGCTCAAGGTCGGCACCTATGGCGGCTATTTCCAGGAAAGCTTTGATCAATACATCTATCCGGAGTTCACCGCCGCCACAGGCATCGAGATTGAGAGCATCGCCGAGCCGACCGGCGAAGCTTGGCTCGTGCAGCTGGCGCAGGCCGCCCGTGCCGGTCAGGCCCCGGCAGACGTGTCGATGATGGCGCAACTCGCGCGCATCAAAGGCGAGCGTTCGGGGCTCTGGGCGCCGCTCGATGAGGCGGCTCTGAGCAATCTCGGTAACCTGCCGGATCACTTCGTGCACCGCTATGAAGACGGCAAGGTCTACGGCACGGGGGCTGTGAGCTGGTACATCACTTTGGTGACCAACACCGGTGCCTTTGTCGAGGCGCCGACGTCCTGGACCGCGCTTTGGGATGCGGCGAATGCCGACAAACTGGGCCTCATGTCCATGGCGACCAACTCCTTCCTTCTGGAAATCACCGCGACGACCTATTTCGGCGGCACGGATATTCTCAAGACCGACGAGGGCGTGTTGCAGGTGATGGACAAGCTCGCCGAGGTGAAACCCAACGTGCGCCTGTGGTATCGTGACGAAGGCCAGTTCCAGCAGGCGCTCGAAACCGGCGAGATTCCGATGGGGCAATATTACCACGATGTGACGGGCCTCGCCGCCTCGCAAGGCAAGCCGGTGCGCTCCAGCTTCCCCGACGAAGGTGCTGTGTTGGACAGCGGCTCCTGGGTGGTGTCGAAAGCCTCGAAGGCCATCGAGCCGGCGCAGGAGTTCATCAACTACATGGCTCAGCCCGAAATTCAGGCGAAGCTGTCGCGCTTCGTCGGCACCGCGCCGACCGTGTCGCGCGAATTGACCGATCTCACCGACGAGGAATTCGCCGCCGTGTCGTCCGACAAGACGCCGATCCTGCCGTTCAACGAGATCTATGTGGATCGTGGCGATTGGATCAACCAGATGTGGTCCGAGAAAATCACTGGCTGATTTGTCAGTGAAGTTTTCCCTCTAAAATTTCCCTGGCGCGCCGCGGTTGTCCCCTTTCCGCGGCGCGCGTTTTGACGACAGGAGACCCGATATGACCGAATTGCGCATCGACAGCTTGAGCAAAGACTTTGGCACTTTCAGAGCGCTCGACTCCGTGTCGCTCGATATTCCCAACGGCAAATTCGTCTGTCTGCTTGGCCCCTCGGGTTGTGGCAAGACCACGCTTTTGCGCCTCATCGCCGGGCTTGAAACCCCCACCGATGGGCGCGTCTATGTCGGCGGCGCCGATCAGACCGAGGTGCCGACGCACAAACGCGGCATGGGCATGGTGTTCCAATCTCTGGCGCTGTTCCCGCATCTCGATGTCGCTGACAACATTGCCTATCCGCTGGCCATTCGCGGCGTCGACAAGGCGACCAGGCGGGCCCGCGCCGAGGAGCTTTTGGAGTTGGTACAGCTGCCCGGTCTCGGATCGCGCCGCATCCACCAATTGTCGGGCGGCCAGCGTCAACGGGTTGCCATCGCACGCGGCCTGTCGATCAACCCGCAGGTGTTTTTGCTCGACGAGCCGCTCTCTGCGCTCGACGCCAGCCTGCGCGAGCATATGCAGATCGAACTGCGCCAGATTCAACAACGCCTCGGCGTGACCACCGTGGTCGTGACCCATGACCAGAAAGAGGCTTTGACCATGGCCGATCTGGTGATTGTCATGAAGGACGGCGTGATCCAACAGGCGGGCGCGCCGATGGAGCTTTATCACACGCCTGCCAATGCCTTTGTGGCCGGGTTCATCGGCACGACGAACCTGATGCCCTGCACCGTGGCCGATGGCGTGGTCTCCGTGCTTGGTCATGCCTTCCCGATCACCGAAGGCGACCGGATCGCCATCACGTCAGGCGAAGCGCAGCTCTCCGTGCGCCCCGAACATGTGTTGCTCGGCGCACCGGACGAGGGCCTGCCCGCCGAAGTCAGTTTCCTGCGCGATTTGGGCGAGAGCCTGCATGTTCTGATGCGTGTCGGTGATCAGGAGATCACCGCGCATCTGGCCCCCGGGCATGGTCATGATCTGGTCACCGGTCAGACCGTCGGCATCCGCTTTCGCGATGGCGAAAAGGTGGTGGTGCAATGAGCGCGACACCTGTGCAAACCGCCGCCCCACGCTGGCTCGGACTATGGCCCGCCGCCATGCTGACGCTGTTTTTCCTCGTGCCTTTCGGCATCATGCTGGCCGTCTCCGTCGCCCATCGCGATGTGAGCGGTTTTTACGAATGGTCGTTCGAATGGGACAGCTACGCGCGGTTTCTCTCCGCGTTTTTCGGCAAGGTCATGGCGGTCTCGATCTCCGTCTCGCTCACGGCGGCGGCGATCTGTGTCGCGCTGGCCTTTCCCTTCACGGTCTTTCTCTCAAACATGGGGCATCGGGCGCAGACCCGCATTCTCGTGGTGCTTTTGTCTGCGCTGGCGCTTTCCGAGGTGATCATCGGATTTTCGCTCTCGACGCTCCTGTCGCAGACGGCGGGCATCGGCAATCTGTTCCACTGGCTGGGCCTGATTGATGAACCGCGCGCCTACACGCCCTCGCTTTTCGCGTTGATCACCGGGCTTTGTTACATCGGCTTTCCCTTCGCCGTTCTGGTGCTCTACCCGCCGGTCTCGCGGCTCGATCCCGAGATCGTCGAAGCCGCCCGCGTCATGGGCGCCTCCGGTCCGCGCGCGTTCTTTGGCGTGATCGTCCCGAACCTCCGGGGCGCCATCGTCGGCGCCTTCATCCTCGTCTTCGTCTTCACGCTGGGTTCTTATCTTTTGCCACAGCTTCTGGGCCGTTCCGAGCATTGGACCCTGTCCGTCCACATCACCGATCAGGCGGTTTATCAATCCAACTTGCCCTTTGGTGCGGCGATGTCGGTGTTTCTCATGCTGGTGGCGCTGGCGCTTGTGGGGCTGGCTTCTCTGGCCGGACGTGAAAGGGGGGCGGCATGACGCGCGCTTTGAAAACCACCTATGTTCTGGTGATCCTCGCCCTGCTTTTGGCGCCTCTGGTGATCGTGGCGGCGGTGTCTTTGAACGGCCCGCAGTCCTTGCGCTTTCCGCCGGTCGATCCGTCGCTGCGCTGGTATGGCGAGCTGTTTCGGCAAAGCGAATGGTTGGTGCCTTTGCGCCATTCTCTGGTGATCGCGGCCTGCGCGGCGGCGCTTGCGGTGGCGATTGCCCTGCCTCTGGCGCTTTACGTTTGGGAACGCCGCGGGATCGCGGCCAGGGCGCTCACCGGCATGGGGCTGGCCCCCTTCGCCTTGCCGCCGGTGATCTCCGCGCTTGGGTTCATGATCTTCTGGATGACGCTCGGCGGCTATGGCCGAATTTACGCCACCATCATCTCCCACGGCATCTTCCTCGTGACCCTGCCTTTGGTCACCATCTCCCTGGGTCTCAAGGGCATCGACCGCTCTCTCATTGAGGCCGCACGGGTGATGGGCGCCGGGCGATGGGGCGTGTTTCGCACCGTCATTCTGCCGTTGCTGATCCCCTATATGGTTTCGGGCTATGCCTTCGCCTTCGTCTTGAGCCTCAACGAATATATCATCGCCTATATGGTCGCGGGCTTCACCGTCGAAACCCTGCCGATCAAGATTTTCAACGCGCTCCGCTATGGCTATACGCCGATCCTCGCCGTGGTCTCCGTGATCTTTGCCGCCCTCTCGGCGCTGATCTTTGGCCTCATTGGTCGGTTCGGCAATCTGCCGCGACTTTTGGGCGCCGAAAGGAGCCAACATGACTGATCTTCCCACCACGATGAAGGCTGCGCTTTGCGATGCGCCGGGGGCGGCGCTTCGGATGGCCGAGGTGCCCGTGCCCGTGCCGGGGCCGGGGCAATATCTCGTCAAGATCGAAGCCTGCGGCATTTGTCATTCGGACCTGCATGTGCAGCGCGGCGAGGAACCGATGCCGGAGGAGGCCTTTCCGCTCATCCTCGGTCACGAAGGCATCGGTCGGATCGTTGCGGGCGACGGACCTTTGGCTGAGGGCACGCGGATCGGCTTGCCGTGGCTCTATGAGACCTGCCAACATTGCGATCCCTGTCTGACCGGGCATGAGACCTTCTGCCAATTGCAAAAGGCGCGCGGTCTCGACGCCTATGGCGCCTTCGCGGAATATGCGATTGTCGAGGCCGCCTTTGCCACCGAAATCCCGGACGAGATCGACCCGGTCACCGGCGGGCCTTTGCTCTGTGCCGGGCTGACCGCTTGGTCGGCGCTGGAACGTTGCGAGGTGCAGGCCGGCAAGCGGCTTGTGATCGTCGGTGCCGGTGGGTTGGGGCAATATGCCATTGCCATCGGGCTGGCGCGCGGGCTTGAGGTGGCGGTGGTTGATCTCGATCCCGCCAAACGCGCCGAGGCGTTGCGTCATGGGGCCAGTCTGGCCGTGGCCCCCGATGAGATCGAGGCCCTGCGCGCTTGGGGCGGGGCCGACATCACGCTGAACTTCGCGCCGACGTCGAAGGTCTGGGACATGATCGCCGCCATCGTCAATCCGCTGAGCCAGATCGTCGCAGTCGCTTTGGTGCACGATCCCGTGCCGCTGTCGATGATGTGGCTGATCAATGGCGGGCATCGGGTGATGGGGTCCTCTGTCGGCACCCGCGCCGAATTGCGCGCCTTTCTCAACTTCGCCGCCAAACACATGCCGCCCGTCGAAATTGAGGCTCTGCCCTTCGAAGAGGTTGGCGCGGGGCTTGAACGTCTGGCGGCGGGCGATGTGAAGGGGCGGCTTGTCCTGACGATGGGTGATCCGGCCTGACATTTGCCGACACCATAGTAAAAGGCCGCCTCCGTGAGCTCGGGGCGGCCTTTTGTGTCTTGGGCAAGGCTTAGCCTTTTGCGGCGGCGGAGCGTTCGATCCGGTCCAGAAGATCGTGAAGAGCCACGGCCTCGGCAAAGCTTGGCGCGCTTTGGCTGCCGGTGCGGATGTCCTCGGCGAGACGGGCGTAGATCCCGGCCACGTTGCGAGCGCCTGCGAATTCGGGTTTGCCCTTATAGAGCTCAGGCGCGGGCATCAGATTGGTCAACTCCTTGTCCTCTCCGCGTGCGCCCTTGACGGTGAGTTGCACCATTTGGGCGTGGCCCAGATCGGCGGTGACCTGAATGTCGCCTTCGCTGCCGTTGATCTCCCACAAGAGGTTGGTGCCGCGCGACACGCCGCCGCGATAGTGGATCGACACCGCTGCGCCGCTCTCCATCGTGCCGTGCACCATGAGCTGATCGGGCGCGGTTTTGGGGCGGCTTTCCCCTCCGGCATCGGTCACTTCGACGGTTTTGAACCGGTTGAGGAAGCGGACGTCGAGTGTGCCGAAGTTGCCCAGCACATCCTGCACGGCTGCCAACGTGTGCGCCATCGGGATGGATTGCATCGTCGCGCCGTTATTGCTGTCGAAGAGGTAGTAATATTCCTCGATGGTTTTGTCGGACCAGTTGCCGCCGGACCCGATCAGGCTGGTCGAAAGCACCTCGCCGACAAAGCCGTCTTCGATGAGCTGTTTGAGGTGCAGGATTTCAAGCGCGGTGCGCGCCTGGGTACCCGCAACGGCGACGACGCCTTTTTCAGCGGCCAGTTCTGCGAGACGGCGCGCTTCATCGAGACCGTTGCCGAGCGGCCATTCGCAATAGACATGTTTGCCAGCGTTCAACGCCGTGCTCACCAGTTCGAAATGATAGGGCACTTTCACAGTGACAACGACCAGATCTATATCGGGAGAGGCGACCAGATCGGCGGGGGTGTCGAAGGCATGTTTCAGCCCGAGCGCCTCTGCGGTGCGTTTGGCGCTTTCGAGCGTGCTGTTGGCGACGCCGGTGATTTCATATGTGTCGCCCAGAGATTTGAGGGCGGGAAGGTGGGCGGTGGCGGCCCAGTGGCTGTCGGGGTTGAGGCCGATAAAGCCGACCCGGATGGGGGTCTCTGTCATGGTATGTCTCCTCATCTGTTGGTTAGAGCGTGTGTTGTCTTTTGGTGGCCCAGAGGCTGGCGAGCCCCAGAAACACGATCAGCCCGCCCGCCACCGGCACGGCGGCGTAGCCCAAATCCCAGCCGATCACAGCCCCGCCTGCGCCCGCGCCCACAGCATTGCCCAAATTGAATGCGGCGATGTTGAACGCGGCACCGAGGGAGGGCGCGGCAGCGGCGGCCTGCATCGCGCGGATTTGCAGCGCAGGCACACAGGCAAAGGCAGTGACGGCCCAAAGCACAAAGCCGATCATTGCGCCGGGACCCGAGGTGGCCAAAAGCGGCAGTAGGAGAGACGACAGCGCAAGGGCGAGCATCGCGATGCGCGCGCCTTTATCCAGAGACCAATCGGCCAGCCGCCCGCCGAACCAATTGCCAAAGGTCAGGCCCAGACCAATCAGCGCCAGCACCAGCACGACGAAACTGTCATCCGCACCCGCCAGCGTGTGCAAAAGCGGCGCGACATAGGTGTAAACCGCAAAGAACCCGCCGGCGAACAGCACCGTGGCGATGAGTGTGATTGCCATCTGTGGATTGAGCAGCGCATGCAGCTCGGCCTTGGCATTCGGGCGCGGGCCGGGGGCTTCTTTCGGCAGGGCAAGCGCCAGCGCGGCGATAGCAAGGAGGCCGATGATAACCGTGGCGCCGAAGGCCATGCGCCAGCCGACATGGGAGCCGAGCCAGGCCGAAGCGGGCACCCCGCCGATATTGGCGATGCTGAGCCCCATAAACATGGTGGCCACCGCGCTGGCTTGGCGGTCTTTCGGGACAAGGCTCGTCGCCACGACTGCGCCGATGCCGAAAAACGCGCCTTGGCACATGCTGGTGATCAGCCGCCCGACCAAGAGCGTCCAATAGCCCGGCGCGAGGGCCGAAATCAGGTTGCCCAAAACAAGCACGGCCATCATTGCCATCAGCGCGGCTTTGCGGTCGAACCGCGACATGAACAGGGTCATCACCGGCGCGCTGACCATGACACCGATGGCATAGGCGGTGACCAATTGGCCCGCCGCGGGGATCGACGTGCCGGTTCCCTCGGCTATCGCGGGGAGTAGCCCCATAGGCGCGAATTCCGTGGTGCCGATGCCGAAGGAGCCGAGGCCCAGGGCCAGCAAGGGCAGGACGGGGGAGGTGGTCGCGGCGTGAGGCTCGGTTGTGCTGTGCATACTGTGCGGTCCTTGGCGGGGTAGGTTGCGTGAAGACCTAGGGCGCATGGATAGGCGAGACTATGCTTTGAAAGTTTCAAACACTGATGAGCTGAGATCATGAGAACGGGGCATTTTGCGGCGTCGGATCACTCAGTGGGGTTCATGAATTCTGGTCATGAGTGCCAGTTTTCGCGCGGCACTAATCGTGTTCCGGTGCCGGGTTATATGTGTCTCAACCGGCAGGCACTTCGGCGCCCGCTGGATGTTCGAGACGGAAAACAGGAGCCGGAAAATGGACTGGACCAAGGATCAACTCATTGAGATCGCGGCTGCAGACGGCCTGAGGATTTCCCCGTTTCGCGAGGATGGCACGACCTATGGCACGCCGACTTTCATCTGGTCGGTTGTCGTGGGCGACGGGCTTTACGTGCGGCCGTATAACGGCTCTTCGTCTCGTTGGTACAAGGCCGCGATGCGCGAAGGCGCAGGTCGGATTTCGGTCGCGGGGCAGGTCTACGACGTGGATTTTGCGCCTGCTGACGCGGCGCTCAATGACGTGATCGATGCCGCTTATCAGGCGAAATACGCCAAAAGCGCATACCTTGCGCCGATGATCTCCGCCCGGACCCGCGCTGCCAGCGTGCGCATCACGCTGCGCTGAGCCGTTCACAGATTTTAAGAAAGGAAGAAGATCATGCATAAGATGCTCGAAGGAAAAACAGCGATTGTCACCGGCGCCACCAAAGGCATCGGCCTTGCGATTGCCGAGCTCTTCGCGGAAGAGGGCGCGAATGTCATCCTGACCGCGCGCGGCAAGGACCTGCTCGACGGGAAAGTCGCTGAGATCAACGCCAAGGGCGGCACGGCGATGGGTCTTGTGGCCGACTCCTCCGATCCTGAGGCGCCTGCGCGCGTGTTCGAAGAGGCGATCAAGGCCTATGGTCAGGTCGACATCATGGTCAACAACGCGGGCTCCGGCGATATGGTCGCCATCGAGGAAGCCACCGACGAACATTTCGCCAAGATCATGGAGCTGAACCTCGCCGGGCCGTTCCGCTATTGCCGCGAGGCGGTGAAACATTTCATGCCGCGCAACGAGGGCCGGATCATCAACGTGTCGTCGGTGAACGGCACCCTGCCGATCTGCGGTGTGGCCTATACCTCGACCAAGGGCGGGCTGAACACGATGACGAAAAACATCGCGATCCGCCTGTCTGGCACCAACATCCGCTGTAACGCCATCGCGCCGGGTGTGACCGACACGGATGCGGCGCGCGCATGGGCTGCGGGCGAACAGGAAGGTGGCGATGTGATGCTGGAGTTTTCCGACAAATACACCAACACCACCGTGCCGATGACCGAGCCGCGCGATCAGGCCTATGCGGCGCTCTATCTCGCCAGCGAAATGGGCAAGGCCGTCACAGGTCAGATCATTCAGGTCGACAACGGCGCTTTCCTCTAAGCGAGGGCGCATAAGAAAAAAGACCGGGCCTCATTGGGGCCCGGTCTTTGTGGATTTGGAAATGTGTCAGCCCTTCATCGCGGGCATGCCCTTTGGCCGCGCCAGACGTTTTTGTGCGGCAATCCGGAAGGGCGCATTGGCCGCGCCGTAGCCACCATAGCCCGGCTCGCGCTGCACGATCTCAAAGAACATGCCGCCGGCGAAGCTGCGGGAATAGAGCTGGAAGAAGGGGCTGCCATTGAGTTCGTCGTAGAACACATTGGCGGCTTTCAAACGTTCCAAAAGCCCGGGCGAAAGATCGAAACGCGCCGCGAGATCGGCGTAGTAGTTGTCCGACAGGGGCAGGGGGTCGAAGCCACAGGCTTTCAACGCCTCGGCCGTGGCGAAAATGTCATCGGTCGCAAGCGCGATGTGCTGCACCGAGGCGCCAAAGCTTTGCGCCAAGAAATCCCCGGCCAGCGTGCGATGCGTCTCCGCGCCATTGAGCGAGACGCAGAACCCGCGACCTTCGCTCTCAACAACCTGAGACCGGACCAGACCGTCCGGGTCGATCACATCGACCATCGGCGATTTGTCCATGTCGAAAAGCGCAGTGTAGAATAGGGTCCAGCTGAGCATATTGTCGTAGCTCATGGTCTGGGCGATGTGGTCGATGCGTTTGAGACCGGCGTCGGCGGTTGCTGCCTCGCCAGTCGCCACGAATTCCACGTCCCAAACCCGCGACAGCCCGCTTTCCTCGTCGATGAAATGCAAGACCGAGCCCTCAAGTCCGCGAATGGCCGGGATCGACAACTCGCCGGGGCCGATGGGTTGTTCAAAGGGGCTGGCGCCCAATGCGGTGGCGCGGGCAACGGTGTCCTTGGCCGAGCCGACTTTGAGCCCGATGTCACAGACACTGAGCCCCCGCGCGTTCCATACATGGGCGGCGTGGCCACTGTCTTCGGAGTTGAGCACGATGCGAATGTCGCCCTGTTGCCAGAGGCCGATTTCCTTGTTGCGGTGATGGCCGGTGTGCACGAAGCCCAGAGAAGTCAGAAGTGTCGAGAGCTTCTTCGCATCTTCGCCACGGGCGGCGAATTCGATGAAGGACACGCCTTTGATATCGACACGCGGCGGGATCGGCGGCAGGTCGATCAAGATCGTGGGCTCCGCCGTGCGCACATCGTCCATCAGCGAAATCAGCGAGCGATAGCCGTCCTGCGCGATGGTCAAAGGATTGCCGCCGCGGAACTGATCGTTGAAAATCTCAAGGCTGATCGGCCCGGCATAGCCCGACGCCATGACCGCACGCATGAAGCCCGTGACATCGAGATCGCCCTCGCCCGGCATGTTCCGGAAGTGGCGCGACCAATAGAGCAGGTCCATGTCGATGAGGGGCGCGTCGGCCAGTTGCACAAAGAAAATCTTGTCACCGGGGATGGAGCGGATCGAGTTCGGATCGAGCTTGCGCCCGAGCGTATGGAAACTGTCGACGATCAGGCCGATGTTGTCGTGATCGGCGCGGCGCACGATTTCCCAAGCGTCGCGGTGGTCGTTGATATGCCGCCCCCAGGCGAGCGCCTCGTAACCGACACGGACGCCATGCGCTTTGGCCACTTCGCCCAGCTCCGCGAAATCATCCGCCGCGCGGTCGATGCCGCCGAGGCTGGCAGGGTGGCAGGAGGAACAGAACAGGATAAGATCTGTGCCCAGCTCGTTCATCACGTCGAATTTGCGTTTCGCGCGATCAAAGGCCTTGGACCGAAGCGGCTCCGGCAGGCATTCGAAATCGCGAAACGGCTGGAACAGCGGGATGTCGAGGCCGTGATCGCGCACCATCCGCGCCACTTCGCGCGGGCCGCCGTCATGGGCGATGAAATCCTGTTCGAAAATCTCGATGCCGTCATAGCCCGCCTTGGCGATGGCATCGAGTTTTTCCCGGAAGTTGCCGGAAATCGAGACGGTGGCAATCGAGGTCTTCATCGCGGGGAACTCCTATGAGGATGACCCCACGCCTACGTCAGGCATGGGGCGGTTTTATCAATAGCCGAGCACGGTCGGCAGCCAGGTCACCGTTTGCGGCACGAAGGTGAGGATCAGGAGCACCAGCACCTCGACCAAAAAGAATGGCAAGATCGCGCGCGTGATCTTGGCCATCCCGACCTGCGCCACCCCTTCGGCGACGAAGAGACAGAGGCCCAGAGGTGGGGTGATCAGGCCGATCATCAGGTTGAAGATCACGAGAATGCCGAAATGCACCGGGTCGATGCCGAGGCTGACGGCAATCGGATGCAGGATCGGCACGAGGACCAACATGGCCGCGATGCCTTCGAGGAAGAGACCCACGAAGAGGAACAACAGGATCACGGCGATCAGGAAGGCGGTCTGACCGTCAACGTTCGACAGCACCCAATCGGTGAGCATGTTCGGCACGCGGTTGTAGGTCAAAAGCCAGTTGCCCGCACCGACGGCAGAGATGATCACAAGGATCACAGCGCTGTCGCGCATGGCGGCGGCAAAGATCGTCGGCAGGCGGTTGAGCTTGATCTTGCGGTAAACGAAGAGACCGAGGAACAGCGCATAGGCAACCGCAAAGCTGGCGGCTTCAGTGGGCGTCACGATGCCCAAGAGGATGGACCCCACCACAAAGACCGGCATCAACAGCGGCAAGATGCCGCCCATCAGGGCCTGACCCGCAGGTTGTGCCACCAGATCGCTGGTTTGATCGCCGTGGTCGATTTTGACCGTCAGCATCACATACGCCGAGAGGAACACGGCCAGAAGGATGCCGGGGATCACACCCGCCATGAAGAGCGCGGGCACAGAAACGCCGGAGACGATCAGCGCATAGATGATCACCGGGATCGAGGGCGGAATGATCGGCCCGATCACCGAAGAGGCGGCGGTCAGGGCGGCGGCGAAATCGCGTTTGTAGCCGTGTTTCTCCATCTCGGGGATGAACACGCGCCCGATGGCGGAGGTGTCGGCCACGGCAGAGCCGGACAGCCCGGCAAAGATCACAGAGGCCCAGATGTTCACGAGCGCCAGACCCGCGCGCATCCGCCCGACGAGGACGTTGGCAAAGGCGATGATACGGCCGGTAATGCCGCTCTCGTTCATCATCTCGCCCGCAAGCACAAAGAGCGGGATGGCGAGAAGCGGGAAAGAGTTCAGGCTTCTGAACATCTCGGTGGCGACGATGCGCATGACATAGGGGTTGTCCTGCGTCGCCATAAAGGAAAACAGCGCGGCGAGGATCGAGAAGGCGATCGGCACACCGGCGATCAGCGCAAGGATCAGAACGGCGTAAATCATCGCTGCCCTCCTTTCAAAGCGTCATAACGCTCAAAAAATTTCCCAAAGGCCGCAAGCGCCAAAAGCACGCCGCCGATGGCCATGGCATATTGCCAGGTTCCGACTTTGCCGATCCAGGTGAGCGCCTCGATGCCGGTGGATTGCGCAAGGCTGTCGGCGGTGGACTTGAGACCAGACGAGGCCAGATTTCCGCGACGCATCGCGAACATATGCCCGGAGTAAGCGAGGCAAAGCCCGGAGATCATGGTGACCACATCCACCGCGAGATAAAGCTTTTCGCGGGTCCGACGTTTGATCATGTCGACAAGGATCGTGAAGCGGATGTGCTGGTCGACGCTATAGGCCCAGGCCACGCCGAACATCACGCCGTAAACGGTCAGGTAGATCGGAAGCTCCTCGCCCCAAGGCACGGATTGCCCGACGATGTAGCGGCGCAGCGAGTTCACGAAGATGATCGCAAAGACGAGCGCCATGGACAGGCCGGAGCCAAAGGCGAAAACCCGTCTGAGAATGGCGTTGAAACGGTGCATGGAGCCCCCTCTTTACGGCGTTGGACCGGCACATTTTGCGCCGGTCCGCCGTCAGTTACGTGTCGTGTTCTGAGTGACGGATCACTCAGACGCGGCGGCCACGGCGGCCTGCAGGTTGTCGATCCAGACGGCATCGTCGCCCAACTCGCCACGGAGGTATTCGACCACAGCGGGCTGTGCTTTCTCGGCGAAAGCGGCGATCTCATCGGAGGTCGGGGAGTAGACTTCCATGCCTTCTTCCTGAACCTTCTTGACGCCTTCTGCGGTGTTCCACTGTTGGATCGAGCGGCCCATGTTGCCCGCGATGCGCGCGGCTTTCGCGACGACTTCCTGCTCGGACGCGGACAGATCGCCAAAGAATGCGTCGTCGATCACGATGAAGTCGGCGGCGTAGACGTGGCCGTCAAGCGTCATGTATTTCTGCAGCTTGTGCAGGCCGTTGTTGTAGATCACGCCGACCGGGTTTTCCTGACCGTCAACCACACCCGTGGAGAGCGCGTTCGGCAGTTCGGTCCATGCGATCGGGGTCGGCTCGCCGCCCAGACCTTTGACCATTTCGACGTAAAGCGGGATCGGCTGAACGCGGAATTTCAGGCCTTCCATATCCTCGGGGCTACGGATTTCGCGGGTGCCGTTGGTGAAGTTGCGGAAACCGGTCTCACCGTAAGCCAGCGTGCGCAGGCCGGTTTGGTCGAGGCAGTGCTGGGCAAGGCTGTCGCCGAACTCGCCGTCGAGCACGTCCCAAGCCACGGTCGCAGACGCAAAGGTGTAGGGGATGTCGAGAACGGAGGCCGCCGGGCAGGCTTTCGACATGGCGCCGGAGACGATGGCCATCTGCAACAGACCTTCTTGGGCCTGGCCGATCAGCTCATCTTCGTTGCCAAGGGCACCGGCCGGGAAGATCTCGACCTCGAGATCGGTCTCACCTTCGACGATGTTCTTGAAAATCTGGGCAGCAGCACCTTTTTTCGAGCCGGTCCATTCGTCCGGGTCGACGTGGGCGATGCGGATGGTTTCCGCGCTGGCCATGGCACCCATGCCGAGCGTGAGCGCCGCGGCGGCGGTGAGGGTTTTCAGTTCAAAACGCATAGTGTTCCTCCCATTTGCGTATCTTTCGTGTCTTGTCGTGTGCGTGACGTTAGCTCGCCTGCGCTTGCGGGACCTCGTCAAAGGCATCGAAACGGGCTTTCATCCGCTCTGGGCTGGCGGGCAAGCCGGTGAACAGTTCAAAGGCGCGAACCGCCTGAAACACCGCCATGCCGGAGCCGGGCAATACGGCGCAGCCCTTGGCGCGCGCGGCGCTCAGCAATTCGGTTTCCAGCGGGAAGTAGACGATGTCAGCGACCCACATCACCGGGTCAATCAGGTCGACCGGAAAAGAGGTGCCGGGCAGTTTCGCCATCCCCACAGGCGTGGCGTTGATGATGCCGTCAAGGCGATCTTCTGTGCGATCTTCGTTCACAAGGGCGGCCACATCGGTCACGGCGCGGGTTGTGCAGTTCGGGCGGTTGGCGCGGACCTGAGCAGCAAGGCTTTCTGCGCGCGCCGGATCGGTGTCGGTGATCGAAAGCACTTTCACACCGCAATCCACCAGAGCATGCGCCACGGCCACGCCGGCCCCACCTGCGCCAATCAAAAGCGCATGATCGCGTTTGGCGTCGGGCAGGCCACGGCGAAAGCTCTCGGCAAAGCCCCAAAGATCGGTGTTGTGCCCGTACCGCTTGCCGTCCTTCAAAACTACCGTGTTCACGGCGCCCACAGCGCGGGCGTTGTCGGAAAGTTCGTCGAGATGCTCGATGACCTCGATCTTATAGGGGTAGGTGACGTTGAACCCGTCATAGCCAAGGATTTCAGCCTGCTCGATCAGCTCTTTGAGAGAGGTGTTCGCGCGCTCCGGCGCGTCCATGTCGAGAATGCGGTAAACGCCGTTGATGCCTTGGGCACGAGCCTCGGCCATGTGCATGGCGGGCGTGCGCGACAAGGCGATGCCGCGACCGATCAGGCCGGTGAGGACAGAGTCCTTGGTGACGTCTTTTGGTGCGTTTGGCGTGGTCAAGACGCTCCTCCCAGGCGGTTTTGACGATTCGTTACAGTTACAATGAACCACTCGGTTAATTACGTCAAGACAATTGAACCCCGCGGTTAAATGTGCAACATTTCCGAGACGGAGGACGCCGAATATGGCCAATGAAATAAAAAACAAACCAACGCAGGCTCGCGCTCAAGGGCGGTCACAGGGGCGGTCTTGGAAACAGGACCCGGAAACTGTGAAGGCGGACATTCTCAACGCGGCGCGTGCAGAGTTTGCAGCACACGGGCTGTCGGGCGCGCGGATCAGCGCCATCGTGGAGCGCACCCAGACCTCAAAACGGATGATTTTCTACTATTTCGGCGACAAGGAGAGCCTCTATCTCGCCGTGTTGGATCAAGCATACCGCGAGGTCCGTGAGGCCGAGGCCAATCTCGACATTCGTCACCTGCCGCCGGATGAGGCGCTGCGCAAAGTGGTGGAGTTCACCTTCGATCACCACCGACACAACCCGGATTTCATTCGTCTCGTGATGATCGAAAACATCCACGACGGCAATCACATGTCCCGCATTCAAACGCTGGCGACGACCAACATCGCAGCGATTGATCAGCTGGACCGAATTTGTCGCCGAGGCATCGAGGCCGGGCTGTTTCGCGAAGATGTCTCGCCCTTGGTGATCCACTGGCAAATCTCGGCGATGAGCTTTTTCAACGTCTCGAACCGGGCAACGTTTTCGATGAACTTCGGCGACGATCTTTTTGCCGAGGACGCGCAGCTGATGCTGCGCGAACAGGTTGTGCAGAGCATTTCGAGCTCGGTGATGCGGACGGATCGCGTCTAAAACGCGACCCGTGCCCAGACGCAATCGTGATCCGCGAGCGGGCGGTCGTTGGCGTCCAAAGATGACAACACGCCTTTATCGAGGCATCGCATGTCACGTGCTGCGATCCAGTCGAGTTTCATCACCCGCTCAGGATGCGGTGTGATCAAAGACGGACGCGTGGTCATGCCCTCGGCCGTGAAGCCCCAATCATAACCCCGCGCCTCACCCAGCTCGAACAGCGTTTCGTCGCGATGGTCAAAGTTGGGCGGGATGTGGTTGCCAGTGTTGAGATCGCCGCCGATCAACACGGGCATCCCTGGCGCAAACTCATCGATCGCGTCGAGCAGAATTTCGAATTGGGCGAGCCGATGCGCGGCGCCGGAGTTGCTTTCCAGATGGGTGGAGACGACGCAAATCTCTCCTGCATCGGTGGGCAGCACAGCGGCAATCGCCATCCGCCCGCCAAGGCGCGGCTGTTCCGGGTCAGCGCCGCTCTCTTCAGAGAACCAGTGGCCGTGATCGTCGAGACGAATGAGCGTTCCTTTGGAGAGTGGCACCTTGGACAGCACCGCATTGCCGTGCCAGCCGAGTGCGTTGGCATTATCTTTGCAGAAATGCCGTTCGGTCGGTCCACCGAGCCCTATTTCAAAGAATTCGACACCATAGGCATAACTCATACCAAGCGCTGCGGCGACCTCTTCGGTGGTGTGGCGCTGGCCGGTGCGGGCCATGCCGTGATCGACTTCGGAGAGAAGCACCACATCGGGCGCAAGGGGCATCAGATGCGCGGCGGTGGCCGCCGGAAAGAGACACCGTTCGACATTCCATGCGGCCACGGTGATCTCAGAGGGCAGGGTCTTCTGCGTTGCCGTGCCGCCGATTTGCACGGCATTCATCGCCAGCACATCCGCCATCATGGCGCGGTGCGCGTCTGCCGTGCGGGGCGCGGACAACAGCGTATTGCGCTGGCTGTCTGTGACCGGGGGCAGGGTGTCGAGGAGCGAGATCATACGCGTTCTTCCGTACGTGTTTGCGCAGGGTTGAAGGCAAAGCCGCCGTCCATACGCTGACCTGTTTCGGGGTGGAACAGGCAGAGGTTTTGCACCCGACACGACAGGCGCAGGGGGCCAAGCGCGACCTGTTCTTCTTTGGCGAGATGCACGGTGAGGCGCTGCCCGTCGACCTGGCCGTGCAACAGACGATGCGCGCCCAGTTCTTCGATCAATTCGACCTCCATCGCCAGCGGGCCGTGGCTGTCGATGATCAAATCCTCGGGCCGCAGGCCCAGCGTCACCGGGCCGCGCATCGACGAGGCCAGCGGCAGCTCCAGTCCGGCAAAGCTGAGGGTCCCGTCCTGCATTTCGGCGCCTACGAGGTTCATCGGCGGCGCGCCCATGAAGGAGGCGACAAAGGTCGAGGCCGGGTTGTGGTAAATCTCCGAGGGCGTGCCGATCTGTTCGATCCTGCCGCCGTTCAATACGATGATGCGGTCGGCCATGGTCATGGCTTCGACCTGATCGTGGGTGACGTAGATCGAGGTCACGCCAAGGCGACGCTGAAGCGCTTTGATCTCGATCCGCATCTGGTTGCGGAGTTTTGCGTCCAAATTCGACAAAGGCTCATCGAAGAGGAACAGCGCCGGGTCGCGCACGATGGCGCGGCCCATGGCGACGCGCTGACGCTGACCACCGGAAAGCTGCGCCGGTTTGCGATCGAGATAGTCGGTGAGGTTGAGCATCTTCGCGGCCTCATCGACCTTTTGCGCGATGACGTCTTTTGGCGTTTTGCGGTTTTTGAGGCCGTAGGCGATGTTTTTGCGCACCGTCATATGCGGGTAGAGCGCGTAGTTTTGAAAGACCATGGCGATGTCGCGATCCGCGGGGTCGAGCGTGTTGACCACGTTGTCGCCGATGCAGAGCGCGCCCTCGGTGATGTCCTCTAGCCCTGCGATCATGCGCAGGAGCGTGGATTTGCCGCAACCCGAGGGGCCGACCAGAACGACGAATTCGCCGTCCTTGATCTGAAAGCTTGCGGGGGTGACGGCCTCGACGCCGTTCGGGTAGATTTTGCGGACGGAGTCCAAAGTGACCTGAGCCATTGATGTTGTCCTTATTTGTCGGATTCCGTGAGGCCCTTGACGAACCAGCTCTGGAAGAAAATGACGATGGCGACGGGCGGCAAAACGGCGATGATCGCCAGCACATTCGCGCGTCCGTATTCGGGGATTTCATTGCCGCCTTGCAGCACCTGAACGATCTGTTTGATGCCGCGCACGAGGGTGTACATACCCTCTTCGGTGGTCACCATCGTGGGCCAGAGATATTGGTTCCAGCCGTAAACGAACATGATGATGAACATCGCGGCGATCATGGTCTGCGAGAGCGGCACGAGGATGTCGATGAAGAATTTCACCGGACCTGCGCCGTCGATGCGAGCGGCTTCGACCAGCTCTTCGGGCACGGAGCGGAAGAACTGGCGGAAAAAGAACGTCGCGGTGGCGGAGGCAATGAGCGGGACGATCAGGCCGGTGTAGGTGTTCAACAGGCCCAGTTTCTGTGTGATCTCATAGGACGGCAGGATGCGCACTTCGAGCGGCAACAAGAGCGTGGTGAAGATCAGCCAGAAGGCAAAAGTGGCGAAGCGCAGGCGGAAGTAGACGATGGCATAGGCGGCCATCATGCCGATGATGATTTTGCCGAAAGCAAAGCCAAGCCCGAGGATCATCGAGTTCTTGAACATCGCAAGCCCGGTGTTCTCGCCGGAGAACCCCGAGGCCTCGAACAGCGCCTTGCGGAAGTTGTCATCGAGCTGGTCGCCGAAATAGAGGCCGGGGCCGTATTTCATCGTCTCGACGTCGGGCGTCGAGGCGGTTTGCACCAAGATGAGCAAGGGCAGGAACATGATAAGTGCGCCGGTGATGAGGATCGCGTGATCCACCACGGTGGACCAGCGAAAGCGGCGGCGAGGGACGACCGGGGCCGCCGCGGAGAGGGAAATGTCAGCCATGAGCGTGATCCAGTGCGTGAGAGTTCATGCGGAGAGGAGGCGCGGAATCAAGGCCGCAGGCCGCCGCGCACTCGCCTGACCGTCCGGCGGTCTGGCGATTTTGTGAGGGAGATGTGCCGCTCAGATGTTCTACGGACATGGCTGGTATAAAGCGCACCGTAGCAGACGTTGATCGCCAGCCCCCGGTCAGGCGAGTGCGCGGCTTTTCTCCGAGAGAATAAGGACGTTTGGTCATCAAATCCTTCCCTCACGTATAATGAATGCGTTTTTCGACCATGCGGAACTGGAACACGGTCAGCGCCAGAACCAACACCATCAGCACGACAGATTGCGCCGAAGACCCGCCAAGGTCATTGCCACGGAAGCCATCGACATAGACTTTGTAGACCAGCGTCATCGGGTTGTTGCCCGGCTCGCCTTGCACCAGCGTGTCGATGACACCGAAGGTGTCGAAAAGCGCGTAGGTGATGTTGATGATCAGCAAGAAGAACCCTGTGGGCGCGAGTAAGGGGAAAGTCACGTCCCAGAACCGGCCAGAGGCCGAGCGGTTGTCGATCAATGCCGCTTCGCGCACGGACTTCGGGATGCTCTGAAGCCCGGAGAGGAAAAAGATGAAGTTCACCGGCACCTGTTTCCAGACGGAGACCACGACCATGGCAAAGGCCGTGTCGAAATAATCCGCCCGCAGGTTGAAGTCCCAGCCGAGGCTGCCGAAAAATTCGGTGAGCGGTCCCCAGCGCTGGTTAAAGAGCAAAAGTCCCACAAAGCCCGCGACCGGCGGTGCCACCGCGTAGACCCACATGAGGAGCGTGCGATAGGTCTTGGCGCCCCGGATCACCTTATCCGCCTTTACCGCCAACAAAAGCGCCAGCGCCAGCGAGAAGAAGGTCACCAACACGGTGAAGATCACGGTGAAATTCGTGACTTTGAAATACTCGGCCGAATTGGACAGCGAGGCGTAATTCTCCAGCCCGACGAAAGTTTGGCCAAAGCCGAACGGGTCTTGCAGGTAGAAGGAAGATTTTACCGCATAGGCGGCGGGCCAATAGAAAAAGACGAGGATGATCGAGAGCTGCGGCACCAGTAGAAGGATTGGCAACCAGCGGGAGGCAAAGCCTGCGCGTTTCATGGGGGGACCTTTCGCAAAAGCCTGACGGCCGCGAAGACGCGGCCGCCAGAGATGTCTTGAAGACCGGATTTAGCCTTGGGTCTTGGCGAAACGGGCGAGAAGTTCGTTGCCTTCTTCTTCGATCGTGGCCAGAGCGTCCTCGACGGTGGTCTCGCCGGAGAGCACACGGGACAGCTCGCGGTTTTCCACGTCACGGATCTGGACGTAGAAGCCCATGCGGTAGCCACGGGTGTTTTCACCAGCGGCGAGCATCAGCTGTTTCGGGCCGGTTTCAGCGGCCGGGAAACGGTCGTAGTGACCATCTGCTTTGGCAAGCTCGTAAGCGGCGGTGGTGACCGGAACGTAACCGGTTTCACGGTGCCACATGTATTGAACTTCCGGCGAGGTCAGGTAGCGGAAGAATTCGGCCGTGGCCTTGTTTTCTTCTGCGGATTTGCCAGCCATAGCGAAGAGCGACGCGCCGCCGATGAAGGTCTGGTAGCCCTCTTCAGTGATCGATGCCCAGTAGGGGAGGTAGGAAGAGCCCCACTCGAAGGACATGCCTTTCGAGCTCAGACCACCGAAGTCACCCGAGGAGCCGATGTACATGGCGGCTTTGCCGGCTTCGAATTGCGCTTGGTTGTCGTCCCAGCCGGTGCCGAAGAAACCGAAGTAACCTTCGTCGAGCCATTCTTTGACCTTGGTGAAGTGCATTTTCATCTCGTCGGAGTTGACGAGGATCTGGGTGCCTTCTGCGCCGTCATAACCATTGGCGTTGGTCGCAAACGGCAGGTTGTGACGGGAATGGAAGTTCTCGACGAATTCCCACGGCAGGTGCGTCTGCACGAGCGGGATGTAACCGGCTTCTTTGAGCGCGGGGGCGATGGCTTCGAATTCTTCGTAGGTGGTCGGCACTTCGACGCCAGCGGCGGCCAGTGCGTCGGCGTTGTAATACATCACCGGCGAGGAAGAGTTGAACGGCATGCCGATCATCTTGCCTTGGTTGTCGGCGTAGAAGTAACGCACACCCGGGATATAGTCGTTGATGTCGAAATCAACGCCGTTCTCGGACAGAAGATCCTGCACCGGAACAGTCGCGCCCTGAGCACCGATCACGGTGGCGGAACCGGCGTCAAACACCTGCATGATGTTCGGCTGTTCGCCCGCACGGAAGGCGGCGATGCCTGAGGTCAGGGTCTCCTCATAGGAGCCTTTGAAGATCGGGGTGATTTTGTACTCGTCCTGCGAGGCGTTGAAGCCTGCGGCGATTTTGTTGACGGTCTCGCCGAGGTTGCCGCCCATGGCGTGCCACCAGGTGATCTCGGTTTCCGCGAAAGCGGCGGTGCCTGCGAGGGCGAAGGTGGCAGCAGCTGCCGTGAATTTGATCGTGTTCATCACACTGTCTCCGGTTTGGCCCACTCTCTGGGCCTTATGTCGGTTCACGCCGCGGCCCGCGGGGGCCTGTGGCGTTGCGATCCTTTCTCCCGCGGTAGCTTTGGGAGAGACAAAGCGGGCAGAGCACATCGCCCTCGCGCCGTTTTGCACAGACGTTCGCCTACCCGTGCTCTGTGATGGTTCTGTGAAGGTTTTTTATCGTTTGGATCAAATTCTAGGGCTGGCAAAAACAGAGCACGGACGCGCCTCATGCGCGCATCGCCCACGCCCGCTGGTCTGAAAGGACATTTTCCGCAAGCGCTTTGGTGAAATCCCTTCTGCATTGAAACTGACCAAGGCGCTAAAAAAATGCCCGCGCTTTCATCATGCCCCTATTTTTTTACGCCTCTCCCATAGGTTGTGCCTCGGGGCGCTCTGCGGCTGTGTATCTTGAAGTGACCGGATGATCGGTCTGCGGGTCATTGCGGGGAGGAGGACGCAGACGGATCATTTGAAAGTGCGGATATGATACAAATTCTGGACTACCACGATCTCATTTCCGGGAAAGATCCCGGAGGATTTTCAGCCAAACTTGGACAGGCCTGCCGCAGTGAAGGTGTGTTCCAACTCAAGGAACACGGCATCCCGCGCGGACTTTTGCGCGATGTCATCGACGCGGCACAGGAGTTCTTTGCTCTGCCGGAGGACGACAAGGCCCCGCTCGACATTCGCCATTCCGATTGCAATCGCGGATGGGCCGGGATGGGAGTGGAGCGCTCGGGCGGCCAGGATGGCCTGCCGTTGCGCAAAGAAAGTTTCAGCATCGGTTTGGATCTGCGCCCGGACGATCCGCGTGTCTTGGCCGGCGAGCCCTTTCGCGGGCTCAATGTCTGGCCCGATTGCGATCAGTTTCGCGATGTGATGCGCGACTACTACAAAGAGATGCTGGGCCTCGGGCGCGGCCTGATGCGGGCGGTCGAAAGTGATCTCGATCTGCCGAAAGACTTTTTCAAACCACATTTCTCGGACCCGCTTGCGACCCTGCGTCTGTCTCACACGCCGGTCGATCCATGGGCAGAGGGGCCCGTGACAGAGGTGCCGCAATTTGATTACGGCGCGCTGACCTTTGTGTTGTCGGATGGGGTTGCGGGGCTACAGGTGCAGAACCGCGCTGGGCGATGGTATGACATCCCGGACACGCCCGACACTTTGACGGTGCTCGTGGGAGAGGAATTGATGCGCTGGAGCAACGATCTCTACCGTGCCGCGCCCCATCGGATGTTGTCCCCGTCGAAGCCAAGGACGCTCGCCGCCTTTTATTTCGATCCCAACCCCGAAAGTCTGATCGCGCCTTTGCCGGGGCTGGGGGCGCCGCAATACCCGCCGGTGCGGGCGGCGGATTATCTGCGGGTGCGGCTCGAGCAGACCTATCTGCCGCTTGCCTCTGGACAGGGGCGCTGAGGCTGGATTAAGCCTCTGAATATGACGGAAACGACAGATCAGCACAGTCAGGAAATTGGCCCGGAGGCTTGGGACGAGACCCTAGATGCCATCGGGCTGATCTGTCCGTTGCCAGTGCTCAAGGCGCGAAAGCGGCTTTTGTCGATGGCGCCGGGGCAGGTGTTGCGGCTTCTGGCCTCTGACCCTGCCGCGGTGATCGACGTGCCGCATTTCTGTCAGGAGGCCGGGCATAGCTTTCTCGCCATGACGGATCATGGCGAGAGCCAAAGCTATTTTCTCAAGCGCGGATAAGCCGGTTCTCGGCGCGAGCCAGATCCTCGGGCGTGTTGATGTTGAAGAAAAGCTCCTCGGGGTGCTCTGCCTCGAATAGCACTGGCACGGCGCCTTTGCCTTCGGCAAATTGCTGCATCCGGCGTTGATTGCGCTGAAGTGCGACGCGCAGGTCGTGGCGCAAGGTCACCGGCCAGAGTCCAAAGGTCGGATGCCAGCGCACCTCATCCTTTTCCTTGGTCACCGCGATGCCGAAGCCTTCGGGATGTGACACCGTAGCCAGTCGCGTCACCAGATCGGTCGGGAAAAACGGCGTGTCGGTCGCGACCGTGACGATGGCCTCAAAGCCTTTCATTGCGGCCCAATCGAGCCCGGCCAAGACGCCAGCCAAAGGCCCCTGTTCCTCGGGCGTGCCATCGGGCAGGATCGGAAAGCCGAATTCGGAATAGCGTTTCGGGTCGCCATTGGCGCTGATCGCCAACGTGGCGCATTGCGGGGCTAGCCGGTCGATGATCCGCTCGATCAAACGCGCGCCGCCCAATTCCACCATGCCTTTGTCGACGCCGCCGAGGCGGGTGCCTTGCCCGCCTGCGAGAATGACGCCGGGAAAGACACCCTCAGAGACCCTGGGACCTAGTGACATATCCTGTGCTCCCTCTATGAGCTTCCCCCCGTGGCTGCCATTCTGTATGTCCGAGGAGAGGCAAATCAAGGGGCAAAGACATGCTCGGATATGTGATGGCGGAAGGCCGCGGAGAGGTCGATGCGCTGCTTGCGGCGCTTGCGGAGCGGTTGCAGGCCGAGGGGCGTCGTGTCACGGGTGCGGTTCAGATCAACACCGAACTGCCCAATGACGTCAAATGTCGGATGGAGCTGCAGTTGTTGCCTGCGGGCGAGCGGGTGCAAATCTCGCAAAGCCTCGGGGCGTTGTCCAAGGGCTGTCGTCTGAATCCGGAGGGGCTGGAACAGGCGGTGCATCATACGGAAAAGGGCCTCGATACAGGCGCCGAGATGGTTCTGATCAACAAATTCGGCAAGCAAGAGGTCGAAGGCCGCGGCTTTCGCAATCTGATCGGCGAGGCTCTGTCACAGGGCGTGCCAGTCATTGTCGGCGTCAATGCCAAAAACATCGCCGGGTTTCTGGCGTTTGCTGGAGACTTCGCCGAAGAGCTCGCGCCGGAGATTGAGGCGCTGCATGGCTGGTGTCTGGAGACTCTTTGAGGTGATTAAATATTGGGCGATGTTGTCCATGAATTAGGCGAGAGAGAAGTCGTGCCATCGCCTACCGACAGGAATCGTTTACTTCCTGCACAGCTTGGCGCGATTTGAAGCCATGAGTGCCGCTCTTTCCATCATCGTCGTCGAAACCGACCGCACCCGCGCCCAGCTGATCGTCGACAGCCTGCGCGATGCCGGGGATTTCGACATTTTCGTCATCTCCGAAGTTACAGGCCTTGCGCGTCAAATTCAGGCGCGCAATCCGGATGTGGTCCTGATCGACATCGAAAACCCGTCGCGCGACACGATGGAAGAACTGGCGCTGGCCTCCGGCCCGCTGGATCGTCCGGTTGCGATGTTTGTCGACCGCTCGGACGAAGGCCTGTCCTCTGCGGCGATCGAGGCGGGCGTGTCGGCCTATATCGTCGACGGGCTGCAATCTCCGCGCGTCAAGCCGATCATGGACGCCGCCATCGCGCGGTTTCGCATGTTCCAGCGCATGCGTACGGAACTGGCGGAGACGAAAAAGGCGCTGGAAGAGCGCAAGGTCATCGACCGCGCCAAGGGCATGTTGATGCGCGCCAAAGGCATCGGTGAAGACGAAGCCTATGCGCTCCTGCGGAAGACTGCGATGGATCAGGGCAA
Organism: Celeribacter sp. PS-C1; assembly: GCF_019429625.1. Taxonomy (GTDB): domain Bacteria; phylum Pseudomonadota; class Alphaproteobacteria; order Rhodobacterales; family Rhodobacteraceae; genus Celeribacter. The sequence continues at coordinate 136,383 of NZ_JAHXRW010000009.1, forward strand.
ACGCGTCGCCGATGTGGCGCAGGCTCTGGTGACGGCGGCGGGGCTACTGTCATGAGACCCACCACACTGTCCGTTGGCTATATTCCCTTGATCGACGCCGCCCCTTTGATCGTGGCGCAGGAGATGGGTTTTGCCGCCGAAGAAGGGCTGTCGCTTGATCTCAAGCCCGCGCCCTCGTGGTCGTCGGTGCGCGACATGCTGGCCTTTGGTCGGGCGGACGCCGCGCATATGTTGTCTCCGGTGCCTGTGGCCACGGCGCTCGGTCTGGGCGGTTCTGGGGTGCAATTCGCGGCGCTTTCCGTCCTGTCTATGAATGGCAATGTCATCGGTGTGTCGAATGATCTCGCCGCACGGCTGCGCGATGTTGGGCACGGGTTCGGGTTTGACGATGCTGAGAAAGCCGGGCGCGATTTGATCAAGGCGGCGAATGGCCGTCTGCGCATCGGGGTGCCTTTCCCGTTTTCGATGCATGCCGAGCTTTTGTATTATTGGCTCTCTGCGCTGGGTCTGCCCGCGCCGCAATCCGTTGATATCCGTACGGTGCCGCCGCCATTGATGGGCGCCGCGATTGAAGCGGGCGAGATCGACGCGTTCTGCGTTGGTGAACCTTGGGGCTCGCAGGCGGTGGAACATGGCGGGGGCGAGTTGTTGCTGCCGGGCTGCGCGATCTGGTCGGCTGCGCCCGAAAAAGTGCTGGCTGTGCGCGCTGATTGGGCGGAGCAGGAACAAGCCCTGATGGGTCGTCTGATCCGAGCGGTCTGGCGCGCGGGGCGGTGGCTGGGCACGGCGGACAGTCCGATGCTGGCCTCTGAACTGCTGAGCCGTCCTGAGTATCTCGATCTGCCGTCTGAGATGCTGGAGCGCGCGCTGACCGGCAATATGGTGATTTCCGCGCAGGGCGACGCGCGTCGGGTCGAGGGGTTCGTCGAGTTCTACAAAGGTGCCGCGAGTTTCCCGTGGCGGTCTCAGGCGGAGTGGATCGGCACGCAATTGGCGGCGCGCACGGGGCTTGATCGCGAGGCGGCACAGCGGGCGGCGCATGGCGTGTTCCGGTCTGATCTCTATCGGCAAGCACTCGATTCGACCTCCGCCGATTTGCCTGGTGCATCTTCGAAACAAGAGGGCGGATTGAGCGTGCCAACGGCGGTTGCATCGAAGGTCGGGCAGCTGATTCTTGAGAAGAACCAGTTTTTCGACGGACGCGTTTTTGATCCTTTCGTGAAATGATGCGCAAAATTTAGGCTGATCTTTGCACCTGCGGCAAGATTTGAGGGAAAGACATCGAAATCACCTTTGCCAGCGCAGCATTTCGGCGGACATTGGAAGCATCGCAAGGCAACGATGCCGCGATACGGAACATTTTCCCGAAGATCGGGAAGTCTGCATATGCCTCGGCGAACGGGGCAACAGAGCAAAGCCGCTCGATACACCGCCCCTTCTCCTCCCAGGCGGTCTATCGGCGGCTTTTTTCGTTTTTTCTCCTCAACAGGGAACAACAGGGACAAATAGATGAAGAACCTTCTCCTCGGCCTCGCAGCCACGACCGCACTCGCCACGGGTGCCTGGGCAGAAATGCTCGATCTGGAAAAAGACGAACTGACCTTCGGGTTCATCAAACTGACCGACATGGCGCCGCTCGCGGTGGCTTATGAACAGGGTTTCTTTGACGACGAAGGTCTCTTTGTCACGCTCGAAGCCCAAGCCAACTGGAAAGTGCTTCTGGATGGCGTGATCGACGGCACGCTGGATGGGGCGCATATGCTCGCCGGTCAGCCGCTGGCCGCGACCATCGGTTTTGGCACCGAGGCGCATATCATCACGCCCTTTTCGATGGATCTGAACGGCAACGGCATCACCGTCTCCAACGAGGTCTGGGAAGAGATGAAGCCGAACATTCCGGTGGATGCGGACGGCAAAGTCCAGCACCCGATTTCGGCCTCCGCTCTGGCGCCGGTCGTCGAGAAATACAAATCCGAAGGCAAGCCCTTCAACATGGGTATGGTTTTCCCGGTGTCCACGCATAACTACGAGTTGCGCTACTGGCTGGCCGCGGGTGGTCTGCATCCGGGCTACTACTCCCCCGAGAACATCACCGGCCAGATTGGTGCTGACGTGTTCCTCTCCGTGACACCCCCGCCGCAGATGCCCGCCACCTTGGAGGCAGGCACGATCTACGGCTACTGCGTCGGTGAGCCGTGGAACCAGCAGGCCGTCGCCAAAGGAATCGGCGTGCCAGTGATCACCGACTACGAGCTTTGGAAGAACAACCCGGAGAAGGTCTTCGGCATCACCGCAGAGTTTGCCGAAGAGTACCCGAACACCACGCTCGCCGTGACCAAGGCGCTCATTCGTGCGGCCATGTGGCTTGATGAGAATGACAACGCCAACCGCGAAGAGGCCGTGGAAATCCTGTCGCGTCCCGATTACGTCGGCGCCGACCAGGAGGTGATTGCCGCCTCCATGACCGGCACCTTCGAATATGAACCGGGCGATGTGCGTGAGGTGCCGGACTTCAACGTGTTCTTCCGCTATAACGCGACTTATCCGTTCTATTCCGATGCCGTATGGTATCTGACCCAGATGCGTCGTTGGGGCCAGATTTCCGAGGCCAAGCCGGACAGCTGGTATGATGAGGTCGCGAAATCCGTCTACAAGCCGGAGATCTACCTCGAAGCGGCCCGTCTTTTGGTCGACGAAGGTCTCGCCAACGAAGCCGACTTCCCTTGGGACAGCGATGGCTACAAAGCGCCGACGCCCTCCGCCGACATCATCGACGGCATCGCCTATGACGGCAAAGCTCCGAACGCTTACCTCGACAGCCTGCCGATTGGCCTGAAAGGCGATCAGACCGTCGTTGGTACCGAAGTTAAGGGCTAAATTCCCCTGGGGGCGCGCCGCTTCCTGAGCGCGCCCCAACCACCCCAAATCAAACTCTCTTGTCTCTCGTGAGGACGCCGCAATGACTGCTATCGACCCCCAAGCGCTTGACGCCGAGGCCACAGCGAAAGCTCGTGCGGCCCGTCGCGCGAAACTTTTCACCCGTATCAACAAGGCCGACGCCTGGTTTCAGGTTCTGGGCCTGTCATGGATGACGCCTGTCTTGAAAGCGCTCGCGGGTGACAACCCGAAGGCGCAGGGCAAGGAGATCTGGAAACTCCTCGGTGTGCCGGTACTGGCCATCGTCGGGTTCCTGATGCTCTGGGGAACATTGGCGCCGAAGGTGCAGACCTCTCTGGGCGCGATCCCCGGTCCTGCGGCTGTTTGGGATGAGGCGGTGAACCTGCATCAGGACGCCATCGCCAAGGCCGAGAAAAAGGCCGCCTTTATCGAGCGCGTCGATGCACGCAATGAACGTTTCATCGCCAACGGTCAGCCCGAAAAGGTGAAGGACATTCCCTACACCGGTTCGCCGTCTTACTATGAACAAATCTGGACCTCGATCAAAACCGTGTTCTTCGGCTTCCTGATCGGCTCGGCCATCGCGATCCCGCTGGGCATCCTCGCCGGTCTGTCGCCCTATGCCAATGCCGCGATCAACCCGCTGGTGCAAATCTTCAAACCCGTGTCACCGCTGGCGTGGTTGCCGATCGTGACCATGGTGGTTTCCGCGCTTTACACGACGAATGACGGGCTTTTCGCGAAGTCCTTCCTCGTCTCCGCCATCACCGTGACGCTTTGCTCTCTGTGGCCGACGCTGATCAACACCTCTTTAGGTGTGGCCTCCATCGACAAGGACCTCGTGTCGGTCTCCAAAGTGCTGAAAATGGGCACATGGCAGAAGATCACGAAACTTGTCCTGCCCTCCGCCCTGCCGCTGATCTTCACCGGTCTGCGCCTGTCCCTCGGTGTGGGCTGGATGGTGCTGATCGCCGCTGAAATGCTGGCGCAGAACCCCGGTCTCGGCAAATTCGTCTGGGACGAGTTCCAGAACGGCTCCTCGCAATCGCTCGCGAAAATCATCGTCGCCGTGCTGACCATCGGGATTATCGGCTTCCTTCTGGACCGTGTGATGTTCGCGCTGCAATCCCTCTTCACCTTCACGAACAACCGGTGATCGCCATGGGTATTCTGACGTTTGACAATGTGTCCAAAGGCTTCGGTGAGGGTCTGCACCGCACTGAAGTTCTGAAAAACATCAACCTCGATGTGCAGGAGGGCGAGTTCCTTGTCCTTCTGGGCTTTTCCGGCACTGGCAAGACGACGCTGATCAACCTGATGGCGGGGCTTGAGATGCCGTCCTCCGGCAAGGTCACGTTCAAGGGCAAAGACATCACGGGGCCCGGTCCGGAGCGCGGTGTGATCTTTCAGAACTATTCGCTGATGCCCTGGCTGACGGTGGATCAGAACGTCGCTCTGGCGGTGGACACGATCTTTCCCGATCTGCCCAAAGCGGAGAAGCAGGAAAAGGTCGATCATTTCGTCAAAATGGTGGGGCTGAGCCATGCGAAAACCCGTCGTCCGGCGGAGCTTTCGGGCGGGATGCGCCAGCGTGTGAACGTGGCGCGGGCTCTGGCGATGAACCCGGAAGTGTTGCTTCTGGACGAGCCGCTCTCGGCGCTCGATGCGCTGACGCGGGCGAACCTTGCCGATGAGATCGAACACATCTGGGAGGCTGACAAAAAGACCTGTGTGCTGATCACCAACGATGTGGACGAGGCCATTCTTTTGGCCGACCGCATCATAGCGCTCAATCCCGATGGTAGTCTTGGCGAAGAATTCAAAGTCACCATTCCGCGTCCGCGTGAACGCGGCGAGATGAACCATGACGAGACCTTCCACAAACTGCGCGCTGAGGTCACGACTTACCTCATGGATGTGGGGATCGAGGCGAAGGCCGAGGGCAGCAAGCTTTTGCCCAACGTCACCGCAATTCACCAAGTGCCGAAGGCCGTGACCAAGGCGCAGGAAGGCCTGATCGACAACCGTTTCCTGAGCTTCGAAGGCCTTCACAAAGTCTACCCAACGCCGAAAGGCCCGCTCACGGTGGTCGAGGATTTCAACCTGAAACTCAACCGCGGCGAATTCATTTCGCTCATTGGGCATTCGGGCTGTGGCAAATCCACGGTTCTCACTATGGCTGCCGGTCTCAACGACATCTCGAAAGGCGCGATCAAACTCGACGGCTTCGAGGTGCGCGGTGCCGACCCGGAGCGCGCCGTAGTCTTCCAATCGCCGAACCTGTTTCCCTGGCTCACAGCAAAGGAGAACGTGTCCATTGGTGTCGACAGAGTTTACCCCACCGCCTCGCAGCCCGAACGGCAGGATGTCGTTGAATATTATCTTGAAAGGGTCGGTCTCGCTGACTCTATGGACAAGCCCGCGTCGGAGATGTCCAACGGTATGAGGCAACGTGTGGGCATCGCCCGCGCCTTTGCGCTCTCTCCGAAACTTCTGCTTTTGGATGAACCCTTCGGCATGCTCGACAGCCTCACGCGCTGGGAGCTCCAAGAGGTTCTGATGGAGGTTTGGGAACGCACGAAAGTGACGGCCATCTGTGTGACGCATGACGTGGATGAAGCCATCCTTCTGGCCGACCGGGTGGTGATGATGACCAACGGCCCGCAGGCCACGATCGGCAAGATCACCGAAGTGAACCTGCCGCGTCCGCGCACCCGCAAGGCGCTTTTGGAGCACCCGGACTACTACACATATCGTCAGGAAGTGCTCGATTTCCTCGAGGAATACGAACACGGCGCCAAGCCCAAGGCAAAAAAGCCTGAGCCGAAAGCCATCGCGGCGGAGTAAAAGATATGGACAGCCTCACCATCGCCCTCGTGCAGGACAGTTTCGCCAAGATCCGACCCATCTCGGAGACTGCAGGCGAGCTGTTCTATGCCGATCTCTTCACCTCCGCGCCCGAGGTCCGTCCCTTGTTCAAGGGTGACATCAACGCGCAGGGTATGAAACTCATGGCCACTCTGGGCGTGGTGGTGCGCGGGCTGAGCGATCTGGGAGCGATCCTTCCGGTGGTCGAAGATCTGGCGCGCAAGCATGTCGCCTATGGCGTTACACCCGCACATTATGATGCGGTGGGCGCCTCTTTGCTTCGGACGCTCGAACAGGGGCTGGGGCCGGACTTCACGCCGGATGTGCGTGAGGCCTGGACCACCGCCTATGCTGCGCTCTCGGCCGTGATGATTTCGGCAGCCTATGCGACCGATGAGGGGGAGGGCGCCTGATGGTGGAACGGCTTGTCATCGTCGGGGCGGGGATGGCCTCTGGGCGGCTTCTCGATCATCTGACCGGAGAGGCGCCGGATGCCTTCGACATCACGCTGTTCAACGCCGAGCCGCGCGGCACCTATGACCGCTTGATGCTGTCTCCGGTGCTGGCCGGTGAGAAATGCTACGCCGAGATCGTCACCCATGATGACGCCTGGTATGCCAAGAACGATGTGACCTGTCGTTTTGGCGAATGGGTGCATGGCATCGACCGTGATCGTAAGGTTGTCATCGGTGAGAAGGGCGAAGTGCCCTACGACAAGTTGGTCATCGCCACCGGTTCGACCCCCTTCATCGTGCCGCTTCCAGGTCATGACCTGCCGGGGGTGATCGCCTATCGTGACCTTGAAGACACCGAAGAGATGATGCGTCTGGGCGACACACCCGGAACGCGGGCCGTAGTGATCGGTGGCGGCCTTTTGGGCTTGGAGGCGGCGGCGGGGATGGCTGCGCGCGGGGTCCACGTCACGGTGGTGCATCTCAACGGCCACCTGATGGACCGCCAGTTGGATTGCGAGGCGGCGGGGCTTTTGCGGCGGGCACTGGAAGCGCGCGGAATTGAGGTAGTTTGCAGCGCCAATTCGAAAGAAATCATCGCGGGTGACGACGGGCGCGTTTCAGCTCTTTTGCTTGAAGATGGGCGGAGGCTCCACTGCGATTTGCTGGTCATGGCCGTGGGCATTCGGCCCTCGATCACATTGGCGCAAGCGGCCGGGATTGAGACGGGCCGGGGCGTGATCGTCGATGACCAACTTCTGACCTCGGACCCGAACATCTTCGCGCTGGGCGAATGTGTCGAACATGACGGCGCGCTCTTCGGTCTCGTGGCGCCCTTGTTCGAACAGGCCAAAGTGCTGGCGAAAACCCTGTGTGGTGAGCCTGCGCACTACGTCAACAAAGAGGTCTCGACCAAGCTCAAGGTCACGGGCTGTGACCTGTTCTCCGCAGGGGATTTTCGCGATGGAGAGGGCCGCGAATGCATCACCTATTCCGACGCGCCCTCTGCCGTCTACAAACGTCTGGTGATCGAGAATGACCGGCTGATTGGCGCTGTGATGTATGGCGACACGAATGACGGCGCGTGGTTTTTCAACCTGATCCGCGAGGGCGCCGATGTCTCCGCTATGCGCGAGATGATGATCTTTGGTCCGGCCTATCAGGATGCGCCCCCGCCGCCCCCCATTCCGGCACCGGTTCTTCTGGAGGCGATCGCATGAGCAGTCCGAAATCCAATCTCACATCGATGTGCGCGATCCGCTCGACCTGTCCCTATTGCGGCGTCGGCTGTGGCGTTCTGCTGGGACCGGACGGGCAGGGCGGCCTAGATGTGCGCGGCGATCAGGACCACCCGGCCAATTTCGGGCGGCTCTGTTCCAAAGGCTCGGCCTTGGGCGAAACCGTGTCGCTTGAGGGCCGCCTCTTGGCGCCGCAGATCGACGGGCGCGAGGCGGATTGGGACACGGCGCTGGATCTCGTGGCGCGCAGGTTTTCCGACACGATTGCCGAACATGGCCCTGATAGTGTTGCGTTTTACGTCTCCGGCCAGCTTCTGACCGAGGACTATTATGTCGCCAACAAGCTGATGAAAGGCTACATCGGCTCGGCTAATATCGACACGAACTCGCGGCTCTGCATGGCCTCCACCGTGGCGGGACACAAACGCGCTTTTGGCACGGATACGGTGCCCGGCACCTATGAGGATCTGGACGAGGCCGACGTCATCGTGCTGACCGGATCGAACCTCGCATGGTGTCATCCCGTGCTCTACCAACGCATCCTCGCCACCCGAAAAAAACGCCCCGATCAAAAGCTCATCGTCATCGATCCGCGTCGCACCGCATCCTGCGATCTGGCCGACTTGCATTTGCCCCTGGCGCTTGGTTCCGATGTGGCGCTGTTCAACGGGTTGCTGGCGGAGATCGACAAACGCGGGTTGATTTATCGTGAATTTGCCGAAAACGTCAGCGGGCTGGATGAAGCCATCGCCGCCGCCAAAGCCGACGATCTCTCCGTCACCGGCCTGTCGGATGATCTGCTCACGACCTTCTATGACCTGTGGTGCGGCTCGGAAAAGGTTGTCACGATCTTTTCCCAAGGCGTGAACCAGTCCTCGTCGGGCACCGATAAGGTCAATTCCATCACCAATTGCCACCTCGCCACGGGGCGTATCGGGCGCGTCGGCATGGGGCCGTTTTCGGTCACCGGCCAGCCCAACGCCATGGGCGGGCGGGAGGTGGGCGGGCTTGCCAATATGCTCGCCTGTCACCTCGACATCGAAAATGCCGCACATCGCAATGCCGTAAAATCCTTTTGGTCCGCGCCCGAGATGCCGGAACACCCCGGCCTCAAAGCTGTCGACATGTTTCGCGCGGTAGGCGAGGGCAAAATCAAGGCGCTCTGGATTCTTCACACCAACCCCGCCGTCTCCATGCCCGATGCAGATCGGGTGCGCGATGCCATTGCGGGCTGTGATTTCGTTGTCGTCTCCGACATCACCGGCGCGACCGACACCGCGCGGCTGGCGCATGTTTTGCTTCCCGCCACCGCATGGGGAGAAAAAAGCGGCACGGTGACCAATTCCGATCGTCTGATTTCCCGCCAACGTCCCGCGCTGCCTGCTCCCGGTCGGGCCCGCGCCGATTGGGAACAACTGGCCGAGGTCGCCCGCCGCATGGGCTTCAAAGACGGGTTCGATTACGAGACGCCTGCGGAGATTTTCCGCGAATATGCCGCGCTTTCCGGCATTGCGGGCGGCTTCGGTAAGGACTTCGACATCTCGGGGCTCAAGGACCTGACAGACACGCAATATGACACGCTCGCGCCGACCCGCTGGCCGGTGACGGACGGCAAAGCGGGTGGACGGTTCTTTGCCGATGGCAAGTTCTTTACCCCTGATGGCAAGGGCCGGATGTTGCCCGTCACTTGGAAGCCGCCGGTGGCGAGACAAGAACCGCGCTACCCGTTCCGGCTCAACACGGGCCGGATTCGCGACCAATGGCACACGATGACCCGCACGGCCCGCTCGCCGCGTTTGTCGGCGCATCTGGGCGAACCCTTCCTTGAGATTCACCCCGAAGACGCCAAGGCGAAAGGCATTGGCCCGACCTCTCTTGTCGAGGTGAAAACGCCCAATGGCACGGCGATCCTGCGCGCGATGATCACCGATCGGATTGCGCGTGGCGAGGTATTCGCGCCGATGCATTGGACCGGCGAAAACGCCCCCGCCGCGCGGGTTGATGCGCTGGTGGCGCCCGTCACCGATCCCGTTTCGGGCCAGCCGGAGAGCAAAGGCTCGGTCGCCTCCATCGCGCCGTTTGAGGCCGAATGGTATGGCTTTGCGATCTCGCAGGCGCCGGTGCATGCCACCTCCGACTATTGGGCGCTGGCGAAAACTTATGCGGGCTATCGCGTTGAAATGGCTGGAAAAGAGACGCCGGAAGATTGGGTCGATGAAGCGCGCCGAATCTTTGGCTTACCCGATGCGGATGTCCAGACCATGCTCGACCCGGCCAAAGGCACGGCGCGCATCGCGCTTCACCAAGATGGTGCGCTCAAGGCCGCTTTGTTCATCTCACGCGGCCCTGTGGCCGTGATGCGAGACTATCTTGCCAACCTGCCGGGAGAGGCGGCGCCCATGGTTCTTTCGGGCAAGTCACCTGCCGATCAACCTGATCCGGGGCCTACGCTCTGCTCTTGCTTCAATGTCGGAGTGAATACTATTCTCGACGCCATCGAGACGCGCGGATTAATGACGGTCGATGCGATTGGCGAGGCGCTGCAGGCGGGCACGAATTGTGGCTCCTGTCGCTCCGAGATCGCGGCTCTCATCAAACGTGCAGAAGGCAAAGAAGCCGCAGAATGAGGCCCTCCCAAGGCCTGATTTCAGACCTGAGAGGCACCTGATGAGCATCGCTGAATTCGTCCGCATCCTTGGCCGTGGTCCGGGGCGCTCGCGCTCTTTGACCCAAGAGGAGGCGCGTGAGGCCATGGCGCGCGTGCTGCGTGGTGAGGCGGCGCCGGAAAGCATTGGTGCCATGTTGATGCTGATGCGTATGAAGGGCGAGGTGCCCGAGGAGCTTGCGGGCTTTACCGCTGCGCTGCGTGAGGTGCTGACCAAAGTGCCAACCCCTGATCTCGACTGGCCGTCCTATGCTGCCGGGCGCACGCGGGGGCTGCCTTGGTTCTTGCTCGCCGCGCGCTTGGTGGCGCAGGGCGGGCATAAAGTCCTGATGCATGGCTGGAACGGGTTAAGTGAGCGCGGTCATCTGGTGCGCGACGGCCTGCCCTATGCCGGGATCACGAGCTGCGCCGGTCCGGATGAAGCCGTTGAGGTTCTGGCGCGCGACAACATTGCCTATCTGCCGCTGGAAAATTTCTCGCCGGAACTGTTGCGCCTGTTGCAACTGCGGGCGGATTTCGGGCTGCGGTCCTGTCTTAATACTGTGGCACGGATGCTCAATCCGGGCGGGGCAGGGGCCTCGGTTCAGGGCGTGTTTCATCCGCCGTATCGCGAGCTTCAGGCCGATGCCTCGCATCTCTTGCGCCTCAACGCCATGTCGGTGATCAAAGGCGGCGGTGGCGAGTTTGAACGCAATCCTTCGAAGGATATTCAGGTGTTTGGCCTAAGAGACGGCGAGCCCTGGGACATGCTCGTGCCGCCCAGCCAAGACGACGCGCGGCGTCTCAACGATGGCGAAACCGATCTCGCGAGGATTTCGGCGCTTTGGTCGGGGGAATTGGACGATCCTTTTGCCAAGGGCATCGTGCTGGCCACGGCGGCGCTTGCGCTGGATACGCTGGGCGTCGCGGAGGCCGAGGCCAAAGCCGCCGCGCTTTGGGCGGCGCGGGTTTAATGCCTTTCAAGCGTTGAACTTTAATTCAACACGAAATTCGACAGGTTTTTCCACGCCTTGGCCCGATTTTTGCCGCTTTGCGGAGTGACATTTGGGTCAAAGACCGAAGGCGAAGGAGACCGGTGAATGGATATCATGGCAATCTATCAGGATTGGGCCGCAGGTTTGACCGCAGCCGACCATGTGACGCTTTTGGCGATCGGATTTGGCCTGATGATTTTTGCCGTCGCCGCCCTCTTGTGGCAGCGCAGCCGGGAGAAATCCCAGAGCGGTCTCGTGCGCGCCCCGCAACAGGCCGAAATGGCATCTATTGTGCCGGGGGAGCGTCATGTTGTGGCGCGGGAAAAGGGCGATGCTTTTATGCGTCGTCTTGATCGGCTGGCCTGACATCACGCCTGACACCATTGTTCAACCCCTGCGCGGCGTAATTGGCTGCGCAGGGGGTTGCTCGTGAAGCTGTGGTGGTCCGGCCTGATAGACCCGATCAGGACTTAGATGTCGATCTCGACGCCCGGCAGGGACAACTCTTTCATCAGATCGCGCAATTCCTGGCGTGCGGCGACGTTGGAAATGTTGAGCGCGGATTTGACGCCAATGTCTTTGAGATCCAAAAGCGTCAGGCCGCGCGGGAACAATTCACGGAAAATCACCCGCTCGGAAAATCCAGGCGCAACGCGGAAGCCAATGCGTTTGCTGAGTTCTTCCAACGCGTCACCGATTTTCTTTTTGTTGTGCATGGCCTGCGCGCCAAGACGGTTGCGCAGCACGACCCAGTCGATGGGTTTCAATCCGGCCTGCGCCCGCAACTGTCGCGCGTTCCAAACCATTTCTGAATAGACCGACGGCCCGAGGATTTTGTTTGAATCGGGATCGACGCGGGCCAAAAGGTCGAAGTCGATGAAACTGTCGTTCATCGGCGTGATCAGCGTATCGGCGAGCGTGTGCGCCACCTGAGACAGGCGGGTGTGTGAACCGGGGCAGTCGATCAGAATGAAATCACAGGTTTCTTCCAGACCCGCCACAGCCATGGAGAGGCGGCGGTCATAGATGTTTTCGCCCTCGGCCAAATCGGTCGCTTCGACTTGCGGCAGATCGCGATACTCGGGCGTTGCCAGTTCAAACCCTTCACGCAAACAAAAGCTCAACCGGTTCTCCAGATAGCGCGCAAAGGTCTTTTGCCGCAGGTCCAGATCCAGCGCGCCCACCCGATGGCCCATGCGAGCCAGAGCGGTTGCCACATGCATGGAGACGGTGGATTTCCCCGCTCCACCCTTCTCATTTCCGACGATAATGATATGCGCCACGTTCCCGAATTCCCGTCCGCTTCGACGCGCATTTTTCCGCGCGTTCATGTTGCTTTGGAGTTCTGTATGACCTCTCTTTCCCGCCCCGTGCAAGAGCGTTTCGACGGCTTAACTGAAACTGTTGCCGTCCTGCTCTGGGGCGACCTCTGAAACCATTTGTTGGGTTTGTGCGTTAAGCTGAAGTAGTGGCGCTCTGGTCTTGGCTGTTGGGCGCTTTGAGAGGAAAGACTGGAGGACTTCCATGAAACGTATGATTTTCGGCACCGCTGCGACCGGGCTTTGCCTTGCGAGCCTCGGTGCAACATGGCCCGCCTATGCGCAGGACGCTGCTCTTGAAACGGAACTGGCAGCAGAGCTTGAGCTGGAGGCCTGCGACGATATCGCGCCGCCCTGTATGACGTCGGACAATACCGTCATGCTGAAGGATGGCACAGAAGTGTCACTTGAAGAGGCCTATGAGGCGCTCGGGATTGCCGCGCCGCGTGCAGAGGTCGAGGCGGAGGTCGCAGTGGGCGAAGAGATGGCCGAGGACGTGGCCACAGAGGAGACGGCGCCGGAGGAGGTTACCACCGCCGGCGAAGAAGCCGTGGCAGACATGGAACATGCCGAGGTGGTCGAAGAAGAGGTAATCGCCGAGGAGCTGGCCGAAGAGGTGCCGGAGGCAGACGCGCAGGTCGCGGAAGATGCGGAAGAGGCACCGATTGATCCGGTCGCAGAGGCGGAAGTTGATCCTGAAACAGTGGAAAACCCGGCCAGCGGTGAGATCGTGATGGAAACCGAGGAAGCTGTCGGCGACGCGCCTGCCGCTCCGGAAGTTGCCGAAGAGGCAGCGCCTGAGGCTGAGAGCGAGACCCTAATGGCGGATGACGCGCAGGAAGAAGGGGCGTTAGGTGCGCTTTTGGACCGTGCGGAGACCCTGTTGCAGGACCGTCAAACCGACGAGAGCCTTGAAGCGGCGATGACCGAAGAAGCGCAGGCCGAACAGGCCGCGGAAGAGGCCGAAATGGCGGCTGATCTTGAGGCGGAACAGAACAGCGCGGCCGCTGCTGCGATGGAAAACCCGGAAGCTGAAGCGGAGGTCGATGTTGTTACTGAGACCGTGACCGAAGAGACCGCGCGCAGCTCAGCCGATGAGATTTTGACCACGAACAACCGGTCCAAGAATGACGATGGCGGGATGAGCGATCGTGAGAAGCTGCTCCTAGGGGCCGTGAGCGCCGTGGTTCTTTCGCAGATCCTGGGCAATGACGATCAGGTTGTGTCCAACACGGGCGACCGTGTGGTGGTCGAGAACAACGGCCAACTCCGCGTTCTGAAAAATGACGACGTCTTGCTGCGCCAGCCCGGTAGCCAAGTGACGACGGAAAGCTTTCCGGATGGCTCAGCCCGCACCACAACCACCCGTGAGGATGGCTCGAAAGTGATCACCGTGCGCGCCGCCGATGGTCGTGTGCTGCGTCGGGATCGGGTGTTGGCCGACGGCACTGTGGTGACGCTGTTCGACGACACGCGTCGCGTTGAGGCGGTGGATGTGTCGGCTTTGCCGGACAGCCCGCAACGGACTGAGACCTATCGCTATGCGGAGGATGAGGAAGAGGACGCCCTGCGTGCTGCCCTTGCCGCCAGCCAAGCGCGTGCTGAAGGGCTCAATCGCAGTTTCTCCCTCAACCAAATCCGATCCATCCGCGCCGTCCGTGAGCTGGCGCCGGAGATCGAGCTGACCAATGTGAATTTCCGCTCTGGCTCTGCCGCGATCACGCCGTCGGAGGCCGAGGAACTGGCCGCTCTGGGGCGCGCCATGCGCGATGCCATCGCTGAGAACCCGCGTGAGGTGTTCTTGGTCGAGGGCCATACGGATGCCGTCGGCAATGCGAGTTACAACCTCGCCCTGTCGGATCGCCGCGCGGAGAGCCTTGCTCTGGCCCTGACCGAGTATTTCGACGTGCCGCCGGAAAACATGATCATCCAAGGCTATGGTGAACGCTATCTTAAAGTGCCGACCGTGGATGCCGAACGCGCCAACCGTCGCGCCGCCGTGAGGGTGATCACGCCGCTTCTGGGTGAGGTGGTTGCGAGCGGTCAGTGAGATAGGCTCTTAGCGACGATGCTGGAGCAAAGAAAAAGGCCCGCCGAAATGGCGGGCCTTTCATGTATTCGCTTAGGGCAGGGCTTAGAAGCCGAGGCCTGCGTATTTGTTTTTGAACTTGGACACACGGCCGCCAGCATCCATGAGGCGGGAGCTGCCACCGGTCCAGGCCGGGTGCGCAGAGGGGTCGATGTCGAGAGCGAGCGTGTCGCCTTCGGAACCCCAGGTGGAGCGCATTTTCACGATCGTGCCATCGGTCATTTTGACGTCGATGAAGTGGTAATCGGGATGGATATCGGTTTTCATCGAAATACTCCTCAGGCTTCGAGCGGCTTGTAGTTGGTGACTTCGGCGATACGGGCAGATTTGCCGCGACGCGAACGGAGGTAGTAGAGTTTCGAGCGGCGAACTTTACCGCGACGCACCACCTCGATGGAGTCGATGTTGGTGGAGTAGAGCGGGAACACACGTTCCACACCTTCACCAAAGGAAATTTTGCGAACCGTGAAGGAACCGGCAATGCCTTTGCCGTTCTTACGGGAGATGCAGACACCTTCGTAGTTCTGCACACGGGTGCGCGTGCCTTCGGTCACTTTGTAACCGACGCGGATGGTGTCACCGGCTTTGAAATCCGGGATGGTTTTGCCGAGAGCTTCGATTTGCTCGGCTTCAAGCTGGGCGATAAGATCCATCGCTTGTTCTCCAATTTGCTCGTGGTTTTGTCCACGAAGGTTTCAACTGCCTCAGAGCTCCGCGTCTTCGATCGGGTCCATAGATATGCCCGCCGGAGGGTTCAGGTCGTCTTTGCTTTGTTCAATCTGCCGAGGCCGTGGTGGACAGAGAAGAAACCGTCCGGCCAATAGCAAAAAGGTCTGTGCGCCGAATCCCGGTGCCAGACGGGCGGTGTATAGGCGCTCAAAGCCCATGTGGCAAGGGGTTCAGTGCGGTTTTCGCCTCAGTCAGCTGTGCCCGATTTTGGCCCTAGGATCAGTGCATAAACGAGGGCACCCAGCACCCCGCCAATGGCCGCGCCGACAGCACAAGACAGGATCATCGCAGGGATCGTGATGACGGACAAGGCGATCATCATGCCGACCACTTCTGCGAAGCCGCCGGGACCTGTGTAGGTCATCGCCTGAAACAGGGATATGCCCTGCACAACGGCTGTCCCGGCCCATGATCCCAAAGAGATCAAGACCATTTTGCTAAAGTCGTTCGGTGTGGTTGTCAGTGTCTTTTTCAGTCGCCATGCGACAAGGGTCGCGAGAGCGAAGAAGGGCATATTGGCCCAGATCGCAAAGGGGAGGAGTAATTTGATGCCCCGTTCAATGGACACAACGTCCACACCGCGTGCACTGAGAGTCTCGCGCGCGAGAATGCCGAGGCCGATTGTGAGGCCCAGCCCCGACAACCATATTCCGTGCACGACCATCTGTCTCGATAGACGCATAACATACTCTCCCTTTACCCTATTCTATCATAGGAGAGGGGACAGAACCTTGATCCTGACCGGGAGCGTCAGTCTTTCGACTTTTCCGCCTCATAGGCCTCCCACATATCGGGGCGACGGTCGCGGGTGATTTTTTCAGCCATTTTGTGACGCCATTCGGCGATCTTTCCATGGTGGCCGGACATGAGAACCTCGGGAATCGCCATCCCACGCCATTCGGCGGGGCGGGTGAATTGCGGGTGCTCCAAAAGCCCGTTTGAATGGCTCTCTTCTTCGATGCTTTCCGCATTGCCCAAGACCCCGGGCAAAAGGCGCACGGTGGCGTCGATCATCGCCTGCGCCGCGATCTCGCCGCCGGTGAGGACGAAATCGCCAAGGCTGACTTCCTCGATCCCGTAGTGAAACAGCACGCGGTCATCGACGCCCTCGAACCGGCCACAGATCATCGTGATGCCACGCGCCTCGGACCATCGTTTCGCGGTCGCTTGGTCGAACCGTTTGCCGCGCGGCGACAGATAGACCATAGGCCACTCGCGACGATCCGGCGGGGTGCCGTTCATCGCGAAATCAATCGCGTTGCCCATCACGTCGGGGCGGATCACCATGCCCGCGCCACCGCCTGCAGGGGTGTCATCGACATTCTTGTGCTTGCCCTCACCGAACTCACGCAGGTGGATTTGTTCGAGCTGCCATTTGCCGTCCTGCAGGGCCTTGCCGGTCAGGCTTTCGCCCAAAACGCCGGGAAAGGCCTCGGGGAACAGCGTGATCACCTTGGCCTTCCAGACGCCGACGAGATCGGGCGTGTTTGTCATCAACTCGCGCGGGCGCAGCGTCGGGCGCACGGCGAGGCGGCCATGGGATTTGGCAGGCGCTTCCTCTGCGGGTGTGTCGTCCATATCGCTCATTCGAACAGCCCCTCGGGCGGGTCGGCGATGATGCGTCCGGCGGCCAAATCGACCGTTGGCACATTGGCCATGGTGAAGGGCAAAAGCACCGGCGCCTTGAGCCCCGACCCATGTACTTCCAACAGATCGCCCGCGCCGTGGTTGAGCACATTGCGGACCTGCCCAAGCTCGGTGCCGCCGGTGTCCAGTACGGTGAGGCCAATCAGATCGGCGTGGTAATATTCGTCATCGGGCAGCGAGGGCAGCGCGTCGCGGTCCGCAAACAGCGTCACGCCCTTGAGCGCATCGGCCTCTTCTTTGCTGTCCACACCTTCGATCTCGGCGGCAAAGCCGTTCTTGATCGCGCGGGTCAGCGTCAATTCGAAGGTCTGCGTGCCGTCTTCCGAGGTCAAAGGCGCGTAGTCGCCGATGGCTTCGGGGTCAGAGCAAAAGCTTTTGATACGCACTTCGCCATGAACGCCAAAGGCGCCCGCGATGGCTCCGACGATGATCCGCGTGTCACTCATGTTTGGCTCGCTGTTTGGGTTTTGAGACGGGTTGCGCCAACCTAAAGCGTTTTAAGGCGGGTTTGAAGCACCCGCCTGACGCAAAATTGCAGGTCTTTGCGCAGAAGTTAGCGTGCGAGAAGTTCAAGTTCTGCCGTGCGCGTCTCATAGCCGCGGGTTTGCAGGTCCGGCTCGGTGCTGTCTGCGGTCGGGTAACCGATGCAGAGATAGCCCACCAGCTTCCAGCTTTGCGCGATGTCGAGATCGGCCTGAAGCTGCGCCGGATCAAAGCGCGAGACCCATCCCATGCCGATGCCCTCGACCCGCAGCGCAAGCCAGAATTGCATGATCGCGGCAGCGACGGAATAGTCCAGCACCTGTGGGATGGAAGAGAGATCAAGCATATGTCCTTCGGTCGCGGCACTGTCGCTGAACACCGCGTATTGCACCGGCGCGGCCTCGAGGCCCTTCAGCTTTTGCGTGGCAAAGCCTTGCGCGGTTTCACCGTCCGCACCCGACAGGGCGCTGGCGTTGAAATTTTTGAAATTCTCTAAGACAGCCTTGCGAGCGCCGTTGCTTTTGATGTCAACGAGACGCCAAGGCTGGGTCAGGCTGACAGAGGGCGCAAGTTTGAACGCGTCGAGACAACGCTCGAGTGCGGCGGGGTCCACGGGCGTGTCCTGAAAGCTGCGCACATCGCGGCGCCAACGCATGAGTTCGGAAAAATCTTTACGAAAAGCGGCAGAAAACTGTCCGATTGCAGCGGTGTTGGTCATCTTCGATCCCTTGGGAGTGCTCAGATATGGCGGTGGCGTAACGGGTTGATTTGGGGGGTCATTTTAGACCCTGCGCAAATGTAGGACGCAGCCGTGTTTTATTGCTCAAAGGCAACGAGGAAAAGAGAAAAGCGCAGATGGGCGGGCCATCTGCGCTCTCATGTGAGTGTGCTCACACGGAAGAATATTCCGGGTGTGCTTACTCTTCAGCGGCTTCTTCAGCCGGAGCAGCAGCAGCTTCAGCGGCCTCGGCAGCTTTTGCAGCTTTCTCTTCAGCGCGGTCCTGAGCTTTTTTGCCCGGAACGGCTTTCTTCGGGTTGTTGCGCTCTTTTTTCGCGAGCACGCCAGCAGCTTCGAGCATGCGGGAAACGCGGTCGGTCGGCTGGGCGCCTTGGCCGAGCCAGTATTGCACGCGCTCCAGATCCATTTTCACGCGCTCTTCGCTGTCTTTCGCCAGGAGCGGGTTGTAGGTGCCCAGTTTCTCGATGAAGCGGCCATCACGCGGCATGCGGGAATCTGCGGCAACGATGCTGTAGAAGGGGCGTTTTTTGGAACCGCCGCGGGCGAGACGAATTTTCATAGCCATGATGTGTTTCTCCTAAGTCTGACTATTGAGCCAAGGTCCGGGTAAGGCCTTAGCAATCCTGGTGTTTTTCGTGGTGGTGAATGACTTCCTGAATGATGAATTTCAGGAACTCTTTTGCGAATTCCGGATCGAGATCTGCCGCAACGGCGAGCTCTTCGAGCCGGGCAATCTGTTTTTCTTCGCGCGCCGGGTCCGACGGCGGAAGATCGTGGGCGGCCTTGAGTTTCCCCACGGCCTGCGTGTGTTTGAACCGCTCGCCCAGTGTGTAGACGAGGATCGCGTCCAGACGGTCGATGCTTTCGCGGTGCTCCTTGAGCACCTCTTGGGCGCGGATTTGGGTCTCGTTCATGCGTAGGCCTCCATACCGCCGTCTTGCAGCGCTTCGGGTGTCGGATGACGGTAGACGAGGCAGTCTTCCCCGTCCGGGGTCTCCGCCATCTCGTCGCATTCGGCCCCCATGCGTTCGGCCAAAGCGACCGAGCGGGTGTTTGCCGCATCGATGTAGGACACAAGCGTGTCACGCCCCATCTCGACATAGGCGTAATCGCGGGCGGCCGTGGCGGCCTCGAACGCGTAACCTTGGCCCTCGAAGCCCTCGACCACGAACCAGCCCAGTTCAAGTTCGGGGAAGTGTGGCGGTTTGTTCAGCGCGACCTGGCCGACGAAAGCGCCATCGTCCAGACGTTCAACGCCCCAGGCACCATGCCCGAAAAGCTGCCATTGTGCCACGTCACCACAGAACGCAAACCATGCCTGACGCCGCGTGAGCGGGCCGTGCATGTAGCGCGAGCGGTCAGAGGCAAACATGTCGGCGAAGGCGTTGAAATCCGCCTCGACATGGCCGCGCAACCGCAGGCGCTGGGTTTCTATGGTGGGGGCGAGGGTCATATTATTTCTTCTTCCCGAAGCCCGACAGACCCGGCGGCAAGGACGCGCCGCCCAGACCCGGCAGGCCACCAAGTCCACCCATGCCTTTGGGCATCGCGCCACCCAAAGCTTTGGTCGCCTCGGCCATTTTCGCGGGATCCATGTCCTCAAGACCTTGCGGACCGCCTTTGCCCAACATGCCTTTCAGCGCCTGTTTGAACATGCCGCCCTTCATCTTGCTCATCTTTTTCATCGCATCCGACATCTGGCGGTGCATCTTGATAAGCTGATTGAGCTCAGAAACCTCAAGACCCGCGCCTGCCGCGATGCGTTTCTTGCGCGAGGCTTGCAAAAGCTGCGGGTTGGCGCGCTCTTTCTTGGTCATCGAGTTGATCAGCGCGACCTGACGTTTGAAAACGCTGTCGTCAAAGCCGCTTTCCTTGATCTGGGAGGCGGCTTTTTTCATGCCCGGCATCATGCCCATGATCGATTCCATGCCGCCCATTTTCTGCATCTGCTCGAGCTGCATCTTCATGTCGTTCATGTTGAACCGACCCTTGGCAAAGCGGCGGGCCATCTTTTCGGCCTGCTCGGCCTCGATGGTTTCCTGTGCTTTCTCGACGAGGGCCACGATGTCGCCCATGCCAAGGATACGGCCCGCGACGCGGTCCGGGTGGAACTCTTCAAGAGCGTCCATCTTTTCGCCAAGGCCGACGAATTTGATCGGCTTGCCGGTGACCGCGCGCATGGAAAGCGCCGCACCACCGCGACCGTCGCCGTCCATCCGGGTCAGCACGACGCCGGAGATGCCGATGCGACCATCAAAGTTCTCGGCGGTGTGCACGGCGTCCTGACCGGTCAGACCGTCCACCACCAACAGCGTCTCGCGCGGCGAGGTGATTTGTTTGACCTCCTCGACCTCGGCCATCAACGCATCGTCGATGGACAGACGACCGGCGGTGTCGAGCATGTAGACGTCATAGCCGGCCATCGCGGCCTGCTGTTTCGCACGTTTGGCGATGTCGGCGGGGCTTTGACCCGGCACGATCGGAAGCGTGTCGACGCCGATCTGTTCGCCCAAGACCTTGAGCTGGTCCATGGCGGCGGGGCGATAAACGTCGAGCGACGCCATCAGCACGCGCTTGCCATGTTTTTCCTTGAGGCGCTTCGCGAGTTTCGCTGTCGTCGTGGTTTTACCACCACCCTGCAGACCGACCATAAGGATCGGGGCGGGCGGGTTGTCGACCTTGAGAGACCCGATGTCGGCCTCGTCGCCTTGCAGCACATGCACCAGCTCGTCATGCACGATCTTGACGACCTGCTGACCCGGCGTGACGGATTTTGTCACGGCTTGGCCGGTGGCTTTCTCGGTCACCGCCTTGACGAAGTCGCGGGCAACCGGCAGCGAAACGTCGGCCTCCAGAAGGGCAACACGCACTTCGCGCAGCGCGGTTTTCACATCGTCTTCGGACAGGGCACCTTGTTTGGTGAGCTTGTCGAAGACGCCTGAGAGGCGGTCGGACAGATTTTCAAACATGGGCCGTTCTCCTTTAAAGGGGCCGTTGACGATATGCTCCATCTGGGGACGAAGCGGCGAATTTTACACCCCGAGCACCGCCAGCTCACACTGACAACGCGGCAAATGCACATTTGCCCCCGTGGGCGTATAACGCTGACGGGGGGCGATCCTGGCCTGTGGCCTGAGGACCGGAAGATGCACACTTCCGGGAAATTTGATCCGGTCTCTACGCGCGTGCGTATGCGGAGTCAAGACAAAGCGCATATGGCCGACTGGATTGCGGGGTCTGTTGCGCTACACTCCTTATGAGCCCGTTTATGAACCCGGTGGGAGGGACGGATGCAAGACCTACAGCCTGCGATTTCTGAACAGGACGGCCTGACCTGCGGTGTGCTCTATGTGGCGGGCGGCGAGGATTATGTCGATCTGGCCATTCAATCGGCGCGCTCTTTGCGCGACCATGAACCCGGAATTGCCATCGATCTGGTGACGGACCTGCCGGAAAACCTGCCCTCCGGGCTGTTTGATCGGGTCACCGCCAGCTACGACATGCACCCGCGCGAGAAACTCCGCGCCATGCCCGCGAGCCGGTTCGAGCGCACGCTTTACGTCGATAGTGACACGCTCTTTGTAGCGCCTCTGGGCGATCTCTTCGGGATTCTCGACCGCTTCGAATGTGCGCTCTGCCATGATGTGCGCCGCGACTGGGCGCTTATTCGGCAGGGCCGGGATCACACCACGCCCTACGCCTTTCCTCAGCACAATTCCGGCGTCTTCCTCTATCGCAACAGCCCCGAGATGCTGGACTTTCTCAATGACTGGGCCGAGAGATTCTTTGCCGACGACGACATTCATCGCGATCAGATCATCCTGAAGGACCTGCTCTGGGAAAGCGATCTGCGTTATTATGTCCTGCCGCCGGAGTTCAATCTGCGCCGGGTGACCATGCTCGATGCCTGGGAGCCTTTGGACGCCGTGCCGACCATCCTGCATTCGCATCGGTTTCAGGATCATATGCGTGGACAGGGCGATGAGGCGCGCGGTGTCCGGATCGCAACCCTGGAAGCGCTTCTCAAGGTCGAGCGCGAAGCTCTGGCCGAAGAATGGGCCAAAGACGCGGATTTGCCGGAGGCGGCGCGGGTCTGGGCCGAATTAAGAAACCGCTCCGCTGCAAAATAGCTTGTAATTCCGAACAGGTCTCACGATGATCGGCGCCAACCGTTCCCCTCTGCACATGAGGCCACTATGTCCGTCGAAAATTGGGATGAGTTCCGCACCGCGTTTCAGGTCGCAAAAATGGGCACCGTCTCCGGCGCTGCTCAGGCGCTTGGCGTCCACCACGCCACCGTGATCCGCCACATTGATGCGCTCGAGGGCCGTCTGGGCGTCAAGCTGTTCCAGCGCCACGCCCGCGGCTACACGCCGACCGAGGCGGGGATCGACCTGTTGAAAGTGGCACAGACCACCGACGATCAATTCTCTCAACTCGTGTCCCGGATCAAAGGCCGGGGCGAAGAGGTGGTTGGCGAGTTGGTTGTGACCTCCTTGCCAGGGATGGGGCCGCTCTTGGCGCCGGTGCTGGCCGAGTTCCAGCGCGATCACCCCGGTCTCACCGTGCGCTATCTCGCGGGCGAGCGGGTGTTTCGTCTTGAGTATGGCGAGGCCCATATCGCGATCCGGGGCGGCAAGCCGCCGCAGGAACCCGACAATGTGGTGCAGCCGTTTTATCGCCAAGGCTTCGGCCTTTACGCCCATCAAAGCTACATCGACGCTTTCGGGGCGCCGCAGGGCGAGGGCGAAGCGCTGGCGCATGAATTGCGCTTTGTCTCGCTTGATGATGTCAATTCCCGCGCGCCCTTCATGGTCTGGATGAACGATCATGTGCCTTCGGACCGGATCGTGTTCCGCACCTCCGATATGACGGCGATGTCCGATGCGATCCTTGCGGGCGCAGGCGCGGGGTTCCTGCCGACGTGGATGGCGCATGACAATCCCGATCTGGTTCAGATCATGCCACCGCAACCGGAATGGGAAAGCCAGAACTGGTTGGTGACCCATGTCGATTTGCACCGCACGCCAAAGGTTCAGTCCTTCCTGACCTTCCTGAAGGCGCGCGCGAAAGAATGGCCTCAGTCCTAACTTTAGATCGGCGAATAGACGTCTGTTCTGACGGAATGCGCGGGGAGCCTGTGCGAAAGCGGCTCATGGACCTTGTCGGCGGCAGTCGCTAAAACACGCGCATTCGTTTGATTTTATGAGAGGACACGCCGCCGTGCCCCATATTGCTGCCGCCAAGGATCGCCGCAATGGCCATCTGGCGATGCTCACCTTTTCCTGTCTCGTGGCCGGGTCGTTCTCTTTGGGCGCCATGGTTGCCAATGAGATCACGCCCTTGGCGCTCAACGGTGTGCGGTTCGTCGCGGCGGCTATTGTGATCGGTGTTTTGGCCATGGTCACGGGCGGCATCCCGCGCGAAGCGACGCGCCAGCCGTGGCGCTATCTCATCTTGGGCGGCATATTCGCGCTCTATTTTGTGATGATGTTCTTCGGCCTGAAAACCGCAGAGCCGGTCTCGGCCGCCGCTGTCTTTACGCTGACGCCGCTTCTCGCCGCGGGTTTCGGCTATATGATCATGCGTCAGATCACCACGCGCCGCATCGCCATCGCCCTGACCATCGGGGCCGTGGGGGCGCTTTGGGTGATTTTCCGGGCCGATATTCAGGCGGCTCTGGCCTTTCACGTCGGGCGGGGCGAGGCGATTTATTTCGTCGGCGTGGTGGCCCACGCGCTCTACACGCCGTTGGTGCCCCGTTTCCATCGTGGCGAACGCACATTGGTGTTCACGTTCTTCATCCTCGCCTCTGCCTCCATCGCGATTTTCCTCTTCGGATGGCGCGATGTGCTTGAGACCGATTGGGCGAACCTGCCTGCGATCGTCTGGTTCACGCTGGGCTATATCACGATCTTCGCCACTACGATCACGGCCTCGCTTCTGGCCTATGCCTCCGTGCGGCTGGCGGCGGCCAAGGTCATGGCCTACACCTATCTCGTGCCTTCTTGGGTCATCATCTGGGAAATCGCGCTGGGCCACGGGACGCCGCCCGCCTTGGTCTTTGGCGGCATCGGCCTGACGATCCTCGCGCTTTATTTGTTGCTCAAGCACGAAGCGTAACGGTTTGACCTCCCGCAAATCAGCGGCCGTCTGTTTCTGGTATGCTGGAAGCAGTCTGAAAAGGCAGCTTGGAAGGAGGAGCCATGTTTAAAACAATCGTCATCCCCGTTGATCTCGGCCATGTTGACCGTCTCGAAAAGGCTTTGAGTGTCGCAGGTGACCTTGCCGCACAATACGACTCTGCTGTGCATGTGGTGGGGGTCGCCCCCGAGACACCGCACGCCTTGGGGCATACACCAGCCGAATATAAGGCAGCGCTTGAGAAATTCGCTGCCGACCTGTCTGACCGTTACGGGCGGCCCGTCACACCCCATCCGGTGATCGCAACCGACTTGCGGATCGATCTTGATGCGCTGCTTATGAAGGTCAGCGATGAGCTGAGCGCTGATTTGGTGGTCATGGCCAGCCATGTGCCGGGCTTTGCCGAATATATCTTTGGCTCGAACGCCGGCACGCTTGCATCGCACGCCAAGATGTCGGTGTTCGTGGTGCGATAAGGCCCGAGGGAACTTTTGGCCCGTCTCCTGTGTTGTGTCTCTAACTGAACACATACGGAGAAGAGTCATGAACTCCATCATCTACCTTGTTGGTCTCGTCGTGGTTGTTGGTGCGATCCTGAGCTTTGTCTTTTGATCGTCGCCGACACGCGACAGACAAGTCAGAAACACGCGCAGCAGTGATGCTCCGCGTGTTTTTGTTTCGGGCATCGGCTTTGAAGCCTCGTCGGCTTTTTCATAAAATCCGATCAATAAAACTGAAACCGCCGCGCGGCCTCGAGGTCGTGTCTGGTGGTGGGATGCGGCAGAGTCTGGTGCTGGGCGCGTCCGGCCATCTTGCGCAGTTGGTGTTCTGTGAGGCCAAGATCGTCCCACAACCCCTCGGGCGGGAGCGTGTCGCCATCGCCTGCGCATTGATGCGGTTGGGGCAAGCGGCGCGACAGGTGGGGTCTGAACTTGGCGAAGAAGCCGGAGAGCGGCAGGGTGTGGGCGGAGAGATATGCCTTGAAAGGAAGTGTATATGTCATGTGTGCGGCCTTTCTCAGAGGCGCTCATTTGTGGTTCTGAGCGTGTGGTCTGACTGTGCAACACGGTGGGGCAGGGTGCGTAGTGCAGGATGTGAACCACGCCCGATACAGATTCTGAACTGGTCTGACATCGGTGTTTTCGCCTAGCCTTGTGAGAAGAGGAGGCCGCCATGTCGATCAAACCTTATGGGCTGATCTGTCCGATCACCAAAGCCTGCGAAATTCTGGAGCCGCGCTGGACCATCCCGATCCTGGCGGAGCTATGGTGCGGATCGACACGGTTCAACGACATCCGACGTGGCGTCGGTCATATCTCCCCCGGCCTCCTGTCGAAGCGGCTCAAAGAGTTGGAGGCGCTCGGTCTCGTCGAACGGGTTGAGGATCGGGCGCAAGGCACGGTGGACTACTTTCGAACCCCGATGGCGATTGCTTTGGAGCCAGCGCTCAATGCCTTGGCAAACTGGTCACAAGAGTATGTGAAGGCGGAAACCGTTGTCTCCGGCGTCGATGTCGAGACCCTGATGTGGAAAATGCGGGAGCACATCGATCCGGCGCTCCTGCCACGAAAGCGCGTGGTGATCAGGTTTCATTTCAATGACGAGGGGCTCGAGTACGATACCTATTGGGCACTGATCCATGAGGAGGGGACAATTGAGATCTGTACTGAGATTCCGGATTTCGACGTGCATCTCTATGTCGAAACCACAAGTCCCTCGCTCACTGCGATTCTTTTGGCCCGGACGTCGATCGAACGGGAGTTGGAGTCGGAGCGGCTATATCTGAGCGGAGACGCCAAATTGGCGCGCACGATGCCGGACTGGCTGATCCAGACCGAATACATGTGTGAGAACCGTCTTGCCTATCGCGCGGCGGGTTAGCGTGGGTCCGGGTCTTCTGCGCCAGAAAGAGGCGACAACTCGCGCTCCAGAAACCGTTCCAGCCCGTCCAGATCAATCTCGTCGAATTGTCCAAAGCCCTGCATCCACACAGAGGCCGCGCGCATCGCGTCCGGCTCCAGCTTGCACCACTTTACCCGCCCCCGCTTTTCCTGCGCGATGAGGCCTGCGCGGGTGAGGATTGTCAGGTGTTTGGACACCGCCGCCAAAGACATCTCGAAGGGGTCGGCCACGTCGGTGACCGCCATGTCGTCCTCCAACAGCATCGACAGGATGGCCCGACGGGTCGGGTCTCCAAGGGCTGCGAAGATGAGGTCGAGATCATGCGTCGGGGTGTTTGTCATATCTTGCCGATAGGCGCGCGGGCGAGTTTGGTCAACCATTTGGTTGAATAACGAAAACGCGAGCCTTTTGCGCTAACGGTGCCCTTTGTGGTGATCTTGTGTTTCCTATGGTGTTTAAACTCTAAATAAACTCAATGCCTTAACTGGTTTTCGAAAGGGTCAATTCCGCGTTGACTCTAAACCCTCCCCCGCATAGCTTGCCCGCAACTGACCGTAGGGGGCCTTTCACATGTCCGAACCGCATGATCCCGAGCGTTTGCGCGCTTTGGAAGAGCGGCTGACGAGGGTGAAAGAGGCGCAAAAGCCTAAAACCTCCCGCGGCGAAGAACACTTTTCTCAGGCGAACATGGCCTGGCGGATGGTGACGGAACTTGTGGCCGGTCTTCTGATCGGTTTCGGCATGGGATACGGGCTGGATAAGCTTTTGGGCACAATGCCCCTGTTTCTCGTGATCTTTATCGGATTTGGCCTCGCGGCCGGCGTCAAGACGATGATGCGCACCGCGCGGGACATTGAAAAACAACAGGTCGCTGAACAGAACGCGGCCGAAGATGACAACGCGGAGACGTCCGCAGGTACTGAGAGGGACAAACATGGCGACTGAGGCTCACGGTTCGGAAAGCAGCCTGGTGTTTCACCCGATGGACCAGTTCAAGGTCACGCCGCTCTTTGGCGACGGGGCAGTGCATTGGTACACCATCACCAACGTGACGCTCTGGATGGCGATTTCCGTCATCGGCGTTATCCTTCTGCTGGTCGTCGGCTCCCGTGGCCGCGCCATCGTGCCGTCGAAAAGCCAGTCCATCGCGGAACTGACCTACGGCTTCGTTTACAAGATGATCGAGGACGTGACCGGCAAAGATGCCGTGAAATACTTCCCGTATGTGATGACGCTCTTCATCTTCATCGTTTTCTCGAACATGCTGGGCCTTTTGCCGCTCTCGTTCACCACGACCTCCCACATCGCCGTCACCGGCGTTCTGGCTCTCTTGGTGTTCCTCTTCGTGACCATCCTCGGTTTTGCGAAAAACGGCACCAAGTTCCTCGCTCTCTTCTGGGTCAGCTCCGCGCCGATGGCCGTGCGCCCGCTTCTCGCGGTGATCGAGTTGATCTCCTACTTCGTGCGTCCCGTCAGCCACTCCATCCGTCTTGCGGGTAACATGATGGCAGGTCACGCCGTGATCAAAGTTTTCGCCGGTTTCGCCGCTATCGCTGCGATCTCCCCGGTTTCCGTTCTGGCGATCACCGCCATGTACGGTCTCGAAATCCTCGTGGCCTTCATCCAGGCCTACGTGTTCACCATTCTGACCTGTGTCTATCTGAAAGACGCGCTGCACCCGGTCCACTAAGACCGCAAGCACTCAGGTTCGAACTCAATTCCAGCCAATTCCAACGTAAGGAGATACCACAATGGAAGGCAATATCGCAGAACTCGGCAAATACATCGGTGTTGGTCTGACCGCTATCGGCATGGGCGGCGCAGCAATGGGTGTGGGCAACGTTGCAGGTAACTACCTCTCCGGCGCTCTGCGCAACCCGTCCGCCGCTGCTTCGCAAACCGCGACGCTCTTCATCGGCATGGCCTTCGCAGAAGCTCTGGGGATCTTCTCGTTCCTCGTCGCTCTGCTCCTGATGTTCGCCGTCTGATCCGACGCTCCATCCTTACGGCAGGGTGGGACTTTGTTTAGTCCCACCCTCGCGTAATATAGGGGTCTCTCCCTTTTGGGAGACACAGGTCAGAGCCAGGAGGACAAGATGGCAACCGAAACACACGGGGCAGAGGCCGCACACGGCGCCGCAGAAGCCGGCATGCCGCAGCTCGACTTCTCCACTTTCCCCAACCAGATTTTCTGGCTTCTGGTCACGCTCGTCGTGATCTATTTCGTGCTGTCCAAGATCGCCCTGCCGCGCATCTCCACGGTGCTCGCCGAGCGCTCCGGCACGATCATGAATGATATTTCCGCCGCTGAAGAGCTGAAGCTCAAAGCGAAAGAAGCGGAAGAGGCGTACAATGCTGCTCTGGCTGAAGCGAAAGCTCAAGCCCAGCAAATCGCCAATGAAACCCGTGCGGCCATTCAGGCTGATCTCGACGCTGCGACCGCCAAGGCCGATGCAGAGATCTCCGCGAAAGCCGCCGAATCCGAAAAAGCGATCGCTGATATCCGCGACGGAGCTTTGGAAAGCGTCAAAGACGTGGCCAAAGACACCGCCAAGGAAATCGTCGCCGCCATGGGCACCTCCGCCGATGCGCGTTCGATCACGGCCGCTGTCACCGCACGGATGAAAGGCTAAGGACATGAAAAAACTTTCTCTCCTCCTCGCCCTCACCGCTGCCAGCCCGGCCTTCGCGGCAACCGGTCCGTTCTTCTCGCTGAAGAACACCAACTTCGTCGTGCTTCTGGGCTTCCTGGTCTTCATCGGTATTCTTCTGTGGAAGAAAGTGCCGTCGATGATCGGTGGCATGCTTGATAAGCGCGCAGAAGGCATCAAGTCCGAGTTGGACGAAGCCCGTGCGCTGCGCGAAGAAGCTCAGTCAATCCTTGCCTCCTACGAGCGCAAGCAGCGAGAAGTTCAGGATCAGGCCGACGCCATCGTCGCTCAGGCGAAGAAAGACGCAGAAGCTGCTGCGGTGAAAGCGAAAGAGGATCTGAAATCCTCCATCGCCCGCCGCCTCGCTGCTGCTGAAGAGCAAATCGGTGCTGCTGAAGCTGCCGCGATCCGTGAAGTTCGTAACACGGCTATTTCCGTCGCCGTTGCTGCTGCGACCGACGTGATTGCGAAGAACATGACCGCTGCGGACGCCAATGCCCTGATCGACACGTCGATCGCCGAAGTTGGTGACAAACTGCACTAAGTCTTTGTGTGATCTCCTGACCGGATCAGACAGACCCTGATAGAAAGCCCCGCCAAATTGGCGGGGCTTTTTTAATTTGGTCTACGATGAAGACCCATCCGGGAATTAACCGCGCGCCTGTTCGTGTTCGAACCTGAGCTTTGCGATCTCTTCGTTGCGCTCGAACCGCTGCTGGTCCAAGAGCGCCTCTTCCACATAGTCGAGATGTCGAGTGACGGCGGCGCGGGCGGCCTCCGGATCGCGCGCTTGGAGCGCGTCGTGGATAGCGCGGTGTTGGTCCAAAAGCTGGGCGCGGTTGGTGCGCTGTTTGAACATCACAGAGCGGTTGTAGAACACGCCCTCGCGCAACAGGTCGAACATTGAGCGCATCATGTGCAGCATGATGACGTTGTGCGACGCCTCGATGATCGACAGGTGAAACTCGGCGTCAAGTCGCGCTTCTTCGGTCGGATTGCGTTTCGGATGGGCGGCTTCCATCTTTTCAAAGATCGTTGCAATGACTTTCAAATCGGTGTCGGACGCCATCTTTGCGGCGCGTTCGGCGGCCAGCCCCTCCATGTCGCGGCGAAAGGCGATGTAGTCGAACACTGCTTCGTCGTGGCTTCCGAACAGTTTGACGAGAGCGGGGGAAAAGGCCGAGCCCAGGACATCGGCGACGAAGATGCCCGCATTGGCGCGCGTCTCCAACAGGCCCTTTTCGGTTAGTTCCGCCACAGCTTCGCGCACCGAGGGGCGTGATACGCCTAGCCGCTCCGCCAGATCACGCTCAGACGGAAGGCGTTCGCCGGGCCGCAAAATCCCGCGCAGGATCAAAAGCTCGACCTGACGCGCCACGGAGGTGCTGAGTTTCTCGGGAGTGACTTTTTGAAAGGGCATGGGGATCTCGTGCTGTGACTGGTCAAATTATATGACCAGACCGCAAGGGGAGCCACAGAAAAGGCTGCGCACGAAAAAGGCCGGGACATGCCCGGCCTTTCGAAACATATGTGAGAGGGATCAGGCCGACGTCGGCGTGATGACGATCTCGACGCGGCGGTTCTGCGCCTTGCCCTCAGGCGTAAGGTTGGTGGCGATCGGCTGATCTTCACCGCGGCCATAGGCATGCACACGGCCCGTGGCGACGCCATTGGCGGTCAGCACGGTCGCAACAGCGGTCGCGCGGCGGGTCGAGAGCTCTTGGTTATAAGTCGCGGATCCGGTGTTGTCGGTGTGGCCGACGATCTGAACGGTGGTGTTCGGATAATCCTGCAAGTTGTAAGCCAGTTTGCGCAGATCGGCCTGAAGCGACGGGACAACTACAGCGCTGTCGGTGGCAAACAGGATGTCCTGCGGCATGGTCACGATCAGCTGCGAACCGGTGTTGACGATCTTCACGTCGTCATTGCCGAGATCCTGACGCAGATCGGCGGCCTGTTGGTCCAGTCGCTGACCGATGGCGCCACCCACGGCCCCGCCGATCATGGCGCCCACGGCAACCTTGGCAAGCTTGTCATTGTCGCCGGAGGTTGCGGCTGCGGTGATGCCGCCGAGAGCCGCACCGAGGGCGACGCCTTGGGTCGTTTTGGAATTCGGGTCGTAGCCGTCCATACAAGCGGTCAGGCCGAACGTGGCCACCAGCGGGATAGCGATATAAAGCGGGGATTTCATTTGGATCCTCCTTAAGAAACTGCTCTTGACGCTGGTTTTACCTGCGTCTCGCGCCTCTGGCACGGTGGATTTATCGCGATCACGAAAATGTGGCGGGTTTTCGCTCAGAGGTGAGGGCGTCCGCTTTGAGGCTTTCATAGGCCAAAAGCGCGCGTTTGACCGGCAATCCCCAGTGATAGCCGCCCAAAGCCCCTGTTTTTCGCAGCACTCGATGGCAGGGGATGAGCCAACTCACAGGATTGTTCCCAACCGCCGTTCCAACCGCGCGCACAGCCTTTGGGTTGCCGATGGCGCGTGCGATGTCGGAGTAGGTCGTGACCTGTCCGGGCGGGATTGACAGGAGCGCTTCCCAGACCTTGATCTGAAACGGCCCGCCAATGAGGTGCAGTTTGGTTTCCCCGCCGCCAAGAGCGGCCTCCATAAAGGGCTGCACCGCCTCGGGGGCATGTTCGAAATTGGCGTTGGGCCAGCGTGCCGACAAGTCGGCATAAGCGTCTTGGTCCCTGCATTCTGAAGCAAAGGCAATGGCGCAAAGTCCGCGCGGTGTAGCCATGGCGAGGCTGCGGCCAAACGGCGTGTCGAACCAGCCGTATGAGATGGTGAGACCCTCGCCTTTGCGGGCATATTCGCCGGGGCTCATCGCCTCCCAGCGGACGAAGAGATCATGCAGCCGCCCCGTGCTTGACATGCCTGTAGCTCCGGTTGTGTCCAAAAGACTGTGGTTTTGGGCGATCAGAGTTTTGGCGTGGCCCAGTGTCAGATATTGCTGGAACCGTTTCGGAGACACGCCGGCCCATTGGCTAAAGAGCTTTTGCAGATGATAGGGCGACATGCCCAGCTCGGCGGCCAGTGCGTCAAGGGACAGCGATTGGTCCGCTTGGTCCAAGATGTCGATGGCCCGGCGGACAACTTTGAAATGGTAACGATCTTCCAACGGTTCTGCCGTAGGGGCGGTTTCGAGATTTTGAGATTGCGCAGACATCGGGCGGGCTCCGGGCAAGGATCGGACGGACTATCAGTTAGGGAAAGACTATCTTGTCCCAAAGATATTGCCGACCCGAAACTTGCGGATTACGCGGCCATGCGGCGCGCGGCGATGGCAGAGCGCGGTTGCAAGACCACGGCCTCGCCGGGCGCAAGCGTCACACGTGCCCGCCTCGCGCGGATCAAAGCAGGACCAAGCTTGGCGGTGATCTCTGCAGCCGGGCTTGGTCCCAGAGCGGAGAGAGTTGCCTCGTCGGGAAACAGGCTTTCGGTCCAGACGCCTTCGGTCAGGAGCAGCTGATGGTCTGTCAACAATAGATGGCAATAGGCGTACTCCGGAACAGGCGGCGTGTAGTCGATTTCTGTGTCTGTCGCGAGATCGCGGGAGGGCACCAGCACTTCGTTTTCCGCGAAATGCAATTCGACCTGTGAAGAGCGCAAGAGGAGATGGTGACCGGGGGCGAGGATCAAGTCGCGCTCAGGTGTGCGTTTCCGAAAGGCACCTGCATGGATGCGCAAGGGGGGCTGGAAGGAGGCATCCGTCACGGCACTGCGACCGACCCAAATCAGTGGCTGATAGCCGTCATCGTGTGTCAACAGCAGATCCCCGGGCCGTAGCCATTCGACGGGTTGCGGGCCCTCGCTGGTTTCAATCATTACGCCGGGGCCGAAGCCCGATAAGCCGTAGCTGGATGCGGCGTGCTTATGATCACTGACGTCTTGATTCATGAGCGCCGCGCCCGCGGTCTTGCCGTAAGTCGCAAAGGGGTCCATTCTCTTGTCCCGCTGAAAGATCTCAGCCTTGAGAATACAGCCAAGGGTTAAAGCGAGACTTAAATCGGACGGGCTTTTCTATGAAAAATGATGCGGATTTTCATCTTATTCTTGGAGAGTTTTATGAAAACTTGACGCATGTCAGGAACGGCTTGCCCCGATGTCCATGACAAGGCATTAGAACCCTATGACCAAACAGCTTGATTACCATACGATCCATGAGATTTTCACGCGCTTTCAGGCCGCCGAGCCCGAGCCCAAGGGCGAGTTGGACCATGTGAATGCCTATACTCTGGTCGTGGCTGTTGCACTGTCTGCGCAGGCGACCGACAAGGGCGTGAACAAGGCGACCGCAGAGCTGTTCAAAATCGCGGATACGCCTCAAAAGATGCTCGACCTGGGCGAAGAGGGCCTGATCGAGCACATCAAGACCATCGGGCTTTACCGTAATAAGGCGAAGAATGTCATCAAGTTGAGCCAGATTCTGGTCGATGACTATGACGGCATCGTGCCCTCGTCGCGGGCCGCCTTGGAGAGCCTTCCGGGCGTCGGGCGCAAGACCGCCAATGTCGTTTTGAACATGTGGTGGCATGTGCCGACGCAGGCGGTGGACACACATATTTTCCGTTTCGGCAACCGCTCCGGCGTTGCCGTGGGCAAGGATGTGGTGGCGGTCGAACGCGCCATTGAAGACCACATTCCCGCCGAATTTCAACAACATGCGCATCACTGGATGATCCTGCACGGACGCTACACCTGTGTCGCGCGCAAACCGAAATGCAGCGCGTGTCTGATCCGCGATCTGTGCATGTTCGAGGAGAAGAACCTTGACTAAAACCTATCAGGTTGTCGGCATCGGCAACGCCATCGTCGATGTGATCACCCAGGCCGATGACAGTTTCCTTGAACTCATGGGCATCGAGAAAGGCATCATGCAGCTTGTCGAACGCGAGCGGGGCGAATTGCTTTATGGCGCGATGTCCAATCGGGTGCAGACGCCGGGCGGTTCCGTTGCAAACACTCTGGCCGGGCTCGGCACTTTGGGCCTCAAAACCGGCTTTATCGGTCGCGTGCATGACGACGCTCTGGGCCGGTTTTACGCCGCCGAGATGGAGGCCGATGGCACCGCTTTCGTCAACGCGCCGGTGCCGGGCGGGGAACTTCCGACCTCGCGCTCGATGATTTTCGTCTCTCCGGATGGTGAGCGGTCGATGAACACCTACCTCGGGATTTCGTCGGAAATTTCCGAAGAGGATGTGTCGGAGGCGGTCGCGGGCGATGCGGAGATCATGTTCCTCGAAGGCTATCTCTACGACAAACCGAAAGGCAAACATGCCTTTGACCAAGCCGCAAAACTGACCAAGGCGGCGGGTGGTAAGGTCGGGATTTCCCTGTCCGATCCGTTCTGCGTCGACCGTCATCGCGACGATTTCCGGACATTTGTGAAAGAGCTGGATTTCGTCATCGGCAACGAACACGAATGGGAAAGCCTCTACCAGACAGATCTGTCAACGGCGCTGGAAACGGCGGCTATGGAATCGGGTCTCGTGGTCTGTACGCGCTCCGGCTCTGACGTGGTTTTGGTGCAGGGCGATCAAGACGCCGTGGTGCCGGTCAAGCGCATCCAGCCTGTGGACACCACCGGCGCGGGCGATCAATTCGCGGCGGGCTTCCTCTATGGCTACGCGACGGGGCAGAGCCTTGCGACCTGTGGAAAGATGGGCTGTGTCGCCGCCGCCGAAGTTATCTCCCACATCGGGCCGCGCCCAGAGGCGGATCTCAAGCAGTTGTTTCAGAAGGAAGGCCTGATTTAAGACTTTTCTGATGCTTTGAATGTGAAAACGGCGCGAGGAAACTCGCGCCGTTTTTGAGTATATGAGCTGCAATGAAGACAGGCTCAGTGTGCTTCGGCCCAGTTGTCACCGATGCCCGCGTCCACTTCGATGGGCACATCGAGTTTCACGGCCGGATCGGAGGCGTTTTCCATCACATCCTTGACCACTTCGATCACTTGATCGCAGGCGTCTTCATCAACCTCAAAGATCAATTCGTCGTGGACCTGCAACAGCATTGTGGCGGGGAGGTCTTTGATTGCATCCGGCATGCGGACCATGGCGCGGCGGATGATGTCGGCGGCGGAGCCTTGGATCGGGGCGTTGATAGCCTGACGCTTGGCGAAGCCTGCCTGCGGGCCTTTGGCGGCGATCTCCGGCGTGTGGATTTTGCGGCCAAAGAGGGTTTTGACGTATTTATGCGCTTTGGCGAACTCCACCGTGTCGTCCATATAGGCGCGGATGCCGGGGAAGCGTTCGAAATAGCGGTCGATAAAGCCCTGCGCCTCTTTGCGCGGAATGCGCAGGTTGCGGGCGAGGCCGAACCCGGAGATGCCGTAGATCACGCCGAAGTTGATCGCTTTGGCCTGTCGGCGCACCATCGGGTCCATGCCTTCGATCGGGACGTTAAACATCTCGGAAGCCGTCATGGCGTGAATGTCCAACCCGTCGCGGAAGGCCTGTTTCAGGCTGTCGATGCCGGCGACATGGGCGAGGATTCGCAGCTCGATCTGGGAATAGTCGAGCGAGATCAGTTTCTTGCCGGGGGCTGCGATAAAGGCCTCGCGAATACGGCGGCCCTCATCAGAGCGCACGGGAATGTTCTGCAGGTTCGGGTCAGAGGAGGCTAGACGCCCGGTGACGGCGCCCGTCTGCACGTAAGAGGTATGCACGCGGCCGGTCTCGGGATGGATAAAGGTCTGAAGCGCGTCGGTGTAGGTCGATTTGAGTTTCGAGAGCTGCCGCCAGTCCAAAACGCGGGCGGGCAGGTCATGCTCGGTGGCAAGGTCTTCGAGCACATCGGCGGGGGTGGAATATTTGCCGGTCTTGCCCTTTTTGCCGCCCTCAAGGCCCATTTTCTCAAAGAGAATCTCGCCAAGCTGCGCGGGGCTGCCGACGTTGAATGTCTCGCCCGCCAGTTCGTGAATCTCGGCCTCAAGCCCAGCCATTTTCTGAGCGAAGGCGTTGGACATGCGCGAGAGCACATCGCGATCGACGAGAATACCCGCCATTTCCATCTGTGCCAAAACCGGCGAGAGCGGGCGCTCCAGCGTCTCATAGACGGTGGTGACGCGCTCAGCGTGCAGACGCGGTTTCAAAACCTGCCACAGTCGCAGCGTAATGTCGGCGTCCTCGGCGGCATATTCGACCGCTTTGCCGATCTCCACCTTGTCAAAGGTTATCGCGGATTTGCCTGTGCCCAACAGGTCCTTCGTCGGGATCGGCGTGTGGTTCAGATAGCGCTCGGACAGCGCATCCATACCGTGATTGTGGATGCCGGCGTTCAAGGCATAGGACAGGAGCATCGTGTCGTCATAGGGCGCAACGCGCACACCGTGACGGGCAAAAATCTTGGCGTCATATTTCATGTTCTGGCCGATTTTGAGGATGCTGTCGTCCTCAAGCATCGGTTTCAACGCATCCAGAACCATGTTTTTCGACAGCTGTCCGTCGACCAGATTGGAGCCGCCGAAGAGATCGTCCTCACCCAACGTATGGCCAACCGGGATGTAACAGGCCTCGCCCGGTTCAACACACAAAGACACACCGACCAGATCGGCCTGCATCTCGTCGAGGCCGGTGGTTTCCGTGTCGACGGCAACGTAGCCGCGGGCGTAGATCGCGTCGATCCAACGCTCCAGCGCGCCCATTGTGGAGACTTTCTCGTAGGACGAGGTGTCAAACGGCTTGGCCTCTGGTGCGGCAGGCGCATCGGGCATGTCCGCAGCGGCGGGGCCAGGGGCCTCGGGGATCGCAGGGGCGTCAACGCCGAAGCGTTCGGAGACACGTTTGACGATGGTGCGGAATTCCATCTCGGACAGGAAAGACAGGAGCTTTTCGGTGTCCGGTTCCTGCACCTCGAGGCTCTCGAGGCTGAAATCCAATTCCATGTCGCAGTCGAGTTTGACCAGATCGCGCGAAATGCGGATCAGCTCTGCATTGTCGACCAGAGTCTGGCGGCGTTTCGGTTGTTTGATCTCGTCGGTGCGGGCAAGCAAGCTTTCAAGATCGCCGAATTCGTTGATCAGAAGGGCGGCGGTCTTGATCCCGATGCCGGGCGCGCCGGGGACGTTGTCGACCGAGTCGCCCGCGAGTGCCTGCACATCGACGACGCGCTCGGGGCCCACGCCGAATTTCTCTTCGACGCCTTCGCGATCGATGCGTTTGTTCTTCATCGGGTCGAGCATTTCGACGCCGCCGCCGACCAGCTGCATCAGGTCCTTGTCCGAGGAAATGATGGTCACGCGTCCGCCCGCGTCACGCGCCTGATGGGAGAGCGTGCCGATGATGTCGTCGGCCTCAAATCCAGTGATCTCGATACAGGCGACGTTGAAGGCGCGGGTGGCTTCGCGGGTGAGCGGGAATTGCGGCACCAGATCTTCGGGCGCGGGCGGGCGGTTGGCCTTGTAGGCCGGATAGAGATCGTTGCGAAAGGTCTTGCCCGAAGCGTCGAAAATCACTGCCGCGTGCGTGGGCGCATCGGCGCCGGTGTTGGCCTCAATATAGCGGTAGAGCATATTGCAAAATCCGCTGACCGCGCCCACCGGCAGGCCGTCGGATTTGCGCGTCAGCGGCGGAAGCGCATGATAGGCGCGAAAGATAAACGCCGATCCGTCGATGAGGTGAAGGTGGCTGCCCTTGCCGAATGTCATGACGCGTCTTTCCCTCTGCTCTTAACCCGTGCTCAAAAGTTGCGTCTTGATAGCACGGAAAGGCGCGCCCCCTGCAAGCAGGTATCGCCTAAGGGAGCGGTTTATTGGAGCGGCCGTCTTTGGTTATGCGACAGCGCGCGATTTCGCACCTTCCAACATGCCTTTGACGATGAATTGCAAGACTGTGCGCCACGCACTGGCATGATCGAGCGACCAAGCCTCGCCAGTATGTTCGGCGAAGACATCGATGATCAGGTCAATGATGAGATCGTGACTGTCTTGCCAACTGCCATAATTGGCATATTCCCGACCCAGATTGTGCAGCGTGGCAAACAAGGCACCGGGGTGATCAAGCGACAAAAGCGACAGCTCGATGATGCTTTCCAGAGTTCGTCCGCGCGCGGTCAGGGAGGTATGATATTGCCCGTCAAACTCGGGCGCGGTCTCCGCGAAGCGTTTGTAGACTTCTTGCAAAGCATCGACCCGCACAGGGGCAAGGCGCCGAAAATTATTTCGAACCAAAGTAATTTGTTGGATCGTGAGCATTGTCCCAACCTCTCAAAAACTAAATGCCTGAGAGGTTAGGCGCTGGAATTTAACAAAGGGAAAACGCCGAGGGCATTTCCGCGTTGTTTCAGAGACTTGCCGAAAGGTTTATGCGTCTTTCAGCTTTGCGCTTTCGTGGATGAATTTCTTGTCGCAATAGCCGCATTCGACATAGC
This sequence comes from Celeribacter sp. PS-C1, assembly GCF_019429625.1. Lineage (GTDB taxonomy): Bacteria > Pseudomonadota > Alphaproteobacteria > Rhodobacterales > Rhodobacteraceae > Celeribacter. The sequence goes on from NZ_JAHXRW010000009.1 coordinate 174,557, forward strand.
CGGTATCATGCGGGATCACCAACCAGACGCGCGGATGTCCAAGTGCACCTTCGCCGCCATCACAGGCCACTTTCCATGTAGAGACCACTTCGGTTTCCGGCGCTTGAATCGTCATCGTCCTGTCCTTTTCGCTATCGCATCGGCTTTGTCGCCCGCCATCCCCAGGGGCCTGTGCGGGTCTGTGCAAGGGGCTTGGCGGTGGACGCGGTTGCCGCAGTCTCGTAGACCGCCTAAGTCAGGGCTGCATGATAGCGATCCGGGCGGCACGGACAAGGGGCAACCGTGCCTCGATCTGCGGCGCAGGCAAAAGGAACACAAGGAGCGAGACCCATGAGCAACATGAGCTACGCACTCGAGATTGAAGCCCTGCGCAAGACCTATGGCGGCGGGGCAGGACAGCCTGCGAAAGAGGCCTTGAAAGGCGTCGATCTGAAGATCCCCACCGGGTCGATCTTTGGCCTTTTGGGGCCGAATGGTGCCGGTAAATCGACGATGATCAACATTCTCGCCGGGCTGGTGATAAAAACCTCCGGCAAGGTGAATATCTGGGGTTTTGATCAGGACGTTAACCCGCGCCAGTCGCGCGCCGCGATCGGTGTGATGCCGCAGGAGTTGAACCTCGATCCCTTCTTCACGCCGCGTGGTGCGCTGGAGGTGCAGGCCGGTCTCTACGGTGTGCCGAAACGGGATCGCCGTACGGATGAAATTCTTGAACTCATTGGGCTTTCTGACAAAGCTGATGCTTATGCGCGCACGCTCTCGGGCGGCATGCGGCGGCGTCTTTTGCTCGGCAAGGCGCTGGTGCACAACCCTCAGATTCTCGTGCTAGATGAACCCACCGCCGGCGTCGACATTGAACTGCGGCAGATGCTTTGGACCAATGTGCGCAAACTCAACGAAGAGCGCGGCATGACGATCATTCTCACTACACACTACCTCGAAGAGGCGCAGGAAATGTGTGACGAGATCGCAATCATCAACCATGGCGAGTTGATTAAGCAGGATACGACAAAGAACCTTTTGGGGCTTATGGATGCGAAGACACTCGTGATCGAACCGGACGGCGCAGCACCCGACAGTTTTGCGCTGCCCGAGGGCGTCAAGATGGAGCGCCGCCGCGACGGGGCTTTCGTGTTCGATTTCTCGCGCGGTCAGGCCTCGGTCGGGGCGATTCTCGATGCCGTGAAAGCGGCAGGGATCACCATCGGTGATGTGCGCACGATGGAGCCGGATCTCGAAGACGTCTTTGTCGAGCTGACCTCCGGCAAATAAAGCCTGTCTTCTTCTTGGTCAAAATACTCAATAAAAAACCCCGCCTCAGGCGGGGTTTTGTCATTTAAGGGCTCGGCCTTATTTGCAGGTCAGCGGCCCCACGGGTTCGCCCCCCAAGAGATGCACGTGGAAATGCGGCACTTCCTGATGCGAGTGTTCGCCGGAGTTTGTTACGAGGCGAAAGCCCTGACCGCCCGCAGACTCGGCCACGCCGATCTGCTCGGCCACCTTTGCGACAGAGCGGAAAAAGTCGAGCTGTTCCGCGTCAGAGGCCGCTTGCACGAAATGGTCGTAGCAGCGATAGGGTCCTTTCGGGATCACCAGAATGTGCGCCTTTTTCTGCGGCGTGATGTCAGGGAAGGCCAGCGTGTGCTCGCTTTCGAACACCGGAGTCGAGGGGATCTCCCCGCGCAGGATTTTGGCAAAGATGTTCTGGTCATCATAGGCGTAGGGCATGAGGGGCTCGCTTAGTCGGAAAACAGGTAATGCATCGAGACGATCTCGCGCGCCTCATCTTCGGGGATGCCGAGGAAGCGCGCAAGGGGGGCTGCGTTTTCCGCTGGCGTGTTGGATTGGGATATCCGGGCGTAGTTTTCAAAGTTCGCGTCCCGGATTTGATCGCTTTCATGCGTCATATCCGAGCGGATCGTCGGCAAAAGTCGCGCCAGAGCGTCGTCCGGCGTGTGATCGCCCGCAAGCCCCGTGCGTTTGGCGTGGCCAACGAGATAGTCGTCGGTGAACTCGCACTCGATCTCCAAAAGCCGTGTGCCGGAGCGGTCGGCGTAGAAATCGCGGATCAGATCGATCCCCTCCGGATCGAGGCAGACGATCATCCGATCCGTGTCGAAATAGTCGAACAGCATCCGCACCCAGGCGCGCCGGTGCCGCGTGCGTTTCTCAAGGCTTTTTTCGATCCCGCCCAGATCGGGCAGGTAGGTGTGTTCCTCGTTGAAGAGGTACTCGAGACAGGGAATATCCGTGTGGTTCTTGATCTCCGCGACCAAGCGCTTGGCGACGTGCCATTTTTTGCAAACGATCATCAAAAGCTCGCGGTCGCGGCCAAGCGAACTTTCGGTCTCCCAGAACCTCTGGGCAAATCGCCGTCCGTTGCGTCCCCGTCCTGTGAGGAACTGAAACAGAGACCGCCCCTCGTTCGAGATCTGAAAATTGACACCAGTGGCGGCAAAAAGATCGCCAAGGCGTTTCTTCAGTTCCTTGGCATCGGGGGAAATTTTCCGGGCGAACAAATAGTCCTGTGACATCAACAGATCGTAGTGGTCGTTGTAGAACACCACCGGCATGCCGTAATCGGTGAACATCAAAAACGTCTGGGTGCGGGTGCGAATTTCGTTTTCCGGCACCACATGGCGCACAAGTGTCTGGAAAAACGTCTCGTCGGGAATCCAGGTGGTACGGAAAAATCGCATCACGTCTTTGCGTTGGCGGGTAAAGTCGAGAATCCATTCGATGGTCCGACGCCGCAGGCACCACCATTGTGACCCGATCATGATCTGTAAATCGTCAGGAATGTCGCGGCGCAGCCCCAACCGGCGTTGGATGTTCAGGCTCTGGTAGAACAGCCATTTGTGTGTGCGTTCGTTGAACCAGTGGCGATAGATCAGCCGCTCTTCCTTGAGCCCGGTCTTGATCCAGTCGCTTTCGAAAAAGTCGAAACTTTCGATGAAGTCGATGTCCTCACGGTCGAGGTAGTCATGCATATATTCGGCGGTCTTGATCGACATACAGTCGCCGGAAAGCATGTAGAAATGCGTGGCGCGTGGGAAATCGCGCTCGGCCGCCTCGATGGCGTAGAGCGTGGCCTCGACAAGGCTCCATGCGCCCCAACCGCATTTGATCCGCTTGGTCGCGAAGGTCACGTTGGGGTTGTGGTCGAGGCCTTTCTTGATGGTCTCGAACATCTCTTTACCGCCGCGCGCATCGAAATGGATCGAGATATAATCCCCGGCCCGCGTCAGCCGACGCGCCTGATCGATGATGGCCTCTGGGTCTTTATGGCACAGCAAGATGAAAGCAATTCGTGCCATATTGGAAACCGTAACCTCATTTCTAGCGTATTGTTCGCATGCAAGCGTAACCAACCATTGAATAATCAAGGCTTATTTGCTTTTAAAGCGAAAAGGGTCATGCTCTGCGTGACAAATAGGAGTTGTTGTAAATATGGGCTTTCCCGGAACTTGGATGACCGAGAGCGAAAGTGTGGTCTATCGTGTCGTCCCTAAGTGTGCTTGCTCGACCATCGGGCAGATTATGTTCTATTCCGATCATGGCGAATTCTTCGACGGCGACATTCACGACAGCAAGGATCGCATGCACAAATGGGCGCAAGAGGAAAGCCAACCTCTGATCGACGCCAATGTGCAGGCCCACAAAAGCTACGCCTTCACCTGTGTGCGCAACCCATACACCCGCGTCTTGTCGAGCTTTTTCGACAAGATTTGCGGCATTCAGCGCAACGGCAAACGCTATCGCGGCAATCTTGTGCCGCAGCTCATTCAGAAATACGGCATCGAGGTTGGCGGCCCGGACGGCAAGGACGACTTCGATCAGATCGCGAGCTTCCGGCGGTTCCTGCTGTTTGTGCGCGACACCATCCGTTGGCGGCGCCCGATGGAGCCGGACATTCACTGGTCTGCCATGTCCGGCCATGTCTCGACCTTCATCGTGAACGGCGGGACTTATGACAAGATTTTCTTCACCGAGAAATTCAACGAAGGCATGCAGGATGTGCTCGACCATATCGAGACGCCGCATGCCGTCGATCTGACGCAAATCCCGCGCTTCAACGAATCCGAAGGTCACGGGCCGAAACGCCTGCATCCGGTCGAGGATTACTTTGACGATTTGTCGATGCATCTGATGTGGGAAATCTACAAGCGCGATTTCCAGCTGTTCAAATATGACTTTGAAAATCCAGGTAATAAGATGCCCTTGGGTGAGGTCGATTTGGCAGAGGTCCATGCCAAGCTCGGCGACTGATTTTTGCTCGTATTCTGGATAGAAAAAATGCCGCAGGAGTGACCTCCAGCGGCATTTCTCCCGTTCGCCCTGAACAAACCAAAGCGAACTGGACCACCCGTTAAAGCGTTTCTCAAAATCGGAGGGGGACTAGGTTTTGAGAGACTGGCACAGTCAAAGACGTGCGGTCATGTTTCCCGCTCACCCTGTGTCAGGGCGCGGGAAACGCTTTATTGGATGTTGTTCACGTTGGTTTCGGCCAGGTCAGCACCGTTTGCGCCGACGAGCACGAACTCGATGTTGGAGCGCGGAGCGGAGGAGAGGCTGACTTTGACGTCGGTGTTGGCGCCGG